>NZ_AUMP01000079.1 GCF_000430745.1 Fictibacillus gelatini DSM 15865 | reverse complement strand
AGGAAGTGATACCATAGAAAGATAGAGCTTTTTGTGTTAATAATGGGGAATTTTAAAACGGCATTTTTGGGGAATTTTCAACTGAGGTTGACAACTGGAGAGGAATTTCTAAAACATAATAACCCAAATGAATTCGGGCTAATTATTATCAATGTTCAACTTGGAGATGTAGACGGTTTAAAGCTTTGTGAAACAATAAGAAACAAGGGAATCGATGTTCCTATATTGTTTTTGACCACATCGTTTAATCAAGAACAGTGTTCTTGTGTTGACGCAATGGATATTTTGAACAAACCCTTTAGCTTAAAAGATTTATTAAGTAAGGTTGAACAAATGCTGTTATTAAATAATCCAAAAAATGAAAAAGGAGAATGAAAAATGGATAACAAAAAATTGGTGTACTTTCTTTGCACAGGAAATTCTTGCAGAAGTCAAATGGCACACGGTTTCTTAAATGCTCTTGGTAGTGACAAATACGAAGTTAAAAGTGCAGGGCTTGAAGCTCACGGGCTTAATCCACGTGCCGTTGAAGCAATGAAAGAAGCAGGAGTAGATATCAGCCATCATACTTCTGACATAATCGACCCAGAAATTTTAAAACGAGCTGATTATATCATTACTTTATGTGGTCACGCAGCGGATAACTGCCCAGTAGTGAACAATCCAAATGCAATCAAGTGGCACTGGGGATTTGATGACCCTGCGAAAGCAACAGGAACAGAGGAAGAAATTAAAGAACAGTTCCGCAAAGTTCGTGATGCAATTAAATCCCGTGTTGAGCAGTTCGTTAAAGAAGGCAAATAAGTCTGGGGAGGATATGAATGATTAAAAGAATGCACGTAGCTGTAAATTGCTCTGATTTAGAAGCTTCCTTACAGTTTTATCGTAGTTTTTTTGGGACTGAACCCACAAAGGTAAAAGACAACTACGCTAAGTTCGAATTGGAAGACCCAGCTTTACACTTCTCGCTAAATGTGCGCCCTTTTGAGAAAAAGGGAGTGTTAAACCATTTGGGCTTTCAAGTTAATAACACAGAAGAAGTTTTAGTTATGGGCGAACGGCTAAAAGAAGCAGGGCTTCTAACCATTGACGAAATGGGAACGACTTGTTGCTACGCTGTTCAGGATAAAGTTTGGGTTTACGACCCAGACGGAAACGCTTGGGAGATTTTCTTTACCAAAGAGGACTCAGAGTTTGAATCAGCTGGTGACCCCCGTGATATGTCGCTTTGTTGTGCGCCGACTCCTACCCCTGTAACAATTGAATTCGGTTCATTAAAGAAGTAATGGATAACCCCTTCCTTGCAAAATAGGAAGGGGTTTATAAGGAGCATTCCTGTTAGAAGGTTTTCGGGGACTTGAACAAAAAGAGCCCTCTTGGTATGATGCGGGGTGTCAATCTGCTAGAATTGACCCCTA
>NZ_AUMP01000078.1 GCF_000430745.1 Fictibacillus gelatini DSM 15865 | reverse complement strand
AAGGAGCATTCCTGTTAGAAGGTTTTCGGGGACTTGAACAAAAAGAGCCCTCTTGGTATGATGCGGGGTGTCAATCTGCTAGAATTGACCCCTAATTTGTTAACCAAGGAGGACTCCATATGGATTGTATAGAAAATCAAAAAATTAATCAAGTCACTGAAAAAACACTTGTCGTCGGTATCGACATTGCGAAGCGTACACATTTCGCTTGTTTTGTGGATGATCGTGGTCGTGTGCTTCAAAAATCATTCTCTGTATCCCAATCTCGGGATGGATTTGAGTCCTTCTATCAACGAATATTAAGGGCCATGAAGGATCATGACAAAACAGAAGTCTTAGTTGGAATAGAACCAACAGGTCATTATTGGCTCAATCTCGCTTATTTCTTGGAGGAGCGTGGGATACCCCTCGTTATAACAAATCCAATGCATGTCAAACGTTCTAAGGAATTAGATGACAATCTTCAAACGAAGAATGACCGTAAAGACGCATTAGTGATCGCAAGACTCTTAAAAGATGGACGCTTTAGCTATCCGCGTATTTTAAAAGAAAAAGAAGCTGAACTCCGAGTAGGATCTACTTTTCGAGGTAAATTGACAGAGGAGCTAGGTTCGGTCAAAAACATGATGATCCGATGGTTGGATCGCTATTTTCCTGAGTTCACTCAAGTTTTTCCGTCATTCGGAAAAATGGCCTTGGCCGTACTCGAATGTACTCCATTCCCGAGTGATCTTCACCAGAAACAACCTGATGAGGTATTGGACATTTACCGAAAGGTAGAGGGGTTAAAATCTCCTCAAAGACCAAAAGCGACACAACTCATTCAAGTCGCGGCTCAATCAATTGGAGTAACAGAAGGACGTGAGATGGCCCGTTTTGAAATCGCCACACTCGTTCGTCGTTACCACCAGTTAGAACAAGAAATCGAAAGCATTACTCAGAAATTAGTTGAACTTGTCAAAACATCTGTAGAATATGAATGGCTTACAACAGTTCAAGGATTAGGGGATACGACCATTGTCGATCTTTTAGCTGAAATCGGAAGCTTTTCACACTATAAAGATCCACGCCAACTAATAAAACTCGCGGGATTAACATTACGTGAAAATTCCTCTGGTCAGCATCAAGGTCAAAAGCGTATTTCCAAACGGGGAAGAAGAAAGCTACGTTCCCTCCTTTTCCGAGTGATGATGCCGATGATTCGCCATAATGAAGCCTTTAAAAAGCTACATGATTATTACACAAACCGTAAGGTGAATCCGTTACGCAAGAAGCAATCCATTGTGGTTCTATGCGGAAAGCTATTAAAAGTGTTACATGGAATCTGTACCAAGCACAAAGTGTTCGACGCACAGCGAATGATGAAGGATATCCCTAGTCTCGCAGAGGCTATGTAAAGTTCTACATCTTCTTAACAGACCTAGACAACAGGATGACACGGAGAAGCTGGCATTATTTTTTTCCATTCGACCTCGAGTCCCTTAAGGAGCTTCGCTAGCCTCTGCCTTATGACTAGACCGAACGAAGGAATGTAGGCACACAGATGCCAAGAGACATGGGAGGGTACGTCATCATAAGTTACGCAGAGATCCATTGTGCATCACATCATTCTCTAGCACTACTTACCATTATTACCCAGTAGTGGCCGCGTAGCGTACCCATAGGATGGAATAGTTTCACATAATATAAAAATATTGTTAGTATGCGTGTCGAAAATTATTTTTTTGACACCCCACCAACGGGTTAAACCGTTGATATATCAACATTTATAGAGGGAG
>NZ_AUMP01000077.1 GCF_000430745.1 Fictibacillus gelatini DSM 15865 | reverse complement strand
TGTCAACCTCAGTTGAAAATTCCCCAAAAATGCCGTTTTAAAATTCCCCATTATTAACACAAAAAGCTCTATCTTTCTATGGTATCACTTCCTTTCAATCGTGTTTGGGATTCCCTTTCCCCCGAGGGGGAAAGGGAATTGATCGAATATTCATTCACTGTTTTTTCCGTGTTGAAAAATCCTGCTTTCTTCTTCTCCTTGATTCGATAGCTTTCTCCTTTAATATTGATGGTATGTGAATAATGAAGTAGTCGATCTAAAATCGCTGACGCTAACACACGATCTCCAAAAATCTCTCCCCAATTTCCGTATGATTTGTTAGAGGTGAGGATAATGGCTCCCTTTTCATAACGCTCCGAGATAATTTGAAAAAAGAAGTGGGCAGCTGTTTCATCCATTCGCCGGTAACCAATTTCATCGATAATTAATAGATCGGGTTTTGTATAGACCTTTAGTTTCTTTTGAATCTGGTTGTGTTGGTGGGCTTCCTCCAATGTCTGTACAAGATCATGAGCCGTTGTAAAATAGACTCTCAGGCGCTTTTTGATCGCCTCAAGTGCGATGGCCACGGCAAGATGTGTTTTTCCCACACCTGGCGGTCCAAGGAAGATCAAATTCTCATGATGAGCGACAAATCGAAGCGTCGCCAATTCCCGGATTCTTTTTTCATCGATCGATGCTTGAAAAGTAAAGTCAAAGTCTTCGAGCGTCTTATGGTACGGAAGACCGGCGACACGTTTTCTAGTTTGAATTAAGCGCTCCTGTTTCGCCATTAATTCTTCCTGTATGAGGTTGTCAAGGAACGCAGTATACGATAAATTATGAGTAGCAGCTTCTTCAGCGTATTGGTCTAGAATGTCCGGTATTCGGATCCACCCTAGCTCCTTAAAAGCTGCTTGAAGACGGTCTTCAAGCATGAACATTCACCTCTTCTGCGAAACGGTCATAGACATCTAAGGATCGTTCGCTCACCTCCGGTATGGGTGAAGAAACCAGTCGTGGCTGATAGTTTTGCTTCCTCGGAGTAGAAGAATGCTTAAGACCTTTCAAATGTTCAGGATTGATCATTTTTTGGTGACGGTCGGAGGCTTTCGTGTGCTCGGCGATCAGCTCATCGCCGGCAAATATTCGAATCCGGCCGTTTTTATCATCTTGAACCGCAACGATTTGGCCAACCCATTGGAACGGAACCGAATAACGATTCGATTCGTAGGAGACTTGGCAATCCGAAGAAACTCTTCGCTTATGACGTTCAACCGTTTCAAACGGGATAAGGTTAAACCGTTGAAGATTTTCATGACGCCACCGTTCTACTGGAACTTCGTGTGTCGTGCCATGAACACGTACATTGGCCACGGTATCCATCCAGTACCGAGCCTGAATGTTTAGATCGTGCAGACTTTCAAAGGTTCTTACACGAGGCCAAAAGTTCATTTTGACATACTTCACACCATTTTCTACCTTTCCTTTTGTTCGAGGAGAATAAGGCTTACAAGCCCAAGGAATAAAGCCGTGGTGTCTGGCAAAGGCAGCAAATCGCTCATTCCAGATCACTTTGCCCTCATGGTTCCTTTCTTTGACAACCGTCTTCATATTGTCATAAACGATTTTCCGTGTGATGCCTCCAAAATATTGCATAGCGCGAACATGGCAACCCATAAGCGTTTCAAGTTTTTCATCTTCCATAAACTCAACATAAATCATACGTGAATAACAAAGTACCATCACAAAAACGTGCAATTGTTTTTGACGTCCATCCCAGTTAACAGTAACCGTACCCCAATCCACTTGGGCTTGTTCGC
>NZ_AUMP01000076.1 GCF_000430745.1 Fictibacillus gelatini DSM 15865 | reverse complement strand
ACCGATTTATCTTTGGCCGCTTTCAATTTCCCTAATGCCTTTAACCTGCCTACTTTGCTTATGTCGCTTATTTTTAGCGCCAGCTTAAATTCCCCGTATGGAATGACGATTTGAGCGGCGACATTCCCGACATATTCCGCCCGGCTAAAAGCGTCTCCGTTTACAATATCTCGTTTCCATGAAACATAGATCGCAGCCCCCGCATATATAGCGGTCTCCATGCGGTGCTGATCGGCATAATCAATCGCTTCCAGCGTTTTTGTACTAACCACCGCACTTAAAAAGACCTTGATCGGCATAATCCTCAAGGTCTCAAACTTGGTTATTGGCTATCTTTTTTTACTTCTTCATACCACTGGTCAAAAATATCATCTGGTAAGAGTTCATCATCATTTGAATAAATCAAATCATATCTATAATGACCTTTTAAGCTGTTTTGTTTCACATTATAGTGTAATTTGATTTCTGTTGGCATTTCTCTTCCAAATTCTATACACTTTTTATGGATTTCCTCCAAATTTTTGATTCCAATATCCAAAACTGCCTCCTGTCGAACTTCCGATGTGTCATAAAACTTTTCTTTTCCAACTGCATCATTAACATTATTTTTAAGAACGACTTTTCCATTAATTTTATAAAAAACGTCAAACGCATATATTTCAGGTTCATATGAGCAATAAATATATATATCATCAGCCTGATTTTCTACATATTCTAAGCAAATAGCAACTATATCCGCTTGTAATTCAGTTAAATAATCTTCAAATACTTTCTGCAGATTTGCTCCCCCTATTTTCAAGGACTCTTGTGTATCAATAGTTCAATTTCAAAATCATTTAAATTTATTTAAAAAGTTTTTAAGAGTAGTAACATAATCATCATAATCTTCCTTGCATAACCAATCAAGATTTTCAAGATCTTCATAAATATCAAGTAACGTCCGTTTTAAATTAGATGCATTTGAATTGTTTATATCAACGGAAGATAGTATTTCTAGTAATTGACCATCATATAATTCTCCAGCCAAAGGATCTTTTTCTAAAAACTCAATTGCTTTTTTTATAGCCAAATCAGTAAATATATTCTGTCGGATCATTTTTGAAACATCATTAATATCAATTTCCTCTGCTCTTTTATTTAATAAGTTTTGATACCAGCTATCGAGTGAATATACTGTTTCTTTTTCAAAAGTAGTTATATTATAAATTTCCCTGATTGTTTTGTCCTTGTTACACATTATTCTATACCTCCGTACGGTTCAAATAAATCTTCTATCTTTCGAATATTCTTTTTCACCTTTTTTAGTGCTTCATTTAGTTCTATTTTTATTTCGTCTGAAAGATTTGGATTTTTTAATGAACCTTCAAGCCCTCTTTCGATTTTTTTTAAGCCTTTATATGAATCTTTCATTTCTTGCAAGTGGTTCCAATAGCCTCCACCTGGTTTAGGCACAGGATTCCCCTGTAAATCTCTTAAAGTACCTGAAAAATCTTTTTCAGTAAGATGATTATCTATAATATTGTCTAAAGTTTCTAAACTTCTCTTCTGAGCCCGTGATAACTCATTCACAATTTTCCCAGTAACCTTAGTCCCATCCCCACGAATACGATGATTCACATCAGGCGCATCCGGACCGTTCGCAAACCTTTGCCATATTTCTTCTTGTGACAAAAACTCGTTGGACGGAACATGTAATCCATCCGGTGTTGTCATAATCGTTTTCGGAGCCGTGCGAATCCTTTGCACTCTTTGCACAAATTCCACTGACTTATCCCTGGCAGCTTTAAGTTTTCCTAATGCCTTTAACCTGCCTACTTTGCTTATGTCGCTTATTTTTAGCGCCAGCTTAAATTCCCCATATGGAATGACGATTTGAGCGGCGATATTCCCGACATATTCCGCCCGGCTATAAGCGTCTCCGTTTACAATATCTCGTTTCCATGAAGCATAGATCGCAGCCCCCGTATATATAGCGGTCTCGATGCGGTGCTGATCGGCATAATCAATCGCTTCAAGCGTTTCTCGAGGATGCATTACCATATCAAACGTATCTGTGACCA
>NZ_AUMP01000075.1 GCF_000430745.1 Fictibacillus gelatini DSM 15865 | reverse complement strand
GCGCTCTCTGAGACAGATTTTTGCCTTTGGGACGCATTTTTGTCCTTGAGCGGCACTCTCTGAGACAGATTTTTGCCTTGGGGACGCATTTTTGTCCTTGAGCGGCACTCTCTGAGACAGATTTCTAACTTCGGGAAGCGTTTTTGTCTTTGAACGGCGCTCTCTTAGACAGATTTCCTCCTTCAGGACGCGTTTTTGTCCTTGAGCGGTGTGCTATAAAACAAATTTGAAATTGAAAAGTAATTTGAAAACAATAGACTAGAGCAAGGATATAAACTACCGGTATTAGAAACGTTAATGGCTCAATTTAATGTGAGCAAAGCACGAAACGAAATCTTTAGACCTGTGGGAAAAAGGGGTCGTGTTCCAGGATGCTAGAGGCACAGGAATATTTGTGAGTGCATATGAGAAAAGGGTTAATTCGTGTTCGAAAATCTTGGAGAACTGATCAAACGCTTCCGCATACGTGACAGGCTCGAATTCTTCTTTTAAGGAAATGTTCCACTCGACACCTGTCGTTAAGGCTGAACGCGATAAATTGGACGAACCGACGATAAAGAAATTGTCTCCTTTCTCGCCTCCAAATAAATACGCCTTCGGGTGAAAAGATTTTCCGTTGCTTTTAAACAGCCGGACTTCAATGCTATCGTGAATGTGCAACAAATTTTCGAGCGCGTCCGGGTGGGTGACAAACAAATAATCACCTGCGCATACTTTCACTTCTGCTCCCCGCTCAAACGCTTCCTTTAAAAAAGGAGCCAGCAACTGGACTCCCGATCTCATCAAAAATGAAGTTAAAATATAAATTGAATCCGACTGCCGAATGCCTTCTACTACCTCGTCTATTAATCGTTCGGTGATTAACTTTACGTTCGGCATCAGTCTTCAACATCCACGAGGAAAATCCGCTCTTGAAAACCACCGCGTTTTTCCGCTTTCTCTTTGCGAACTTCTTCGATCTTATCAAAAGAAACGCCATGAACGGAAGCTAATGCGTGCATCAATTCAAGAAGGTCGGCCAATTCTTCAACGGCCTGTTCATCGTTTTCCGCTGCTGCTTACTCATCCAATTCTTCATAACATTTCTTTTTCAATTCTTTAACATACTCGTCATTTGCTAGAATCGTAGTATTGCAACCTTTCCCCGTCGCCACAATGATTTCAGGTATTTTATCGCGAACTAATTTGTTGTATGTTGGCATCATTTCACCTTTCCTTATTTATTTGTTCTACTTTGAAGTTCTTTTCCATTCTAGCAAAAAAGGCATACCAAAAGTTTTTCCATTAATCATTTTAGGATGGATAAATAAAGAGGATATTCCTTTCATGGCATGATTCAGCTCGTTTATGATAATATGAATGAAGATCTTTATTCCAATCTGGCATTATTCTTTAGGGATCATTTTCCTAAATCTTCTTATGGATGCAGAGGGGATGTATAAATGAATCGAGAAAGAATCGATTGTGTAGATTTTGAAATTAACAAGAAATCTTTTTATATAAAGGAATGATTAAATTGAAGAAACATATAAAAGTTGTCGCAGCCATTATTGAAAATGAACAAGGTGAAATTTTGTGTGCCTTACGCTCCCCTGAAATGTCTATTCCAAATATGTGGGAATTTCCTGGTGGAAAAGTAGAGACGAACGAGGATATTTACTCTGCACTAAAAAGGGAAATTGAAGAAGAGTTGAACTGCAAAATTGAGACATCAAATAAAGTTTATAATGACAATACCCATGAATACGAAACATTTACGATTAATTTAATTTCAATAAAGTGTAAGATTATAGAAGGGGAACCTACACCAAATGAACATTCAAAACTTATTTGGTTCAAAAGAGAAAATCTAGCCTCTTTAAAATGGGCACCTGCGGATATTCCAGCGGTCGAACAGTTAATAAATGAAAAAGTATAGTCTTCTCAATATGAGAGGACTATACTTTTTTTGTGAATTCTGTATATAAATTTGGTGGTACTTCATTCTCTAATTCCATTCGTACTGTAATCGGCTTTTCACCTTCAAAGTAAATAGAATTTCCCTTGCCTATATAAATATAGGGCTCAGTTGTAACTGCTAAACTAAAATCAACAGTTTCTGCTAAATAGAAATGAACACTTTTTCCCCAATTATAATCCAGATAAGTTATGATAGTCTTTTCAA
>NZ_AUMP01000074.1 GCF_000430745.1 Fictibacillus gelatini DSM 15865 | reverse complement strand
ATAAGATGACTACAGAAAAAACGTCAAAAGTGATGAAAAAAACAAACCCGTTCTAAAATCAAAGATTTAAAAACGGGTTTGTCAACAGTCTGAAATCCCCTCTAAAGGGGATTTTTTTAACCTTTGCCCAATATCGCTAAGAGTCCTTTGTAGATGAGGACAGCGGCAAAAACAATGACTACGATGATTGCAATAATTTTAAGGGCAGGGGCAAAGATGGCAAGAAAAGTGCCGCCTAACGGAAGATTTAATAAAAAGTAGCCGGCAAATAAGGCAGCAAGAAAAGTAAGAATACTATTTGACATCGCATTTCCCTCCAAACGTTATGCGTATACTTTATATATATGTACATGCACAACAAAAGGGCTTAAAAATACGAAAAATGGTCAGACACCTAAAAATGTCTGACCAAAAAGGATTAATATTCTTTAATAATGTTATAGAACGTGTCACGCTCTACCGGTTTTTTGCCGGCGGTTTTGATTAAATGAATCAATTCTTTCCGTGTAATCCCCTGTGAGGATAGTGCACCAACGGAGTGTGAAATGCGTTCTTCCACAAGCGTGCCGTGAATATCATCGGAACCAAATGTCAAAGCCATTTGCGTCAATTGAACACCGATGTTGATCCAATATGCTTTAATATGATCAAAATTATCAAGCATGAGTCGGCTAATGGCAATTGTTCGTAAATCATCATAGGCTGATGTCCGGCGATTTAAACCGGCATTAATTGAACGCGGTTGCATGGCGAGTGGAATAAACACCATAAAGCCATTCGTCCGGTCTTGAAGCTGGCGAACACGGTCCATGTGAATTAGCCGTTCTTCCTTCGTTTCGATCGAACCGTATAACATAGTCGAGTGAGTCCTAAGTCCGAGGCTATGGGCTGTTTCGTGTGCTTCAAGCCATTGGTCGGTAGACGCTTTATCCGGACTCATTTTCTCGCGATAGCGCTCTGTAAGAATTTCCGCTCCGCCTCCAGTTAATGAGCTTAGCCCTGCTTTAATTAACTCTTCCAATACTTCTTTCATTGATATGCCGGCAAGACGTGAGAAAAATTCAATTTCGGCACCGGTATATGCTTTAACGGTCACATTCGGATAATGCTTTTTAAGCAAACGAACGGTATTGACATAATAATCGAATGGAACTTCATTGTTATGGCCGCCAACGATATGGAACTCGCGTATGTTATCATTCCAGCGTTTTTCTACATACTCAAGAAGTTGCTCATCGTTCATCGTATAAGCGCCCTCTTCTCCTGGCTTACGCTTAAAACCACAAAAGCTACATGTTGCCTCACAGACGTTCGTCGGGTTAATGTACAGGTTTTCAATGAAATAAACGTTATCCCCGTTTTTGCGTAAATTTACTTCGTTTGCCAGCTGGGCTACGCTTAAAAGGTCAGGTGTTTCATATAAGTATAAACCGTCTTCTATCGACAACCGCTCTCCGTGTCGAACTTTTTCGGCAATCTCTTCCATTTTTGTGTCTTTTGTTATTATAGACATGCTCTCTTCCCCCGTTTCTAATCATACGCTCTATCAAGTGAAACTTGCATAACGCAATTTATAAAGTGAAAATGCCTCCTTATACGGCAAAATGCTTCCTATATTATAAGCCCAATTTTAGAGGACGACAAGGAATGAACCTTATTTCAAGGTTTTGGCATTTATTTTTACCGTAAAGAAAAACTAATTATATGGTAAGAAGTTCAATAACTTGTGGATTAATGAGATGCTTTGTATACTAAAAATAAGGGAAACCTTCAATGAAGGAGTGAAAATCATGATTGTCAATTTAACAGAAGCGGCAGTAAGCCGAGTGAAAGAAATGATGGCGGCTGAAGAGGAAACCGGGCTATTTCTCCGTGTAGGCGTAAAAGGAGGAGGTTGCAGCGGATTATCATATGGCATGGGATTTGATAAGGAAATCCATGAAGGGGACCATGAGGAAGATTTTGACGGTCTTAAAGTTGTAATTGATCAAGACAGCGCGAAAATATTAAAAGGAACGACGATTGATTTTAAACAGAACATGATGGGCGGGGGCTTCACGATCGACAACCCGAACGCTATCGCTTCATGCGGCTGTGGTTCTTCTTTCCGCACAGCAACAAATGCCGGTACGCCGGAAGAGTGTTAAAAATAAAACCTTCTTAAACGACCTCGTTTAAGAAGGTTTTATTGCTTGGGGAAAACTTTTGGTGGTTGAGGACTTTTTTCTAGTCACGGAGGCTGATTTTGTCCATAAACTGACTCTATCGAAAAATTTTTGCATCTGGGGTCCCGATTTTGTCCGGCAGAACCCGTCTCAAGGACAAAAATACGGTCTGGGGACAAAAATCTGTCCGATAGAACCTGTTTCAAGGACAAAAATAC
>NZ_AUMP01000073.1 GCF_000430745.1 Fictibacillus gelatini DSM 15865 | reverse complement strand
ATTACATCATGCCGCCCATATTTTACTTGCATTTCGCGCATTTTCATAAACCTTTAATATACGTTTTTGACCAAAATAAACAATTGATTTTAGTAATTTGATTTTTGCATGAAGTCGCAAATGATCGTAACTTTCGTGATTTTTATGTGATTTTTTAAAAATCACAAACTCTTAAATTCCAACAGCCAACGTCCCTAATCCCTTTAGGACTTTTACGAAGATCGGAAACATCTGAACGATACAATATGTGATGCAAATCTTCCCTATCCCTTCCCAGGTATCGCCTGAGTCTTTAAAAAATGACATAAAAAGCTTCCATAATATCATAACCGAAGCAACTGGAAAGCTAATAGCAATAATTATGTCTACAATTGGATCAAACAAATGGGCCATTGCGGATATTATCTCTTTTCCGACAGCATCACCAACACCAACCGGGACTACCGCGTTATTGTTAAGAACCGAAGCAGCTGTGACACAAGGATCTGGAGTTGCAGCAAAAGCTTTGGGAACAAACGCAAGGGGAATTAACGTTCCGGTTGCTATTGCTTTTTTATTCAACTTGTTCGGTTCTTTTTCCTTAAATTCTCCGGACATAAATTCCTTAAAGTTTATAGTTTCGGTACGCCTAAACATTTGAATAACCCCTTTCATTTAATGTCTTTTAACGTAAAAACTGAATAAGGTAAACCAGAACAATATGAAATGATCTTTCTTTTACGATAATCACTTGTGGTCAACCAATTTAATTTTGGAAAATAACCATAGTCTTCGCTATCCTGGAAGATTCTTGATTGATATATCTTTTTATATCGTTCAATTTTTTTTCGATTCTCAACCATGCTTTGTTCATTATCGACTTCAAGGAAATTGGCTCTTTCTCCTTTCCAAAACCAAGCATCACAAATAACTCTGGTACATCCATCACTGACTTCTATTTCCGTTTCAAAATTCTCCGGCATTCCCGAAAAGATGTAAAACTCGCTTCTCATTAGATAGTGATGAATCTGCATGTTTTTCTTTCTCACTACATTGGCCCCGATATACTCCCTGCCTTCTTTATTCAAATAATAAATGGTGTCATAACCTTCCCGAAAATTAGACAGGTACGATTTCATTTCACTTAAAATTCTGTTAGCATTACGTTTTGACTTTAAATCGTGCATTCGCATTAACTGATCCCTAGTCAGAAAGCCGAGTTTTTTTAATGATAGGAGAATTTTTTCTTGGCGTTGGTTCATGGTGTACCACTTCCTCCTCTCGTGGTTTGATGACAATATGGGGCTTGATGATTTCATCAATTAAAGAACTGGAGATATACGGGGTCTGCACCATCTGAACATCAGACCCGATTTTGTATATAGCGCGACCCTTGATCTTTGGCAGGCTTTCAGCGCCGGTAATATCCAGAACGACTCGAGATGCAACATCATCATCGACCCGAAAACAGAGGCGGCCTTCAGAATTCCTTTTTACCTGGGGGCTAATTACATCCGCCGTAGGATGCTGCGTGGCCGTAATTAGTCGGATTCCGAATGCTCGACTTAAACGAGCGATTTCAGACAAGTAGAACTCACAGGATTCTTTGACTTTCTTGCGTTCTTTGTTCGGCTCCCGGCCACTTGATAACTCCGCTACCTCATCAATAACAACAAAATGCCGCTGTTTCCGCCCCCCTTCTTTGCAATTCCTAAAGCCTTTATCTTTCAATTGGTCTCGAATCCTGAACATCTCATTTAACACGTTCCCCAAGGCTTGCAATGCTTCCTCCGGACTTTCGGCATAGTTGACGACTTGGCGACAATTTTGGAAGCGATCAAATTCAATGCCGCCTTTCAAGTCGATCAAAGTGAAAGTAACGTTATCGGCCTGTGTTTTAATGAAATGAGCAATCAACATATTAAGAAAAGAGGATTTCCCTCCGCCGGTCGCCCCAGCTGTAAGAAAATGTGGTTCATCTTCAAAGTTATGAAATACCATCTGACCAACGCGATCTACCCCAATAGGCACTTTCCATTCGTCCGACTTCATCTCTTCGTATTCCAGGTAGTCAGTCATAGGCTTGTTGTAGACTTTGATTCTTATCATTCCGTCATACTCAATTTCTACAGATTTCCTTGTCGTTGTTTTGGTCAAGTGGCCCTTTATCTGCCGGATCGGATTTTGTTTGAGATCGATTTGTTTTATGTCCTGAAAACTGATGTTTAGCATACGCTTTTTAATATTTATCCCGTCCTCGATACGCTTGATGTTTCTACGAAAATCCTCCTCGCATAAGCCGAGAGGATGCCGGTATGCGTATTCTGTCCCCCATTTCTTCTTTGTTTTTCTGTAGAGTTGGCATGTTTCGCCGTTTTTCCCATGCAAACCGCAATGAAGAAAAATTTTCTGGATTTTTTCTGCGTCCGAGTTGCCGCCCGTTTTTTTCAGATGAGAGTAGACGGCCAGGGATCCAAAAAGAAATGATGAGG
>NZ_AUMP01000072.1 GCF_000430745.1 Fictibacillus gelatini DSM 15865 | reverse complement strand
AAGGAAGTGATACCATAGAAAGATAGAGCTTTTTGTGTTAATAATGGGGAATTTTAAAACGGCATTTTTGGGGAATTTTCAACTGAGGTTGACACCTCCATTATTCGTATACAATATATATTATAGATCTATCATATGGTATATATCTGATTTTTCGGATATTTGTATCAATCATATTAAACATATAAAAACTATTGGGTCTATTTGCTCTCTCATTTACATAGGATCGCGGACGAGTAAAGGGGATAATTGTTTTTTTGGGACAAAAAAATCCCAACCAATAGCTGGGATTCTTCGTTATTGTTTATCAAAGGAACTTTTCCGCTAATGAAATATCCTCCTCTTCCGTTAGCATATCGAATAACCATCTCATTTCACTTGCTACCTGTTGAATTCTTCTCTTTTCAACCCCTATATTTTTTAGGGCAAGAACTGCATAGCTAATTGCCTCTTCATTTGTCATGATCTTATGCTCCCCTTTCCAAAAATGTAAAAAAACTCTGCTTGATTTTACAGCTAAATGATAAAAAAGAAAAAAGCGAAGGGTTTCCTTCGCCAAATTCTTTGAGATCGTCCAGCTATTTTCGTTCAAGAAACTGCTCCATTTCTTCAGCAGTCAAATCCTCTGGTGTGATCCCTTTTTCTTTACAGTAGTCGTTTAAAGCACGTACTTTTACTCTTGGAGCCTTTGGGTCACGTGGTATAGCATATACTCCGTCAGGAAAGCCATTTTCAAATTC
This sequence comes from Fictibacillus gelatini DSM 15865, assembly GCF_000430745.1. GTDB lineage: Bacteria > Bacillota > Bacilli > Bacillales > Fictibacillaceae > Fictibacillus_A > Fictibacillus_A gelatini. The sequence continues at coordinate 1,748 of NZ_AUMP01000072.1, read as the reverse complement.
TTCTATTTCTTTTCGTATCAAATTTTCATCCTTGCGAATCATATCTCTTCACTCACCTTTCGAAGAGTACCCCTTTGCAAGAGGCTAAATCACATCGTCCAACTTACGAAGAACCCCGACTAATTCTTCCCTTCGGTGCAGTGTGTAAATTTCCGTCGAAGAAGTATGACGATGACGGAGCAACTCTTGCGCTTTCTTAATATTTCCTGTTTCATCAATGATCCTTTTGCCGTAGGTGTGGCGCAACTGATGGCAAGTGAATTCAATCCCTGATGTTTTCCGTATTCTCTCAATCATTTTCACAACGGCTCTTTTTCCAGCCTTTGGGGTCCGTCGGCTGACAAACAAATAAGGACTATCAGGAAATCTGCTTTGCGAGCGTTGTTCCATCCACTGGTCTAGTGCTTTTCGCAACTCCACACTCTCCAGCGGCAACTCAGCATAGAAACCGCCTTTTCCTTCCCTGATTATTACCTTCTGTTTTCCAGCTGTACGGATGATGTCGGTAATTTGTAGGTTAATTACTTCTTCCTGCCGTAAACCCAAGTACAGCATCAGATAAATCATACATCGGTCACGGTCACGCAGAAAGCCATTCGGTTCTTTTTCAATCGCTTTTCGGATTTCTCTAACTTCGTCTTTATCCAGATATTTCGGCTCTCTTAACCGTTCCAGTTCCGATAGTGCCTCATCCTTGATTTGAATTATCCCTTTAAATTGTCCAGTCGCCTGTAAATACTCTAACCACTTTCGTATCCCTGCTAACTTTTTGTTGATTGTCTTGGGATGATTTTTTCTGACTGTCTTTAGATAAGATTTGTATTCCAAAAGTAGCAATTGCGAAATCCTTTCTTCCTGCTCTGGAAGCCCATCGTGCCATTGAAGATATTCTCTAACTGTAGCAAGGTAAGATTTTATTGTTTTATCTCGCACCTCTTGTTGCTTAAGATAGGTGGCAAAATCCATTCCTCCTCACCTCTGTTCAACATTCTATGACCTATTTTTGTTGAAAGAATGCCTCTGATTACTGAACATTCTGTACCCTGTTATAGCACGAAAGGTCATAGAATCCAAATTCTATGACCTAAATAATACGCCCTCCCTTTGTTTTGGAGGGGTCAGATGGTATTATGAGTTGCAATAATTTAAAGCCCTTTTCTAATTTTCAACTCACTGATTTCCTGCATAAGATCGTTTTTAAAATTTTTCGATTCCTGTTCTTTCAGTGGATATTGAGAAAGTTCTTCTGGCTTTATATGACAATATTTTTTGAACTCATAATAATATTTCAATATCTCATTGCAAGGGAACTATCATCAATAACATTGGTGTTCCACAATGTGATAACAAGATCGTACACATCATTCAATATATAAACTGAACTCCAGTTCGTTCCACTATTCTTTCTGTATAACTCAGTTAATTCATTAATTAGTTCAGAAATATGAGTATGAATACTGTTCAAAGCTTTCAACTCCCAACGTCCAAATCATTGTTAAACCGATTTTACTTCTTCAATTTCATTACTGAAAGTTCCCACTCTAGCGTTGGTGAAATGGATTGTAGGTTAAACTCAACAACCAACTGCCAAGAGGCTTCCTCTTCAAGATATTCCAAGCGTGAAATTTTCATATCTAAGAGCTTCATATAGCGCCTCCCTCTATAAATGTTGATATATCAACGGTTTAACCCGTTGGTGGGGTGTCAAAAAAATAATTTTCGACACGCATACTAACAATATTTTTATA
>NZ_AUMP01000071.1 GCF_000430745.1 Fictibacillus gelatini DSM 15865 | reverse complement strand
TAATTTTGAACAACTCCCTCCCAGAGGGATTGTCCGGTAAACGTGGGGAATTTTCAACCGGAACTATTGAGTATTCTATCACCGGATTCTACACTAAAAAAGGATGGTTAAAGAAAATGGGCAAATTTTATTTTATATCTTAATAAAATTGTACGCTAAATATTACTACGAAATTAACACAATATTGATTAGCACCAAAAAGCACCCAAAGGATGACTTATAAGAAATTAATAAATAAGGTATGGCGGATAATATGGATATGGAGGATATGGATACCAGTAAACATATCTATAAGGACCATATAATGTACTAACCAATAGACCGCCCAATACTCCACCCAGTAATCCTGCTAGAAAGGGGGTTCCAAAATAGGGGCTCCAAAAAAATGGAGGTCTCCAGAAAATAGGAGGGCTCCAAAAAAAAGGTCTTAGAAAAGGCGGTCTAATGAAAATTGGTCTCCTTATAATTCGTTCATCTGTATTTGTTATATCTATTTGTTGTGGCATAACCTGTACTTCTGAATTCATAAAAACAGTCCTCATTTCTTTTTACTATTAAGAATATGCGTTTACCTATCCCGTTTCTTGTGCTTATATCATTGTTTTTAATAATTCCAACCATTAATATCAAGCCAAGTTTTCAATAAAACAAAGGACCACACGTTACTTTTATTAAGGTATTTGGAAACCCTTCAATATCAAAAAAGAGAAAAACATGGGTACCAATTGTTTTCGTTAATCCCAGGGTTATATGTTATAAACTTGTTACTATTTGCACATTTTAAAAGGTAAAAGAGGGTGCTTATTTTGGGATGGATTTTTGGACTTTATTTATTAAATACTGTTTTTATGATAATTATGGCGATTCGAGAGGTACGGCGACCAGCAGTGGCTTTAAATTGGATAACCATTAGTTTTATATTCCCTGTAATTGGATTTGGGCTTTATTTAATTACATCAAATCCTATCCGTATGAATAGCTCTAAAAAGCCTACCTCGACTTCTAATGCATCAGACACACTGCCTGATTCTTTTGGAAGTTCAGCTCGAATTATCGCACAATCATTGAAACACTTTACAGTTGGGGGATTTAGGGTTGGTCAAGTACAAGTTCTCATAAATGGGATGAAAACGTATGAAAAACTTATGGAATCTATACAGAAGGCAAAAAAAACGATTGACCTAGAATATTACATATTTAGAGACGACAAAATTGGAAGGCGTATTACGGATTTACTGATTGAACGGTCATTGGACGGTGTGCATATCCGCTTTATTAGAGACGGTTGGGGGAGCAGGAAATTATCCAAAACTCAAATTTCTCGGATGATTGATGCTGGAATAGAATGTCGAACTATTTTCCCTTTACGTCCCCCTTGGATATTTTCAACTTTGAATAACAGAGACCATTGTAAGATTGTCCTTATAGACGGTAAGGAAGCTTTTACAGGTGGGATTAATATTGGCGATGAATATACTGGACTAAAACCAAATGTAGGATACTGGCGTGACACTCATGTAAGAATAGTGGGTGAAGCTTCAAATGATTTTAAAATAATCTTCGAGGACCATTGGAATATTGCTTCGCCAGAACAAATAAAGACAAAATCTAGAATGAAAACAAAAACAGGAAAAGATGATTCCTCCATCACTCCTACAACAAGCTTAACGAAACCATTTACCGTAAGGTCAGAATTTAGCACAGAGTTGGGAACTATTGAAGAAACAAACTCGAATAAAGTTCAAGACACTGAGAAATTTCATCAAGCCTTTATACAAACAGTGGAAGGCAATCCTGGTATTCCTACCCCCTTTATTAGGGAGGTTTACTTTATAGGGATAACACAAGCCACAAAGACAATTGATATTACCACACCCTATTTTGCACCAGACCAGGATATTATTGTGGGACTTAAAACGGCAGTGGAACGTGGAGTTCGTGTAAGATTATTGGTTCCTCGTCAAGTGAATCAAAAACTCGTAGAACATGCAAGTTTCACTTTTTACGGAGAGTTGTTGGAAGCAGGGGTTAATATCTACCTATATGACAAAGGGATGCTGCACGCTAAATCGATGGTTATAGATGAGGAGATAGCTGAAGTTGGAGCAGCAAACTATGATATGAGAAGTTTTCGCTTGAATTATGAAGTCTGTGAATTTTTTTACAGTAAAGATGTGGCAAGAGACCTTACAGAACAGTTTGAGCGAGACCTTAAGGATTCTGTACCATTGAGAACGGAAGATTTAATACAACGGTCTTTTTCAGAGCGATTAATTCAGCAAGGTGCCCGTCTCCTTTTCCCTTTGTTGTAGCCATTAACATTCGAAAAAAGCCCTTAGAAAAAAATCTAATTCTGAGGGCTTTTTTGAACAATGATATTAACAGATAGGGGATGTCATAAAAAATTCCGCTTTTCACCTTCCAATATACCCCTTAAATCCTCGTTCGGTGCCGTATAGTAAATTAGATGTTAAAAAGACTCCAGCAGGAGGCAGTGAATCACTTTTAACGGGAGGTCCAGTAAGCGTTGTATCGGTTGTAGCAACCCAACTTCCATATTCGCCAGCTTGTAGAGATGTGGGATTCATTATAAACTGTCCACTTAAAATCAAATGTCGAATTTTAATAGGGGCATCATCAAAAATAGACAAGTGACCTAAAAATGTGGCATAAGGTGAATCAAATCTTATTTGTTTGGTCCTTTCATTCCAATATCCATTAATGGGAATAGGGGTTCCACGAAAATTAATCGTGCCACTTACTCTGTTATTGGTTATAGAGTTAATGATAAGTATGCCCCAAATGATTGGTCTTCCTGCAATAGCAGCATGGATACCCCACCGAGATGGGAACGGTATACTTATCGGGATATTTTGAGACGATTGCAAAGCTGTTCTCTCCTTCTAAATTCACAAATTGGATTTTTAAAGCTTAATGTTATTCCTTATATGATGGATAAAGTAATTCAGTTCTGGAGTTCTGGAGTTCTGGAAAAAGATACAATAAAAGTATATGCCTCTAATATGAAATCAGGTAATACAAAAATAAAAAACTTTTCTATACAAAAACAAAACGACACTTTTACCCTGTCATTTTAGCCTGCGTATATATTCTTAATTTTAAAACTGCCTCATATGGATTGTCGGTCATTGCAACTGTCGTTCTATTAATTCTTTTTAAAGTACCCATCACCAAAATGAAGTAACTATTTTCCTAATTAAACTACCATGGAAGATCGGCTTAAAATTCCATTCTCTGTGGTGTAGCTCTGCTGCATGGATGGCTAACGGGGGCTTTACTACAATAAGAAATAAGATTAAAGAGCCAAAATTATGCAAGTTTTTATGCACTACTTGTGAATTTTTGGCTTTCTTACATTTATAACCTGAATCCGTGGCTTAATGTTGATTTCAAATGAAATATTTAGTCGAATCAAGGATAATTTGTTATAAAATAATTATTTTATAACTTTAAAAAG
>NZ_AUMP01000070.1 GCF_000430745.1 Fictibacillus gelatini DSM 15865 | reverse complement strand
CGACCACCGGATCGTCGACGGAGCAGAAGCGGTAAGCTTCCTCGTCGCGATTAAGAAAATGCTCGAAGATCCAGAGCAATTATTGCTAGAAGGTTGATAAAAAAGCATGAACTCCTTAACGAGAGTTCATGCTTTTTTTGTCCAAGAAAAGACTCGCGGGTATTTGGCTGGGGCTATGCGCTCATTTTTTCTTCAACCTTCTTATTTTTCGACCGTTGAAGTTTCTTGATTTGTGAAAGCAAGTAAACGACAAGCAATACGACCATACATAGGGCGGATAACCGGTACATCATCGAATAACTTGTGTTTGTAGCGATGATGCCGAGCAGCATAGAACCGATGGCAACACCGAGGTCGATAGAATTTAAAAAGGCTCCGTTCGCCATTCCACGTTTTTCAGGAGTTACTTGCTTAATCGTCCATGCTTGAATGGAAGGTTGCAACATCCCATAGCCAAGTCCATAGAATAAAGCCGAAATCAATAAAAACTTCATTGATGTTGTAAACGAAAGCGACAAAAGGCCGATCATTACTAAAAGTGCCCCGGGCGGCAAGACGGCCAGATGCCCCTTTTTGTCAAAAATCTTTCCGGAAATCGGCCGGACCAATAATACGGCAAACGCATTGCATAAGAAAAACCAGCCTACATTGGATAGGTGGACTTCTTTTCCAAATAAGGCAAGAAAGCTAATTAAACCGCCATAAGTGATGGAAAGAAGCAAGTTTAAGAAAACCGGAAGAATGATTTTTTTATCCATCAATTGAACTTTGCTTGAATGTTTGCTTATTTCTTGAAAGGGTACGCTTTTTGATGACGGCATACGAATGATTTTTGATAATGGAAAAATAAGAACTGTCAGTAAGGTTGTTACGCCGATTAAAGTAGGAAACCCGAATTTTCCGAGCAGCCCTAAACCGATGACAGGTGCAATGGACATCGAAAGGCTTGTCGACAGACCGAAATACCCCATCCCTTCTCCCATCTTTCTTGGCGGGATAATATCGGATGCGGTAGTCGGGAACGTCGTGCTCGTCAGTCCAAACCCGATGCCATAGATGATCCGAATCAAAAGAAGAAGGGCGATGGAACTGCTCCAAAAATAGCCCGCAGTAGATAAAATCAACACAAATAATCCGATAAGAAGGATGAGGTCTCGTTGTCCTTTTTTAATGGCCTCGCCGGCAATAACGCGGGCGACAATAGCAGCAAAAGCAAAAACGCTTATCACGATGCTGACGGTAAAGTCATTAGAATGAAAGGCATCCTTAACATAAGCCGGAACGGCCGGGGTGATCATCTGTATATTTAAAAATAGTAACAAATTACAGATGGTTAGAATTATGAAGTTTTTCGTCCAAAGTTTTTCGTGAGGTGCTTCCAATTTATTAACACTCCTAGTCTTTTAAATAGCTTGCAACATTTTGATTGATTTGTAAAAGGATTCCTTTAAAAAAGTCCAATTCCTGTTGTTCAATTCCGCTTGTCATATCTTCAATCGCCTTTTTCTCAACAGGAATTGTCTCTTCAATAAGGTTTCTCCCTTTATCCGTCAAATAAATGAGAAACGCTCTCCGATCTTTTTCACTCGTCCTTTTTTCTATCAACTCTTTTTTATGAAGACAGTCCAAAATCCGGGTCGTTGTCGGCTGATCTTTTGCTGCGCGAATTGAAATTTCTTTTTGATTAATGCCGTCTTCCCGGCTTAACCGTAAAAGGATTGACCATTGTTCGGGCGTAATATCAAATTCTTTCAGGCGCATAAATAGTAACTGAATCATCTTCCGATACGTCAGTCCAATCAAAAAACCTAATGATTCGTCCATTTTCATGAAATTTACCTCCTTCTCGCGAATAGTTGCCATGACAATTATATGCCCGGCAATTTTTTTTGTAAATAGAAAAAGAGCAACATTTTGCTCTTTTTAAAACGATTGAATTCCGTATTTTTTCATCTTATTATATAAAGTTACCCTCGAAATGCCTAACATTTTCGCCGCGGCAGTTTTATTCCCATACGTTTTAGTTAAAGCGAATTTTATTTTCTCCTCTTCATTGCTGACAGGAAGGCTAGCTGTCTCGCTAGTAGAAGAAGCAGTAATTTCCGGTTTTATCCCTTTAATAAAATTATCAGGAAGATGAGAAGGGAGGATTACTTCCTCATCGCCTAAAATGATTAAACGCTCAATCGTGTTACGCAGCTGCCTTATATTGCCTGTCCACGGATAATGCATAAACGTATACATGACTTCCGGATCGAGAGCAGGAACAGGTTTTTTATATTTTACCGAGAATTCTTTTAAAAACAATTGAATAAGTTCTGGTATATCTTCAATGCGTTCTCTGAGGGGCGGAATATTTAAAGAAACGACATTTAAACGGTAGTAAAGATCCTGGCGAAAAAAGCCTTTTTCAACCATCTCTTCTAAATTGCGATTAGTGGCGGCAATGATTCGGACATCAAAAGGGATGGGCTGAGTCCCGCCAACACGGTAAAACTGCCTTTCTTGAAGGACGCGCAATAGTTTTACCTGCAAGTCCAATGGCATTTCACCGATTTCATCTAAAAATAAACTTCCCCCTTTTGCCATATCCAATTTTCCTTTTTTTCCTTCTCTGATAGCCCCGGTAAAAGCTCCTTTTTCATAGCCAAATAATTCGCTTTCAAATAAAGCCGCAGGAATGGCGCCACAGTTAATATCAATAAAAGGACGGTCAGAGCGGGAACTTGATTTATGGATGGCCTGGGCGAACAATTCCTTTCCGACCCCGCTTTCGCCGGTAATAAGCACCGATGCATCCGTTTTCGATACCTTTTTAGCTAAATCAATAGCCGTACTCAGGCTAGCGCTTCTACCCTTGATTTTATGAAATGGATCATCCAAATGTTTCGTTTCAATTTGACGTTCTAAATCTTGAATATACGCCGTTGTAGTCGCAAGGCCATCATTCAATTTTACAATTTCGCTAATATCCCGTTCAACTGAAATTCCGCCAACAATCGTATCATCAATAAAAACAGGAAGTGTATTGATGAGCACGTGGACATTTGGTTTCGGCTGATTATATTTTCGAATGACGCCTATTTTCTGTTTTAGTGTAGACATTAAAATGACTGATTCCTCTTTGAAAAAATCGGTAATTGGCTTTCCGATGATTTCTTCTTCCGAACTTTGGTACAGTTCTTCCGCCTTTGGATTCCAGGAGATGATCGAACCGTTTGGATCAACGACGGTTACCGCATCGTCCACCGCTTGAAGCAGATTAGTATAAAATGCGGTGCTTAGCTTCCAATAGTTAAAAATTTGTTCGACGACTGTTGTATATGGTACCCACCCTACAAAATTCCCGGACTCATCTTGCAGGGCAAAATCTTTTTGAACAGTAACATCTATTTCTGAAAGTGTAAGATTTTTTGAAACAATGCTCATATTTTTTGGTTCTAACGTTTCGTCCCATGGAGCCGCAAGAGAGGAAAGTGGTTCCTTATGTTGTATCATTCTCCATCACCTTTACAATAGTGTAAACACTTAACATGTTATTTACAAAACTGTTCACATTAATTGTACACTTTTTATGTGAATGGGAGCAATAATCCCATTTATTTTTTGGCACAAAACTTGCAATTCTATTATTACTGTAAAATAAATGGATGATGGAGGGAATTAAATGACTGTCGAATACAAACACGAACCATTTACGGATTTTAGTATTTCGGAAAATAAATCAGCCTTTGAAGAAGCGTTAAAGCT
>NZ_AUMP01000069.1 GCF_000430745.1 Fictibacillus gelatini DSM 15865 | reverse complement strand
CCGCCAGCCATAATCCACTTCTTTGCAAAAGTGTGTCTGAATATATGCGGCCGGACTTGAATACGGTCTAATCCAGTTTCATTTCCTACTTTTCTTTGTATACGATATAGTTCATTACGGACGGCTGCCGTTGAAAGTTTCCCTTCTTTTCTCGACTCCCATATGTACTCTCCATGTTGTTTTTTCATTTCTGCAATATATTCTTTTATGTATCTCTGTAAATCTAGTGAAAACGGTACTTCGCGCTGTTTGTTTCCCTTTCCTATGATGCGAATCAACCTTCTGTCAAAGTGAAAATTCTCCGGTTTCAGACTGAGAGCTTCAGATATACGGAGGCCAGTTGTTAGTAGGAGATAGAAAAGGATCTTGTACTTCTTCTGGTCTGTATTTTTGAAGATTAGTTTGATTTGTTCGTCCGTAAAAGTTTCAATGATTCGATGAGGAGGAGGCGGAGGTAATATGTCTTCCATGATATCTTCCATGAGGAACGAACGTCTTTTCAAAAACTTCGACAGGATACGCAATACTTTGATATGTGCACCTATTGTTGAAATAGAAAGTTTTCGATCTGTCTTCAAGTTTGAACGTTGATATAGAAAAGCAATATATTTGCTCATGACAAATGGGGAAAGTTCTTCTATATATTGATAGTCATTCTCTTCACACCAGGAAAGAAAAAGCTTCAAATTTGTTTCATTCTGTAGAAACGTATTTTCGGATACTCCCATTGAACGCCGATAGTCAAGGAAAAGGTGTTCAATTTCTTTCAATGTAGTTTGTTTTATGTTTTTCATCTGTATTATTTTTGCCATTGGTCGTCACCTTTCTAAATAATAATATGAAAAGACCGGACAATATAGGGTCCGGTTAATCAGTTATGTTTTTTGTTTTGGCTCACCGTACACTTCGATCATGGCCTTTTCAGTCACAAGCCATACTTTTCCAGACTGACGAACAAGACCTTTTTCGATATACTTTTTGAGTTTTCCTCTGTTGCAAGATTGTCGTACTTCGCCTGTTGGTAATCCCCATCTCTCATCGGCTTCGCTTGCTGTCATGGTGAGGGAGAGTGGGGAGATTACTCCCCCAGCACATCCTCAACTGTAACAGTTTCGCCGGGATCAAAGTGTTCACCTTTTTCGACTCCGAAAGTTTCGTTTGTTTCTTCAGCGATCGCGTCAATAATCACCTTGTCACCGTCTTGTTCCTCGATGATGATGGTTGCAGAAAAACGTGCCGGTACTTCCGCATCATAGTACAGGTTTGAATAGTCAAGTTCTACGCCTTCGACTTTGATTAGCTTTGCCATTTTCATTTCCTCCCTTGATTTATGCAGCGAAGATAATTTTCGCTGCTTTTTGTTGTGCCTCGCAAGCAAGCCTGCTGCCGGCTGTTTGTACTTTGAATTTTCCTGTTGTCATGTCAGCAAACCCGGAAACCTTTGTGTCGGCGAATGAAAAAAGGTCGATCTCTTTTTTATAGATGATGAATTGGATTCGAGCGTCAGCGTATACACGATGCTTGCCGTACTTTTTCCACTCGTTCTTTTTCACTTGAGAAACGGCAGTGATCGCTACTTCGTTTTTCACGGCAGCCCAAACTGTTTTGAGAGCTAGTTTCAAACGAGCTGCGTAATCACCTTCCATTTGTTTCGCTAACTTGTGAGCTTCCTCCATGATTTTCTTCATCATCTTCAATCGCCTCCTAACTTGTTTTACACGTTTCCGTGTTGTTAATTATATTATTACACGTTTTCGTGTAGTTGTAAACCATCTATCTAAAAATTTTTCAGATTTCTTTTCGACAAAAGAGGACAATTTCAAATATACATAGAATATATGAATCATGGAGGGTAGGTCTTCCAATAAAAAAAGCTCACCTTGCCGAAAGGTGAGCTTCCCCAACAAAGTTGTTGATCATTATTCATTAGATTAAAGGAGGAAAAATTTTGGCTAAAGATTTATATAGTCTAATTGATGAGTTAGACTTGCCAGTTGTTAAAATTGATTCTGCAAGAAATTATTGGCTTGTACGTACACAATCGGGTGAGTATTATGAGGAATTTTATTTTGACAATTTTATTGCAATAGGATGGGATGAATTTAACGATATAGAACAATTCAAGTCAACGGAGAAGTCTATTTTAGTTAAGGAAATAGAGAAACAATATCCTGATAATAAACAACCAGGATTAATATATAATCAAATACATCGTTTTTTGTTTGAAATGAAACCTAATGATGTTGTTATGATCCCCAGTCATAATTCGACCCATGTTTCATTTGGTCTTATTGAAACACACCCTTATATCGAAACTGTAAGTGAAACATCAATTGAGGAAGGGGTATGTCCTTTTCAAAAGAGAAGAAAAATTAAGTGGGTGAAAACTGTAAAAAGAGTTGAATTGGATCCGCTTTTATATAGGATGATGCAATCCCATCATACTATTAATAATGCTAACGATTATGCTGATGTGATCGATAGGACATTATACAGTTTTTATTTAAAAAATGAAACTGCTCATCTTGTATTAAATGTAAAAAGACAAAAAGAAATTGCTGCAATCGATTTAGTTACTGGGATAAACAACATTCTTGAGTTAGTACCTTTTATTAATAACCCGTTTGATCCAGAAAAAGAATTTAATAAAAACGAGATTGAGTTAAAATTACGTGTTCAGTCTCCAGGTGTTATGGAGTTTTTATCTTCGGGTGACGCAGCATGGACTGTTATAGGGTTAGGTGTAATACTTACGTTTGTAGTCGGAGGTAAAGCTAAGGTTACCCGCACAAAAGATCAAACAGATGTCGAAGTATCGTCTCAGGGATTAATAGAAAAGATACTCAAGTTTCGTAAACATTTAGATGAGCAAAAGTTGAAACAACTAGAAATTGAAAACAGACAAGCAATAAAGAAACTTGAGATCGAACTTCCTGAAGAAACAAAAAATCTTCCTGAAAGATTTCAAGAAGATTGATTATTTATAAGGGGAACTAATTTTTATAAATTTTTTCATAAAAAGTAATGATGTAATGGTGAATACTATTACATGTACTGGAAATCCTTTTATTTTTATATCATTAAAGGAAAAGAGAAGTCCGATGGTATATCTTTGCGCAAGGTATAACATTCCAAAAATAATCATAGAAGTTCCTGCAACGGATAACCAATGTAATAACTTTCTTAAAAAAGGATTAATTTGGATAACCTCCCTTACCATCGGATTTCACTCCTCTTCCAAATAATTTTTAATAAATCAATAGATCATTAATTACATAATATCTTCTGATAAAGCCTAATGCAACAATTTTCATTTGCCAAATTGTGAGAATTTTTCAATAATGTCATGGTTGAGGCATGCTGCCGATCACTTGAATATCGATAATATCGTCGATCCGTAACCTGTGTGTTGCTTCATTTTTGTCCACGATCCATAATTCTTGCTCATAACTTTTTACACGGGTAATGTACCCTTGCAACTCTTCATAAAATCCGCATCTATAGTAAATAAACTTCAAGATATATGTAAATTCCATTGCCTCAAGGATAATTTCTTCGAATTCTTCAAGCTTCTGATCGTCAAGTGCTGGCTTTTCAACTTTTTTCATCTCTTCTTTTTGCCAAAGGAGCATTTCCCTGTGCTCCGGTAGCATCATTCGGCTCGATTCCCACATCAAGTTATAGCCTGGTGTCAATTTATTTGGCATAAAACCATCTCCTTTCGACTATATTATATACGAATAAACGTTCGATTTATACTGGAAATTAAAACATATGTTCGGTATAATGAGTAAAGAGGAGGATGACAATATGCTTAGCTATTTGGAAAAATGCAGAGTAGCTGGTATACCAGTTGAAATTATTTATATGTCCGACAATGGCAAAATCACGCAACGTGTTATAACAATCCATCAGCTTTCCGGATCCGTGATGAAAGCATACTGTCATCTTCGTCGAAGGACCAGGACATTCAAGTTAGAAAATGTTTTAGGGGTCAATTACAGAAAAACGAAGGGTAGAAACGAAAGTGCATAAGTTAACCAAAAGACAAACAGCAATATTAGAAGCTATTCGAAATTACATCGACCAAAACCATTATGCTCCTACAGTAAGAGAAGTGGGACAGGCGGTTGGTCTAACTTCGTCAAGTACTATTATGGGACATTTGGAACGTTTAAGAAAAAAGGGATTTGTAACCTGGGAGCAGGGAAGACCTAGAACCTTGCGTGTAATCGAGCGGCCCGCCGGATAGAGGCGGGCTTTATTCATTTATACGAACCCAAATTTCATTTATTGGTCTTTTTACAGCATCAGAAATAATATAGGCATTAGTAAAAGTCGGTAACTGTTTATTGTTTGCAAGCGCACTTAAAGTACTACTTGAAATGCCTGTTTTCTCAGACAACTCTTCTTGTGTGATTTCGTCTTCCGCATAAATAATTTTTAATCTACATTTGAATTTCATCCCAGATCACCTCGACAACTCTTTCTCCAAACTCCATTCTTTGTCCTTCATAAATGTACAAGATGGATTTAAAAAGTTTTAAATGGACTTGCAAATGTCAAGCCTCATTAGTCGTATACTCTACCGTATCCAGTTCCCCATCAACTTCGTGAATAGGTTTCTGGTTTTATTTCTCAAACGTAATAGTAATCGGGAATCACGAAAAACCATGCGCCACATGGGTTTCTGTTCTTATTTTGTCATTCTCATTCAATGCAACTATTCATTACATGAATATCTAATGGCAGTGGCGCGCAATTTTAAAAATCAAAACGAAAGTGAGGTCTGAAAAATGATTGTTGAAATT
>NZ_AUMP01000068.1 GCF_000430745.1 Fictibacillus gelatini DSM 15865 | reverse complement strand
TCCGAATTCCTTGGCTAATTCGTTCAACATGTCTTTAAAGCTGTCAACCGGATTAAAAATGCTCATTTCTTCACCCTCCTTAAATTAGTTCATTAAGTTTCAGGCTTTCCACAAGCCATTTCCCGTTTTGATACTTCATGGCTAATGTGGCTTGGTACACCTGCTTTTCCATGTTCCCATTACTTCCTAGTGATCGTTCAAATGTGATATTCACCCTTGCGGTATCGGCTGTTAATTTGTTATATTGCGAGTCTTTTATCTTCACATCCGAAATTACGCCCTTTTCTGACAGCGTAGAACGCTCCATTTCGACGTTTTCGTTATTCCTGAATAGTTTCGCATACCCTTCTTTCGTCATGAGCTTAGAAAGGCGTTTATGGGCGTCTGACGGCTTTTTGGAATTAAAGGTGAACATTTCCTTGATGAAAGTTTCGCCATCTTTTAAGACAAAATTCTCTTTATTTTGCTTTACCGCCTCAAGTGTCGCTTCCGTTTCTGTTAAATCCTTTTTGTATCCGGCGGCTTTTTCCTTCTCTTGCTGCCAAAAATCATAGAAAACAAGATTCATAATGATCGAGGCTACAAGAGCGATTCCTGCAGCCACCGCTATCCATCCCCATTTTTTCATTCGATCACCTCAAAACGTATTGTGCCGGGTTTTCTTTTTGACCATTCACATGAATTTCTAAATGCAAGTGCATTCCCGTACTGCTTCCTGTAGTGCCGCATTTGCCGATCACTTGTCCTTGTTTGATTTTTTGACCATTCTTCACAAGAATTTTTGATAAATGGCCATATACACTTTCGATGGAACCACCATGGGAAATATAGATGCGCTGACCAAATCCAACTTTCGGATTACCGGGGTCTTGCCATCCTTCCCTTGTCACCACACCATCTTTTATTGCCCTTATTTCCAGTGGCTGACGGTTGCACGAAAAGTCAATTCCTCCGTGAAATTCCCCTGGGAGCCCGGTAATCGGGTCTATCCTTACGCCAAATCCCGAGGTCACTTGTGTATTGAGTGGTTTAATAAAGCCGTACTTATTCGGCTTTACATCTGCTGCGGCAACGGTGTCCGCTTTAAAGTAGCGCAAAACGTGATCGACATAATTAGGGTCTCCGTAGCTGCCCCACCCCATTTTTGTGGCCATCATATTTGAAAAGGCCATCGCAGCCGTCCGTGAATGCCCACCGTGTTTTTTGGCATAGTCAATATATCCGCCCCCAAAATTGTAGGCTTGTAAGGCGAGTTTATAGTCACCGCCCGCGCTCTTAAGCATTTTGGAAAAGTATTTTACACCTTGCTCGATGGACTTTTCAGGGTCGGTAATGCAGCCGATACGGCCGCAAAGGCTTTCGGAGGCTTGGAACGGATCCCCGTTCCCCCTGCCCCCGGATTCCTGCTGCATTTGCGCAAGCAGCAGTGGTACATGCTTTTCTACCCCATATTTTTTGGCGTATTTCCTTACGATGGGCTCATACCGTAAGACAAGGGGGCTTACATCGGCCGTGCCGCCCCCTCCTTCGTCATCGGGCAAGTCTTCCGGGCTAACTGCAAAAAAGAAAAAGAAAATAATGGTGACGACAGCAAGAAGCGAATAGACAATTAGTCTCCAACTTTTAATCGCGATAAATCCGACTTTAATCATCGCTCATGCTCTCCTCCGTCGCATAAGGAGAAATACGCGGGTCTTCTCTGTACGTTTTCTTGTATTTTTCAGGGTCAATTAAACGCATTTCCTCTTTGGTACTGGTGATTTTGATATGAACGCGCTTTTTGCCAACCACATAAATGCCTTCCCCTTGATTTTCCTTTCGCAAAATCGTCTTTTCTTTGTCCGAAAGGCTAAGAATGTGGTATTTATCCAGATCGGCAAGGTCAAAATCTTTAAGTGGTAAAATCAATAGAGAATTGGCTTGCCCAATCATCGCACCACCATAATTTCGTTTTCCATCCGTTGCCGAGAGGAAATCCGCAGGGGACTGCGTGGCCACTGTAGCACCCCCTTTGTATTTCCGAATCCGTTTATAGACGTTGAATAAGAATTTCATCGCTTTCGGGTTATCCGGGTCAGCTAAAACGTGCGCTTCGTCTACATATAGACGCTTGTAAGGCAGCGACTTTGTTTTGGTTATATCATCCCAGAGGAAACTTAAGACGTTATACATGGCCGCAGGCTGCACCTCGGAATCGTCTTCTAATTCCTTTAAGTCAAAGCAGATCATGTCGTTATTGAGATTTACATTGGTATGGCCGTTAAACATTTTGGAAGTGGAGCCATAGACATACACATGCAGAATCGCTTTGAAATCTTCTAATCTATCATCTTCCATTTCCTCAATCATTTGATACAAGTTTTCCAATGTCGGGAATCGATCAGACGGCCGTGATTCAAACGTAGAATCCCATGTGATGCCAAATTCGTCATAAACCTTGATTAACGCTTGTTCTACAAGAGCAGCTTCTAAATTCGTCATATCCGGTTTGATTAGTCGGAAAAACGTTTTTAGCCGTTGTAATTTTTTGTACAAAAAGCTTTGATTCTCCTTATCTTCTTCCTCATCTGCGTTATTGATTTCTGTGTGCATGATTTCCAAAGGGTTAATAATGGTATTGGTTGTTGGCGAGAGGGTGATATATTGCCCTCCGACACTTTCCACCAATCGTTTAAACTCACGTTCAGGGTCAATAATATAAATCCTACAGCCGTGCATGTAATAGCGCAGCATGTCACAACTCATCGAAAACGTCTTCCCGGTTCCTGTAAACCCAATAATCACCTCATTATGGGATTTTTTACTCCACAGATCACAGAGAACAACGGCGCCGGTATCTTCGTTAATTCCTTTGACAATGCCTGTTTGTTCAAAAATTTCCGCCTCATCAAAAGGGAAATAGCTTGATAAAGCGTGACTATCAATATTCCGCCAGGTAAACTCCGGAAGATCGTTTTGCAATAATGGCAAGCCTGATTGGAAAGCACAAATCATGTTTTGTTCAGGGATTTTAGCAGTAAGCCGAACGGAATATAAGTGTTTCTCGATTTCTTTCGTCAAGTCCTCCAGTTCCTCTAAGCTTTTTGCTTGGAATAAGACGTATAGATGAACATGAAACATGGTGTTCCCATTTCCCATGATTAAGTGGTCTAACAGGCGATTGGCACTTTCATATTCCTCTTTGGTTTTACGAAAACGAATAGGCGAGATTTTTTTATCTTCAAGCCGAACCTCCAATTCCTCAACGGATTTACTGAATTTCTGTTCAACGGCTTGACTGCTGATCGGCTTAATGTGATAAGAAAGCGTCACATTGCCTTTGAAGCGATACAATTCACTAAGCCAATTCCCTTCGACATTGGTAGGGTAATCCGTTACGGCAAAGCACCTTACATAGTTTTGGCCAAGTTTAATATAGTTTTCTTTTTCATCTAAGATCGCAGGGGCGATTTTGTCTAAAATGTTCATCGTTTCAAAATCGTTGGTTAGAAAACTTTCAATTTCCGGGGCTTTCTTTTTATTTTTCACGCGCTGAAGCAACTTCATCATAGGAAACAGCCTCCTTTGAATACGAGATTATAGGCGGAACATCCTCACTCTCAATGGGCTGATGTTGTGAGGCATCAAAGTCGTACATCGTGTGCAAATAATGGATTAATTCAAGGTTTGAAACACGAGTTGACGGCAATTTCATGAGCGATAACGCTTTTTCAATCGCTTCAAGCTTGCTTTCTAAATGCTTTTTGGCACGCTCAACATTGTCATTTTTTATTTTTTCGTCAACAATTAAGTACCGTTTTCGCTGTACGACGGAATCCGATAATTCAAGGTCTCGGTTATATTCGATGTAGGCGCGCAGCAGACGTTTTTTAGGCTCATCCGTTGTTTGGTGCAACATGCGTTCTTGCTGCTTGATATAATCCGAAAGATCGACTGGCTGCGAGACTACGGTAATTTGAATGTTTTCATTGATGGCCGAACGGAGGAAGTTTTCATACCGTTCAAATAAATCTTTAATCTCTCGATCGCTCATTAATTGCGTATTGACGGTATTGACTTGGAGCATTTTGATTAGGCGATTATCGCGGGTAACGATCATATCCGAGTGAATATCTTTGACATTAATCCACTCTTGAAGGCTCTTTTGCCGCTGTTTCTGTTCTTTTTTCGCTTGCCGATCCTCTTTGCTTAAAAACATATCATAGCCCCTCTTTCTGTAAAAAAACGTTTTTTGTCTTGTAAGATAGCGAAACATATAAATCGGCTTCATTTTGAGTTGAATGTTATTCCTGCCCCACCGTTTATATGGTCGGATGTAGATTAACGCTGCGGGAATGACAAGTAAAAAAGCCGAGATAACAAACTTAGTAAGTGCAGTTATTGGGATGAAAAAAACTAAAATCGCTATGATCGACAAAGAAGGGATAAAGTATTTTAAATCAACGAGTGGAATGTTTTGGACGACCTCGAAACGCGCTTCTACGTTTCGAGGAATGAAATATTTTCCTTTTTCATCCATCCTGCTCACGCTCCTGTAGCAAGAGAAACAACCCAATTGATAATGCGTGGAGCAGTTAAGGCGATAGCAACAATAAACAGGTAAACAAGCATGGTCTTTTTAATATCAGCTTTTTCGGCAGCATTTCCGGCTCCGTAGTATTCAAGGGCTTTCCACGCTAAAGCGAGGCCTCCAATGATCGGCGCGAGCACATCTAAAACACTCTGTATTCCACCTAAAACCCGTTTGAACATACCCGCAGGTGAATCAGCACTTGCTGCAAAAGCAACAGCCGGAACAAGCCAAAAGGCAACCGTCATCATCATGATTTGAAGGCGTTGAAATGCTTTTTTGAATTTTTGCATGGGTAATAACCTCCTGTTTTTATATAAATTTATTTTATATACAACATGAATCCCATCTCCTCCCCCAATGGATGGGGAGAATGGGGCGGCTTTAGAAATTTTGTAATAAATTCTCTAGCCACTTTTGATTTTCTTCTTCTTCTCTAAGTTGTTCTGCCGATAATTCCGGCGTTTCTTCATCATGGAGCCAGTCTGGGAGCTTGCTAGATTTAGGTTGCATCGGTTGTGGCTGTACCGCTTGTTTTTGCACCCGGTTTTCTAAGTATCGTTGAATGGCGGTCTGCATCAGGTTATTAAAGTTAGACTTCACACCAACGGTTAGAACTGTATCTAAAACTTGAGCGAATTCTCCATCGCATATTCTGCTGTTAACTGCTTCATAATTCAGATAAACAACATCCAAATCAATTTTAAAGAGAATCAATCTATCAATCTTTTTAACTAATGTTTTTTTTATGATAAAAGGCAAATCTATTTGTTTAATCTGTTCAAGATAGATAGATTCTTTATTATTTTTCTTTTTATTATTTTTATCTTTAATTATTTTTCTTTCGGCTTCACGTGGTGAAGTACCCCCCTTCACGTGGTGAAGTACCCC
>NZ_AUMP01000067.1 GCF_000430745.1 Fictibacillus gelatini DSM 15865 | reverse complement strand
GTGTCTAAGCCCCGTGGGTAATAGCCGTTACGCTGTAGCTTTTGATCCGGGTTTTCTACTTTGATGAAATTCTTGATCTCCTCCTGAAGCAGGAATTCAATCTTCTCTTTCAAAAAATCCTTTACCATTTGATCCAATTGATTTTGTGACAGAATATCGGTTATACTAAAATTCATAGTAGGGTCTCCTCTCGTTCTGGAATCTTCGACAATTCCGAGAGTACCCTACTTTTTTTATTTTGAGAAGGCCTTCTTTGACTTACACAAGATATTTTACATCATCTTGAGACGCGCTCTCTTGGACAGATTTCTGGCTCTGGTCCTCATTTTTGTCCTTGAGACGCGCTCTCTTGGACAGATTTCCGCCTCCAGCCTTCATTTTTGTCCTTGAGACGCGCTCTCTTGGACAGATTTCCGCCTTCAGCCTTCATTTTTGCCCTTGAGACGGGCTTTATCTGAAATAACCTTGCCTTCGTTCCTCATAATTGCCCTTTAGAACACACTTTTAACAAAATTTCTCTATTGATGGGACAATGCCTTATAGTAGAGTCAATATTTTTATTGGTAATAGGACCAGCGATTGGCCCCGACAATTTTTAAATTTGTTTCTAAAACTCTTTTAATTTTCTTTTTGGATTCTATGATTTTACACCATTCATAAATGGCATTTGTGGTTATTTTCCGATCTGGAAATAGAAGCTTGAATTCCTCTACATTACGCATTACAGCAGTTGCAATCAGTTCATTGTTCCCGCATTCCTTGCAACAAACGTTCATTCGTTCTATGTAAGTGAAAAATGAGTCGCACTTTGCACAAGTGATTCCCTTCCTCAGCCTGTCAAAATCATAAGATGGCAGCTGCCTATAAGGAGATTCTTCACAATGAAGCGAAAACAATTGATTGGCTAGATCCTTGTGTTTGCGACTGAGCTTTGATTGCAGGTTATTAAGTTTTCTAAAATAGCGGTTAAGTTGTGTTGGAAAAATAAATGGGAGATGAAGAGGTGCATGGTACAAGGTGAACTCTGGATTGATAAAAACAACGGAAGCAACAATAGGCAAATGATATCCAAGACTTTGCAGCAGTTGGCGTAACAACGATTCGCTTCGCTTTAATTGAATGAGCGGGTTATTCACTTCTACTTTGTTTTTCATGTACAGTCTATCGGATTCATAATAATAGTCCCCTTCATAATTTTTCACTTCGAAAATATAAATGGTTTCTGAAGCAATGATGAGTGAGTCAATTTGGATCGCCGTGTTATTGATAGAGAGCATCAAATCGTTAAAGATAAAGCATTCACATTGAAGTTCCTTTGTCAATAAATCAAACTTCACCTCCCCTTCAAACCCTTTTTTCAGATTGAAATAGTACTGCTTCATTTGATCAGGCAAATCCATTCTCCTGTATAAAAGTTTTAGAATTTGCAACTCTTTAGATTCAGTTCTAGATTTATAAGGCATTGGCAATAGTCAACATCCTCTCTAACCTTCTTTTCAATATAGTTTTCAAAAACTTATAAGATGTTTGAGATGTTTGTAAGAATGGTGATTAATGGGGACAGAAATTTAAGAGGCAATTCATTAATGTGCAGTTCTTATTTCTCTCTAAAATTTTACAACACTTTCCTGAAAATATCGAGAATCATAACGATATGGATTTTGCATTAAAAAGGAGTACCATATCTGGCACACCTTTTCATTCGAATATCTAATTATAATGCCTGGTTTACCCGGGATAAAAACATACTTTCAGCAAAAATTATTTTCATAGCCACTTTCTTTTGTTTTAATCGATAGCTGCTATCCTACATTTTGAGGATGAACCAATCTTGATTTTCTTTTATTCCTCAAAATGCGTTGTTCCACATAATAAGTTGGAATGATGATGGCTGCCCATATCGCGAAATAGTTAAGAACGACGAGAAATGGATTGCTCTTGCCGCCGTGTCCATCTCTTCCGTGAAACTTCCCTTCACCTAAATCTCCGTCGGGCGGTCCTTGATGTACATTGTTGGCAAACTGTCCATCGCCTTTTTGCAGCATTTGTTTCTTGTTGAAATCACCTGCATTGGTAGAAGCTGATGAAGAAAACCATTGGATTCCGCCTGCCAAAACGGCAAGTGCCAGGACAACTGATGCAATGGCTCCCCTTCTAAGTTTTCCTTCCTTCGATTGAAACGCTTTTCTACAAATGTTCATGATCCACTGCCAATGTACCGCAATATGCAAGCCAACCAATGCGAGTGTCATGTCGGCTGATAAACTATGGATGCCACGAATCGCGTGGCCCTCTTGAATAGCCAGACCCGGAAACACTACCCTGGAAATGAATATGCCTGAAATAATAACGGTAGCCATCGAAATTAATAGCAAAATATTTAAGAAAAAACTAAATCGCGTCTTTTTAGGGAGGTTGCTATCAAAAATTTTTTTCGTTGTCGTAACTACCCACCGATAGTTCAATCCGATATGGATAAGAATCGCTGCTCCTATTACAAGCCCGGCAATTTCATGAAAGGACAGCCCGTTTAATACTCTTGGATTCATTAGCAACACAAACGTTATTGCCATCAGTAAATCGAATACGATTTTTGTATAATTCTTTTTCATGTTATGTCCTCCGCATTTAAAATTACAAACAGAATATACATCATTCAAAAAAGCAGCGTGGTTCATGCACCTCACTGCTTTTTTGATGAGTTAATTATCATGAGCTGCCTGCTTCTTTTTACCGTTCAACGACTTTGTCCTTCCAATCGAAGCCCTCCCTTTTCATATGAAAAATTCCAAATGGATGCTCACGGTCTTTAAATGGAAAAAGATCTAAGTCTTTTACCTTATCAGCATGATTGGTGATAATCTCGTTCAAAATTTCTTCAGTACGTTTACCTTTTGTAACAATGCCGAGTTTTTTCGCAGTTTGAAGGATTTGCCGATCATGCACTTCTTTCGCAAGAGTTGGAATATCTTTTCCCTCTGCTTTAATGCCTAATTTTTTTGCCTCTTTCTTAATTCGTGCTTCTAGTACCTCTTTGGCTAATGTGTCGATTTCTTTTCCGCTGGTTTTGATGCCCAGTTCCTTTGCTTCTTTCTTGATTCGTGCTTCTCGTACCTCTTTCGCCAACGTGTCGATTTCTTTTCCGCTGGTTTTGATGCCCAGTTCCTTTGCCTCTTTCTTGATTCGTGCTTCTCGTACTTCTTTCGCTAACGTGTCCATATCTTTTCCTGCCGTTTTTATGCCTAATTTTTTGGCTTCTTTCTCTATCCGGGTTTTACGAATTTCTAATTGTAATGTGTCCATATCTTTTCCCGCTGTTTTGATCCCCAGTTCTTTGGCTTCTTTCTCTATCCGGGTTTTGTGAATTTCTAATTGTAACGTGTCCATATCTTTTCCCGCTGTTTTGATCCCCAGTTCCTTTGCTTCTTTCTTAATTCGTGCTTCTCGTACTTCTTTCGCTAACGTGTCGATTTCTTTTCCGCTGGTTTTAATGCCCAGCTCTTTGGCCTCTTTTTTGATTTCCGTATTGCGTATTTCTCTCATCAAAGTTTCTGTATCTTTTCCTGTTGTTTTAATACCTAATTCCTTCGCTTTTTGCTTAATCATATCCGGATCGGCTCTAAACCCTTCTTTAAAACCAAAACCGTGCCCTCGTTTTGAAAACAGTGCCTCTCCATGTGATTTTGCTGCCGTACTGCTATCATCATTACTTGCGGCAAATACAGGAACTACCCCCGCAACGCTAAGTGATAATGCTCCTGCCAATATGTAGCCGATTGATTTTTTCTTCAACATGTACATTCCTCCTAAACTTTTTATAGGGTGTAAGAGCAGGAGAGTTCTCTTTGTCCTACTCATCTGTTACTTTATCCTTCAATGATGAAAATTGAGTGAAAAAATGAAAAAGCGCACAAAAAAAACGCAAGAACCTTTTAAAAAAGTTTCTTGCGCGTCTATTCATTGGCTGGATCCGCCACAGGGATTTTTATCGTAAAGGTGGTGCCTTGTCCGGGCTGGCTCTCAACGTGAATCGTTCCGTGATGGGAATCAATAATCGCCTTCGCAATGGCCAGCCCTAAACCGTGACCTCCCATTTGGCGTGACCGGGATGGATCCACTCGATAAAATCGTTCGAAAATGCGATGATGGTGTTCTGGCTCAAT
Source organism: Fictibacillus gelatini DSM 15865 (assembly GCF_000430745.1). Taxonomy (GTDB): domain Bacteria; phylum Bacillota; class Bacilli; order Bacillales; family Fictibacillaceae; genus Fictibacillus_A; species Fictibacillus_A gelatini. Next base: position 2,004 of record NZ_AUMP01000067.1, on the reverse strand, counting down.
TCCTATTCCCGTATCTCGTACAGCGATCGTCAATGTTTTCGATTGTTTATACGTTTCCAAAGAAAGCGTTAAATCGACTTCTCCCCCATTTGGCGTGTATTTTATCCCATTTTCAAGCAAAATGTACAATAACTGTTTTAGCCGCTCGCGATCCGCATAAACAACAAGTGCATTTGGAGCATGCAACCCTACTTTTATTTGTTTTGAATCCGCAAGTGGCTTAATCGTTTGGATTAATTTATCGACGTCAGAACGAAAATCCAACCTCTCTACAAACAGCTCAATTTTATCTGAATCCGATCGGGCCAATGTCAGCAAATGGGCGACCAGCTTTGTCATGCGTTTCACTTCGTCTTTCATATTGGACAATAGGCTGCGGGAAAATTCGTCCTTCTCGAGACTGTTTTCCATCTCCAACGCATTAATAGAAGACAGCATCACACTTAAAGGAGTCCGCAATTCATGGGAAGCATCCGCAGTAAATTCACGCTGCCTTGTATAAGCTTGAATGATTGGGATCATTGCGCGCTTTGACATGATGTAACTGATAAATACGGCAACTCCTGAAAAGACTACTGCCAATATGCTTAAAATAATAAGCAGCAATTTATAAAGCCCATATTGATAGGATATATTTTTTCCTATATAAAAAACGCCAATCAATTGATTTCCGTTATAAATCGGCCGTCCCGCCATCAATAGACGAATGTCACGCGATTCCGATTCGCCAATCGCTTCTCGTTGTTCCCATGGATGACGATGTGTTTCTTTCAATGTTTGATATCGCGTTTCATCCATTTGAGGAATCCACCCGATCAAGTTCTTCAACAAATCTTCACGCAATCGGGGATTGACTTCATCTCCTGCAATTAGCTGGCCATCAGAATTCACTACGTAATAAAAAAATTGATCCTCCCCTATTACCGTGATATCCGGACCTACTTTTTTGCCCCTCATTAATTGGTCTTTGATGACGATCAACTCTTGATCGGCAAGTTTTTGAATTTGCTTTTCCTGTTGATTCGAGTTAATTTGGTAAACAAGCGTATAAACAATGACAATAAAAAGGATCAGAAAAAGCATGAGAAGTGCGCTGTAAATAAGAGTCAAACGAATTTGCGTGCGCTTGAATACGTCCTTTTTGAATGGGTCGCTAAGACGCGACAAAATATTAAATTTCAAGTTTGTAGCCCACCCCGCGTTTACTTTGAATCAACTCTTGATGAATGAGCATATGCAGCTTCTTCCTGAGCAATTTCACCGTCGCATCAACGATTTTAATCGACACATCCGCATCAAACCCCCATACACGGTCGAGGATAATGTCACGGGGCAGCACTTGTCCCTTATTTCGGACGAGCAAATCGAATAATTGAAATTCGCGCGGTGTTAACTGAATATGCTTGTTTCCTCGATGAATCGTATAACTTGTGCGATTTAACACGAGACCATGAAGATCGACCGTCTCTTCGACGATAGGGGCATAATTTCGCCTGGAAAGTGCCCGCAGGCGTGCAAGAAGTTCATCAATTTCAAATGGTTTAATGAGATAATCATCCGCCCCCGAATCCAATCCTGCCACTCGGTCCTGGACGGCATCTTTCGCAGTAAGGATAAGGATAGCTCCTGAATAGTCTTGTTTCCGCAGCCGGCGGCATACTTCCACTCCGTCCCCTTCTGGCATCATCCAGTCCAGGATTAACACGTCATAGTGTGACATAAGGGCATAATCAAAAGCGTCATTTCCCGTGGTTACCCAATCAATCTTATATTCTCCTGTTTTCTTTAACATATGAACAATGAGCTTCCCAAGCCGGAGATCATCTTCTGCTAATAGGACGTTCATCTTACTAAATCCTCTCTAGTCTAGTGAACTACCCGCCACTTAAAATCTAACGGTTTTTGAAGCGGGGGCTTCTCGACTTATCGTTGCTTTTAGTAGCCAACGAAAACTGACCGAGCTATCCCTCTCGTTCCAAGAGTTCTTTTTGCTATGCTAACGCT
>NZ_AUMP01000066.1 GCF_000430745.1 Fictibacillus gelatini DSM 15865 | reverse complement strand
CTATTCGAGAGTTCGAGGCATTCAAAGAAGCTTGGAAAGAACGCTATCCTAAAATCGTATCCTCCTGGGAAGAGAACCTGTCCACGTTGCTTAGTTTCATGGATTACCCGTCAGAAATACGGTATGCCATCTACACGACCAACTGGATGGAGAGGACCAACAAGGAAATCCGAAAACGGCTAAAGACCATGAACAGTCTCACAAGCATAGAGGCAGCAGAAAAAATCGTCTACTTGACCATTGTCGATATGAATGACAAGTGGACAGAAAGGATTTCAACAGGCTTCGCCAAAGCCAAGCCGAGCATTCTGCAAAAGTTCGAAGAAAAATACGGAAAGTAAAAAAATTCATAGAGTCACATGAGGGGCTCCTCCGCCCCTCACGTGACTGAATATTCAATCTATAACTAGAACACAAGAAAAATCAAAAAAGACAATTCCATACTCTACTTGTAAATTGATTTACACAAAATTATTGACACTACCAAAATGATCTTAAATTGAGTGAGTTTTTATCACGAATTAAGAAACTAGATAAAGATTAAAATGCACAAAATTAATGGACCCACATTTATGTCCTAAATGGGTCTACTTTTTTGTTCTCGTACAGAACGTGAGGGAAGAAACTAATGGTACGTTTGTGGTTTTTATTAGTTTACATAATATATAGTGAAGGGCTTAAATAAAGACTTATAGGAAGTTCTCATAATTTATCGTACAAAATTTGATAAAACGAATAAAAAATGATAATTATCGTTCAAAAATATTTTACTAAATTTTAGCACACATGTTCTTAAAAGTCTACTGTAATACAATACTTAGGACTAATTGCTATCCTACAAAAAATGGGGTTGCTTATTATCCCCTAATGATGGATTTGGACACAGTGTTATCATTTTTTATCATCTTGGGATAAACTTTGTTAATTCTTTGAAAAAACGTAACGAAGAAGAGTTTTTCTTTTTGAACACCTCCTCATAACATAAAGGATAAAAAGTCCAGCTCTGTTCCAGACATTTTAATTATCCATGTAAATTCGAAAAGGACTAACCAATCGCTTGCTTACATATATGTATATAAATTAATAAACTAGGAGGGATCTTTCATTGTCGATAATATTAACCGGAATTATTGTGACGATTTTATCTCTGATTGTTATTGCTTTCGTATTTATAAAAAGAAAGAAAATCAAGGATATGATCGGTATGATGGCAGCAATGGCTTTAGGAATGTTGGTCGGACTAACAGGTGGCTTGCTTGCCGGAATTTTGTATAGCGGAAACCTCTTTATTTCAACCGTTTTAGGAATGGGCATTGGGTTTTTGGCCGGTTTTTTGACCGGATTACCGATAAATGTCATGGCTATAATAGATGGCGTTTTGTCAGGAATTATGGGTGGTATGATGGGTGCCATGTTAGGAGAAATGATTTCACCAGAATACCAAAATCGAATGATTCAAATCATGCTTGTCATATTTGTTGGGATGATTTGTATTGTTCTGTATATGCTCCAACAAGAAACCGGTTTTAACCGTTCATCTATTATTAACAAAATATTCCACAATCCGCTAATAATAGCATTCGTCTTTCTGCTGTTTTTCTACACATACAATCACTTGTTTAATGAACTCAATCAAGATTATATCGCTTCCCAAAAAAATTCCCATATGAGCCACTCTCTGATTAATAAAAAGTTGTCTGTCTCTCGGTTGAATTCCAGTGCAAAGATGAAAAAACTAGTCATTGAAGCAACCGACTTTTCTTACTACCCCAAAGAATTCAAACTTACTGTAGGACAGCCAGTAAACTTAATTCTCAAAAATAGCGGTGAGATTGAACATGATATAGAATTCGAAAACATGAAAGCATCTTTTTTACAACAGCCTCAACAAGGAAATCATTCAAAAGATCAAATAGTTCATATTCATTCATTGCCGGGAAAAACATCTGAAATGAGATTCATACCAAACGAAAGTGGTGTTTTTCGATTTTTTTGTACGGTACCCGGTCATAAAGAATCAGGTATGATTGGAATTGTTAAAGTTTCTTAATAAAAGTGGGGCACTGCCGAGGCACTACTCGGCTTTTTTCATTTATATTATTGTTTAGTTTTGCATACAACTAAGTTGACTCACGCTGAATATAATAAAGTTGTTTCATTATACGATTGAAGTACAAAAGGAAATGAACGAAACGATAAAGATATTGGAAGAAAGTCTAAAAAGAGAAGGGTTCGGAGCTTCATGGCAATTTAGTGTAACGGAAAAACTGCAGGAAAAAGGATTGGATTTTCCAATACCATTTGTAATTTTGGAAGTGTGTAATCCGCAAGAGGCAGCGCGTGTGCTTTCTGAAAACTTATTAGCAGGTTATTTTTTGCCATGCAAAATCGTGGTGTATAGTGAAAATGAAACAACAAAAATTGGTATGCCAAAACCAACCATGTTGATCAGCATGATAAATCATGAAGAATTGAAAAACTTAGCGGAGGACATTGAAAATAGGTTGATATCCTGTATCGTTGAATGCAGATAGCTGCTAAAAGTAAACCGAAATAACAATGTTTAAATTTTAATATAAATCTTTTTATTAGGCTTTTTATGGAATTTGGGAAAAGCTTAAAAGTAATAACAAATGGGAAGAAATAAAAAAGAAGACATTAGGGAGGATTACACATGATCAGTAAATTACATATGGGAGTCCTAGTAGCTGTGTTATCTGTCTTAATCAATGCTGGCTGTAACAATCAAATCAATGACAATAATCAGATGGATCATGACTCGAAAGAAATGGATCATGCAAATATGAATCATGAAGATATGGATATGTCCTCAAATGATAAAGCTAAGGATAGCAAAACAAATGAAATGGGGTTTGCGAAGCCGCCAAGCTCTTACAACCGTTTTGCGAACCAAAACATTATGATAACAGCGACGAAAAACGTTACCCGCATAAACACAGATGATCCCATTAAATTATCCGTCATGGTTTCACAAACGGTTTGGCCTGCCACTCATAAAGAAAACCAGCCCGGCGCAATTATTTTAGTGCCTCTTGAAAGCTGGCAAATGGCTTTGGCAAGTGTAGACTTAATTCATCATCCGAATAACGGCCCTGTTTTATTTACAAAAGATCGAAAAATACCGGATGCCGTCTTAATGGAAATAAACCGTCTTCAACCTTTAGGCACAGCTGACGGTACGCAAATCATGGTGATGGGAAATCTCGAGAAAAGCGAACTAGATAAATTAAAGAATTTTAAGTTGAAACAAATTAGTGAAACAGATCCAGCTGCGTTTGCGAAAGAAATTGACCAATTTTACAGCGACATTGCCGGTAAGACTCCGCAAAGTGTGATTATTGGTTCTTTGGAAGATAAGGCGAAATTGCACACACTCACAGCTACCAATTGGATTGCTCATATGGAAGAACCGTTACTGTATGTCTCTTCGAATAAAATTCCACGGCCAACAAAAGAGGCGTTACAGCTAAGAAAAGGAAAAGCAAATATATATCTTTTAGGTCCCGAATCAGTAATCTCTAAAGAAGTGGAAAACGAATTAAAATCATTTGGCACCGTTGTACGAATAGCGGGAGATACACCGGTGCAACAATCTATTTCTTTTGCTACTTACAAAGATGAAAAAACAAAATTTGGCTGGGGGCTAAATAATCCGGGGCATGGTATATCATTTGTTTCAACGAAAACCCCTGAATTAGCAATTGCAGCTGCGCCATTTTCCCATCTAGGAAAACACGCGCCTTTAATATGGCTAGAGAATGGAGCTTTAACAAAGGACGTATATGAATTTTTAGCCCGTTTAAAACCAACTTTTACGGATGATCCAACAGTTGGACCGTATAACCACGCATTTTTATCTGGTACATTCCGCTCCATCCCTTTTCAAACGCAAGGAATCATCGATGAAAAGCTCGAAATTGTTCCCGCAAAGGGAGAAGGGCATACAGGGCATTAGAAGAAGTACGTAAATCTATATACGCAGAACAGCCTGTAAGCCGAGCAGGCTGTTTTGTATCTATAGGTAGAAAGTCCCGATCCATGAAGATAGTAATAGTGATTTTAGCTTAACGCAAGGGTTTCCGTGGCGATACGGGATCTGATGGAAGCGAGCGGCCAATCTCTGATCTGAGGAACACGAATTTAATAGGAGGCTAGGTAATATTGGATGAGTCTAGATAACAAGACAAAGTCCATACTGCCGAAGGTGTTACGGAGTAAATGAAGCAGATAGGTGAAGAGAAAAACTGTACTCTTACCCAAGGAGGTCTGACGGACACGCCAACTGAATTGGTACCCATCTAGCGATAAATGGCTGAACCGTCAGAAGTCAGCTGATGTTCATAGAGAACAAATTATCGCTCAAAGTGGACGGAGAGAAGACCGCACTGGACCGACCATGGGACCCATCCTATTCACATCAGTTCTTCATAGGTGGTGTGTATGATGAAGGTAGAAGGTAAAGTAAGAAAGGAATGTTAATCAAGAAAAAGATAATAACTGGGATATTTGCTGTTACGTTATTTTAATGAATAGTCACCGGGATATTTACGTATAGTAACGGCTAGGGAAGGTACCTTGAATTTCGTTTAGATGCTTCCATTTATGTAGGAAAGGAACCCTCATTTGACTAGTTAAAAGACATGTATTCATGTCATGCACAAATGGAACTTAATGAAATAATGATGAATAACTTTTAGATAATGTGTGAGGTGATATCATGATGGGTGGTATGATGAGTGGATGGGGAATGATGGGATTTGGATTTTTCGGCTGGATCCTTAACCTGTTCATCATTGGATTAGTTGTCTATTGCCACCTTATGAAAATCATCATCTTAGACATCACGAAGATAATTATCATGAAGATCATGAACATGATCATAGCTATTACCACTAATACACGTAAATATGATGTGTGATAAGAATGAGGATTGATTTATAAAGAAGGCCCCTGAAGGCACTTTAGTTTTGTATATAACATATGCTCCATATGAAATCATTATAAAAGAGGAGGAGCCATAATGGCGCATACAAATTCCCATAATCATTCTCATGATCATAGTGATATTTTCATAGCTACGCACCATCAGTGAAAATGAAACAAGCATTTTTTTTAGCTATTATTATTTTAGTTGATGAAATGTGTTTGGTATTATTTCAAACAGTTTAGCTTTGTTGGCCGATGCTTGGCACATGGCGACAGATTGGTCTTTCTTGGTTTGCCTTGGAACAATCAAAAAATCGCCAAACAAAAAAATGACATTTGGTTGAGCGTGCAGGTATTATAGGCTGCAGCTATCAATGGTTTAACACTTGTTTTAGTCGCTTTTTGGATTCTTTATTCCGCCATTGGTAGGATGATTAATCCCGAACCCGTTGTACTGGGGATGTTTATAGGAGTTGGAATAGGCTTAGTGGTCAATCTTTTCATTATCTCTCGATTAAAAGGAGATGAAGAAAACTTAAATGTCAAAGCTGCTCTACTACATGTTATAGGAGATGTTGGAGCATCGGCAGGTGTTATCATTGCAGGGGTTATTATTTATTTTACAAATTGGCAAATTGTCGATCCGATTCTAAGTGTATTCATTGCAATATTAGTTGCATTTAGTGTATGGAACATTATCAAGCAATGTTTCTGTATTTTAATGCAAGCTACACCACAAAATATTGACTTAAACGCACTTTCGGAAAAAATAAGATCAGTAAATGGGGTAAAAAGTGTCCATGATTTACATGTTTGGGCGCAAACAACCGGCCAAAATTTTCTAACTTGTCATGCTGTGTTAAATGAAAATATACAGTAAAGCGAAAGTCGATTTATTTTAGAAAAGAATAATGAGCAGCTCAAAATGCTAGGTATTCAACATTCCACTATACAAATTGAAGACCCAAACATACCTCATGAGGATACGCTCATCTGCGCTGAAATTCACCATTCTCATGATCATGATCACGATCATCGTCGTGAGCTTCACCATAACCATTAACTCTTTTATCCAGAGAAAACGGAGATTCCTAATAGTGTCAACCTCAGTTGAAAATTCCCCAAAAATGCCGTTTTAAAATTCCCCATTATTAACACAAAAAGCTCTATCTTTCTATGGTATCACTTCCTTTCAATCGTGTTTGGGATTCCCTTTCCCCCGAGGGGGAAAGGGAATTGATCGAATATTCATTCACTGTTTTTTCCGTGTTGAAAAATCCTGCTTTCTTCTTCTCCTTGATTCGATAGCTTTCTCCTTTAATATTGATGGTATGTGAATAATGAAGTAGTCGATCTAAAATCGCTGACGCTAACACACGATCTCCAAAAATCTCTCCCCAATTTCCGTATGATTTGTT
>NZ_AUMP01000065.1 GCF_000430745.1 Fictibacillus gelatini DSM 15865 | reverse complement strand
ATCCGTTAATATCCAAGGGGTTGAACACGCAAATACCACTCCTAAAATCGAACGCCAGATAACTTCCGATGAACCCCGGCTTGCCCCACCTTGCATTTCCTCGAAATAGATTTTCAAGAGATTAAAAGCAAAGAGAGTGTCTGCAATTGTTGTAGCGAAAATAAACACCCAATCATACATTTGCTCTAAATACTTGTATTTTGAAAAATCAGTAGGATTTATTACATACAGATCAAGCCATTTCATTGCTACCCTTCCGAATTCCTTGGCTAATTCGTTCAACATGTCTTTAAAGCTGTCAACCGGATTAAAAATGCTCATTTCTTCACCCTCCTTAAATTAGTTCATTACTAACGAACATAAATTTGTACAGAGGATCCGGATTTTTGTAAGAGGGTTCTAAACAGTTATAAACATTGATTCGTTTCCATACGAGCGGAATTTTTCTCCTTAACTTGCTTTAACGTCGCTACGATAAGAAAGCTAACAATTACTAATAAGAGCCATGAACTCACCTTTCCTGGATGAACGAGACTCCATGATTCGGTTTGATTTGGATATTCCCAGGCTCCAAAGAACGTTGCAATATTTTCCGCGATCCATATAAAAAAACCGATGAGGACAAAAGAGAGCGCGAGTGGCATACGGTAACGAGTTCCATTAACCTCGTATGTGACCCATGATTGCCAAAAGACAATAATCACAAGTCCGGATAACCACAGGCGGACGTCAATCCAATAATGGTGGGTAAAGAAATTCAAATAAATCGCAACTGCAAGAGGTACTACTACCAAAAATGGTGGCCACTTGATTAGTTCAACCTTAAGCCTCCTCCATGCCTGGCAAAGGTAACTTGCTACACTTGCATACATGAATCCGCTATACAATGGAACTCCAAATAGTTTAGAATATCCTTCTTCCGGATAAGACCAGGAGCCCATATGTACCTTGAAAAGTTCAAGAGCAAGTCCAATAAGATGGAACAAAGTGATCACCTTTAGTTCATCCCGTGTTTCGAGCCCGGAGCGCACCATCCACCACTGCATTAGAAGGCAGATCATGAGCAGCCAGTCATAACGTGGCAAGAAGGGAAGGGAGATGAAGTTTGTAAATGCCAAAGAGACAAAAATAACGACAGGAAACAAACAGGATAGGGCCTGCTCCCACCCAAAGTGAACGAGTTGTTTTAGTGCTCTCATGATTGACGCCTCCAAAGGTTTTTAAAAAGAAATTTTCTTTTAAGGTTAATATACTAATGCTGTGTGGCTTCATCACTTCGGTATTCTAAAATATCTCCGGGTTGACATTCCAAAGCCTTACAAATAGCCTCTAAGGTTGATAATCGAATCGCCTTTGCCTTTCCATTTTTCAAAATAGAAAGATTAGCCATCGTTATTCCAACTTTCTCCGAGAGTTCCGTGACGCTCATTTTCCTTTTGGCCAGCATCACATCAATATTGATTATAATCGCCATGTGATCCACCTCAGACCGTTAAATCGTTTTCTGATTTTATATCAATTGCCTCTTTTAAAAGCCTTTGAAGTAAAGCCGCAAAGACCGCGATTACCATGGAAGCAAAAGGAACAACCACTCCGATAAAGATGACACCCGGGGCGTCGTCTTTCTCAGCAAAGAGATAAAAGAGCGGCAAGACCAACACATGCAAGGTACTGATTGTGATGGCACAGTGTTTAATTTTCTTTAAAGATTTTACCGACAATTCGGAGAAAGCTTTATTTTTGTCAATATAGCGTAAAAGTTTGAAAGCCTGGTATAAAGCAAAGTAGAAAGGTATCGCGGATGCATAAAAAACGATGAAAACGAAATATTTTATCGAAGTAAACTCAGGAAGCAATTTTGCTGCAATATTCCCAATCTCAGGAACTAAAAAGATGCACAATGCAAGAACCGGAATCCCGATAAAAATAACTGCTATTTTTAAGAAGAGCGTTGACACTCGTTGCATAAAAAGCACCTCACTTAATGATTGTGGTCTGAGTTTAACATGGCATTTATCGTTTTACAATAAAAAAATATTGATTTATATTACATTATTATCGTTTGGGGGAGTCAACTTGCCAATGACTTGAATAACTTTTACACTAAAGGTAAAAGATGATGCGTAATAGGTGGAATAACAATGGCTAAAACAATCGTGGAAAAGCTCAACTTAACGAAATATAAAAAAGCGGCGGTATTGAATTTGCCGGAAGGGGCGGATTATTTTGAAGGGCTGGCCGGCTATGATACGGAGCTTAAGGATGCCCCGTATGATCTCATTTTTGCATTTGTGCTCGATATGGAATCTTTAAAAGCACTTGTGAATCGCGTTATCGAACATAATCAATTGAATAAAGGCGGGTATCTCTTTTTGGCTTATCCTAAAAAAGGGAATAAAGCATATCCAACGTTCATTCACCGCGATGATTTAATGGCCGGGCTCGGCGCCGATGAAGATGGCTATGTCGGGGATAGCACGATTAAATTTGCGCGCATGGTCGGGTTGGATGATGTGTTTACGGTCGTCGGACTGAAGGAAGAGGCCCGAAACAAAAATAAGGCAACTGCGAAAGCAAGCCAACGTGTGGATGATTATGCCGCAATGATCCCGGAAGTGGAAAACGATTTAAAGGACCACCCGGAATTGCTTGCCTTCTATCAATCCCTCACCCCGGGCTACCAAAAAGACTGGGCCCGTTATGTGTACAGCGCAAAACAAGAGGCGACGAAAGCAAAACGGCGCGAAGAGATGAAGATGATTCTCGGCGCCGGTTACAAAAGCCGGGACCTTTATCGTAAAGCCATTGATACCAAATAATTGGCATTAGAATATAATTAAAAAGCGCGATCGTTACTAAAAACGGACTTCCTTAATTCAGGTGAAGTCCGTTTTATTTTATTTCGTCTTCTACTCTTCCCAGTAATGTTACACGTGAAACATTGTTATTGACACCGGCAACAGTGTATGTTATTTAAGAAGTGGTTAGCACTCGAAGGGAAAGAGTGCTAATAATGTAGTCGCAAGTTTATGGTCCTATTTCATAAAAAGTTCAAGTGGCGAAAGGGGAGATTTCAATGGAAAAGAAAGAATTTAAGGCAGAATCGAAACGGCTTTTGGACATGATGATCCACTCGATTTACTCCAATAAAGAGATTTTTTTGCGTGAGCTGATTTCAAACGCGAGCGATGCGATTGACAAAATCTATTATAAAGCATTGACGGATGAGTCGTTAACGTTTGATAAAGATAGCTACTTTATTAAAGTCGAAGCGGATAAAGATAGCCGGACGTTGAAAATTACCGATACTGGGATTGGCATGACGAAAGAAGAGCTCGAGAACAACCTCGGCACGATCGCCAAAAGCGGTTCCCTTGCATTTAAAAACGAAAATGAAATTAAAGATGGCCATGATATTATCGGACAATTCGGCGTCGGGTTTTATTCTGCTTTCATGGTTGCCGACAGCGTGACGGTCATCAGCAAGGCGCTCGGGCAAGAGGAAGCGTACAAATGGGAATCGGAAGGGGCTGACGGGTATACAATTGAGCCGTTCGAAAAAGAAGCAGTCGGCACAGAGATCATTCTCAAAATCAAGGAAAATACGGAAGACGAAGAGTATGATGAATTTCTTGAAGAATACCGCTTAAAATCAATTATTAAAAAGTACTCGGATTTCATTCGCTACCCGATCAAGATGGATGTAATGGGTAGAAGACTGAAAGAAGGAAGCGACAATGAGTACGAGGATTATAAAGAGGAACAAACGATCAACAGCATGGTTCCGATTTGGAGAAAGAACAAAAATGAACTGACCGAAGAGGATTATAAGAATTTTTATCATGAAAAACGATACGGCTTTGACAACCCGATCAAGCATATTCATATTAAAGTCGATGGTACTGTAAGATACAATGCGATTTTATTCATTCCGGAGCGGATTCCATTTGATTACTATTCGAAGGAGTTTGAAAAAGGACTGGAGCTCTACTCCAACGGCGTGCTCATTATGGAAAAATGCCCGGATCTTCTCCCGGACTATTTCAGCTTCGTCAAAGGGATGGTCGATTCAGAAGATTTGTCACTAAACATTTCAAGGGAGATTTTGCAACAAGATAAGCAGTTGAAATTCATTGCAAAGAATATTAAGAGCAAAATCAAAAAAGAATTGGAAAGCCTCTTAAAAAATGACCGCGAGAAATACGAGTCTTTCTATCAATCGTTTGGCCGGCAGCTGAAATTCGGCATTTATAATGATTTCGGCCGGGATAAAGAAACGCTGCAAGACTTATTGATGTTCTACTCATCAAAAGAGAAGAAACTGGTCACATTAGATGAATACGTATCAAGAATGCCAGAAGACCAAAAATACATTTATTACGCGACTGGCGAATCGAATGAACGAATCGATAAAATGCCGCAGACCGAGCTTGTGGCCGACAAAGGCTATGAAATTTTATACTTCACTGATGATGTCGATGAATTCGCGATCAAAATGCTCATGTCCTACAAGGAGAAAGAGTTCAAATCAGTATCCAGCGGCGATTTAGGCATTGAAGAAAACGAAAACAAAACAGAAACCGAAGAGAAAGAAAATAAAGAGCTTCTTGACTACATGAAAGAAGTTTTGTCCGGAAAAGTAAAAGATGTCCGGGTTTCAAAACGGTTAAAGTCACATCCGGTATGCCTGGCAGCAGAAGGTGACGTCTCGATTGAAATGGAAAAAGTGTTAAGCGCTATGCCGAACAACCAGAACATTAAAGCGGACAAGATTTTGGAGATCAACGTGAACCACGATGTATTTGCTTCGTTAAAAGCCGCGTTTGAACAGGATAAAGAAAAAGTAAAACTGTATACCAATTTATTATACAACCAGGCTTTGCTCATCGAAGGATTGCCTATACACGATCCGGTCGAGTTTACAAACGATATTTGCAAAGTGATGGTTTAATGAGAAGAGGAGCGTCCCCGGTTTTGGGGGCGCTCTCCTTTTTTTATTTGGAGAAAAATTCATCTAAGGTCATGGCGACCCGGGCGCCCGGCTCCTTTGCTCGCCTTCCCTGCAGCGGCAACTTTCACTTAGACGAATAAGTTCCCTTGATAGACGAATAAACTCCAAATTAGACGAATATCGGCTTAAGCCTTCAAAAATAAAAGAACAATCCCCGATAAGATGGCAAAAAAAGAAGTCCCTTTTACGGGGACTGTTGAAAAATCATTATATACGCGCACAAATTTCAAGAAAATAATGGTTATGCATCGCCGCCCGGTGAAAGCCGGCGTTTCCTGTTGATATTTGTGATGTCCACGCTTTTTTCTACGACAACGAAAGAGACCTATGTTAGTCGCTGCTTAATGGAACATATATCGTATACTCCTGGCCTGTGCCGCGTTTGAAAATTTCAAGGCTATAGGCATCAGGGTCGTGGTTTAAGCCTTGTTTCCTTAACTTTTCGAGGGCGTAAAAATAAGTTTCATCAAACTCTTCCCGGTCTAAGTCACCATCATGGGTGTAGACGGCGTATTCACGTGCCGGAAGAGTAAGGCTCACCATGTTCGGGGGAATGGAGACCGGCCTTGCCACTTCTACGCCCGCGATGTAATGATAAATTCGGTTTTTACTAAGGACGGCTCCAGTAAACGTTCCCTCCTTTTTAACCGATTGAATTTCGCCTCGTCTATTTTCAATCTCTTTCCAGAGCCGTGGCCGTATCGCCTTTGCCATATAAAACGCCGTGAAAGGGGCTTTCAATTCCACTCCGACAACATGGGTAACAGGCTTTATCACGCGGTTAATCGCCTTGGCTATGCCGGGTGCCTTCGCTTTATTTTTCATGATGCTGTACCCTCCATTTTTTCCTGGTTGTGAAAAAAGGGGGACGCCAAGACCGCTTAATTCCTGCAAGTATCGAAGCATCGTCCGGTAAGAGACTCCAAATTCCTCTGCAAGTTCCTCCACTGTAAAATGCTCTTTTTTGTATACCCGCATCATCAGTTCAATCATTCGCTCGGTTTTCGGCACGTTTTCTCACCCTATTTTTAATAATCTGACAGGTTCTGTCACATTATCAGTATATAATGGAGGGGAAAACAAGGAAAGGGAGTGATTGACATGTCAGTTGAACAAAAGAATAAAGCCGTTTTGGTTTCTAAAGAGGCGTTTCAAGCGGTTGGATTGAAGTGGGAAGGCACTTTTGAAGAAGCGGCGGCAGGGGGAATTCGTCTTATTCATGAAGAAATGCATCAACGGTTAAAGGAAATCCGCCATGTTGTAAATGGTGATACGTTGCTTGGGCTATCGTACCATGCCGATTCGGACAATACAGGCTTCATTCATGAGGCCACTGAAAAAGTCCCCCGAAAAAAGTGTGATTCCCAAAATATATAAGGAAGTAACACTTTTTTTATGTAATAATTAACTTATCAAATTCTCGTGGGTGGTATAAAGATGATTCAAAAACAACAATCTATGGTTTTCAGTCCTTTTATGGGGATTTACGATTTGGTTATTCCTAAAGATCACTTATTACGAAAAATAAATGAGCTAGTTGATTTTTCCTTTGTTTACGAGGAATTGAAAGATAAATATTGTCATGATAACGGTCGAACTGCTATCGATCCGATCTGTATGTTTAA
>NZ_AUMP01000064.1 GCF_000430745.1 Fictibacillus gelatini DSM 15865 | reverse complement strand
AAAAGGGAGCCATTATCCTCACCTCTAACAAATCATACGGAAATTGGGGAGAGATTTTTGGAGATCGTGTGTTAGCGTCAGCGATTTTAGATCGACTACTTCATTATTCACATACCATCAATATTAAAGGAGAAAGCTATCGAATCAAGGAGAAGAAGAAAGCAGGATTTTTCAACACGGAAAAAACAGTGAATGAATATTCGATCAATTCCCTTTCCCCCTCGGGGGAAAGGGAATCCCAAACACGATTGAAAGGAAGTGATACCATAGAAAGATAGAGCTTTTTGTGTTAATAATGGGGAATTTTAAAACGGCATTTTTGGGGAATTTTCAACTGAGGTTGACAACGGTCACAAGGTGAATTAAGAAAAATCAACTGATATTGGAGTTTCAGGGATACGACCCATTCTACAAAGGATGAGAAGAAGAGCCATTTCAATAATGAAAAACCATCTAACCAAAATCAATTGGAGGGATTCCCAATGGGATACATGACTTGGTATACAGGTAAATTTACATTAAATAAGCCGTTGGAAGACGAAACATATAACTTATTGGTAGGATTAGCAAAAACACGACGTATGAAAAGAGATCCCAAGAAGCTGGAAGAAATGGGATTGGGTAATGCTGAAACTTTTGGGGTTGACGGGGAGTTTTACTACAATCCAAATGATTTTGAGCAATTTGGTCAAACATGGGACGATTCAATTCTTGATTATAATACCCCTCCAGGAACTCAGCCTTGGTTATGGTTAAAGTGGATTCCCACGAGAGACAGAATGGCTATTGAGTGGAACGGAGAGCCGAATTCTTACCACAGTGAACTCTGGATTAAGTATTTAGTTGAGAGAATCCTTCATGTCCACTTCACGCTATTATCAATCAATTTTTTATGTATTTCCCTGAATTTTCAGTTTATAATATCCTATAAATACTCTCTTTACTCAAGTAATTTTACAAGTTATATTTTTGAAGTATTGTTTTGTCATTTGATGAGGGCCAGGAATCAACTACTGTATTGAAAAGGCTTACAAAATATGTTGTTTCATTCAAGGGGGGGGAGAAAATGAAATTCCTATCTGATCAAAATGTTAAAAATATTCTAACTTTTATGGATGAAATAAATGATCTTCAGGAAAAACTTAATTACGCACATCTCTTGCATTTATTTGAAAAATATTTTGGATATTATCGGTCAGAAATGTATTTATTTGATCAAAATTATAATTTGAAACCTCTTAACTTTTTAAACATTGAACAGAAAGCGATTGAAGAATATTTTAATTATGAACAAACTGATTTCAATTGGCACCCGAGGCGTATACTTCCATTAAGCAGGAGAAACGTAATAAAAATTTTTGATATTGTTTCGAAGGAAGATTATGAGAATTCCAGATTTTATAAAGACTATTGGGAGAAATACGGATATTACGATTTGATATCCATGTGTTTTTTTAACAAAGAAGAAATATTTGGATGCATCACCTTTTCGAGACAAAAGACGGACCATCTTTTTAATCAAGCGGATGTAATGCAACTCGAAATTATTTCTAGATTCCTTTCACCAAAGATCTGGGAATCCCTTGATGAGACTCAAACAGACCTCTTTTCGGCCAATCAATGCCATCCTGAAAAGGACATCGTAGGTTTTTTATCAAAAAGAGAAAAGGAGGTACTGGAACTTGTCCAAAAAGGACTCTCCAATGAAGAAGTTTCCCAGCAATTATTTATCAGCATTAATACGGTAAAAACACATTTATTAAATATTTATAAGAAATTAAACGTTTCCAATCGAACAGAGCTGTGTTATAAGATTAATCAAAACCATTCTAAAATCGTAAATGAACAAAGGATTGTTAAAGAACACTTGTAAATTGTTTTTCACCATAAGGGATGCCCGATTATTTTCGGACATCCCTTTTTCCTTTACAAGTTTCTTCGGCATTTAGTTCTAAATTCACCCGAATGGTTGATTGATTTTATCGTTTATAGATGAAATAATATTGCTGAATAGTATGAATATTTTGATTTAAAGGAGGTAAATGAATCGATGGAAAAAGCGAACCTTAACCGTCGCCTTACCTTATTTTCTGTGGTTATGATTGGTTTATCCATTATGGCACCGGCGACCGTGTTTTCTACTTATGGAATCGCCTCTCAAATTACAGAAGGAAAGGTTCCTGCAGCGTATATCGTAGCAGCAATCGCTTTAGCTTTTACAGCATATAGTTATGGACAAATGGTCAGAGCCTATCCTACTTCAGGGTCGTCTTACACGTATGTACAACAAGTATTTCACCCGCACTTGGGCTTTCTAGTTGGATGGGCTCTTTTTACTGATTACCTGCTTCTTCCTATGGTGAATTATCTAATTGCGGGAATCTTTATGTCCTCTATTTTACCAGCCATTCCATCGTATGTTTGGATATTTCTATTAATAGGAACGACCACTCTCGTTAATTTAAGGGGAATTAAACTAGTTGGGATTGTTAATACATTTTTGATGGCTTATTCTATTCTTGTCATTTTCTTATTTTGCTTCTTATCGATTAAATCTGTACTAGCAGGAATGGGAACTGGTACACTTCTTTCTGCTAAGCCATTTTTTATTTCTGTACATTCTTTTTCTTTCATTTTGGCAGGTGCTTCACTCCTATGTTTTTCATTCCTTGGATTCGACTCCATTACAACTCTGGCTGAAGAAACAATTGATGCTCCTAAAATAATACCTAAGGCTATTTTTATTATCTTATGTACGGGGGCGGTAATTTTTATTGTTGTCTCTTACATTGCCAGTTTAGTACAACCTGATTTTAAAGCGTTTACAAATCCAGATGCCGCTTCAGTAGAGATGGCCAGAATGATCGGGGGAAATTTATTCATTTCCTTTTTCCTTGGCGCCACACTTGTTGGAACCTTCGCTTCAGGTTTAGCAGCTCAAGCCAGTGTGTCTCGTGTTTTATTTGCTATGGGACGTGATTCTGTACTGCCGAAGAAGTTTTTTGGCTATGTGCACCCTCGTTTTAAAACACCTGCCTTTAATATTATTTTAGTAGGAATCATTTCCTTATTGGCACTTGTACTCTCACTGACAGTTGCAACTTCTTTTATTAATTTTGGTGCGCTTGTGTCCTTTCTATTTGTTAATCTGTCTGTTATTGTTCATTATTTTATCAAAAATAAAAATCATTCCTTTAAGGGGGCCGTCTCTTACTTAATCCTGCCGCTTATTGGAGCCGGCTTTATTGTTTGGTTATTTGTCGGCCTTGATATACATTCTATAATTCTAGGAAGTTGTTGGACAGTTCTTGGTGTGATCTACCTAATTTATATAGTTAAATTCAAAAGTATGAATTCAATAAGTATTAGTTTTGATGAAAATAATGTTAGTTTAAAAGATTGATATTTTTACCAGATGGGAGAGAAAATTAAATGAACAGTAGAAAAATAGCAGATATCGTTATTTCAGGTAATGCCGTCTTTACAGGGTTAGATAATTTTCCTGAGCCTGCCGCTATTGCTATTATTGGGAATAAAATTGCCGCTGTAGGTTCATACGCTGAGATTACCTCTTATATCGGAACGAATACCAAAGTATATCATTACGAAGACCAATTGATCGTACCCGGATTTCATGATTTTCATCTTCATATCGTTCCAGGGAGCATTGAACTAGATAGCATAAATTTATATGATGCTAAATCAGAGGAAGAAGCAGCAGATAGGGTTCGGCAATTTGCCGACACAAGACCTGAAGATCCATGGATTATTGGTTTTGCATGGGATCACGGAGCTTGGGAAAATAAACTGTTACCTTCCCGTGCTTCATTAGATCGCGTATTACCGGATAGACCTGTCATTTTAAACCATGTGGAGTGCCATTATGCCTGGGTAAACAGCAAGGCATTAGAACTAATGGGCATTAATAGTGATACAGAAAATCCTCCATTTGGGGAAATCGCTAAGGATGAGAAAGGCGAATTAACTGGCATTCTTTATGAGAAAGCGATGGACTTAATTTTGAACGGGGCATATGATTTTACGAGAGAAAAAAAATCACAGATTTTAAAGAAATTCTTTAAACAGGCTGCTGAATATGGTGTAACTTCTGTGAATGATATGTATGCTCCTTCAAGTGATATTCTTGATGATTTTGAGTTGTTTAGACTATTTGAGAACTCGGGGGATTTAACAACCCGGATTCACCTTACACCTGCTTTAACCACGGACTTAGAACGGTCAAAAAAATTAAGAGATACGTATTCGTCTGACATGCTTCAATTCTCTGGACTAAAATTTTTCATCGACGGGGTTATAACTGGATATACAGCTTACATGTTAGAGCCTTATGCGGATCGTCCAGAAACAAGAGGACACTCATCGATATTACCGGAAGAATTTATTAAATTGGTTGTGGATGCCGATCGGGAAGGCTTTAGAATCCGTGTTCATGCCATTGGGGACGGGGGAGTTCGTTTAGTATTAGATGCTTTTGAACAGGCACAGAAATTAAATGGTGTAAGAGATTCACGGCATACCATCGAACATATCGAGTCTATTCATCCAAATGATATGACTCGCTTTAATGAATTAGGGGTCATCGCCTCTATGCAGCCCCAGCATTTGGCTTTAACAGATAAAGCAGTGTATCTTTCCCGATTAGGAAAAGAACGGGATAAATTAACATTTGCCGTAAATACACTTAAAAAAGCTGGTGCAAGGTTAGCGTTTGGAAGTGACTTTCCTGTTACTTCATTAAACCCAATGCTAGAAATCTATCGGGCTGTAACGAGAGTTGATTATACAGGCTCTCCTGAAAATGTGTGGAATCCTGAAGAGAGTATAACTTTGGCAGAAGCTTTAAAAGCCTATACGTATGGGCCAGCTTACGGCTCATTTAGAGAGCATGAATTAGGAACATTAGAACCCGGAAAACTTGCTGATATTGTTGTGCTGGATCGTAATCTTTTTGAAGTCCCAGCAGAGGAAATAGTGAATACGAAAGTGAAATTAACCATTGTAGATGGAAAAGTGGTATTTGAACAAAAGGAAAAGAACAAAATCACATTAGAAACTACTTAGAAGCAAAATCAAAACTATTTCGATCGTTTGAAGTGCTGGGATTGCCCGATAAGGAGGAAAAGGTTGATCCCAAAAGAATTTATTTTAGAACCACCCTAACTAAATAGAACCATCATGGTTTGTTCTGGAGAAGAAATTTGCGAAACGGCAAACATTCGGCTTAGATTTTACAAAGTGATTTCGCTGAATTCCGTGAAGCGGATAAAAAATGGTACGATTACGCATTGAATTTTGGTGCAGAAGTTTTGCCAATTTACAACATTGAGCATGAATGCAGACCTAAGCGGGATATTTTTTTATTAGATGACAGAGAAGAAACATTCAACTTTTTACTGAGTTTCTCCGAGTAAAAAGTTAAAAAATATAAGAATCTTTGGGTATTCATTTTCCTAAAGATTATGTAGAATGTTTAAGAATAAATCATTCTTTAGAGGCTTTTGATTTTTGAAGAGAGAGAACAAGCTGTTTTGAAAGAGATGAGTGAAAAATGGAATTTATAATTGGGCTTATAGTATTAATAATTATTCTTTATCTGTTAAATTTAATTTTTAATGAATACTTTAGTAAATCCAAAGAGGGAAGTAAAATAATTTTTTACAAAACACTTATTCAAGCAGCCGTCATATCGATTGTTTATGGAGTTTTTTTAGTACTTCCTTTTAAATAAATAATACAACTAGATGATTCCCGGGATGATGCTGTTTACAAGAACCTTCTGGCTTCCCTATAAAGAACATCGCCCCTCAACTTACAGGCAATTATAGTTGAATGGCAAAGAGAATTCAGTTGGCGTCGTCTTTCATCGGTGGATAGTTTCTTGTTTTGATTTCTTTCGCTTATACTCCCAGATGGTCGTTGATCACTGATGGTGCGAAGGGTTCAATCGGTGAATCAAACTCAAATTGATGATAGGCGGACACTGCTTTTTTCTAAAAAGCATAATTTCGCCGTGGGAAAAAATTATTCAACGATAAAGCCATGCATTACATTACCTCTAGATTGGACGGTGAATCGAATTATAAATTTTCTTAATCAGAAAAAGAATACCTAAATGCAGAATATGGACGAATTTCTCGTATGTTTGTTTCCTTTAATATCTCCTTTAATTACAAGGCTGTTTTCGAAAAGATTGTTGCTTTTCAATGTATAATTAATGACTCTTAATTCCAAATATTATTTTGATTTCGTTTCGGTCCTTTTTTGACTTTTTGAAGCCTTCTTTGGAGTCCAAGATAACAACCGTTTTCCCTATCCAAACTCTTAAATATAAAGATTGAGGTTTTATAGGTCCTACTATTCCTTTTTCCTCAAATTCAGTGCCATCACTTAATTCTGTTTCAGTTCTTATTAGCCATTTGTTTCCTATACCAAATTCAATAAATTTCAAATTGACTTCCCCCTTATTAAGGCTACACTGTTCTTAACAGTAACTTGGTTAGATTTTTGACATGTTTTTTTCTACTCTTTTTTCAAATGCTAAGATTTTTCTAACTCGAGCCACGGAACCAATAAAGGTAATTATCAAGATATTTAGTAGCCACACCTTGAAACTTAACCATCCAATCTTCCAATTTATTCGTCAAAATCAACCACTTATTCGTCTAACCAATCCATTTTCCTCCCGCATCTCATAGTAAATAGAGAAACACTAGTGCCCTTTCAGCTAAGAAAGTTCTTATTTTCAAGAATCCATTTTCGCCTGTAAAAA
>NZ_AUMP01000063.1 GCF_000430745.1 Fictibacillus gelatini DSM 15865 | reverse complement strand
TATAATTTTGAACAACTCCCTCCCAGAGGGATTGTCCGGTAAACGTGGGGAATTTTCAACCGGAACTATTGAGTATTCTATCACCGGATTCTACAGAGGAGGGATGTGTCAGAGATACTTAAAACAGGACGAGTTATGTAACGGAGACATTTATAAACCATTCAAGAGAATAAAACGATAAAAAGGGAGTATATCGCTCAATTAATAGAAAAATTCCCACTGATAACGGTAAAAATAAGCATTTTTCGAAAAAATATAGACGGGTAGCTTTTCATTGCTTCCGTCCATAGAAATGTGATTTTTTTATTACGCAGTATCTTCTCGAACAAAAGTAATCTTTGTATTGGTTAATTCGTCTAGTGAAGGAATTCCAAATGATCCAAAGCCCCTCCTGTCGATAAATTCAAGAAATTCCTTTATATCATTTTCATCTTTCAGTCGATAGCTTTTATTGACCACGACAAACCCGAAGAAGTATCCTTTGGAAATTCTGAATTCGGTTGCGGATAAGAAAGCTTTGCTTTTCCTTTCTGAAAGAACCAAGCTACCATAGTACAATAAACAAACGAAGAGAATTTCAACTGGAAATCTCCAAGGGAATGAAAAGAAAAAAGCAAGAATGCAGGTAATGGTACAGAGCAAAACCGTGACGAGTAGTAGCATTATTTTTTGATGGGAATATTCTACAACTCCCCGATACGTCATAGGTAATCACATCCCTTAGCCGTGAATGAGGAATGTTTTTAAGCCATTAACCAGTAGGGAATTCTCCAACAATTTATATTTTTCGATATCGATGTGTAACGTATGGTAGGAATACATGACTACCACATCAAATCGTTCCGCATTTTCAATAAGACGGAACAGTTCAGGGCGTGCTTCGTCTGAGTCGCAGTGATCCAAGAAGAATTCCGTCCTTTCTTGCGGGATAAGTTGCTCCTTTACAAATTGGTTGATGGCTTCTTGTTGTTTTGCAATAGTGCGGATCGTTCTGCCCCGAATATAAAACGCTACATTCTTATTGGAAAAGTCCATCGTTGTCCCTCCTAGGCGGATAAGCTATGAATGAAAAGAGAGCCTAATGGCTCTACTCGGCAAGTTTTGTTCATTCGTTATCTGATGGACGGAAACCATCAATATTTTTCCGCCTGAGAATCCGTTTTACTACGTTTGACAATCAGGAGATGCAAACTGCCCAATCCAATCAGAAACAATCCTGTATAAAATACGAAATGAGGTGTAATAATTGCATCCATAGCACCCAACATGTTACTCGCCCCTTTCTTTACCAAGATAAGTATGAGAGTGAGTTTCTTTGCTTATTCCAAAATTTTCAATTTGGTGGAACCCAGTATAAGGCACAAGGGGCAAGAATGCCAAGGAAAAATTTTACGAATTCAAAAGTATTCAGGCAGGTATTAGAGCTTTGCATTTTCCATAAGAATGCTTTAGCACCAAGGACATCGGCACACATATGTATGGTTAATCCCTAAACTGACGTTCGTATCTGTTTGAGAAGCCTAAAGGTAGTTATGTATTACTGGTTATCGTTTGTTTGCTATATGGAATAATCCAGGTGTTGTTATCATTTGGTCAAGCGATATGAGATAAGTCATTTTTCGCATTGCATTTCTCTATACCGATTAATGTTATTTCATTGTCAACATTCTCTCGCCTTTGTCTTTCTTCGTATTCCGCTATTTTTTTCTTTAAAAATTGCTCATATATTGGGCTATCCCATGGTTGTAGGTAGTATTCGTTTAATAAGGCTTTAAGGAACTCGATATTATCTACAGAGCCAGATTTCAATTCCTTCTCAATTTGTCTCATTCTTTTCTTTATCCATTGGTCGAATCTTTTCTGGTAACGCTCTTTTCTTAGTTGCTTTCTAAATTCGTCCAATTCGTCTATGGATAAACCACAGGCTGCTGCTTCGTTAAGCAAATATTCATCTTGAATCATCGCCAGTAAATAAGCATACAGCTTATGTAAGTCATTCATTTGTGATTTGGTATAGACGGAAAAAATGGCTTTTTGGAGAACCATATAATTTAATTCTCTGTAGCGTTTGGTGTAGTACTTCTTTATGGAGAAGAAAAGTTTAAATACATCATTCTGGGCTTGTTGAACATGAATACCATGTTTCTCAACCAAACAGAAGACCTGATAACGCAATTTTGTTTCCATTTGATGCGGCTTGTCTTTTGGATAAATTTTAAAATTGTTGATGTTCTCCTTGGAAAAGTCGATTTCTTTCCAATTTCGATTGATTCGTTGTTCAAATGTGCCGTTCAGGCGGTCTCGCAAATTGTTTATGTATTCTAACCATTTTTCTTCACCCAACCAATTTTTATAAAATGTACCTACTTTAATGGGTTGTTTAGGTTCGGTTGCAAAGAGGGGTATGCTAAATACCGTAGCCGTTCCTTTTTTACCATCCATAATAATAAATCCGACACTCTCGAGTTCTTGCCAAACGGTCAATCCATTACGTTTTTTGCTTTTTTGCCGAAACGCTGAGCAGGATACCCCTAAATCGGAAGCGAGGTCTTCTTTTAGATAGGAAAATTGAAAATAGTCCCCAACAATCGTGGTTTGTTCACTGCTCAAATGCATGATATATTTATAAAGGCGGTAGCCAACCTTAAATGCTAACGGACTGAGGCTACTTTCATGAACTTCACAGAACCATTTCCAAGCTAGTTTGATTAATTGGTTTGGTTGATAATGTTGCTTTGATGGATGATTTGCCATTGTGTATTTCTCCTTTCATCATGTCAAATTTGTCATTAATATTTATTGAATATTCAGATAATAATTGCGAAAAATGTGATTAATCGGTAAATGTAACTTCCTGTTGTCCAAGTTCCATTTGTTCAAGCTTAAAAATTTCTTTTTCAAGCAGTTCTTTGCGGTAAATATCTTCATACTCTTCTCTGGTCAAGCCGAAGTAGTGCTTTTTGAAAATAAACTCGGAATACTCGACCAAAAGGCGAAATTCGTCCATTGTAAGGTCTTCCGTCATTAGACTGTTTTCATCTTCAACAAATGTGACTCCATATAAGTATTGAAGGGCGTAGATAAGGTCATTGACGGAACGGTGTGCATATAGTTCTGTATCAGTCTTGGATGCATGGTCAACATGGATCCAATTCAAAATTTCGGTTGCTTTTGTTCCAAGAAATGATGGATAGTTGCCCTTCTCTATGTTTTCTAAAACCTCAAAGCCATAAATGCACTCTGTATGTATGTTATTAAATCTTTCTTTTATCTTTTCTTGTGAAATAATAAATTTCATTTCAATCACTCCTTAAAAATTGATTATGATTAAGTATGGTTATCATACACTGGATTTTTGATTTGTCAAATTTGTCACAATTAGGTTTAGAACTTGCCATAGGTAAACTCGGAAAACTCAACAAGAACATGCAAATCTTCATAGGTCAAATCCTCTGGTTGAATAAATGGGCATCGCTCTAAACTCGATATTAAATCGGCAATGATTCTGTTTCGGAATAGTCCCGTTTCCCCTTTGTTAAATTTAATCCAATTCAGGACTTTCACTATGTCTGGATGAAAATCTGAACCAAGATTTCTCTTTATGTAACTTAGAATATAGGAATGGGAGTATCCATCCAGCATTGAATCAATGTTCACTAAATATTCCAAGCAAATAGTCTGATATGGGAATATTTGAGAATATCTTTTGTAGGCATCCAGCGTGTTCCTATAGGTCTGCATCCTTTATTTCACCTCGGCATTAATTTGCAAATAAGTAGTTTCATTCAACAAAGCGAATTGGGTGTTTTGTTCGATTACAGCAAGTATTTGGTTATAAAGCTTGTCATTTTTACGTTCTAATCTTCTGGAAAGCGTTATTCGGACAATTCCATCAAGCAATCTAGAGATGCCGATTCGTATTCCCCCAGACACGTAAAGGCTATACCCATTCTGGTGTGCATTTGGTTCAACATGGGTAAATGGTGCAAAGAGTTCCATAACTGTCTTGATGTCTGCCGTTGAGTAAAAAACCTTTTTACTTACCACGGTATGTTCCTCCTTTGTTCTTATTTTGTTCGTATTATAGTTATATATCGAAAAATGAAAATGTCAAATTTGATAAAATGAACCTTGGTATTGTGACGACTCGATAAGGTTGCAGTAATAAGAGATAAACTGTGGTTGGTTTTTAGGTGTCAAAGTTTGACGGCAATTAATATGCTTTTTTCCACTGGTACCAAACAACAGCTTATTTTGAAGAAAACAGGGGAAATACAGACGTTTCAAGGAGGAGTTCTTGGTAATAAGGAGTTATTTTGAGAAGTGTGCAAATCTACCACGATTTCAGGTGCTTAGAAAGGGTGGCAGGTGATGGATGTCCATTCTTTATGAAGAATGGGGGGTATTGATCTAGAGAGATGGCACATCATGTTTGGGGGCTTTCGCCCCCTTGTTCCTTGGTAAACGAATGTCTGGATGTTTGGGGCTGTTTTTAGGATTCAATTCTGAATATTTATCCAGCCCTTTATTATTTGGAACGATTGTTCATGATATTTGGAGGCTTTCGCCCCCTTTGTTCCTCGGTAAAAAGAATGTTTGAACGATGGTGAAACCGTTAATATAAGAACCGAACAACGGATCCAGAAACCCTTATTTATCAAGAACCCGAACTTGATTTTTTATCAAGGATACATCTTTGATCCAATTCGATGAGTCGGAAATGGATGAAATGTTATTTTTGGTAATATTATTTTAATATTTTATTATATATGTCCGCAGATTTTGACGCTGTCAAAAATTGACGGTTAAGTCGCTAGTATAAAGATATTTTTGGAAAATTCGATCATCCATTATACTTACGTATCCAAACAGAAAAGGAGCGTAAGTGTGATGAAAATAGAGAAGAAGGCAACTTTTTATTACCAAAAAAAGAATCATCTAGTCGTAAAACGTGGTGAATTGTGGGTAGCAAACGTAATGGGTCTGGATCCTTTCAACAGAAAAGAAACCATTCTTCTTATTCTGCAAAATGATATCGGCAATCGTTTCTCACCAACAACGATTGCTGTCTTATCGGCAACCGATGACCAGGAGGATGATCGTTTTATTGAAACCATTTACCACAAAACGAGTGATGGCTATTCAATAATTCGTCTGGATGTCTGCCTGTTGACGACCGTTGACAAGAGGGGAAGGTTAATCGAGCGGTTAGGCAGAGTGAACGACTGGAGCCTTGAAAATATTGAGAGAAAGTATTCGGGGTTATTGAAGGGAGCATAATATAATTATTTTTATAAGAACCGCTTTGTATTTCAGGCAAGGCGGTTTTTAAATTTTTAAAAAAAGTTGTTGACAATCGATATCTAGCCTATATATAATCACTAACACAGCTAGTAAAATTTAGCTGATAGATTCTTCTGAATAAGGGGTGTGGTTCATAGGGCGGTACTGAATACAATTTAATTTAAAATTTATATACCCAAGTAATTCTAGTGCCTGTAAAGGGCGCTGTAATTCTAAGTGCTTTCCATTGGTAGGATCGGCTAAGGGTACATTCTAACCTTGCTGGTTAGCCATATAGAAGGCACCAATCACCTTACAACTTAAATGCTGTTGATTAACGACTTCCAAACGGGATAAGTATGTCCGTTAGGGAGTAAGATTCTGGCTTAGTAAAGGGCAAAATGTGTCCATTTCTAAGCAACAGCATTCCACTTGTAAGAGGTTGGAGTGTTACAGGTACTAGAATTCCTTGGGTTTTTAGTTTTTTAAGGAGTTCTGGTATCACAGCCAGGCTCCTTTTTCTTTTGTTCCTTGACATGATAAATAAGGATTTTGGTGGTTTGACCGCCACGGTGTTTGGGAACACCGTTACGGAAACCTAGTGCGCACCCGTTAACCCTGATAATGGGGGGTGATAGTGGGTAAGACCTACGCATAAAGCTCACCTTCTTTAAAGGTGAAGATCGCACGAAATGCACCTCAACAGTTAGAGGAATTATTATCTTTTAAAATTTTGGAGGTAATAAAAATGAAGAGTAGTTCAATGCGGGAAGAATTTAGCTATAAACATAAATATGAGACACTCACTGAACAACTACTTTATCTTTCTTTTCTTTTATCAATAATGTTTTAGATATGCTTTTGGAAATAGAAGAACTATCAGAGAGGTATGTTATTAAAGTCTGGGTAAACAAGGAGTTATTTAGTTACTTAGAAGAGAAAATGCTAATTACTCAATTGCCCAAAGATATTAACTCTGAACTGAAAAGAAACGACAAATATCAAATAACCTATTGCAGTTTTTTATATAAGTGTGGCATTGAGTTATGTATTAGATTAGGGCAAGAAAAACGGTTCTCTAGTGGTATATTATTTCCCTACAATTGTCTAGTTGAAAATGATTTCGACCAATACAAATCGGACTTCAAATTAGACGAAGAATGCAAAGAAGATTAAGGCAAACAGAAATTAAGAACTTGACGGTGTAGAATCCGGTGATAGAATACTCAATAGTTCCGGTTGAAAATTCCCCACGTTTACCGGACAATCCCTCTGGGAGGGAGTTGTTCAAAATTATAACGAATGGGGAATTTTTTATGATCAAAGAAATGAAACAAAAAGGAATGTACATTACAGACATTGCTAATGAATTAGGGTGTGACAGAAAAACCGTCAGAAAGTGGCTTAATAAAGATGAGCTACCGGTATATAAAAGAAAACAACGTCCGAGTAAACTGGATCCTTATAAGGATTATATTCGCCAGCGAATGGATGAAGGTTGCTTTAATGCGGTGGTAATACTTGATGAAATT
>NZ_AUMP01000062.1 GCF_000430745.1 Fictibacillus gelatini DSM 15865 | reverse complement strand
CCTTTCTATTGGACAAAAATTGCACTCCGGGCATTAAAAGTGTCCTTGAGAACCTTTCTATTGGACAAAAATTGTACTCCAAACATTAAAAATGTCCTTGAGACACGTTCTATAACAAAATTGTTCGGGCAAAATAAATGAAGTGGATCCTAAACTTTTAAAAAGGATTGCCCCTCTTTAAGGGCAATCCTTCTTTTCATTAAGCGAATACTCCGCGAACCATATTGGTTTGATTGCGGTCAGGGCCGACGGAGAAGATCGATAATGGAATGCCTGTAAGTTGGGAAACGCGTTCCACATAATGGCGGGCATTTTCCGGAAGATCATTCAATGTTTTCACTCCGGTAATGTCTTCCGTCCAGCCTGGCATTTCTTCATAAACCGGCTCACATTCCGCAAGCACTTTTAAACTTGCAGGGAACTCATTGATCATTTCACCTTTATATTTATAGGCGACACAAATTTTAACTGTTTCAATTCCTGTCAGTACGTCAATGGAATTCAATGATAGGTCAGTGATTCCGCTCACACGGCGCGCATGACGGACAACGACCGAATCGAACCAGCCGACACGGCGCGGACGTCCTGTTGTTGTTCCATACTCGCGGCCAACTTCACGGATTTGATTTCCGATCTCATCATGTAATTCCGTTGGGAACGGGCCGTCACCGACGCGGGTCGTATATGCCTTACAAACGCCGACGACATGATTGATTTTTGACGGGCCGACACCTGAACCAATCGTAACGCCGCCGGCAATTGGGTTGGAAGACGTAACGAAAGGATATGTTCCTTGATCGATATCAAGCATAACACCTTGCGCACCTTCAAATAGTACACGGCGTCCTTCATCAAGCGCGTCATTTAAGACAACGGATGTATCGCACACGTATTTGGCAATTTGTTGTCCATATTCATAATATTCATCAAGGATTTCTTCTTTTGTAAATCCTTTTGACTCATAAATTTTTTCAAACAGGCGGTTTTTCTCCGCCAGGTTGCGTTCTAATTTTTCTTCAAACACTTCTTTATCAAGAAGGTCCGCGATTCGAATGCCGATCCGTGCTGCTTTATCCATATAGGCAGGGCCAATTCCTTTTTTTGTCGTACCGATTTTGTTTGCGCCCTTGCTTTCTTCATCAAGAATATCTTGATGGATGTGATATGGAAGAATGATATGCGCGCGGTTTGAAATGCGAAGGTTGTCGGTACTTACTCCGTGGCTGTGAAGATAAGCTAATTCTTCCACTAATGCTTTCGGGTCAACAACCATACCGTTTCCAATCACACAAATTTTATCGTTATAAAAAATACCGGATGGAATAAGATGAAGCTTATATTTCACCCCATTAAACACGATCGTGTGGCCGGCGTTATTTCCACCCTGATAACGGGCAACTACTTCAGCTCTTTCTGATAGGAAATCGGTGATTTTCCCTTTTCCTTCATCTCCCCACTGCGTACCTACTACAACAACGGATGACATATTTATAAACACCTCCAAGAGATTAAGACAAACACTTATAAACAAAAAATCCACCGTTAGTTTATCAATAATTGAACCAAAAGTCAATTTAAACACGAACATTCATTAATTCTTTTGTTTTTATGTTCGTAAATTTCAAGAAAAAGAGAGAAAAAAATAGGCAATCTCTTTAAAAGATTGCCTTGTTATATTAAGAATTATGCACCTGAAGGAATGCTATTTTCATCATGGTGACGGTCGAGATTGACGAACTTATTGTATTCCTTCACAAATGCCAGTTCTACCGTGCCGGTTGGACCGTTACGCTGTTTGGCGATAATGATTTCGATGATATTTTTGTTTTCTGTTTCTTTGTCATAATAATCATCCCGGTAAAGGAAGGCAACGATGTCCGCATCTTGCTCGATACTTCCGCTTTCCCGAATATCCGACATCATCGGCCGCTTGTCCTGTCTTGATTCGACACCCCGGGAAAGCTGGGAAAGGGCGATGACCGGAACCTTTAATTCCCGGGCTAACGCTTTTAACGAGCGGGAGATTTCTGAAACTTCCTGTTGCCGGTTTTCTCCCGCTTTTCCGCTTCCCTGGATCAATTGTAAATAATCGATCAAGATCATGCCCAGCCCTTTTTCCTGCTGGAGGCGGCGGCATTTGGCGCGAATATCGTTAATCCGGACACCCGGCGTATCGTCAATATAAATTCCTGCTGCAGATAAGCTTCCCATCGCCATCGTCAGCTTCTGCCAATCTTCCGCCTGCAAGCTTCCTGTCCGCAGGCGCTGTGCATCGATATTGCCCTCGGCGCACAGCATACGCATGACGAGCTGTTCTGCACCCATCTCAAGGCTGAATATCGCAACATTTTCATCCGTTTTCGTCGCTACATTTTGGGCGATATTCAGGGCAAAGGCCGTTTTACCAACAGAAGGGCGGGCCGCTACAATAATTAAATCATTACGCTGAAACCCGGCGGTCATCCGGTCCAAATCCATGAAACCAGTAGGAATCCCGGTAATGTCTCCTTTGCGGTTATGGAGCATTTCGATATTGTCATAGGCCTGCACTAACACATCTTTAATGGAGATAAAGGAACCGGCATTTTTCCGGTTAGCGACCTCTAATATTGATTTCTCCGCTTCGTTTAATATCGTTTCGACCTCTTCTTCGCGTGCATACCCGTTGGCGGCAATATCCGTTGCTGCCCTTATGAGCCTGCGCAACAACGATTTTTCTTCGACGATTTTGCTATAGTAATCAATATTCGCTGCCGTCGGTGAGCTGTTGGCAAGATCGCTCAAATATGAGACACCGCCAACTTCTTCAAGCAGTTTCTTGTCTTCCAGCTCGGACGTGACCGTTACTAAATCGACGGGCTCGCCTTTTTCCGACAAATCCAGCATAACCTGAAAAATTCGTTGATGGGAGGAACGGTAAAAATCTTCGGGTATCAATAATTCAGAAGCCGTCACAAGCGCTTCAGGCTCTAAAAAAATAGCTCCGAGCACCGCCTGCTCAGCTTCAATATTTTGCGGGGGGATGCGATCGGCAAATAGATCACTCATAGTATACTCCTCCTATATGAAAACTTGACAACAACCCGTCAAGTCCAAAAAACAACACACTATAAAAAGGGTAAACGGCTTCGTCAAGACCGTCAAGTTTAATCTTTTTCCATACAGACGAAGAAAAGACCGGCTCAATTACCGATCTTTTCCCTCTTAACCTTCTACAACGTGTACTTTAATCGTACCTGTAACTTCATGATGAAGTTTAACAGGAACATCGACAAAGCCTAACGTGCGAATCGGTTCATTGAGTTCGATTTTCCGTTTATCGATGTCGACTCCCATATTTTTTAATTCAGCTGCAATTTGTTTGCTTGTCACCGAACCGAAAACGCGGCCGCCTTCTCCGGTTTTCGTTTTAACGGTAACGGTCATTTTACTAAGTTTCTCTTTTAATTGTTTCGCTTCTTCAAGCACGGCTTGTGCTTTTTTTTCTTCCGCTTTCTTTTGCCCTTCGAGTGTCGCTAAAGCGCCTTTTGTCGCTTCAGCGGCCAGCTTGTTCGGGAATAAATAGTTTCTTGCATACCCTTCTGACACATTTTTTACTTCCCCTTTTTTCCCTTTACCTTTTACATTTTCAAGGAAAATGACTTTCATTCTTCTTCTCCCCCTTCAAGATACTCATCAATGGTTTGTTTTAGGCGCTTCTCCGCTTCACCAATGGTTTCATTTTCCACCTGGCAGGCCGCGTTCGTTAAATGGCCACCCCCGCCGAGATTTTCCATGATCACTTGAACATTGACATCTCCGAGAGAACGGGCACTTATGCCGACTTTTCCATCTTGCCGTTTGGAGATGACGAAGGAGGCGTTTACGCCATTCATCGACAACAAAATGTCTGCCGCCTGGGCAATCATGATCTGGCTGTACTCTACGTCTTCCTCTCCTCTGGCAATCACAATGCCATGTTTATAAATCGACGCGTTATTGATTAATTTTGCACGTTGATTGTACGTATCCAAATCTTCTTTTAAAAACCGTTGGACTAAAATCGTATCCGCACCATGTGCACGTAAATAAGATGCCGCGTCAAACGTGCGGGAGCCGGTTCTGAGCGTAAAGCTTTTCGTATCGACAATAATCCCCGCAAGGAGTGCCGTCGCCTCAAGCATTTGCATCTTTAACGGTTTCGGCTGGTATTCTAACAATTCCGTAACGAGTTCAGCTGTTGACGAAGCGTACGGCTCCATATAAACAAGAACAGGATCGCTAATAAAATCTTCGCCCCTGCGATGGTGGTCAATGATCACAACATGATCAAGCCTTTGAAGCAATTTTTCTTCAATCACCATCGAAGGTTTATGCGTATCGACAACAACTAATAATGTATTGGGCGTTGCAATGTCAAGCGCTTCTTCTGGCGTAATAAAATATTTCCATAACCCCTCGTTTTGTTTCAACTCGTTCATCAGACGACTGACGCTCGTATCAAGATTAGATTTATCAAGGACGACATATCCGTTTTTCCCGTTTGCTTGCGCTACTTTTAAGATCCCAATGGAAGAGCCGATGGCATCCATATCCGGATTTTTATGCCCCATGATGAGAACTTTGTCACTGTCGAGCACAAGTTCAGTCAGCGCATGAGAAATGACGCGCGCCCGAACCCTCGTGCGCTTTTCGACAGGGTTCGTTTTCCCGCCATAAAACCGAACCTTTCCACTCGGTTGCTTGATCGCTACCTGGTCGCCCCCGCGTCCCAATGCGAGATCAAGGCCCGACTGCGCCAATTGTCCGAGTTCTGGCAGGGAAGAGGGGCCGGTCGCCACCCCGATGCTTAACGTTAACGGGACATTTTGTTTCGCCGTCGCTTCACGAACTTCATCCAGGACGCCAAACTTGTTTTTCTCAAGTTCCGTTAAAATTCGCTGATTAAAAACCGCTAAAAAGCGATCTGAAGATGTCCGCTTCAAATAGATTCCATATTCGGATGCCCATTCATTTAAGATGGACGTCACTTTTGAATTGATTTGCGATTTAAACTGGTCATCAAGCCCCTGGGTCACTTCATCATAGTTATCCAAATAAATGATCCCAAGGCTCGTTTGTTCTTCTTCATACAGGCGTTCCACTTTAATTCGTTCGGTTACATCAAAAAAGTAGAGAAGCCGTTCTTCTTTTTTAATATGAACTTTAAACTTTCTCGCATCAATTTTAATGAATTCGTCTTTTCCATCATTTTTAATAAGTGGAATAAGGTCCTCTGACACATGGTTTAACGAGTGTCCAATAGATGAGTCTCCGTCGACCCATTGATTGATAAATGGATTGGCCCACTCAATTTTATATTCTTCATCATATAAAATAATCCCTATCGGCATTTCCATTAACGCTTCTTCACCGACTTTTTTAATTCGGTGTGATAAAGTGGAAATATAATCGCCTAAATCCTCTTGAAAAACCGTTTCCGCACGCATTACGAAATAAAAAAGCGCTCCTAAAATGAGAAATCCAATAACTCCTAATGTCCATTGAAAATACGTAATGATGCTGACAAATAGAAACGATAAGATGAACAAGGCGATCACGGGATAACCATGCCACCGTTTTAACAAAAACTTAGGCATCTCTTCAGCTCCCTACTTTCCTGGATTGATCCGTTTCTTTACATTAAAGCCTAAATCCATTATACCTAACAATTTGGTTACTTCCATTAGTATTGGCAATATAGCGGACAAAATAAAGGCAATGATCGTAACGAAAATTGACAGCGCCCGGGGCTTTTCTTTCGCCCACATATAATAATAGATGACGGTTAATCCTTGAATAAACATAATCGTTGCCAATATGTAATAAAGATTTACAGCGACATTATAAAGGATGGAACCTTTCTCTGGATTTGTAAACATTAAAAGAACCGCAACTAAATAATACCATAGAAATGCTCTTGGAAAATTCCATTTATAAAAGGGCGGAAAGGAATGAATGTGAAAACGCAATCGCTTCATGATAATTTTTGCGATCCACTGTGTAAAAAAAGTGAGCAATACCGCGGAAAAAATAAGTGTCGTCGGCAGTTGATATATAATTAAATCGACTTGTTCCCGCAGCTGATTAAGAGCAGATACATCTTGATTATTATACTTATATAGCTCTGCGGTTTTATTAATTACCTCTGTTAACATGTCTTGAATGTCTTTTACAAAGTTAAAATGTAAAACAAACTTCATAACAGAAAGCACCCATAAAAAATTCACAAGACTTGCCAGACTGCCGCCTAGAAGAATAGCAAATGCTGATTTTTTCTTATGGTATAAAACACCCATAACGCCCCCTAAGAGACCTGAAGAAACCGTGATCAGTAATCCATTGATTCCCCCTATAATCAGCGATAAGGCAAGTGTAACCGCCGAAAAGACCACTCCTGGCTTTAATCCATATTTATAACTATAAATGATATAGGGAATGGGCAGAAGAAAATAAACAAAAAGTCCGACGAGCGGTAAATTGAGGCTGACTAAACATAATATGATATAGATGCTAGCCGTTATAGCCCCTTCCACTACTACTGTAGTTCTTTGCATAACTCACCTCTTGATTTTGCCTACGCTATTTATTGTAGTAAATAGAGGCTATAAAATTCAACTTTTTCACTTTTGGTCTATGATTGATCCATTTTATTCTGCCTCGTCTTTCGGTATGCTTCTTCTTTCGGCAACTGAATATGGAAAAGGGCTCCTCCACGATTGTTGTTACGCGCTTCAATCTTTCCATGGTGGGCTTCGATGATCGCTTTTGTAATTGCTAAACCAATTCCTGATTTGCCGTTTTCCCCTTTGTAAAAACGTTGAAAAACTTTTCTTTCCTCTCCCTCTATAAATGTTGATATATCAACGGTTTAACCCGTTGGTGGGGTGTCAAAAAAATAATTTTCGACACGCATACTAACAATATTTTTATATTATGTGAAACTATTCCATCCTATGGGTACGCTACGCGGCCACTACTGGGTAATAATGGTAAGTAGTGCTAGAGAATGATGTGATGCACAATGGATCTCTGCGTAACTTATGATGACGTACCCTCCCATGTCTCTTGGCATCTGTGTGCCTACATTCCTTCGTTCGGTCTAGTCATAAGGCAGAGGCTAGCGAAGCTCCTTAAGGGACTCGAGGTCGAATG
>NZ_AUMP01000061.1 GCF_000430745.1 Fictibacillus gelatini DSM 15865 | reverse complement strand
CGATAAATCATAAATACTTTTTAACAATAAATATTTAAACATACAGATCGGATCGATAGCAGTTCGACCGTTATCATGACAATATTTATCTTTCAATTCCTCGTAAACAAAGGAGAAATCAACTAGCTCATTTATTTTTCGTAATAAGTGATCTTTAGGAATAACCAAATCGTAAATCCCCATAAAAGGACTGAAAACCATAGATTGTTGTTTTTGAATCATCTTTATACCACCCACGAGAATTTGATAAGTTAATTATTACATAAAAAAAGTGTTACTTCCTTATATATTTTGGGAAATTTTTTCGGGGACTTTTTCAGTGGCCTCGCTCCTTGCCATGTTTTTGTCCTTGAGATAGGCTCTATCGGACAAAAATTGGTCTCCTGACCATGTTTTTATCCTTGATACGGGGGCTATCGGACATCATTTTGTCCCCTGGCCTATATCAGTTGTGTAAGGACCACGAGTGAAGCTCTTACCCAGGGGAGGGGACCAGGTTAGATGAGCACACTTAAAGTTCTCCGGAAACGACATTTCCTTTCAATATGACGGCGATTCTTTTTGCCCTTCTTGCGACAGCTTCGGCAGAACAACTTGCGTCAACGAAAATGAAATCGGCATCGTCCCCTACATTTGGCCAAACGCGTTCACCTTCTTGATTTAAAGGAGTCACGCCACCTGTAATAAATCGCAATGTTTGCCCCAATGAACGTTCATCAATGAAGCCGAAACGTTCCGCTAACGTCCCCACTTTTTCCAAACTGTCTCCTTTTCCAAATGGAGACCAGTGATCGGTAATGCTATCATCACCGAGGGAGATGTCCACTCCTTTTTCGTCCAGGAGAGGAATCGGAATCGTCCTTCCAATCGGGACGGATGTTGTGATTGAAATTCCGAGGTGAGCCAGGAGCTCTGCGACTTCGCCCGCTTCTTTTTCAGGAATATCGGCAAAAGCCAGCGCATGGCTAATGGTTACTCTTCCTTGCCATCCGGCTTCTTCCGTCAAGGCTGCCAATCGCTTAAACATAAAGATGCCAAGATGGCCTGGATCGTGAAGATGAAGGTCAATGTTTGCATTTGCTTCTACTGCAAGTTCCATCACGGTTTGCAACGATTTTTCAATATTTTCGTCAATGGAGGCTGGGTCAACACCGCCCACCAATGAGGCTCCGCTCTTTAATGCCTCCCTTACCAGAGAAATTGAATCGCTCCGCAATAAACCGTGCTGAGGGAATGCAACGATTTCGACAGAAACTTTGTCTTTATATGCTTCTACTGCTCTTAAGACAGCTTCTAAATTTTTCAATCCAACAATAGGGTCGACATTGCAATGGGTGCGAATATGTGTTGAACCTGCACTAAGCAATAA
This sequence comes from Fictibacillus gelatini DSM 15865, assembly GCF_000430745.1. GTDB lineage: Bacteria > Bacillota > Bacilli > Bacillales > Fictibacillaceae > Fictibacillus_A > Fictibacillus_A gelatini. The sequence continues at coordinate 6,068 of NZ_AUMP01000061.1, read as the reverse complement.
GTCCAGCAGTTTTTTCGCCCGTTCTTCGGCAACCGGCAATAAGCGCGGAAGCAGTTCTTCCTCTTCTTCTAACCGTGTGATGATGCCTTTCATTGGAATCGTCGGCGCTTTCCATGGTCCTCCGTAGTACGTTTTATCAATATGGATGTGCATATCTCTAAATGACGGAAGCATTAAATAATCATTTGCCTCCCATTTGGGCCATTCGGTCGTTAACGGCCGGGTTGCCGGGAGAATGTCTTGTATTTTTCCATCTTCAATCTTCACGTGGAAACGTTCTGTTATCGTTCCCGCAACTGTCTCATTTTCATAATGGTAACCGGTTTCCAAGCGAACATTCGTTAACCAATAGGCTTTATCATTCATCTTTGTTTACTTTCTCCTTTTGTAAAAGATGTTTCAACCGTTTTAATTTTTATTTAATTCCGCCCAGCGCTTGTACACTTTTATTCCATCTACATCCGGCTTGTGAACCATAGGCAATCTGCGTTCTTCGATTGGCTTTCTGTATTCATCATAGAACGTTTCTAATTCAAAGTACTTGCGGTCGTCTTTATAGTAAGGCGCATAATCCTCGCGTGACGTAATATAAAAAACATTTTTAGGGCTGCAATAATAGAGAGAGCCTAAGCACATTGGACATGGGCTCGCAAGGATATAAATGTCGCAATCCGTCAAATGTTCCGTCTTGAGCTTCCGGCATGCTTCTCTAATGGCAAGTATTTCAGCATGCGCCGTCGGATCATTGGTCTGCGCAACGAGATTCGGGCTTTCGGCAATGATTTCTCCATCTTGTACAATGACGGTGGCGAACGGCCGGCCACCTTCTTCAACATTTTTCATGGCTAATTCGATCGTGCGTTTTACAAAATCCATTAGGAATCACCTCAAGTAGTTTGTGTTTGACAACTATGCTACCATGGACATAACTAGATGAAAAATATAAAAAAAATTAATTTTACTTAAGTTTTTCATATAATAAAAGGAGTTTTCACGATGGACATACGACAGCTGCGATATTTTATAGCGATTGTAGAGGAAAGAAAAATTTCCGCCGCTGCTGAAAGGCTCCATATTTCCCAACCGCCATTAAGCCAGCATTTAAAGGCTATGGAAGAAGAGCTAGGCGCAAGATTAGTAGAGCGAAGCGGTAAATATTTCGAAGTGACGCAAGCCGGAGAGGCCTTGTATAAATACGCCTTACAAATGGTTCAATTGATGGAAGAGGCGAAAATGGAAGTCAAAGAAGTAGGAAATGGGGCAAACGGAAAATTGACGATTGGCATCAATACCTTTTCGGTTGTCGAGCTGCCTGAAATCCTTCATCAATTTCAGCAACAATACCCTAAAGTAACGTATCGAATTCAGCAAAATGAATCCTCTCATCTTTGCCAATTAGTGAAAGATCGGATCGTGGAGCTGGCGATTATCCGCATGCCGCTCGAGCTGGATGATTTTTCGGTTCTTCACCTTTATACGGAACCGTTTTACTTTATTACATCAACGAAAAAGGAACCATTCAATCATGAAATCTCACTTGCTGACATTCAAAACGAGCCGCTCCTTTTGCCGAGCACGGAAGGATTAGGCGTGCACTATTTGATTTTAGAGGCATTTTCCCGCCAGCAGCTACAGCCAAACATTGTCGGGGAGTGTTCCGATACTTCCCTTTTGCTGGAATTAATCTCATCAGATTTTGGGGTCTCCATTATTCCGGAAACGATACTTAACCGGAATAAAGGGTACGCCATCAACGCTTATAAAATTCCAGATGACATTCTATGTGCCTCGATCGGATTAATATGGCTGAAAAATCATTACTTATCAAAGACCGCCCAAAACTTTGTCGATTTATTGAAACAAAGAATTCTTATGTGAAAAAAGGGAATGGATTTGCCAGTCCCTTTTTTAAAAGCTAAATTGCGGATTAGGGATCGCCTTTATAAGGCTTATGCCCGACGAGTACCGTGAATTGTCTTCCTTCGTTTATTTATTTAGCTCTGTAAGTTCAAGAGCGGCGCCATACTTATTCCCCCCCTATTGAACATGGGCTCAAATTTTATTTCCGTTGACAACAGAAAAGTAGCCATAATCTCCGCGGCTTTTGCCTCATTGAATTACCTTCCTTCACATTCGATTTATGTCTTTTTTCACTGGCAAAGCAAGCAAGGCTTAATTTCTTCTTTAGTGATGTTAGTTCTAAATCTTAAACTGCTTCAACATCCTTGAGCGATGCGATGTGCCATGAAATACACCATTTAATTTAAAAAGCAGTGTTTTAGAAAAAACGGCAGCTCAAGCTCTACCGTTTCGAGTAAAACCGCCTGGCCAAATAAGGAAAACGGACGTAACTTTTTCGGCCATTTACCCGTTTCTTGAACATGAGGTATTCGCTCAAATGAAGTATCGTACAAGTACCGGCGGAATAACGAAAGGCGCGTCTTTTTAGAGGATGTTAACTGTTGAAAGAGAAAGTGTTGTTTGAGGAACTCGTAAAACAATTTGAGCCGCTCATCCTGGCACAAATTAAGTCATTAAAAGTCGCTCATCATTTTGATGATTATTATCAAATCGGGCTGGTCGGATTGTGGGAGGCGTACAGCCGCTTTAACGAAGAAAAAGGAGCGTTCAGTGCCTTTGCGCTTAAGACGGTACGCGGCAAAATGCTGAACCAGCTGAAAAAGGAAGTTCGCTATTCATCAATCCACGGGGAACTCACACAGGAACAAGAAGCAATCTTGCCATCCGAAAACGGCGATCAGCCGCTAGAGACAGACATCCTAAAGGAGTATCTCGAGCCTTTAACTGAAAAGCAGCGAAAATGGGTCGTCGGGCGCATTTTCTTGCAAAAAGGGGAAAAAGAAATTGCGGAGGCTGAAGGCGTTACCGTCCATGCCGTCAAATCATGGCGAAAACAGGCATTGAAGAATTTGCGGAAAACCGTGGCGAGAGGACTGGAGTGAATAGGCCACTCCAGTATCTTACATAACATCTCCAGTTTTTTAAATAAAATAACCCCCATTCCAAGGGACTAAAGTATTTTATAAATAACAGAAAGGTTTATTAAACTGATTTCTTTAATTGTTTTAATTTAATGTTACATAAATTAAATAAGACAAGGAGTACTCTAAAAATGAATGATCCTTGTCTTTTCATCGTTATTTACTTCTTTCTTGAAGATGCTACTTTCGCGATCGTCTCAAGAATAATACGTGTATTCTCTTTAAATTGCTGTGTTTGGTTTTCAACATATTGTTTACCGGCATCTGCGAGAGCGGAGGCGATATGAATAACTTGAACATTTTCTTGTACTCATTATCTAACAATTTCATTGTCATTCTTCGATACATTTCTGATTCTTATTCAATTATAGTATTAACATCGGTTTAAAGCGTTGTATCATGTCCTCAGATAAATACGGATCAATGGGATAATGAAAACAGATAACATAGTTCTTTACATTGATGACAAAGTATAATTGTTGTTTACTTGCATCAAAAAACAATTCCTTGTCTAATTTACTATTAAAAGTTTTAACAACAAATGATGTTGTATCATTTAAATGATATAGCTTATTCTCGTCACTTGCCGCTCCAGTTACACCTTTAAGAACTAACATTTCGACATCATTTTCTTTTTCCTTTTTATATAATGTTATTCCGGAACAATTTCTATATTGACCAATTATTCGTTCAAATACGGTTCCTTTTTTATAAAATATATCCCCTCCGCTCATTAATGGCTGTAAATGAGCCAGAAAAAGCCTTGAATTAATAATCTGACCATCTTCTATATAATCTAACACTGTATTTGTAAATTGAAAAAGCTTGTCATAAATATTAGACATTTGAGCTTGTTTGTTAATGACCGATTCAATTCGCAAATACTGGCTACCTTGTCGAAAAAGATCACTCAAATACTCTTTTATTTTTGGTAAAGGACTTTGACCAAAAGGGATCTTTTCTAAGTATTGTCCTTTGATATATAGATCATATAAAAATCCCCAAGTATATGAATCGATATGAGAATTTACTTGTTTTTTCGGATGCGACTCCCAAACCTTTTCGGCAATTTCTTTGTAAGAATCTGGGTCACATCCATATTCTTCTTTAAACTTAGTGATAAATTCAGGGAATTGTTCTTTTAATTCATTCCAAAACAAATTGTAAATAGGATCTTCAACAAAAACCATGGTATATTTTCCACTTGTATACGCCCTTTGAAATTCTAAATGAGTAACTGTTGCTTTATAATATTCACTATAATTTCCCGCTTGATAAGATATTATAAGGATAAAAATGTCGCTTTCTTCTACTTTTTCTAAGCATTTTTCAACTAATTGATTTGCTGGCCACGGTCCAAAATTTTTCTCATACATTAAAGGTTTATGACCCATTGTTTAAAGTGCATTAAATAATTCATGCCGGATTGTAGATAATGATTCTTGTGCAGCAGAACTGATAAAGATTTTAGCTGGATTTGCCAAACTATTTCCCCCTTCTTTCGATCTTTATATCTACAAATTGCTGCTAAAATCACACTTTTATAAAACTATGTAAAAATTCGTTTACTCTCTATTTATGATTAATATATGGAATGGACTGTTCTCTGAACTAGGAAGTGAGGACGTAACGATTTTGTGTGGCGTAAAATAACTTAGTTTCAAGAGCATTTTTTACATTTTACCGTCTAACACTATTTTTAAGCCATTCAATTGATAATTGTTAATTGGAATAATTCTATTGACATGAGATTGTGAAGACAAATGTATTTTTAATCTGAGGACAAATCGTTGTCATAAAAAGGAATACCCGCTTTCTCTAACAAAACGAACGTTTGTTTGTTTTCATTATAATTTGTAAAGTAATCTCGGTCAAGAGAATTCTTATTAGTAGTACCTTTACTATTGGTCAAAAATGTATACAGGCCAATTGGAAAGAAAGTATGGATGATGAAGAATTGCATCGGACGATTACGATCAACATACTTGATTTCCGCTATTTAAAGCAAACTCCTAATTACCACTCCATCTTCCATCTGTATGAGGATAAAGAGCATTTCTTATTGACCGATGCAATGGAAATTCACTTTATGGAGCTGCCTAAACTATTTATCAAATGGCGGCACAAGGAAGTGGATCCGCATGAAGATCGTTTGGTTCGCTGGCTCTTGCTGTTAGGCTCTGCCGAAGATGAACAATTAACGAGTGTATTGGAGGAAATTGCGATGAATGAAGACACCACTTTAAAACGCGCCATCGAAGAATGGGACCGCGTCAGCCAGGATCCTGAAGTAATCCTGGCTTACCAGGCACGTGAAAAAGCCATATTAGATGAACAATCCGCACTAAAGAGAGCTGAACGACTAGGAAAAAGGGCTGGAATGGAAGAAGGGAAACGAAAAACAGCCATCAAATTACTGGAACTGGGCGTTGATCACGAGACGATCGCTAACGCGACAGAGTTGAGTGTAGAGGAAATTGAAACGCTTAAGAAAAATAAAGATTAAAAATTCATTTTACGCAAAGTAAGAGTGCTGCTCCCGAGCAGCACTCTTACTATTTTAACTTCCTCCGAAAGAAGTCTCCCTCTTCAAACCGTAACGATGCGGTAGCGAGTGAAGATTAAGGGGGGAGATGAATTTCGGTTTGACGATAGCCGAAATCATTGTACAAAACCGAACATTTGTTCTATAATAATGAGTAAGGGGAGGTGATTCGATATGGCAAACAAAGCATATAAGTTCCGTCTGTACCCAACGCAAGAACAAGAACAACTTCTTGCAAAAACCTTTGGCTCAGTTCGTTTCGTATACAATAAAATGTTGGCTGAACGAAAGGAAGCATATGAGAAGTTCAAGGACGACAAAGAAGCCTTGAAAAAGCAAAAATATCCGACTCCTGCCAAGTACAAAAAGGAGTTTGCATGGCTCAAAGAAGTCGATAGCCTTGCGTTGGCAAACGCTCAACTGAATTTGCAGAAGGCGTACAAAAACTTCTTCTCTGGACGTGCTGAATTTCCGAAGTTCAAAAACCGTAAAGCAAGACAATCCTACACAACCAATGTGGT
>NZ_AUMP01000060.1 GCF_000430745.1 Fictibacillus gelatini DSM 15865 | reverse complement strand
TTTTTTACATTAAAATTAGTAAAAAAATCGGCTTTTTTTCTTATGTAAAGAATGAATTAAAAAAACACCTTAGTTTTTCAGCGGCCTCCATTTTGAATCAGTTTTGGCCATAAACAGCATAAAAGGCCCCTGTTCATCTTGCGAACAGGGGCCTCATTGCCCGACGATTTTTTTCTTATTATATCATTGGTATAGTGAAGCGAACAATACAAGTTTTTTATAAGGAACGTTCCGCCACTTTCACAAGCTGCTTCCCGAGGTTTTCCCCTTTAAAAAGGCCGAGAAACGCTTCAACTGTATTTTCGAAACCTTCGATGATGTTTTCTTTATATTTGATTTTTCCATCTTTTACCCATTTGGCGAGGTCGGCCATGCCTTCTTTAAACCGTTCCTGGTAATCAGAGACGATGAAGCCTTTCATAAGCGCACTATTGATCAAAAGCTGAGTCTGAATACGTGGCCCGACATCCGCTTTCTCTAAATTATAGAGAGAAATTTGGCCGCACAATGGAATTCTCGCTCCTTTATTGATAAGAGAAAGGACCGCATCCGAAATGGAGCCGCCAACATTGTCAAAATAAACGTCAACGCCATTCGGACAAGCTTCCTGTAGCTTTTCTTTAATATTGTCAGCCGTTTTATAATTGATCGCTGCATCAAAGCCAAGTTCTTCCGTTAAATAGGCGATTTTTTCTTCTGATCCGGCAATGCCGACGACACGGGCTCCTTTAATTTTCGCAATTTGTCCAACGACCATTCCTACCGCACCGGCAGCTCCGGATACGACGACCGTTTCTCCTTCTTTCGGCTGCCCGATGTCAAGAAGGCCAAAGTAAGCGGTGAGCCCCGTCATTCCAAGCACGCCGAGGGCCGTTGTAATTGGCGCAAGATCGGGATCAATTTTCCCAATCCGGTCGGCACTTACGACAGAATATGTTTGCCAGCCGAGATTACCGAGCACGATATCGCCTTTTTTAAATTGGTCTGATTTTGATTCAACGACTTCACCGACGACGCCGCCCTGGACAACTTCATTTAGTTCATAAGGGGGAACGTATGATTTCCGGCCGCTCATTCTTCCGCGCATATACGGATCAACCGATAAATACAGCGTGCGAATTAAAACTTCACCGTCAGCAGGCGCCTTTATATCTGTTTCGATGAATTTAAAATTTTCTATAGTTGGCGTGCCTTTTGGACGGCTTACAAGTAAAATTTGTTTGTTTTTCTCCATGGATATCTCCTCTTTCTTTTTATCTTTTTTAAAACTTTACTTTACATTCAAAGTGACTTCGATATTCCCGCGTGTTGCTTTGGAATACGGACAGACTTGATGTGCCGCTTCGACCAACTCCCTTGCCGTTTCACTCTGCACTCCTTTTACGCTCACATCTAGCTCCGCTTCTAATTGAAAGCCTCCGCCATCATCTTTGCCAATTGAAACATTCGCGGTGACTTCTGTTCCCTCTACTTTTACCTTCTTTTGACGGATGACAAGATTTAAGGCACTGTCAAAGCATGCGGCATACCCTGCGGCAAATAATTGTTCGGGATTGGTCGCTTTCCCGCCTGATCCGCCTAATTCTTTTGGCATCCTCACATCCAAATTGAGCACATCATCAGACGAAACTACCTTCCCGTTTCTTCCGCCTGTGGCAGTCACTGTTGCAGTATACATTTTTTCCATATGATTTCATCCTTTCGCATCTCAGGCCTTTTTGCTTCTGCAAACCTTTTGTAACAATGATTTAAACTCTTGAATGAGGTCTTTATACTCACTGGCTGACAATCCGCTTTTCTTGAATAGCTCTTCCGGAATATCCGACGCTTGCTGTTTCAACTCCATCCCCTTTTCAGTAAGATGGATGAGCACTTTTCTTTCGTCTTCCGTTGAACGCTTCCGCTCAATGAACCCGGCAGCTTCCATCCGTTTTAATAGTGGCGTCAACGTTCCGGAGTCTAAATATAATTTCTCCCCGAGCTCTTTAACGGCAAGACCATTTTTCTCCCATAATACGAGCAGGACAAGATATTGAGGGTAGGTGATCCCGATCGGTTCGAGCAACGGGCGGTATAAATTGATAATCTCTTTTGAACATGCATAAATTGCAAAACATAATTGATGATCGAGCTTTAGAGCTTCTTTGCTGCCTGAGAAAAGGCTGCTTTCATCATCTGCCATTGAATCATCTCCTCCACTTTAATTTCAATCAATTAAATTGTGCGCAATTCAATTGATGTCGATTATAATACATATTTTGTTGCATCGTCAAATTTTTATGCAAGAGCATCTCTCTATTAGTCTATTGCTTTAAGCATTTGCCGATTTTCTAATAAACTGCTAGTCTTTAAGTGGACATCATTTATTAAGGAGCGTTTATCAACCAATGGCAATTTTAAAAAACGATTGGGCACCTTTATTGGAAGATGAATTTCATAAATCGTATTACTTGAACTTACGGCGATTTTTAATTGAGGAATATAAAACGAAAGAAATTTACCCTGACATGCATGACATTTTTAATGCCCTTCATTTCACTCCTTATGCTGATACGAAAGTGGTCATATTAGGGCAAGATCCATACCACGGACCGGGGCAGGCGCATGGCTTGAGCTTCTCCGTCAAGCCCGGGGTAAAGCCACCGCCTTCGTTGCAAAATATTTTCAAGGAATTGCACGATGACCTCGGCTGCTCTATCCCTAACCACGGTTGTCTCATTCCATGGGCGAAGCAAGGGGTTCTTCTATTAAACACGGTCTTGACGGTGCAAAAAAGCAATCCGAATTCACATAAGGGGAAAAATTGGGAAGTCTTCACAAACCGGATCATCTCCATATTAAACGATAGGGAAAAACCGGTTGTATTCATTCTTTGGGGAAAACATGCCCAGGAAAAAATTGAGCTGATCAACACGAAGAAGCACCCTATTATCCGTTCCCCTCACCCGAGCCCGTTTTCCGCACACCGCGGATTTTTCGGCAGCCGTCCATTCTCAAGGGCGAATCAATTTTTAAAAGGAATCGGCAGCACCGAAATCGACTGGCAGCTGCCGGATATATGATGAAACTCAAAAAAGGCTACAAGCTATGTTGCTTGCAGCCTTTTTTACCTTTTATTTCACCTTTAATTTATCGGCCTGCATGTAGCGATATACCGGTATTTCATCACCGATGTCGACAGGCAGATAATTGAACGTTACGTAACTGTCGACCGATTCCGGCTCAAGGGCGAGCGAAATCATATTGGCCTCTGGTTGTGCCATGCTGAATACGTAGCTTCCTTTCGGGAAAAGAACGTTTTTCGTTGTGACATTCGTTTTGACGCTCGTTAAATAGTGGCCTTCATAATATTCAGTATCCACTGTTTTATCAGTCACGGTAAAGGCTTCGACAGGCACTTCCGTATCTTTCCGGAGCTTTTGCACTTTCACCCCATAGATCTTGAGCTTTTCCGCAATCTGATGGTAAGCCGGTGGGATAATGTAGGCGGTAGGACGTTCCCGCTCTAGCACCGGTCTGGCATTGGTTGCGCTGAAATAGTCTACCTTCACTTTCGTTTTTTCCCCTTTTGCGATATCGACTACATCAAGGGTTTGATTTTCTAGAGGCGTATTTTCACTCGTTACGACAATCGGATCATCATCATTGACAGTTTTTCCTTTTTGGACAATATCGGCACGTGCCTTATCGACAACCGCTTTCACTTGATTCGCATGGTTAGCAACATAGGTCAGAATATCCGTATGTGTTGCAACCTGACTGGCGACACGCCTTGCAAAGCTTTCACGCCCGATGCCGATGCCACGGGTTTCGACTAAATATGAAATGCTCGGATTAAGCCCCATAGAATTCCTTCCTATTCGTGGTTCGGTGCTGCCCTCTGTCACTTCTAATTGATCGCCCTTCTTTTCAACTGTATAATAATCCTCAACCGAAAAATGGTCATTTCTCAGATCTTTTTTTACTTTATTTAGCAGGCTATCGGCGGTTGTCCTTACGTATTTCGGAATGTTGAGGTTTTTTGCTGACAGAACGAGCAGGTCATAGGAACTGAGCCCGCCTTCCTTTCCAATCCCTGAAAAAGCTGAGCTTTTAACTGTATATTCATGCGCATCGATCACTACTTCGGGATCATACTTTGCTTTTGCCTGCTGAATGGCTTGCACTTCAGGAAGCTCGAATTTCATCTGGTCGCGGTTTCCATCCATTCCATTTGCCATATACCGTACGAATTTATACGATCCGTCCGGGTTAACGCGGGGGACGATGATGACATTGATGTGATTTAATAAGTCTTTCCCGAGTTTTTGGTGAGCAAGCTTTTCCGCCATGACGAGGGTCGACTCCCCTCCGGCCGGCTCATTCCCATGGATTTGTCCCTGGAGCCAGACCGTCGGTTTCTTCTTTAGATTTTTTCCCTTGCTGAACAAAATCAGCGGGATTTCCCTTCCTTCAAGCGAACGTCCAATGATTTTAACGGACATATACGGGTTTTTCCGCTCCAATTTTTTTATGAAAGCAATCATTTCTTCCTGGGATGTAAAATTGGATTTTCCAGGTGCAAAACCGGGTGTATCAAATGATACCTTTGGATCAGGAAACAAATTCAGCACTTGCTCCGGCTGCTTGTACGTTTGCCCAAAATACGGAGTAAAATCAGCCCGGCCTAAGTTGGGGAGAGAGAAGAATCCGAGGCAAAAGACAAGCAAAGATAAATATACGAGCCTTCTTTTCGACATGAACCCACGATCCTTTCTTTATCATTTTTTAAAGGATTATAGACCATTTTCAGAATAATTTGTATACTCCGTCGAAAAAATGAGGAAAATGACATGCGTTTAGTTTTTCAAAACCATGACTTTTTACACGACTTTTTTAGTTTTCCTACAATCTACCTAAGAACAAATTAATATAATTCAGGAATATACATTACTTTAACTTCGTAGTGATTGTCGACAAATACGCTTTGTTTAGTTTGGAAAGTATTAAATTTGGATTTGTACTTAAGATGTACAATCCAAATTATTGTTTTTCATTCAAATAGAGGTCCATGCTGCTGAAGCGGCATGGACCTCTATTTGAGTTTTAAAAACACAAAAATAATAATGGATTAAGTTGGTGATCTGTTTGTTAAGATGCTTATATATGGCTAACCCCTTCTTGTGGGAATCTCCCCGGTAAGCCACCGGTTCAGGGTGATTAAGTTAAATGGGATTATTCGGAAATTCCCTATAATACTTATCAATTAATGCTTTATAATTTTCATCATTCGGTTCTTCACCTAAGTATTTATTTTTCCAAATAATCATTTGATCACTAAAACTATATTCTGTATCAAACCAATTGGTATAATCGTAATGCATCTTAAATTTCCCAGTACTTTCAAGAGACATTGTAAAGGAGTACCAGAGTTCTTGCTGATTTTCTTTAAAAACATTTCTTAGTTCCTTGCTCAATTTATATAAAAGATCTTCTTTTCTTTCAAATTCCTCTTCGTCAATTTGATATTTAAAAGGAATTTCTAGGCTATATTTATACTGTTGTTCACTTTCAGGTGTATTATAAAAAAAATAGGTTCCTCCTCCAGTTTCTGATATTTGAGCATAAAAATAAAATTTCTTCCACTCTTCTGGAATCATTTCATTAATCGTTTCAGCTAGTTCTCTATATAACCTATTCATTTCTTTTTCCATACTCAATGAAATCAACCTCCTGGCTTATTTTCAATAGTTTTTTTAAAAATTCCCTTACCTTCAATTACATAAACCACTTTAAACGAATCCGGTCTTAAGGAAGGACCTGAATAAATCGGCTTAATTTTTACAGAAACTTTTTTCGGCGGTATTTCTTTCAAGGCATTTGCCCATTCAGTCTCCATCTTATACCACTCTCCGCCTGAACGATTAATTTTTCTATTTTGAGCAAGTAAATTGTCAATATCACCAGAACCATGAAATTGAGTTCCTATTAAATGTCCACCGTCGTCATCCCAGAGCCTATCTTCTCGTCCAGCTACTACTTGCATTCTTGGATTTCGTGTTCCTTTTTTAAGGATTAATTCATCTGCCTCAACATCTACTATCCTACCAAATTCATCCGTTGTATATACGTAACTCTCCTCAGTAATGTAGCGTGTATTGGGGGCAAGTTCTTTCCGTCCATTCTTTCCTTTAACACCACTCCCATGAATACGATGATTCACATCACGCGCATCCGGACCGTTCGCAAACCTTTGCCATAATTCTTCTTGTGACAAAAATTCGTTTGCCGGAACATGTAATCCATCTGGAGTTATCATAATTGTTTTCGGAGCCGTGCGAATCCTTTTCACTCTTTGCAGAAATTCCACCGATTTATCTTTGGCCGCTTTCAATTTCCCTAATGCCTTTAACCTGCCTACTTTGCTTATGTCGCTTATTTTTAGCGCCAGCTTAAATTCCCCATATGGAATGACGATTTGAGCGGCGACATTCCCGACATATTCCGCCCGGCTATAAGCGTCTCCGTTTACAATATCTCGTTTCCATGAAGCATAGATCGCAACTCCCGCATATATAGCGGTCTCGATGCGGTGCTGATCGGCACGCTTCCAGTGTTTTTCGGTACTAACCACCGCACTTAAAAAGACCTTGATCGGCATAAACCTCAAGGTCTCAAACTTGGTTATTGACTATCTTTTTTTACTTCTTCATACCATTGGCCAAAAATATCATCTGGTAAGAGTTCATCATCATTTGAATAAATCAAATCACATCTATAATCAAGGGTCTTTTAAAAAGCTTTTTTAAATGTATGAAACACTTCCAACAAGCCTAAATTCATATCCATTTTTAATTACTTCTTTTTATCTAGCATCATACTTAAAATTATAAAGCAAAATTGCTGAATTAGTATCTTTACAAATTCCAGTTATAATGAGGGTTTATCCAATTTTACTTTAATCCTACTCTTACTTCACCATCATGAAATATTTCAATAACATAACCTGAATATGGTGAAAATATCCATGTATCAAAACTTACAGCAGTAACATCATCTATAACTTCAAAAACTTTATTTAAAGTAGATTGAATTATTGGTAATGTTCCTTCGTCCCAAATTACATAAACAACATTACTATATGCTTTCATGTTTTTGTGTAAAAAGGAGATTATCTCATCTACTGTATGCACTTTAGCATGATTGCAAACTTTCACCCAATCAATACGCCCCCACTCAGTAAATGGAAAAGAACTTTCAAAATCATTTAATACTTGCTCTTTCTGACGATCAGAAAAGACATGTACATTCTCACCTAGTACTTCAATACACTCATCAAATAGACTCATTTAAACTCTCCTTATTTATTCAAATGTTTTAACAGGGATTTAAAGGTTCCTTCGCTACCCTCAAAAGGAATTACGATTTTTCGAGCGTTAGCGCCTTTGCCATTACGAAAGTCTTCAATATTTATATGCATTTTCTTTTTCCGGGTCATAGTCTAATCTCCATCTTACTTTTCTGTCAGCAGACTGCCTACCAATCACTTTACCATATCCAGTACTTGACTTAAGTGTTCCAATATAAGGTTTTGAATTTGGTCCTAAATCTCCAATCAAGTCTAGTGCTATATTCCTAGCTTGTTCATATGTCTTGACTTTACCTAATATACGCTCCCCTTTTCCTACACCCTTAACTCCATCCCCATGAATACGATGATTCACATCACGCACATCCGGACCATTCGAAAATCTTTGCCATAATTCTTCTTGTGACAAAAACTCGTTGGACGGAACATGTAATCCATCCGGTGTTGTCATAATCGTTTTCGGAGCCGTGCGAATCCTTTTCACTCTTTGCACAAACTCCACCGATTTATCTTTGGCCGCTTTCAATTTCCCTAATGCCTTTAACCTGCCTACTTTGCTTATGTCGCTTATTTTTAGCGCCAGCTTAAATTC
>NZ_AUMP01000059.1 GCF_000430745.1 Fictibacillus gelatini DSM 15865 | reverse complement strand
TTAAAGCAACCTTCATCCATTCGCTGGCGAATATAATCCTTATAAGGATCCAGTTTACTCGGACGTTGTTTTCTTTTATATACCGGTAGCTCATCTTTATTAAGCCACTTTCTGACGGTTTTTCTGTCACACCCTAATTCATTAGCAATGTCTGTAATGTACATTCCTTTTTGTTTCATTTCTTTGATCATAAAAAATTCCCCATTCGTTATAATTTTGAACAACTCCCTCCCAGAGGGATTGTCCGGTAAACGTGGGGAATTTTCAACCGGAACTATTGAGTATTCTATCACCGGATTCTACACTGAATTCCAAGTATAGGTTTTATATTCCCATTGCATTTTTTCACCCCTCCCTTTTGCCTACTATATTCGACATAAAGGAAGTGATTCCCTCCTCTGGAAATAAAAAATTTGCACTCTATATTGGGTGCAAATGAAAAAGGTGAATTCTGACGACATAAAGTAATTCTATGTAAAAATTGATTTTCCTGCCATTTTTAAAATTTTTCGTTCGTGTGTTTTTTGATATGCTTGGCAAAATTTATGCCAACTTGGGGTATCGCTTATTTACACATTTTCATTCGTCAAACCGTATAATCAAATTGTATAAAGATGTATTGTATATGCACGTTTAGTCAACATAAAAACCATTATGTAAAATACATACAATGAATAAACGTTGATATAAAGCCATTTCACAAAGTTTTACGAATTATGTAATATGCAGGATTTTATGCAAACACCCTATAATCCCTTATATATCAAGCGTTGTAGGTATTTCGATAAATTTTGTGAATGTTTGTGAATGGACACTTTTTTGCATAAAATTTTTCTTTTATCACGATTAAATATTGCATAAAAAACGAATAAAATAGGCGTAAATTTATAGGGAACATACATTTCATTAAACAATTTAATTAAAATGTATTTTTTTTTGAACAAACTCTAACTTCACTTACTTTTTTATAGTGACTATATATAACATAACAGTGTGCGGCGGATGATATAATCATCCCAACTCGCACACCTTATTTTACTTACTTTTTGTTAGTAACAATCATCCTCATAATTCGCTTTTCTTGTCATCATCAACGTTATTTCCACTTTGATTATCTTCTACCATATTTACATTCCGTTCTGCTTTAATCCTCTCCAACTCTTGCACTTTGTCATGGATGTAAGGTATTTGCTCAACAACACTCTCCAAACTAATCGCACCCATACCCTGTAACTTCTCAAGATTTTCGATGATCTCCTTCTCATTTTTCGGAGTAGAAGGAACAAATACGACACTCAACGTATCAAACTCATCATCACTAAACGTTATCCCTTTATACTTTAACATCCTTCTAATCGCTTCAAATCGCTTCTCAAAGCCTTTCTCAAGATACTTTGCGTTTAATGAAGCCTTTAGGTCAGCAAGTGAGAATAACATTTGTATACTAACCTCTGATAGGTTACTTATATCTGTCTTGTTCATGCTCACAGCAGGTGTATTACTAATATCTAATAGTGATTGTAATAAATGCTTATATAACGTTTCAAATGCTTTGTGGTCAAATTGGTTATGTACAAATTTAAAGTCAGCACCGTCATCAAGTGTTAGTCCACCACCAACTACATCTTTTGGTAGACCATCACCCTTTAATTGTTGACCAATTGCAACTGGAATCCCAGTAATATATTTGTAATAGCCGTCTGTTGCTTTGCTGATTAAGTCCTCCAAGTTATCAAGGATACTTATAATATCCTCTAAATCACTACGACCATATAGATCAGATACTTCATTTTGATTGATGTAACAAATAGGCAAGCCACTTATATTAGGCTTTCTATCAACTAACCGTAACTCTCCACCATTATTATCATACTTTTCAACGGTATCAGGAGTATAGACAACATAATAATCAATCGCATCAACCATATAATTCTGAATGACCGCAATCAATTTACCTTCGTCATTGTAAACTGGAACAACTTCTTCAGGATTTATTAATTTACTCTTGATGTTCCTTTTTTCATCAAAGTATAGATACTCCCATCCCTCACCATACTTCACCATTTTGTCAAGAATGGAATGGTCAATACGATGAAATTTCCCTTTATTGTATACCTTCTTATATTCCCCTACTACTGTTTCGTCTCCACTTAAACTCACGGGATTCTTCAACAAATAACTGGTCTGGAAATTAAGAATCGTCTTGGCATATTGCAAAGTTATCTTCCTTGTTTCATATCGTTTTCCATTAAACATTTCGTTCGGTCTTTGATTAATGGCATGTCTACCGTTTAAATATTCTTTAATGTCCAATATTTTTTGAACTCGTTGCGAAATGCTCACCTTATTACATTCCTCAACAAACCAATCGGGCTTACCGTCATATACTTCTTTGATATATTGGCTAATATCCACTAAAATACCTCCTTCTGTTAAAATTTGCTGACCACAAAATTGTTGCAAGTTTACTTAATTTTGGTACAATGAGTTTACGGGAACGTTTAGGGATTGCTTTACTCTTTTTATGTTGTTTCATCAACATACCATTTGTTTGCCTTCATTGCCTGCACACTCAATGCAGCGGAAATAACCAAATCGTCATGATTTTCATTTCCACCTTTATTGCCGTACTTTTTATCCTTTTCAACATATATCTGCATTTGTTCCAAAATTTCCTTCGTATGTATTAAAATCAAACCTTTTTCAAAGATTTCCTTATAGTCTTGAATCAAAATACTTTTAGTTGTTGAAGATGTTTGCCATCCTAATTGCATCACCTTTTGTCCCCGTTGATTAAATATTTTCTGTTTGTAAAGGTTCATGTATCCTTTTTCTTTTCTCAAGCGCTCTAATAATGGCGTACCCACGTTGTTACGCTCAATGCAAAGAAAAGCATAGTTATAATACTTACCTAACGTATTAACTATCTCGGCAAATTCATATACCGGCACTTTGTTATGGACAAAGGTACAAACTTCTTCGCCATCTGAATTAATGATAGTTATAGTCGAACTATCGCCACCACCACCAGTTGCAGTATCTACCCCACCAAAGTAACGCTTATTACTTTTCGGTAAATGGTAAATAAACAACTGTTTCCCTAAATATCTTCTTAACTCTTGTGGAATATCATTTTCCACTTCCTTTTTAGGTAACGGAGAGAGGATATATTTGATTCTTTCAAGCACCAATGCAGGGTTAAACACTGATTCACCTGAGCTTATAAATGATTCCATTGGATTGGACGGGTACTCTTGATAAAATTCCTCTAATTGCATGTCCATTAACTTCCATCTTCTCCACATTAAAAAACGTAAGTTTGCACCCATTTTAAATAATGTACGTTCATCTTCTTCCAGGTCTTTTTCCATCAATCTTTTGCCATAATATGCTTTGTGCCATCTCTCGGCTTCGTCATGATCGGCTTTGAATTGTTTCTTGTATAAATCGGCAAAAAACGGCACGAAGAATGCTTTGTATTTTGAGTTACCTTTGTAAGCACTCATAAACAACTTAAAATAATTGTTACCGACACCATTAGACGTCGTTTCAATCACCAAACGACTTGTAGGAGATTTAGCAAGTGATTGTTCGCACGACAATAAAGTTTTCTCCTGGTTGTCGTAAAAAGCATATTCTGATAAGTGAATCCATTCAAACGTACTCCCTCGCCCAACATCCTTATTACCTGCAACCACACAACGAATCAATGAACCATTTGACAATAATAACTCATCCCTATTGTCACGTTTCGTATCGGGAAACACATCGGGAAACTTTTCTCTCGGCAAGTGATAGTTCATCATTTTTAGCCGTTCAAATAATTCCTTTGATGAATCGGATTTGTAGGAAACGATAAGATATTTTGTATTTGATTTAACACAAGCACTAAAAAGACAAAACGCCAGGGCAACCGTACTAAATCCTCCCTGACGTGCTTTTGCAATGATATTAAATTTTGTCATGCCATTGATAAACTCTTCCTGCTGCTCATTTAAGACAAATGGAACAAGATCACCGTTATTATCAACAATTTTAATGAAGTTTTTTGCAAATAACTTAAAGTCACCTAAAATCTTTTCTATTTTTTGTTTCTTTGTTAATCTCATTTACTCACCTCCAAAATAAGTCGTGGATAATTATCTACGACTTATAACTCTAAATCATCGTCATCCTCTTCATCTTGGACAACATTATTAAATGCTTTAACCGCCAATTGCCGATGATGTTCAATTTCTTTTTGAAGTTGTAAAAGCAACTTTACCGCCTTTTCATCACCCGTCAATGCTTTTTCCTTCACAGAATTGTACATTGCAATTAAATCCTCGGCTGTTTTGCTGGATAAATACAAGGCAACAAGATGTTTCCATTCTTCCGTTTTCATCCATCTATAAAATCCATTCATAGAGTGACGATTGGTTGTTTTTAACAATTCCTCTTCTGTCATTTCTTTTTCGCTATCAAACCAAATTTTAAAGTGATATTTGAAAAATTGTTGTTTATGGAATTTTAATGTCTTTAAGGCATCATATATATTCATTTAACTTCACTCCTCTTAAACTGACGATTCATCATAAAATACACCAAACAGACAAGTATCATTATCCAAACTTCTTTTGTCATTAAGATCATGGTAAAGGTACAAACAGTGGCTACAAATTGGGCAATTACCATCCCGACAACAAGAATACTCAATGCTTTAACAATTAAATCTTTTGATTTTTTCATAATAGATTCGCTCCCTTGATTAAATTTGAGAATAAAAAAAAGGACTAGCGTTTTGCTAGCCCAAAGGATTAGGTACATGATCAAATGGGTTAGGTTCACCCCAGGACTCTTTCCTATTACCGAATGCCCATTTTACATCATGTTGCTTTGGCTCTTGTTTAGATTCTTCTTTAACTTCTTCAATTGGCATTTCATTTTCAATGTCAATTGCTTTTTTCTGTTTCTTCTTTTTATTAACACGTTTAATTAATCTATCCATATTCTCTTTTTCGGTTAAAAGAAATTTTTTTATTTCTTCTTCTTTGACACTTGTCAATAGGTGATGTTCAAAAAAGTATCCATGTTCACCTTTCCGAGTCCTTCTGTGAGACGACATAAAGTAGTTTCTGTTCATTTTATAAATCATTTTATGAATGTAGTCTTTATCAAATCCTAAATGATCTGCCATCTTAGCAATCTTCATGTACATCTTGCCTTCCATATTATTGCTCCATTTAGCAATTAGACAGTACAATGCAAAATATTTTTCAGTTAAGCCGGCTTGTTTGTATTTCTCAAATAATTCCAAAGGAACATAGATGTAAAAATCATCATCCTTTTTACCAAAAGATGAAATGGCATCAGTAGCAGTAATAATTAAAATGTCCTTATCTCTAATACTTCCGTTTTCGTCAATTAGATAATCCCAACGGGATACATTATTAAGTTTAATAATTTTCGCACCTTGCATTTTCTTTAGCAAATCAAATACTTCATCCGTTGAGTATCCTGTCTCTTTCCGTAGCATTGAAATGGACGTAATAAATGTATGTTCATTTTCTTGATTATGTAGGCGAAATTTATATAATTGAAAGTAGAGATTTAAACCTTTGTATGTAATTTTTTCATACACATTTTTTTTACGACCTTCTTTATCAAACCAGTTAGATTTAATTTTTATTGCTTTTAGTGTAAAGTTAAAATTCATTAGATTACCTCCAATTGATTATGTATATATTAAAGAAGCAAGTTCGAAACACGTTAGTGTTTTGAGAGATATTATCTTATTCTATCTTTTATTATTATCTAAGTTAATTACATCCCCTATTTCTTGAAAATATCATAGTTTATGTATTGAAAAAGTGTACCCTTGACCCCAAAATATCATCATACATTTTTTTACAAAAACTCTAAAACTATTGATATTACTACATTTTTCACTTCTTTTTTTTACACACCTATATATCCCTTATTTCCGAAAAATATCATGATTTTTGCATTCAAAATATAGAGGGTAGAAAGTACAATATCAAAATTTTTGCAATACCCTTGTACCCTTCACCCTAAAATATCATGGTTTTGATTAAAAATTCCTTATAAATCAAACACTTATCAAGTCGGACAAAAAGTAAAATATCAAAATTTGTGTTTTTGAGTTTGTGATAATCTTCTACTTATCATGATTTAGTGTTTTATATTCATCCAACGCCTTTTGTAAAATATCATTTTTATAAAACATGGCGAATGTTTTACCTGTACTTGTGTTTTTTGCAACAGTGATAAAGTCAATTGACTTTACATCTTTGAGAAAAGTAAATAAACGTTTATTGTAGCAGAAGAAAAAATCTGATTTCGTCATGGAAATACCTCCTATTTTTATTTTAGTCAAAAATGGTCAAATAAGAAAGAGGATGATATTTCATCCTCCTTTAAGTTAAATCATCGTATATGACAGCCACCGTTGCCCCGTGAAAGCGTGAGAAAAGCATTTGTTTAAAAAGTCATTATCGACTAAATACGCTTGTTTACCTGCCGTTTGACTAAACTCATGTGACATTGTAAATTGTTGTGACGGCAAAGAAAAATCTAAATTAAAACATGAAAAAAGAGATTGCAATTTGTCTAATGCAATCCCTGTTTTTAAGTATCCATCTTGATCGATACAAATTTTTTCATTTAATTTATATTCCTGGATAACTTCAATAAAGTCGCTTTTTTGGTATGTATACAGTACGCTTGCCAATTCTTCCAGTTCCAAAAATTCTCGGTATTTTTTATGAGCAAACTGATCACGTTCGTACGGCTGATAAAACCCTAAATAGCTTGAATCAATCGCCCACAATACCAATTTTTGCTCATCTGTTAATTGTTTGTAGTCAAAAATATCATAAAGCGAAACGACAGTAAGCAATGTAGACATAGCATACTTGTAAAAGTAATACTTGTTGCGTGAGATTTTATATATGTTGTTTAGGTTGGCACTATTAGGGTTTGGCTCATCCTCACTGTTTAATAGTGTTACATGGTTGTCAAATGCTTTCATTTTATAATTTACAGCCATATCAATTGCCACGACATCCGATTTAGTTTTGTTTATCTGGTCTAATGTGTCAATTCGATATAGCTTTTTAAAGTCGTAAAAGTAATTGATCGTGTATCCTTTATGCGCTTCAAGTAACTTTGACGAAAACAATGAATCAATATCATCTGTGATACACATTATGTATTTGTTGTTATCTAAACACCAGTTAGGGAATTTCTCTTTAAGCGTCGCTTTCATAGTAATAGAAAGACGAGAAATACTCCCACTACCTTTTAATGTTAAACGTCTTACCGTCAACGGCAGAAAATATTGCTCGTTGACATCCTCCTTTTAATCCATGACCATATTTGTTTGAGTGTACTTTTCAATTTTTTCTCAAACGGTCAAATGAAATAAAAGGAAGTGGTCAAGACGTATTTCTTGTTTCTTTCATTTTTTCACCTTCACTTTCTTTGATTATTTTTAATGATTAATTTTTATACTCATCAATAAATTTTCTATATAATTCAATTTTTCTTTTTGACATCCCGCAATCACCCGTTTCATAACGGCTAATTAGCGATTGTGAGCAGCCAATATAATTGGCGATTTTTTGCATACTGATTTTTTTATGTCTACGCTTTAGAAAATACTCATCCTTTTTGTTCATTCCCCTTTTCTCCTTTGATTAGATAAATAAAAAGAGGATACCTGCTTTAAGCTAGTACCCTCTTAATGGTTATGTATTAGGAAGTTTTTAAAGAGTATTCAGCAACTGCTTTTTTGCTACCAACTTTAAGCGTTAATTCAGCCAAAACATGACCTTTAACACTATCACCTGTTTTGGCAAGTGCTTCAAACAATGGTTCACGCAAAAATGCTAGGGATAAGTAATTCACATCAAAAATGTGCATTTTTGTAGCGTCTTGATGACGAGATAGGATAAAGTTTACATCCCCATAATTTGTGCGAAGTTTGTCTACTGTTAGACCAAATACATTTTCTTGTGCAATGTATCGGTAAGAACCTTTGTACAATTCGTCAATTTGCTCTTTTAAGTCGGCATTGACAATTGCAAAATATTCGCCTGTTGCAAGTCCTTGTGCCCAAAGTTTACGGACAGTGTCTTTAATTTCTTTTTCTGAAATTACATTTGCGGTTTCCCCAGTAACCTTATTTGCAGTATCCACCCATTTGCTTAAACCATCCATTCTACGGATGTATGGAGAAGCCGAACCATCGTTACGAACACCGCCCATTAATGCTTTCTCAATTGCTACTTTTGTTTCAATTAATCGGTCATTGATTTCAGCGGCAAAAATATTAGGTTGACCTGGAACAGAAATAGCGGAAACACTTCCACTAACGGATGCTGCTTTTTTGAAGATTTCACAAACATTGTTTAGTTCCGCACGACCACTTTCTTGGAAAACTGTAGTTTCAGATCCTTCAACCTGTGAAATATCAGATGTAGTATCGAAACTACGCTCACGCCAAGTATGAATTTTACCATTAGATTTTTCAACACGTCCTTTAGCCATTAAAAGAGACATTAAAGGAGTGTCTTGAACCCCAACAAGTGCAATTTCTTTAGATAAAGATACTGATTCAGTGTTAGTTAAATTTGTAGTTTTAAACATAATATAATTCCTCCTAGAGTTTTATTTTTTTTATAAGAAACGGAAAAATCCGTTTACTTAAACAAATTGGCAAGTTTACTGCCGATCATTCCGACAGTATTTTTTTCTTTCTCAAAATTGTCATACTGACTCGCTTTTTTGTGATCCTCTGGCTTAAACGAAGAATCAATCAAAAAATCTTTCTTAATTTGATTTAATTTTTCAATTTTTGCTTTTAAATCATCTGCATCAGCAAATGTTAAAAGACCATCTGTAACTGCTAAACTAAAATCAACAGTTTCTGCTAAATAGAAATGAACACTTTTTCCCCAATTATAATCCAGATAAGTTATGATAGTCTTTTCAACATGGCTTATTTGGGGGATTTGAAAGGTGGAAAAATTAATAGTGTATTTGCAGGTTCATCAACTGAAAGAACAAGGATTCAAGGTGGCAGCTATCGCAAAAAAATTAGAGATTTCGAGGAATACAGTTTACAAGTA
>NZ_AUMP01000058.1 GCF_000430745.1 Fictibacillus gelatini DSM 15865 | reverse complement strand
CACCGATTTCTCGGTGTTATCCCCATCTATGAGGCAGGTTGCCCACGTGT
This sequence comes from Fictibacillus gelatini DSM 15865, assembly GCF_000430745.1. GTDB lineage: Bacteria > Bacillota > Bacilli > Bacillales > Fictibacillaceae > Fictibacillus_A > Fictibacillus_A gelatini. Next base: position 10,753 of record NZ_AUMP01000058.1, on the reverse strand, counting down.
TACTCACCCGTCCGCCGCTAACTTCCAGAGAGCAAGCTCTCCTTCCGTCCGCTCGACTTGCATGTATTAGGCACGCCGCCAGCGTTCGTCCTGAGCCAGGATCAAACTCTCCAATAAAGTTTGTCTTGCTCAATCATTTCAAATAAGAATTGCGGGATGGTTTATCCCTGACTTACCTGGCTTTTGTTTAGTTTTCAAAGAACATTTAAAGATGTTTTTGTCCCGTCGCTCGTTTTGGCGACTTTTATATCTTAACACCTTGTTTGCTTAGTGTCAACATCTTTTTTTGACGTTTTTTCGAAAGCTGCTTGTCTTGCAGCGACAATTAATAATATAACACGTTTAAATATTATCGTCAACAACTTTTTTAATAAAAAATAAAACGGAGAAATCATAGGCGATCTTCCGTTTTACCCCATTATGAAATATTGGATAGCGGCAAGGGAGACAAGCCCTGGTATGCCTAAAAAACCTGATATTGAAACGGTTCCGATGTTTATAGGAATATGGATATCATACGAAGTTCCTATTGCATTTAAGAAAAAAAGAAGCAAAGCTCCAATACATAAACGAATAATTCCCTGCCCGATCCACCGCAATGGCTTTAGCGGAGCGCCAACTAAAAGCAGCAATAAAATTAAGCTCCCAAGAATGGATACCACCATTAATGGTTCCATCGCTCTTCACCCTCCCATAACTCGTCTTTTCAATTTAATGTATGGGAGATGTCCAAAAAAAAGAACAAAATCACATGTAAGGCGATTTTGCTCTAAGGATTATTTTAATGATTTCATCGACACATTTCTTTTTTTTGCCTCTTTCAATAAAAAAAAGTACTTTGCCTCTGTTAACGCTAACTCATAAAGGACTTGTTCAGAAGGTTCAACACTTTTTCCAACAATCGCTTTTTTTCGTGCCAATGCTTCTTTTACTTCATAAAACGTGTGAAGAAGTTGTTCGTCTCCCGTTTTTCTTAATTGCCCCTTTTTAGAGAAAAACATGGTATGGTGTTCCCCTTTATTGTTAAAGTTCAAGTATTAAAAAGGACACTTTTTAAAAGCATCTTAAAGTTCACGTCTTCCTTCAAGTGCTTTCGATAAAGTTACCTCATCTGCATATTCTAAATCACCGCCGACTGGGAGGCCATGGGCAATTCTTGTGATTTTTATTCCTGTAGGTTTTAAAAGACGGGCGATATACATAGCGGTCGCTTCACCTTCAATATTAGGGTCTGTCGCCATAATGATTTCTTGGATAGTATCATCCTGAAGCCGCTTGAGAAGCTCTGCTATTTTTATATCCTCCGGCCCAATTCCATCAACCGGCGAAATCGCTCCGTGAAGAACATGATATAGCCCGCGGTATTCCTTCATTTTTTCCATCGCGATAACATCTTTAGAGTCATGGACAACGCAAATGGTCGTGCGGTCACGGCTTGAATCGTCACAAATCATGCATGGATCACGGTCCGTAATATGAAAACAATTCGAACAATAGATCAGCTTTCTTTTAGCATTAACGAGCGAGCGGCCGAAATCCAATACATCGTCTTCTTTCATTTCTAATACGAAAAATGCCAGTCGAACCGCTGTTTTCGGTCCGATACCTGGCAATTTCATAAAGCCGTCGATCAATTTCGAAATAGGTTCTGGATAGTGCATCTATGGCCTCCTAGAACAGTCCTGGAATGTTTAATCCTTTAGTGAATTTCCCCATATCTTGATTCACAAGCTCATCCACTTTCTTTAATGCATCATTTGTAGCCGCTAAAACAAGGTCTTGAAGCATTTCAATATCATCCGGATCAACCACTTCTTCTTTAATGACGACTTCCAGTATTTCTTTATGGCCATTCGCAATGACGGTCACCATTCCGCCTCCTGCTGTACCTTCTACTTTCTTTTCCTTTAATTCCTCTTGAGCTTTCGCCATTTCTCTCTGCATTTTTTGCATTTGTTTCATCATATTGTTCATATTTCCGCCACGCATCATAATCAGATTCCTCCTAAATGTTTTAGTCTTTTATTTCAATTAAATCATTGCCGAATAGCTTTTGAGCTTCAGCGATTAAAGGATCCACCGCCTCTTCCTTTTCTTCGGCATTCCCAAGCTCGTGTTCTTTAATGAATTCTTGTTTAATTCTTTCCCAATCAGGCTGAAGGACGGTTGCCATTGATAGAGACTTTCCTATTGTACTATAAACAGTTGATTCCACACAGCTGCGAATATTTTCAGATTGGGCCATTTGGCTGTGGATTTGGTGTTGAAAAGAAAGCAAAAAGAATCGATCCGAACAGGCAACAGGTTCCGCACCTGATAATAGAGCATACACACTTACTTTTTCCGCCTTAATTCTTTCCATAATCGTACCCCAGCTATTTTTTAAAATAATGAGGTTTTGCTTTTTGGCCTCGTTCAACATTTCTTTTATTCTTCCTACGGATGCAGCGTTTGTCGATAACTTCGGTTTGACGCTTTTTCTCTCCTGAACGGTTGAAGCGCTTTTTTCTTCAGACGCTGAAGAAATACCACGTTCCTTCAATTGATGAAGCTCATGCTCTAATTGATCAATTCTCTTTCTTAGCTGTTCAGTTTCCACTGAAGAGACAGGTTTTTGTTCCTCGTGGCAAATTTTAACAAAAGAAAGCTCAAGAAATATTTTCGGATGATTCGTCCATTTCATTTCCTGTTGTGCTTGATTCAATAGCTCAATCACTTTATAGATCCAGTTTGAATCCGTATGGTCAGCCAGTTCTTTAAATTCTTGATCCACTTTGACCCGGTCGAGAATTTTTTCAAGGTTCGGAGCTGTTTTATAAAGCAGCATATCACGGTAATAATAAATTAAATCTTCAATAAAGCGAACCGGATCTTTGCCTTCTGCCATGATTTTTTCAACGATTTGAAGGGCTTCCGCTACATTTTTGTCCTCAAATGCTTTAACAACTCTTGCTAAATACGCCTGTGTTACAGTCCCGGTAACAGCTAAGACATCTTCGACCTTGACGATGTCTTCACTGTAAGATATGGCCTGATCCAATAGACTTAAGGCATCACGCATTCCGCCTTCTGCAGCTCTCGCCAACAGCTCCAACGCTTCATCATCGGTTTTAGTACCGCTTGCCTCAAGAATTGTTTTCATCCGTTCAATCATTTTCCCGCTTGAAATTCGTTTAAAATCGAATCGCTGGCAGCGTGAAATAATCGTTAACGGAATTTTATGCGGCTCGGTCGTTGCCAGTATAAAAATAACATGGGCAGGGGGTTCCTCCAATGTTTTTAACAAAGCGTTGAACGCTCCTGTCGAGAGCATGTGGACCTCGTCGATGATATACACTTTATAACGGACGGAAGATGGAGCAAATTTGACTTTGTCACGAATATCACGAATATCGTCGACTCCGGTATTGGATGCGGCATCAATTTCAAGAACATCGGAAATCGTCCCATTTGTGATCCCAATGCAACTATCGCATTCATTGCACGGTTCAGCTACCGGCGCTTTTTCACAGTTAACCGCTTTTGCAATAATTTTTGCCGCACTTGTTTTTCCCGTACCCCTTGGGCCTGAAAATAGATAAGCATGGGAAAGTTTTTGCTGCAAAAGCGCATTTTGGATTGTTTTCGTTATATGCTCTTGGCCGACAACATCTTGAAAGCTTTGTGGACGCCAGACACGGTAAAGCGCTTGATAACTCATTTTCCCATGCCCTCCTTCATCATCATTTCCACATTTTTCGTTTCTGTCTGTAACTCTTATTATACTGAAAAACAGCAAAAAACTCACCCCGGAGGATGAGCTTTTAAATTTAATACTTATGTAAAATGCCGCGCACCTCTCGTTGGAATAGCCAACCTACGCGTTACGCAAGCAGTTAGCTCGATCCAGGCTACCCCGCGGCACACGAAGATGACCACTTACTGCTGCTTCCTTCCGGACCTGACAGGGTTCATGGGTCTCCGTTGCGCAGGACCCGAATGTCAACACTACTTACTTGTGTCAGACCATACATTGGACTACCCGAAGAGAGGAATTCAGCCTCGCTACAGCGGATTGCGAGTACAGGGCACCGCTACCTCCCCACCTAGCGCGACAAAGTGTATAACATTGTAAGGCACATTAGGAATGTGCATTTCTAAGTATACAACCTCTACTGTAAAAAATCAATTATAAATCAGATTCCATATTCTGTATTTTTTTATGTTCTTTCTTTTTCTTTCGTAATTGTTGAAAAAAAGAGGTGAGCAATTCGCCGCATTCTTCTGCTAAAATGCCAGCGGTAACGTCACATTGATGGTTGAAACGTTCTTCTTGTAAAAGGTTCATTAACGTACCGGCACAACCACCTTTAGGATCAGCCGCACCAAAAACAACCCGATGAATGCGTGAAAGCACGATCGCACCTGAACACATCGCGCAAGGCTCTAATGTAACATATAACGTAGCACCTTCAAGCCGCCATGAATCCACTTTTTTACAGGCCCTATCAATTGCAAGAAGCTCCGCGTGGGCGACCGCCCGTTTTTCCGATTCGCGTAAATTAAAAGCAGTCGATATAACTTCATCATCTTTGACGATAATAGCTCCAATCGGAACTTCACCGATCTCTCTGGCCTTGATCGCCTCATTAATCGCAAGTCTCATATACATTTGATCGATTTCTTCCTGAGATTTATCCATCATTCATCCTTCTCTAATCGTAATGCGTAGCGCCTCGCTTATTCTTTAGTAAATATTAAAAAAACCTGCTATAAAAGCAGGTTGTATGTACATTATGGAGGAGGTAGAGGGATTCGAACCCCCGCGGGCTTTTACACCCCTGTCGGTTTTCAAGACCGATCCCTTCAGCCGGACTTGGGTATACCTCCGTATTTAAAATGTTAAGCAGGATGACTAAATGTTGTATTCCTTGCTGACAAAAAATATAATAGCATATGTTTATTTTAATCGTCAACCCTTTTTTTAAAAAAAGGAGAAATAAATTTCGATTTATTTCCCCTTATGATTTTAACGAGTAATGACTTCTTTATTCCCCATGTAAGGGCGAAGAACTTCCGGAATGAGAACAGACCCATCTTGTTGTTGATAGTTTTCTAAAATAGCGGCAACCGTACGTCCAATCGCAAGCCCAGAGCCATTTAATGTATGAACGTATTCTGGCTTCCCTTTTGGTTCACGACGGAAGCGGATTTGCGCTCTTCTCGCCTGGAACGCTTCAAAATTAGAGCAAGAAGAAATCTCACGGTACGTCCCATAGCTTGGGAGCCATACTTCAATATCGTATTTCTTAGCCGCCGTAAACCCGAGGTCAGCGGTGCACATGCTCATTACACGGTATGGAAGATTCAAAAGTTGAAGTACTTTTTCCGCATGTCCCGTTAATTCTTCTAATGTTTGATAAGAGTCTTCAGGCTTCACGAAATGCACAAGCTCTACTTTATTAAATTGATGTTGGCGAATAAGCCCTCTCGTATCGCGTCCAGCAGATCCCGCTTCGGAACGGAAACAGGCACTAAACGCTGCATACCGAATGGGCAGTTCATCTGCGCTTAAAATTTCTTCGCGGTGCATATTCGTAACCGGAACTTCTGCTGTTGGAATCAAGAAATAATCCTCTTCCCGGATTTTAAACGCATCTTCTTCAAATTTAGGAAGTTGTCCCGTCCCTGTCATGCTTGTGCGGTTGACAAGATAAGGAGGCAGGATTTCTGTATAACCGTGCTCGTCTTCATGTAAATCCATCATAAAGTTAATCAAAGCCCGCTCAAGCCTGGCGCCTAATCCTTTATAGAAAGCAAAACGGCTTCCTGTTACTTTTGCAGCCCTTTCAAAGTCAACGATTTGGAGATCAGTGGCAATATCCCAATGAGCCTTTGGTTCAAACTCAAATTGACGAATCTCCCCCCAATGCCTTACCGGTACGTTGTCATCTTCTGTTTCGCCGACTGGAACACTTTCGTGCGGAAGGTTTGGCAAAGTAAGCATTAACTGATGAAAGTCTTCTTCTACAGAACGCAATTCTTCATCAATCGTTTTTATGCGATCACTTACTTCGCGCATTTCCTTAATAAGCTCATCTGCATCTTTTTTCTCACGTTTATATTCTGCCACTAATTTAGAAACTTCATTTCGCTTTGACTTTAACGTTTCTGTTTCACCGATCAATTCACGACGCTTTTGGTCCAATTCTTCAAAACGGTCAAGTCCGGATAAATCTTCCCCGCGTTTCGCTAATTTTTCCTTTACTTCCTGAAAATTTGCTCTAACAACTTTCAAATCAAGCATGGAATCTAACCTCCTATTTCATTTTTAGATCAATAAAAAAATCCATCCCTCATAAAAGGGACGGATTGATCCGCGTTGCCACCCTAGTTGCAAGGATAAAACTATCACTTGCCACCTTAAACGAATAACGGTCGTTTACCGAAAATGCTTACTATTTCATGTTCAGCATTTTACTCCAGGATGGATTCACAAAACTTCTTGATCGGTTTTCACCAGCCACCGACTCTCTTTACGAAGAATATTTTGTTACTATTTCCTGTCAACGATTTTTACTATCAATTTTATATATTAATTTACAATATTTCTCTTATTTATGCAACCATTCTTTAAAAAATTCCTTTAATCCAACCTACAAGGCTAGACCAAATGCTGCTAAAGAAATGGCCGATAGCGCGCATCATGAGAACAAACCAGTTGGCCTTGTCATCAGACGATGTTGTTACGACTTGAACTTTTCCTTTATCTGAACCGTTTGTTAAATAGCCGTAATCTTTTCCTTCCCCGTTGTAATTTACATTTACGTAACCAACAGCCTGTCCTTTTTTAACCGGTGCATCTAATTCTTTTTTATCAAGAACAAGTTCAGGCTTATATTGTTTCTTTTCGCCATTTTTCACAAGCATTGAAAGTGGTTCTTTTGTAGAAATAGCGACCTCTTTTTCTTTCCCTTTATTGACAGCAATCGTTTTATGTCCTTTAAAGGTGTACCCTTTAGGAAGGAGTTCCTCTTTTGTGAAATTTCCGAAGCCGTAATCAAACAATTTTCTCGTTTCATCAAATCGGGCCTTATAACTTTTTGTATTCATTACAACGGAAATTAAACGTATGCCGTTTCGTTTCGCTGTACCAGTAAAACAATAACCAGCTTCTGGTGTATTCCCGGTTTTTAACCCATCAACGCCATCATATTTATAAACAAGTGTTGGAAGCATCCAGTTCCAGTTTGACATTTGGATTTCATCATCAGTGCCTTCGCGGAATTTCTTTTTCGGAATGCTCGCAATCTTTAAGCTTTCAGGGTAATCATTAATTAAGTGAAAAGCTAGAATCGCAATCGATCGCGCAGATACTTTATTTTCATCTGTCTTGCTTCCGGTTGAATAATGTCCTTTTAAATCTTTATTATTTAAACCTGTTGAGTTAACAAAACGGGTATTCTTCATCCCGAGCTCTTTCGCCTTTTCATTCATCCGTTTGACAAATTCGGACTCTGAACCGGAAACAAGCTCAGCTAATGCAATAGTCGCTCCATTTGCAGAGTAAATGGCCATCGCTTCGTATAATTCACGAACCGTATATTTATCGTCCGAACGCAATGGAACATTGGACAAACTGCGGTCTTGAGAAACTTGATATGCATAATCACTTACACCGGTTTTTTGGTCCCAGCTGATCTTACCTTTTTTAATCGCTTCCATGACTAGATATTCGGTCATCATTTTTGACATGCTGGCAGGTGGAAGCATTTGATCAGCATTCTTTTCATATAAAATTTTTCCGGTTTCCCCATCAACTAATATAGCTGACCCGGCATTAATATTTAAACCTTCAGCAGCACTTGCTTTTAGTGATTGACTAAAAAAGGTTGCAGCTATAAGCGAAAAAACAAATAAAAAAACGATGGAACTTTTTAACTTCTTGCCTGTCACATCTACACCTCCATACCTATTTACACAACCGTTATTGTAACATAAAAATCGACAGAGGATAGACCTCTGTCGACAATTTTTTTATGAACATTTTATTAAATAGAGTAATTTGGCGCTTCTTTTGTAATTTGGACTTGATGCGGGTGGCTTTCCCTTAATCCAGCTCCCGTAATCTTAACAAATTTAGCGTTATTTTGAAGATCTTCTATTGTTGGTGTGCCACAATAGCCCATTCCAGAACGAAGGCCACCGATTAATTGATAAATGGTATCTGCCAGCGGCCCTTTATAAGGTACGCGTCCTTCGATACCTTCTGGAACCAGTTTTTGATTGTTTTCTTGAAAATAACGGTCGCTGCTTCCTCTTTCCATTGCACCAATCGAGCCCATTCCCCGATACACTTTAAACTGGCGACCTTGATAAATTTCCCGTTCACCAGGGCTTTCACTTACCCCGGCAAGTAAGCTTCCAAGCATAACAGCATGTCCACCCGAAGCAAGTGCTTTTACGATGTCACCGGAATACTTAATTCCACCGTCAGCAATAATTGGAATGCCGTGTTTTCTCGCTTCCGTAGCACAATCATAAATCGCCGTTACTTGTGGGACACCGACTCCTGCAATTACACGGGTTGTACAAATGGATCCTGGTCCGATCCCTACTTTAACAACACTTACACCGGCTTCAATTAAATCACGAGTAGCTTCAGCAGTCGCCACATTACCGGCAATGATCGTTAAATCAGGGTACGCCTGGCGAACTTCTCTTACTTTATTTATTACTCCTTCAGAATGTCCGTGAGCTGTATCAATGACAATTACATCAACTTCTGCCTCTACAAGTTTTTCAACTCGCAGCATCGTATCTTTCGTTACGCCAACCGCAGCTCCAACGAGAAGACGTCCTTTTTTGTCTTTAGCCGAGTTCGGGAATTCAATGACTTTTTCAATATCTTTGATTGTTATTAATCCTTGAAGGGTGCCATCTTCATCAACAAGTGGAAGTTTTTCGATTTTGTGGCGCTGCAGGATGCGTTCTGCTTCTTTTAATGTAGTGCCAACAGCTGCCGTTACAAGATTTTCCTTCGTCATAACATCTTTGATTTTAATGGAATAATCTTCGATAAAACGCATGTCACGATTGGTAATAATCCCGACGAGCTTTTTATTTTCGTCAACAATTGGAACTCCACTAATTCGATATTTCCCCATTAAATGTTCAGCATCGAATACCTGGTGATCAGGTGTTAAATAAAATGGATCTGTAATAACACCGCTCTCAGAGCGCTTAACACGGTCTACCTGCTCAGCCTGTTGTTCAATTGACATGTTCTTATGAATGATTCCTAGTCCGCCTTGACGCGCCATTGCAATGGCCATTTCCGCTTCCGTAACTGTATCCATCCCCGCACTAATGATCGGAATGTTTAATTGGACATTTTCAGATAACTTCGTTTTTACTGAAACATCCTTTGGCAACACTGCTGATCTCGCTGGAATTAACAACACATCATCAAAAGTAAGTCCTTCTTTTACAAACTTATTCTCCCACATGATCCAGTTAGCTCCCTTCATTACTCTTTTTACGAAAAATATTATTTGTAGATTAACAACTGGATAAACTACTGTCAAGGAATGGAGGATAAGTCGAACTTTTCAAAATAAAGCAAAAAAGAAAAGGAGGGAAAGATGTTATGGACTTTTGGCCGATGTACGACAGCTTTTATTCATCAATTCGTGTCCAAAGCTATTTATGTACTTGTTATCGATCAATGAATATCGAGAAAGCAGAAAGTAAAAGCTTTGAAAATTGCTATCCTTTTATTTATTATTTAGAGCACGGAAAAAAATACTACTCCCTTTCTGCCAATGCCCCTTTGGAACTTCAACCTGTTTTATTGTTTTATGGCATGATCCAGCTATTAAAAGCATGCATCTTAACCGTTGATCCGGATTATCCGGAAAACAGCTCGGTTCTTGCCCATGGAGTAACCACAAGAAAACGAAAAAAACGGTTTTATGAATTCTCAAATGACGAAGTAAAAATTCAAAAAAGCGGCTTATTTACGCATTTCTGCGAAAAAATGTTCCATGTGAAACATATTGAAGGTGAAAAAGTAAAAATGGGGGATATCCTTCCTTTAATTCCTGAATTACATGAACTTTATTTTTTTATTCATAAACAAAATTTCATTGTAAAAGCAACTATAGAAGGCTTAGAATTCCAACTTCCGAATCGGATACTTGATGGCTTACATATGCCACTTCCGCGTTTTTTAGACTTTTTAAATTCTTTTTATCGTGAATCAGTATTTGAAAATTCTTATGAAACAAAATCAAGCATCGTTCTTACGTCTAAAAAAAGCTTAAGCCCTCTTGAAAGTTACCCATTTATATATCATTTAAATGGAAGCTTTTATTTGCCAAATCAACGCGAATTTTTCCGACCTTATAATGAAGTGATGATTCATTATTTGATCCTCTATAATTTAAGCATGATTTGCCGTTATGAAACAGAATGGTGGGGAGATTTATTTCATACGTATTCATCGAACGATTTACCGTTGATTAAGCAGTTTCTAGAAGTTACGGCCCTGAAAGTCCCGTATTTGCTCGGGTTGTATTTATTAAATAAAGATACACCTTCTTAACGTTTGCGGAAAGACAAAAAGACTCCGCTGGAAAATCCAACGGAGTCTCAATTGGCCTGGCAACGTCCTACTCTCACAGGGGGAAGCCCCCAATTACCATCGGCGCTGAAGAGCTTAACTTCCGTGTTCGGTATGGGAACGGGTGTGACCTCTTCGCCATCGCCACCA
>NZ_AUMP01000057.1 GCF_000430745.1 Fictibacillus gelatini DSM 15865 | reverse complement strand
AGGGTGAGCTATAAAAGCCCGTTTTTTTCTTTAATTATACCGAAAAGTTGGGTAATTTTGGACTTTTAATAATTTTTAGATCACGGATTCAGGTGAACCCTTATTTTCCGTTTCTCCAATAATGTCCTATTGTTCACATTAATTCCATAGCGAAAGTTTTATATTCGGTATTTATCCTATGAATTAATTTGTGAGAGTAAAGATAACTTATCCAATCAAGTTCACCTCCTAAAAGAGACCTTTTCCTCTATACATTTATAGGCATTCTTTAAATACACCAGTAGTTTTGCAATTAACAAGAGCTCTTGGAACTACATTAAGTGGTAAAATGGAAATTCTCACTTTGTATCTTCTTTCTTTTAGCCTGTTCTTCTGTTAGCCCAATCGTAGCAATCGATTGATTCGTAAATGTAACGACTGGAACAGTATCAAGATTTACTTTTCTCTACAAGCCTCCGATTACATTGTCGGCAGCAATTCCACCTTGGTATGCAGCAACTTAAACAAATCTTGGTCCCAATCGTCCATTAACCTCGACATTCTTCGTACAAAATTAATCATATAATTCTGTTCTCCATAAATTCTGCACATTTATTTTCTATGATGATATTAGTATGATTTAAACCGCAAATTTAAGGGGGGAAAGACATGAAGAAATTACTGCTAGGAACCTTATTGGCGGGAGTTATCGCTGTTGGTGCCGCCTGCTCAAATAATAATGTTTCGCACAATTCCATGCAAGGACACGATATGTCGAACATGAATATGAAAGAGGAAAACACCGCCAAGGACTCCAGTAAACAACTGCCTTTGGCAACAAATACAGAAGTATTAACCGGTAAAGAGATTAATCTTACTGCTAAGGAAGCATTATTACAAATCAATGATAAAGTAAAACTTCCGGTCTACACGTATAATGGATCTGTTCCCGGAGCGCAAATCCGTATTAAGCAGGGAGACAGAGTTAAAATCAATTTCAAAAATGAATTACCGGAACCGACTACGATTCATTGGCACGGCTACCCTGTCCCGAATAGTCAAGATGGAGTTCCGGGGGTCACAATGAATGCAGTCAAACCGGGTGAAACCTATACGTATGAATTTACTGCAACCGTACCGGGAACGTATTGGTATCATTCCCATCAAGAAAGCGCGAAACAAGTGGACAAGGGGCTATACGGTACTTTAATCGTAGAGCCTAAGAATGAGGAAAAAGTAGATCGAGATTATACGCTTGTGTTAGATGAATGGATGAGCAACCCGAATGCAGAAAGCAATATGAATATGAGCGGTATGGATCATAGTAATATGGGAAATGGTCAAATGGATATGAGCAGTATGGGCCATGATATGAGTATGTATGATATTTTCACAATTAATGGGAAAAGTGGTTCCGCTGTTAAACCTTTAAAAGTAAAGAAAGGTGAAAAAGTACGACTTCGCCTTGTGAACGCAGGGTACATGTCTCATAAACTTCACCTGCATGGCCATAAGTTTAAAATTGTCGCAACGGATGGACAGCCGTTAAAAGATCCGCAGCCAATCAAAGATGAACTTTTGAATATTGCTCCGGGTGAACGTTATGATATTGAATTTACAGCGAATAATCCAGGAGAATGGTTATTAGAATGTCATGGCGATATGAAAGGTACCGATGGCATGAAAGTGAAAATTCAATACGAAGGTGCAACAAACAATACGGACAAATCAAATGCAAAAGAGGACCTTCCTACCGTTGATATGACAAATTACGGAAAACATGAATTAGGTTCATTTACGTTAGATCAGAAATATGATGTAGAGTATACGATGAATTTAGGAACCACCATGGGCAAAGATGGCATGGTCTACACAATTAATGGTAAAACGTATCCTGAAACAGCACCTATCAAGGTGAAAAAAGGAGATCTCGTAAAAGTAAAATTAGTGAACAATTCACCAACAGATTTACATCCAATGCATTTACACGGACACTTCTTCCAAGTGTTAAGTAAAAATGGTAAGCCAATTACAGGCTCCCCATTGATTAAGGATACGTTGAATTTAAAACCGGGTGAAGAATATGTTGTCGCATTCAGAGCAAATAATCCGGGAAATTGGATGTTCCATTGCCATGATTTACACCATGCCTCAGCTGGAATGATCACAGAAGTAAAATATAAAGATTACAAATCTGACTATAAACCAAACCCGAATGATACTACAAATAAACCTGAATAACGAAAAAAATCTCCTCCAAATAAAACTTGGAGGGGATTTCAACTTGTTGACAAAGTCGACAAGCACGGCTACATCCGTACCGGTGTCAATTGCCATTTCCGATATCTGCTTGCATAAGTAGCTGAGGTATAATTAATTCCCCTCCACCGTACTTTTTCCTTCTGCTTGTGGATTTCAAGATTGTACTAAATAACAAAAGCCATACCGTTTTAAAGTATTGCCATCCGATACTTCAATAAGAGGGGGTACCAGAGAAACGTGGATTTACATTACTAACGAATTTTTCTAAAAAACAGATTCTAGTTCAATAAGGAATTCCGGCTTTCGTATATCAGTGGGAGACTCCATTTTTATTTATCGATTCCCGTAGTGTAATAACAAATTATAAAAAAAAGAAACAATTCGTTTATTTACTGTATTAAAAGGTGGTAATAAGTATAAGGATCAGGAGGTATTTGGTTCATGGCGAAAACGCAATTGATACAAAAATTCAATAAACAGGCTGCCAAATATGCAAAAAAACGTAAAAAACAAGAACAAAATAAATGGAGAAAGCAAATTTTCGAGTCAGTTAAAGGAAAAACTCTAGAGGTGGCTGTTGGAGCTGGAATGAATTTCACCTTCTATCCTAAAGACATTGAGTACATAGGTGTAGATTTCAGCCCCCAAATGATTGAACAAGCTAAAGAAGCAGCAAAAGAATATGGGATTAATGCTAAATTTATCATATCTGATGTGGAAAATCTTAACTTCCCTGAGAATTCCTTTGATACAATTGTATCATCGGGTTCTTTATGTAGTTATGAAGATCCAGTCCATGTTCTAAACCTTTTTAATCAATGGTGTAAGGAAGATGGCCAAGTATTACTGGAGCATGGATTATTTTCCGTCCCTGCACTGGCTTGGATTCAAAAGAAACTTGATAATTTTGCCGTTAAAGCTATTGGATGCCATCAAAATCGGGATATCTTAGATATAGTCAAACAATCCAATTTGACAATTAACAAGCATGAACGTGCATTCTTAGGATATCTCTATTTAATCTGGGCAAATCCACAAAAGATACAAAAGTACAATATTTATAGGCGCTAATTAGTGTCTTTTTTATTTATCTAACCCCGTTATGTATGTATACTCCATTATCTTTTGTTTGATATTATTTCGCCTAATTTTTCCTGATTCTAATTACTATAAAAAATTTTTCTTATAAATTGTTGCTTTATCTGTCATCATATTAGAGATACAAGTTGCATTGTTATGCCCGTAACTAAAGCGACAACCAACGCAAAACAATTTCTTACTTCAAAGTCTTCGCAATACCATCTATGTATGCATCTACTCTTAGGGTAAATTCGGTATTCTCCAAATCCTTTAAACTGGCGTTCTGCCCTTCGAACGTCCCCAAATTGATGTATGGGTAATGCTAGAAAACGATACTGCAACAAATTTTTAGTCATTATCGCTGAAATAGCCACTGCACCTAGAGCTGCAGCTACAAATCCAGTCACCAAATGTATTAAATATCCGTTGAGGTAGCTAAGGTACGTGTGGTCGTATGTGCTTGAATTGCGCTAGAGTATGCCATGCTTTTGCAATGCAACATGGCGGAGGAATTTGAGTCTCAATTGTGAAGCACCGAAACTAAATACCCCCCTTATCAAACAACATTGATGAATCTTTCTATAACCGTTTATTAAAATGTAACTATTCGTCATCATAACAAAATTTTTAATGAAATTATGAAGAGGAAATAAGAAAATAGGCAAAATGAAAACCTCACCTTTCAGAAAAGCGAGGTTTGTTTATAATAAAGGCATTGGAGTTTTAGTTGGTTTTGCGTAACCTTCTTTGTACTTTTCATCAATGTAATGGCGAATTTCCTTTATAGATTTACCTTCTTGTTTCATTTTAATGGATTTCGCTTCGATTTTGTAAGCACACGTCGCAACTAGTAGCGTGGTCATCCCAGACGACAGAACCATCTTTATTGATTTTTTTGACAAAGCAATTCATGTTACTCTTATGTCCAGCACTCTCACCACAACCACAATAACAAGGAATCTATTGTAACAACTTAGTTGATATGCCAGCAGCTTGATACACCATGCGTATTTCTTTCTGTTGACCTTTTAAAAAGGTTGCAAAACATCAGCAGAAGCAGTTTTTTCTATCAAATTTCCATTGGAAGAATGCTCTTGACCTAGTCACCTCTTAATAACATTAGACATGACTAAATATATCATAAAAAGTTGACATATTTAGTTTCATGGCACATTGGTCGTGTTCATCAAAATTCGGATACTGCTTGAATAATTCATATATGTAAGGAGAACATCCAACTCATTTGCCCAAGATTGGACTTCTCTCGGGTACTTGTCGGATCATTTCGTCTCAAACTGTCGAATCATCTGAAAAGCGAATCCTTAGACGGCGCAAAAATAATGAAAGTTTTCTTCACTATTCAACTATCAATAATAAATATAGTTAAGTAAGAAAGTATTGTCGTATTTGCCGGATCAAAGGTCACTACACATGACGAAACAAAAGAAATGATTTTCCTTATTATTTTTCCTACCTTATACATCCCATTTATATCCTACCCCCCAAACGATTTGCAGAAATCCCTTTGTAGTGCGAATCCTTTCCCCCTAATATGTTTTATCAATGATTTTTTTACTAGCCAAATGGAACAGGTATAAGCAACTTATCTGATCTAGCTCATTTCAAAACCTATTAAAATAAAAACAGTCAACGTAGGTTTTCGCAATTTAATCTTGTCACTTTAACGGTTTAAAAATTGGCCAAGCATGATATATAGCTTAGTTCTGGCAGGCCATTTTCGAACATATCTACTCCTCTCACATTTGCATGACTCTTCCCTTTTGCTTCATCTCTATCTTTTTATAGGCCAGCACCGCAGAAAGCAGGAACATACATGTGATAAACGAACCTAGAGGCAACTTTGCTACAATCTCATCCGGGAAGACAAACGGCAGAAGCGGAAAAGCATATACTGCAGGGACACGGATGCCGACAATATATAACAGTATCAGCATCAAAATCATATTTAACAACGTTACCAATATCCACGAATCAATAGAAAAGTATAAAAGGGTTCCGACAGTCGCAGAAATGGTTAAGACAAGTCCTTGTTTAAAAGCCATTTTTCCGCTGTACATCGGTTTTTGGAGCGACTCAAATACGACAACGAGTATCGGCGGGATCACTGCCAATGGGTAGCCAACAATCGAACATAAGGCAATCCACACAAAGATCAGTACTAAGAACACTACCATGTACTTGTACTGTATCTTCACTTTCTTTTCCAATCCTTTATGTAACCCAAATAGGAGAACCCCAAGCATCAATAAAAAGGTAAGAATAAACACGGATATCACAAATGACCATTCCGTTGCATTCGTCACTACTGGCAACAATCCTGTTGCAATGGAAGGTCCTAAGTTCGATTGAATGATCCGCAAAAAAAGCATCATTAGGATGAGGGTGAGGATGACTTTTCCTAAATAAGAAATGGGTAATTGATTCACCACGAAACCGATCAAAGCAGTAATAGACGGAGCAAGAAAAATCTTGGATGGCTGTCTTATCCATCCTGCATCTCGCCACACCCACATGGCAATCGCCATTGCCGCTACTTCTGGCAAAATAATTTCGTGATCTTTTAATATCACCGAAGCTGTCATCATCGCGATGATAAAGGCAAAACTTATAATATAGGAAATCATAACTTCTTTCTTTGAAACAGTTGAGTCCATATTCGTATACTCCTTTTTTGTATTAATCCAAATACTGTTTCTATGTTTTCTTTCGGTTTTAGCACAAATATCGAATGATATCAAAATTTATAAAGTTATACTCATGATTTCATATATGAATCCAAATGATCATTGTCCGTTAAGCACAAAAAATTTCATCGTGGTTTGGCTGTCAAACTCTTGTCGTGCCAAAACGTTGACAACGTTGAATAATAAGAGATCATGGATTTGTGATCCATGATCTCTTTTATTATGTTATTTCACATCGTAACCTTGTTCTTCAATGGCTTCTTTCATTTTTTCTACACTGACTTTTGTTTCATCATAATTCACATCCACAGTGCCTTCTTCTAGATGTACATCCACATTTTTCACACCTTCCAGCTCTTTAAGAGCATTCGTTACGGCCATTTTGCAGTGTCCGCAAGTCATTCCTTCTACGTTTAATGTAATGTCCATTCAAACTTCCTCCTTTATATGGTTCCATTTTCTATTTTCACGCGTTTCAAACGAAGCGCGTTTGTCACAACCGATACTGAGCTGAATGCCATCGCTGCTCCCGCAACCCAAGGCTCCAATAATCCAGCTGCTGCTACAGGAATACCAATGGAATTATAGAACAAAGCCCAAAATAGATTTTGTCGAATGTTTCTCATCGTTTTGCGGCTTAACTCAATCGCATTGGGAATATGCGCCAGATCTCCGCCAACCAACGTTACATCAGCCGTTTCAATCGCGACATCCGTTCCTGTGCCGATGGCCATTCCGATATCCGCTTTTGCAAGAGCGGGAGCATCATTGATCCCATCGCCAACCATCGCCACTCGTTTTCCTTGTTTTTGGAGTTCTTCAACGATTTTCGCTTTGTCTTCAGGGAGCACTTCGGCATACACATGATCCACATTCACTTGCTTCGCAATCGCTTCAGCCGTGCGTTGATTGTCTCCCGTTACCATGTACACTTCTATACCCATTTGTTTTAAAGTTTGAATGGCTTCTTTAGAGCTTTCTTTTACGGTATCCGCGACAGCAATGATGCCGGCAATCTTATGGTCAATGGCAACCAACATAGCGGTTTTCCCTTGTTTTTCAAGATCCGCCATTTGATCTTCATGCATGGAAATGTCAATCGAGTGTTCCTTCATCAATTTTCGCGTTCCAACAAGGATATGTTTGCCATCAATGGTAGCTTCAATTCCGTGACCAGTAATGGCGGCGAAATGCTCTAGTGGTTTTATAGAAATCGCTTGCTTCTTTCCATATTCCACAATTGCTTGGGCCAACGGATGTTCAGAAGCGCTCTCGGCTGAAATGGCATAATCAAGCATGCCTTTTTGAAACTCTACTACATCTGTTACTTCTGGTTTCCCTTTTGTAACAGTTCCTGTTTTATCCAGTAACACAGCATTGATTTTATGCGTTCCTTCTAGATACTCACCCCCTTTAAAGAGGATCCCTTTTTCTGCCCCTTTACCTGTTCCGACCATAATGGATGTTGGTGTGGCTAAACCAAGCGCACAAGGACAGGCGATGACAAGAACCGCAATGGCCACTTCAAGCGCCTTTGGCAAGTCACCCGGTGCCACCATGAAGTACCATAACATGAACGCCACAACAGAAATTCCTACCACAATGGGTACGAAAATACCTGAGATGACATCAGCCATACGCTGAATCGGTGCTTTAGAGCCTTGTGCCTCTTCAACGATTTTAATAATATTGGCAAGGGCTGTCTCTTTCCCTACCTTTTCGGCTCGAATGGTCAGTACACCATTTGTATTCATGGTGGCTCCTATAACAGAGTCCCCTTCTTTCTTATCAACCGGAATCGATTCACCTGTAATCATCGATTCGTCCACTGAGGAAACTCCGGCGATTACAGTACCGTCTACCGGTATTTTTTCTCCGGGCTTGACGAGAATCGTATCACCGATCACCACTTCTTCGAGCGGAACTTTTACTTCTTGCCCATTACGGATGACAAGAGCTTCTTTTGCCTGCAGACTTAACAGCTTAGAGATAGCTTCTGTCGTTCGCCCTTTCGCCAATGTTTCAAAATATTTTCCAACAAGTACAAGGGTTATCAACACGGCACTTGTTTCAAAATACAATTTGGGCATATATTCGGGATTGGCTAAAGTTTTAAAAGCTTCATACAAACTGTAAAAGTAAGCGGCCGATGTTCCAAGGGCTACTAATACATCCATGTTTGCACTTTTATTCCGTAATGCCCGATAAGCCCCAAGATAGAAAGGACCGCCAATATAGAACTGAACGGGTGTCGCTAAAAGAAGTTGGAACCACGGATTCATTAAAATGTGTGGCAACGGTAAGCCTAAATCAACAGGCAAATGAGCAATCATCGTATAAAGCAAAGGTAATGATAAGATGATAGAAATGGTGAGTTGCCGTTTTTTTTGTTTAAGTAATTCTTCTCTTCGACCAGCATGATCTTGTTCTTCGTTCCGAATCTGTCCTTTGTACCCAAGCTTTTTGATTTTCTCTAAAATGTCTCCTACGGATAAAATACCCTCGTTGTATTCTACAACCGCACTGTTTGTCGCTAAGTTTACAGTCGCACTTGTAACGCCTTCCATACGATTTAACCCTTTTTCAATCCGAGTCGCACATGCCGCACAAGTCATCCCTTCAATATCTAGCGTTACTTTTTCAGTCGCAACACCATATCCCAATTTATTAATTCTTGTTTGGATATCAGCTACACTTTGTTTAGAAGGATCATATTTAACCGTTGCTTTTTCCATTGCTAAATTGACATTGGCTTCTACTCCATCCATCTTGTTCAATACTTTCTCAATGCGATTGGAACAAGCGGCACATGTCATACCAGTCACCTTCAACGTAACGAGCTTTTGTTCACTCATCAATCTTTCCCTCCTTTACTTTGAAAATTGCCGAATGACGTCCATCAATTCGTCGATCGATTCTTTTCCGTTGCCTTCGCGAATCGCCTTGGAAACGCAATGATTGACATGGCGTTCCAACAAGTTCAACCCGACTTTGTTTAACGCGGCTTGAATTGCGGAAATTTGAACCAAAACATCGATACAGTAACGATTATCTTCGACCATCTTTTGCACACCGCGCACTTGTCCTTCAATACGTTTCAAACGCTTGATGATGCTTTCGATTTCTTCTTCGGTTCGCGGAACCATTTTTGGATTTATATGTTGTTCTTCACAGTGAGTCACTTAGGTTCACCTCGTTGATTATAACTATTTTCGTTTATATACATTATACCCGTATAGGGTATATAAAACAACTGATATCTTACTTATGTATGATTGATTTTATATGTATCATTTTTTATTCCTATTTTGGATCAACGTGATGTACATTATTCAATTATTTCCTGTTTAAAGCTGCATGGATAAAAAGGAATTGGTTCTTTAAGTCAAATTACCAACATAAATTAAACTTTTTTATTTAGTAATTTGATTAAATTTATATTAATTCAATTTGAATTTCCGACTGACAACTATCCTCGCGGAGAACTTAATATCGCAGGTTATAAATAACCATTTAACCTTTATATGAGAGCAGTCTTCCTTCCAATACAATTATTAGATGGTTTTGAGAGTACAAAAAGAAATATACAAGAGCAAATTGAAACACATATGAAAGGGGCCGAGTTCGAAAATTCATAATCATAATTTTTCTACCTTATTGGCAATTGGCACAATTTCGACATACTCCGCTCCTAAACCATCAATCTAAAAATAATAATAAATTAAAACATAGTGTGTCAGCGGCAAAAGAAAGTATTTGTTTTGATTATCAAAGACAGGATATTTGTAATTTAATCTTTATACCTAGCTGTTAAATCTTTTCTAGTACGTCTGTATAATATAAGAATTGTGCACGTAACCACTAAAACAATAGACAAAACTTGAGCCATTCTTAAACTGTCCGTTAGCATTAAACTATCCGTTCTCATCCCTTCAATAAAGAATCTACCAATCGAATACCATATAACATAAGTCAAGAATACTTCTCCACGTTTTAAGTTTATACGTTGTAATACCAATAAAACCAGAAACCCTATCAAGTTCCATAGAGACTCATACAAAAATGTTGGATGATAATAACTTCCTTTGATATACATTTGATTAATGATAAAATCGGGCAGGTGAAGACTTTCTAAAAACTCTCTTGATACAGGTCCACCATGTGCTTCCTGATTCATGAAGTTTCCCCAACGCCCAATCGCTTGCCCCAGTATAATGCTTGGTGCTGCGATATCCGCCAATTTCCAAAAACTCAAATTCCTTTTCTTGGCAAAAACGACAGTCGTGATAATAGCACCTATTAAAGCTCCATGAATGGCGATTCCGCCTCTCCATATAGCTATAATCTCTTCGGAATGTTGCGAATAATACGACCAATTAAAGATGACATAATAAATTCTTGCAAATATCAACGCTATTGGGAGGGCCCATAAAATAAGATCAGAAAATACCTCTTTTTGTAATCCCCTTTTTACTGCTTCATTAGTAGAAATATATAATCCTAACAAGATACCTGTACCAATAATAATTCCGTACCAATGAATACTAAAAGGACCTAATTGCATTGCAATGGGATTTAAAGGTTTAATGCTTTCCATCTGCTAAAATCTCCCTTCTTTCCTTTTCCCATAAATTTTCGAATATAGCTTTTCTTGATTTTGTTATTTCTGCTGGTATACCCATTGCTCTAAGACGATTTATGATTTGAAGAACTCGCATTTCATTGTTCATCCGATTTCATCCTCATTTAACGGTAAAATTATTTACTAGTACTTTGAATTTAGCGACATAACGGTTAATTACTATACTTCTTCCATTAGTGAAGACTTTTTTGATCTTGCTTTTCATACAATCCTCTTGAATCAACGGTACTAAAAATTCAGTGAAAGCATTTTAATAAATAAATTTGCAGAAATTATGTAAGAAGTAACAAATTAATAAAGATGACTTAATACAATTAATCGATTCACCCTCATTATCAAGAAAATGTTCTGTCTAAACCTTTAGATGATATAGTTAAGTACGTATTGGCCGTCATTATACTTTGAAATTCTAAAAATACTATTAGATATAAAGAAACCGTCAACTAATTAAGTTGACGTTCACAACTCATTTACTTTTTAATTGTTTCTTTAATTGTTCATTGTCTGACTGTAATTTTATAATCTGATCCTGTAATTCATTGATGGAATGATTATCAGAAGAATGATGATTATGATGCTTATGTCCTCTCATACAAAATAGCATCATTAAAGGACACAGTAACAATATTAAGAGATTAGCCCAATTCATTTTTTCTTCCCTTTCTTCTCTTATATTTAGTTTACAATGACGTTTATGCAATGATTATGAAAAAGAACCTTTCGTTATTTTGTTAAGAGTTATCTCCAAGAGTTATTTCTTTTCTAATAAATTGAAACTTCACCGTCTTTTCTTTCTTAAACACTACAATATGAATGGTTATAGCTAACTTTGTCTATTATCTGTAACCCCTCCCTTCTTCACATATGTTTGGAAATATCAAAAATAGTACAGCTTTTTCATATTAATTTATGATCATATTAAAAATGAAACATGGAGATTTTATGGAGGAATTTAGAAAATTAAGTGACACCTGAATCCGTGATCTAAAAATTATTAAAAGTCCAAAATTACCCAACTTTTCGGTATAATTAAAGAAAAAAACGGGCTTTTATAGCTCACCCT
>NZ_AUMP01000056.1 GCF_000430745.1 Fictibacillus gelatini DSM 15865 | reverse complement strand
TTATCCCTGACTTACCTGGCTTTTGTTTAGTTTTCAAAGAACATTTAAAGATGTTTTTTGTTCCGTCGCTCGTTTTGGCGACTTTTATATCTTAACACTTTGTTTCCTTAGTGTCAACATCTTTTTTTGAAGTTTTTTTGACAACTGCTTATCGTAGCAGCGACGTTTATTAATATATCACGTAACAACCAAAGGGTCAATACCTTTTTTGAAAAAAGTTCAACTGAGCTTTAAACCTTAATTAAACCTTAACCGTCCCGCTCTCAATCATTAGAATCTCACCAATCAACTCGACCGCACCTCCCTATTTAAAATGATTCCATCTCCAAAGTTGCATGCGTATATCGGTTGCTATTTTTTTCTTGAAAATTCGAGAATACAGTTTTTAATGTTCTTGTCCCAACGATTATAATGCGACAAAAAATCAAAATTAACCCATCCTAATGTCACTAAATTTCGGTTTTCTTGAAAAATTAAAAGGACTGCCTTCATTTGTAGTCCCGTCATAGTTCATAAAAATGCGTGCAAAATAAATAAAACGGCAAATCCTATTCCTAATCGAAAGTGCCACTTGCGGTCTAATTTTTTGTACCGCATGAAACCCGTTACCGCAATCGGCACTAAACATAAGAGGGCCAATAATCCGGTCATGTTCGACCAATCCCACTTCCAGCCATAAAGAAACGCACAGACGGCATGTATAACCACTAACCCGAAAACCGTGATGGCCGCAGGTACGTGCCATTGACGCGCCCATCGGGAGAACGTAATGACAACCGGTTTCAGTTTCGCTATCCACCGATCAACATATTTCTTCCGTAAAATAAAGGTCAGTACATAATGCGCAAAAACAAAAAAGACTAAAATTCGCGCCAATGAACCAAAATTTTTGAAAAACCCTTTAAATGCTCTACTATGATAAGTGGCCGCCGGGAAAAAGTGTGGAATAACGAAAAAGAACATCATTAGAAGAAAAAAACGATCAATCCGGTCGTCCATATCATTCTGTTCTGTTCTTTTTTATTTCGTATCCATGGTTCCTTTGGAAATAAGTTTATCGCCTGTTTCCTCAAAGGGGGCTCCCTCCATTTATTCGAAAATCTAAATCGTCGATCATTATAAAACGAAAGGGAACCACTGTTTTCATTTATGTGTAATTTTACGAAATTTAATTTTCGCTTACTTGATCTACTAAAAACGCCCTGCCCTTTTCTATTGGAGTGAATAGATTAATAGCAAGGGGGTGTTCAAATGCCAAAAATCTTTATTGATCCCGGACATGGCGGAAAAGATTCCGGCGCTATCGGGAACGGATTACAAGAAAAAGACCTGACACTCGATATTGCCCTTCGAATGAGACGAATTCTTTTAGACGAATACGAAGATGTCGTCGTGAAATTAAGCAGGGCAACCGACATTTATGTATCATTGGATCAACGAACCAATATGGCAAATGCATGGGGCGCGGACTTTTTCGTCGCCGTTCATATCAATTATGGCGGCGGGACGGGTTATGAAGACTATATCCACAACAGCCTGCCCGATTCTTCGAAAACAGCTGTTTACCGCAGCCAGATGCACGCAGAAATTATAAAAGCGACCGACTGGTTTGATCGAGGAATGAAAAAAGCCGACTTCCACGTCTTGCGGGAATCCCAAATGCCTGCATTCTTATCAGAAAATGGTTTTATCGATAACGCGGAAGACGCGGCTAAATTGAAAACGGGCGCATTCAGGGAAAAAATAGCCCGCGGTCACGTCAATGGCCTGGCTGCCGCATTGGATTTGAAGAAGAAGGTTACCTTGTACAGGGTGGTTGTTGACGGAGCTCAAGTCGGTGCTTATTCGGAAAAGCGAAGTATATTAAATGCTATTGACGAGCATCTTGATCAAGCGGATCACATTATAATAGAAAAAGTTTAAAAAGCGCTTAGTTGGCGCTTTTTATTTTTTATCAAGCCATTGAATGGTTTTTATGGATTCCGCACCTTCTAAAATTTCGAATGAGTTATTTTCTCCTCCTAGCTCGCGCCATTTTTTCCGCGCCTCAAGCCATTTCCCGAAATCTTTTTCATCATCAAAAGACAATACATTATTGATCACCATCGGTTGATCGCCGGATGCCCTATTAATCTTTACTGTCGTTTTAACTTTTATCATCTGACTCACCTCCGAAACGATCGATTCCATTGCATATTCTACCTGTCCCTCAAATAAAGAAAATGGGCGAATCATGATTAACCAATGATAGATCGATGATATTTTGCAGAAATATCAAACGACAAAGGATAAGCCCACTATTTCTTTTTTTGATAAAATGGATATACTAACTGGAATCGAGGGAATACAGATGAGCCATTATTTAAGAAAACTGGAAGTAAAGCGAAATAACATCCCTTCTTTCAAACGATACCCCTTTCATTTGCCCGCCGTTAAATCATTAACGGAATTAAACTTCCACCCGGACGTCACTTATTTGATCGGAGAAAATGGGATGGGAAAGTCTACGTTACTCGAAGCGATTGCCATCGCCATCGGGTTTAATCCGGAAGGCGGCACGTTCAATTTCAACTTCTCCACTCGTGACTCCCATTCCGAACTTGAACGGTATGTCAGGTTGATCAGGGGAGTCGCCAGGCCAAAGGATGGCTTCTTTTTACGTGCGGAAACGTTTTACAATGTGGCAACGAATATTGAAGAAATGGACAGCGAGCCGTTCGCTGGTAATCGTGTAATTGATTCCTTCGGCGGTGTTTCCCTTCATGAACAGTCCCACGGAGAAGCATTTTTCGCGACGTTTTCGAATCGTTTTAGAGGAAACGGGATTTACATTTTGGACGAGCCGGAAGCAGCGTTATCCCCATTAAGGCAATTATCGATGCTTGCGAAAATTCATGATCTGGTCAAACGCAATTCACAGTTCATTATCGCTACCCACTCCCCGATCCTCATGGCTTACCCGGATGCGACGATTTTTGAGCTGACGGAAGAAGGAGTCCAGGAAACCTCATTAGAGGAAACGAATCATTATTCGATAATGAAACAGTTTTTCGAAAATAAGGAACGGCTGTTGCATCATTTGCTAAATGAATAAAAAGAGTCATTGGATCCTCCTTCGTTGTGCAAGCAAAAATAAGTAATCCCCTTTTTTCTCGTGAGAAAAGGGGATTACTGCCTCCTCTTAAAAAAAGTCGTAGATAAACGGGGTGTAGTCAGGAATCATTTTTTCAAAATGTTCAATATCCTGCTCATTCCCGCTAATTCTCCCAAACCGATAAAGTTCCGATGGCTTTTTGTAGTTGAACAAAACGGCTGTTAAACTTTGGATATCACAGAGAACCCCTTTTTTTGGAGGATGAGTGCAGAAAGCTTGCTCCTTTTGCTTATTGAATGAAGTAATTTCTTTTCTCCCTTCTTTCACGCTTACTAAATACGTTCCTATATTCCATTCTGCAAACTCGTCATGCACATGTAAAAATAAATGCCGATCTTCTGAACAGTCAAAAGGGTATTGCTCTAATACATTTTTGACATCAACAATTCTGCCCATAAAGTAGGCATACTGTTCCTGTTTAATTTTTGGATCACTTAAATAATAGCCCGTTTGATCATCAACAGGCACAATCATTGTCACAAGATCAATCATTGAATCATGATTGCCAATAAAACTCCATAAACCGTTCCAACTCATGAAATCCAGATAGACAAATTCGTCAATTTTAAATGTTTTTTCTTTGATAGAATAAATGAGGTATCCAGTTGGTTCGTTCTCCTCATTTTTATACACAACGATATTCTCGTCATCGATTAACCGTTCCCACCATACATCGCTTCTTTTTAGAGAACCGTTATACACTTTGGCAAATTTCTCATAAACCGCGTGAAGCATTTCAACGTCTTTTTTTGTTATTCTCCCCACTTTTCCTTTTACTGTCACTGTTTGAGGAAATTGTTCCTTTTTAATTTCATACTTCTTATAATCACATGTGCACTCCCACCCGTATTTTCGATAAAATTTCACCGAAAACGGATGAAGCATTGAAATCGCCTGTCCATTTTCTTTCATGGCCTTTAATGCATGGTAAAGCAGTCCCTTAACATGTCCGCTTCTTCGGAATTCAGGCCAGGTGGCAACACCGGCGACCCCGCCCATGGGCATGACGTTTCCACCTAAATACATTTTGAATGACAGCAAATGGAGTTTCGCCATCAACTTGCCTTCGTCATTAAAATAGCCGAAAATCTCATCTGCGTTCATTCTAGAAAGCCGTTCTTCCCTTTTTTCTTCCGATAATTTATACCGAAATGCATATTCAGACAAATCAATCGCTTCGTTGAATTCACCTGGTTTAAGTGTCCGAATCACCGTCATCTCTCCTTTCTTCTCGTTATATGTATTCCATACAATTAAACAACTTCCTTTAAAAAATAAGGACAAAATGGTTCTCCGGTCTTTACATACGAACGATGAAGAAGGAGCTTTGCCTTTTCAATCCGTTTCAACATCTACTTTTGGAAGAGATGAACGTCCGTCTGCCATTTTCTCCGCTGTGAAAAAGATGATTTTCTGGTTGGCGTAATCGAAACGAAAGCGGCGGAGACTGGCACATTCATCATAGCTTTTCCTGATTAAATCAGGCGAAGCCACCGTACCCCGGCTGATAAAAGCAATTGATACGGGTAAAACCGGCTTATTTCTTCTCTCAAATTTGTATATGCTTCAAAAAACTTTGGCCTCATTGCGATCAAATAATCAAAGCAAAATAGCGCCTTCGTAATCTAATAGACAAAAGCCCGAGTCTCTTTTTTCAACAAAAGAGCGGCAAATCTTCATCAAATACCATTCGCAGTCCCAATGCGTATGAGAAATAAAGTGCGCCACCTTTTTCTTTGTCATTTCCTAATCCTCCCGCCCGAGTTAAACAAACGTTTGATTAACCTGCCTGTTCGCATCAATTGTTATTTAAATTCACGATTCGTTAGCCTAACAATTGCTTAACTTACTCTTACCAGTTAAAACATTTTTTATGATTATCAGTGATTTTAACCTAACAAACAAAACTCCTATTCCAAAATGACCGCTCATCCTGGATATAGGAGTTCAACTATTCATTATGATTTTTTCGCCATTTCAAGGATGATTTGCGCTGCTTTGAGCTGTACCATCGGGTCTGGATGATCGAGTTGCCTGGACAGCACCTGACATGATTTTTCATATAAATCTTCCATCTTATACGGATAGGTTTCCGGAACATGATTGGATTCGAGAAGATGTTCGATTGTGATTAAGTGTTGGGTGAGGCAAGCAGAAGTTTTCGGGACTTTCGTCGACCGGCGAAGAGATTCCGGCAATTGGCTGCGCAAAATGGGTTTTGGAATCCATTCTACTTTGCGCTGGTGCGGGTATTCTTGTTGCTCTTCTGAATAATAATAATCGCTTTTCACCACTCCGATGTACACTTGATGATCTTCCGGTGCAATAATGTAATCATCTATTTTAATGCGATTTGCCATCATCTTTAACGTCGCGAGGGCGGAAATGGAGTTATACGATTCTTCATCTACGTTGTAAAGGATGGTTTTGATTTCATCATCAGATGCGCCTTTTAAATCACCCGTTGATTTCCAACCTACAGCGACAATCGAATCTCTTAAAAATTCTTTCATTCGGTTTTTGTTTTGCGGATAAGGACGAATCAACCAAACTTGTCTATTGTCCATTTATTCGGGTGCCGGCTACTCGTGACCTCGTCGTAAGCTGCAGCACTCCCTTCCCTCCTTTTTCAACCATTTTTTAAAATATACCACATAAAGTTTGAATATTCTAATAGTTTTTAACATTGATTTCATATTGTAACACTGGCGAATTGCCATTCATCATTTTATGAAGTTTTTGTTCGAGTCGGTTATAATGGATGAAGGTTTACGTTAAACGTCACCGAGTTTGATGGGAGAGAGGGTGAATCTATGAACGGTGTCTTTTTAAGAGTTGATAAAGGGGAGCCGTATAAAAACGGAGAGTTAATTGAATTGGCAAACGGGCCGACCATCATTGGCCGTTCCGGTTCTACAAGTGAAGCTGATCTTCCATTTTCCAGCCCCTATATCTCGAGAAAACATGCTTCGATTAACGTTCAAGCGGGGCAAATTACACTTACAGATCTAAAAAGTAAACATGGGACACTATTAAACGGACAGGTGCTCGAACAGAATCGACCGTACCTATTAAATCATAATGACAAAATTATGCTGGCAAAAGGCATTGTCCTTCTTCATTTTGTCGATAGCAGCGAATTGGAGAGGACGATGGAATTTACCAATCCATTTACTTTACCGAAACTTAAACCTTCCGGACTCGTTATCGATATTGAAAAACGGCAAATTACATTGGACGGCAACCGGGTGTTTTTATCCGGAAAGCATACGGATTTATTGTTTTTACTGTACGAACATCGCAATCAAGCCGTTAGCTATGACCAGATTAAAATCAACATTTGGCCAGAGCGGCTGATAACCGGCTGTTCAACGCCCGATGTCGGAAAGGACGAGATCAACGCGCTTGTCTACCGCTTGCGAAAAAAGCTCGGGAAATACGGAGAACACATCATTTCCATCCCCCGATACGGCTATATGCTGGATATATAAGCAGTTCCTCCTTCAAATGAAGGAATGGACTGCTTCCCTCTCAACAATTTTTCGAATCTTCTTATCCTTATCAGCGATTTCTCATTAAACTTTCATCGCGCCTTTATTTCTTATTTCTATCGAATTCAAGTAAAATTTATATAAATTATACACCGACTTAAGTCATATTTTGATTGAACTTGGTGTACCCTTTAGAAAAAAGCAGATATTTTTTTCCATATTCCAAGGAATTCAAAGGGGTAGAAATGAATGCACAAAATTATGATGGTTGTTGAGAACCCACAAATTGCGGAATTGTTTCGCACATATATGGACAACTACGGATATGAGGCAATTGTTGTCGATGATTTTGATAACATTCTTCATTCTTTTCTATCAATTCAACCTGATTTAGTGTTGATGACGGTGAATCTTCCGGGATATGACGGCTATTATTGGAGCCGCCAAATTCGCGAAGTTTCCAACTGCCCTATTTTATTTATTAGTGACCGCTTTGCCGTCCTGGATGAAATGATGATTCATGAAAACGGCGCGGCCGATTATATTGCCAAGCCTTTTTCTTTCGAAGCGGTCACGCGAAAAATTCGCGCCCACCTTTACCGCGCGTACGGGGATTATTCACAATATGAAGCATTTGAACAAAAAGACATTAACGGGAAAAGCTTTGGTTGAAATTCCCCCTGACAAAAACAGACTGAAAAAACGGGATTTCACCATGGCATCCCTTCCCGATTGGGCTGCTTGAGGGGCAGATGCAAAGCGTGTACTTTTTCAATTAACGTTTCGTTGGGATTTGGATTCATGATATACACGTTAGTCCCTTTGTTCAGCCTTTCCAAAAAGAAGTTCACTTCAGGCCGGTCCATTTCAGCGTATGAATGGCCGACCATGATAAAATTGTCGATATCATTTCTTTTGGTTGTTAGGTAATCGAAAATATTGTACATAGCGTTAACCCAGCTTAGTTTTAGCTGAATGTTATAAATGGATGGAGGGATGATGTTCGCCTCCATTCTTGGCTTCAGCCAATCGGTCTTCGGAACAATTTCAAGCTGGTTCGTGTCGCTTAACCCTTTCGTAATTCCCCATCTCGTTTCCGCAGAATGGCCATTTACTTCAACATCAAAATCGATCGACCCATGAGGTTTTAAAATCGGAATCCCGCGTCTAGGTTCTGTTGTTCCTACGCGGTGAAATGGAATATTGGCGAGCGATAATGCATGCTCCAAAATACAATCATAGTTAAAAGAAACCGCGCAAATGATCTTTTCGCGATTTTTTTGAAGCCAATCGGCCCATCTCCAGCCCTTCATATTATAGCTTTCCGCCGTCAGTTGAAATAAAGAATAGGCCAGAGCGAAAAAACGCCGCAACTCGCATTCCTTTTCGATATTCCCGCGGTTTTTTTGCAAAAATCGCTCAATCGCATCATAGTCATCAGTATCTTTCGCAAATGGATAAAGTTCTTGTTGAATGGATGGCAACCGATCAAGAAAGGCGGTATAGGAAATATCGCTCGTATTAAACGTACGAAGAGGTTTAGAAGAATGAAGGCCATGGGGAAGGCAAAAATCCAAAGTAAACCCGTTCCCAATTAATAAACAGACGTTTTCCATCGTTTTCTCCTTATGTCATCGCAAGTTTTTCTCTTATTTTGACGGAAAACCGGGCATTCTAAACATCGAAGCGAACAAGTTTGAACTTAGACGAATAATTCCTCTAATTGAATGAATAAATGCTATTTTTAGACGAATAAACTGCTCAATTAAACGAATAACTGTTTTAAGAGAAACCCCCTGCTTCTATAAAAAGGCATAAAAAAAATCGGGTCTACTAAATAGCCCAATGACAAATACATCGTATATGGCGGAGAAGGTGGGATTTGAACCCACGCGACAGTTGCCCGTCCTAACGCATTTCGAGTGCGTCCCCTTATAGCCACTTGGGTACTTCTCCAATTTAAGGTCAGGTATTATTATACAACGATTGTCTAAAGTTGTGAAGAGTCTGCCGTTATTTAGTCAATCTTCATACAATTTATAGACAACCTTCATCCAGAGGCGGTCTATATAGGAGTTCATTTTCGAGGTTTACGGCACAAAATAGGTCAGGATCTGCACTTGCTCCTCGCTTCATACTTCTGTACCGTCTATGGCCTCTAACGCTGTGCCAAATGTCTGGATCCAATCGCCCGTTACCGCCATTTGTTGCCCTTGAAAAATCCGTTGTCAAAATTTGTTCAGAAACGCCGATGGCCTCTACGACTTTCCCGATTGTTGCGAGCCAGACACTTTCCACAATTTTTCTTTATCCAGGCGATTTCCCATCTTTCTGCTGATTAACAATTATTTGGATAAATTAATGAGTTCTATTAACTGCCCCATCGCTTGTATCCATACCCCGGCGGCAATTTGCTTTTCGAGACTTAATTTCAAGTCTTCATGTTCAGCATTTTTATTGATGTCCTCTTCAGCCTGCTCTCATTTTACAATCACTCCCCTTTCACCCATGTCGTTATATTTATACTATTCACGCCTTTAAGAGGGGGGTTTTATTGAAGCGAAAAAAGCCTCATCTGTTAAAACAGAGAGGCTAAACATTTCTATTGCTATAATTTTTCAACTGCCTTTTTTACAAGCGAGGCATAAGCCTTCGCCCCTTCTGGATTAAGATGGACACCATCAGGAGCGAAATAAGAATCATGACCGGCGCTAGCCCCGTACCAGTCTACAAGCGCGGTGCGGGGATGGCTTGATGCCACATCCTCCAATACGGAGTTAACTACGTTTTCCCATGGTCTTGGAACTCTCGTATTCACTAACACGATTTTTTTATTTTCGCCAACGGATTGAAGCAATTCCATCAGCTGGTCTTTCGTAAATGGACCGTTCGTGCCGAGCTCAAGAACGATGTAATTTCCTAAGTCGCCATTTGATTTTAAATCTCTTACGATGTCATCGGCATCGGACATTTGGCGGCCAATTTCGGCATTTACCTCGACGCCCGGGATCCGCTTTTTCAAGTAAGGTTCGACATCAACCATTACAGAGTCACCGATTACGGTAACATCACTTCCATCTATAGACGGTGCTTTCTTAGAATGCTTATCCTTGGACTGCTCAGAATGTTTTCCTTTCTTTGTTTTCGGCTGATCAACATGGTGACCTTTCTTGTTTCGTTCCGTTTTTTCATTATTTCCATCTAATGGCTGTTCCAGTTTAGATGCGGCCGAATGAGAGCCCGGGACAAGACCGATCAAGCCAACGCAAGAAATGCCGAGAATAAGCACCAGACAACCTATGGCAACACGGCGGCTTTTCGGTATGCGGTTCCACTGCCACTGGCGCAGACGAATCTTCGTCCACCATCTTTTTAATGCGCCATGGCGTATCGGATTTTCAATGAATGTCCACGACAAAGCGGCAAGGATGAAAGTTGCGGCAATTTGCAATAGGACACGAACACTATTTATTCCTTCCGTATTAACCGCAGGTGTCGTTAATGTAATCACCGGGTAATGCCAGAGGTAGATCGCATAGGAACGTACCCCGATCCAACGAAGCGGTTTGGAGCCAAGCCATTTTCCTAATCGGGAAGCAGGATGGGCAAGTGCTGCGACCAACACTGCTGCAGCGACTGACATGTGGACCATTCCCCCGCGATAGAGAAGCGTATCGTACTGGTTCGTCTTCCACATGATCAGGATTACGCATATCAGGGCTGTTGCTCCTGCCAAATCGAGGGTCAGGCGGTGAGCCGAAGGGAGTTTAGCGGATAAGCTCCGGCTCGGCCATACAAGAGCAAGAGAAGCACCAATGAGCAAAGAAAAGGCTCTCGTATCCGTTCCATAGTAGACACGGCTTGGATCGGCACCCGGCTCGTAAAGAATAGCCATCGCCAGTGCTGAAGCTGCCATAAGTGTGACGGTCAGTCCAATGATCTTCCCCTTTCTTCGTATGTATCGAAGTCCAAAAAGCAAGATCAGTGGCCATATCAGATAAAATTGTTCCTCTACCGCCAATGACCAGAGATTGTTAATCGGAGAAGGAAGCCCAAAGCTTTCGAAATAAGAGACGTGATGGAAAATGGACCACCAATTGCTTACATAAAAAATCGAAGCCACCACATCTCCCCTTAACTTCGGCAGCAAGGTTGGATGGAAGAGTGTCACCCAGGCAACCACCAACACAAGCATAACAAGAAGTGCCGGAAGCAATCGGCGCGCCCGGCGAATCCAGAAATCCTTCATATCAAGCCTTCCTGTGCGGCTCCATTCAGCGACGAGAAGATCGGTAATGAGATATCCGGACAGGACAAAGAATACCGTAACCCCTAAAAAGCCACCAGGAGCCCAGCTAAAGTTGAGATGGTATGCAATTACCGCAAGTACCGCAATGGCCCGCAGCCCGTCCAAGCCGGCCATATAGCGGCCGTTTCCCTTGGTCGGTTTAGGCATACTGGGCACCCCCCTCTTTATGTACGACGTTCAAACTTTTGAGCATTTCTTTTGTAGCACAGTCTTCGCTACACATTTGTACATCATCCTTATGCATTTTAATCTCGTAATTACTATCCTAATAAAATTTAGCATAAAATCGAGAAGGTTTGTAAAGAAAAGAACACACTTCTGCAAAATTGCCACAATGATGGGACTTCCGAATAAAAACAGCCTGGAAGCTTTTTAAAAAGAACCGGGTTGTTCTATCATTCTTTGGCAAACATCCGTCTTTCTTGTATACTGTTTGACGAGGTGACATCAATGAAGTGGATTCGATTATTTTGGGTCGCACTATTTGCGGCTATCATCCTAACTGGATGCGGCCCAACCGTTCAACATCATCATGAAAATTCTAAGACCGGACAAATAAGTGACACAATTCTTGATGAGATGGAAGGACCGCCGAAAAACGGTCATACGCTGGAGAGGCATGTCGGCAAGTCAAATGACGAACTGCAAAAGCGGGTGAAGAGCAGCCATGTTTCAGCCGCAAGCACATACTATGACAAAAAAACAGCGACAAAAGCAGTGCTGGAAAGTCTGCATGTTCATGAACAAGAAATTGAGCATTGGCTTGAGAAATCCAACCGGGATCGCCTTGTGCTGAAAACCCACCACTCTTTTGCGGTGGGAAAAACCGTGCTTCGCTCGGATATGCGTGTTCATGAAGAGTTACATGATACAATAACAGTTCTGGCCAAAGACCCTTCAAGTGATTTGAAATACAAAATCATTACGTCTTATCCCATTTTAAAGCGAGGAAGATAAATGTATCCACAATTTCAGTATTTTTTAGAAGCGTATTGCTTGCCTGGCTTAGAGGAGGATGAGTTTTGGGCAGCAATTGAGGAATTTGCAAAAAATGAAAATCAAGAGGTTCGACAGTCACTGCTCACTGAAGTACAAACAATCTTAAAAAATGGAGATTTAACAGTGGCGAAAAAAATGATCCAAGAACACGGAAATAGACAATTTTCCGCTAACGAAACCATCACCTGGTTACATCATATTGAAAAAAAGCTGACATAAAGGGCGTATGTTTACGTCCTTTATTTTTTTAGCTTCACAATTATGAATTGCAGGAAATGATAGGGAATTCTTTTAACACAAATTTTTATATCGGTTTATATACTCGGAATATTCTGCAATAAACTTTCTACCGCCCTTTCAGCTAAGAAAGTTCTTATTTTCAAGAATCAATTTTCGCCTGTAAAAAAAATATAAGCAAAAAACAGGATCAAACTTCTTTAGTGTGGTAGTGTGGTGCTATTTTCATGGCATTTGGACAATAAACAGTGGATTTCCGACAATAAATCATTTCCATCGGACAAAAAGTAGCCTCAGTCGGACAATAAATTTAGTATTTTGTACACTTATTGTCCAAAAGTACTAAAATTACAAATCCTTTTTTCAACTTATTCCCTCCTTTTCCTGTGTTGGGAATATTCTACATTATTTTCTGAATATTTGATATAGTGTAATAGTACTAAAGATTAGAGGGGATTGATAGGATGGCAAATCAAAAGTTAAAATTTTATAGTAATATAGTCGCGATTTTAACCATAATAGCAGCTGTAACAAGCATGGTTTCTAAAATCCAACTGCAATACATAGTCATAGGCTTGTTTACGTTGATGTGCTTTCTATTCTTTCTTGGCTTAGTAAAGGAGCATAAAGTAAGAGCCTTTGAAGTAGTTGGATTTTACGTTGTTATGATGGTATATGTATTTTGGTCGTAATAAAAACCACCCGTGATAGTGTGAAGTGTACCCTTTGTAAAGGACATTTTAAAAAAAGCCTAGGCAGTTTTAGAAAGATGATCTCTGTATTGAACAGGGGTCATCTTTTTTAAAT
>NZ_AUMP01000055.1 GCF_000430745.1 Fictibacillus gelatini DSM 15865 | reverse complement strand
TAATGACGCCGTTTGGATCAGGCTCAAAATTTTTCAACTGATTTTTGATCGATGTTAAAATGGCTTCATAATCTTTAATGAACGATTCAAAATAAAGCAAAAACGAAAGGTGGCACTCCTGATAAAACGAACGGATCGCCTGCCCCGCCTTTCCCTTAAGGGAATCTTCGAGTGAAATGATCCCCTTCACCGCAGCCTTTGTCTGTTTGATTTGTTCGCTCAACGATCGCAAATACTTCTCGGTGTCACTGATCGATTGGTTAAACGCTTCGACATCCAATACCTTCATGACATCACCCCTTATCGTTGGCCGTTGAAGCTAGTTTTTCGTCCATTTCCCGTATCGATTGGACGGCCTTCTCTGTCGCTTTTTCATTTTCCAGCAGTAACGTTTGGTACGATTGGACAATATCACGTAATGATTTATTTACTTCCTTTAATTTGGTTATTGCATCCAGGACGTTGCTTCCTTTTTTAACAGGAGCGAATGAGGGCTGCTGGGGCGGAACGGCCGATTTTAAACGTGATAACGCTTGTTCGATATCCCCGTATACCATTTTGATTTCACTCATAGCCGGCACTCCTTTCGCTGTTGTTCTTTTAACTCGGACAACTGTAATTGTTGAGAGGAGATCGAATAAAGAGTCAAGTCGATGTCCATTTGTACGGTTTGGATCCGGTTCTTTACTTGTTCGAGTGCGTGATGAAGCTGATGGTTTAAAAGTTCGCGATAATTCGATTGAACCTTTTTTTTACGAATCGCATTGAAACCGTCCGCTAAATTTCCGTGCCACGTCTTTGAACCGAGTTCCGGCTTCCTGCATAAGCTGTCGTTCTGTTCAAAGGCATTCTTACATTCTATTAATTCCTTCTTGCAGGTATTCAGACGCTCCAACTCTTCCTGCAATTTATTTACATGGCTGTGCGCTGCCTGTATCGATACGCTTAATCTCGCAATTTCGGTTGTAAAAGGAGCAACCGGCTCAAGTCTCATAACATCACTTCCTATTGGAATTCTCTACTATATTATTTTAAATCGAAATGGAATTTTGCCTAGTACTATCTTTTTCTAGTACCTTTTGATATTCTTCATTTACCATTTTTCGTACAACCAAGGAGGCTTATTCTTGAATAAAGCAGGTAAATGGTTGAAGTTGTAGAAATGAGTAAGCTGTAGAAAATTGAATGATATAAAGGTGGGAGGTTCATGTGTTAATAAAACCAGAGAAATTACAACCGGGAGATTGTGTTGCAACCGTAAGTCCTTCATGGGGAGGGGCAGGCGATCCCGAACTGAGATGGCGATATGAGCAAGGCGTAAAGAGATTAGAGGAAGTGTTTGGACTAAAAGTGGTCCCTATGCCAAATAGTTTGAAAGGCGGGGATTATCTTTATCAACATCCGCAAGCTCGTGCGGAAGATTTGATGACCGCATTTCAGGATAAACGCATTAAAGGCATCATTGCCAATATTGGCGGAGAAGATAGCATTCGCTTGCTTCCTTATATTGATTTTGATGTGATCCGTGATAACCCGAAAATTTTTATGGGTTACTCTGATGTGACAATTTCCCATTTATTTTGCCTTAAAGCGGGAATTTCTTCTTTTTATGGCCCGGCCATTTTAACCGATTTCGCCGAAAATATTGAGATGGATCCATATACGATTGAAATGGTGAAGCGAACGTTGTTTTCAAATCAGGTGATTGGTGAAATTCAACCGGCTAAAGAATGGACAAGTGAGCGTCTAGAATGGATCGAAGGGAATAAGAACCGGCGGCGGACGATGCGGCAAAATTCAGGCTACGAAGTGCTTCAAGGCACAGGTATAGCACAGGGACGTTTGATCGGAGGCTGTATTGAAGTACTTGAGTTTGCGAAAGGAACAGAACTTTGGCCTGATAAAAAATATTGGAACGACAGCATTCTCTTCTTTGAAACATCAGAGGAGAAGCCGGAACCGGATTATATAAAGTATTGGCTGCGAAATTATGCTGTTCAAGGCATTCTGCAAAAAGCGAATGGAATCATTTTTGGCAAACCGCAAGACGAGACGTATTACGATGAGTATAAAGAAGCGATTCAAACCGTCATGAAGGAATTCCATTTGGAGGATTTGCCGATTCTTTATAACTTGAATTTTGGCCACACCGAACCGAAATTTATTTTGCCATATGGAGCGCTGGCAGAAATAAATTGCGAGAAGAAGACGTTCACGATTTTAGAAAGTGGAGTGGAATAACTCTTTAAAAAATATTCCGGATTGCCTTCGGTTACTTAAAAAAGGTTGCATTTCATTAATCAGACATTTTTATTTTAAGAACACCTCGTTAGATCTGGAGGAAAAACGATCACGAATTGTTACATCATTTAAAATGATTTCGTTCTCGGACAATTAGTGCTCTTATTTGGACAATAAGTCATCCGGTTTAGACAATAACATCTTACTTTTGGACAATAAATGAAAAATATACTCATTTTATTGTCCGACTGAGTCCATTTATTGTCCGATGGAATCGATTTATTATCGGAAATCCACTGTTTATTGTCCAAATGCCATAAAAACAGCACCACTACTGGAGAAATTTGCTCCTGTTCTTATTTTTTTCAGGTGAAAGAAAATAAGTGCTTTCATAGTTGAAGGGGCACTGAACTCCCTGGGATAATTTCACTACTATACTGACTTAAGAACCCCTGGCGCCTAAGAAGGCACCAGGGGTTCTGGATCTGCTTTTAACTTAAAGTAGGTTTGTATTTTGAGCGAGGAATATTCTTACCCAACGTTGGCACGATGAAATTTTC
The DNA here is from genome assembly GCF_000430745.1 of Fictibacillus gelatini DSM 15865. Lineage (GTDB taxonomy): Bacteria > Bacillota > Bacilli > Bacillales > Fictibacillaceae > Fictibacillus_A > Fictibacillus_A gelatini. The sequence goes on along the minus strand of NZ_AUMP01000055.1, from coordinate 10,194 downwards.
GTTCATTAATAATGAATTATAATAGTTCTATATACCCTTCTGTTCCATTCAACCTGATTCTTTGCCCATCCTTGATCAGCTTTGTCGCATTCTCCACTCCGACAATTGCCGGCAAGCCATATTCACGTGCAATAACTGCTCCATGGGTCATCAGTCCGCCAACTTCGGTGACCAGGCCTTTGATGGATACAAACAATGGGGTCCAGCCAGGGTCGGTAAAGGCGGTTACCAAGATATCTCCCTCTTCTAAATCCGCATTTTCCATATTTAAGAGAACACGTGCTCTCCCTTCGATCACGCCGGAAGATACAGGCAGGCCTAGAATTGCATCGGACGGAAGGTTTTCTCGTTTGTACGCACCGGAGACTATTTCGCCATCAGACGTGATCACGCGTGGCGGAGTTAGTTTTTCATAGAGTTGATACTCGTCTTTTCGTTTGTCGATGATTTGGTCATCGAGTTTATTTGTGCGAACGACTTCGCGAAGTTCTTCAAACGTGAGATAGTATATATCTTCTTTTTCTCGTATTACGCCCACTTGTACAAGCTTTTCCGCTTCTTTCAGCAAAGCCTGCTTGTAAACAAAGTAGCGATTAATCATGCCATATTTGGGATATTCTCTAAACCCGCTGAAATTCCGGATCAGGTCGATCATTCGTTTCGTTTCTTTTGCTTTTTGTTCACCATCCGGCAATTGCTTCAATCGATCTAATAATTCTTGTTCTTTTTTTAAAGCAACGCGCCGTCCTTGCTCAAATTTCCGACGGCTGGCATTAGGCTCAACGTTTTCGATGTTGTTTAAAATCAAGGGGATAAGTGCGGTTGGCTTTTCGCTCCAGCGCGCTTTCGTTATATCGATTTCTCCCGCACATCGCATTCCGTATTTGTTGAGATAATCATCGATCGCTTTTTTGGCTTCCTGTCCGCCATTCAACTTGGAAAGTTCATCCAAAAAGTCGTCATCTTTTGCATGCTGTAAATACTCAATTACTTCCGGGTAAGGACGAATCACATCCGCGACGTCCAATAGGGCAAGACCCATTTCCGAAGTAATATTGTTTGGCACAGATTGAGAAAGCACATCTGCTGCATTATTTTCACCTAACCACTTGTTCATTTTTTCATTGATCCAAGCTGAAGCATTCATAGCAGCCATAATCACACCTATGCTTTGTGGATTAAATAAAATCTTCTTTAATTGTTGGATATCTTCAAGAATAAACTCAAATAAATCCGGTCCTGATTTCGTTTGGATGTTTTGTTTTAACTCTTCTATCGAAATTTGGCTGCGCTTAATTAAATCAGAAACAATTGTCGGATCGTTTTCAATTTGCCCTTGATCCCCCGCAAACCGCATAACATTATTTCTTTTACCGGGACTCCGTTCATTTTTGTCATTGGACAACGGTTTTATAAAATCTCCTCGCTCAATTATGGTCATAAGTGCATCTTTTATAAGCGGTTCGGACCCGCCTATCGTATTTAATAAAGCTTCTCTGCTGTCAGGTGAAGCGAGATGATGTGTAACATCGACAAACAACCTTCCGCCAGCTTTATGCATAGGTGCAGAAGTCGTTAACAGAAAAAAAGACAACCCCAGCGGTTTCATTGGATCGGTCATCATTTGCTGGTGACCGACAGACACGTAAACGCGATTTTCCCCGGTCTCCTCTTCTGGAATCGGGAAAAGAGTAGTGATTGGCCGACTCTGGACAATATAAAATGTATTGTGGGCCAAACACCATTCGATATCTTGTGGCTGGCCGAAAAATGCTTCGATCTGTCTTCCGATGCGTGCCAGTTGCAAAATTTGTTGGTCAGTAAGCGTTTGGGCCTTTTGCTGATCGGGATCAACCTGCCGTGTTTCGGTTCCGCCTTGTTTTCGTCCATAGATGGCCAATTTTTTGGTGGCGATCCTCTTTTCGACGATTTTCTCTTCTTGCACCTTATAACCATCGGCAGATACCCGGCCGGAGACGAGGGCCTCTCCTAGTCCAAAACTGGCATCGATCGATAGCAGCTTTCGATTGGAAGTGATCGGGTCAGCCGTAAATAAAATCCCTGAAGCGCTCGGGAACACCATCCGTTGAACGATAACGGATAAATGCACCTGTCTGTGGTCAAATCCATTTTGCATACGGTAAATTACGGCTCGATCCGTAAAGAGGGAAGCCCAGCATTTGCTGATGTGCCGCAAAATCGCTTCTTTTCCGTTGATATTTAAATAGGTGTCTTGCTGGCCGGCAAAAGAGGCATGTGGCAAATCTTCAGCTGTCGCGCTTGAACGCACGGCATAAGCATGTTCCTCGCCCAACTGGGTGAGATAGCGGCTAACCGCGCCCGATACATCGGAAGGAATTTCTGCTTTCATAATGATTTTCCGAATCTTCCCGCTGATTTCGCCAATTTGATCTCGATCCTCTGCTTTTAACGGTTTCAGTTGATCTAGTAATTGATGAAGTTCTTCATTTTTCCCAATGGCTTTTTTATACGCTTCAGTGGTAACACAAAATCCTTCTGGCACTTGTATTCCATGAATCTTCGAAAGTTCCCCTAAGTTCATCCCTTTGCCGCCGACAAGCATTTGCCTCGTTTTATCAATCTCCTGAAACTCCAGTACATATGGTTTCATTACTTTCCCTCCCATTTATCGCTTAAGTACCAGGACAAAAATCGTTCATCTGATCCACCCATTACGCTGCCTACTCATTTCTTCTTCTGGCGAAGTTTCATGCCCACACCCCTTTTAAAAAAATAAAAGTAAGGATTGACTGTTATGGACTTTATGTTGTATAATTAAAATAGGGATATTTTATACAAAATTAATAAACGGTGCATATCTATTTAAATTTACCACAGTATCTTGTTTTTATCAATCTAATTACACTCCCATCATTGTTGCAAATTCAAAAAACATTTTAGGAGTCAAATGACCCACAACTGATAAATTCGGATCCAAAACGTAAGGAAATCCTAATAGCAAAAAGGGCGTCCTTAAAAAAGTATAGAAGCTGGTGAAAATCGAAACGCTTTTCACCAGCTTCTTTTTTTGCCAAAGTGGACAGGCGGATGCCCGCCACTTTCAATAGGCTGAATGCGGGTACCACCATCCGAACTCGGCCCGAACCATCATTTTGTTTATACAAGAGGAGCAGGCATTATTTGGCGGCTCCTTAATCGAATCTATTGGAAACTTTTACACACTCCAGTTTTTCTCAATAAATTGAACGGCAGGCTGTAAATTGGTTTGGTTTGCAATTTCAATGACAGCGGGAACTACGGCGGGGTCTGTTTTGGAAAAGTTAGGGATCTTTGGATCTAACCGAAAAAAACGTTTTCCAAGAAGATTAGAACTGACCATGGATTCATAGTACCCATTTCCGCCAGCAATAATTTGAAGAAATGGAAGTAACGGTTCATTGGGCGATCGGTCCAAAATGACTCCCCAATTTGGAGGAAGGTCCTTTAGATTTTCGGGGCGGATGTCATTTGCACTCACCATCCCCCACCCTCTTGTATCTCTTCTTAACTGCGTCGGAGCCTCACCTGTTCCAATGGATAATACTGCAATTTGATTCAATGGCACTTTGGCTTTACCTACAGCAAACGCGATACTGGCTGTACTGGGATTAGTTGCTACGACATACCCATCCACGTAGTTTTGATAGGCTCGTTGCGTCGCGGGAGCACCGCTGCTCCGCAGGATGACATCACTCGCCTTCTCATTCAAATAGGGGGATCCGGGAAAGTTGTGGAATAACACAGGAGTCCAGCGATTCAGCTCCGGTGAATACAAGTGAAATGAAGGGACTACGATTCGTTTTTTTAAGTTTTTGAGACGAAGATCTGATGGAAAAAATGCACGTATCGCTTTAATGAAGCCCGTATAGGGCAATTGCTGATTAAAAACAGGCCCACCCGGCCGGGAAACGCTGAATGCCGGCAGGATTCTTTTCTTAAAATACTGGAACGTCTCCTTCGGTGATCTTCCACTTGCTAATGCAAGGGCAGTGAATGAACCGATTGAATTCCCCGAAAACACATGGGTACGGCTAATTAATTTTGGATATTGCTGAACGAGCCTGTTCAAAAGCTGTAAACTTAAAGCCCCCAGGGTGCCTCCTCCATCAAAGGTAATGATCCGATATTTTGTCAAAGGCGCTTCTCCTTTCTCATCAGATTTCAAGTATCCATTTAGTATATGTTGATCTCGTTTGGACAATGAAATGTTTGACCGACAAAAAGGAATTTTGCCGCCATCATATAACCTGACGAATAGCTTTCTTTTCATTATTCTTCTGTTTAGAGCGATACGATTGACTCAGGTACCTTTATTTTTTAAAATTACTTATCGGAAAATTCGGACAATGTTTCACGTGAAAATGGTTCTATAAACGCTTGATGCAGCTCCTTTGCCTTCTCTATCATGGAATCATTATAAGCAAGAACGTGTACTGTTTTTATAATTTTTTACCGGATACGCTCAATCAAAGACTCACCGTCATTGTGCGGCGAGTTGACCAGCGCGCTTACCTCAAATGCCTCCATTTGTTCAGAATCATACGGCAACAACAGACTTTTAAGGACATCCGAATCCTCAATGCTTCGATCAAGCCAGATGGCCTCCTTTTCTTTCGGCAAAATGACGGGCATGCGATCATGAATGCCTTTCATTAATTGATTGGGCGCCGTCGTGATAATTGTGCATGAAGTGATCACCTTATCTTCTTGCTGCCATCTATCCCACAGTCCCGCGAACGCAAATGGTTCACCGCTCTTCAATTTGATCCTCATTGGAATCTTCTTGTCGCCGCTCTTCTTCCATTCATAAAACGAGTCTCCGATCACCAGACACCGCCGTCTCTTCAATAGACGTTTAAACGCCGGCTTCTCATCGACCGTTTCGCCCCTTGCATTCATCATTTTATAGCCAATTTTCGGATCATTTGCCCAGGATGGAACGAGCCCCCATCGTAAATATCCGGCTTTATTCCGCTCCCTGTCACATACAACCGCCAGAATTTCCTGGCCCGGCGCAATGTTGTATCTTGGCGTTAAATCAAACATATTCATTATCGAAAAACGCTCCGCAATTTCTTTCGGGTTTGAAAAAAGAGTAAACCGTCCGCACATAGAATCACCTTTCTCAAAGAGATCGTTTTATGATTTCGAATCCCCCAGGTCTTCCCCTTTGATAAAGTCGACAAAAGCTTTTACGATATTGAGCTCCATCGATTCCTTATGATAAAACATCCACGTCCGTCTTAATATTGGCTCTCCTTCTTTATTGGTGATGTCAATCGTATGGATATCCTTAACATCATCCAGAATCATGCTTGGGATAATGGAATAGCCTAATCCATTGACGATCATATCTTTGCACGTCTCCGCTTTATCCACTTCGATACTTGTATAAGGCGGTTGCTGGAAGTTCTCGGCCCACCAGTTGTCAATCACCGCTTTGAGCAACAAATCGGTATGGTAATCAATTCTAGGCTTGCCCGGCAAATCGTTCATATCAATTTTTTCTTTCGAGGCGATACATATCGTTTCTTCAAGCAGGAGCTGTTTTTCATCCGGCCAATTATAGTCTCCGCGAATAAAAGCAACGTGGACTTCCCTGTTATACAGCAAATTGATCATATCTTTGCCCCACCCTGTCGTCACTTTGAATTCAACATCAGGGTATTGATCTTTAAACCGTTTTAATACAATCGGGAGCTTGTGGTGGGTGAAGGTATTCGAAACCGCAAGTCTCAGTGTTCCCATCACGTTTTGGCCCATATTCAGCAACGTTTCTTTCGCTGTTTCAATTTTTTGTAAAATTTCCTCCGCCACTTTTGCCAGGTATTCTCCCTGGGGTGTAAACTGCACCCCTCTTCTTCCCCTGATGACGATTTGAACGCCAAATTCTTTCTCAATTTGCTGCAGGCGATTCGTCAATGTCGGCTGTGAAATATATAAGCTTTCCGCCGTTTTCGTAATGTTCTTCTTATGGTATAGCACTTGTAAAATAATCCAGTCACGATGATCCATGCCGTCTCCTCTTTTAGACATCAAGTTTTTTGATGGTAAAATGAAAATAATTCGTATTTTACCTATCTCTATAAGTATATTATAGTTTTCTTAGATGGATTGGAACATTTCCCTGCTCAAACAACATCGAGGAAGAAGGGTTTTTCAATGAGGGAAGGTACTATTTTTTCGCGTAATATAAAATTCATTGTCATAAGCGGCATTGGAGGTTTTCTCCTTTCATTGACAGGCATGTGGATGATTGGGACTTTGCTCGTGGCAGCCTTTCTTTCGTTTCGGCGCCCTCCATGGTTATCGCTCCCGGGCAAGCAAAAGGGGCTAAACCCCTACTTTCTCAGAATTGGGCAATGCATTTTAGGCATTGAACTTGGCCAAAAAATCAATCTGTCTATTGTCCATATTTTTAAAGAAGATTGGTTGATCATTATTGTAATCCTGCTTTTGTCGATTCTTTTTTCCGTGCTTTCCGGCTTCATTCTCTGGAAATTTAGTCGGACGGATATGCTGACAAGCTTTTTTGGAACGGCCCCTGGCGGATTGTCGGCGATGCCTGGAATCGCGGAAGAGGTAGGCGCAAATACCGCTGTTGTCAGCATTATTCAGACGATGCGTGTTTTTCTCGTTGTCTTGACGATCCCTTTGATTGCATCAACGTTGATCGCAAGTCCTGCTGGCCACACATCTAGCGCTGCCACTGGAATCCCGGCATTTGAACTGAGCCACATTCTCTGGACGATCGTTCTCGCTTTCGTCGCATGCGGCGGGGCCTTAATTGGAAAGCGGCTGAAATTTCCCGCTCCGTGGCTAGTCGGGGGCATGGCAAGTGTGGCGATTGTCCAATCTGTCAGTTCCTCCATTGTCGGTCATGACATCGTTTCGTGGTGGCCGCATAGCCTGATCGTAGTCGCTCAAATTTTGATGGGATCGAGCATTGGCTCCCGTTTTCATAAAAATATGCTTGCAGGGTTAAGAAAAACATTGGTTGTCGCATTATTGGGCACGCTTGGCCTCATTGCCGCCATGTTAGGCTGCGCGTTCGTTGTTTCAAAGCTGACCGGTATTACTTTTGTCACCGCGGCATTGGCATTTGCGCCCGGCGGCGTTGCAGAAATGGCGACAATGTCTGTCGTGCTTCACGCCGATTCAACATTGGTCGTGGCGGTGCAAGTGATCCGCATCATCTCGGTTTGCATTATTTTGCCTCCGCTTTTCACCCTGATTCACCATTACGGTACACGGAAAGGCATGGGGTCTCATGCGTAATTCATAAAAAATGGCTAGAGACGACATGGGGACAGCCCTGAATTGGTTGGTTCGTGGGAAAATTTTCAACATTAAAGCCACCCGTAACATTAATGGGTGGCCTTTTTCTAGAAACCAACGTTACTGATTTTGTTGATTTCTAAGCTGCTGTTCTCCCATGGAGACAAGGCGTTTAGTCATCGCGCCTCCGACAGCACCGTTTGCTCGCGCGGTTGTATTTGCACCAGGCTGAACTCCAATCTCATTGGCTATTTCTTGCTTCATCTGGTTCATAGAATTTTCTGCTCCAGGTACCAAAAGTTTGTTGTTTCTTGCCAAGATACATCACTCCCCACGAGTATTGAGCAATCACTTGCTCTTTTTTAAGGTAACCGAATCGATGGGAAGCCATACATTTTTCCCCAATCAGGACTTACTGTTAACAAAGGAAACGATTAAGCTTAGACATCGTTCATTACCTTTTTGTAACCTTATTAATATCCTTCTCCAAAAGAGTATTTTCCAACTAAAATCCAATTGGTTTGACTGATCTATTTTTCTCTGATAATATAAAATCGTTTTTAAATTGTTCCAATCATCCGATGTTTGGAGGTTTACTTGTCTATGGGATTAAAAAAAGCGATGCGTTCATCATTGGTTGATCAAGTGGTCAAGCAATTGGCCTCATTAATCGAATCCGGCCAATGGCCGCTCAATGAAAAAATTCCGCCTGAGCCTGAACTCGTCGAACAGTTGGGCGTCAGCCGAAACACGATCAGGGAAGCCGTCCGCGCTTTAATCCACACAGGCATGCTTGAAGCACGTCAAGGGGACGGTACATACGTCCGGTCCCAAACCGATTTTGGGGCTGCCATGGAGCGCCGGCTGCAAAAGTCCGATTTGCTGGAAATAATGGAAGTTCGCTCTTGCTTAGAACGCGAAGCGGCGAGATTGGCTTCCTTAAGGCGAACATCAGAAGACATAGAGCTTTTGCGCGACCGTTTGGCGAAGAGAGATGATGCTTTAAAGAAAAGCGACAATCTTCAAGAGCATGTCAAAGCGGATATAGAATTCCACCATACTGTCGTTAGAGCAAGCCATAATAGCGTGCTTATTGATCTTTACCAGCATATGTCAAATACGATCCAGACATCGATTATCAGCACGATGAACGGGGATGCCGATTTGACAGAAAAAAATACGAATGCTCACCATCAGCTTGTCGAAGCCATTATTAACGAGGACCCGGAGGCTGCAGAAGAAGCGGTTTGCGCCAACATCGAGATAGCATCGCAGATTGCGTTATTACAAGAAAATAGAAAGGAGGTTGAGGATGAACATGAACGTAAATAATAACCTCGCAAAAGAAACGACACGCGGGAACGATGTTTGGCTCATTATCGGAATTATTCTTCTTGCCACGAATTTCCGGCCTTCATTGACTTCCGTCGGCCCCCTGGTAAACAACATTCGCGATGATTTGCATTTATCAAATAGTGTCGCTGGCTTAATTACGACAGTGCCGCTCATTGCTTTTGCCATCATGTCACCGCTTGCACCGAAGTTAGGCCGAAAGTTTGGCAGCGAACTCGTATTATTTTTAGCGCTGATTTTCCTGATTATCGGATTGCTTATTCGTTCATCAGGATCGAGCGGCCTATTGTTTGCCGGAACCGCCATCATTGGCCTTGCCATTGCCGTTTGTAACGTCTTATTGCCCGCGCTCATTCAACAGAAATTTTCTAAAAAAGTTGGATTGATGACGGGATTATATACGTCTGCACTTGGAACATTTGCCGCGCTGGCGTCGGGAATCAGCGTCCCTCTTTCTCACGGTTTAGGATCCGGCTGGAGAGGCTCGCTTGTTTTCTGGGCGGTCTTAGCTGCGGCTGCGGCAATCATATGGATCCCGCAGCTTCGGAATCGTGAGAAACCGAAGAACATAAATATGACAGAGGCTAAAGAAGTATGGCGCTCGCCGCTCGCCTGGCAAGTTACTTTGTTTATGGGGCTGCAATCATTAGGTTTTTATGTGACGGTCACCTGGCTGCCGGCTATTCTTCATGACAGGGGGCTGAGCGTTTCAACCGCAGGATGGACCCTTAGTTTATTACAATTTATCAGCCTTCCGGTAAGCTTTCTCGTTCCTGTTCTCGCTGCCCGTTTGTCCCATCAAAAATGGCTCGCTGCGATGACAAGCTTTTGTTATATTGCCGGGTTTGGAGGATTAATGATTGGATCCAAGCCACTTGTAATCATGTGTGTCATCTTTCTTGGCCTCGGCCAAGGAGCGGCACTCAGCCTGGCGCTTTTACTATTTGGCTTACGGACAAAAAGTGCCCATCAAGCGGCAGAACTTTCTGGCATGGCACAATCGATCGGTTATCTTCTTGCAGCTGTAGGGCCAATTTTGTTTGGCTATCTCCGGGACGTAACACATACGTGGATCACGCCTCTATTATTTATCGTCATCACAAGTGGGCTTATGCTCATCTCCGGAATTGGCGCTGGCCGAAACAAAGTTGTGGGGGACAGTCCAGAGTCTGGAGAGTACTTGAAAGCATATAGATAAACAGCAAGACCTTCTAACAATTGCTGAAAGCCTTTTTGGCAGAATAGAAGAAAAACCTGAAAATTACATTCAACGGTTTAAGACGAATTTCAACTTACCTCTTCTGGTCAATTTAGCCGCCTTTATGAAAATGCCTTCCGCTATTAAGAGCGGAAGGCAGCTTTATTTGATGGGATTTGCGATTCTTTTCTATCACCCTTCATCACGTCAATCAACCGCCCGCAGTCATATTATAATCTTAAATAAACAATCCACCATGCAAAGCGGAAAACCAATAAAAGAGTCTTTGCCATGAAAAATTGTCCTATACGCACGCTATTGGACGGATTTTCGACTTTGGGCCA
>NZ_AUMP01000054.1 GCF_000430745.1 Fictibacillus gelatini DSM 15865 | reverse complement strand
CATACTCACATTAGCATGTTAACTGCTGCGGGAGTCGATCTTGCAACGATTATGGAACGAGTTGGACATGAAGACATAAAAACCACAATGAAAATCTATACTCATGTCACAAAGAAAATGAAAGAGGATGCCTCACAAAAGATTAATCAAACTTTAGTGGACATCCTCAATAATAAGATTTCGATGTGAAATGTTAGCGAAATGTGATTTTTTTGGATTGACAGCTCATTTATAAAGCTGTCAATCGTTGATAAATCAACACTTTCTGGCGACTTATTACATCATGCCGCCCATTCCACCCATTCCGCCCATGTCAGGCATTCCAGCTCCGCCTTTGTTTTCTTCAGGCTTGTCGGCAACTACCGCTTCAGTTGTTAAGAACATAGCGGAAACGGATGCTGCGTTTTGAAGCGCGGAACGAGTAACTTTTGTAGGGTCAACGATTCCAGCTTCGAACATGTTTACCCATTCGCCAGTTGCAGCGTTGAATCCAACACCGATTTCTTCGCCTTTTAAGCGTTCAACAACAACAGATCCTTCAAGTCCAGCATTGTGAGCGATTTGACGAACTGGCTCTTCTAATGCACGGCGAACGATATTTACGCCAGTTGCTTCGTCGCCAGAAGCTTCGATGTTTTCTAACGCACGGATGACGTTAACAAGAGCTGTACCACCACCGGAAACGATTCCTTCTTCTACTGCTGCACGAGTAGAGTTCAACGCGTCTTCAATGCGAAGTTTGCGTTCTTTAAGTTCAGTTTCAGTAGCAGCACCAACTTTAATAACCGCAACGCCACCAGCAAGTTTCGCTAAACGCTCTTGAAGTTTTTCTTTATCGAATTCGGAAGTTGTTTCTTCCACTTGAGCTTTAATTTGGTTCACGCGAGCCGCGATTTTGTCAGATTCACCAGCACCTTCAACGATCGTCGTATTTTCTTTCGTAACGACAACTTTAGAAGCTGTACCTAATTGGCTGATCGTTGCAGATTTAAGATCCAGGCCAAGCTCTTCAGTGATTACTTCACCATTTGTAAGGATTGCGATGTCTTCAAGCATTGCTTTACGACGGTCACCGAATCCAGGAGCTTTAACCGCTACTGCATTGAACGTACCGCGAAGTTTGTTCACAACTAATGTAGCAAGCGCTTCACCTTCAACATCTTCAGCAATGATTAATAGAGGCTTTCCTTGTTGAACGACTTGTTCTAGTACAGGAAGGATTTCTTGAATGTTAGAAATCTTCTTGTCTGTAATTAGAATGTATGGGTTTTCTAGAACAGCTTCCATTTTATCAGAGTTTGTTACCATGTATGGAGAAGCATAACCACGGTCGAATTGCATACCTTCAACAACTTCTAATTCAGTTGTGAAACCTTTAGATTCTTCGATCGTGATTACACCATCGTTGCCAACGCGTTCCATAGCTTCAGCGATCAATTGGCCAACTTCATTGTCAGCAGCAGAAATCGCAGCAACTTGAGCGATGGAGTCTTTGCCTTCGATCGGCTTAGAGATTTTCTTTAATTCTTCAACCGCTACAGCTGTTGCTTTTTCAATACCTTTGCGGATAACCATTGGGTTCGCACCAGAAGTTACATTCTTTAACCCTTCACGGATCATCGCTTGTGCAAGAACCGTTGCAGTTGTTGTTCCGTCCCCTGCAACATCGTTCGTTTTGCTTGCAACTTCGGATACGAGTTTCGCACCCATGTTTTCGAAAGCATCTTCTAATTCGATTTCTTTTGCAATCGTTACACCGTCATTTGTAATTAACGGAGAACCGAATTTCTTTTCAAGAACAACGTTGCGTCCCTTTGGTCCAAGCGTTACTTTTACCGCGTTTGCAAGTGCATCTACACCGCGAAGCATTGCGCGACGAGCGTCTTCACTGAACTTAATTTCTTTTGCCATGTGTAAAACCCTCCTGTTTTTATGTTATGTAGCTTCATGCGAAGCTCTATCAAAGTAAACGTAATCTGTTAGCCGATTACTGCTAAAACGTCAGATTCGCGAAGAATCAAATATTCTTTACCCTGGTACTTCACTTCAGTTCCAGCATATTTAGAGAAAATGATGGAATCGCCTTCGGATACTTCCAAAGCAATACGTTCACCTTTCTCAGTTACGCGACCGGTACCAACAGCAACGACACGGCCTTCTTGAGGCTTTTCCTTTGCAGAGTCTGGTAACACGATACCGCTTGCAGTCTTTTCTTCACTTTCTACAAGCTCAATCACAATACGATCACCTAATGGCTTTAACAAGTGAAACACCCTCCTTGGTTGATTTGAAAAATTGTTTTATTAGCACTCTTGTTTGGTGAGTGCTAACTCCATTTCTAATAATAAATAAATCTTTTGACTTTTGCAAGAGAGAACTCTATCTTCTTTAAAATTTTCTCCCCGTTTGCGTATTCACTCGTCCAGTTTCAATTTATGTTACAATAGGGAGACGACAGCAAACACACGAATCAACTACACATCTATCCATTCTGCCCAATGAAAAGGAGTTTATAAACATTGAGAAATCGATACTGGTGGATTGCTTTCACCTATATAATCATGCAATTTTCCGGGATTGTCGGCGTTCCGGTTCTTCAGTACTTTCATGTGCCACGTCATCAAATCGCCGGCCTGTGGCTGACGATCAGTTTTACGATTGCGCTTGTGATTATTTGCATTCTTCTTGTTCCAGATATGAAAACCCGTCACGAACAACAAGGGCGGGTATCAAGAATGGCGGCTATCGGCTGGGCGATATTCGGCATTTTTTTGGCGTATGTTTCCCAAATTATTGCCGGAAGCATTGAATTGAAGGTGCTCGGCATTAACCCACAGTCCGAAAATACAAACCAGCTTGTCGCGATTGCCGGTTACACACCTTATTTTATCGTCGTTACTTCGATCATCGGCCCGATCTTAGAAGAGATCATTTTTCGCAAAATCATTTTTGGAAGTTTGTACAATCGGTTCAACTTTTTAATTGCCGGACTTATAAGTTCGTTAGTTTTTGCTGCAGTACACGGCGATTTTAAACACCTATTGGTTTATACAATGATGGGCTTTGTGTTTGCCTTTTTATATGTGAAAACAAAAAGGATTCTTGTCCCGATTGTTGCCCACGCCTCCATGAACACACTTGTGTTTATTCTTGTGCTGAACAAAGACGCGATACAGAACTATTTGGAGAAAATGCAAATCATTATTGGAGGTATTATGCAATGAGAACATCACCGTTAGTTATGAGCGGATTTTATTTGGTTATCGGCATTTTGTTTACTATGCTTGCGATCCATTACTCGAGAACCGATGGACTGACCGGGGTATGGACGATTATTAGCATGATTGTCGCTACATTTGACTTTGCCAATAGCATACGTTATTTCGTCTTGCATCGACATTTCCGGAAATATAAAAAATAATCCCCGTACATATACACGGGGATTATTTTTTATTCCGTACGCATGCTTTGAAACTCTTCTTCCAACTCGGCTTCTTCCTCTGCCGCTAACTTCTTTTTATAGGCAACAGCCGAAATGACAATGCTGATCTCATATAAAATGATGAGCGGAATGGTAATCATCAATTGCGTAACAAGATCAGGCGGGGCAATGAGCCCTGCAAAAACAAACGTTACAAAATAAGAGATCTTTCGGATTTTTTTTAAAAATTTCGGAGTCACGAGCCCTAACCTTGTTACAAAAAGGACAACAACAGGAAACTGAAAGATGAGTCCAAAGGGCAATATGAGTTTAAACAAGAAAGAAAAGTATTCATTAATTCCATAAACACCTTGAACGTTTAACGATTCGGCCATATCCGTCATAAAGTGAACGACAAGGGGCAACAGCACAAAATATGAAAAGCTGATTCCTCCTATAAACAACAAAAAGGAAATGGGGATATAGGACAGCGTCACACGCCTTTCATTTTCATATAGCCCTGGACTGACAAACGCCCATATTTGATAAAGAATGACAGGAAACGTCAGCAAAAATGCGATGATAAACGAAAAATTAAGATACACTTTTAACGGATCCGTTAAATTAAACGCATTCATGTGAATACGATGGGCAACCGGGTCTTCTTGCAAGTATATGATCACCGGTTTTGCCAGATAAAGACCTAAAACCATGAAAGCCGCAAAGAAAAGGACGGTAATGATCAGTCGTTTTCTTAATTCACCGAAATGCGCATAAATCGACATATTCTTTTCGTTCATTATTTTCATCCTTTAAACTACTTCTGTTCACTGTTAGAAGAAACGATTGCCTCTTTTTGATCGGCCTGAGCTCTGGCCGTTGTTTCGTTTACAGGTTTTGCGTCTTTTTCTTTCTTTTCATCATCGTCATCCATAATTCCCTGTGTGGCGTTTTTAAATTCGCGCAGTGTTTTCCCTGCAGCCCGTCCAAATTCCGGCAACTTTTTAGGCCCGAATAATACTAAAGCGACAGCAGCGATAATTAGCGCCTGACCTCCGCTGATAAAATAAAGCATACATGACACCTCCTTAAGAAAAATTTAAGTTTTATGACTCTTTGATCGGGTAGTGCTTCATAAAATAGATTAATGATTGCAATTCCACTGCTAAATCAATATGATGTACCCGAATGTATTCGGGTATTGTCAACCTTGCAGGGGTAAAATTCAAAATCCCCTTCATTCCTGCTTCCACAAGTCTGTCGGCAATGCTCTGGGCGCTATTGACTGGAACGGTTAATATAGCTACATCAATTTCTGTCCCTTTCAGTCTTTTTACGATCTCATCGATATGATAGATCGGAACATCGGCAATTTTTTTTCCCACTTTTTCAGGGGCGATATCAAATGCCAATTCGATTTTTGTATTGTTATTTTTCGTAAAATTGTAATGTAAAAAGGCCGTTCCTAAATTGCCGACTCCAATTAACGCAACCTTCGTTACTTCATCTTGATTTAACGTTTTGCGAAAAAAAGAGAGCAAGTAATTAACATTATAGCCATACCCCTTTTTTCCTAGTGCCCCAAAGTAAGAAAAATCCCTGCGAATCGTAGCGGAATCTACTTTTACCGCCTCGCTTAGTTCAGCAGAAGACACACGCTGCTTCCCCGATGCTGATAAATTTTGAATAAATCGGTAGTAAAGCGGCAGCCTTTTTGCAGTGGCCTGCGGTATTTTCGTTTGCTCCTGATTCATGTATATCCTCCGAATCAAGCGTATTTAATAAATGTTCAAAAAGAAGCCGATAGATATTTGCCCGGCATCTCATTTGAACAACTTCTATTATAGTTTACCATATTTAGATAGAACGCTCATAGTCGCCGCTTTTTCCGCCGGTTTTGCTTTGTAAAAAGGTTGGCCCGATAACCATTCCTTTATCGACTGCTTTGCACATATCATAAACGGTCAGTGCCGTCGCAGATGCAGCAGTCAGCGCTTCCATTTCAACGCCGGTGCTCCCTTTTGTCTTTACTTCGGCCTCGATATGAAGAACATAGTTCGTCCCTTTTTCTTCCCACGAGAACGTAATGTTGACCCCGGTTAAGGCGAGCGGATGGCACATTGGAATCCAATCCGACGTGTTTTTAGCGGCCATAATCCCCGCTACCTGGGCAACGGCAAGAACGTCTCCTTTTTTAAATGTTTTTTCTATGATTTTTTTATAGATTTCTTCATTTACTGTTACAGCGCTTTTGGCTACAGCTGTTCGAAAGGTCGATTCTTTTTCCGAGATGTCAACCATTCTCGCCCTTCCTTGTTCATTAAAGTGGGTAAAATCTCCCATGAATTTCCCGCCTTTCACTATTTGACTATACACTATTCTTTTGCTTCCTGTCTTTTATTTTTCATGCTAAATCTAACGAAATGATGAACAATGATTTATTGCGAATCGTTCAGTATCTACGCTACACTAGACGTATGGCTAACGTCTTGTTGTCTTTATTTAAATAGAGGTGAATACCGTGATTATTTTACAAGTGAATAATTTATATAAATCTTTTGGGGCAGCTCCCATTTTATCGAATATTAAGCTTGAAGTCCAAACAGGTGAGAGAATTGCCCTTGTCGGGCGCAACGGGGCAGGAAAGTCAACGTTATTAAAGACGATTACCGGGGAATTGTCGTATGATTCGGGAACAATTATGATTCCAAAAGGCGTGAATATCGGCTACCTTGCGCAAAATACCGGCCTTGAGTCTTCACTATCCATTTGGGACGAAATGTTGACCGTATTTCAGCCACTAAGAGAAATGGAACAACGTTTGCGCCAGATGGAAGAAAAAATGGGTGACCCGGACTTAATCGCAAACGAACATGAATACAACAAACTTTTAAAAGAATACGACGAACTGCAAATAAAGTTTAAAGATGAAGGAGGCTATCAATATGAAGCGGATATTCGCACAGTACTGCACGGCTTTCAATTCGCAGATTTTGATCCTTCTACAATCGTTTCAACATTAAGCGGCGGTCAGAAAACACGTCTCGCACTGGCGAAACTCCTTTTAACTAAGCCGGACCTTCTAATTCTGGACGAACCGACAAACCACTTAGACATCGATACATTGTCCTGGCTTGAACACTATTTGCAGAGCTATCCTGGAGCTATTTTACTCGTCTCACATGACCGCTATTTTTTAGATAAAATCGTGACAACCGTTTATGAAATTTCACGGCACCAGTCGATGAAATATGTTGGCAACTATACGAAATACCTTGAACAAAAGGCGGAACGGCTCGCAATCGAAACAAAAGAATACGAAAAACAACAAGAGGAAATTGCCAAACTGCAAGATTTCGTCCAGCGCAATATTGCCCGCGCTTCTACTACGAAACGGGCACAAAGCCGGAGAAAGCAGCTAGAAAAAATGACAATAATGGATAAGCCGCTCGGGGACGAGAAATCGGCTAAATTCCATTTTGACATTGAGCGCCAGAGCGGCAATGATGTGCTTAAATTAGAAAACGTTTCGGTCGGTTACGAAGACGGCAAACCACTTTTAACGAACGTGAACTATCATGTAACCCGTCAAGATAGTGTAGCCATCGTAGGACCAAACGGAATCGGGAAATCAACGCTATTAAAGGCGATTTTAAAACAATTGCCGCTCGAGAGCGGTACTATTCATTACGGAACGAATGTAAAAGTTGGCCATTATGATCAGGAGCAGGCAAACCTTACATCGAATAAGACATTATTGCACGAACTGTGGGATGAGTATCCGGAGAAGACGGAAAAAGAAATACGCACCGTTCTTGGAAATTTTCTTTTTAGCGGAGATGATGTACTAAAACATGTTTCAGAATTAAGCGGCGGACAAAAAGCAAGGCTCGCTTTAGCGAAATTGATGATGCAAAAAGCCAATTTGCTTCTGCTTGATGAACCGACAAACCATCTTGATCTTGACAGTAAAGAGGTTCTTGAACAAGCGCTAATTGATTATCCTGGAACGATCGTCTTTATTTCGCATGACCGCTATTTTATTAACCGAATAGCGACAAAAGTGGCCGAGCTTTCCCCTCATGGCATTACGAACTACCTGGGGGATTACGATTATTACGTTGAAAAGAAAGCGGAAATGGCCGCGAGAGAAGAATTGGAAAAAGAAAAGCAGGCAACATATGAGCCAAAGAATGAAACAACCTACACCTATGATAAAGAAGCGAAACGCCAGGATCGAAAACGCATGCGCCGCATTGAAGAAATAGAACGATTGCTTGAGGAACTTGAGGAAAAGCAAGCAGCGTATGAAGAAGCGCTATGCGACCCTGACGTCTATCAAGATTACGAAAAAACACAGGACTATCAAAACAAAGTAGACTCCGTTAAAGATGAAATTGAAAAGTTAATGGAAGAATGGGAAAAG
The DNA here is from genome assembly GCF_000430745.1 of Fictibacillus gelatini DSM 15865. Classification (GTDB taxonomy): domain Bacteria; phylum Bacillota; class Bacilli; order Bacillales; family Fictibacillaceae; genus Fictibacillus_A; species Fictibacillus_A gelatini. The sequence continues at coordinate 6,403 of NZ_AUMP01000054.1, read as the reverse complement.
TTGCATACAGAAACGTGAAACATCGGATACAATTTCCGATGTTTTCTTTTTATTCACATATTCACTTACTTATGCACAGTTTACATCCAATTAAATCGGTTATCCACTCAAGTTATGCACATTATCCACAGATATCTAGTTATTTATCCACATTTTTTTATTCACATTATAAAATCATTTAAAATCACTTTTTTATGAAGTTATACACATTGTTCACAACTTGTGGATAATTATTTTCCACATTACCTGCCCTACTCAAAAAATAAATTTCTCCTACTAAATGACTGATACGTGCGCTGAATTGATTGATATTCTCTACTAAATGACCGATATGTGCGCTGAATTGATTGATATCCTCTGTTAAATGACCGATATGGGTGCTGAATTGATTGATATTACTCACCGCAATGAGGACAAAAAAACGCCCCTCTATAGGAGAGGAGCATTTAAGCTTCTATATCAAGTCCGGGTACACCGTTTAATGTCAATTCAGCCCGTTTTCCTTTTTTATATTCAATATACCCTGCAGCGGCTATCATCGCCGCATTATCCGTGCAAAGAAACAGTGGCGGGATGACAAGTTCGCAATTTGCATCTTTGAATCTTTCTTCAAGCGCTTTTCTTAATCCTTTATTAGCAGCGACGCCACCTGCGAGCAACACTTGTTTCACCCCGTATTCTTTCGCGGCTCTTGCCGTTTTTTCCACAAGCACTTCAATGACGCTCGCTTGAAAGCTTGCGGCTAAATCTTCAGGGCGGATTTCTTGCCCGCGCTGGGACGCATTGTGAACCGTGTTAATAACTGCTGATTTTAGCCCGCTGAAGCTGAAATCATACGAATCCGGTTCAAGCCATGCTCGCGGAAGGTCAATAGTTGCCTCCCCGACTTCAGCTAATCGGTCGATATGAGGCCCTCCGGGATAAGGCAAGTTAATCGTTCTTGCTACTTTATCATATGCTTCTCCGGCCGCATCATCGCGCGTCTCGCCAATGACTTCATAGGAGCCATGTTCTTTCATATAAATCAATTCAGTATGGCCGCCTGACACAACAAGCGAAAGAAGCGGAAACTCCATTTCTTTTACAAGCCGGTTTGCATAGATATGCCCTGCGATATGGTGGACAGGGACAAGGGGAAGGTTATGGGCAAATGCCAATGCCTTCGCAGCATTTACCCCGATCAAAAGAGCTCCGACCAATCCCGGCCCCTCCGTTACAGCAACGGCCGTTATTTCTTCAATTGTTACTCCTGCTTGTTCAAGCGCTTCTTCCAAAACGATAGTAATTTGTTCCACATGATGTCTCGAAGCCACTTCTGGAACAACCCCGCCAAACCGTTTATGGCTTTCAATTTGCGAGGCCACCACATTGGATAAAATTTCAGTGCCACCTTTGACGATCGCAACGGCGGTTTCATCACAACTCGTTTCTATCGCTAATATTAATTCATTGTTTTCACTCATATTTTCACCCACATCACTAATGCATCTTCACCGTTATCGCTATAATAATTTTTCCGAATGCCGCCTTCTTGAAAACCGAGTTTACGATATAAGTTTTGCGCAACCGAATTGCTTACACGAACTTCAAGACTCAGTTTTTTCGCTCCATACCGCTTTGCCAGGCGCAATGCTTGAGCAAGGATGGCTTCTCCAAGGCCCTGGCCTCTATATTCCGGGAGAATCGCAATGTTTGTAATATGCGCTTCATCAATCACAACCCAAACCCCGCAATAGCCAACTGGTTTAAAATCGACTTCAATGATTAAGTAATAAGCAAACTGGTTATGCACAATTTCATTGTAGAACGCTTCTTCCGTCCACGGTGTCGGAAACGAAATCCGTTCAATTTCTAATATATCTGGAATATCGCTAACTTTTGCCAACCGATAGGTCACTCTTTCCTCCAAAAAAACACCTACTTTTCCTTTGATGCCAGCCATTTTGCTTCCGCCTCAGCCAACTGCAAATAGCTCGGGACAAAAGTATGGACTTCTTCAGGTTTTTTGCTTAACCCGAGAATAGCGAGCTCCGAAGGCCTCGGATTATGGTCTGCCATGCTTCCAAACAGCGCAGCTTCACCGAGCATTTCTTGAATGACCGGCCGGTGAAGAGCTACATCATTTCCGAAAAATGAAATGGGCAAATTCCGTTCTTTTAACTGCTCCAGCCAATCTTCGATCAATATCAATTGATCCGGCTCGATCGATTGAAAAACACCATTTCTTTTACCATAAAGACCGGTATAGACCTGGGTTCGCCTTGCATCAAAAAGCGGGACGACGAGCCCTTCAAAATGCTTTCCATTTTGGGCCAAAACTTCAAGGCTTGATACGCCAACAAGTTCTTTTTTTAATGTCCAGGCAAGGGTCTTTGCGATCGTCACGCCAATTCTAACACCCGTATAGGAACCGGGGCCTCTGGCAACGACAATTCGGTCTAACGATTGTGGACTAATATTAAGCTCGCTTAATAAATCATGAATGGCAGGCATAACACGGATTGAGTGATTTTTTTTCAAGTTCGTTATGTATTCACCAATTACTTTTTCCCCGTCTGTAACAGCTATGCCCATTACTAGATTGGACGTATCAATTGCTAACACTTTCATTCCATTAACTCCTTACATAGCTTTATGTATCGATCACCCACCGGAGTCAGCACGATCTCTCTCTCACTTTCCCCGATATGCCGTATTTCAATGGTAAGATGCTCCTCAGGCAAATGTTCAGAAATAAACCGGGCCCACTCAACTACAGTTACTCCTTCCCCGGAGAAATATTCGTCAAACCCGAGGTCTTCATCACTATGTTCTAATCGATATACATCCATATGATAAAGAGGCAGGCGGCCATTATATTCCTTAATAATTGTGAAAGTAGGGGAACTTACAACTCGCTTGATTCCAAGCCCCTTTGCCAGTCCTTTCGTAAACGTTGTTTTGCCCGCTCCAAGGTCACCCTCTAAAATATAAACATTTCCCGGTTCCGATAGTTCCCCAAGCTTTTTTGAAAACGACATCGTTTCTTCCGGGGATGAAGTTTTAATTTTAATTTGTTCCACGTTCGTCACCTCACCAAGATGAAAAATGATTATACCCTTGTTTATTTAACAATATCCGTTCCTGGTTTTTGATTAAATACACTTCTGGATTTCCTGCAGTGACGATACCCACTTCAAATAATAACATTCCGTTTTCATTAAACTTGCGCTGCATATCACGAAATATTTCTCTTGGCATCGTACCCATTAGGATATAATCTTCTCCACCATTTAATATCCATTGTTCCTGTTGTTCAGGTAAATAATCCGCAAGTTCCCCACTTTTAGGAAGCCTGTCATAAAACAAGGTAAGAGTTACACCGCTCGCTTCGGCAATTTCATTTGCTTCACTCGCAATTCCGTCACTAATATCATTTAATGAGATTCGCGAATGAGAACCGGCAAGCAAACGGCCCTCTTCTACATGTGGACGGGGCATCTGGTGCGAAAGAATGAGTTTTTTTTCGTTTGCGGTAAAAGGATGCTTTTTTGTATGCTTCAATAATAAAGCAAGTCCTGCTGCTGAATCGCCAAGCATTCCTGTTACGAAGACGATATCTCCTGCACGTGCATTGCTTCGTAATAGTTTTCGGTTTTCCTCTACTTCCCCAATAACCGTTATGGATAAAACGAGCGAATCTTTTGTCGATACCGTATCCCCACCGAGTAACGTCATTTTATAAGAATCAGCAAGATGATGCATTCCTTCATAAATCGAAAGGAGCTCCGTCTCCGTCCAACTGTTCGAGAGGGCCACGGAAACAAGATAATATAACGGCCTCCCGCCCATGGCCGCGATATCGCTTATATTTGAAGCTAACGCTTTATAGCCGATATGAAATGGTTCCATCGTATCTTTTGTAAAATGGATACCTTCCACCATTGTATCCAGACAAAGAATCTGGTTAGTTTCGGCCTTTCCTTTTAGTAATGCAGCATCATCACCTATTCCTTGAATAACATTATGATTCCGATGAGATCCTGCTTTAATTTTTTTGAGCCATTCGAATTCATCATTCACAACTATCCCTCTTTATGAAAAACGTATAATCACGGTTTGCCTATGCTTCAGGGTCAACTTTAAAAAGGTGCAAAAAAACCTTAGGCATCAACGAACAACCTAAGGAATATGTATCTTTTATTAGTGTATCTTATTTTAGTAAAAAAACCTATTCTGCTCAAAAAAACAATAAAAAAAACGAAACCGTGCTGCTTCGTTTACATGAATGGCGGACCCGACCGGGATCGAACCGGCGATCTCCTGCGTGACAGGCAGGCATGTTAACCACTACACCACGGATCCTTTTTTATATGTAGATTCATCATTTAGCATTATGTTAGTCTTCGTTCATAAAGAAAATTGGTTGCGGGGACAGGATTTGAACCTGCGACCTTCGGGTTATGAGCCCGACGAGCTACCAGACTGCTCCACCCCGCGATGATATGAAAGTTTATGGACGATGCTGAGACTGCAGACTGTCTCTTCCTCTTCCAGTCCTGCTTCGCGGCTTGATGCGTCGAGACAACTCGTAGTAATTCACGATGTTACGCTCATTGCTCCACCCCGCGATGATAAATATTTCAACTGACGATTATTAATATAGCATATTAATCTTTATTTTTCAACTAACATTTCAAAAAAATACACCGGTTTTAAAAACCGGTGTATTTTTTATGCTACATGTTGATTCTCATTTCTTTTATGGAACCCTCTTGCGTAATATATGCCAACTAAAAGTAATAACCAGATCGGTCCCACGATTAAGGCCACTCTTGTGTCCGCCGAGAAACCTAATAGCACGACAACTAATGCTAAAAAAGCTAAAGAGATATAAGAGCCATATGGCCAAAATGGCATGCGATATTTTAATTTCGCACGTTCTTCTGCGGATAACCCTTTACGAAATTTCAATTGTGAAATGATAATAATGGCCCATGTGAATACAGCTCCAAATGTAGCAACGCTTGTAATCCATGCAAAAACCGGGCTATTCGGGAAAAGGAAATTTAAAATTACCCCGATTAATAGGGCTACCCCTGAACCTAAAATAGCCATGTAAGGTACCCCGCTCTTACTTACTTTGCCAAAAGATCCAGGTGCTTGATTTTGCTCAGCAAGATTGAATAACATCCGGGCGGTGCTAAAGATGCCGCTGTTACAGCTTGATAAAGCTGCAGTCAATACGACAAAGTTGATAATTCCGGCCGCTTTAGCGATACCTATCTTTTCAAAGGTTAAAACAAATGGACTGTTTTCCGTACCAATTTCGTTCCAAGGATAAATCGACATAATGACAAATAATGCTCCGACGTAAAAAATTAAAATACGCCAAAATACTGTATCTACAGCTTTTGTTAACGCTTTTTCCGGGTTTTTTACTTCTCCGGCGGTAACCCCTACCATTTCAATACCAAGGTAAGCAAACATCACCATTTGAAGGGATAATAGCATACCTTTAATGCCATTAGGGGCAAATCCATCATGTTTCCAAAGGTTGCTAATACCTGTTGCAATACCGCCGTTACCGATACCAAATAAAATAATTCCTAAACCGACAACGATCATAGCGATAATCGCAATAATTTTAATTAAAGCAAACCAAAATTCAAACTCCCCGTACGCCTTAACAGCAATTAAATTGACACATGTCATAATAACCAGGGCTGCAAGTGCCCAGATCCATTTTGGTACATTCGGGAACCATAATTGCATGTAAACCCCGACTGCAGTGATTTCAGCCATACAAGTTACAATCCATAGAAACCAGTAGTTCCACCCGGTTAAATATCCGGCTAATGGACCAAGATAATCTTTTGCATAACGGCTGAACGAACCGGCCACTGGATTTTGTATTGCTACTTCTCCAAGAGCTCGCATAATAAAAAACATAATAATTCCTGCAATAATATAATTCAGTAAGATGGCGGGACCCGCTAATTTAATGGCTGATGCCGATCCTAAAAATAAGCCAACCCCGATACAGGCACCAAGAGACATCAATGTAATGTGGCGTTGTCCCAGGCCACGATGAAGGTCTTCGTTTTGCTTCATACGGTGTATCCTCCTTATAGAATTTCTATGAAGCGCTTTCAATAGTATTATAACACATTTCGACAATTTTGACTAATTTGTTAATATTTCTAATGATTGTATTTCTAGTTTGGTTATTACTTTTTATGTAAAACCAATAACCATTTTTTACCGTTAACTAAAAACTCCGCTGGAAAATCCAACGGAGTCTCAATTGGCCTGGCAGCGTCCTACTCTCACAGGGGGAAGCCCCCAATTACCATCGGCGCTGAAGAGCTTAACTTCCGTGTTCGGTATGGGAACGGGTGTGACCTCTTCGCCATCGCCACCA
>NZ_AUMP01000053.1 GCF_000430745.1 Fictibacillus gelatini DSM 15865 | reverse complement strand
CGCTCTATTATTCGGTATTAGCACCGATTTCTCGGTGTTATCCCCATCTATGAGGCAGGTTGCCCACGTGTTACTCACCCGTCCGCCGCTAACTTCCAGAGAGCAAGCTCTCCTTCCGTCCGCTCGACTTGCATGTATTAGGCACGCCGCCAGCGTTCGTCCTGAGCCAGGATCAAACTCTCCAATAAAGTTTGTCTTGCTCAATCATTTCAAATAAGAATTGCGGGATGGTTTATCCCTGACTTACCTGGCTTTTGTTTAGTTTTCAAAGAACATTCGATGTAATTTCATTAGCTACTCGAAAGCAGCGACAAGAAATACTATATCATTTTCAAACCGCCATGTCAACAATCTTTTTTAAAAAGTTTTTTAACCGTTGTTTCGTAAAGCGGCAACGTTTAATACTATATCAGCAATCTTCTGGTGGGTCAATACTTTTTTCACATGAAAAGAACCCGATATGCAAACTTCCGCATATCGGGCTCGACCTGTCTACTCTTTCAATTGTAATCGTGCATTTCGAACATCACGCAAAAGCAAAAATACAGTTTCTCAATTTTCTATTTCAAGAAAAACATTAAAAGAAGCTAACTGCCTATATGTAATGGCTTGTTAGCTTCTTTTCCTCTTTAAACGGGCTTTTTCAGCGTTCTCTCATAGTAGCGGTCTTTTGATCAGCTCTATTCAGTTTGTCGCATTCATTAGATTAAAAAGATAAAATAGCCTAAAAAGATAATGAGGAGAAGATACATGATCGGATGAATCTCTTTAGCCCGTCCTTTCACAAGCATCGTGATCGGGTAAAGAAGAAATCCGAGTGCGACTCCGTTTGCAATGCTATACGTAAGTGGCATAGCGACGATGGTTAAAAAAGCTGGAACTGCAATCTCTAATCGATTCCAATCGATCTTCCCTAAAACCGAAACCATCAAAACCCCAACGACGATCAAGGCCGGCGCTGTCACAGATGGTGTTACGACCACTAAAAGCGGTGAGAAGAATAAAGATAACAGCAAGAAAATAGCTGTAACTACAGATGTGAATCCTGTTCGTCCTCCAGCTGCTACACCGGATGTTGATTCAACATAAGCGGTAGTTGAAGACGTTCCAAGAATCGCTCCAACGACAATAGCAGATGAATCAGCAAGAAGGGCCCGTCCCGCCCGGGGCAGCTTATTATCTTTCATTAATCCTGCTTTTGTCGCAACTGCAATAATCGTTCCTGCCGTATCAAAAAAATCAACAAAGAAAAACGTTAAAACAACAGCCCACATTTTTTTCATGCTGAAAATATCACCAAAATGCTTAAAGGCGTCCCCGAACGTCGGCGCAAGACTGGGCACGGAACCGATAATTTTTGTCGGCATATCAATTAGGCCAAAGATAATTCCTACAATAGCCGTAATAACCATTCCGTAAAAAATGCTTCCGCGGATATTACGAATCATCATTAAAATCGTGACAATAAAACCAAAAATCGCAAGCAATGTCGGCCCTTTTGTAAAGTCACCAACCGAAACAAATGTCGCTTTATTGGATACGACAATTCCTGCATTTTTCAATCCGATAAATGCAATAAATAGACCGATTCCGCAAGCAACGGCATATTTCAACTCTTGTGGAATGGCATTAATAATCGTTTCACGAATTTTAAAGATTGTAATTATGATAAAAATAATACCGGACATTAACACACCGGACAGCGCGGTTTGCCATGGAATCCCCATCGTTAAAACAACAGAGTAAGTAAAGAAAGCATTTAAGCCCATTCCCGGAGCAAGCGCAATCGGATACTTTGCGACAACGCCCATGAATAGCGTTCCGAACGCTGCAGCAAGACATGTTGCGGTAAAAACAGCCCCTTTGTCCATCCCAGCTTGTGACAAAACGGATGGATTGACGAATATAATATACGCCATCGCCAAAAACGTTGTGAGCCCTGCGACGAACTCTTTCTTATAGTTTGTATTGAGCTCTTTGAATTGAAAATACTTTTGCATGTCCCCTCACCCTTCATTGATTTAAAAAAGCCCGGGGCAAGCCTCGAGCTGACATAGAAGGGATTGGACATGCACAGAAATTGTCCGTACAGATATCTCCATTACCCCTCGTAGTCAGGCCATTTACGGCAGCCTGGTAGAAACTCTCGAGCCTTATTCCCGATATTATACGACGGATTAGTATTTACTAGTATATGGAGATTATACAAGGTACGACAAAATTCGTCAATCTATTTCCGAATGATATTTTCTTTTTTTAACACTATTGTTCGGTTATTATCAAAAAGATTAACTGCTTCCACAACCGCTTCCGCAACTAGAGCAACTCGAACAACTTGAACAGCTGCTGCCTGAACAATTGTTACTGGAACAATGATGGCCGTGATGATGACTGTCAGAGCCTCCCCCCGAACTCCCGCAACCTGAAAAAAAGGAAGAAGAGCTAGCGGCGGCTCCCACCCCCCAGACTTTATCCTCATAGGATTCATATAAAAAGAAGGATGCATAAAGAGCGACCGGAAGCAATAAATTCATATCATCGTTTGTATACGCCCTCTCCCGTTCTTCTTTTAGATTATTAATGTCCATATGATCAATCTGCTCAACCGACTTTTTCATCTTTTGAATTAAATGATGAATAGCTTCCTCATATAGCGAGCCCGTTTTGAAATATTTTTCTTTTAAAAATCCTACGGGTTTTGTTTTAAATTCATTGATCACATCCGGTTTTACAGGATAACGAAAAAACCGGCCGTAATAATAGGTCGTTTGTGGATATATTGTAAAAAGCTCAGAATAAATCCAGTCGTAAAATGCCCGAAGCCCCGGGTCAGGCTTCTTTTTTATATTCGGCGTATGGTGCAGCGGCATTTCTAAAAACATGCGGCCGAACTGTTCATACTCTTTTGTGAATAAAATCATATTATGCCATATATCATCCACTTGTTGACTAAACATCGGCACTTCTTTTAACAACGCATTCATAAAAAAGAAACGTTTTAACTCAAAGAATCGCCACTCAAAATCCCCTTCTATTTTCGATTGTTGCCCTTCTTCAAAACGCCCTTTTAGAATCGATGGATCAAAAACTTGAAGAGCATTTTGCAGTTTCTTTTCTATTTCTTGAAATTCAGGGTGATCGATAGTAGAAAGAGCTTGAGGAGGTTCTTTTTTCAAATCGACTTTTCTTTTATTTCGTGATTTGCTTTTGGTTTCGGCATTTATGATTACCATAACAGCCGCGATTATGACTACAAAGCCAATAAACTCTCCCATGTTCCTCCCCCATTTTTCCCTTAATTTGGCCACTTCTCTTCTCATCATATCGAAAGGTTGAAATCTTTTCCATAAAAAAATACGCTTGCTTTAATACAAAAAAATCCAGGGAAATTCCCTGGATTTTAATTCGCTTTTTACTCCCACTCGATCGTAGCAGGTGGTTTAGATGTAATATCATAGACAACCCGGTTGACGTGGTTCACTTCGTTGACAATCCGGGTTGAAATTTTTTGCAGGACATCATATGGAATGCGGGCCCAATCGGATGTCATCCCGTCAATTGAAGTTACTGCACGAATGCCGATGGTATAATCGTACGTTCTCGCATCGCCCATGACACCGACACTGCGGATGTCCGGAAGTACGGTAAAATATTGCCAGATGTCGCGTTCAAGTCCGGCTTTTTTAATTTCTTCGCGAAGAATATAATCGGATTCGCGGACGATTTCAAGCTTGTCTTCGGTAATTTCACCGAGAACGCGAATACCAAGACCTGGTCCCGGGAACGGTTGGCGCCAAACAATTTCATCCGGAATGCCGAGTTCCGTTCCGACTTTACGAACTTCATCTTTAAATAATGTGTTTAATGGTTCGATTAATTTGAACTTCATATCTTCTGGCAATCCGCCAACATTATGGTGTGACTTGATCGTTTGTGCCGTTGCCGTTCCACTTTCAACGATATCGGTGTATAGCGTTCCTTGTGCAAGGAAATCGATTCCTTCAAACTTGGCCGCTTCTTCATCAAAAACATAAATGAATTCGTTACCGATAATTTTCCGTTTCTTTTCCGGATCGGATACACCTTTAAGTTTTGAAAGGAACCGCTCTTTTGCGTCGATTTTAATAACATTCATGTGAAACCCTTCACTGAAGGTTTTCATGACGCTTTCCGCTTCGCCTTTACGTAATAGTCCATGATCGACAAACATACATGTAAGCTGGTCTCCGATTGCTTTATGGATCAAAACGGCAACAACTGAAGAATCCACTCCGCCGGATAAGGCGCAAAGCACTTTTTTATCTCCAACCGTTTCACGGATTTTTTCAATTTCAGTTTCAATCCAGTTTTCCATTGTCCAATCGCCTTTGCATTCACAAATGGCAAATACGAAGTTTTGGAGCAGCTCAATGCCATGTTCACTATGCCGAACTTCTGGATGGAACTGAATACCGTATAATTTCTTAGCGACATTGCTCATAGCAGCTACAGGGCAAGAAGGACTTGTCGCATCTGTAGTAAATCCTTCCGGAGGGCTAATGACAAGGTCACCGTGGCTCATCCAGACAACTTGTGTATTCGGAAGATCTTCATATAACTTTGATGGATTTTTCACATCAATTTCTGCTTTTCCGTACTCCCGATGGTTGGCACGGTCTACTTTGCCGCCTAATCGGTGTGCCATTAATTGCATACCGTAACAGATGCCGAGTACAGGAATCCCTAATTCGAAGATCTTTTCATCACAAGATGGCGCGCCTTCACCGTACACACTGTTTGGGCCGCCTGACAAAATAATGCCTTTCGGGTTCATTTTCTTAATTTCTTCCGCCGTTAATGTATGTGGATGCAGTTCGCTGTACACCCCTAAATCACGAATGCGGCGCGCAATTAACTGATTATACTGGCTGCCGTAATCTAACACAACGATCATTTCGTTTGCAATTTCCATTCCTTCACCCCATCAAAATTAATCTTAAATAGAAGTTCAAAAAGGAGGACAAACAGGGCCAAGAAGTTCAAGGAAGCGTAGCCTCCGAGCACCGGAGCGACGAGCGATTCGGCGCTGATTCACTGCGAGTTGCACCGAGGAAGCATAGTTCGGAGCAATACTGGCAGACACAGGTGCATAGGTCCTTTTAATACGTGAGGAGCACAGGAGCAAGCTGACGCAGAAATTCGCCGGCAATGTTTCCCGGACTTTTTGAACAACCTTTTTGATTTAGTATTCACTACCTTTCTCTTCTTATAAGACTTACAGTAAAAAGGATAAAAGGAAACCGGAATCACACCATGTTTTCGTATAAAAACAAAGGTGGAATTCCGGTTATGCAAAGAATCCCACCTTCATAGTCGGAGCATTTACGGTGCCCCGGTAGAGACTTTCGGTCCTTATTACCGAGGATATACGAAGGAGAAAGTTATTTCGTTATTTACTATTCGAAGTTTTAAGAAAAGAAGCGCTTTTAAACGACTTTTCTTGATTCGACAGTTTCTTACAAACCACATTCTATCAATGCTGATGAGGAGGGTCAAGCGGGTATCCTTTTAATTAAATTTTCCCACAATTGTTTATGTGTTTCATTCCAGTGGCTTTGTTTATTTTGATTTCCGTAATGTATCGTTTCATATGCTTTTGTTAATATGATCATGTCTTTTGTATCTAACGCCCGATCAACGAAAACCGCATATTCCCGCAATGTAAATGCTGGATCACGTTGAATGCCGTGATACTGCAGAAGCCATAACAAACGGTGATATGCTTCGTAAAAAGTTTTTTCATCATTTTTCCGTTTAAAGCGCCAGAGGAAATAATAGCGGAGCCATTGTTTCCGGTAAAGAAAGGCAATCAAGCCCCCTGAAGCAAGAACAAGTAAAAAAGCTAAAACTCCTCTTTTTATAAAATGATCTGTTTTCCTTGAGTCGGATGAATCCTTTTCAGACAGCGGCTTTTTAGTAACGTCCTCCGTTTTTTTCTCTTTCTTTTTAATAGGTGCCATTGTTTCTTGAGTTGGCCTCGTTTGGTTTTCTTCTTTCATTTGATTGATATTTGTAAATCCCCTTGTCGGCTCAAATGGTACCCATCCGGCATCTGTAAAATACACTTCCACCCATGAATGGGCATTCGCATTCGTAACTTTATACTCACGCAAGTTCGTCCTTTTGATCATCCCTTTAAATTCACCGGGCGAGAACCCTTTGACCCACCGTGTTGGAATGCCAACAGAGCGCAATAGAACAGCCATCGATGTCGAAAAGTTGTCGCAATACCCTTTTTTTGTTTTAAATAAAAACTGATCGACATAATCATCGTTTTTCCCAGGAACAGCAACGTTTGTTGTTTCATAGCCGTACCCTTCATCCGAAAACCACCGTTCTACCGCTTTGGCTTTGTCATACGGATTGCCCGCCTTCTTTGTAATATTTTCAGCCAGCTTTTTCACCCGTTTGGGCAGACTTTCAGGCAACTGAAGATAGTTGTCGCGAATAAAGCCCGGATACTCCTCTTTGCTTTTTCTGAGTTTATTCTCATCGTATACCGGACTTAAAAAGGACATGCTATAGGATGCTAAAGCTACCTTCTTATTATCTAAAAACGTATTAATTTTTCCTGTCAACGGGTCTAATTTTAACGAAACTTTATCAAAATTATAATTTTTCCCGATAAGCATTCCCGGCATTAATAGAAAAGGATAGCTTTTATCTTTGTCCATCACAATTTGCACAGACTCCCGTTTTAAATGAACCGCACCGGACGTTTCTTCCCAGAGGCGGGAAAACGGTGATGAATAGTTAACATTTAGAGGATTGAGAGTTTGCGGTGTATTGGGCCCTTTAACTTCCCATCCTTTGCCGGTATAACTATTTTTCGATTCCACCCGCCAATAATGCCGGGTTTCAACATAGGCAGTAAATACCGGTTTAAAATCGTAGCGGAATGGGCCTCCTAGCCTGCTGTCATTTGTTCCATACCCAATTCTGGCGATCCCGCCTTTTCCCTGAGGACCTTCCTGGCCGTCATCTTTTTGATGCGTTATTTTTTTCAAAAAAGGAACCGGGTCGGGCCATTGCGGTGATGCTTTCGGCGCAATAACGCCAAAAAAGGAAGACAGGCTAATGATGACAGTGAGCGGGGCCATCCATAGTACCGGAAATCTTCCTTTCAGTAAAGAAAAGCCTTCCGTTTCGATAATTTTCATCATCCGCAAAATGCCGATTAATATAAGTCCAATAAAAACTGTACGAATAATCGCGAACGTTGCATCATAGTCCGTGAACGTATCTAAAACGGTAATATAGATGACCGTAATGAAAAAGAAAAGAAAGATTTTCTTCGCTTGAATCAACCAATAATGCATCAAATAACTGATGAGCCATAACAAAATGAAAAATAGAAAAGAGCGGCTAATTTCCGTTGTGTCTGCCCACCGCTGTTCTAAAATGATTGCGATATTGCCCTTTACATCGGACAAAAAATGCGGAACCCAACGAAACGATAAAAAGACATCCGGGTAATACAACGAATGAAAGGCATACATCATGGCAATGAATTTTACCGGAAAGGAAATCCAAAAGGGCAGCCGAAAGTATGTGATGAGAAATAAAAAGGCAATGAACATCACGAAAATTCCGATTTCACTCATCGGTGTAACGATCGTCAGCGGCCTGAGCCACTCCCAAAATAAAAAGAATCCAAGTGCATAAAGGACGAGTGTATGTAAAGCTGATTCTCGTTTGCCTCTAGCTTGTTGCATGTTTCACACCTGCCTTTAACGCCTCGTTAAACTGCTCGCCGATAATTGGCATCGTTGCGATCATTCGCTGATTTAACCGATTGATGAATTGATAGTCGATCGTAGATAATTTCGTGCCCTGTGCGATGTAAAAGAAAATGAGATTCGAATTTCTCATCGAGATCAGCTCCATCGTCTTCACAAGCGATTCCGTCAAAAGCGGCGATAGGATGACCATCGTTTTTCCGTCTAAATTCCCTTCAGCAAACTCTTCTTTTAGCTCGATTTCGAACGCCTTTTTATGATTTGCTTTTACTCTCGCCAATTCATGCATGATTCGCCATTCTTGCTCATACCCGCTATTCATCGGAATTTGTTCATTTTCATCGAGCACATAAAAACCGACCGCTCCCCCTTTTTGAATCGAATAACGAATAAGGGAAGCTGCAAACGAAACCGCCTTTTCAAACAGTAAGTCTTTGCCACCATAGCTTTCAATGGATTGGTCAATAATGATCGTAAAGTCATCATTTCGTTGATGTTCAAACACTTTCGTCAACAGTTTATTCGAACGGGCGCTTGCCTTCCAATGGAGCCAGGCAAGCCGGTCGCCCGGGGCATAATCTCGGACGCTTATGGTAGAAGTAAAATCTGTCCTCGATCGCCGGCCGGCCCGTTGATCCCCGTTATACAAATGTCTATCGATTTCCCATCGGTCGATTTCTTGATAACGAGGATAGACAAACAGATGGTCCGTTACTTGAACGTTCACTATTTTTTCCACAAAGCCGAAAATGTCGCCTGATTTTAACATGACATTCGAAAGGTCATAAACACCTCGCGGAACCGGATGGACATAATACGTGTATGATAATGTCTTTTTAAATAGTGGAAAAAACAGGCCGCGTGATTGGTGGATATATTCTTCTCCTTCTTGATCTGCATGTTTTGCAAGCGCTTCCGGCAACTCGTCAACGATCACTAAATAAAGTAGCGGAAACCAGCTGGAGCGTTTCATCGTAATCGTAACTTCCAATGATTCTCCCGCGACTAATTTTTCCTTATTCAACTCTCGTACGATTTGCACGTTGCCCAAACGATAAAAAAACATCAAAATCGTATACAAAACGAGCGGGAGACTACTATAAAACAAAAACCAACTGACAAATCCGCCTTGAAACATCGCATAAGAAAATGTACAAATGAGAAGGAATAGGATGCCAATGAACCCGATTGGCGTCCGATACTTGTTGCTTAACTTCCACTTAAGCCTGATCATCTTGCCGATTGTCCTTTATGCAGGGGAACTGGAACTCTCGCTAACATTTCTAGAATGATGTCGTTTGCTGTTTGTCCTTCAAATCTCGCTTCAGGCTTTAATAAAATGCGATGTGTCAATACAAATGGCGCTAAATATTTAATATCATCAGGGACGCAGTACTCTCTGTTCATTAATAGCGCATAGCTTTGCGCAGCCTTCATCAGGCTTAAAGAGCCGCGGGGGCTGACACCGAGATAAACGGACCGGTGGTTTCTCGTTCGATTGGATAAATCAACAATGTAGCGTTTCACCGTGTCATCCACATAAACGTCCCGGACCTGTTCTTTTAGCCGGGTTAATTCTCCGGCGGAAATAACACATTCTAACGTTTCGACCGGATGCCCCTTCTCCGTTACATTTAGAATCTTCATTTCGTCTTCAACAGAAGGATAGCCCATATTTAATTTCATCATAAAACGGTCAAGCTGGGCTTCAGGCAAAGGGAAAGTTCCTTCATACTCAATCGGGTTTTGTGTAGCCATAACGAAGAAAGGTTCCGGCAATAAATGGGTTTGTCCGTCGACCGTTACACTTTTTTCTTCCATTGATTCCAAAAGGGCCGACTGTGTTTTCGGAGACGTACGATTGATTTCATCGGCTAAAATAACATTCCCCAATAATGGACCTCTCCGGAATTCGAAGGCCATTTCCTTTTGGTTATAGATCGAAACCCCCGTAATATCGGACGGCAAAAGGTCGGGTGTAAATTGGATCCTGTTAAATTCGAGACCGAGAGAGCGGGCAAGCGAGCGGACCATCATCGTTTTCCCGACACCTGGAACGTCCTCCAAAAGAACATGTCCGCCAGCTAAAAGTGCCACAAGACTGAGTTCTGTCACTTGCGTTTTTCCGATCATTACTTTTTCGACATTTTTTATCACTCCATCCAATAATGGATGATAACTATCAAATCTTGTTTTATTGACACTCATCTTTATTCCCCCTCTTTTTCTCCACAACCTATGATGAAAGAACAGTAAATTTCCTTCCTATACCATTTCGAACTTGGGGGTCTTTTTTCCTTTCTTTTTTGCAAAAAAAGACAGATGAAAAAGCGCTGTATGTCGAAAAATCACCGCACTTCACTACGAGGGACTACGAGGGGATTATTCAGCCGATTTCAAGGATAATCCCGCCGATTTTTTTCATATAAGAATATCCCGGCTTCCTTAAAAGAAACCGGGATTTTTCTTCGTACTTTTTCATGTGCCATGTCAAGCTTATCGTGAAATTCCTTCCCCTTTTAGCCTACTTACTTTTTTTTCGTAATTTTACGATAAGCATTGCTAAATAAGAAAAAATCAAGGAAAAAACGGTATAGACTAATGCCCACCCAAAAAATGACTGATTAAAAACGGTAAACATTAAAATTATACACGCAATGAAACTAATAAGTGGCATAACGTAAATCTTCTTCACAAATAGCGTGAGGATAAATGATAATATGATAACACTAACAGGGACAAAACCAAAAGCCAACTCTAAATGGGTCATTCTGATTCTCCTTCGAATTTAAAAATTCATTTTACCGAAACTTGAATTTCCCTCCCGTCTAAATATTATTTTAAAGAAAAATTGCTCTTTAAAAAGAACTATCTTTTTCTAGTACCCCCAAATTGGTAAATTGAATATTGTATAATTATTAAACTTACATTAGCATGCATTTTTTTATCCCCGCCGCCTGGTGTAGTAAGTAAAAAGGCTTGTAGACCAGGCTTTGTCTACAAGCTTTTCCATGTTGTTAGTTACATTTCTGGCAAAGGCATGTTTTCATTCATAAGCTTTTTCCTATACACCACTCTCGATAGACTGATGCTTAATTCGTATAGAACAAGCAAAGGAATCGTCACTAAAAAATCTGAGATAAAATCTGGCGGAGTAATAACCACTGAAATGATGACCAAAGCTAAATAGGATATCTTCCGGGCCTTTGCGAGCCGCTTTGGATTAAGAATTCCTAGTCTTGTTAAAAACATAACGACAAGAGGCATTTCAAATAAAAATCCAAACGGTAAGATGAGATTGATCATAAATCGAAAGTACTTTTCTGCGGTGAACATCGTTTCGAATTGCCCGGCAGATAACGAGATTAAGAACTTTAATACCATCGGAAATAAAACGAAGTACCCAAATGATAGCCCGAGGATAAATAATAGAAATAGACCCGGGATGAATCTTAATGTCACCTTTCTTTCCTCCGGCTTTAAAGCAGGCGATACAAAACGCCATGTCTGGTAAGCGGCTACAGGAATGGTCGCAGCAATTGATATAACAGCCGCTATCACCATATATACCCAGAGGATATCACTGGGGCCCAGTATGGCAAGTTTTCCATCAAAGTCTCTAACTACCCATTTGTAAATTTCCTTGACAAAACCAAAACTCACGGTAAAAAAAGCGACAAATGCCAAAAACGTTTTAAGAATCCTGCCGCGAAGCTCTTCCAAATGCCCCAATACGTGTAATTCTTTATTCTCCATTTCCCCAGCCTCCTTTTTTATAACCCAATGAATCCGCAAAAGAAAACTCGCTGAAAGGCGGTTCATGCGAGTTTTTTCGTCCAAAAGCACAGGTTTCATCTCGATTCTTGTGCTCACATCATTTCATAGTCACTTATGCCCGATAGGAAAGGAATGCTTTCCTATCGGGCCAAAAAGAAGCAGACAGGTCTCCCTGTCCACTAATGATAAATAAAACCAGTTATCCCTTTTTTTCAACTGCCGTTAGGACAGGTTTTTTTTCTTCCTCTTTTTCTTCTTCTGTCATTAATCCCGTTGAAGCCTTTTTAAACTCTGTTAAAGTACGGCCAAACGCCCGGCCGATATCCGGTAATTTTGATGGTCCAAAGATGATTAAGGCAATAACAAGAACGAGAATCAAACCCGGGATTCCAATATTAGAAAACATTTTCAATCAGCATCCTTTCGATTTTACTTCGTTGTCTATATACCACTTTTTCTTTAAAACTTTCACTCAGGTTTATTAATTCAAGACTTTTCCGCGCTTTTTCTCAAGTTGTTTTTTATGCGCCTGTGCATGGGCACGATAACGGTCTTCTTCCACTTCATTTGATTGTAAGACACCGTGCGGAACGGTAGCCTTTGATACTGCTTTGAGCCCATTTTGGTCTTTTTCATAGACGAAAGAAGCTCTTGTGGTAATGTCAGCACCCGGTGAAGATACGTATGGAACGACACGATAATCGGCTTGCCACTTCTCTTTAGTGACACGGCAGCGGACATATCCGCGAAAATCATTAAAAAATTTAATATGGGGATTGAGTCCTAATATTTTATTCGTATCTGCCCGCTTGTCGGACCCGTCCCCGCCGGATGTAATCGAAGTGCCGACGAACTCAGCTCCAATGATCTTCGAGTTTGGATCATCAAAATTAGTCAATAAATTGGCTGCCCAGTTTGCATGAACATCACCGCTCAGGACAATGAAATTGTCAATGTCCCTGGTTTTTGCAAAATCTAATAGGCGTTGCCGTGCGGCCGGATAACCATCCCAGGCATCCATGCTGAACTTTGGCGATGCCTGGGTCCCGTAATTTCGCTGCGCAAAAAAGATTTGCTGCGCAAGTACATTCCATACTGCTTTCGAGTGTTCAAGGTTGTTAAAAAGCCACTTTTCCTGTTCAGCTCCCATCAGCGTCCGTTTGGGGTCAAGGGACTCAGGTGTCTGAGGGCTGCTGCCGTCTCCATTTGCCTGGTCATCCCGGTATTGGCGGGTATCAAGAACAAAGAAATTAGCCAAATTTCCATATTGGAAGCTGCGGTATAGTTGTATATTGCCTCCGACCATAGTGGATTTGCGAAGCGGCATATGTTCGTAATACGCCTGGTAGGCAGCAGCACGCCGTTTGATAAATTGTTCAACAGGCTGTCCCTTTTCAGGAATAACATTTGCATAATTATTTTCGACTTCATGATCATCCCAGGTCACAATCCAGGGGAAGGCAGAATGAGCAGCTTTTAAATTTCTATCTGAGCGGTATTGGGCATAGCGGTTTCTATAATCTTGAAGCGTAGTAACTTCCGGACCGATATGTGTCCGAACATTTCCATTTGGAGCAACATATTCATCCGGGCCGTATTCATAAATGTAATCACCCAGGTGAAACACTACATCCAGGTCCTCTTTGGCCATATGCTTATATGCAGTATAGTATCCATGTTCAAATTGCTGACAGGAAGCAAAAGCAAATTTCAAACTGGAAACGTTGGACCCTGCCTTCGGAAGTGTTTTTGTTCTTCCTACTGGACTAATTTCATTACCGCATTTGAAACGGTAGTAATAGATACTCTCAGGCTTCAAGCCGCTAACTTCAACATGGACCGTATGCCCAAGGTGAGATGAGGCGATCTCCGTGCCGTGCTGTACGATGTGGCGGAAATGTTCGTCTTTTGCCAGTTCCCATTTTACTTTCACATCGCTGGGCGGCATGCCTCCCCCATTAAATGGTTCAGGAGCCAGTCTCGTCCATAGCACGACACCGTCAGATAACGGGTCGCCGGATGCGACACCAAGAGTAAAAGGATAATCACTGAAACTTGGCGCTGCATCCACTTTAAGACTTCCAACAGACTGGGCGATAGCGAGACCTAATGAAAGTCCAGCTATCCTGGTTGCACCTTGCAAAAAGCTGCGGCGGTCTAAATTTTTCCTCAGGCTTTCCTCAGTAAAATTTTTAATCCATTGCTCTAAAGCTCTCCCCTGGTTCATGATTCCTTCCTCTCCTTCATCAAGTCTTATGAACAAGCCCTATTATAATTCTCATCTGTTAATGGATTGTTGAATCATTGTAAACAGCAACAAACTGAAAAAAGGAAGAGATAGGTCCTTTTATTTATTTTAAAAATGCGATGATCGGGGTAATTCTTTTACATAAAGGAATTTGTTACGGTAGATAGATTAGCTGGCAATGTACGAAAAATAGTCCTTTCCACTTATTTTTCTTCATATTTTTTTTATAAAATTTTACAATTCCATTTTCTCATATGAGAGCCAATATAGAAGAAAAGACCTCTCAACAGTTTAGTAACTGATGAAAGGCCTTTCAATATTGAACAATCGTTATTTTTAAATAACTGAAGACTTCCTTCACATTCGGTTATAAAGCACCATTACCTGAATTAAAAGTGCTTTCCGAATGGTTAATCCAAAGAGAGTTTTTCTTCCATTACGGATACCTTTTTTTCCTTGAACCAAATAAGTAAAAAACCACTCCCTAAATTTTAGGAAGTGGTTATTATTATTGAAATAAATTGTTTACAAGACGTCTTCACAAATGAGTCGATAATTGGTTGGATAATGCACTTAACCAGTTCCCGAGTGGGAGTGGCTAAATTACATCATGCCGCCCATATTTTACTTGCATTTCGCGCATTTTCATAAACCTTTAATATACGTTTTTGACCAAAATAAACAATTGATTTTAGTAATTTGATTTTTGCATGAAGTCGCAAATGATCGTAACTTTCGTGATTTTTATGTGATTTTTTAAAAATCACAAACTCTTAAATTCCAACAGCCAACGTCCCTAATCCCTTTAGGACTTTTACGAAGATCGGAAACATCTGAACGATACAATATGTGATGCAAATCTTCCCTATCCCTTCCCAGGTATCGCCTGAGTCTTTAAAAAATGACATAAAAAGCTTCCATAATATCATAACCGAAGCAACTGGAAAGCT
>NZ_AUMP01000052.1:15647-15848 GCF_000430745.1 Fictibacillus gelatini DSM 15865 | reverse complement strand
ATTTTTGTCCTTGAGACCCTTTCTATTGGACAGATTTTCGTCTCCAGACCGTATTTTTGTCCTTGAGACTCCTTCTATTGGACAGGTTTTCGTCTCCAGACCTCATTTTTGTCCTTGAGACTCCTTCTATTGGACAGATTTTCAACTCCAGACCGTATTTTTGTCCTTGAGACCCTTTCTATTGGACAGATTTTCGTCTCC
>NZ_AUMP01000052.1:0-15637 GCF_000430745.1 Fictibacillus gelatini DSM 15865 | reverse complement strand
TGGACAGATTTTCAACTCCAGACCGTATTTTTGTCCTTGAGACCCTTTCTATTGGACAGATTTTCGTCTCCAGACCGTATTTTTGTCCTTGAGACAGCGTCTATTGGACAGATTTTCGACTCCAGACCCCATTTTTGTCCTTGAGAAACTTCTTAAACGAAACGGAAACTAGATTTGATTTTGCAAGACAAGTATACTGATAGTAAAGGTGTTCTTTGCTTCAAATAAAACCGAAAGTAAGTGAGAACAGTGCAAAACCTACCAAATTTATTACGGGACGATCTGCGCCCCGACTGCGAGAATTGTTTCGGCCTATGCTGTGTCGCCCTTCCTTTTGCCCTATCAGCCGATTTTGCGTTTACTAAAAATGCTGGAGAAACCTGTCCTAATTTGCAATCGGATTTTCGCTGCGGCATTCATAAAGATCTGAGACAGAAAGGATTCCGGGGATGCACGGTATATGAATGTTTTGGCGCAGGGCAAAAAGTATCGCAATTTACATTCAAAGGAAAAGATTGGCGCAAAACTCCCGAAACGGCAAAGCTGATGTTTGATGTGTTTCCCATTATGCAACAGCTTCATGAAATGCTCTTGTATTTGACGGAAGCGCTTTCGCTACAGGCAACCGCTTCTATCCATAGCGATCTGTGCCGGGCACTTGAGGAAACAGAACGCCTTACCCACCTTCGTCCGGAATCTCTTATTGAACTGGACGTGCCGGCACATAGGGCAAAAATTAATCTTTTGCTTTTGCGCGCCAGCGAACTTGTTCGATCCGGGCCGCTTCCAGCGCGTAGTCGTTCCAAAAAGCACCGAAAAAAGCCCGGCAGAGGAGCCGACCTTATTGGCGCCAATCTTCGAGGTGCTGACTTAAGAGGTGCCAATTTAAGAGGAGCGCTCCTCATTGCTGCCGACCTGAGGGATGCCGACTTAAAAATGGCCGATCTGATCGGTGCCGATTTCAGGGACGCTGATGTTCGAGGGGCCGATCTCACGGGGAGTCTTTTCCTCACCCAGGCCCAGATTAACGCCGCAAATGGTGACGCAAAGACAAAATTGCCATCCATGCTTAGCCAGCCGGCGCATTGGTCCACATCATAAAGCCTCCTGAAATTAGGTCAGGAGGCTTTTACAGCTTTATTTATTATTGAACGTTCCGATGCTCCTCAAAATCAATCTCACATTTGTCCAACGGAACGACTTTTGTTTTCTTGATGAACTTATACCCGAGCCACATGACAAGGAACAATGGTATGCCAAGGTAAGCGGCAATGACGCTGCCCCAATCGATAGGGTGACTCAGGAACGCCCGGTAGTTTTGTGCTAGTAAAACGATCATGCAAAGTATAAAGGCGAAAATCGGGCCGAACGGAAACCATTTTGCACGATATGGAAGATCGGAAAGCTTATAGCCCTGCGCGATGTATGCTTTTCGGAAACGATAGTGGCTTGCCGCAATACCGAGCCAGAAAATAAATCCTGTTACGCCGACTGAATTCATCAGCCACGTATATACGGCACCATCCCCGAAAAAGGAAGCAAAAAACGCCAACATTCCGACAACTGAAGTGACGATAACTGCTAAAATAGGAACCCCCCGCTTGTTCACCTTCCCGAAAAACCTTGGTGCAAGCCCATCTTGAGCCATCGCATACAACATCCGGCTTGTCACATAAAGACTCGAATTTCCTGCGGATAATACGGCTGTTAAAATAATGGCGTTCATTGCGGAGGCGGCAAACGCAAGCCCCGCTTTTTTAAATACCATCGTAAACGGACTGACCATGACTGTGTCGCCTTGCAAACTGCTAGTCGTATACGGAATAATTAATCCAATCACAAGTATCGCGAGACAATAGAATAAGAGAATGCGCCAGAAAATGCTGCGAACGGAACGCGGTACGTTTTTCGCGGGATCTTCACTTTCTCCTGCTGCGACACCGACAATTTCAGTACCTTGAAAGGAGAAGCCGGCTGCGATAAAAATGCCTAACGTCGCCATAAACCCGCCGGCAAATGGAGCATTGCCAACCGTAAAGTTTTTGAAACCGATCGGAGCCCCGCCCATGATACCAAAGATCATAAGGACACCGACAATAAGAAAAATGATAATTGTTGCTACTTTAATAAAGGAAAACCAATATTCCCCTTCTCCGTATCCTTTGACGGACAAGTAGTTCAGCAAGAACAATACGACTAAAAACAAGGAGCTCCATAAAAACGACGGGCTGTGCGGAAACCAGAACTTCATGACCATCGTCGAGGCGGAAAGCTCGGCAGCAAGTGTCATCGCCCAGGTGAACCAATAGTTCCAGCCCATCGCAAAGCCGAGAGCAGGGTCAATAAAACGGGTTGCGTATGTGCTGAAGGCACCGCTCACCGGCATGAAGGTCGCCAGTTCCCCAAGACTTGTCATAATAAAATAAACCATAATGCCAATAACAGAATAAGCGACTAAAGCGCCACCCGGACCCGCGTTATGAATGGCCGGTCCGCTTCCGAGAAAAAGCCCTGTGCCGATTGCTCCTCCTAACGAAATCATTGTCAGGTGGCGTGCCTTTAATTTACGTTGCAACGTATTGGATGGTTCTGGATGATCGGTTTTTGGTGCGAGTTCCAACTGATGATTTTGCAAAAGTCATTCCCCTCTCACATTAAGTTTGTTCATTGTTCGTAAAGAGTCCGCCAGTTTAACCGGGGTCCCTACAGGTATTGAAAGTGCTTTCATTTTTTAAGAGGTGCCTTTCTTCTGGTAAAACGTTCGAGCCTCTTTCGATATGGAGGTGTTTCCAGAGTGGGCATAATTGCTTTTCGGTTTTCCATTAAGTTTCGCTCACCTCCTTAATTGTGGATTAGACGAATAATTGCCCCACTTGGGCTGCACATGATCAACGAGCACCCTTATTTTAATAAAAAGAGAGGATTGTACCGGCAAACGACTCCCTTTGCCAGTACAGCCCCCTCCTAAACTAAATGACTATGGGCTTTATTTAAATATGGTTGATTCCGAGTCCGATCGTTTCATGTTCCAGGCCGCGGATCGGTGCACCAATCGTTCCATATAGGGCTACCGCAATCCATTCGCCTTCTTCATGATTTTCGTAAGGCCTTCCGCGTACGACTGCAAACCTCAATCCTACGGTTCTTAATACATCTCCAAGCTCTGCCTGTCCTCTCGTCACACCTTGTAACGCTTCCATAATCGCATGATATAACGCGTGCATCTCCCGATAGAGGTTAGCATTAATTAATTCGGATCGCTTTGCCGCCGTCTCAATCGCCGCAACCACTTTTTGCATCTCCATCGAGCCCACTTTTCCCTTGCAATAGCTCGAGCCTTTTTCCAAAAGCTGATTTGCCAATCCAGCTTCATCTTCTTCATTTGATAACGCCAACAACATAGCATTGCGGCCAATTCGATTATGTGTGCCTTTAAGCATGAAAACGACTCCAATTTATGTTAATCTTCTAAAGAAACTAATAACTTATTGTTAGTATAAAAGTTATGTTTCAATGGTGTCAATCCATTTTCGACAGATTTTAAAAAGTTATCAGACTATTAAGGCAGCGGGATAAAGGAAAATAGGCCTTAATTTTGCGGAAGTGCCCGTTTCTTTTCCAGATGAAACGAGAAAGGATGAAAAAAATGTCATTTTATCTCCTTAAGGAACATCTTCAAGAAGTTGCCACAGGCATTTGCGGGAAAATGAGTATTGTACTTGAAATAGAGAATTTGCAAATAAGCATAAATGGAGATGATCCTTTTCCTTCTGCAAGCTTAATAAAGATACCTATTATGATGGAAGCTTTCAGACAGGCTCAGATCGGGATGTTGGATTTGGATGAAACGTATCGCGTGCCGTCAGAGGCTCCTGTAGGCGGGATGGGGGTAATTCAGCATTTGCGTCCAGAAATTGAACTATCGATCCACGACCTTATTACGTTGATGATTATAGTATCCGATAACACAGCGACGAATTTGCTCATCGATCTTGTAGGAATGGAAGCGGTGAACAAGCTATCTTCGGATCTCGGATGCAATCAGACCCTTCTCGCCAGAAAAATGATGGATGTTACAGCCCAGAAGAACGGAAAGGATAATTGGACATCGGCTTATGATATCGTCAAATTTTTAAAAGAAATTGATCAAGGAAAACTGTTAACTTCAAAGCAGCGAACGAATGCCCTTAAGACGTTGCGCCAACAACAATTTCATTCAAAATTGCCGGCTCTTATTTCAGAGAGCTTTTCAGAAGAGACATATGTCGCCCATAAAACAGGCGAATTGCCAGGAACAGAACACGATGCCGGCATCATTCAAGCGAATGGAAAACGCGCCTATATCGCCGTCCTGACAACAGACCTTGATAACAACATCACCGGACAGAAAGCCATCGCTCAAATCGGGAAGCTTGTTTTTGACCATATAATGGAGAAGTAACGTATTGCAAATTGCTCCTGCGTACTGTCCATCAATACGTTTTTATTGTCCGAATTCAGCATTTTATTTTCCAAAGCCCATTGATTATTTTCCAAAATGCTGAATTTATTTTCCAAGTGCTTAATTTTATTTTCCAAAATGCTGAATTTATTTTCCGAAGTTCTATATTTATTTGCGAAAGTCCGGAGACAATGCAAAAAACCTCTTCATAAGAACAAAGAGGTTTATCGAAAGTGTTGCAGAACGGTCCCTTTCCCTTTCGCAACTTCGACTTCTGCGTAAGCCCCATTTATGAAAGTTAATTGCGGAGGAACATGGCCGCAGTCAATGTCATAAACAACAGGTAGTTGAAGCTCTTCTGAAAGTTCCTCATAAACATCCATGGCGGTGTACCCGCCGACCGGGTGATTGGCGGGACTTCGGCCAAACATGATTCCCGAACAATTTTCAAACCAGCCGGCCAACTTCATTTGCATCAATGACCTGCGTAGATCTGTAGTTGATAGTTCACAGTTTTCCAAATACCAGATGACCGATTCATTATTGATAAAGTTTTTTCTAAAGCTTTGTACATCGCCGTATGGTGTGCCAATCAAATGTCTGATAACGTCGATACATCCTCCAAGGAGGCGCCCTTCAATCGTTACGTCATCGGATGATGTCGTTTTCCAATAGGTTGGTTCGGTTAAATGAAAGACACAAGGCGAAGGGTTATCATGCCGCCACTTTTTTTGGTAGCTTGCTGAAGAAAGCTGAAGGACTGACTCGCCGGCTTTCGTCGATAAGACCGATTGCCACATGGCTGTCGTATCATCCGAGTATTCCCCTCTTAAATCGACGAGATTCGTTCCATGAGCGGTGGCAATCCCCGTCTTTAATGTGATCGCCAATAACAAGGCGCTAGTATCTGAATAACCTAAAACCCACTTTCCCTTCAGATTGTCAAAATCTACATACTCCAGCATTTCAATCAACAATTCTCCGCCCCATGGAGGAATAATGATGTCGATATCGCTGTTTTGCATCATTTCATTCCATTCATCTGCACGTTTTTTGGCAGGGGCCGATTTTGCTTTATTTTGAGTCCAAACCGTATCACCACAAACGACTTTAAATCCCTTTAATTCCATCCGTTGACATGCAAGTTTGAACATATCATGCAGCTCTGGCTCGACCCCAGATGATGGTGCCGTTACCCCAATTGTCGCTTCTTTTTTCAAATGTGGATAATGAATCATATACACTCCCCCAAACGCTTTTCATGATTTTACCAGACCCGAAGAAAGTGCACAATAAAATTTCATCTTTTGGGCACACTACTCCCTGAGGTGAATGCATTGAAAGCGCAAAAAATACTAAAATACACCGCCCTGGCAATTGGCTTCGCCATATACATCCCGGTTAGCGTGTATCTTTTAATTTTATACATTTCACAATTGTTTAAATAGCGAAGGTGACAGATGCTGCTCGTTTTCTGTCGCTTTTTTTGTATAAATTTTTGAAGGGATTTATGGCTATTTTCCGAAAAAGAGAATAGTAAATCCTTTTTTTGAAGGGTGGGATCTCTATGATAAGAAAAATGATCAAAAACTATGATTATTCATTGATTATTATAACAATTGGCTTGTCCTTATTCGGCTTAATCATGATATATAGTGCCGGTTACTATGCATCACTTAAGTACAATTGGGGAAGCAACCACTTTTTTGTCAGGCAGCTTCTTTCCCTGCTACTCGGTCTTGTTGTCTTTAGTGGAGCCTTGCTGTTTCCGTATAAAGCATATAAAAAGTTAACGAAATTAATGCTTTTAGTCACTACCTTTCTTTTATTCCTCGTTTTTGTCATGGGAAAAGTAGTGAATAACGCCCAATCATGGATTAGCATCGGCGGGTTTAATTTCCAGCCTTCAGAGCTGGCTAAATTGGTCATCATCATTTATTTAGCTTATGTTTTATCGAAAAAACAATCGTATATTGATGATTTTAACCGGGCGATCGCACCGCCGCTTATTTTAGTTGTTTTTATCGCCGGATTGATTTTTTTGCAGCCTGATTTTGGCTCCATGCTTATTTTAGTTTCAATTGCCGGTGTGATCATCATTTGTTCCGGCGTCAAGCTGAGGCATATCTTGTTTTTAGCTGTTTCGACTGTTATTTTTGCGGCCATTTTCTTTTTATTTTTTGCATCAGATGAACAATTATCCCGTATTCGGGGCGCCTATCAACCTTTTAAATTTCGAGACGACGGCTATCAATTAATCAATTCTTATATCGCAGTTGCTTCTGGAGGATTACACGGGGTAGGGCTCGGCGACGGGATTCAAAAGCTCGGTTATTTGCCTGAAGTCCAAACGGATTTTATTATTGCTACCGTTTCCGAAGAGCTAGGATTTATCGGGGTATTGTGTGTCATAGCGTCGTTTTTTTACATTGTTTATAAAGGCTTTTTATTAGGGGTAAGGTGCAACGATACGTTCGGACGGTTTCTTGCGATTGGAATATCGAGCATGATTGGCATTCAGTCGATCATCAATTTAGGCGGGGCGATTGGCTTGCTTCCCCTCACCGGTGTTCCATTGCCGTTTTTAAGCTACGGCGGTTCTTCCCTGCTGGTTTTATTGCTTTCCATGGGGATTTTGATTAATATTTCAGCCTTTGTCAATATGAAAAAGAAGGAGGAACTAGTTGCCTCCCCTGAACCTCAATATAAAAAATTCATGTCCAGATCTTTACATTCCTAAATAACAGTCATGCCCGCCTAAAGGCGGGCATGACTGCTTTTTCGCAGCCTGTCTTTTCGCTCAGTTCCCTTCTTGATGAAGGACCGCTCCTTCACTTTTTTCAGCTTCCTCCCATCCCTTGCAAACATCGACCCATTCTGAGGAAAACGAGTATTGAACGAGTTCGTCAATTGTCAGTTCTATCGCCGAGTTCGAGCTTCCACAGGCCGGGAAGACCGTTTTGAAGCGTTTCAACGAAACATCAAGGTATACTTCAAGTTCATTTTTTAAGCCAAATGGGCACACTCCACCGATGGCGTGTCCAGTTTGCTCCAGCACTTCATCAGGCGTAAGCATGCGCGCTTTAAAACCAAATGTATTGCGGAATTTTTTGTTATCGATTTTCGCATCCCCGGCGGCGACGATGAGGATTGCTTTGTCGCCTTCTCCCCTGAAAGATAGCGTTTTGGCAATTCGAGCGGGAATGACGCCGATTGTTTCCGCTGCTTGTTCTACGGTGGCACTCGATGTGTCAAACTCCATCACATCATTTTCGCGATTAAATTGCTTAAAGTGGGCTTTCACCTTTTCAATGGACATCACCATCAACCTTTCCGAATCTGTTTTCTAGTATGATAACATTTTCGTCTGGAGAAAACGAACGAAGAATCCTGCTTGTAGACAACGTAATCATTACCATACCGAAAACAACTCATTCAGGCATTCTTCACCCTGTACCAATACCGATAACGTTCAGTGAACCCGATTTTGGCATAAAGCTTCAAGGCGGGATTATTATTCAAAAGTACGGCTAAGTAGCTATATTTGGCCCCTTTTTCTTTCCCCCATTTCAGCAAGTTCAATATGAGTTGTTCAGCGAACCCTTGACGTCTAAATTTGCTGTCTGTGACAATGTCATATAGCCCAATATGCTCCCTTTCAATTACACCGAGGCCACAGGCAACCACCTCTTCTTTATAGTAGAGTGAGATAAGACACTTTTTAGTTGCGATATTGGACAACATTTTTACGATCGTATCCTTGTATTTTTCTTCAACATGATTCAGTCGGCAAAAATGGTTCACCCACTCGGTGTTGACCGTTTCATCCAGTTTTATAGAATGAAGAACCGGCTCTTTTACTTTTTTCAGCTCCGCCGTTTGGACACTTGTAAGATCGACCCTGGAATAGTCCCTCTCATTTAAATGTTCATCCAGGTTTTCCGGTTTTACAAATGGAGTGATCTTAAAGGCCGGAAGCAAGCCCTGATTCAAGTAAATCTGCTCGCATTGTTCAATTTTTGCGTTCAAATCATAGGTAGAATAATAAATAGGGCTTATCGAGTTTGCCCGTTTCGTATACCCGTTTGCTAACCTGATCACCCAGCCATCATAAAGCAACGTGGATAAAGGCTGCCAGCTATTCAATGATAATTCTTCGATCAATTGAGAATCCATACACTCCTCCTTCTAAAGATAATGAATAATAATACTTAATTTTGCATAAAAACCCAATCGAAAGTTTGCAACCTGGTTGTTAAGAAGTTACTATAATAGTAGAGAGATATATGTAGCGAGGTGATGGTAATGAGTGGAATAGTCGGATACATTGGGAAACGTGAAGCCCGCCCAATCTTGTTGCATTGTTTGATGCGATTGGATTACCGCGGTTACGATTCGGCCGGGGTAGCCATCTCCAATCAACAGCTCATTGAAGTCCGTAAAGAAGAAGGACGGATTGAAGATTTAGAGGCTTTATTGGCTCTTGAACCGGTCAATGAAGGAAATCTTGGGATCGGGCATACGCGTTGGGCTTCACACGGTACCCCTACCGCCGCAAATTCCCACCCGTTAAGCGATGATGAGGGCCGCTATTTTGTTGCACATAATGGGATAATTGAAAATTACCCGCAATTGAAGAAAAGTTTAATGGCAGAAGGATATGTTTTTAAAACGGATACCGATACTGAAGTTATTCCGAATTTGCTAGTACACTATGATACTGGCGATTTTGAAGAAACGGTGCGCAAGGTGCTCCCCCTGTTAAAAGGATCCTTTGCCCTTGCGATTATGTCCCAATCACAGCCCGATACGATTATCGCCATTTCCCAGGAGAACCCGCTCGTTCTTGGCTTTGGAAAAGGAGAGGCGTTTCTTTCTTCCGATATTCCCGCACTTCTTTCTTATACGAATGAAATATACCCGATCAAAAATGGGGAAATCGCTGTTTTAACCAAGGAGAACATAACGGTGAAAACGTTCGATGGCCAAATCGTTCATCCGGAGAAAACGTTTGTCGAATGGAACGAAGAGGAAATGAGATTGCAAGAATATGAGCATTACATGTTAAAAGAAATTATGGAACAGCCAAGAGCGATTAAAAGAACGTTAAAAGATCGCCTGACTACAAGCGGGGTCGCCATCCCGGAGCTGGATCGCTTTTTTCAAAAAAGGGATATTTCACAAATTCGCAAGATCGAAATTGTTGGTAGCGGGACTTCCTATCACGCCGGAATCGTTGGCAAAAAAGTGATGGAGAAAATGTTACATATTCCAGTTGAAGTCTCCATTTCGTCCGAATTTCGCTGCGAGCACGGCCCGCTCGATGCACATCATCTTGTCATCGTCTTAAGCCAATCGGGTGAAACCGCGGATACGCTCTCCGCATTAAAAGAAGCAAAAGCGCATAACAGCCCGGTCATTGCGGTTACGAATAAGAAATGGAGCAATATCGCCCGAAAAGCGGATTGTGTAATCAACACGATTGCAGGACCGGAAATGGCGGTAGCGGCAACGAAAGCGTACACTTCCCAAATCACTGCATTAATGTTGCTGGCCATTGCGCTGACGGAGAAAACAAATGGTCCGGGCATAAAGCATATCCCCGGCTTGTTGGAAGCGTTAGAACAACTCCCGGAAAACGTCGAAACGACTCTTGTCATGACACAGGATGCGATCGATCAATTTGCCCAGGTGACGGATGATCAGGAGCACCTCTTTTTAATCGGCAGAGGACTTGATTATGTTCTCGCATTAGAAGGAGCGCTTAAATTGCAAGAAGTTGCCTATTTGCATGCTGATGCCTATGCGGCTGGAGAAATGAAGCACGGCACAATGGCTTTAATCACTCCCGGCGTCCCGGTCATCGCGCTTGCGACACAAGGGCACCTTCGCGATAAAACGATCAGCAACATTAAAGAAGTGAAAGCCCGTGATGCTTTCGTCGTCGGAATTACGACGGTCGGCGATGATGAAGTAAGTGAATTTGTCGATCAAGTCATGTACATTCCTGAAGCCCATCCTTTTCTTATGCCGATTTTAGCCGCCATTCCACTCCAGCTTTTGGCGTATTATGCCGGAACGGTCCGGGGCTTGAATGTCGACCGTCCGCGCAACCTGGCAAAGAGTTTGACGGTGGAATAAGGACCTTATTCGCATGCGGCTCTTTTGTGACTTTGAAATTAAGTCGCATCGTTTATAAAAAAATGTATCTTTCACATAAAGTTATTTTTGCTCCCCCTTTGGATACGGTTATCTAAAGGGGGATTTTTACGTAACCAGCTTTGGATAAGATTGACACTACCGTTATATCTGTATATACTGGTTATATACAGATATAACGAATAGAGGGATGTTATGAAGTGAATATTATTATCTCAAACTTTTCAGATGAACCAATTTATTTACAGATCGTTAATCAATTAAAAGAACAAATCGTTAAAGGAGAATTGACAGAATCACAATCGCTTCCGTCAATTAGGAAATTAGCTAAGGAACTAAACATTAGTGTGATTACAACCAAGAGGGCTTATGATGAACTAGAAAAAGAAGGATTTATCGTTACCGTTGCCGGTAAAGGCTCCTATGTCGCATCGATTAACAAAGAATTGTTTCGTGAAACCAAATTAAAAATAATTGAAGAAAAATTAACGGAAGCAATCCATACTGCAAAGCTGGTTGGCCTAACTTTAGAAGAACTCCAAGAAATGCTCAACATCATATATGAGGGGTGGTAATGATGAATAAAATTTTGGAAATTACCAATTTAAGGAAGAATTACAAAAACTTTTCTTTAAAAGGTATTAATATTACTCTTGAGAGAGGGTACATCATGGGCTTTATTGGTCCTAATGGCTCCGGAAAAAGCACGACAATCAAACTTATTATGAATTTAATAAAGAAAGATAGTGGTGAAATCAAAATTTTTGGTTTGGACAACGAGCAAAATGATATTTCGATTAAAGAAAGAATTGGTTTCGTTTATGACGAAAATCACTTTTACGAAGAATTGACAGTCAAGGAAATGAAGGATGTCATCAGGCCGTTTTATAGCAAATGGGATGAAGGAGTTTTCAATCAATATGCCAAAAACTTTGAACTACCTTTAAAGAAAGAAATTAAGCATTTGTCTAAAGGAATGAAGATGAAGTTCTCTTTAGCTATTGCCCTTTCGCATCATGCAGAACTGCTAATCATGGACGAACCCACTTCCGGATTAGATCCACTCATTAGATCTGAACTGTTAGATGTGTTGCAATCATTGTTACAAGACGAAAATAAATCCATTTTCTTTTCGTCCCACATTACATCTGACTTAGATAAAGTTGCAGACTATATTACACTTATCGACAATGGAGAAATTATATTGAGTCAAACAAAGGATGAACTTTTAGAGGAATACTGTATTGTCAAAGGAAGGAAAAGCCAATTAGATACTCATCATGGAGTCAACTTTATCGGCTTAAAACAAAATGATTTTGGATTTGAAGCGTTAAGTAAAAATAAAAAAGAAGTATTAAACCAATTGGGTGATTCCGTATTAATTGAAAAACCAACATTAGAAGATATTATGTTGTTTTTCACTAAAAGGGGAGATCATAATGTACCATCTCATTAAAAAAGATTTTCTTATTCAAAAGAGAAACTTGAAATTATCCATTCTTTTGTTACTCTTTTTTTCCGTTTCTTTCTCAAGTATCGGTACGACAGGTTTGATATATAGTATTTGTGCAGTCAGTTACTTTCTAGCTTTGGGAGCAAGTGCTTTAGAAGAGAAAAATAATAGCGATATGATGCTGGTCAGCCTGCCAATCAATAAACAAAAAATTGTCTTGTCAAAATATATTTCTGTCTATGTATTTACAGCATATTCGATTTTAGTCATTTACGGTATTGTTTTAATGGAAAGACTATTAAAACTGCCATTTAATGTTTTGCCTTTTACGATAGAGGCGATTGTTTTAGCCATTGCCGGCGTTACATTCTTATGTTCAATCGCTCTTCCTCTCATCTTTAAGGTTGGTTATTTAAAAGCGAAAATGTTTAACAACATATTATTGTTTCTCCTTGTTTTTGGGACAGCAGCATTAGCTGATAACCTCGTTTTAACTATTCATTTTACCTGGCAGCAAAAAGCATTGCAGTTTTTTAGTAAACTGTCGGAAATTGAAATGCTTGGTTTAATCATGATTCCTCTTCTAATTATATTTATATTCTCCTACTTTCTTTCTTTACTCTTTTATAAGAAAAGAGAATTTTAAATTCTAATCGTTAACGTTCTTTCACAATTGATCAAAAAGGAAGCTATCCGCCAATGGCTTCCTTTCTTGTTGACGGTCTTCCAAGGTTTTTTGGCTACACGAAATCTTTTTCATGTGCCGACAGCACAATGTTCGTTGATGGTGTGCCAAAGGGCATAGATTGATCGATAAATTCTTCCAATGTTTCAACTGATTTTGTCGCTACCTTTACGATATAACTGATTTCTCCAGCGACCCGATAGCATTCAATCACATCAGGGTGCGTATGGCAAAAGTGAGCGAGTTTTTTGCAATCCGTTGATTTAAATAAAATAATCGCCATAATTGAACGTTCGAGCTTATTTAAATTGATCTTTGCTTGATAACCTTTAATCACTTGCCGCTCCTCTAATCTTTTCACACGTTCAGCCACAGCCGGCGCCGATAAGTGGACGCAGGAAGAAATCTCTTTCATCGGCGTCTTTGCATTTTTCTGAAGCATCTTTACTATTTCGTAATCAATTTGATCCACGGTATCACCTTTTTTTATTAACAATATATACGATTTTTCAAGAAAAATAAAAGGAAATTCATCGAATTCCCTTTTTATCGTTATGTTTTTATAAGCCTCACTTATTTACAATTACTTATTGAAGGAGGTTTTTCATGATGAAAAAGGTTTTATTGTTATTAGCAAACGGATTTGAAGCGGTGGAAGCAAGTGTTTTTACAGATGTATTGGGCTGGAATAAATGGGAGGGCGATGGCTCTACAGAAGTTGTCACCGCAGGGATGCATCCCGAGCTTCACTGCACGTGGAACTTTCAGGTGAAACCCGAAGTGCAACTGGATGAGATTGCATTAGAAGAGTTTGATGCGCTGGCGATTCCCGGAGGATTTGAAGAAGCGGGTTTTTATGAAGATGCATTTAGCGAACGGTTTCAGAAAGTGATACAGCATTTCGCTTTTCATAATAAGCCGATCGCCTCGATTTGCGTGGCGTCTTTAATGGTTGCGCATAGCGGCGTTTTGTACAATCGAAAGGCGACCACTTATAATCATCCAGGCAGCAAGCGATTGGAACAATTGAAACAATACGGCGTCCGGGTTGCCGATGAACGGATTGTCTGTGATGGAAATATCATTACATCTTCCAATCCCGGCACTGCTTTTGAAGTGGCCTTCAAGTTGCTAGAAATGCTAACTTCAAAGGAAAACACAAATCAAGTGAAAGAGCTAATGGGATTTTAAGAATATACAAAAAGCATGGGCGGCTGCCTCATGCTTTTTACAGTTTTTAGTGACAATAAAAAGATTGAATTTGCCGCGTGTCCATTCCGAAATAAACCCAGCGGTATCCCGTCCATCTAAATCCCGCGACTGATCGTCGTCCAACATACGTTAACCATGCCCAGAAACCATGGCCATGTTCAGGCCAAATATAAATGAATTGATGAATGCATGGCCGGATGGCTCCAGGGTCAACTGCATACGCCCCTAAATGGCCGGTTGCATGTTGGGGAACAAACGAAGGCGGCGCACCTGGAGGGCCGTAATGCTGGTGCTGTTGGCCCGTTGTTCCGTGCTGTGTGGAACCATAAGGCTGGTGATGTTGGCCAGATGTTCCATGCTGTGAGGAACCATAAGGCTGGTGCTGTTGACCCGTTGTTCCGTGTTGTGAAGAACCATAATGCTGATGCTGTTGGCCTGATGTTCCATGTTGAGGGGGACTATAAGGTTGGTGCTGTTGACCGGATGTCCCTTGTTGGGGACTATAAGGCTGGTGCTGTTGACCTGATGTTCCATGTTGGGGACTATAAGGCTGATGCTGTTGGCCCGTTGTTCCATGTTGAGGGGGACCATAAGAAGGCGGTGAACCCGGATATCCACCAGGCTGCTGATATTGTCCGCCATACCACGGATATTGCTGATACGGGTATTGTCTATTACTCAAAATTTTCAACTCCTATTGAAGTGGTAGTAATAGACTATTCAGCTCACTATTTTTTTGTATAGGCTTTTTCACCCAAAGAAAAGATCAATGACATTCGATGCTGTGCTTGAGTTTTTCTTATAAAACTCTGAATACCCACAATCCTTGCAAAACACGACGGTAAATTGATTGTGCTGGATATCAAACATTTTTGACAAACCCGTTCCTGTCATCGCTACATCCTTCGTGCCGGCATTTTTGCTGCCACATTTTATGCAACCTTTTTCGCTCATACGATCACTCCTTTTTTAAATAATATTTTCCTATTAAGTTTCTAATCACCAGAGGGGTTTTTCAATTCCAACACCAGCAATTTTTCTTCATATGAAGTTAAAAGGCTCATTATTTCCGGTTTTTCTTTTTCAAAATTAGCATTCCAGCGAAAATTAATCATCCTGTTACTTTATAACATCCTCAAGCCGGGCGTTCGTTACCTGAATGAAGTCGTCTACCTTTAATTCGATTTGTGTGCCTATTTTTCCTCCGCTGACGATGATCGTTTCAAGAGATTCAGCGGATGTATGGATTACTGTTGGGAACAATTTCTTCATTCCTATCGGCGAACATCCGCCGCGGATATATCCAGAGACTTTTGTTATATCCTTCACTGGAATCATTTCCAGCTTTTTTTCACCAGTTACCCGGGCCGCTTTCTTTAAATCCAGCTCCGCCTCAACAGGAATGACAAAAACATAATACTCCTTGCTCGCTCCTTGAGAAAGAAGCGTTTTATAGACTTGTTCTTTCTCTCTTCCAATCTTTTCTGCGACTGAAACCCCATCGATTCTTCCGTCATCTGAATCATAAGATAGCATGGAATACTCAATTTTGTCCCTGTCTAGAATCCGCATTGCATTCGTCTTGCCTTTTGCGAGGCCACTGAAAAAGTCCCCGAAAAAAGTGTTATTCCCAAAATATATAAGGAAGTAACACTTTTTTTATGTAATAATTAACTTATCAAATTCT
>NZ_AUMP01000051.1 GCF_000430745.1 Fictibacillus gelatini DSM 15865 | reverse complement strand
GCTTATAGGACATGGGATTTCGGGAGTTGGCCGATCCTTCATGTTCTCCTCAAGCGGTGCGTCATAGCGATGGAAAACAAAAACATTATGGGCATACCCGCCCTTTTGACGGAGCGCATGATGAACAGATAAAATGCCTAATTTTTTCGCTTTGCGGAGCATACGTTCGAAAGTGGAGCGGGAAATGCCACCTCTTTCTTTATGGGATGCGGAAACAAGCGTGCCAATTTTCGCATTGCACACACCAATCACTTTCACGCTATACTTTGTCAGCTGATGAAACGCGATCAACTCGCTTTTTGAAAACGCCGTTCGATGGTCATCAAGAAACCGCCAAATATGCTCGTTGAATTCCTTCACCGTTTTAAACTCGCTTAATAGCTTATACTTTTCAATGTATCCGGACTTCATCGCCATCTTCCTCCCTATATAATTTCTCAACCGATAAATAAAGTTTTAGGAAGAAAAAGAGGCATCGTTCGATAGATTCTTGTAGACGTACTTCCAACTATTTACTGGCCTTTGAATCGCTGAAAAACTATCAAAGTATTTAAATTTGTAAATATTAGTGATACACTAGAATTAGGGTAATTGATACAGAAAAGGTGTATGACTAGTTGAGCCCTGTCTTGCTGTTAGACTTAAGCAGGAGCGCCTACATCCTTTCTGCAAATCTAAAAGTAGAAGGACGGACGGTAAACATGAGTAACAGACAAACTGAAACAGACGTTATCTTAATTGGTGCCGGAGTCATGAGCGCGACTTTGGGATCGTTATTGAAAGAGTTAGCACCAGAGTGGGAAATCAAAGTATTTGAGAAACTCGCAAACCCGGGAGAAGAAAGCTCTAACGAATGGAATAATGCGGGTACGGGTCATGCTGCACTATGCGAACTTAACTACACCGTCGAAAAGCCGGACGGATCTATAGACGTTAGCAAAGCGATAAAAATCAATGAACAGTTTCAGCTTTCAAGACAGTTTTGGTCTTATCTTGTAAATAGCAATCTTATAAAGAGCCCGCAGGACTTTATTATGCCATTGCCTCATTTAAGTTTAGTGCAAGGGGAAAAAAATGTAGAGTTTTTGAAAAAACGATTTGAAGCGCTTTCGCAAAATCCACTGTTTCAAGGAATGGAATTTTCCGATGATCCGAAAAAATTAAAGGAATGGATTCCGCTCATTATGGAAGGACGCACATCCAATGAACCGATTGCGGCAACAAAAATCGATTCTGGAACGGACGTCAACTTCGGCGTTTTAACACGCATGTTATTTGACCATTTAAAAAATCAAAACGTTGAAATCAACTACAACTATCAAGTGAAAGATATTAAGCGCACGAGCGGTGGATTATGGGAAGTAAAAGTGCAAAATGCTAACGGTCATCTCGAATATCATACTGCAAAATTCGTCTTTATCGGTGCCGGTGGCGGCAGCCTGCCGTTACTTCAAAAAACGGGTATTCCTGAAAGCAAGCATATTGGAGGATTCCCGGTTAGCGGACTATTTTTAGTATGTAACAATGAAGAGGTTGTTAACCAGCATCATGCAAAAGTATACGGCAAAGCTGCAGTCGGGGCTCCGCCAATGTCTGTTCCGCATCTTGACACAAGATATATTGATAATAAAAAATCATTGTTATTTGGGCCGTTTGCCGGCTTCTCGCCAAAGTTCTTAAAAACGGGTTCAAACATGGATTTATTAAGTTCTGTAAAGCCAAGTAATGTCCTTACGATGTTAGCGGCTGGTGTGAAAAATATCCCATTAACAAAATACTTGATCCAGCAGCTGATGTTATCGAAAGAACAACGCATTGAGGAATTAAGGGAATTTGTTCCGAATGCTAAAAGCGAAGATTGGGATATTGTCGTAGCAGGCCAACGTGTACAAGTTATTAAAGATACAGAAGCAGGAAAAGGCACGCTCCAATTTGGCACGGAAGTCATTACCGGGGCGAATGGCACAATTGCTGCATTGCTTGGCGCTTCTCCGGGTGCTTCTACGGCTGTTCACGTCATGCTTGAAGTCATCGAAAAATGCTTCCCGCAACATATGAAAGAGTGGGAATCAAAAATTAAAGAAATGATACCTTCTTACGGCGTTCAACTTGCGGAAAATCCAGAGCTTTTCCGTGAAATTCATGCTTCCACAGCGAAGACGCTCGGCCTGAACGAAACCTTGCCGGTAGAAACAGAACACGATGCACGTGTAACGGCGAACTTTTAATGTTGCCTTTTGTAAAAATAGATCGATCGTATAACTCCATGTGTAAACATGGGGTTTTTTTTTCACAAAAAAGCCGGAAAGGGGGATTGCCTCTTTCCGGGTTAAAATGCCTTTTTACTTTGAACGTTTTGGACAGGTTTGCTGATAAGGAAATGTTTTTTATAAACGTCGTTTTTACGGGTTTTAGCTGTTGATTGAATATAGGTTTTATGGACATAGGGTGAAGTCATGGCAGAAAGCAGTGCCCCATAGTTCATGGAGAAGCGCACTTCATCTCCCGGCTTGAGGACGGTGCTCTTTGTATCGACGATGATATGGTCGCTGCTTGATCCGAGAACCTCAAATGGAAGATCGGGGGTAAGTCCCGAGACCAGTACGTCTTGCCGCCCCGCTCCAAGGATGGCCCTTCTCCGATTTCCACACTCTTTAAAGGAAACGAGTTCACCAAATGCATTTCTTCCAACATTACCGGCAGGAACGGATGGTTTCATTTTCGATTCAATCACTTCTGCAATAAAATGAAATGCATCAAGATGTAAAGAAGGAATGGCATCGCCCTCTGTCGTCTCACGGCCTAAAAAAATCGATTCTCCCAGTCGGATATGATTAACGGCTCCTCTGTTTTTCGTTTTTATGAGCCAATTGTAGTTGGCGGAATTGCCTCCCGAAACATAGGGAAGATTGAGGGAGAACTGCTCCTTAATTCTTTGAACGAAGCGGGAAAATTGGTTCATTTTTTGTTCCGTCGGTACAGCTCCTGCAAAACAGGCAAAATTAGTGCCGATTCCGACAATTTCAACACCGGAATAGTTGAGCACTTCACGGATGAAGTCAGGAGCATCTTTTAAAAGAACGCCTTCCCGCAAATCGCCCATTTCGACCATGATGATCATTTTGTGCCGTTTCCCTTGTCTCACTGCTTCTGCCGACAGCGCCCGAATGACATCAATTTCCGTATTCATGCTAATATCAGCGTATTGGACGACGTTTTCAATTTCGCTCATAAGAGGTGTGCGCAGTAATAGCAAGGTGGCGTTTAAATCAGCTTTTTTCAATTTTTCGAGGTTGGTAATTTTTGAATCGGCAAGACTCGCCACCCCGCTTTCAACTAAAGCCTTCGCTATTTTACAGTCGGCAGCCACCCCTTTTACAACCCCGGTGATTTCGATTCCTTTCTTCCCATATATCGTTTTTAACATTTTTGCATTATGCTTTATTTTTTCAAGGTTGATTTCAACTCTCGGAGACTGAACCATCAGGATACAACTGCCTTCTTTAAGGAAGGGAAGAAATCGATAATCGATTCAATCACTTTTTCACTGCCTGTTTTTAAGACGTCGGTGACCGGGAGACGGTATGTTTTCTCATATTCATTGATCGTCGCTATGATCTCTTCGTCTGTCATATTTTCATGGTTAAGTGTAATCGCAATGACCTTTGTATTTCCATAATGTTCAATCAGGCTAATTTCATCCTTCACGTCTGGCATTTGGACAAAAGGAAAATCCCCTAAAACTTTTCTTTTCGGAGGATGCTGCAGGATGACGGCGTGTGGCCTTGCCCCTTTTAAAATAGCACACGAGCTGGCATACGCCGGATGGCTTAGCGCGCCTTGCCCTTCCACAATAATAATGTCAGGCTGCTCGGTGTTGTTGGCCCGGAGGATTTCCCGCTCCAGCTCGCCAATCAAATATTGCAAAGGAAAAGCGTCCATCGCAAATCCGTAGGAAGCCCCTTGAATGAGCCCCGTTTGGCCGGTTGCGATGAATGCTGTTTTGTATCCTCTGTCTATGAGCCCTTTTTCAAGAACTTTTGCCGTTGTCCGTTTGCCGCAAGCTCCATCTGTCCCCAGTACAGTAATAATAGGCGTTGTAATGTTTAAAATTTCTCCAGTAAAGAGAGTCCACTCTTTTTTAGGCTTCGGTTTGCGGATATCATGAATGGTTACGCCGTATTGTCTTGCATAGCTCATCATTTCATCATCATCTGTCAAAAATTCCTGGAGAGGGTTGATAATGTTCATCCCAGCTTCCATCGCCTGGATGATGACTTTTCTTTCCGCCATTTTTAAAAAGGCATCAGCCGGTGCAATGCCAAGAATAAAGTCATCCGGCGTTTCTGTTGAATAAAGAACGGCTTCCTCCAGGTCTTTGCATATTGGAATTCCATTGAACTTATTGTCCAGGTAGGATCCGGCGTCCTGCCCGTGTTTCGTGCTGTCAATTACGGCAGTGATGACATAATTCCCCGGGTCGCGGATGAGCCCATTCGCTGTCTTCCCGTCCATAGAACCAAATTGATTTTCACAATAAATGATTGCCGACTTTTTCATCGTTATCCCTCCATTTACGTGTGAAATTTTGCTCAATGATAAAAAGAACACCTAATGGCTTTCTAGTAGTAGAGTGACAAGTCGTCATGTACTAAAGAAAAATAGCTGTTCATTAAGAAGTTATATGGATTTGGGCGGGACTGCGAAATGTGGGGATTCATGATGTAGTCTTCCAAAAATAATTATAAATAGGAGTGTCTGAAAAGGAAAGCAATTTACTTTCGGTTCTGTTTAAATGCATGCTTTCCGTGGAACGATCTG
Source organism: Fictibacillus gelatini DSM 15865 (assembly GCF_000430745.1). Taxonomy (GTDB): domain Bacteria; phylum Bacillota; class Bacilli; order Bacillales; family Fictibacillaceae; genus Fictibacillus_A; species Fictibacillus_A gelatini. Next base: position 12,530 of record NZ_AUMP01000051.1, on the reverse strand, counting down.
GACCGTCCATGCGGTTGAACCAGGGGCTCGTGCGGAAATCGTTAAGTTGCTAACAATAAGGAGAACGGATACACTATAGCTACTGAAACATTTAGTAAACAGGTAAATGAACAATGACCAGAACGATAGTAGAGAAACTCAACTTAACGAATAATTAAAACGAATATAAGGTGTTTGATCGTATTGGAAATTAAACAATTAGAGTCTTTTCTTGAAGTTACGCGTACCGGCAATTTTACGACTGCAGCTGAAAATTTGTTCATAACGCAGCCTGCCCTCAGCAGGATCATTAAATCTTTAGAGGACGAACTTGGCACTCCACTGTTCATAAGGACAAGAAAAAAGCTCGTCTTAACAGATGCAGGCCGCATTTTAAAAAAGCATGCTTTAAAAATTGTGAATCAGCTCCAACAATTGGATGCGGAACTTGATAAACTGTTCATGCTTAAAAATAGGCATGTGCGCATCGGTCTTCCCACCATTACTAGCACTATTTTTTTCTCAGAGCTCATCGCGTCCTTCCATCAAGAATTTCCAGAGGTGACATTTCAATTAGAAGAAGGCGGGTCAAAGCGGACGGAAGAGAAGGTGCTCAATGATTCATTGGATTTCGGAGTTGTCGTTCTTTCTGAAAAAAATGATAACCTCGACAGTTTTATGTTTGTCCATGAAAAATTAAAGCTCGTAGTTCCCTCATCCCATCCCCTTGCAGGGAAAAAGGAAGTGTCATTGCAAGAATTGAAAGAAGAGGGCTTTATCATGTTCAACCGGAATTTTGAGTTGAGGAACCTTATTATCAATGCTTGCAAAGAAGCCGGCTTTCAACCGAAAATCATTTCGGAAACCTCTCAATTAGAATTTATTCAAGATATGGTTGCTTATAATATTGGCATCACTTTGCTGCCAGAAAGCACATGTTTGGAACTGGAGGATGCGTTTCAAACGGTGACCGTTACCCATCCGGCAATCGAATGGAATCTGGCCATGATTTGGAGAAAAGACGCAAATTTATCCCAGGTGGAGAAGGAATTTATTCGATTTGCAAAAGTAAAGCTTCAGGCAGCAAATCCCTATCCAGATTGATGTACGATAGAAGGCTTTCCCTTTTAAGGGAAGGCCTTTGATTTTGTTTTGGATAAAGAGCGCTTACATGCGGTTTTGTTATGAAAGGCATGTGGGATTGGCATTGTATTCTTCCAATCAAGTTACCTTATAATTCACTTGTGAAAATTTTAATGCAGATGCAATGGCAAATGCATTTTATATAAAGGTGATCATGATGGAAGCAAAAAAAGTGAAGGAAACACGCGTTGTTCAAACCGACCAGGTACTTACCAATGATTTGAACAACTACCATACATTATTTGGCGGAGTCTTAATGAAAAAGATGGATGCATGTGCAACACTTTCCGCCCGCAGACATTCACGGGTGAAGGAATGTGTCACGGCATCGACAGACTCTGTTAATTTCCTTGAACCGATCCGGGTGAGCGATTCGGTTTGCATTGAATCATTTGTCAGCTATACAGGCAAAAAATCAATGGAGATTTTCTGCAAGGTGATTGCGGAAGATCTTGAAACCGGGGAACGGAGAATTGCAGCGACAGCATTTTTGACGTTTGTTCCTCTCGATCAAAATAAAAGGCCGCTACCGGTAGCACCTGTTATTCCGGAAACGGAGGAAGAAAGATATCTGTACGAAACGGGGAAAGAACGCGAGCGGATTCGCAAGTTGAAAAGACAGCAAAATAAAGAGCTCGTGTCCAAACTTTCACTAAAAAAACCATGGGATTAATACGAATTAAAAGGAGAGATTGAGCATGCTGATCGCATCAAGTTACGATGAATTGAAAAATGCACAATTGGCGATTGAGAAGTTAAATTCAAGAAAGCCATCCATTCATAAGAAATTTTTAAATATTATTCGTCTGACTCGCCAATTACAGTTTGGATACCAATTTATGGGGTCTTTATTAATGGATGAAGAGCCGGGCAAATTTCAGCCGAGGTGCCAGGATGATTATGTGTTGTCGATCTATCGCCAGGAAATCGAAAAGTTAAAGGCAGATGAGAGATTCTCGGAATTAAAACAATTGCTCGACTCGTATAAACAAATTAGTTACGCAAATATTAGCAAGCTGGCATTAGGGGAGGAACCAGCGGCATTGGTTGGTCCAACTGTCATCCATTAAAAGACGAAGGAACGAATGATACTCATATAAAATAGTTTTATTGAATCTTGACAATCTTTGTATCAATTGATAAGGTTATAAAAAAATATTTCTTATCCAGAGAGGTGGAGGGACTGGCCTTATGAAACCTCAGCAACAGGTCTGCTTTTAGACACTGTGCTAATTCCAGCGGGTGATGATCCTGATAGATAAGAGCATACGTTTTTTATTTGTCAGCAGCGCACTCTTAGCAGGGTGCGTTTTTGTTTTTTCTGGATAGAAACGTAAGGAGAGTAGGAATGGAGAACAAAAATAAACAACGAGAATTTCAAAGAAAAATGAAAACGCGCCACTTAGTTATGCTTTCGCTTGGCGGGGTAATTGGAACTGGATTGTTTTTAAGCTCGGGCTACACGATTCAGCAAGCTGGACCGTTTGGCACGATTCTTTCCTACTTGATTGGTGCGCTGGTCGTCTATCTAGTCATGCTATGTTTAGGGGAGCTTTCTGTTCATATGCCCGAAACGGGTTCATTTCATAGCTATGCCGCCAAATACATTGGACCGGGAACAGGATATACAGTGGCCTGGCTCTATTGGCTAACCTGGACCGTCGCCTTAGGTTCAGAATTCACCGCTGCTGGATTGCTTATGCAAAGATGGTTTCCATTCATCAATGTCTGGGTATGGAGCGCATTTTTTGCCATTTTAATCTTTGTATTGAATGTGCTCACGGTTAAATTTTTTGCTGAATCTGAATTCTGGTTCGCATCGGTCAAAGTAGTGGCCATTGTAATATTTATCGTTTTAGGGGCGGCGGCGATGGCCGGCCTTCTTCCAATGGCCCATTCAGAATCGGCCCCGCTCTTTTCTAATTTTAATCAAGCGGGTCTATTTCCTCATGGCGCTTTTAGCCTGATCATGACAATGCTCGCAGTTAATTTCGCTTTTTCTGGAACGGAATTGATAGGGATTGCAGCTGGTGAAACAGCAAATCCAGAAAAAACGATACCGAAGGCGATACGCACGACCTTGTGGAGATTGATCATCTTTTTTGTAGGAACAATCGTTGTATTATCCGCATTATTGCCTGTTTCCGATGCAGGAGTGGCCAAGAGCCCTTTTGTCGCGGTCCTTGAACGAATTGGCGTGCCTTATTCAGCGGACATTATGAACTTTGTCATATTGACTGCCATTTTATCCGCTGCAAACTCGGGCCTTTACGCCTCCTCCAGAATGCTTTGGTCACTGGCAAACAAGAACACGATATCTCCATTTTTCGCAAAATTGACAAAACGAGGCGTTCCTATCAATGCGGTCATTTTCAGCATGTTAGGCGGGGCTTTGGCTTTATTGTCAAGCATTGTTGCACCAGATACTGTGTACATCGTGCTTGTCTCCATTTCGGGTTTGGCAGTGGTTGCAGTTTGGATGAGCATCAGTGCTTCACAGTTTCTATTTCGCAGGCAATATATTAAAGAAGGGAAGTCCGTAAAGGATTTGGCCTATCGAGCTTACACAATCTTTAAAGAAAAGGGGCGCGGATTATGCCAAACAAAATTAACCCGATTGATGCTATCATATCTCAATATCGAATGATGATCCTTGATGGAGCTTTAGCCACAGAACTGGAGTCACATGGATGCAGTTTGGACGACCCCCTATGGTCTGCGCGTGTATTGCTTGAAAATCCAGAATTGATCTATCAAGTTCATTCTGACTATTTCCGTGCCGGGGCAGACTGTGCCATCACGGCAAGCTACCAGGCGACGATTGATGGTTTTTCCGGGCAGGGGATTCAAGAGAAAGACGCTATGGAGTTGATTAAGCAAACAGTGTGGCTCGCTCAAAAAGCAAGAGACGATTTTTGGGAGGAACATGCACAAAGCAACAGGCCGAAGCCGTTAGTTGCCGCATCCGTTGGACCTTATGGGGCTTATCTTGCGGATGGTTCAGAGTATGTAGGCGATTATGGCGTGGAAGACGAAACATTGGCGGAATTTCACCGTCTAAGAATGTCTGCGTTGATTGAAGCGGGTGCCGATTTATTAGCATTTGAAACGATCCCTTCCTTCCAAGAAGCAAACGTTTTAGATGCTTTATTGCGGGATTTTCCAGACGCGTATGCCTGGCTTTCTTTTTCTTTGAAAAATGAGAAGGAGATAAGCGATGGGACTGCGCTTGCGGAATGTGCGCGGGTGTTTGACAATAGCAAGCAAATTATCGCAATTGGCGTGAATTGCGCGCCAGCGGCGGTTGTAACTGGAGCCATCAAAGAATTGAGCGCAAACACAAATAAGCCGATTATCGTTTATCCGAACTCCGGGGAAACCTACAATCCGGAAACAAAGACATGGCATGGGCAAGAATCTTGCAACGAATTCGAAATAAAATCTGAAGAATGGTACCATGCGGGGGCTAAGATAATAGGAGGATGCTGCAGAACAACTCCTCGCCATATCAGGGAGCTTTCAAAGAAATGGCGGAATTCCAGCGTTATGCCTTAAAATGGACGCTTCATTGCTCTCTGGTGATTATCGCTGTGGCTTTTGTAACAAGTGCTTTTCATTAATTTCGCATAACAATGAAGCCTCCATATTCAGAGTCATTCTGAATACGGAGGCTTCGACTATTTTGTTAGAATCTATAGCCTATTGTTTTTTCGTAATCATCTTAACAATCAGCTTCGCCACGTTGTAAACAGTATTCAGCCTCGTATCATTTAAAAATTGGGATGCCAACAGCGGATCGATATAATTAACAAATGCTTTAAAATGGTAATCACCTACTTCCGGAAGAATCTTCCAAAAAAGGACCGGCCAAAAGGCAAAGAACACCTTTTGATACCAGTCTCTTCCCCTTCACAGCGGGAGCTTTTTCACTACATTGGCTCGTATAAATCAGCATAAAATTTCTTCCAGGCGCGCAGTTCTTGATGGGTCCCTTGTTCGATCACCGTACCTTGATACTTTCTTCACCGGAAAACATATTGAAATATTTATTTAATATTCAGTCAGGTCAAAGTGTTCTGAAACTAGCTTTTCTTCTCTCACCTGGTAAATCGGTAATGCTGATCTTTCACCGTATGGCATGCACTCACCGATAAGATATCAATACTCTCTTTTCCGGACGGCTCCAAATGGGCTTCATCCTGTAAAGTTCACCGTCATGATGCAAGCAAAATTATTTTTTCATGGTACATGAATGGCTCTATCGTTCCGTAAAATCTTCTTTACACACCAATCGGCCGTTTACCAACGATGGCCACTCGTTCCCCTATTCTCACGTTTGGATAATAATCAGCGACTGCATAATGCTGCGTGGCAAAATTATCCCAAAATGCGATGGAATTGTCTTCCCATTTAAATCTTACCTGGTATTCTGGAATATGAATCTGCTGGAACAGAAACTGGAGCAGTTCCTCACTTTCCGCCTCATCAAGTCCAACAATTTTAACGGTAAAATCCTGGTTGACAAATAACGTCTTTCTCCCCGTATCCGGGTGTTTAATCACTACAGGGTGCTCTGCAACTGGATATTCTCTTTGCCAATAGGCTAACTGTTCTTCGTTTAGTTGGTGACCAAACACATGGGTAAAATCATGAATAGCTGTCAAACCATTAATCCGCTCTTTGATTTTATCTGGTAAATTATCATAGACAGCTGCCGTATCCGCCCATAGTGTATCGCCTCCCAATGGAGGAGTTTTACTCACCCTGAGGATAGAGGCACGGGCCGGCGTTTGCCGGAATGTGACATCATTATGCCAAATGTTTTCATAACTTGTAGCTGTTTTTCCTTTCGTAAATCGGACAATTTCTGGTAAATCGCCTTCTGGAAGGAAAGGATGGACTTCCAGTTCTCCCCAATTCCGGCCGAAAGCAATATGTTGTTCACTTGTAATTTCTTGGTTTCGGAAGAAAAGGACCTTCCACTCCAGCAAGGCACGGTGCAGCTCATTTTTCACTTCCGCAGTAAGGGGATTTCGCAAATCGATTCCTGAAATTTCTGCCCCAATCAGAGGACTTAATGGCTTCACTTGAAACAAGCTGTATGGTTTTGCTTCCACCCCTTCGGGAAGACGGCGTAGAATCCGAGTCCCTGTATAACGATTACGGGAAATGGCCAATGGACGGGAAGCATCAACAACATTCACTTCAGTCATTTGTTTTTCTCCTCTCTAATGAACGTAAATGATATAAAATTTTTAAGCAGACATGATTACTGAGGATTGCGTATGATAGAAAGCAAGTATTCACGGAAATAAGTAAATTCCTTTGACTGTTCAATCTGCTGCGGTGGATCATTTTTTTTCGCTAAAGGGTTAGGAATATCAAGTGCAATTCTCCCGGGGGCTGGATGCATAATGACAATTCGGGTTCCCAGCAGGAGAGCTTCATGCACGTCGTGAGTAATAAAAAAGATCGATTTTTTTGTCCGTTTCCAAATTTCTTTGAGATGGCTTTGCATGGACTTACGGGTCAATGCATCCAGGGCGCTAAATGGCTCATCCATTAAAATGATCTTTGGATCCGCAGCCAAAGTCCGGGCAATGGAGGCCCTTTGTTTCATACCTCCTGAAAGTTGATGCGGCAACCTCTTGGCAGAAGACTCTAGTCCTACCAGTTGTATATAATGGGAAGCAATTCTCTTCCGTTCCGCTTTCGAAACGGATTTCATTCTTAACCCAAATGCAATGTTCTTTTCAATTGTGAGCCATGGAAATAAGTTGGGGGCTTGAAAAACGACACCGACATCGGGATTTGGTTTCTTATGCAGCTTGCCGCCAACCGTTACTTCACCGGATGCCGGTTGGCAAAATCCGGCCAATACATGAAGGAGTGATGATTTCCCGCACCCCGATGCACCAAGTACGCAAACAAAATCATTTCGGTACACTTTAAGATTAATAGCTTTTAACACATGGAACTCTTCATAAAATAAATGGACGTTCTTTGTCTCGATGACTGTTTCATTTGTTGGCACTTTCTCCTCAACTTCGTCTGAAATGGGCAAGGACATACGTATCCTCCTTTCTACTTTAGTAAACCTTGCTGATAACTTTTTAAATCGGGAGATGATGGGATGGCTTTCTGTTTAACCATGAAATCACCAGTATCCTTTAATACTTTGGCGAGTTCTCCATTCTGCCCGGCATCCCCAATATATTTTTTCTGCTGTGAGGCATCCAGCCAGAGGATTTGCTGCATGGTTTTTAAACTATCCTGAGGAGGCAGTCCTAACTCTTTGGAAAGCAGCTGGGAAGATTCCTTCGGTTTATCCCGGTAATAATGGACCGCTTCATTTAAAACCTCGATATATTGTTTAACAAAGCCAGGATATTTTTTTGCAAAATCTTTTTGGACAATGCCTAAATCTGCTGTAATAACCCCTTTATCTGCCAGGTTCTTCGAAGATATGATTACTTTGCCTCCTTCATTCACAAGCTTCGCCTGTGTTGGCTGCCACATATAGGCACCATCGATGTCATTTCTTTTCCAAGCTGCATAAATATCAGTTGGGAGCATATCTAAAATCGTGATCTTTTCTTTCACTGGATCAATTCCTTCTGATTTCAGAGCACCCAGCAAACTGTAATGGGAAGTGGAACTAAAAGTGGTTGCAATTTTTTTCCCCTTGAGGTCTTTTATGGATTGAATGCCTGATCCATTTTTTACAACTAATGCTTCACTCTCGGCAATGATATCGTGCACATTGTAAACTTGATAAGGCAATCCTTTGGCAATTCCGATGGAGGCAGGCGGCGTTCCGACATTTCCAAAGTCTATACTGCCGCTTGCCATCGCGTTGTTCACATCTCTTCCTGACTCAAACGGAATCCATTTCACTTTTATTTCCGGATATTTTTTCTCTAATAACCCAAGAGCTTTTGCCAATAGCTCTCCGCTTGGAGAAACCTGATATCCGATGCGTACCTCTTGCGGCAGTGATGAATTCTTTTCGGAGCTGGATGCTGTTTTTTGCTTAGAGCAGGCAGCCAATGAACCAATCAGCATGACTGATACAATCGTTAGTAAGAATAAGCTTGCTTTTTTCCGTAAAAACATTTCGTTAAGCCTCCTTTAAACGTTATTATTCTTGCGTTCCCGCCCATGAAAACTTGTAACGTTGAACAAGTCGAATCAATGCATCCATGATCATGGCTATCCCGCCCATGATGATGATTCCGACAAAAATAATATCGCTTCGCAAGTATTTACTAGCATCAAGGACCATCCAGCCAATTCCGGAAGTGGCCGCAACCATTTCCGCCGCCACCAGTGTGGCATATGCAACACCAACAGCTGTTCTTAAACCCGTGATAATATCAGGCAAGCAGCCAGGAAAGATAACAAAGACGAGTACTTTCCATTTAGATGCTCCTAATGAGAGAGCCCCATTGATTAGATCTTGAGGAACCTTTTGAACACTGAATACAGTAGCAATAAACAGCGGTGCAAATGCACTAAGATAAAGCAGTGCTATTTTTGAAGTATCATCAATACCTAACCAAAGGACTAATAAGGCATAGTATGCTAATGGCGGAAGCGGCCGGTAAAACTCAATCAATGGATCAAAAATGGCGCGGATATATTTCGAGTACCCACATAGCACCCCAAGAGGTACAGCAGTCATAAATACGATCAGCAGGGAGATGAACAACCGATAGAGGCTGCTAAGGATATGTGTTCCTAAAGATGAACCCTTATAGCCGTCTTTGACCAGTTCTACGAATGCACTCCATACTGAATGCGGAGAAGGCAAAAACAACGGATCGATCCATTGAAAGCTTGTAACCGCCGTCCATAGCAAGATTAAGACAATAATAGTACCAGCCGAAACCCACCTGGTTGAAATCACCACCTTTTTGTCATTTGTAACTAAATCAATTTGTCTTGACACTGATACTCATCTCCTTTCGCTTCAAGGATGTAATACGGAAAAAGATCCTAAAAAGGAAACAAAAAAGGCCCTACAACATACATGATCTGTACTGATCGTGTATGCTTAGGGCCTCCAGTTTATCTGGTCAGTTAATACTTATAATTCCTATAGGTTAACTATGAAATTAGTTTAACAATAGCCGGTTATTTTTGTCAATAATTTTTTCCTTTTTAGAAGAACATGACTATTTATATCTAACAGCAGCAAATGCTAATTCGGGCCTAGTGCCCCTTCTAGAAAAATAGTTTGAATTTCAGGACTGGCGAACATTCGTTATTTTAAGAACACTCGTTAGATCTGTGAAATGAGGAAAAACAATCACGAATCGTTACATGATTTAAAATGATTTCGTTCTCAGACCATAAGTGCTCTTATTTGGACAATAAATCATCCGGTTTAGACAATAACATCTTACGTTTGGACAATAAGTGAAAAAAATACTCCTTTTATTGTCCGACTGAGGCCATTTATTGTCCGATAGTATCTATTTATTATCGGAAATCCACTGTTTATTGTCCAAATGCCATGGAAATAGCACCACACTGAAGAAATTTGATCCTGTTTTTTGCTTCTAATTTTTTTAACAGGCGAAAATGGATTCTTGAAAATAAGAACTTTCTTAGCTGAAAGGGCACTAGAAAAACATTTAAGGATGATCATTTCCATGAAATGTTGGCGAGAGTAAAAGGGAAAGGGGAAAGGCTCTAATGAAAATCAAGGAAATTTTAGAGTTAACGCAAAGTAAGAAATTGGCTGAAATTGCCAAGGAACACTTAGAGTTTGGAGAAAAGAAAGCAAAAGAAGCATTAAAGCAAAAAATTCATACCTTATTTTACTTTATTTTTTAATTTTTGTATGGTTAAACTTATAAAATATTAAGAAGAAGGAGTATATTTATGGAAGAGGTTACATTAGAAGATAATATTGCGAAGTTGAAACATAAATATAAAATGTCTGACGAGTTAATAGATAAGATTTTATTTTCAAATTCGGATTCGGATTATTTGCATCCAATAAACATCAGTACCTTATTAGCACTTATAGATGTTGTCGATGAAACAGAAAGATTATGTATAATTATTGAGACGATGCATACAAACTTAGGAATGAGTTATGAGACGTTGGCTTCTTTTGGTGAAATAGACACAGAAGAATTGAAAAGATTTTTGCAGAAACCAGAAACTTTAACTGAAAAGAAAAAATTTGTGTTAGCTGTTAGAATATTGTTCATGCACTTTGTTTTAAAAGAAAAATATACTGTTGAAACTAATTGTGATTTTATAAATGACTAGTTACTACATCCTCTATTTAAAATCATCTACCCAAAATCGATTAGGATTGGCTACGCCTCCATGCTAAAATAAGAAATAACACGAGACCGCCTTTAAAAGGGCGGTTTTCAATCCTAATTAGGTAAAGGCAGCATCCCATCGTTTTGCCGCCCGAGAATGTACATACTTTACCCCTAAAAGCTAAGGCTGTAAAGAAACCAGAAACCCAGATTTCCAACTTTCCAATAAAACATAAAGTAAACAAAAAAACAAACCAGTAAATAAACATTTTGGAAAAGCAACAAACCAAAAATCCATAAATGTGCTTACCCCTATAACCGTTTCTTAAGAAACGTGAATTCCTCCTTTAGATTTGGTAATAGATAATAATGGGCATGTCACCCCTCCTGATTGAATTTCTTTTTTGATTTAGGGGGAACGACATCATCAAAAAAGTCCGTCGTATAAAGCTTCCATTCCCCATTTTCTTTTATCCATTCCGTCCAGTATATTGCTGCTTCGTTATGGAAATTTTTATTTGTCCAAATGAAAATTTTAATTGTGCCCGTTTCCTCGTCTTTAATACTTTTTTCACTTGGTAATCCTCTAACCACCCCTGTACCGGGTCACCAAGATATTTAGCACCTGTTAACCCTTTGATTTCGGTTCCATATTTGAAATCTGTTTCTAATGTTTCCCTGGATAATTTAAATTGATTTTGCTGAAATTCGTTTGTCATAAATCTTTTAACAAACATGTTCAATTGCTTTGATTCTACAGGTTGTCCTTTTTTAAAAAATTCATATACTTGAAGCGCCTTTTTCTCGACATCTTTTACATCATTTTCACTAATTTTTTCTTGAGGTGCTTCTTGTCTCGTCGTCTCTCCTCCCGCAGTTACTTCTTTAGTTTCTTTTGAAGCAGAACGTTCACCAACAACGAAGGCAACCGCCCCAACAAGGGCGATTGCTTAAATAACAATAATCACATAAAGTCGTTTTATTTTCTTCTTTTCATCACTCATTTTTAACCTCCAAGGGCTTTTTTGGTCATCATTTTGTACATTGCGAATTTTCCAACACCACCGGCCGCATTAACCATTCCTCGTCCGGCGCCTGTAGAATAGATAAACTGGCGGAGCCAACCGGGGCCTTTCAACAAAACGAATATGAGACCACAGGCTTTTATGTAGTCACCTAACTCATTTCCTGCCGCGATCATATTAAAAATAAGCCATAGCCCTGTTACTTGAAAAGCTTGCATAAATACTACGGAACAGGCTTCGCGCCACCATGCCGGAAAGATGTTCATTTCGCCATTGACCATTGTAATAGACGCCGCCGGAGATAAAACAAGCAAGTACATCAATTCACCCTGACGGATGATATATTGAATGCAGAGAACTAAGGAGAACAACGGTTATTAATACCATTAACGTTAGGCTAAGGTTTCCACCTGGGGTTGGATTTAATAGTTTCATAAAGTGACTTCCATCGAGTTGTAACCCTTGATCGATAATAAATTTAACCCACAGGTTATTTATTTTTAATAGGACATCCGTTAATATCCAAGGGGTTGAACACGCAAATACCACTCCTAAAATCGAACGCCAGATAACTTCCGATGAACCCCGGCTTGCCCCACCTTGCATTTCCTCGAAATAGATTTTCAAGAGATTAAAAGCAAAGAGAGTGTCTGCAATTGTTGTAGCGAAAATAAACACCCAATCATACATTTGCTCTAAATACTTGTATTTTGAAAAATCAGTAGGATTTATTACATACAGATCAAGCCATTTCATTGCTACCCTTCCGAATTCCTTGGCTAATTCGTTCAACATGTCTTTAAAGCTGTCAACCGGATTAAAAATGCTCATTTCTTCACCCTCCTTAAATTAGTTCATTACTAACGAACATAAATTTGTACAGAGGATCCGGATTTTTGTAAGAGGGTTCTAAACAGTTATAAACATTGATTCGTTTCCATACGAGCGGAATTTTTCTCCTTAACTTGCTTTAACGTCGCTACGATAAGAAAGCTAACAATTACTAATAAGAGCCATGAACTCACCTTTCCTGGATGAACGAGACTCCATGATTCGGTTTGATTTGGATATTCCCAGGCTCCAAAGAACGTTGCAATAT
>NZ_AUMP01000050.1 GCF_000430745.1 Fictibacillus gelatini DSM 15865 | reverse complement strand
TAGACAACAGGATGACACGGAGAAGCTGGCATTATTTTTTTCCATTCGACCTCGAGTCCCTTAAGGAGCTTCGCTAGCCTCTGCCTTATGACTAGACCGAACGAAGGAATGTAGGCACACAGATGCCAAGAGACATGGGAGGGTACGTCATCATAAGTTACGCAGAGATCCATTGTGCATCACATCATTCTCTAGCACTACTTACCATTATTACCCAGTAGTGGCCGCGTAGCGTACCCATAGGATGGAATAGTTTCACATAATATAAAAATATTGTTAGTATGCGTGTCGAAAATTATTTTTTTGACACCCCACCAACGGGTTAAACCGTTGATATATCAACATTTATAGAGGGAGGATATTATTCTATGCAAAAAGTTGTTGTATTAGGAACGGGACCCGCAGGATTAACGGCAGCTATTTATTTGGCACGTGCGAATATGAAGCCATTAGTGATTGAAGGTCAAGAACCAGGTGGGCAATTAACCTTAACTACTGAGGTTGAGAACTTTCCTGGGTTTCCAGATGGAATTATGGGTCCTGAACTTATGGATAATATGCGAAAGCAAGCAGAGCGATTTGGATCCGAATTTAAAAGAGGCTGGGTAACAAAGGTGGATTTATCTCAACGTCCATTTACTCTTACTGTTGATGGATTGGGAGAAATAAAAACAGAAGCTTTAATCATATCTACAGGAGCTTCTGCAAAACTTCTCGAAATTCCAGGAGAAAAGGAAAATATCGGGCGTGGCGTAAGCACTTGCGCAACTTGTGATGGATTCTTTTTCAGAGGAAAGAAAATCATAGTTGTCGGTGGCGGAGACTCTGCTATGGAAGAAGCAAACTTTTTAACCAAGTTTGCAACATAAGTTCGTGTCGTGCATCGTAGAAATGAATTACGAGCATCTAAAATTATGCAGGAACGAGCAAAGAATAACCCTAAAATTACTTGGAGTCTAAATTGTACCCCAGTAGAAGTGGTCGCTGGCGAGAAGGGTGTAACAGGGTTAAAGGTACGCAACAATGAGACGGGTCAAGAAGAGGTTTTGGAAACTGATGGAATTTTCGTGGCTATCGGTCACAGACCTAATACAGCCTTCTTAGAGGGACAACTTGAAACTGATGATGTAGGTTATATTATTGTTAAGCCTGGCACAGCGGAAACCAATATTCCAGGCGTGTTTGCTTGTGGTGATGTTCAAGACCATAAATATCGCCAAGCGATTACAGCGGCTGGTTCGGGCTGTATGGCTGCGCTTGATTGCGAAAGGTATCTTGAAGGACAAGCTGTTCACGATTGGAGTAAAACCTTATAAAAAGCAATAAATATATAGAAATCAACATAATCCAAAAATAAACCTTTGACTATTCTGATTAGTGGTCAGAGGTTTATTTATTATGCCGTGTTCGCAAATATTGATGCTTTATAGATTGTGTAGTACCTTAATCTATAATTGAGATGTTGTAACTTATAGAGGAGTGTAAAAATGATTACTGCAATAATATTGTTCATTCTTGCAGGTCTTGCAGAGATAGGTGGAGGGTATTTAGTTTGGCTATGGTTGAGAGAATCCAAGCCTTTTTGGTACGGAATTGTAGGAAGCATTATCCTTATTTCATACGGTATCATCCCTACCCTTCAAAATTTTCCGACATTTGGAAGAGTTTATGCCGCTTATGGAGGCGTATTTGTCGTGCTTGCGGTTCTTTGGGGATGGTGGATAGATAAGAAAACGCCTGACCTCTATGATTGGATTGGGGCATCGATATGTATTGTTGGCGTATCCATAATGTTATGGGGTCCTCGTCATTAAACAAGAACCTATCCTTTTATCGCCGTCATTGTAAAGTAGGTTCCTAAGTCAAGTCTTAGGAACCCCGTGATTATCCCGCACAACAAGAAAGTTTTGAAACGTCCTTATCAAAGGTAAGAGCAGCGAGTTTAATGCCTTCTGACATTGTTAGATATGGAGCCAATGTTTCTCTCAAGTCATTAACGGTTAGCCCAAACTTTACAGATAAAGTTGCTGAGTAAATTACATCTCCTGCGTTTTCAGCAACAATATGAACGCCTAACACTTTTCCCGATTGAGCGTCAGCAACTAATTTAAAAACGCCCGTAGTTTCACGATTTACAATCGCTCTTGGCACAGCATTTAATGGTAAAACGGATGTCTTTACTTCATATCCTTTGGCTTTTGCTTGCTCCTCTGTAAGACCAACCGTTGCAATCGAAGGGGTTGTAAAGGTCACGCCTGGTACAACAGTAAGGTCAAGTTTTCGCTTTAATGACCCAAAAATGTTATCTGCAACTAAACCACCCTCATATGCGGCGACGTATACAAACTGCGGTCCCATAGTGACATCTCCAGCAGCATATACTCTTGGATTACTTGTCTGCAAATACTCATCAACAATTACTTCTCCATGACTACCAATTTTTACTCCAGCAAGTTCAAGATTCAATTTTTCTATATTGGGCTTACGTCCAGTAGCAACAAGAATTTCGTCAGCCTCTACTACCATATTCTCGCCATTAACGGTGATATGCACAAGCTTGGTTCCGTTTGCCATTTCAACCTTGTTAAAAGTTGCATTAGTGATTAAGCTAATACCTTGTTCCGTTATCGCTTTTGTGATGGCTTCCGAAATTTCAGGGTCATATGCCTTTAATACCCTTGGACTACGTTGCATTAAAGTAACTTCTGAACCCAAATGATGAAACATTTGCCCTAGTTCCATTGCAATATAGCCAGATCCAATGACAGTAAGGCGTTTAGGTAATTGTTTCAATTGTAGAGCGCTCGTACTTGTTAAGTATTCTACTTCGTTCAAACCCTCTATGTTTGGAATGGAGGGGGAAGCGCCTGTAGCAATTAAAAAATGTTTGGCTGTTATCTTCTGACCATTAACCTCTACAGTTTGTTCATCGACAAACGTGGCTTCGCCCTGAATGATTTCAAAGCAATACTCATCAATCAAATTAATGTACTTTTCGTGGCGAAGATATTGGACAAGTTCATTTTTTTGGTCAACCAACGTAGACAAGTCTACGGGACCCGCAGAGGTATTAAGTCCAAGAAATTGATTTTGTTTTGAAAAATGATTTATCTCGCCAGCACGTAGCATTGTTTTTGAAGGGACACAGCCGATATTGACGCAAGTTCCACCTATTGTGCTTCGTTCAATCATCGCTACCTTTGCACCATATTCAACCGCTTTAATTGCGGAAGCGAAAGCAGCTCCGCCAGAACCTATAATGACCAAATCGTAATCACCATCATTGCTTAATTCTAGACGATTTTGCTGTGAAATGATTTCTTCGTGTCTTGGAGTGTAACCGCACTTAATGATCGCTTCTTTAGCAAACTGTATATAGCTTTTATCTGGAACTTCAAAAGTTACTTCGTTCTTCCGAAAACTTGCGAAAATGTTGTTTGCTCCAATCGTTGTTAAGGCTTTTTTTACGTGTTGCTCACAACTGGTACAGGTCATACCAGTAACTTCTATGCGAACTGTAATGTTTTGCTTACCCATAAGAATTCCTCCTTTGATTGTTTATATTCCCTCAATTTTCCACACCATATCCCAAATCAGTCACAGATTGCTTAATCGATTCGATATTCGTTGCGTTTTTTTTAAACTCGACTTGAACTGTTCCTACACTGCCCTTTGTATCTATCGTAACCGCTTGAACACCTTTCACGTTTTCAATGGCACTTTTGACAACAAATGAACAGCTAGCACAAGTCATTCCCGTTACTTTGAAGGTCGTCATTTCAGTGTCGACTTTAGTTTGACTCTCTTGAGTCCTTTGCGCTTTAGAATCTGCATTTTCATTCCCACACAGATACAACAAATGAAGATAACAACAGGAATAATCCGAAAAATAAAGTTTTAGCTTTTTTCATCCCGTTCCCCTCTCTCAAATGTAACCCTTAGCAAAAAGGGTGTAACCAAACATTGCAATAACTAAGCCTGTCGATAGCCAGAAAAAGGTAATTGTACTTCTCTTACTGCATTTTCTGCCATAGACAAGAAAAGCGGAGATACCAAGCATAATCAAAGTCACAATCATAAGGATTAGCTGATATTTAGTTGCAAAGATAGCCAACGTAGCAGCTACACTTGTTAGACCTAAAGGAACGAGTATCAATGGACCTAAACAACATCCAGCCATTACAAATGCAGATAGTACGGTAATCAAACTTGAGAATTTTTCTTTCATAACTCCTGCTCCTTTTTCGGGTGGCAACAATCTTCATTGATATTTTTCTTGTTTTGCTTCCCATAGGCGTAGATGGTTAACCCAATGAAAGCGACTAATAAGGGCATAAGTACATAGTCAAGGTAACCAGTAATCGCTCCAAGTCCTACGGCTCCAAGTAAAATGACAAGGAGAGGGGTTGCACAACAAAGCAAAGTCAGAACTGTTCCAATTATACCCACTGTAAATATTTTTTTATCTTTCATCTCCGTCTCCCTTTCTGTAATCTCGTTCAACATACAATCGATAGCCCGAATCTGACCTTATAGGCTCAGAAATCAAGCCCATTCGTTCGTAATACCTAAGTGTTTCTTTATTAACATTGCATTTCTTCGCGATTTCCCCGATACGGTAATCCACTAAGTTCACCTCCAAAATAATTGTAAACCCTGTACCTTAGTACAGGGTCAAGTGTTTATCATTACTCCGTTTTTAGTGGGCTGTGAAATCAATATGCGAACGATTTGCAAGAGGTACCTGCATATTTGTATTGCAGGTTATTTATTCACTGTGTCCATACTATGTATTGACCCGACACCTCATAAGACTAGTTTTCTTTACCGTGCAAATGTATTGATAATTGCTTTGGCTGGTCACAGTATATTAACTAAATACATTTTTGCCCATCCTCCTTCTGGAGTGTCCACAGCAGAAGCGAAAATAGGCGGTATGCTAATGTATTACGGCGGAGATGCAATCGACCTTATTATTGTCTACTTACTTTTTCAGCAATGGTTCAATGCAACCCGACCCAAAACAACTTTGACAACGATTTCTTCCGTTAAAAGCAGTACCAAGTGTGTTAATTATTCGTGACGTATCTAAGTTACCTTGCTGCGCGGAATAAATTAGAGGGTTCCTAAGCAAATCTTGGGAACCCTCTAAATTTATATTGAGCAGATCGGCACCTTTTTTAGCCTTGGGGTGTTCTGCTCTGACGAGCTTGGTGCCACCGTGGTGCTTTTTACTTTCAAGATAAGGGTTTTGCCCCTCCCAACTCTTAAAAGGCTTGGAAGGGGGAATTCAATCGTTTCGGTTCGTCATTGGCTTTTACCTAATCATTTCTGTTTTAACACTGCATTAATTGATTTTCTATTTTCCCAGACATATCTTACAGGGTCGTTGATTTGGCTCTCCGATTGATATATAACCAATGCTAACAAGAAGGGGAGCGCCAAGAGTAGTTGTGGCAGTACCTAATCGTAATGTAAATGTGAGTTCCATTAGCGTGATGAATCTCATTAATGATGTTCATTTGAGAAATTCCTTTTCGGGTGATCTTGTACGCATAAGGATAACAATACCGCCTACTACCATTGCAAGGGCTATAACATTCCAAATCAAATCGTACATAAGAACATTCTCAACATAGCAAACTGGTGTATCCTCATTATCTTGTGTTGGATTGTACCATCGTATAATTGAAATCCGCCCGCACCAAGTAATACACCACCCCACCATCTATTGAGTACAAGGTGTTTCGTCGACGCAAATCAGCGAACATAAACAAGCCGCCAATGGTCGCAACCCAGCTAAAAGCGTGAATAAAACCATCCGAGACCAGCCAAATCTCAGTTGTGGACTTGTCGTAAAAATGATGCCAATGAAGAAGTTGATGAAAAACAGTTTCATCGAAAAAAGCAACAAAGCCAAGACCGAACAAGAAACCTGACCACAAATTACGATTCGAGTGAAATGAATAAGTTCTAGATTCTGAATCATTTTTGCGAATTGTGAATTGAGAAGACCTAATAACTCTCCTGTAAATATCTATTGGGTATAATTATCATATAACCAATTTTAATGACGTTGAGCAAATAAAACAATACTTAGCCCACTTCCACCAAGAAATTGAATTTCATGCAGTAGGTTATTAAAGGTGTTGACATATCTTCTTTGATGCATATAATAATACCCATAGGGGTATATGTATAAGACTCAAGTGAACAGCACATATTTAAAGAGACAGGAGGGAAAAATAATGCGTGGAACGTGGAAAGATATTACACCCCAAGAAGTAAAAGATAAATTAACCACCCAAAAGGCAGTCCAACTGATTGATGTAAGAAATCAAGAAGAATACTCGGAAGGACGAATTAAAGGTTCTAAACTCATTCCACTAAATGAACTTCCAAACCGTTTAAGTGAAATCGAAAAAGATAAGGAAGTGATTTTCATTTGCCGAAGCGGAAATAGAAGTGGAAAGGCATGTGAATATTTGTCAAATCTCGGATACGACAACCTGCTGAATATGGCAGGTGGAATGTTGGGATGGAAAGGCGAAGTGGAGAGAGACTAAATCTCGGGAGGAATGTTTATGAGTTCACAAGCTTCGATTAAAGCAGATAAAGTCCTCGATTGTAAAGGTCTTGCATGTCCAATGCCCATTGTAAAAACAAAAAAGGCTGTAGAGGAATTACAGCCAGGTCAAGTCATTGAAGTACAGGCTACGGACAAAGGTTCATTAGCTGATATTCAAGGATGGGCAAAAAATACAGGACATCAATATTTGGGTACCGTTGTAGAAGGGGAAATTTTAAAGCATTATCTCCGCAAGTCAAGTCCAAGTGAAGTGAAGGAAGAAACAAAATACCCTCATACAATCACCAATGAAGAATTACAAACAAAACTTAATGCAAAGGAGAAATTCACGATCTTGGATGTGCGTGAACCAGCTGAATATGCATTTAATCGCATTCCAGGAGCTAAGTCCATTCCATTAGGTGAATTAGAATCTCGATTAAATGAATTGAACCCAGATGAAGAAATTAACGTTATTTGCCGAACAGGAAGCCGAAGTGATATGGCTTGTCAACTTTTAGCTGAAAAGGGTTTTAAAAACGTTAGAAATGTATTGCCAGGAATGTCTGGGTGGACAGGAACAACGGAAAAAAACCAATAAATCTACATCAAACGGAGGAACGAGTAATGGCAACAAAAGTCGCAATTATTGCAAGCAACGGTGGATTGTTTGACGCATACAAGGTATTTAATATTGCTACAGCCTCAGCTACAACAGATGCAGAGGTCGCTATTTTCTTCACATTTGAGGGGTTGAATTTAATTCATAAAGAGGCTTATCAACAATTGCCAATGCCAGTTGGCAAGGAACATTTCGCTGAAGGGTTCAAAAATGCAAATGTACCTTCTATTCCTGAATTAGTGGGGATGGCACAGCAAATGGGTGTAAAAATAATTGCATGTCAAATGACAATGGACGTAATGAATTTGAAGAAGGAAGACTTTATCGATGGAATTGATGTTGGTGGGGCTGTTACATTCCTTGATTTCGCGAAGGATGCCAATATTACCTTAACATTTTAAGCTATGGAGGATATGACAATGAACACGATAACAGGTTTGAATAAAATGTCTCCAAACGAATTGGCACAAATTGTTTTCCAAAAAGAGGAGTTATTTATCATTGATGTCCGTAATGAAAGTGATTTTAATGATTGGAGAATTGAAGGGGATAAGATTGAAATCATTAACATCCCATATTTTGATTTGATTGATGGGGTAGATCCAGCTCTCGATAAAATACCTAATAACAAGAAGGTGCTTGTGGTTTGTGCAAAAGAAGGTTCTTCTCAATTTGTTGCGGAGAAAATTGTCGAAGCTGGAAGAACCAATGTTTTCTATCTCGAAGGTGGAATGAAAGCTTGGAGTGAGCATTTGGAACCCGTAAAGATTGGTGATTTAAAAGACGGAGGTTCCATTTATCAGTTCGTTCGAATTGGGAAAGGATGTCTCTCCTATATGGTGGTTTCTAATGGAGAAGCAGCCATTGTTGACACGTTACGGATGACCGATGTTTACGAGCAATTTGCTAAAGATATTAACGTATCAATTAAACATACGATTGATACTCACTTGCACGCAGACCATATTTCTGGCGGAAAGAAATTAGCTGAAAAAGTTGGAGCAACTTACTGGCTCCCACCAAAAGATGCAACAGAGGTTACTTTTACGTACGAAAAACTGGAGGAAGGCAAAAATATTACAGTTGGTAATACAACGATTACCATCCAACCGATATACTCCCCAGGTCATACAATTGGTAGTACCTCCCTTATTGTTGACGACAAGTATTTTCTGACAGGGGATATTCTATTCATTGAATCGATTGGTCGTCCAGATTTGGCTGGTAAAGCCGAAGATTGGGTGGGAGACCTCCGTAACACGCTATACAATCGGTATAAAGAGCTTTCCAATGACCTGATTGTTCTTCCTGCACACTTTGGAAAAATAACGGAACTGGGCGAAGGTGGAAAAGTATCCGCTCGTATGGGTGATTTGTATCAGAAAAATCCAGGTTTAAACATTCAAGATGAAGTTGAATTCAGAAAAACAGTTACAGAGAACTTGCCACCACAACCGAATGCCTACCAAGAAATTCGTCAAACCAATATGGGGAAAATTACCCCAAATGAAGAAGAACAACGGGAAATGGAAATTGGTCCAAACCGTTGTGCGGTACACGATAAATAAGGGGGAAACAAAGATGAATAGCAATAAAGTATTAGATGCAAAAGGGTTGGCATGTCCGATGCCAATTGTGAAAACAAAAAAAGCAATCGGTGAAATTGAATCGGGTGAGGTTCTGGAAGTCCATACAACAGACAAAGGGGCTAAAAATGACCTAACTGCTTGGGCAAAGTCATCAGGACATGAAATGTTAAAAGACACAGAAGAAAATGGTGTATTAAAGTTCTGGATTAAAAAAGGATAAAAATAGGAAAGGGAATGACTTTAAGTATAGTGTCATTCCCTTTTTTGGAAAGAAGGGTATAACATGGATTGGGCATATATCTTGATGTTATTTGGAATTGGATTTGTCGGGTCAGCCATATCGGGAATGGTGGGGATTGGAGGCTCAATTATCAAATATCCAATGCTGTTATACATTCCGCCTGCATTGGGTTTCATAGCCTTTACTGCCCAAGAGGTTTCAGCAATTAGTGCTGTCCAAGTATTTTTTGCTACGCTTGCTGGTATGTTCGCATTCCGAAAGGGTGGTTACATTAATAAGCTATTGGTCATCACAATGGGGATATCGATTATTGTTGGAAGTTTCATTGGAGGATACGGGTCTAAATTTCTTCCGAATTCCACCATTAATTTGGTCTACGCAATTTTGGCGCTAATCGCTGCCGTCATGATGTTTTTGCCAAAAAAAGGTGATGATGTAGAAGACTTTACGAAAGTGAAGTTTAACAAAACCTTAGCAGCCATCCTTTCGGGGATTATAGGAATCCTATCTGGAATTGTTGGAGCAGCAGGTGCGTTTATTACCGTTCCTGTCATGCTTGTCATATTGAAAATACCTACTAGGGTAGCGATCGCATCATCTTTGGCTATTACCTTTATTTCATCTATTGGCTCTACAGTAGGTAAGTTTCTAGGCGGACATATGTTGCTTATTCCATCCCTTATTATGGTTGTGGCAAGTACAGTGGCTTCACCATTAGGGGCTATGATAAGTAAAAAAATAAATACAAGAATTCTCCAGTGGATTTTAGCCGCATTGATTGTTGCTACGGTGGTTAAAATATGGTTTGAAATTCTGACTCAATAAAAAGGAGGGGGGTTGCAGAAATGCAAAAAATTTCATTTAAGGAGCAAAACACCGAAGAAGTGCTGAGAAGATTAAAAAATAGAGAAGATGTTGTTGTATTAGATATTCGTGAACCTAAAGAGTGGGCAACAGGGCATATTCCAGGTGCTAAACATATTCCCTTGGGTGAAATCCCATACCACCTACAAGAGTTTAATTCGAATAAAGAAACCATTGTTGTATGTCGTAGTGGAAAAGCATGCGAATTGTTACATGCCAAGCGGTATAATGTTGTGAATATGAAGGGCGGTATGAGAGTGGACGGGTGATATAAAAAAGACTGATAAGAAACAGACAATAACTTGGGGAGGATCTCTATAGCCTCAAGAACCTTTGGTTATTTTTTAAATTAAAGTCGATTTATTCACTTGAAGTCCGAATGCAATGGTGAAGTTTAACATTGATCTATTCTTTTTTGCATATTAATATACCGATAGCAGTATAAGTATGTAATTACTTTGTGTTACAGATACATTAAAAATAATATTTGGAGGAGAGCAGAGATGGAAAATAAAAAAGAGAAAACAACGATTATTTTATTTAGTGGGGATTACGATAAGGCTATGGCAGCCTTTATTATTGCTAACGGTGCAGCGGCTTATGACCATGAAGTGACGATTTTTGCCACATTTTGGGGATTGAATGCATTTAGAAAAGAACAACCTATTCCTGTTAAAAAAGGGTGGTTGGAAAAAATGTTCGGCTGGATGATGCCGCGAGGTGCCGAGAAATTGTCTTTATCCAAAATGAATTTTATGGGGATGGGACCGAAGATGATTAAACATGTTATGAAGAAGCACAATGCTCTGACACTCCCGCAGTTGATGGAAATGGCTCAGGAACAAGGAGTAAAACTGGTTGCTTGTACGATGACTATGGATTTGTTAGGTCTTCAAAAGGAAGAACTTATTGATGGATTAGAATATGCAGGGGTAGCAGCTTATTTAGGGGATGCTACGGATGCGAAGGTAAATCTGTTTATCTAAACAAGTGTATTACTTATTTTTTAGTTGTATATTATACCTATACGAGTATACGGCTGGAGGGAATGGTTAACAAATGAATAATTACACTGACGAAATAAAAAAACGATTGAGACGATTAGAAGGACAGGTCCGTGGCGTTCTTCGGTTAATGGAGGAAGAGAAGCCTTGTAAAGAGGTAGTAGCGCAACTTTCAGCAGTTCGAAATGCCGCTGATAAGGCTATTGCTCAAATTGTAGCTGTGAATTTACAGCAATGTATTCAAGAGGAGCAAGCTGCTGGGAGAGATACAGGTAAGCTTGTTCAAGAAGCGGTGGAGCTCTTAGTGAAAAGTCGATAAATCAGTTTTATTGGGGAGGAAAGAGGTTTGTGGAGACTTCAACGTTAATAAACATATTGGTTTGGATCCTATTGGGTTGGTTTGTCTATTCAAGATTTGCACCTATTCAAGGCGTAAAGAATATCAAGGCAGATGAACTAAGCAAGCAATTCACGAATAACAGTAAAAAAGTGATTATTGACGTTCGTGAACCCAGAGAATACGAGAACGGCTATATACCTGGCGCAATTAATATTCCATTATCACAGATAAAAGGGCGTATGAAGGATATCCCAACCGATAAAGACATATTTTTATACTGCCAAAGTGGTATGCGGAGTAAGCAAGCTGCAAGAATACTAACTAAAGGCGGTTTTAAAAACTTGTTTAATCTTCAAGGTGGAATAATGGCTTGGGGAGGTAAGATTCAAACCCCTTCAAAACTGTAAGTTGAAAGGAGTGAAGCCAACTTTGAATGAAAAAAGGTTTAATCCAGCCAACTTGGAAAAACTTGATAATCCCGAACGACGTAGGACACTACCACCCAATGAACTATTAGGTTTACTTCCCATTAAGGAGAATGACAACATTCTAGATATTGGAGCTGGCACTGGGTACTTTACAATACCTGCAGCCAAACGAACGAAAGGCACTGTCTATGCTTTGGATGTAGAACCAATCATGTTGTCTGTTATTAAGGATAAGGCAAATGAAGAAAATCTGGACAATGTAGTTCCTGTTGAAGGCACAATTGAACAAAATCCGTTAGAAGATGAAAAAGTTGAGCATATCATTGCCTCTTTCGTTCTTCATGAGGCGGAACCACTATCGCAAGCCCTAAAAGAAATTTATAGAGTATTGAAATCAAGTGGCTACTGCTTCTGCTTGGAATGGGAAAAGAAGCCAATGGAACAAGGACCGTCGGAACATCATCGTATCCATTCTTCCGATATGGAAGATTTGCTTGCAAAGGTAGGGTTTCAAGTAGTTAAACGATATAATCCAACCGACTTACATTACATTTTGATTGCTCAAAAATCGAAGTAATAGACCATTTCATTGTATTAAGGTTGCCTATTCCCATACGGAGAATAGGCTTCTTTATTAAAAGTTAACAATACGTGGCTATCCTACTGTTGAGAGGAGGAGAAGAATGTTTGGTGCGATACAAATTGGTCCATTTGCTATAAATGCGGGGATCTTTACGTTCATTTTATGCTCACTTCTTGGATACCTAGCAATTAAAAAGCGGTTAGAGAATGAAAAGGGAACGAAAGATGTAATATCACAAATGGTAATGAACTTGATATTCATCACATTTGTTTTGTGGAAGTTTAGTTATGTGATATTCCACCCTTTGGAGACTATCCGTCATCCGATATCGATTATCTATTTCTCTGGCGGAGAAAGGGGGATATGGCTTGCTGGAATCGCGACTATTGTCTATATAACGGTGCAAATAGCAAGAAAGAGAATACTTATCAATGTAACGATGGATACTTTCGCAACAGGATTGCTAATCGCTTGGGGAGTCGGACATGCAATTTGGTTAGCGGTTGAGAGGTACGAATTGTTCTATCACCTATTACAGATTGTGGTGAGTGTGATCTTGTATGTCTGGGTCATAAGAAAAATAAGTGTCGGAAATATCAAAGAGTGGCTTCCCGTTCTCATGTGGTTTTGCATTGGACAGATTCTTGCGTTATTTTTTACGAAGTCCCATTTAGCCTTTTTTTTAGGATTTTCAAAAATACAATTCGTCTTTCTTTTCTTATCCAGCATCATTATGGTATTGGATTACTCTTGGAAGAAATCAGATAACTTTAAGGAAACGTAACAGTTTCTCCGTAACCTAGATAAATGGAAGGAGGGAGTACGATTTGGAAAACATCAATATTTATTTTGCATTTGTTGGAGGTCTGCTTTCATTTTTTTCACCTTGTATTTTCCCCTTACTACCAGCTTATGTCGCCAATTTAACAGGCTCATATGTGAGGGACAATAAATTGGTCGTAACAAAAAGAGTGGTTTTGCTGCGCTCCATTAGCTTTATTGCAGGTTTTAGTCTTGTATTTGTGCTAATGGGGGCTTCAGCCAGCATTATCGGGCAATTGATTTCCGATAATCGAGAAATAATCGAAAAAGTTAGTGGTCTTCTCATCATCATTTTCGGTTTACAAATGGCAAACATCTTTACGATTCCCTTTCTTATGTTTGAAAAGCGACTACAAATCAATCAAAACAGCATTCAAGATAGATGGCGCCCCTTTCTTATGGGAGTTGCATTTGGAACAGGTTGGACGCCATGTGTGGGAATGGTTTTATCGTCTATCCTGTTATTGGCTGGAACATCCGAAACAATGAACCAAGGAATAGTCATGTTATTGGTCTACTCATTTGGTTTAGGCATTCCGTTTTTATTTATTTCTATCGGTGTCACCTATTCATTGGCTGTTGTGAAAAAAATCAACAAAATACTTCCGTACTTGAACAAAATAAATGGTTGGATATTAATTGGGTTGGGTTTGCTGTTATTTACAGGACAATTGCAAAAGATAAGTGCCTGGCTTGCGACATTTACACCATTTCGTTTTTAGGAGGAAAGGTAATGAAAAATGTAATTGCCATTTTTGCTTTATTGGTATTGGTTGCTTGGGGGATATACAGCACTGTAAAAACTCCGTCAAATGAAGCAAATGAGAGTGTAAGAAATGTAAATCAAGGCGAGCAGACGAACAGAGTGGTAGGTATAGAAAAAGGGAATATGGCTCCTGACTTTACTTTGAAATCATTAGACGATCAAGAATTCAAGCTTTCTCAGTTCAAAGGGAAAAAGGTAATCATCAATCTGTGGGCTACTTGGTGTCCACCTTGCCGAGCTGAAATGCCTGATATGCAGAAGTTCTTTGAGGAAAACAAAGAGGATGGGTTGATAATCCTAGGAGTCAATCTCACTCAATCCGAAAAAAGTCGAGACAACGTTTCGACATTTCTAAACGAGTTTGGGATTACCTTTCCTGTTGTCTTGGATGAAGACAATAAAGTGGCTGATACCTACCAAGTTGTATCCATTCCAACCAGTTACATTATTGACTCTCAAGGAATAATACAAGAGAAGATAATAGGTCCTATGAATAAAGAAATGATGGAGAAATTGATTTCTTTTGTTGAGTAAGTGTTTGGAGGATTGAAATGAACACGAAGGGAAAGTCAATTCTTGTTGTGGAAGACGATGAGAAAATTAGGAATCTGGTGTCATTGTATTTAATGAATGAAGGATATGAGGTGTGGGAAGCAAAGGATGGTGAAGATGCGAAAGAGAAGTTTCTTCAATATGACCCTTGCTTCGTTATATTAGATTTAATGCTCCCGAAGACCAGTGGCGAAGAAGTTTGTAATTGGTTACGTGCGGAATTGAAAGCAGATATTCCAATCATAATGCTTACTGCAAAGGTAGACGAAAGAGACCGTATTAAGGGACTTGAAATGGGGGCGGATGATTACCTCACCAAGCCATTTAGTCCGAAAGAATTGGTAGTAAGGGTAGAGACTGTATTACGAAGAACCGCACAGAGATGCAGTAAGATTACCTATCGTGGTATTACCGTTAAACCTCAACGTGGAGAGATAAACTACTACGGTGAACCTATTTCCTTAACTCAACATGAATTCAAATTACTTTATTACCTTATGAAGCACCCTAATCAAGTTTTGACAAGAGAACAGATTATTAATGAGTTATATCCAAACCTTGAAAAAATTGTCATAAGTCGAACCATTGATGTGCATATTGGTAGGTTGCGAGAGAAGCTGAAATGGGACGGAGATGCTGATTTAATTGAAACGGTACGAGGAATGGGATATCGATTTGTTGCATACCAGAAGAAGTAAACTATATGCTCTAAAAAATAAAAGTCTAATGTGGAAGTTAATTGTTGTGAGTGGGTTGACAATTGGACTTACATCCTGGTTTGTTGGTGTGTCGATAAAGGAGCAAGCGTGCTATCTTGTTAATCAGTTTGAAGCGGTTAGTAGTGATAGTAAACTGTCATTTAACCTTACCATGCATAATTACCTTATCCGTGTGACCTTGCTAATCATTCTGATATCTGGAATGCTTCTTTATTTAGTAGTGAGGAAAATTTTCCAACCAATAAAGCAGCTGGGTTTAACGGCTCGAAAACTAGCGCATGGTGAATATGTTGAGCCACTTCCCATTACCTCACAGGATGAAGTCGGTCAACTAATTGCAGATTTCAATTTATTGACGAGAAAATTGAAGCAAGGCGAGGAACTGCGTGCAAAAATGGTGGGAGATATTGCACATGAATTGAGGACACCGCTGACAAATATAATGGGTTATTTAGAAGCACTCAGTTCTGGAATATTAGAAGGAAATCAAAAATTATATCACTCCTTACACGAAGAATCTTTGCGCATATCCCGATTAGTTGAACAACTTCACCAATTAAATATTTGGGAAAGTAAAAAAACATCATTACATGCATTTGCACCATTTTCAATTAAGAACGTAGTGGAAACAACGTTAAATGCTTTTACATTAGACTTTCAAAACAAAGACATACAATGTAATTGGGACATAGTCGATATAAATATTTATGGGTATGAAGACGGCATAAAGCAGGTTATGAACAATTTGCTGAAAAACGCTGTTCAATACGACATGGGCGGTTGGATACATGTTAAAGGAGAAGTTATAAATGAACATTATAAAGTGACGGTAACGAACCTGGGTAGGGAAATCCCGCTTGAAAGTCAAAAGCTACTATTTGAGCGCTTTTATCGAATAGACCCATCTCGAAGCCGAGAAACGGGTGGAGCGGGGATTGGTTTAGCGATTGTCAAAGAAATCATTGAGTTGCACGATGGTATGGTAGGACTTACTACAAAGGGGGATCGGCATTCATTTTGGTTTTCAATCCCCTTGAAACGCTCGGAGGAGTGATTAACTTGAGTCATAAGATCCATATGATTAATTTGTTCACATTGACAGCTTGTCCAATGGGAAGATCTATGGGAGATGTACTTTTTGAGATAAGTGAACTTTATGAAGATATACAAACGAAAATTATATATGTGGAATTGAACACCGAGGCAACTAATTTCTATCGAATAAAGAAAAATCCAACTCTCCTCTTTTTAAGTAATGAAAGAAAAGAGATTGCTCGATTAGAAGGATTTCACGAAACAGAGGAAGTAAAAAATCTAATTGACCAAATTAATCAAAATAACTTGAATATTTCTATCGTGTACGATGAAAATCAAGTTTCCTCAGAGACTTACACAATATATTTGTATAAAGACAATAACATAGCACCTATCGAAATCAATTACCAATATCCTACATCTGTAAAGGCACCAAGAATTACTATCATAAATTTGTTGTTAAAAGCAAATATTGACGGCTATTATAATACTTTTTTCATCATGCTTCATTGCAACTTGTTCGATTTGCATGCAAGAAAGGATATATATCCATTAATATGGATCGCCAACCTAATAATTTCGAGTGTATAAAAATAGAAGAACTATTATTGAAAACACTGAAGCCATATGGCGTTGAAGAAGTTGAGCTAATATTTGTGAAAATTGGCTGAGTATTTTTTGCCTTGTAAGATAACCGTTTATGAAAGTGATGGAAAAACAAAGTTTGGTCTACCGAAAACGACAGTCCTAGTGAATATGCTTGAAGTGCTAAACTCTAGGAAATTACTCAACAGACTGAGGGAACCTTGATAAACGTCTAAGAGAATAGCAAGTAAGTAAGATATCCCCTATCTGTTAGGGGAGTGTTTAGTTCTTAAAGATTAAGATTTGAGAATGCCTCTTTCCTTTTCCTTCAAGCGCTTGTTGCCTTAACAAATGCCATTAATAAGTATTTGTATTATGATGACTGTCCTTTACATCAAAGGAATAGACGTTGAACAAAGCATAATCAAGAACTCATCTACACAATAATATGCTGTTGTTCCTATGAGCTTATAGATGTAGTTAGAAAAAGTAATCAGCAAGAGTTATGAGACGAACTACTTATTAAATTAGAAATGGCTTCCGCTTCAGGTGGGGGTATGTATTTCGGGAAGTTATGAAGTGAGCTTTTACGAAATCCCTTATATTGGTGGTAAAGAAATCGAACAATTAAGAACTACGCCTTTAACAGTGAATTATTATTGCCTATTGGATTTCAAAAGTTTACGAAGTAAACTAGAAGGGTAATGTAGATAAAATTAAGGAGCATTCCTGTTAGAAGGTTTTCGGGGACTTGAACAAAAAGAGCCCTCTTGGTATGATGCGGGGTGTCAATCTGCTAGAATTGACCCCTAATTTGTTAACCAAGGAGGACTCCATATGGATTGTATAGAAAATCAAAAAATTAATCAAGTCACTGAAAAAACACTTGTCGTCGGTATCGACATTGCGAAGCGTACACATTTCGCTTGTTTTGTGGATGATCGTGGTCGTGTGCTTCAAAAATCATTCTCTGTATCCCAATCTCGGGATGGATTTGAGTCCTTCTATCAACGAATATTAAGGGCCATGAAGGATCATGACAAAACAGAAGTCTTAGTTGGAATAGAA
>NZ_AUMP01000049.1 GCF_000430745.1 Fictibacillus gelatini DSM 15865 | reverse complement strand
TTTCTTTTCGATACCCGTAATCGCCTTTTTCCCGAGTTTGGTGACGCCTTTTTTTATAAGTCCTCCGGGGACGGCATACTCTGCGATTTCTAATGGAGTGCCTTCAAATGGGGAATCTAATTCTCGGACCCCTCCTGCCCGGTTTTTTGGTACCTTATCGACAATTTGATATTGTTTATTAAAATTCTTGTCTTTATATTCCCTTACAATCATTCCATTGGCGAGGATATGGTAATCACCGTCATATTCCGCATATTCGTCAATGACATGAACCGTTTTGATTTTTTGTTCCTGTAGCGTTTCAAATTCTTCTTTCGTTACGTTTTTATTTTGTAACTGTGCGATGTACGAAGACGCGATTAATTGTTCGTCCGCATCCGGGCGTCTATACTTGTTTTCATAAGGATTTGTCTTCTGGGCAAGGTCGCCTATCAAGTCATTATAGGTTTCATACGATGTGATTTGTTTTACCGAGTAATTTGAAATAGTCACTTCGCCGCTTTTGATTGCCGAGCTGATCTGGTTGATATAGTTTGCCATCAAGGCGAGGTCTTGTTCTACCGTTTCCAGCGCGGCGGTTTGCGCTTTATCAAAGGCGTGAAGCTGTTCGATCGTCGTTTTCGCATGTCGTTTCGCTCGCCAGATGTTTTCCACCACTTCTGTTTCATCAAGGAAAGGAAGATCAACAATATCCCGGACTTCTTTCATCGCCTTGTTCGCTTCATCGACGATCCCGATGGTTGTTGTCTCTATTTTATGAAGTCCCGCTCTTACATCATGATCCAAAAAACTTTCGCTAATAAAGCCGTTTGGATCAGGCTCAAAATTTTTCAGCTGATTTTTGATCGATGTTAAAATGGCTTCATAATCTTTAATGAACGATTCAAAATAAAGCAAAAACGAAAGGTGGCATTCCTGATAGAACAAACGGATCGCCTGCCCCGCTTTTCCTTTAAGGGAGTCTTCGAGAGAAATGATCCCTTTCACAGCATCCTTTGTCTGTTTAATTTGTTCGCTCAACGATCGCAAATACTTCTCGGTGTCATTAATCGATTGGTTAAATGCCTCGACATCCAATACCTTCATGAAGTCACCCCTTGTCGTTGGCCGATGAAGCTAGCTTTTCGTCTGCTTCTCGTATCGATTGGACGGCCTTCTCCGTCGCTTTTTCGTTTTCCAGAAGTAACGTTTGATACGATTGAATGATTTTACGTAATGATTCATTTACGTTTTTTAATTTTGTCATCGCATCCAGGACGTTGCTTCCTTCTTTAACAGGAGCTAATGAGGGCTGCTGGGACGGGACAACCGATTTTAAACGAGATAAAGCTTGTTCTACATCCCCGTAAACTACTTTGATTTCACTCATCGCCGGCACTCCTTTCGCTGTTGTCCTTTTAACTCGGACAACTGTAATTGTTGAGAGAGATGGTATAAAGAGTCAAATCGCTGTCCATTTGTACGGTTTGAATCTAGCTCGTTTACTTCCTTTTGCATCTACTATTATTGTAATCGGAAATCACAACTTGCCTAGTACTATCTTTTTCTAGTACCCTCGTTGCCAATGTGAGAGGAAAAAACACTTTTATCATTTTGGTGCTTTTGACAAAGTTTTTATCCCAATTAGCCCTCATATTTAGTGAAATGACTCCGAATTGATACGTGTTTGGCACACATCCAACCGTTTATTGTTGAAATGATACTTCTTATTTTCCAAATGACGAAAGAAATTTTCCCAAACGAGTAATTTATTTTCCGAGGTGTGCATTTTATTTTCCAAACTGCAAGATTTACTTTCCAAAGTGAGCATTTTATTTTCCAGGCCCTTTATTTACTCCCGTTTCCTCTGCAGAAAAGCATCCCTCATCGTCTCACCCGAGTACGTTTTCGGCAATTGAAGCATGACAAAACGATTTAAATAGCGGTTCAGCTCGTAAAGGTTTGTCTCAGTGCCACTCTTCCTGTCCTCTTCCATCCAATGTTTACTGACACTGATCATCTCATTCATCTGGCTCAAAATGCTTCTTTCGCTTGTTTTTGTATAGATGGCTGTACCACATTTTTTGATATATTCATCCACATCCATTTCGCAAACCCCGTCCGCCACTAGATTTTCCGCAATGGACGTAACGACCAATTTACTAAAATCTCTAAAGTCATTTTTCTTTAAACCTAAGAGGACAAAATTGTATCGTGTTACATTATTCATCAATAACACACATTTACGGCGGTTAAATAAAAATAAATGGGCATGCCATGAGTAAAAAGGTTCCCCAACTCCTGATTCAATTTGTTTAAGATCTATCATCAATTCATCAGCAAGCTTTTTTGTACATTGGATGGTTAGCATAATTTCGCTTCCTCATTTCCGGAAATAGTTTTTGTTATCTTTTCCCTATAGTAACTTATCAATTCCTAAAAAAGAACCGAAAGCTTTTGAGCAATCGGTTCTACAATCCTATTATTTTTGCCTGCGGATTTTTTCCACTTCATCCGCTACGAATTGGACGTTCGTTCCGATGACGACCTGGATGCTTGTCGGGCCAACGATTTTAATGCCCGGCACGCCTGTTGATTGAATTTTCGCCTGGTCTACTTTATTCATGTCTTTGACTTCAACGCGCAGGCGTGTGACACAGTTATCAACGGATGTGACATTTTCGTCTCCGCCCAACCCTTTATAAATGGTGGCGGCCATTTGTGTGAATCTGTTTTCGGTTGTTTCTGCTTCTTGTGTGCCTAAAACGACATCGTCTGTTTCATCTTCCCGGCCCGGTGTTTTGATATTAAACTTCGTGATCAAGAAGCGGAATAAGAAATAGTAAATGACAGCAAACACAAGACCTTGAATGATTAACATTAACGGCTTATTCGCAAGCGGCAATCTCGAACTTAAGAAAAAGTCGATAAATCCGGCGCTAAAGCCAAATCCTGCTGTCCAATGGAAAAGGGCGGCAATCATTAACGAAAGTCCGGTTAAAATCGCATGAACGAGATAAAGTGCCGGTGCAAGGAACATAAAGGCAAATTCAATCGGTTCTGTAACCCCCGTTAAAAATGATGCAAAACCAGCTGCCATCATTAAAGATGCGATTTGTTTCTTTCTTGTCGTTTTTGCCGTATGATACATCGCAAGAGCCGCAGCCGGCAGGCCGAACATCATGACCGGGAAGAACCCTGCCTGATACATTCCGGTAATTCCTTTCGTCCCTTTTCCAGCCCAGAAGTTTCCAATGTCATTAATCCCGGCAACATCAAACCAGAATACGGAGTTTAACGCATGATGCAACCCGATCGGGATTAACAGCCGGTTGAAGAACCCATATAGCCCTGCACCAACAGCTCCTAATTTACTAATCGCTTCCCCAAATGAAACTAATCCTGTAAAAATCACCGGCCATACGAAAAACAAAACGACCGAAACGATCAACATGGATACCGCTGTCATAATCGGCACTAACCGTTTGCCGCTGAAGAAAGCCAATGCATCCGGCAATTTCACATGGCTGAAACGATTGTACATGATCGATGCGATAATCCCTGATAAAATCCCGATAAATTGGTTTCCAATTTTCGCAAAAGCCGGGTTAACTTTTGCGACATCAATTCCTTGCAGCATCGCAACTGTGTTCGTTGAAAGCAATGTCGTCACGACAAGATAGGCAACCAATCCGCTTAAAGCGGCGGAACCATCTTTTTCTTTCGACATTCCGAGCGCGACCCCAACGGCAAAAAGAATCGCCATGTTGTCAATGATCGACGATCCGGCTTTAATTAAGAAAGCGGCTACGGGACTTCCTGCTCCCCAGCCCGTCGGGTCGATCCAATAACCAATCCCCATTAGAATAGCAGCTGCCGGCAAAACTGCGACAGGCAGCATTAGAGATTTACCAATTCTCTGTAAATAGTTCATCATATTCCGTACTCCCCCTCTAAAAGATCATACCCCGTGCAAAATTTTTATGAAATAAAGCCAGTCAGGTCCTTCTTTTCCTCTCACCTTCTTTCCATAAAGTCACACTTAGTACGACTACGTAATACTAAAACACTATTGTTTTCTTAATCTCTCAATATGAAGAGTGATATAGCCTAATTCATGTTCAGGAAGACTTACTCCATGCTGCGCTATTACATCCATTGCAACTTTACTGGCATAGCTATAGGAATGAGGAAATTTCCTCTTGATCATTTCCAGCATTTCTTCATCCATCGTATGATGTTCATAATGATGGGCTCTTGTCAAAGCAAAACGTAAATGGGTAATAAGCCGCTCGTACGAGATGTCATCTTCCTGTATCGTAACTTGCAAACATTCTGCAATCATTTGGACAATGTCTCTTATAATGGACGTTTGTTTAACGGTTTCCCGCAAGTCGCCGCCTTGAACTTTCATCGTGTGGATATGAAGGGCAATAAACGCCGCTTCATCAACGGGCATGTCAATCTTGCATATTTCTTTAATATGTTGAATGGCCCAGAGACCGATTTCATATTCTTTCGGATACAACACTTTAATTTCGTGCAACAGTTTGTTTTTTAATTGGATTCCATCCCTTTCCCTTTCAATCGCAAACGAGAGGTGATCCGTAAGCGCAATATGAATATGCTCATCTAGTTTTGTACCGAGATAGTTTTCTGCATACGTAATAATTTCTTCTGAGATGATAAAATGTTCCTCAGGAATCCGGTTCAACAATTGCTGAAATTTTTCATTTTCCTTCATGACAAACAATTTCTCAACCTTATTCATGTTCACGATGTCATTTTTCTTCTTCTGAAACGCAATTCCGGCTCCAACTGCAATTTTCTCCTGTCCATCATCCACGACGATAACAGCATTGTTATTTAAAATTTTTGTTATTTTCACGAGAGAACATCTCCTTGCCGTAAAAGCGGACACTTGTTTTTTCGAAACCAATTCTGTTATAGTTTACGAACGACTCGGCCATCTAATGTTTCATATTAAAAATAAAAAAGGCATGGAGGTACAATTAAGAGATCAGCGAATCCCTTTCATTTACCACCATGCCTGATCGAATCAGTAACATGTGATCCATTATTCAACATTTGAGTTCATAGTACCATAGACCTAAATGAAAAACAATATGAAAGCGATAACATTTTTTTAATCGTGCAAAAGTGATTCGTTTATAATATCGCCCTCAAACTCTTACTCTCGAAACGAACACTCGATTTGATGTATAATAGAGCTAGTGGATTTATGCACGTCCTCAAATTGTTTGTATACAAGTTGAGGACAAACGATAAAGTAGATTCAAGTTGAAAGCGAGTGTTCAAAATGGGACGTAAGTGGAATAACATTAAAGATAAAAAAGCGGCCAAAGATGCCAATACAGCCCGCATTTACGCAAAATTCGGGCGTGAAATTTATGTCGCCGCAAGACGCGGCGAACCTGACCCTGAACTCAATCAGGCGTTAAAAGTCGTACTTGAGCGTGCCAAAACGTACAGCGTGCCGAAAACGATCATTGACCGCGCGATTGAAAAAGCAAAGGGTGGATCGGATGAAACGTATGACGAACTTCGTTATGAAGGCTTCGGGCCAAATGGATCAATGGTCATTGTTGATACTCTGACCAATAACGTAAACCGCACAGCCGCAGATGTACGTGCTGCCTTTAATAAAAACGGCGGAAACATGGGAGTTAACGGATCTGTCGCCTATATGTTTGATGCGACA
Organism: Fictibacillus gelatini DSM 15865; assembly: GCF_000430745.1. Classification (GTDB taxonomy): domain Bacteria; phylum Bacillota; class Bacilli; order Bacillales; family Fictibacillaceae; genus Fictibacillus_A; species Fictibacillus_A gelatini. The sequence goes on along the minus strand of NZ_AUMP01000049.1, from coordinate 12,298 downwards.
GCTGTGATCGGAATTGAAGGAAAAACGGCGGATGAAGTGCTTGAAATCTTAATGGAAGCGGATGTCGATGCACGTGATGTTCTAGAAGAAGATGAGGCGGTCATCGTTTATGCCGAGCCTGATCAGTTTCATGCCGTTCAGGAAGCGTTCAAAAATGCTGGCATCACTGAATTTACTGTTGCCGAACTAACGATGCTCCCGCAAAATTACGTGACTCTTCCAGAAGAAGCACAGGCGCAATTTGAAAAATTGATCGATGCACTGGAAGACCTTGAAGACGTACGTCAAGTGTATCACAACGTTGATCTAGGAGAATAAGCTGAATTTTATGCAGGCAAAAATGTCTCTCTCATCATGAATGAGGAGGCATTTTTTTATTTAAACCAGCCCTTTTCTTTCGACTGAGTAATGGCTTCAATTCTGTTTTTCACTTCAAGCTTGTCTAATATCGTGGAAATATAGTTTCGTACCGTTCCTGTTTTAATGCTGAGCTGATCGGCGATTTCTTTCGTGTTTTTTCCATCGGCGACGAGTTCCAATACTTCTTTTTCCCGATCAGTTAGCGGGTTTTCCTCACGATACAGGTCATCCATCAACTCAGGAGCATAAATCCTTCTTCCTGCCATGACACTGCGGATGGAGCTTGCCAGTTCATCGCTCGGACTATCCTTCAATAAATATCCGCTCACTCCTGCCTTTAACGCCCGTTGAAAATAACCGGATCGGGCGAACGTCGTTAAAATAATGACTTTGCATCCCAGCCCTTTCAGTTCTTCTGCAGCTTCAAGCCCGCTTTTTCCCGGCATTTCAATATCCATAATGCAGACGTCAGGCTTAAATTTCCGAACTAGCTCTATTGCCTCTTCGCCATTAGCCGCCATCCCGACAACTTTCATATCTTCCTCTAAATCAAGCAGTGATCCGAAAGCACCTAAAAGCATTTTCTGATCTTCAGCAATGACTATCGTTATCACTTCATTCCCCCCTTTTCTCTTTCCCGTCATTCGGTACGGTAATGATTAGCGTCGTACCTTCTTTTGTTAAAATTTCCAGGCTGCCGTTCACAAATTCCAGGCGTTCTTTCATTCCAGTCAGTCCGTGCCCTTTTGCAAAATATTCTTTCGTGCTCTTGAAGTTCCCGTTGTCCTTGATGGTCATCTTCACATCTTTCCACGATTGTTCAATCGAAATCGAACAAGTAGTGGCTCCGCTGTGCTTGACCACATTGGTGACCGCTTCTTTCAGGCACATGCTTAAAATATTCTCGGTTAAAGGAGAAACATTTTTCAAAACAACTTCCGGCTCGCTCTCCAATTGGATTTGAGCCGCTTCAAGGACTTGTTTCACCCGGACGATTTCCTCTTTTAAACGAATGCCGCGCATTGACGACACCATTTTTCTCACTTCATTCAAAGCGGTTCTTGCGGTTTGCTGAACATCTTTCAATTCATTGCGCGCCCGCTCAGGTTCTTTGTTGATTAATTTTCTTGCTAAATCGCTCTTTAAGCCGATGAGAGAAAGCTTTTGCCCTAACGTATCATGAAGGTCACGGGCGATCCGTTCCCGCTCCTGAAGCTTGATTAACTCGGAAATCTTTTTATTCGCATCTTCCAGCTTTTCTTCCAACTGGCCTCTTTCTTTTCGATTGTGGATTCCAAATGGAAGGAGAATGACGCTGATCCAAATGATGATCACAAACGGCAATTGTTTTAAAAACAATTCTTTCTGCTGAACGATGCTAAAGTTAAACGAGACTGAAGTGCTGATTAAAAGGACAAAATATAAAATATAAAACGTCATGCGGTCTTTAATGTTTCCTATAAAATAAACGAGAAAAATTGAAAAATACACATAGCTGAAAAGGCTCGTTGACGTAATCGAAATCCCAATCAATATAAACGTCCATATATAAACGGGCCATCCTCTGGATACAAGAGCGATCCGATAGAAAACAAAAAATAAAATGGTCAAGAATATGCCAACCATAATTTCAATCGTTGACTGCGATTGAAAAATAAAATAAAACGGCAAAATGCAAAGAATAAGCCAAATATAAGGGAAAACCCCATTATTTTTTTGGAATCCCATATACCTTTTAATCATTTCAGAACCTCTTTTAAAATACCGTGTTCAAAAAGGAGGACAAACAGAGCCAAGAAGTTCAAGGAAGTGCAGTCTCCGAGCCCCGGAACGTATGCTTTTAATACGTGAGGAGCGTAGGAGCAAGCTGACGCAGAAATTCGGCAATGTTTCCCGGACTTTTTGAACATCCTTTTAAAGTTGTTTGCAGTATACTTTAATTTCCCTATACCCCACAAATTTTTTGCCTCGCTCATCCCATAGGCGGAATTTAAGCGAACGCAAGCTAGTCATTAGTGTGATGGTCGGCACATGCTGCAGTGGTTGAGTGTAATTGTGCACCGCTTCAAGTTTATAATTCGGCACTCTCGGGCTCAAATGATGAACATGGTGAAATCCGATGTTTCCTGTAAGCCATTGGAGAATCTTCGGAAGCTTGTAGAAAGAACTGCCTTCTACGGCCGCTTTCACATATTCCCAGTCTTCATTTTCCTCAAAATACGAATCTTCAAACGTATGTTGAACGTAAAAAAGCCAGACACCGGCAATGCCGGAAATTAAAAAAATGGGACCTTGCACGAGAAGGAACGACTGCCATCCAAGCATATAGCAAAGCAGGCCTGCTGCCCCTGCGATCGCCACATTCGTAATATACGTGTTCATTCGTTCTTTCAAGCGGGCACCTTTTCGGTTAAACCGATTCGTAATAAGAAACACGTAAATCGGGCCTAAAATAAACATGACAAAAGGATTGCGATACAACCGGTAACGGAGGCGAAGCCAAAACGAAGCTTGCAAATATTCCTCAACGGTCAATACCCATATGTCGCCTGTTCCCCGTTTATCCAAATTCCCGCTCGTTGCGTGATGGACGGAATGGCTATGCTGCCATTGGTTATACGGAAATAACGTTAAAATGCCAGTGACTGTCCCAAGAATTTTATTCGCCAGCCGATTCTTAAAGAAAGAATGATGGCAGCAGTCATGAAAAATAATAAAGATTCGCGTCAAAAAGCCCGCTGCAATAACCGTTAAAGCCAACGTGAGCAAATAGGAAACGGACAGACTCTCGTAAGCTAAAAACCATAGAAGAAAAAACGGACCAAGTGTATTGATAAGCTGTCTGATGCTTCGATTAGTATCCGACTTTTCAAAGGGAGCCACTTGCTTTCTCAGATGAGTTTGTTTTTGCTTTGTCATTTAGTATTAACTTCCCTTCCTCATTTCTAACCCAAAGTATAGAGGAAAGGATACCGTCCTTGCAGTCATACGTGTCATGCCCAGAATATGATAAATGTCATGTGTGGCTACCAAACATTCACTCAAAGCTTACGGTCAGGGGCATAAAAAAATAATAAAAAAGCAAGAAACTGATATAACAAAAATGATTTCAATTTCTTGCTTAAGATCAAGTTGGTTATTTGCGTTTTTTCTTTTTAGACAATCTTCCTAATACAAATGCTCCGGCCGCCAGCCCGATCATCGTGTTCGTTTTTTTGTTGAATACTTGTTTGACGACAAGATTTAAGTTTTGTGGTCTTTCTGCAAGACGGCGCATGAAGTAACCATACCAGTCTTTGCCGAATGGCACGTACGTACAGAAGTTGTAGCCTTCTTTAGCCAATTCGAGCTGCATGTCTTTTCTGAAGCCGTAAAGCATTTGGAATTCAAATTTATCATTCGGAATGTTATTCTTTTTCACAAATTTTTTCACATGGTTAATGATACGGTGGTCATGCGTTGCAATTGATGTGAATTTTCCATTTAACAAATGATATTCGATGAGCTTAATAAAGTTAGCATCGATATCTTTTTTATCTTGATACGCATACTCTTCCGGCTCTTTGTATGCGCCTTTTACGATGCGAAGACGGTAATTTTTATATTTTTTAATATCATCCTGGGCACGATAGAAATAGGCTTGAATAACCGTTCCGACATTGTCATAGGTTTCTGATAATGAATCAAGAATATCGAAGGAAGGCTGCAAATGGCTATGGTCTTCCATGTCAATGTTGACAAAAATATCGTAAGTGGCCGCTTTCGCCACGATTTCTTCCAGGTTGTTCAAGCAGAATTCATAATCTATGTCCAACCCTAACTGCGTCGGCTTTAAAGAAATATGAGCGTCTACTTTATTATCGTGAATGGCTTCGATCACTTTAAGAATTTGCTCTTTTGCTTCGATCGCCTCTTCTTTTTTGTAAACGAACTCACCCAGGTTATCAACTGTGCAAGAAATCCCGTGGGCATTTAACTCTTTAATGCTTTGAATCGTTTCTTCTATATTGGTTCCAGCTACAACATTTTGCGCTCCCAATTTCAAGCCGTACTTTTTAGCGGCATTATTCAGAAATTGGTTTTGGGATAAGCCCATAAAAATATCTTTCAACATCGCAATTACTCCTCTGACAGCTATTTTTCGTCTTTAATTATAGCATACTTTTTGAATGCGCTGTCATAAATCGACAATTGCCAATTTTTGTAGCAATTTGTAAGGTGGCCTTTATTCATTTTCCCCGAGAATATGCCCTTTTGCATCGTAAGATATTACTTTAGGTGGCAGCTTTAGTTTTGATTTATGGAACGTCACATACCAGAACCATAAGTTATCACTAATAGAAATTCGATTAAGTTGGTTATAATGTTCGCTTTTTATAGCGATATTCTTTACTTTGTCGGAAGCAAGTCCGCTTATCATCGAAAACTTCTCTTTTGGAAAACGATCGGCTTGCCAGGTTAAATAGCCGTTTTCCACTTGTTCCTCTTTAAACTCCTCGAAATCCAACTCATGAAAAACTTTCTTTACTTCGGTTAACTCTTTATTGGTGAGTACAGGCATGACGCCCGTATTATTTTCACAAAAAAGCAAGTTGGATTGAACATCAGCAAATGTTCTTTTAAGGGTACTACCGGATTGTTTGGATAACCGGACGCAAATTTCTTTTCCTAAAGTTGAGGTAGGACGTAATGTTTTTACTTTAACTGTTGTGGAAGGACGGAATATCACAAAACAAACTAGAACGATTAAACTTACACTGAAAAAAACTAATAAGAATTTTTTCATTCTTGCTTCCCCCCGATATAAAAATTTTCGAAAGTTAAGTCATTTACACTATAACATAGTTTGCTATTCCTTTAATGTATACTCTTTCATCTGAATAGCAATAAAGAAGCAAGCTCAAAATAACATTAAAATTTCAATAAGGAATTTAGGTGAAGCCATTGGATGAAAATGAAAAAAAGCGGGCGAAGTTCAGGAAAAATTCAGAAAGAAAGCTAAAAAAAGATGATATTACCATTGTGGATACAAAAGACGCACGAAAAGCAGTTGTGGCAACTGCCCTTGGAAATGCGATGGAGTGGTTTGATTTTGGTATTTACTCTTATTTGGCCGTGATCATAGGAAAAGTGTTTTTTTCGGGGGTAACGGGACCGCTCCAAATTGTGTATTCGTTTGCGACCTTTGCAGTGGCGTTTATCGTTCGTCCACTTGGCGGAATGTTTTTTGGCATGCTGGGTGATAAGTTAGGCCGAAAAAAGGTGTTAACCATCACTTTAGTCTTAATGTCTTTGGCTACTTTAAGTATGGGATTGATACCGGGTTATGCAACGATTGGGAATCTCGCTCCTATCCTTTTGCTTTTAGCCAGATTGGTTCAGGGATTTTCCACAGGCGGTGAATATTCGGGTGCCATGACGTTCATCGCGGAATCTTCACCTGATAAAAAAAGAGGTTTTTTCTCAAGCGGGTTAGAAGTAGGAACATTAATTGGATATATTGCCGGGTCCGGCATCGTAACGTTACTAAGTTATCTACTTGGTCCGGATAAGATGCTCGATTGGGGTTGGCGTATTCCATTTTTTATTGCCGCACCGATAGGTCTTGTTGGCCTTTATTTGAGAAATCATTTGGAGGAGACTCCAGTATTTGAAGCAATGAATGAAGAAAAACACGAGGAAAATAAAAAAGGGTTAATCAAAAAAGTCTTCCTTTACCACTGGCCACAGCTGCTTAAAGGGGTCGTTTTAGTTTTATTTTTCAATGTTGTGGATTACATGTTGTTATCGTATATGCCTTCTTATTTAAATGTTGTCCTCGGCTATGGAGAAACGAAGGGGCTTTTGTTCATTCTCATTGTTATGTTTATTATGATTCCCATTGTTTTACTCATGGGTTATTTCAGTGATCGGATTGGAAATAAACGCCTTATTTTAGGTGGCCTGATCGGAATCATTCTGCTAGCCATCCCGTCACTTAAAATGATTGGAAGCGGTTCTAATTGGATGGTCTTTTTAGGGCTGATGATATTGGCCATTCTTCTAGCGACCTTCGAAGCAACGATGCCGTCCATGTTGCCATCCTTGTTTTTTACAGAAGTAAGATATGTTGCGCTGGCGATAACATTTAATATTTCAGTATCTTTATTTGGTGGAACAACTCCATTGGCGTTATCGTGGCTAATAAGGGAGACAGGAAATAAGATGGTTCCGGCGTATTATATTATGGCTGCTTGTTTAATCGGTGTTGTCACCATGCTTTTTGTAAAGGAAACGACCGGAAAAGCGCTGCGGGGCTCTGCTCCGGCAGTATCGGAAAAACATGAAATTGCCGAAATTTTAGAAGATCCCGGGGAAGCTCTCTGGTGGAAAGAAGAAAAAATAACTATTGAGGAAAAAGCCGCTGAGTCGGAAGATAAAAAAACTTGATCAAGTTTGCTTTTAATTAGTGAGGGCACTTTTCCAATGGATAAAACGCTTGATTGTATTTTCAAGCGTTTTATCGTTGATATTCAGGGGGATTGTGAACACATGAGTTGTTATGATTTATTTTTTCTCTATCTTTTTGAGGGTTACATACATTTCGCTGTCCCCGTCCCCTCAACATTCTTTTTCAAAATTATCAAGCAATGCACGTACTTCATCGGTTGATTTCGTGTTCATTAATTGATTTCTTAAATCACTAGCCCCACGAAATCCTTTGACATAAATTTTGAAAAAGCGGTGAAGCCCTGTAATTGAACGTGGCAGTACTTCCGCATACTGATCTTGAAGGTCAAGCTGCAGTCTTAAAAGATCAAGGTATTCTTTACTGCTATGTTCTCTTGGCTCTTTTTCAAAAGCAAAAGGATTTTTAAAAATACCGCGCCCGATCATAATGCCATCAATACCATATGCTTTCGCAAGCTGCAGCCCGGTTTGACGGTCAGGGATGTCTCCATTGATGGTTAGCAGCGTACTTGGTGCGATACGGTCACGTAATTTTTTGATTCCTGGAATTAGCTCCCAATGCGCATCTACTTGGCTCATTTCCTTTCTTGTACGTAAATGAATAGAAAGGTTCACAATATCCTGTTTTAAAATATGCGTTAGCCACTCCTCCCACTCATTTACGTTGTTATAGCCAAGTCGTGTTTTCACGCTGACAGGCAGTCCGCCCGCCTTTGCTGCTTGAATAAGTTCTGCCGCAACGTCTGGACGCAGAATCAGACCACTACCTTTCCCTCTCGATGCCACATTCGGTACAGGGCAGCCCATATTAATATCGATGCCTTTAAACCCCAGCTCTGCCATGCCAATACTCATTTGACGGAAATTTTCGGGATTATCCCCCCAAATATGTGCCACTATTGGCTGTTCATCTTCTGTAAAAATCAAACGGCCACGTACACTTTTCATTCCCTCTGGATGACAGTAGCTATCCGAGTTTGTAAACTCTGTAAAAAATACATCCGGTCGACCGGCTTTACTTACTACATGCCGAAAAACAACATCTGTCACATCTTCCATTGGTGCAAGTACAAAAAATGGCCGTGGTAAATCACGCCAAAAATTATCTATCATTTCAAATCAATTCCTCTCACTATGGATACAACTTAAACCCTTGGTCAAAAAATATAAAGCCAACTATTCCACTTCTTATACACTTATATCATGCTTAATAACTTATTATCAAATACAGTACATTTGGTCATTTATCATTTTAAAAAAACGATTGTTAAAATCAGCAATGTTTATTTTAATGAAAATCGGTCCCGAATGATTTTTTTATAAACAAAAAAGCAGATGGTATAGACTTTTTCTATACCATCTGTTTTTCTATATACCAACTCCAACCACGCGACCGCATCGCAATGCGTCATCTTCAAAGGTTAATACATTTACACAGATATCCATATTTTGTGTGAATGTATTCTCTCATAAATTTGTATTTTACCAGGGGGGTACGTTAATTATTCATAACGATTGAAATAAACGGGCAAAATACTCCAACTGCTATTAAAAACGCCTGGGCGGGAAAACCTCCCCACCTTAATATTCTCATTGTCCTGTTTGTGATTTAACTTTAGCTAACGCAGCCCTTAACTGTCTTTCAATTTCTTCATCACTATAATCAAATTTTTTTAAATCCTCTATCATTTTATCTGCGTCATAATACTTATCGACAAGTTTATACTTTCATGTGTATGCCCATACCCCTTAACCATATTGATGACAGATGGATGCGTTTTTATTCTTGTTATTATCTCCGATTCGGATACTCATTTCTTATACCTTCTTTCCCCAAAAGTGGCCGATTCTTGATTTGTCCATTTAGTTATCGTAAATGATGTTTTCAATATTGTAGATTGTTTCTTTGCAGAATTTCTTTCCTTTATCTGAGATCTAATGTTCAACTTATCTAAGTTCTCAAATTCCTTTTCAAGTTCCAAAATTGCCACCACCAATTTTGATCTTACACTTGACACTATCCCATTAGTTGATTTGACGTTATTTTCACTCTCATTTTTGTAACTTAAAGGTCATCTTTAGATATGGAATGACAGGAATCTGTCGGAATCACAACTCCATTTCCTTCTCGATTCTCTCCCTGAAGGATGTTTTGGATTGTTACAATTCCATCCGTCATTTTTATTACTCCTCTATTTTTATTTTTGATATCAAAAATTCTAGTGGAACTAAAAAGAAAAGTTCACTAAAAAAGGTGCCAGTAATATTCCCTTTGAAAACCCTGTAAGGTTTTCCTTCTTTTTTAAGTCTTTTATTTTTAGAACTACTCTAGATTAGCTATTATCCACAAATTCATTTTAAGTTACCATTGATTAATTTTTTGACATATTCTTTAATTTTTTCGACAAATTTAATAAAATGTATTTATTAAGATAATTATAACAAATATTAAAACTTGGAATGGAGTAGATAACTATGTACCAAATAGAAGTTCGGCATGAAGGCTTAAATAAGTACAGGGTTATTAAAGGAACGAGTTTATACGTTGTACAACAAAAGGCCGAAATGCAAAAAAGAGCATGGGATGAAATGTGGGAGAAAAAAGAACAACAACTTAAGCAAAAACAAGATAGAGAACGTGCTGCAAAAGAGAAACTGGAGAAAAAAGAACTTGCGGAAAAATTAACAATAGAAGCTGGTGAAAAGCTTATTTTTATTCAAAATACCCTCATACATACTCTAGATATTGATGACAAAATTAACTGGGATGATCTAAAAGATACTTCTAAGTTTAGTGTTCAGAAACCGGAGAATTTAGAAGAGCAAGAAATCCCGAGGGAGCCTTTACAATCAGATGAAATATATCACATTAAATTCGGAATATTCGATAAGTTGTTTCCTTCTAGAAAGCTAAAAAAAATTGAAGAAATGGATCGACTTTTTAAACGTCAACATGAAGAATGGGAAAAGGAAAAAGAAAAAATATTAATAAATAATCAGGAAAGAAAAAAGAAATATAAAAAAGAACTTGCAGAATGGAAGAAACTCAAAGAAAAATTTTTAGAAACCCAATTGGAGAATAATAAAGCAGTAGATGATTTAAAGGAGAGTTATTTAAAAGGTATACCTTCAGCTATAGTAGAATACTGTGATATAGTGCTTTCAAATTCAGAATATCCAGATAATTTCCCCCAGGAGTTTGAAATGGATTACAACGAAACTAATAATACATTAATCGTTGAATATTTACTACCTTCTCCTGATCAATTACCAACTATTAAGGAAGTAAAGTATGTTCAAAGTAAGGATGAGTTCAAAGAAGTCCATTTATCCGATGCTGCTTTAAGAAAAATGTATGATAACCTTTTATATCAAATTACATTAAGAACTATTCATGAATTGTATGAGGCAGATGATATAGATGTTATTAGTTCAATTGTATTTAATGGGTGGGTAAAGTCTATAGATAAGGCAACTGGAAAAGAAGTTGATGCATGCATACTATCAGTTCAAACAAGTAAAAAAGAATTTGAAGAAATTAATTTGGCTCAAGTAGATCCGAAACTTTGCTTTAAGAACCTAAAAGGTGTAGGGAGTAGTAAACTACATAGCTTAACTCCGATAGCCCCGTTAATCCAAATTAATCGTGAGGATTCTAGATTTGTAACTTCATATACTCTTGCAGATTCATTAGATGAAACAGTTAATTTAGCAGCAATGGATTGGGAGGATTTTGAACATTTAATAAGAGAATTGTTTGAAAAGGAATTTAATCAGACAGGTGGGGAAGTCAAAATTACCCGAGCGAGTAGAGACGGCGGTGTAGATGCAGTGGCATTTGACCCTGACCCGATCCGCGGAGGAAAAATCGTTATTCAAGCTAAAAGATATACCAATGTAGTGGGGGTTTCAGCAGTACGAGACTTATATGGAACAGTGCTTAACGAAGGTGCCACAAAAGGAATATTAGTTTCCACTGCTGACTACGGACCCGATGCATACAATTTTGCAAAAGATAAGCCTATAACATTACTAAATGGAAATAATCTATTACACTTACTTCAAAAACATGGATATAACGCAAAAATAGACTTAAAAGAAGCAAAGGCATTATTGCGCAAAAATAAAGTTTAAAGTTAGCAACCACTCGCTTGTAAGTGAAGACTTTGCTAAAAACCTTTGAAGCTAAAACAGGAATTGCCGTATCTTCTTAATTTTAATGAGTTATCACTCATCGAATATTTATTCGAATCGATGTAAAAGAGGACGGCATACCATTTATTTACTATGGTATGCCGCCCCAACATTTTAAAAAAAGCAGGATTTCCCCTTATTGGGATCTCGCTTCTTTTAAAATAAGTTTCCCCACACACTCCACATGTGTAGAGATGATAGTACATACAGGAGTGGCATTAGTTCAATATTCAAAGAAGAGATAAATTAATGGTTAATGTCTCTTTCTTGATAAATAGTAAAGAAACCAAACAGCATGGTTCTGCTCATCTGCTGACGCTCTATGAAATACCCCTTTTATATATGGGTCACTTGTTTGTTCTGATATATCTAAATAAAAATCCACAGTTTCTTGCTCATCTAAAAAAGCAAACTCCAAGCCTTCCTTGTAAGTGTTTGGACATTCTTCAATTAGTTTATACTTTGGTTGTCTTCCGGTTAGACTAACATATATTTGTGTAAACTGTTGAAAATGTCTTATTTCATCTTGACGAATTTCAAGAATTTGATTTCTCTCCTTCGATGAAGGTGCCAGATTAGCCAATTTTTCATAGCATTGAATGGCACTATACTCCCCATTAATGGCTTTCTCTATATCTTTTACCAATTTATCATTCTGTCTGTTTGACAATTCATAATAATCCGAATAAGGATTCATCCATGATACCTCCCTGAAATAAACTATTTTATTTTATGTCCTAAGACTTTGCTAGGTGCATGTACCTAAAATGTATTTTAGCTTGGTGTTTAGCATGTATTAACTACTGAGACATTATAGAAAGAATTTTAGAAGGATGTTAATTCCCTCTATTCATAGCCCCACCCAGTGCCGAACGATTGACTTTTAGCAACAAAAATTTACGTATCGGTTATCCGCTCCATATGATAATTTTCAAATTATCAAGACGTACAACTACTTCAAAACGTATGTCCTTGTAGAATCCGGTGATAGAATACTCAATAGTTCCGGTTGAAAATTCCCCACGTTTACCGGACAATCCCTCTGGGAGGGAGTTGTTCAAAATTATAACGAATGGGGAATTTTTTATGATCAAAGAAATGAAACAAAAAGGAATGTACATTACAGACATTGCTAATGAATTAGGGTGTGACAGAAAAACCGTCAGAAAGTGGCTTAATAAAGATGAGCTACCGGTATATAAAAGAAAACAACGTCCGAGTAAACTGGATCCTTATAAGGATTATATTCGCCAGCGAATGGATGAAGGTTGCTTTAATGCGGTGGTAATACTTG
>NZ_AUMP01000048.1 GCF_000430745.1 Fictibacillus gelatini DSM 15865 | reverse complement strand
CACCTGAATCCGTGATCTAAAAATTATTAAAAGTCCAAAATTACCCAACTTTTCGGTATAATTAAAGAAAAAAACGGGCTTTTATAGCTCACCCTAAAGGTGATCATATGGCTAAATTTATTATAGAAGAATCTAACGAAAAAATAATTTCACACTCTGGTATTGCCATAATTGGCCAATTACTTTCGAAAACACAATTAAAGTCCCGGTTAAATGCCGTTAAATTAAGACAAAACGGGCGCAAGCGGACTCCTGTCTCTTCTAATAAAGATATCGCTTATTCCTATATTGGTTTATTATGCCAGGGGAAAAGTGATTTTGAACATATTGAGCCGTTTCGTGAAGACTCCTTTTTTGCGTATGCCCTTGAGATTGATCATATTCCTTCTTGCTCCACATTGCGGCAGCGTCTAGATCTAGCTGGAGCCACCCGGAAATGGGAGCCGATTCTCCTTGAAGAATCAGCGAAACTTCTTCGAAAAATCAATGCGCCTTTGACTCCAATTCTCATTAATGATACGGACTATATGCCATTAGATATTGATGTGTCTCCGTTTGATAATTCTGGTACGAAAAAAGAAGGCGTTTCAAGAACGTATAAAGGCGTAGACGGATTTGCCCCAATCTTTGCTTACTTGGCTCAAGAAGGTTATTTGGTCCATGTTGAACATCGACGGGGAAGTGACCATTGTCAAAAAGGAACACCCGAGTTTATCAGAAAAAGCATTCAGTACGCGAAAAAAGTGACTGATACGCGTCTTCTCTTAAGAGCCGATTCAGGAAATGATAGTAAAGACAATCTTAAAATCTGCCATGAAGAAAAGAGCGATTTTATAATCAAACGAAATCCACGTAAGGAAACAGCAGAAGGCTGGTTAATGATCGCAAAAAAGCACGGAATGTGTTGCGAAGAAAGAGAAGGAAAAACGGTTTACCGCGGTTTCTTGAACGAATCCATCAAAGGCCTGGACAGACCTGTTCGTTTAGTATTTGAAGTCATCGAAAGAACAAGTGACAGAGACGGGCAAACCCTACTTCTTCCTGAAATTTCGTTTGATACCTATTGGACATCCCTTACTTGCCCGGCGACTACCGTGATTGATCTTTATCATGACCATGGAACGAGCGAACAATTTCATAGTGAATTGAAATCGGAATTAGACTTAGAACGATTGCCGTCCGGTAAGTTTGATACGAACTCCTTAGTGTTGCACTTTGGTTTATTTGCTTACAATTTACTGCGTCTTATCGGTCAAGTCAGCCTGCAAAAAGAGGATGCCCCGTTAAAGAAAAAGGTTCAAAGACGCCGGATTCGAACCGTGATTCAAAATTACATGACCCTGGCTGCCAAGTTTGTTATTCATGCCAGACAGCGGCGATTAAAAATAGGAACGGGAAATCGGTGGATTCCTTCTTTTCAAAGAATTTATCAGGCTTTTTCAATTTGAATAAAGCAAGATGCTTATGTTTTTTCCGGAATCAAGCCCCATGATTTTATATTTACCAGGGGTTTGTTTTCCCATGCTTATTTTAATAAAGCAAATCGATAAGTTATTAGATTTGTGTAATAATTACTTTTTAAAGTTATAAAATAATTATTTTATAACAAATTATCCTTGATTCGACTAAATATTTCATTTGAAATCAACATTAAGCCACGGATTCAGGTGACAGTAATATTGTTAATAAGAAATTTATTTAAATTTTATATGATAAGAAGAATACATTTCTCCATAAAAAATGCATAATTTTATTTTATAATCAAGATAATATACCTTTCGTTAGAGAAAATCGAAGAAAAAAGGATGGAAACCAATATGAGGGATATCAATGTATTTCTAGCATTCGGAGCGGGATTGCTCTCTTTTATTTCCCCCTGTTGCTTACCATTATATCCTGCTTTTTTATCTTACATTACAGGGGTATCAGTTGATGAAGTAAAGAAAGAGAATGTAATGCTTCAAAAACGTGCTATGCTTCATACACTTTTTTTCTTACTCGGTTTTTCTGTCATCTTCATTGCTATTGGTTTTAGTACTTCTGCAATAGGAAAAATATTTGCCGATTATCAAGATTTAATCAGACAAATTAGCGCCTTACTAATTATCTTTTTCGGTTTAGTAATATTAGGTGTATTTTCACCAGCTTTTATGATGAAGGATAAACGGTTCATCTTTCGCAACAAGCCCTCCGGTTATTTGGGTTCAATCTTAATTGGAATAGGATTTGCCGCAGGCTGGACTCCCTGTACAGGACCAATTCTTGTATCGGTTATAGCGTTGGCAGCTACCAAACCAAGTGCAGCAATTTTATACATGTTCGCCTATGTATTAGGTTTTGCCGTACCATTTTTCATTATGTCATTTTTTATTGGCAAACTAAATTGGATCAAAAGATATAACTCAGTCATCGTAAAAACTGGGGGATTTCTTATGATTGTCATGGGAATACTGCTGTTTTTTGATTGGATGACAAAAATCATTATCTTTTTTACAGGTTTATTTGGGGGGTTCACAGGTTTTTAACTGTTATGATCCGAAAATAGATATAATCATGAATTAACAGTTATAAGCATTCTTGATACTGTCAACTCAGACGGGACCATATCCCCCCTATCTATAAAAATATTTAGTGTTTATTATTGAATACTTGTGATAAAGCGATCCATCGTTTCATAAGACATAGGACCCACATACTTGTCTCTAATATTTCCATTTTTATCGATGATATACGAAGTGGGGATCGTTATTATGCTGTATAAATTACTGGTCTCTCCTTTTTTATCAAGCACGATTGTAAATGTCATTCCTTTATCCTTCACAAATTCTTTCACTGCATTAAGACTACTTTCGCTATTCGTTAAGTTTACTGCTAATATCTCTACATTGTTATTTTTTTTATCTTCATAGAACTTTTGAATTTCCGGAATTTCTGCTCTGCAAGGCGGACACCAAGTAGCCCAAAAATTCAATATAACCGTCTTTCCACGAAAATCAGACAACTTCACTTTATTTCCCGAAATTGAACGTAATTTAAAGTCTGGGGCAACTTCCCCTTTATTAGTCCCGATTTTGCCTGAAACAAATGAGTTAGACATAACTGTTTTAGGAGATACTATTCTCCCTGTTTCCTGTTGGTTTATAAGCATAGGAGTTATGGAAAGACTTAAAATAATAGCCACTAAAGCTATATTATTTGCTACATTTCTCCGCCCCTCTTTCTCGTCCATAGCAGCCTTTTTCCTTCCTTGTTTCTCTGACCAGTACGAAATACATAAAAAGATAATAATTATAGAAATATATACCAATACTTCTTTTGATATTATCCCAGCATATACAAATTTGGTTTTATATAAGGCTATTTCAAATTGGATTAAATGAAACCATATAGTAATTTGTAGTAGAGTTTTTTGGGATTTGAATCGTGATGATAGTATAAAAAAGCAAACCGCTACTATAGCTTGCAAAATGTTGGGATAATTTTGAGGTTCTTCAATTACGCGTATCCATACAAAAGCACTAAAATACCCAAAATATACTGGAACCACTGCCCGTGTGTAAGAATCCATTGGAATATTTTGTTTTTTTATTTTTAACCAAGTGTAGATTATGATAAAAAGAATCCCAATACCGATTCCAACATATCCGCCGTTAAAATAAAGTATGTTCATAGGATTTTGAAGAACTGATTGGGGGTGTAAAACGACATAGCTTAATTTCCAAATTAGAACTCCATTAATAAAACTGTTGAAAATTAAATCCATGATGTTTCTTTCTATTTTTAATATCCTAACACCGTAATAAAACATCACATAACTAATTAACAAGCCGATTAATAGATAAATATTTTCATTTTGAACTATAATACTATTAAATTGCATTAACCATCCCTCCCCAAATTTATGTGATTCATTCATTTTAAATTAAAAATATGAATTAATTGTGGAGAAACATATTGAAAATTCAAGTTTTTTAGTCATTTGTCAACACCGATTGAAAATTCCCCAATTTCAACGAAATGAAATTCCCCATTTTGAACGATTAATTCGATAACTGGGCAGGATAAAGACCTGCTTTTTTCTTTTCTCGTAGGCGGTAAGAATCTCCTTTAATGTTAAAGGTAATGGCATGATGTAAAAGACGATCTAAAATGGCTGTAGCTAATACATCATCGCCGAATACTTTTCCCCATTCGAGATAGGTTTTATTCGATGTAAGAATCATCACTCCTTGTTCATATCGTTTCGATATGACTTGAAAAAACACATTCGCCGTTAGTTCATCAAAAGGAAAATATCCTACCTCATCAATAATGAGTACGTCTGGGCGACTCCAACGATTGACTAAACGTTGGAGAGTCCCTTTTTCGTTTGCCTTTCGGCATTCTGCCACTAAATCGCCTGCGGTTACAAATAAAGCGGTATATCCTTGAGTAATAGCTTCGATCGCAACAGAAATGGCTAAATGTGTTTTCCCAACACCCGGTGGACCTAGTAAAATTCGAATTTCCCCATTGGCAATAAACCGACAGGTAAGCGTTTCTTTTACTCTCTTTTCACTGATACTCGGTTGAAAAGAAAAGTCAAAATCATGAATCGTTTTGATATAAGGTAGTTTTGCTCGTTTCATTCGCTTTTCTAGTTGCTGAGACTCTTGATATTCCATCTCTTGTAAAACAATAGTGTTTAGAAATTCAGAATATGATACATTATCTCTAGAAGCGTCTTCTAATAAATGATCCAGTTGGTGGGCTGTGTGATGCCAACCGAGTTTTTGTAATCGTTCGATTAACATGTCCTTCATCATACAGTTTCACCTTCTTCCAATGCTGCGTAAGCAGCGAGAGGACGTTGTTCTACTTTTGGAGATGGGGCAGAAGATGAGAGGTCGTTGGTCGCCAAACCTTGAACGCCTTTTATTTTCTGTCCTTTTTCGTTTGAATAGATCCCTTCACAATGTTCCATTTGGATCTGTGCGGATGCCTGCCCAATCCATATCGGATGTCTCGCGATACATTCCTGTTCATCATAAATCTCAATATGATGGTTAAGCGTTTCTTTTATTTTGACCGTTTGTCCTGCGTAGCGATAGGGAACAGAATATTTTTTCCTCTGTATGAAACAAAACAATCTTGACTGACCTCTCGTGTTTCCCAACGATTCGTAGGGAATAACGGTTTGACTCCCCATGATTGAAGGAACTTCTGTTCCTTCTCAAAACGTTGAATCGGCGGTTCTTTCGTTGTTTGATTCGGTTTTCGATTGGCCACTTGATCCAGCCAAGTTCGAATGTCTTCGTTTAAGGCTTGAAGAGTAGATTCGTGCTTTCGTTGAAAAAAATTCTCTTTTAAATACTTGACTACTCTTTCTACTTTTCCCTTTGTTTGGGGACGTTTCGGTCGACATGCATTTGGAATAATACCGTAGTAGGCTAGAAAATCCTCAAATTTTCGGTTAAATCGAATTTCCACTGGAGTATGTTTGAGAACAACGGTTTTCATGTTGTCATAGAGAATTTGTTCAGGAATACCGTTAAAATAAGCAAATGAGTTCATATGGCATTTCATTAAGGTTTCCATATTCATATTGGTGGTAAACTCCACATATTTCATCCGAGAATAACCAAGTACCATAACGAACGCATAAATATCTTGGTATTGATTGGCCACCATATACTTTCCTACGTAGGCCCAGTCCATTTGGGCTTATTTACCTGGTGGTGTTTCATACCGTAAGGTAGCTTGTTTCTTTGGCTGTTCTCGATAAGGTCGAACAAAATCTCTTAATATCGTGATCTTGCCGGTGTATCCCATCGCTTGTATTTCCTCTAAGAGAACGACACAATTTGTGGTCCCTTCTTGTATTCGTTGAAGAAGATAGTTTTTATAAGGATCGAGTTTACTTTCTTTCTTATTCTTATTGACTTTGCGCTCTGGAAGCTTGTCCTCCTTGAGATACTTATGGATGGTTTTCCGATCAAACCCTGTTTCTTTAGCAATCGCTGTTTGTGTCCAGCCTTTCTGATACAACTCTCGAATCATAAAAAACTCCCCAATCTTCAGCATCGTTTCTCCACTCCATCTAAGACGTTGTTTCGAAACGATTATCTGTTATTATTGGGGAATTTTAAACCGTTGTTATTGGGGATTTTATCACCGTTGATTACACCGCTGAGAGAAATAATGGTTTTCCATCCCTAATATGTATATAAATGAAACGGACTCCACTTTCCATGTAAGGTCCCTTAAATACTCAGAAACTAAAAACTTCTTAAAAAAAATAGCAATAATCATATTTAAAATAAATACACTGACTATTAACGTAATTAGAAAACTGTATAAGTATGCAATTGTATTTTTTGGAGAAGACTGTTTTCGCATTTTTACTCTCCCTTATAAATTCTATTATTAATATCTATGAATGGAATCAAGTAAATAGAATAAAGAACTAAGATTTTTAAAAATAATGGCGCATAAAAAATATATTTCTTTAAGAGCTAACCTTCTCTATTCTCTAAAGTTCGTTAAATATCGATATCACAGAAGTGCTTACGATAGGAGTAAAAACTAAAGAAGAAGACATGTAATATAAGAGGTCAAGTTGAATGAGGATGAGAGGTTACTATGTTCATAAAAAGCTAAAAAACAAAAGAAGCTGTTGACAATACTCTCTTATCAACAACTTCCTTCATCTATATAAATTGAATTGGGGGAACAATTGTATTAAATCGCTTTACTGTGCTCAATATAACGAAAAAAGACTGAATTTTACTATAACTTTTTGGATAGCTGTTCAAATTCGCCTAAGATGATCTCTCCTTTGGCTAATCGTACTTTTAATATTTCAATCGGAGATAACTCTTCTTTATAGTCATTGTTAAAACGATATAAGAGATAAAAACCAACGCCGATTCATACACCCCAGAATAACATTATCCCGATCATCATCGCAGAACCTCCAAACATTCCCATTCTGTTTTCCTCCTTTTCCTAACTTTAGAACCAATAAGTGATGGTGTCTAATATGCCAAGTAAAACCATCACAATGCCAGCTGCTTTCTGAACGAACCTTCCTGCTTGTTTTCCTTTTTTCATTAGAGTACCGCTAAATCCTAAGTACCAAAGGATAAAGATGAAGAAAATAACAGGCACAGAGGTTCCGACGGCAAAGACACTCGGTAATAGCACCCCATAAAACGTTGAATATATAAGAGGCATAAGAGTAACAAAAAACAGCACAAACATCGTTGGGCAAAAAGCTAATGAAAAGCCGAAACCCATTAAAAAGGCGCCTGTTTTGCCTTTCTTTAAAAATCGCTCAGGCACTCTGAACAACGTTAAGTTCCAATACATTTTAAAGAGCCCTAACAAATATAAACCTACAAAAATGAGTATGGGACCGATCAGCTTTCTTAACCACGGAAAATATAATGTTAGTGTACTTTGAATCTCTTTCCCCATCAGCCAGACAATCAAGCCTAAACCAGAAAAAGCAATGATTTTACCCAAAATAAATAGGAGCAACTCTTTCCACGCAATTCCTTTTTGCAAGGACTGATTACTGTATAACGTGATCGCTCCTAAGTTACCGGTGAGTTGACACGGAGCCATTGCTCCCACTATACCAAGAACAAAGGCTGACAAAACGGGAATAGATGTCGTTGTATTCGCAATATTCAGAAATGGTTGACTTAGAAAGTTACTAATTTGACTCAACAATGAATATATCATTCTTATCACCTTCTTCTCTACCAGAATCTATATTGCAGCAATAAATTTTGCAGAAATTATGAAGTGGTAAATAACAAAGACATGCTGGCAACATGTCTTTGTCCTAAATTTCCCCTTTTGAAGCTAGCTTTGTCCAGTTTTCACCGTTATTTTTTGTCATAAAAATATCCCCAGTCATGGTGACGATCACAATTTCCTTTTCATTTGCCGGATTAGAGGCTATATACATGATATGGTCTTTTTCATCCAGTGCAGGAACAGAAAGAACTTCCTCCTGTTTTGAATCTAACGATTGTTTTATAAGTATAGGCTTATTATTCTCTACAGCAGCAAATAAAATGGATTTTTCTTGGAATACAAAAGTTGTCGTATTAATTTTTCGAGTAAACCGTTCAAACGTATTTCCATTATCTTTTGAAACGAAAATTCCTTCTGGCGTACTAATTCCGACCATATTTTCTTTTGTTGGGTGAGCAGCAATCGTTCCTGCAGAAGTTTGCGGTAATCCATTTAGTTGACTTTGCGACCACGTTTTGCCGTCGTCTTTACTGTAATATACCCCTTGTCCTAGTGTTTTGTTTTCTACTTGATTCACTACATAAATTATGTGAGTTTTATAGCCAACCGTCATATAATGGAAATCAGATTCTTTATAGAATCCTAAGTTCATTAATGTTTGTCCATTATCAAAACTTTTTACAAGGCCAAGAGGATTTCCTAAAGAAGAGCCTTCTTCTGGATGTCCCGATGAATAAAATCCATCGTCTGTTGCAGAAAAGCCCATATAATCATGTTTATTTGATGTCGTTTCATACCACCTGTTATTTTGGTAAACGAGTAAACCTTTATGTGTTGCAAAGTAAATGGCATTTTTATTTCCTGCATAACCAATTCCATGCAAATGTTCGAATTTTCCTGCTTTCTTTTCTTTAAAGAATGGATTATTTGTAACAGATACGTTGGATTTTGATTGATCTTTACTAGTAATAAAGGATTGATCTTTGTTATTTGATGATGAACAAGCGCCTAGGAGAAGTATGGTGGATGTTAACATAATCGCTTTAACCATTTTTTTCATTACTGATGCCCCTTTTTCGTTTAATAGGTAGATATATTATTTTTTTAATTTTTTTACAGAAATATTTATAGAATTTAAGAAGTTTATTTCCAAAAAACTTCGTTATAATTCTTTCTAAAATCCTTGAAGTTATGTTAGTTCCTAAATCCATTGCGATATAATAAACGGAGATCATTTACTTCAATTCTTTCCCTGTAAAATTTAAAAACGTGCCTTTCTAAAATCAAAATACGTTCATCTTGGTACAAGTACTAAATCACTGAAAATAATAATTAGCACAATATTAGAGAGGTAAACAACATTTTCATATTAATTGAATAGTGTAATGATTTGCATGTTCATGCTCTCATCTTATACCTCCCATTTATATCCTACCCCCCAAACAGTTTGGAGATATTGATCTATCGGAAAACCAGCTTGTCTAAGTTTTTCTCTAATATTTTTTATATGAGAATCTATTGTACGTTCTTCTGTGATTGCGTTATAGCCCCATAATGACACGATGATTTGTTCTCTGCTAAATACTCTGCTTGGATTTTTCAGAAAAAGCCCTAATACAGCAAACTCTTTAGGTGTTAAACAAATAGGCTGGTTTTTATATTGAACTTTATGCTGGCCTTCATCCCATACTAAACCTTGTAACTCAATTTTTGAATGTATCCCTATCGAACGGCGTAGTACAGCCTCTATTCGAGCAAGCAACTCGGATTCGTTAAATGGTTTTGTGATATAATCATCCGCCCCCATTTTAAGTCCTTTTACTTTATCCAATGTTTGATCTCTTGCAGTTACCATGATAATAGGGATATTAGAAAATTCTCTAATTCGTTTACAAGTTTCCCAACCATCCAGTTCCGGCATCATTATATCGAGCAAGACTAAATCAGCTTTGTTCTTTTCTAAGTACTGTATCGCTGATAAACCGGATTCACACTTTACACAATGATACCCTTTAGGCGAAAGATAAAGATCAAGTAAATCTAACATTCGTTTTTCATCGTCAACTAGTAAAATCGTGTACATGCTCATCCCTCCTGTAATGTAATCATTACTTTTGTTCCTTTTCCGTAGATACTATCCGCATAAATAGAACCTCCATGAGCTTCAATAATTTCTTTTACTATTGCTAAGCCTAATCCCGTTCCGCCGTTGGTTCTTGATCTTGATTTTTCCACTCGGTATAACCGTTCAAAAATATGCGGCAAATCCTCTTCAGGAATTCCCGTTCCTTCGTCCGAAACAATCATTACAATGTTCTTTTTCTCCTCCCTTACATCAATAGTGACGGTAGAACCTTGATCGGAATATTTTAAAGCATTGTCTAACAGATTCATCATTACTTGCTCAAAACGTTTTTGGTCTATGTGGGCAGTAATGTTCCCATCACAGTAATAGACAAGAGACATGTTTTTCGCTTGAAAAGCAGGATTCATTTTGTCACATAATTTTTTTAAGAATGCACATAAGTTTGTAGGTTCCTTATGAATGTGAAAGGAATGTTGATCCATCTGTGCTAACTCAAAGAGATCTTTTACCAATTTTTGCATATGCTCTGCTTCTTCATAGATTATGGACAAATATCGATTTCTCTCTGCTTCTTCAATATTGGGTCTCCTAGCTATATCAGCATATCCTTTTACATAAGTCAGTGGGGTACGAAGCTCATGAGATATACTGGCGAGAAATTCTTTTCTTTCTTTTTTTAAGAATTCTAAATCCAGTGCCAATGTTTGAATGGCTTTCCCTAATTCCGCCAATTCGTCCTCCCCTTTTACTTGTAATCGAACAGAAAAATCACCTTTACTTAATTTTTCGGTCATCTGTTTCATACGAATGAGAGGTATGGTAATGACTCTTGATAAGAAAGCAATGGTAATAATGGTTAAAAAGACAGAAAGAATTCCAACCATCATAAAATGGTGCTTTAACTTGTAAATCATATATTGAATAGAATCGGTATTTTGAAACATATAGACATATCCTTTTAGCTTGCCGTTAATCCGAATCGGGCTTACGGTTGCAATATGCGACTCCTTTTGCCAGTTTTTTTGCACTATCATTCCACCATAGGGAATGTTTTTATTTGTTTTTTTAATGATTCTTTTAGCAACTGGTAAAATATTATTTGAAAAATACAATATATTTCCCTTGTCATTGGTAATCACGACGTCTGTCTCCGCTTCAGACTCCATCAATGTGACATGTTCTAACGTAGAAGGATTATAATTTTTTTCTAACACATCGCGGTGGCTGTTCCCTCTTGCTAATAGTTGCTCAAATTCCTCATTAATTCTCGAATGAACCAGAGTAACATATAAAGACGCAAATAAAACCGTCTCTACTCCTAATACAAATACAAAAAATAATAATCCTAATTTGAACGAAATTTTTCTCACTTTTTTTCCCTTCCCATTCAGCCCATAGCTATTTGGGGTCCTTATAAATTGGAGAAGAAACTGATAGGAGATTCATTGGTTGAATTTTTAGCCTTAATCTGTTCCTCTCCCTTATTCATGGAGTATTTGTATTCTATTATTCCCCAATTTTCCATCGGAGTGAAACGTATAGATACTTATCCAACATTTCTCGAAACTTTGTCTAAAACACCAATGTCATTACCAAATTTGCACATCGCATCACAATCACATCGAAGGTCAGAGAATAATATGTAAGAAATTTGGCAAGCATTCGAATGTCGAATAGAAGGCCTTAATAGTTGTGCTTTTATCTCTTTCTCGCGTTTATCTGGAGCAACTAAATAAAACTTAGTTTCGTTTCCATTCATAGTTAAAGCCAAATCAAAGAGTCTTAAAATCCCTGAATAAATAGATGTACTTTTTTCAACTTCAAATGCGCCAACAATTCTTTTTTCTTTGTCTAACCAAATAACATCAATTAGTGCGACGGTTTCCTTTACTGGCTGAGGGATATTTGGCAGATTTAATCGTTTTAAGGAAAATTCCCCCAACTTTTGGTTATTCCATTCTCTTTTATGATCATTTTGGGCAATCCATACATCATAACCAAGTGATTTTCCTAACCTTGCTAAATGATATTGCATTTCCGAATGGTCATTTTCCTCGATCGCATCATTTATCACTTCAGTATGACGTTTCATTTTTGCTTTTGTTTGTTTTTCCATACTTTCTAATGTGATTTCATAGTTTTCGCTAATTACTAATCTCCCCGTTCCAATTTCAAAAAAGAGTCCTCCTATTGCACCAAGGTCCTTGGAAAGTAAATTTCTATGTTTCTCATTAAAATCTAAAATGATTCCTCTCATTTTTAAATATTCTTGCCATGAACCAAGCTTAATTTTTTGGTCAAATAGAAGATTAAACCCTTTTACAATAGCTGTATTAAAAGGCGGGAAAAAAGTTGGATGAAGAAAATAGAGAATATTAGCTACAGCAGGTCCAAGCCCTTTAATTTGTAATTGGTCTAGTTTTACTATTTCTTCTACAAGTTGCTTTTCTGTTGTCGCTTGTAGACATGATTTCAAAAATCTGCCAAAAGCCTTTTTATTAAGTTCATTTTCATAAATATCGGGTATTCGTAGTTTTGGTTTCCAATAAAATGCATGGGCGGCTCCTTCAAAAACTTGTTTTTGTTCTGCAATGGCTGTCACAACAATTTCTAAAGAGGACCCCTTAAAGTCGTTTCCGAATGTATTGTTTTCTATATCGTTAATTACCTCTATTACACCGTTTCGAATAGTACGGAATGCTTTTAATCTTTGGTCATTATCTATAAACCAAGTTTGGTAGACTGATTCCATGTCAGATCGATACTCTTGAATCATCCTTACGAAGTTAGTCCCCATGACAGTTTCTCCTTCCCATTGAACAAATAATTCCAGAATTAAAATATGCATTATTTTACACGATAAATTTGGAGAAATTATGAATTTTAATAAATGGAACAATTTAAATTCGTCATAGCGAATAAATATTTTGTTACTACCATTCCTTTCAGTTTAGTAAAAAGCAGGATTATTTACTGCTTCAGGGGAGAGTGAATATAAACTGTCCGCAACGAGAAAGGAGCAAAGCAAATAACAAGAAACGAAAAAAATTATTTTATAGATAGAAGTATTTATAAATAAACAGCAGGTTGAGCTTATAAGACTGCTGTTTTTTCTATTTACGGAAATTTACGGAGGGACAATTCTCGAAGAAGTATGGATGATTAAAGAAGTTCGAGTAAAAGGAAGGAGAGGTTTTTTTACTTGTCAGAATAAACAAAAAATTTAAGGATAACAAAAATGAAGTTAGATGTGCCCAAAAATTAGGGGCATTCCAAAATGGGGAAAACTCGGAAGAAATATTGCCAAATCTCCTGTAGCTTCAGACTGCATAAAATCCTTGGGAGAACGAAGGGCTAGAGAGTCTTTAACAACAAAACGAATATATTCGTGAGACCTAACAGAACCGCCGCATATGCTGAAATGCACGTACGTTGTTGTAAAAGGAGAAGGGTTATTTACCCTCTCCTACTTAATTAGCCATATAAAGTTGTTTTAGTCTTTATTGCGTAATGCTAATTTTACGGCAAAATAGACAACTAATCCAATGATGAACAGGTTAAGGAGCCAGCCGAAGAATCCAAATCCCATCATTCCCCAACCACTCATCATACCACCCATCATGATCATCACCTCACACATTATCTAGCTGTGCATTCCTTCGCTAATGGAATCATCTGAACGAAATTCAAGGTATCTTCCCTGACCGTTACTATACACAAATACCCCTATACCTATTTATAATACTAACGTAGCAGCAAAGAAGATTCCACTTATAAGCTTTTTATGATTAACATCTCCTTTTTTATTTACCTTCATACCTTCATCGTAAACACCAATTATGAAAAATTGATGTAGAAATTGTGGATAACTTATGAAGATGTATGAATTAGTATCCCATATCTAATCCAAGAAAAAAGAGAAATTTAAAGAATAACTAAAATAGGATAGGATGTGTCCGAATTTAGGGGGGCAATTCACTTATTATTCTAATGTTTCAACTCTCGCAGCTATAAAATGAATGATCCTTGATATGATAGGTTTTTTGTGTTTTTCATATTCACTTAATATAAACGATACCAAATTAGAACAAACTCCTAAACTACTCATGTTGTTTTGTTGCTTCATTTCATACACCACATAACCTACATATACTACCATAAGGATATTTATAATTACCATTCATCCACTATCTATATTGTATTAAACAACTATTTAAATAAAGAAGTGACAGCAAGTCACACTCGCTACCTCTTGTGGATTATATACTTCCATATTCACAAATGATATCTGACCATCGAATCATTTTTCTTACTGTGTTTCCGTTACACTAAATTCCCACAAAACCCCGAACCCTTCTTTTTTGTCTCTTCACCATTGTTTAAAATTTAAACAGAATTAATGACTATAAGTTAGCTAGATTAGAGCCACTGACAATCTCTCCTTCTTCAGCTTTGGTTATCGAAAACACCAGCTTTTCTCTATCCATTCTTTTTATAAGTCATTAAACGGATAATATATGTGAAATATATCTACTGATTAAATTTTCATAATCCTTTGAGTGCACCATACTTTTCTTACGCAAAGTGTTCAAATACACAAACAAAACCAACCATAAACAGGTTGGCTTTGTTATTATAAAGTTTGTTTCACTCGTAACACCCTCATGGCATTTAGAACGGCTAGTACTGTGACACCTACATCTGAGAAAACAGCTTCCCACATTGTTGCAATCCCAAAAGCACCTAATAGAAGGAAAATTCCCTTCACTCCTAAAGCAAACATAATATTTTGCCATACAATTCTACGAGTATGTCTTGCGATACCAATGGCCGTTGGGATTTTAGAAGGTTCATCTGTCATAATGACGATGTCTGCCGCCTCAATGGCTGCATCAGAACCAAATCCCCCCATTGCTATGCCTACATCTGCTCGCGCCAGAACAGGTGTGTCATTAATACCGTCACCGACAAACACGAGTTTTTCTTTTGGAGATTTTTGTGCATCTAACTTCTCAATTTCAGCTACTTTATGTTGCGGCAACAATTCGGCATGTACTTCATCCAGTCCTAACTGTTTTCCTACCGTATCTCCGACTGTTTTGGCATCTCCCGTCAACATGACTGTCTTTTTAATACCTAGTTTCTTTAATGAACGGATAGCTTGTGCTGAATCTTCTTTTACTTCATCTGAAATAACAATGTATCCCGCATATTGTTTATCTACTGCGACATGAACAATGGTTCCAATTTCACTTGGCTCTTTGAACGAGATTTGTTCTTTTGTCATGAGCTTTGCATTTCCAACTAAGATTTCTTTTCCATTGACTGTTACTTGAATCCCATGTCCAGATATTTCATTATAACCTTGGATAGCCTCTTCTTTAATCACTTGCCCATATGCACTGCGAATAGATTGGGCAATAGGATGGTTGGAATGAACTTCTGCAAACGCTGCATATTCTAACAATTCTTCTTTAGACATCGTACCCACTGGATGGATACTTGTCACGTTAAATACACCTTTGGTTAGCGTACCCGTTTTGTCGAATACAACATATTTCACATCATTTAAAGCTTCTAAATAGTTACTACCCTTTACAAGGATACCCGCTTTGGATGCAGCACCAATTCCCCCGAAGAATCCGAGCGGAATGGAAACTACAAGCGCACATGGACAGGAAATAACCAAGAATACCAATGCCCGATACACCCAATCTGAAAACGTTGCTCCACTTATTGCAAGTGGTGGTATTAAGGCTAATGCAACTGCAACGATCACAACTATGGGTGTATAATAACGAGCAAATTTAGTAATAAAATTTTCTGTTGGTGCTTTTCGACTACTTGCATTTTGGACAAGGTCTAAAATCTTAGATACAGTTGATTCTCCAAATCCTTTTGAAACTTCAACCGTTAAGACTCCATTTTTATTGATGAAACCACTTAACATATCACTTCCAGCTTCCACTTCCCGTGGGACTGATTCTCCTGTTAAAGCAGATGTGTCCACCATAGAGCTACCTTCTACGACTTTTCCGTCTAATGGAACTTTTTCACCGGGTTTTACCACAATGAGATCTCCAATTCTCACTTCTTCTGGAGACACTCGTTGAATATCATTACCGACCTTTACATTAGCATAGTCTGGCCGAATATCCATCAATGCACTGATAGACTTGCGGGAACGATTAACCGCAATCCCTTGAAATAATTCGCCTACTTGATAGAATAGCATAACAGCTACTCCCTCTGGGTACTGCTTGACGGCAAATGCTCCGATAGTTGCTAGAGCCATTAGAAAGTGCTCATCAAACACTTGCCCTCTCAGAATATTTTTAACCGCATTTAGAACAATGTCTCCCCCTATAATAATGTAGGCAATAAGAAACAATCCGAGCTGTATAGTACTGGAAACAGGTGCGAACATCCCAATACCGGCTATTATGGCACTAATTCCTAATCGAACTAACAATTTTTTCGTATCTTCACTTCCGGTATCATTGCTATGATCACGTTCATGATCGTGCGATTCTGACACGACTTCTACTTCCGGTTCTAATCGTTTAATAATCTTTGTCGCTTCTGTTTCTAATCGATCTATGTTAGATGGATTAGAACTTTCAAAAATTAGTTTTTTGGAAACAAAATCAACAGTGGATGATGTAACACCCTCTAGCTGTCCCACTTCTTGTTCGATTTTTGCAGCACAATGTGCACAATCTAATCCTTTTAAGAATAAGGTTCGAGTAATGATTCCTTTTTCTTGTAGGTTAATATGCGGTTCTAACATTTTTACTTTTTTCTTTGCTTCGGATACAACAGTTTCCTCTTTTGTTTGTTCTGTTTCCAACGTAAGTGTTTTGGTTGCAAAATTAACAGAGCAAGCTGAAACACCAGCTATCCCTTTTACACCATTTTCAATTTTCATGGCGCAATTCGCACAATCCAATCCTTCTAACGTAAATTCTCGCTTTATCTTCTGTTTTTGCTCTTCCATCCGATTCCCGTCTCTCTTCCTTTTTATATTTTATCTTCATTAACGTGTTTCAATACTTGATCAAAAATCTGAATGATATGACTATCAGCAAGTGAATAATACACTACTTTTCCTTCTTTTCGATTTTTTACTAGCTTGGCTTGCTTTAGTACCCGCAACTGATGAGAAATAGAAGATTGCGACATACCGAGTAAATACGCTAAATCACATACACACATTTCCGATTCAAATAAAGCGTATAAAATACGTGTTCTTGTTCTATCACCAAGTATTTTAAATAGTTCCGCCATCTCAGATAAGACTTCTAGACTTGGGATCTTTTCTTTAACCTTTGTTACGACTTCTGCATGAATCACCGTTTTATCACAAGTTTCTTCACATAATTCTACTGTCTCAGGTCGTTCTTCTGTTATCATTTTATTTTTCATTTACTCACACCCTTTTATATATGAACAATAATTCATATGTTCATATGATTGTTTTAATTATATGAAGCATATCTCTGATATGTCAATCAATATTCGTCTTTACAAAGGATAATATATAAGACACTCTTATCAACTTGTAAGGAAGATATGATGAGAAACAATTGGAACAAATCAACAATTTGCTTATTCAGACGAATCACATCACGAACACAATCATCACCATGATCAGGGTCACGTTCGTGTTGCACAAGATATAACTGATTTACATTCATATTTAGTTGCTGAAGGCAGATTGATTTTGGATAAAAAGTCAATAAATTAATTAAAGATTCTTCATCCCTTGGGGGAAAATGTCAAAAGATAGATGTCATATTCCATTCTGAATAAGATTTAGGATCAGTTATAACAAAATTAACCAAGTATTTATAATTCCTTTTATTTTCAATGTACAAAAAATGTCTAAATTGTTTTATTTAAGGTGAAAAAAATAACGGAGATGTCCTATTGTAGAATCCGGTGATAGAATACTCAATAGTTCCGGTTGAAAATTCCCCACGTTTACCGGACAATCCCTCTGGGAGGGAGTTGTTCAAAATTATAACGAATGGGGAATTTTTTATGATCAAAGAAATGAAACAAAAAGGAATGTACATTACAGACATTGCTAATGAATTAGGGTGTGACAGAAAAACCGTCAGAAAGTGGCTTAATAAAGATGAGCTACCGGTATATAAAAGAAAACAACGTCCGAGTAAACTGGATCCTTATAAGGATTATATTCGCCAGCGAATGGATGAAGGTTGCTTTAATGCGGTGGTAATACTTGATGAAATTCGCAAACAAGGC
>NZ_AUMP01000047.1 GCF_000430745.1 Fictibacillus gelatini DSM 15865 | reverse complement strand
GTGAAGAAATGAGCATTTTTAATCCGGTTGACAGCTTTAAAGACATGTTGAACGAATTAGCCAAGGAATTCGGAAGGGTAGCAATGAAATGGCTTAAGTTATATGTTGTGAATCCAACAGATTTTTCCCAACATAAGTATTTAAATCAAATGTATGATTGGGTGTTCATCTTCGCTACAACAATCGCAGGTACTCTCCTAGCTTTTAATCTTTTAAAAATTTATTTTGAGGAGATGCAAGGCGGGGCAAGCCGGGGTTCATCGGAGGTTATCTGGCGATCAATTTTAGGGGTGGTTTTTGCTTGTTCAACCCCCTGGATACTAACGGATGTCCTATTAAAAATAAATAATCTATGGGTAAATTTCATCATCGATCAAGGATTAAAGCTGAATGGCAGTCAATTTATGAAATTATTGAATCCAACCCCTGGAGGGAACCTAAGCCTTACGTTAATGGTTTTAATAACCGTTGTTCTTTTTTTAGTTCTCTGTATTCAATATATCATCCGACAGGGTGAGTTGATGTACTTGCTTGTTTTATCTCCGGCGGCGTCGATTACAATGGTCAATGGCGAAATGAACATCTTTCCGGCATGGTGGCGAGAAGCATGTGCAGTAGTGTTTATGCAAGCTTTTCAAGTCACAGGGCTGTGGCTTATCTATAACATGATTGCGGGTGGTAGTGGACTAGCTGATTATATCAAAGCTTGTGGTCTAATATTTGTCTTGTTAAAAGGCCCCGGTTGGCTTCGCCAATTTATTTATTCTACGGGAGCCGGACGGGGGATGGTCAATGCGGCTGGCGGTGTTGGGAAATTCGCAATGTACAAGATGATGACCAAAAAAGCCCTTGGAGGTTAAAAGATGAGTGATGAAAAGAAAAAAATAAAACGACTTTATTTTATTATCGGTGTTTTAGCGATCGCTCTTGTTGGGGCGGTTGCCTTCGTTGTTGGTGAACGTTCTGCTCAAAAAGAAACTCCTACTAAAGAAGTAATTGCAGAAGGAGAGAAGAAACAAGAAACACCTCAAGAAAAAATTAGTGAAAATGATGTGAAAGCAGCCGAAAAAAAGGCACTTCAAGTATATAAATTTTTTAACAAGGGAAAAGAGATCAACAGCAAACAACTAGATAGATTCGTGAAAGCCTTTATGACAGATGACTTTCTAAAAAATTCTTATAAAAAACTAAAGTCTGATTTGGAATTAGATTTTGAATCGGGCACCACTTTAAGGGGATTAACTGGAAGTGAATACATTAATGATCCAACTCAAGGATGGTTAAAAGATATAAAAATAAAGCAATCTTTAATCGATGAAACAACAGGCACCATTAAAGTATTTGCTATAAGTAATGATAATTTTTCACATGAAAAAAGGACATATTGGACGGAATGGATAAAAGAAAAGGGGGAATGGAAGTTATATACAACTGATTTTTTTGAAACGACTGTTCCTCCTAAATCAAAAAAGAAATTCAATCAGGAGGGGTAATATGTCGGGGGTATGGAAAGTTGTTCTTTGCATTGTCGGAGGAATTATTGGATTAATTTTGCTTTATGGTTTTCTTTTGTATTTTCCTCGGGTATTAATGAGCAAGTCCACGAATGGTACCGCAGCCTTTTTGGATTTTAATTGGTGGAAATTTGGAACCATTGTTTATTGTGGCGTCCTCTCCGTCTTATTTTATAAATCAAGATACGTAGGTCTTGGGATCATTGGCCGCATTGGTTCTTGGAGTTATGGAGCGATTGCAGGACTTTGGCTGCTTTGGATGATAGCCGGATGGATATTGCCGCCGGCTGTACAAGGGGTAGCAAAATTCCTTACTGAAAATATAGGCGTGGTTCTTATTTTAGCCTTATTTGCAAGCATGTATTTTAGGGGAGATTATTAGTTGTTGCTGATCGGCGAGCCTTAAGGCTCGTTTTTCGTTTCTTAAAGAAACGATTATAGGGGGTAGAGATGTACATTTATCGGCAGAAAAATCAATGGATGCTACCTTTACCCCTTATAGTCCCAACTGAAAATAAAATGGGAAATCGATATTTTATAGATTTTTTAATTCAGCTAAATAGTTCTTTATCGCAGTTTCCACCATTTCATAAATGGTTTTGTCGTGGGTGGCAGCTTGAATTTTCAACTGCTTAAGCAATTTTTCATCGATATCAAAAGAGGCACGTTTCCTAACAACATTCGTTCTTTCGTTGGAACGTTCGTTAGTTCTTTTCTTGTTTAGTTCTTTCGTTCCAACCTTCGAACCTTCCAACGTTCCAACGTTTGTTCGCTCTTTTGTTGCCGTTGTAGCTATTTCTGCCTTGCCTTGATTTATTTCTTCCGTTCCAACGTTCGAACGTTGGAACGTTGGTTCTAACGTTTGTTCGTTCATTGGTTCTTTAGAACTTTCGTTCTTTCGTTGGTTAGTTGAAACGTTCGCCTTAGCTTTAGTTCGATTAATCCTTTTAGGTGGTGCAAAATCATAAATTGACTGATTTAGTACATTGTCATCACCGTCAAAGAACCAACCTTTTTTACCACTAATCGAATAACAACCGGCTTTTTTTAGTGCTTCCCTGGCGGGTTTCTCTCCCATTTCTAAATGTTCTTTTGCAATGTCGGCCAACTTCATAGTTTGGGTTAACTCCAAAAGTTCCCTGATTTTCATAAAACATATTCTCCTTCCCATTTTCAATTACACCCGTCAAAATTTGATAGAGGCTATTTTAATCATCCGATAAATGTTTTCTATGAGGGGTAGAGTCCTGAAAATGCGGATTTACAACGGTAATGTAATTTTCACCCATAAATAAAGCCGATTTTAAGAAATCGACTGTTGAACTAAAGCTCCCTTTACTTTAAGTACATTTCTTCACAATCTTTAGATTAATTTATTGGATTATTTTTATGTGAAAGAGTGATATTAAATAAGAGCTTTAATTCGATTGACAAAAAAACCGTCCAGACGGTATATTATATGTATCTAAGTTATGGAGGTTATTATGTCTATTTCAAAGCATGCTAATAAGAAAAAAAATATATTGATTGCTGCATCTGAAATTGTAAAAGAAGAAGGAGTTGTCAAACTCACATTAGAGGCAGTCACCCAAAGAGCTGGCGTGAGTAAAGGTGGATTATTATACCATTTTCCTAGCAAGGAAGCATTAATTAAAGGAATGGTGGAAGATTGGACAAATAATTATTTCGAATGCATTAATACGTTAGTTAATAACGACGATGATAACGCAATAGGAAAATGGAATAGGGCTTATCTTAAATCTACATTTTCCGATTTAGAAAACAATAATCTAAATTCCGCACTAATGGCTGCTATGTTTATTAATCCAGATTTATTAGATGAATTCCGGCAGAGATACGATATTTTGCATACAAAGTTAATAACTGATGGAATTGATCCTGTCAAAATAACAATTACAAGATTATCCATAGATGGTCTTTGGTTTTCAGAAATATTTGGAATGGCACCATTAAATGAAGAACTAAAAACACAAGTTTTTGATGAACTAATAAACATGATTCAGGAGGACGAATAATGTCATATCTATATTTAGCACTTGCAATAGTGGGGGAGATTATTGGCTCTTCCCTATTAAAAGCATCTGAAGGCTTTTCAAAACTCTATCCTACAATAGGGGTAATAATAGCTTTCGTTGGTTGTTTTTTCTTTTTATCCTTGTCGCTAAAAACAATCCCCTTAAACACTGCATATGCATTATGGGCAGGTTTAGGACTTGTTTTGACTACAGTAATTTCAGTTTTAGTTTGGAAGGAAAAACTTAACATGGCTAGCATTGCAGGAATAACACTGATTCTTGTAGGCGTTGTAATATTGAATTTGTTTGGACCAGGACATGGAGAATCTGGTCATGAAGCAAGCGAAACTATTACAATGAATGAGACAATGGAATAACACATAAAAAAGTCCTTCTTAATAAAGAGAAGGACTTTTTAGCTTAATTAAGGGTATTTTTTGAAGTCCTTATTCAACAAACCTGCGTACGTTAGTTTAAGTGTATCACTTCACAATTCCAATAGAGTAGAGTTTATTGAGACATAATGAAATTAGCGTTTTAAATGACTTCTGACTGTCTCATAAGACTTGTATCAAATGCTTACCGTTGTAAATCCGCATTTCCCTGACGCTACCCCTATGAAGCATTAAAATATCCTTTTTAAAATATTAGTACGTGAAATTTTTAAGGTTGTAATGGAAAAACCGCCCTTTGACAGGCGGTTTTCCAGGGAGGTACTCTAAATAACCCACGTTAGTAATATTGAAATTACCAAGGCTTCAATGATTAATATAATAACCATTTTTCCCTTGTTGATGTTTTCTTGCTTTAAAATTAATTTTTGTCCTATGTAATTAAATAAGAACAATATTACGAGAGTAAAAACAAATGATAAGATAAAGTCGCTTTTCAAATTATCCCTTCTCCTTTTAAAAAAATTCTATTATGATACTCATTTACTAAATTTTATCACAAAACCTATTGGAATGATTTTGGTAATATGTTATATTCATGAAGTGTAAAATACATATTTAGGAAGGAGTCTATTAATATGAGGAAATTTTTGAAACATATTCCACAAGTCTGTATGGCTCTGGTTGCGTTCGTCTCCATCTTTACTTTTAACGGAAATAGTAAAGCGTTCGCTGAAGAAACTCCTGCTCAACCAGAAGAAACAAATTATTTAACTGACGGAGAAGTTTTAGAATTAAATATTGCACTTGAAAAATTGAGACAGGAAGCAAATGAAAAATTAGCTAATCATGAAGAAAAATTCACAGTGTCCGAGGATGTTAGTTTTTCAGACAAGCCTATTACTTTTTCTTTTGATGCAAATGATT
The DNA here is from genome assembly GCF_000430745.1 of Fictibacillus gelatini DSM 15865. Classification (GTDB taxonomy): domain Bacteria; phylum Bacillota; class Bacilli; order Bacillales; family Fictibacillaceae; genus Fictibacillus_A; species Fictibacillus_A gelatini. The sequence continues at coordinate 13,662 of NZ_AUMP01000047.1, read as the reverse complement.
CAAGCTACTCCGGGCAATCTCCTGTATTAATGTCAAAAAATAAATCAATGGTATCACAAGCTAAAGCTGCTACCGGAATAAAATATAAAGCTGAAATTAATAATACAAAGGGCTTTAACTTTTCCCATAAACTTTATGGCACATTCACTGTAAGTAGTGGAAAAATAAAAGGTGCCACTAAACATGTAGATTTAACAGGATGGATGTATGATAAGTCTCATATCACAACTATAGATCAATTGGATCCAAGTGTTTGGGAAGTTGATAGTGTTGGAACTTTTTCAGCATTAAAGTATTTCAAAGAATGGAAGACTCATATTATTGTTAAACTTTTGGGTAGTAAAGATTATCGAATCACAAAATTAAGTCTCACTAGTTAACTTTTATGGGATAGAGAAAAGTTGCCGTCACGGCAACTTTTTTCTTTTGCACGCATCTTAGTTAGGAAAAAGAATACAAACTGATTTCTCCCTGGCATAATCATTCGTTTTTTCATTTATTCCCGAAGATTGGCCAAAATTAAACGTCCGTATTTTAAGATGACATGATGGGTTGTCCATTCAATCGAGTTTCATCTTAAAATAGAGCGTTTCTCTGCACGTTAAATTTAATAGAATCGCGGAATTTCAACATAAATTTTCCATTAAAAATGATAAAATAAAAAAGCAATAGATTCGGCTTTTCTCAAGGGCAGGGGTCGGCTCCACTCTCCTTTTTGATCCGAAAGGAGGTGAAGCCTATGACGGTAGCAGAGGCAATTTCCATCATGATTAGTTTTGCCACTTTAGTTGTCGCTATACTGTCGTTTCACCAAAAGAAATAGACTGCCCTTGAGACCTACGAAAACTCTTTAAGGCAGTCTATCAGCACAAGCCGATTCCCACCGAGGGAAACCGTCTATTGCATGACCGTAGGGTTGTCCCCCCTGCGGTCATTTTCATGTTATTCATTTTGCCGAATTCTTATGTCCATTATACAATAAATTCAAAAAATCTTGTACCATTTCTGATACAGGTGAAAAATTCCGAAAATTTAAGAAAAGGTTGCATTCTATTACAAAATATGTTTATAATAAATACAACAATACTGATTTTGCTTAATAACCTACGGGTTTGCGAGTATAATTTAAGGGTTATTATTAGCTAAGGCTTTGTAACCAATCAATAGTGAACCAAGGAGGTTAGGTACGCCTGACCTCCTTTTATTATATTCACCGGAGGAAAAATATGGAAAGAGTAATGATTTTTATTGATGCTAATAATTTTTATCACGCTTGCAAGCATTACTTAAATCAGCCACCAAAATATGACTTTGAAAAGTTGTGTAACTTTATTGTTAATAAACGTCCTAATCGCCATTTATTGCGTACATACTTTTATACAGTAAACGAACCGGTACAAAATGGGATTATAGGATATCTAAAAACTGTACCACGGACAACAGTAAAAATGGGAACCCTTTTAAAAAATAAAATTCCTCAGGTGGTGTTTGACCCTAGCAATCCAAAAACATACGTAGCAACGGAAAAAGGAACCGATGTTAATTTAACAACAGATTTATTAATTGGCGCTTACATGAATAGCTACGATACAGCCATAATTATTAGCGGAGACACAGACTATATGACTCCTATTGAAGAAGTGAAAAAAATAGGCAAGATAGTAGAGGTAGTCATAACAAAAGGTCAGAGTACAGATTTAAAAAAAGTTGCTGATGAATATTTCGAGTTAGATGAAAAAGCATTCGAAGAAATCTGGCGTGGTGAATATATATCAAAGAAAACGAAAACACCTTCTCAAGTTGGTTCTACCACTTGATCATTTAGAATTAATTGATATTCAATAACACCAACGAAAGTGAATCGTAACAAACCTAAAAAGTGTATATGATATACATTCTCAGTTGACATAATGCTAATTTTGGGAAGTAATGAAATTTTAAAAATCCAGCTCTATCAAGGGTTTTAACAATTGATTGTTTTACCCGTTTATGCAAGATTCTATACATCATTGATAAATCAAGGGTTTGGCCGTTTTTAAAAAATGGCCAAACCCTTTAGTTTTGTATAAAAAAATGCATAAAACGTGTTTGAAGAAATACTAGATTTTAAGGTAAATTATTGTTGAGTTTCAAAGACCAAGTATCACTTGTATCCTTTAAAGTACAGCTTGAGGTTACACCAATAGCATGTCCAGCAGATAAAGCTACATAATCAAAAGATACTGAATAATCAAAGGTTGAGCCACTAGGATAGTGTGTTGACGTTTGGGTTCCTGCTGGCCAGCCAGTGGTTCCTAAAATAACCTTTTTGCTGGAAATATAAACTTGGGGATCGGAATTCGTCCATCCACCTTTTCCTCTAGTTACTTTAGCGTAAGTAAGCCCATCACTCTTTACCGTTTGCGTATAATACATCGTACTATAAGCTTTAACACTATAAGATGGATCCCATTTTGATCCATTTTGGCTACCAGAAATAGATTCTATTCCAACATCAGCAAAGCTTGTAACTGCAATATTTCGGACTTCTGTGTCTCCTACCTTTTCTACTTTTAAAATTTGAGCCGTTTCGTATTGATCTATATCAGTATTTTTTGCTTTTGCAGATTTATTCTCAGGAGTAAGTTTCCATTTAGCCCTATTATGTAACGGATCTAAAACGGAAATATCGGAAACACCATTAACTGCTTTTTTGTATAGCTTGTTTATGTCCTTTTCCTCTTTTGCCTGATAAATTACTCTTGGAGTTTCTTTGTTACTTTTAATTTCATGGTCATTCGAGGCTGCATTCGCGGGAGCAGCGGCCAATAAACAAAATAATGAAAGTGAAGTCAAAGATGTCAATGCTTTTTTCATAAAAACCCCTCTTTTCCTTCATTTGGATTTTTGTTACAACTTAAGATTAGAACAAATTTTTTGAAATTTCAACAATATTTTTCCAAAACTTTTCGACATGGAAATTATAATGGAACTAATCTATCAAAAAAAAGGAGGCCAAAAAAGGCCTCTTCTTTGCTTTCTGATACTATTTGAAATAATTGTATAATAGAGAACCGACTACGATAAGAACTAATATTAATAACATAAATCCTGGTTTCCCTAAAAATGCTCGATCAAAAGTATCCTGTTGATCTTGATTGTCATGTTTGTCATTTTTCATAATTTTTTTCCCCCGTATTTCAGTTTTGAAAGCCCCAAGAACTAGAAGTTTATTTATATTTCTCCAAAAAGAATTAAATACCTTTATTAGTGGATTAAGACTTAAAACTGAACAATAAGGGTGATTTCCTCCGGCTTTTCGGGTGACCATTTGATGTATTCTTTGTTAGCCAATGATTTAAGAACTTCAAAAATCCCCCCAGGTTCACGGCCAGTCCATAGGCATAGCTCCGCAATAGAAGGGGTTTTTTGATAAAAGGAACAATTGACTAGGATTCGCTGAATTTTGCGTTCAATATCGGGAAGTGGATCGCTTTCAAAAATCATGGTCATCACCTCCATTAAAAAAGAGCCACCTAAAAGGGGAAAGGTGGCATACAAAAAGGGGATCAATTTCTAGAACAAGTGTTCCCTTTTATGGTATTTGATTTCGAATTAATTGTCAATATCTCGCCTTTTACTTGAACCAGGAATACGATCACCGTCAATCACGTTTTCAATCTCACTAAAGCTAAAATACTCTTCTTGCGTTTTGTTATCGTCAAGCACGCACCAAAATCCATTATTATCAATATCAGTTATTGTACCATGATAATAAAGGTCTGCCCCTTTTTCATTTTCATATAACCATCGGACAACAACCGTAACATAATCACCTTTTTTATATGGAAAATCACGTTGGACATTATCTTTAAAAGAAACTTTCATATGTCCTCTCACCTCTTTTTCAAATTCTTTATTCGTTTCTTGATAGCATCCATTTTCTTTTTCTTCTTATCCTTAGATAATTTCTTGTCTGAATCCACTTTTTTCAAATAGGCTTCCTGAACTTTAATTTGGAGAGGAACATCTTTAATATCCGTAGCGACTTTCCATGCAGTTTCGATGTCTCCTTTTTCTAAGTAGCTTTCCCCTACTAATTTTTTCGCTCTTTGATCGTTTACTCCTTTGGCCAAATCTATAGCCTTATTATAATCCTTTTGCTTAAAGGCTTGCTCGATATCGGAGATTTTCTTTTCAAGCTGTTTTTTAGCGACATCATCTTTTAATGCCGGATTGAGTTTAGCGGCCGTCTCCCAGGCCTCCGGATTGTCTAACAAAAAATACTGATGGGAAAGGATTTCCTTATCATCCTTAGTTAAACCATGAACGGATTCGAATTTTTTAATGGCCTCTTGCGGCTTATGAGCAGCGGCCAACCGATAACCCTCGAGTAACATTTCTTGCTGCTGCTGTTTCTTTTTACTTTCTTTTAGATCGGCTTGGAGCCCTGACTTTATAGGCTGCACCTCGACAAGGTGAGTTCCAATTCCTCCGGTAGCTGCGCCGATCATGATAGCGAAAAGAGCAGCAGCACCCGGCATTTTAATGCCTTTCCCTTTCTTTTCTTGTTTCGCTAAAACCCGTTGTTGCTCCTGTTCGCGAAAATGGGCGATGGCCTGCTGAAGCCCCTCTATCGATTGAGCCTTAATGATCGATTGCACGATTTCATCTTTTACGGATGCAAACGGCTCAAAGCCTTGATTTTTAATTTCGTTATAGTCTTTTTTGGTAAAGAGGGAAAGGATGAGAGCTTGCAACTGGAACATTAAAGGGATAGCTTTAAAGCCGTTGGCCGGCATAACGTCTTTAATTGCTTTATACATGAATTTAACCTTACCGACACCTGAATAAAAAATATTATTCGGATGAATAATGGTCGTCAATTCATCCTCTAAATGGCGGATTTCGAGGATATCCTCCGAAATCATTAATTTTAACAGGAAATCCCCTTTTCTCTTTAAGAGATTAAAAGGGTGGTAGCCTTCCGGCACCTCATAAACAATCTTTAAATAATGGTCGTCCTGCCGGAGATCGGTGACAGGCAGAAACATGGAATGTTCCTGCCTTAAAACCCGTAATTCGTCAAGGCTTTCTATCCGTACTTTTTGCCTTGGAATATCATAGATCACTTGGTTTCCGTTAACTGTTAGCGTGCCATCACCGAACATTTGAGGTTTCATCATAAACACTCCTTTATATAGAATTTTTTTATATAAATTAATCCCAGTACGGCAGCGCTTCTTCGTTTTCTTGTCTTTTCTCCTTATTCTCTTCTTGTGGCTCTTCCTGTTGCTGTGATTCCTCTTTTTCAAGAAGGGCTAAAGCCTCTTGTGGGATAAACTCGCTGTAGTCATCATCTTCTCGTTGAAACTCAAAAATATTAGACAATGACGCGCTTTCCATTAAGGCTTTAATTTCAGGGATATGGGTATAGTACGCCTTTTTAAGTTTTAATGGATGGGAGCCAGGAACAAAGACAATGAGTGTATCATCGGCTTTTCGGTTTAATTCATCCGGCGTTTCTAGGTTCCGCTGAATATACGAATACGACTCACCCATTGATGTTCCATTACCCGATTCCGTTTCCGATTCATTTTTAATTCGCATGGTTGTGGTTCCCAGAAGATCGGAGAAATATTTAGTACTGTCGTAATCGTTAGACCCAAGGAAAAGGCGAATATCGCAGTTATCAATGATTTCTTTTCGGCCATTCGCACCCCAGTCTTTTTCCAATTGACTTAAGGATTGAATCGCGATCGTTACAAATATTCCGTAGCTTCGGCAAACTGAAAGCTCTTCATCAAATGAAGAAATTCTACCGATATTCGCAAATTCATCGATAAGAAAACGGACGGAAACAGGTAAACGAATGCTTTCGAATTTTTCAGCTTCCGCCTTCAATTGCGCGAATAACAAGTAAAAGAGCGTGGAAGATAACGGTCGTTTAGTTCGGTCAGCCGAAGGTACCAAAATATATAAAATGGTTTTTTCTTTTCCAATATCTTCAATGCGGAAATCACTGGTACAAGTGAGTTTGCTAATTTCTTCATATGACCATAGGTCAATGGCCGATTTACTTGAACCCCACAAAATAGAGCGTGTTTTTTCATCAAAACTCATAAACTGACGGAACTTCTTTTTGACAATATGCCGTTCGTCAATCGGCTCAAAGAGTTTCCCTATTTCTTCAATCGTGCAATTTAAAATGTTGAATACACTCGTTAAATTTTGTTGTTCTGGTGGTAGAAAATATTTCACATAAAGAATAACGGAGGCGATCAAAATGGCTTCATTCATTTCCCAAAACTTATTTTCTCCCCCCGTCGCTGTAGAGTTATTTAATAACGCCTGCCCGATTCTTAAAGCATCTGTATCATGATTCACATAGTCTAATGGATTAATCCGCATGCCTTGATATGGATTTTTAAAATTTAATACAAGAACCCTATATCCTTGCTTTCGTTTAATATCGGCCGTATCGCGGTATAACTCCCCTTTAGGGTCAGTCACGACAAGTGAATCTCTGGTCGTGTTTAAAATGTTCGGGATAATATAAGACTTCGTTTTTTGGCTCCCTGATTTCCCAAATAGAGCCACGTTTCGGTTTTTAAAGCTTTTCATATGATGGACGACAGGTTTTCCTTTATGCAAACCGACAATCGTTCCTTCATTTTCAAATCCGATAGAGAAATCCATATGATTTTCGATTTCTTCATCTGTTGCGTAGCGTGCCGATCCGTAAGCCGCATAGTCGGAAGCGTCTTCGGCTTTGTGTTTCCGGCCTTGCCATAATTTTTTACCAAATAAAAATAGGAATAAAGCTAAAAACACTAACTGTGCTTTTACAAAGATCGGAGTTTGAAAACTTTCCCTTATGAGGCGTATAGGGTTTAAAAGATAATCGTGAAGAAAACTGATTCGACTGGCTGCAGCCGGATTGTTTAGAACCTTAAGCGACAACGGAACCCCAGTAACTAATAATGCAAACACATAATCTAGAAATAGGGTCATCAATAATGCCACGGACAATGCGAGAATTATTGGTTTCCTTTTCATGTTATCCTCCTCCTATCGTGAACGGTCTATCTGATTTTTGGCCATTTGCCGTCTGTATTCTTCTCGCTGCAGTTCTTGTTCCATATTCCGTTTCAGTTCACTTAACAAAACATCGATATAGTCGTTTCTGGTTTTTTCCTTCTGTTGCCGTTCCCATTCCAAACGGCGCTCCTCTCGTTCCCTCTCTAACTCTTTATCGAGGTCAAATCCTCGAAGCCGGTTCTTTTCTTCTTGAAATAGCTCTTTGAATTTCGCCCGGTCTTCTTCGCTAAAATTGAGGCGCTTTTGTACGCCGTCCCGGTCTTGATAAACGGCTTTGACAACGACATGCACATGAGGATGGGTTTCATGCCAATGCTCGGCGGCAATCCATTCTAGTTTCCTTCCTGTGTCCAGTTCATAATTTTTCATGATATTTCGAATCATTTCCTGATAGTCGCCGCGCTCAAAATGGCTTTTTTCCCACTCCCAACCTGACATTGAAAACAAAAGGGAATGCGAAACAGCGACACTGGAATGCCTCGTTTTCTTATCGTCTAAGTTATCTAAAAAGGCTTTGACATCGGCATTATCCCTTTGAGCGTCAAAGGCTCCGCCTCGATCGGTCGCCAATTCCCTCGAACGAAAAGCGATATATTTCACATGTTCTCGGCTGTCATCTAAACTTTTTCGATAACGATGCGAAACAAAGCCAGCCATTACAATTCATCATCTCGCTTTTTGGCTCTCTCTTTTTTCCGTTGATTGATGTCTTCTCGCGCTAATCGTCTAAAACGCTGCAACATGTCGTCTCCTTCGGAACGGCTGAAACCATCTACCGTTGAAAATCCATCCTGCCGGACTAATTGATGCTGAAAAAAGCTCGTAATCACCTTTTCTATGGTTTTTGTATTTTTTACATACATGGCCGGAATGGAATAGAGATTTGCTTTCACATCCACATCGACATCATTAATCATGGCAGCGACCCGATCAATTTCTTTTCTAATTGTTCGTTTCACCATGTCCTCTAGCCGAGGGGCAAATAAATCTTCGAGCAACATTTCCCCATCTTTTTGAATGTACATTTCCATTAACTGCTCAACGACATGGGAATATTTTTGTTCCTTTTGATCACACAGTTTTTTAAATTCGCTTAAAATTTTTGAATCAATTCGGAACGTGTCCTTTACTTTGACTGCCAAATTTTCCGCCTCCTTCCCTTTGTCTATGACCCTAGTTTAATGGAATTGGTAATAAACTGTAAATAGGACTTAAATCCTGTTTTGCCATACTTCAAATACTTGATATAACTAAATTCAAAACAGTTTGCCATACACTATTAAACTATCTGCCATCTTTTCAGACCTTGCGTAGCAAGGCTTTTACACCGTCTGCCAGACGGTTTTATCTCTGCCCCCCGTAATCAGCTTCGCTGATCGGGGTGGGGGGCGCTTGCTCTCCCCCCATTTGCAGTGCAAAATAGGTGGGAATGCTCCCTTCATTTTTTGAAGATTAATATTCAGAAAGAAAAAGAGTTTTTGAGAATTAATATTCAAAATGAACTCGAGAGTTGAATATCAATATTCAAAAAAAGAGCAATTGAAACCGAATGTTCAACTGCTTGAGCAAGTGAAAAATTGAAGATTAATCTTCAATTTCTTTTTCTTCTTTTTCCATTTTTTGATCACATTCCCCGCATTTAATAAAAATATTGTCTTTCGTTGATCGAACGATTAGGCCACACTCGGGACAAACCCATTTAAACGATTTGGGCTTTTTTTCCTCTCCTTCGTTTTCTCCCTCTTCTCTTTCCTTTCCTTCCTCTGGTGAGACGATCACACCGCGGCGGGCGATGGAAAAGGCGCTTTCGTTGATTTTTAGTTTACGGATTTTTTCTTTCGTTTCATCCGTTAGTTTCGGATTGTACCAACCGTATTTTGCATCAGGCTTATCATGTTCAAAATAAAAGCCCCGGCGTTCGGCTTCTTCTTTGAAGCGCTTATTATGATACGTTCCGCCTCTAGATGTGTCTTTTACTCCGTTAACGGCGTTGTAAAGGTGAACCATTTCATGAAGCATCGTGTCCATTGTCTCCATGAATTCAACATCGAGAAATTCGGCAGCGATATTAAGTTCATATTTCCGGATTTTCCCCTCTTTATCGCTCCAAACCTCTTTTGACGTGCACCAACCCATTGCTTTGCGTTTTCCACTCGATTGAATGGTGATCGCAGGCTCCGGCAATTCATTATGAAAAAAGGCTTTATTTAACTTTTGAAACGCTTTATGCAGTTCATCAATCGCCATTTGAATGTTTGACATCGTGGATTCCTCCATTATTGAATGATTGCCATAAAGGCAAGTCAGCCCGCCTTAAGGCGGATCATTAAGCAAGTCGGCTTTTGAGTTTGGCCAATAACTGGTTATCTACTCGTTTAGGCTTGTATCCCATCCGATCAATGAGAATGCCTTCAATGACCTTCATACGTTTGGTATACAGGCGGTATTGTTCCTCTGCGAAGGTTAAGGTATCTTTATCGATTAAAATGTCTTCTGGGGCTTTCTGAACCGTTCTCATGAGGTCATACGCGTTTGTGCGTTCTTGGCGGACTAATCGCAGCAAAAGAAGGAGATCATAGGTGTGAAACGTAATCAGTTGGCCAAACGGCAGCTCGCACATGTCAAGGGTGACCATATTTTTGACTTTTGGCCGTATCTGCCGCAACGGCGCACCGCAAAAATCACACTGCACATTCCCTTTATTATCCGAACGGCAATAGGAACAGATCATAATTGAACCTCCTTTAACCCTTGTGTTCTCTGAATCTTCCTACTATTAGTATACCATTTCTACGACCATTTTTGAATATTAATATTCAAAAATTAAGTGGGTTTTAAACATTGTTTTTTTGCTCGCTCGCTGTAAAAATAAAAGTAAAAAGAATGGAGAACAAGCATGCCAAAAATTAATCGAGGAAATACAGGGAGCCTTGAAGTGAGGCTTTCAGCGAAAGCACACGAAAGGCTCGATCAATTGAGGTTCAATTTAAACTTGAGCAAGCCCGCCGGAATCTTGTTTTTACTGCCTTTTTGCATGAAAACAGAGCGAACGGTTGTTGATATGATTAACTTGGAAAACAAATACATATTAGAAAAAAAGTCGATTATGTGCAAAGCGCCGGAATCCCTTATTATTCGCTTAACTTATTTAGCGGAACAGTACGAAATGAGCCGTAATCAAATGCTAGGCTACATCCTTTCCGATCAATTGGAAACGCTGCCCGATGACCATTTTCTTTTACGAAAGCATGGGGAGACAGAAAGCGAAAAAGCGCTGATCTTTTTGAATCGTGACTGTCACGAGAAGCTGCTCACCTACTGCGAGAAGCACTTTATCACGGCCAATGGGTTAATCTCTTACGCGGTTTTAAAGGGAATGAATTACCGTTTTCCTAAATACGAAACGAATGAACAGGAAAAAATCTTTACCTCGCTGCCCCATTATATTGTGCAGCATGTGAAAGAGAAAGCAAACTGGCACAACATCGCCGATTTCTTATACATCGAGCTATGTTTATATGAATTACTGTATCATGATGAGGCCTTTTTGTATCACAGCAGCTTAGGCTAAAGACACTCTTTTATTTGATTGGTCAGTCTATAAGGAGGACAATTATGGAAAAAGCAAAATGGTGCGCCTATTGCGGGCATTTGCATGCTTTAACTAAAACAATTGAACGTCCAAATTCTTATATAAAAAGCTTCGGTAAATATATACATGTATGCCTTTCTTGTATTAAAAAACATAGATTGGAGCATTTACCAGAATACACCCCTTCAGAATTACAAAAATTTGTAGATGGCATGAGAATGAACGCTATTGTTCCGACAATTTTGATGAGTGAAAATGGCGAGGAATATTTAACCTTTCACAATGGACAAGGAACATTACTAAGCACAAAACAAATGGAATTTATTGCAAATGAATTATTAAAAACAATCAAACTAAATGGTTTGGATGAATTTATAGAGGAAGAGAATCAAGACAATTATATGAGTAGGCGTTTTTTAAGTGATCCTGAGAACAAAGATAAGTATCTAGTTCCTTTTGAGGGTTTGAATATCAAAAGAAAAAGGTTCAATATAAATAAAGTCTGGGGATTTACTTGCGGAAACTGTTCCAAGAAAATGTCTAGCAAAGACGGAGGCGATTATTTTACAATCAGCCCCAATTGGCCATTTACTGGGAAAACGGAAAGAGCTTGTTCTGAAGGATGTATTAAAGTCATTGCAAAAGAACGGATAATTGATTGGATTTACTCCAGTTCATTTCAGCGGTATTTCGATTTAGAGAAACTGGACGAAAGATTAATCGAATTCATAAAAGGGGAACGCCAGACATTAAGGAAATTCTAATCCTCGTTTTGCTGGCCCCCTTAAGAGTGCTAGTTACTCGTTTCTTAAACGTTTGTTTAGATGCGCCTCAATGTAATCGGCAATAAACCGATCTTTCTTTTCTAGGTCTTCTTCCTTTCCGAACCATCCGGATTTTTTCTGCCGTTCGGTGGCCGGCTTTTGCCGCCAAAGGTTTTCGGCTTCATCCCGTAGCATGATCTTGGTCACTTGAACTTTCATTTCATCCTCTTCCGAGGATGTTTTTTTCTTGCCCAGGGCGGAGTTGGATTCAACGTAAGTGCGAAAGAGATCGGTTAACTCTTGGATTCGCTCCTCTGCAGCTTTGCGGCGGCGCGCTTCCTCTTCTTTTTCCCTCTCTAACCGTTCAATCATGCTCGCCATCGCTTTTAGCTGCATATCCACTTGATCGAATCGGGCTTGAGCCTGTTTATCTTCTACATGAAGAGGATTTTTAAGCTGCTCTTGGATCTCCGACATGTTTTCTTTTATTTGTATGAACCCGGCGGCGATTTCTTCAAAGGAAGCCTTAATGCTGTCGTTTAACATACGCTCTAAAGCAATTTTCATCATCCGATCAGCTTTCTTTTGCTCCTGATCTTCCTCTTTTTGTTCCAACAATTGGTCTTTCACCAGTTCCGTTCTTACATCATCAAAGGTTACTTTTGTTCCATTTTTTTCACCTTGGTCAAACATTTTTTTGATTTTCTCTATTTTTTTCCATTCGTAGTCTGGAATATAGCGCGAGTTGGAACGTTTATCATATTCAACAAGACCTTTATCACACCATAATCGAAGCCGGGGGACGGTAATGTCATGAAGCTTTGCGACTTCTCCAATAGGGCGCCATTTTCCATTGTCCATTTTTTCACCATCTTCCCTCAATCGTTTTTTACTCTTACTCAATCACATACGATCTGAATTGAAAATAGAATCAATTTAATTATAGCTTGTCTTAACTTATTTTAAATAGATTTTAGGCTTAGTTAAAGATAAATGAGTTTTGATTTTTCAGCAGTTAAATTATGGTATGTGCTAAATTGTCCTATTTTAAAATCCGGCCAAAAACCTATTTAAGAAAGAACGCTAATCAGCCAGTCACCTGCGACAGCAGGTCGGAACGCAGTGGAGAACCCTTTAGGGTTGACGCCCGGCGTGGGTACTGCACCAACACTGGAGAGCCAAAGGCGATGGAGGGCGTTTTTTCCCGACACGCCTTAACGCCAAACGGCGAGTGTGCCCCTCAAAGGTTGAGGGGGTGGGGAGTTTGATTGGACGAGCACTAGTTCGGTACTAGAAAATTATAGTACTTTTCCCGAGCGCCATTGTCCTTTAAAATTTAAACCAAAGTGTTATAATAGAAACGTATGTTCCTGTGTCTGAAATTTAGGAATTTAGTCATGTTCAAAAAAAGGTGGTAGGTCTTTCCTCTTATTTTCCACAAATAACCTTGATAATTGTTTCCATTGAAGCTAAAATGTAATCAGTGGGGTTCATTAGTTATCAATAGAGATCAAAAGGGAGGTGCATTAATGGTTGAAAAATTTGATGAAGAACTATTAACACAATCCGAATTATGTGAATGGTTAAAAATTGGAAAAGCAACAGCTTATCGTTGGCGTCAGGAAGGAATGCCTCATATCGGAAGTGGAAAAGCACTCCGATATCAAAAAAGCGAAGTTATTAAGTGGCTTGAAGAGAGAGGAAAAAAGTAAAAAAAAAGCCCTCCCTTTAGACGACGAAATCTAAAAGAAAGGACGGCTAATTTAATGTCTGAAGAAAATTATATCACAAGTTCCAAAAGAAATATAGAATTTGTAGATCAACCCGATCACATAGAAGTTGAAGATCAAAACGAGGTTAATTTTGTATTTCTGGAACACGCTGTTATTGACTCACTTATTTTTAGTGATATTTATGAAAAAATGGTTTATATCGTTCTGAAGAGATTTGCTAATTTTAACTCTAAAGAAGGGTGGCCAAGTATAAAAAGATTAGCGCAACTCGCCGTATGTAGCGAAAACAAAGTGAGATCATCATTAAAGAAACTTGAAGAGAAAGCACTAATTAAGGTAACCATAAGAAAAACTGGTGACCAAAATCTTTCCAACAAATACACGATCTTAAAAATTACTGAAGAATTAAAGGCAATGAATTATAAAAACCTTGAGGATAAAGAGGAAAAAGGGGTACTTCACCACGTGAAGGGGGGTACTTCACCACGTGAAG
>NZ_AUMP01000046.1 GCF_000430745.1 Fictibacillus gelatini DSM 15865 | reverse complement strand
AGCCGACTTTTTTACATTAAAATTAGTAAAAAAATCGGCTTTTTTTCTTATGTAAAGAATGAATTAAAAAAACACCTTAGTTTTTCAGCGGCCTCACAACGGCCATCGGGATTGTTCATGAAGCAAACAGGGCGATGAAAAAAGTTCGGGACATTATAGACCTGCCCGATCTAGATGAAACTCATTTGGTCGAAAGCATCAGACAAGCGAAACGATACAGCAATCATACAATTGAACAACTTCACGCCTTTGATAAAGCGCAAACCGCCGCGCTGGAAACGGTAGAACACGACCTCGCCCTGATGGCAAACTATATCAACCAGATCGGCACAGCCATCAAAAGTGGTGAAGTGAATCTTTCAAATTACTCGGTAAAACAAATCACATCATACGAAAGCTATAATGACTTAATAGGAGACCTTGCCCAGAATACAAATCCTTACGAAAACAAGTATAGACGCCCGGATGCGGACGAGCAATTAGAGGTGGCATCGTACATAGTACAAAGTAATACATTGACGGAAGAAGAATTCGAATCGCTTGAAAGTAGTCGAATTAAAACCATCCATGTCGCTGTAGAAGATAGTGAATACGATGGTGAGTACCACATTTACGCCAATGGGATGATCGTACGGGAATATCAAGATGAAAACTTCAATATAAGATATAAAATTGTTAATGAAATTCCTAACATAGAGCCAAAAGGAGACGTGCGTTTTCTTGATTCCCCATTTGAAGGCACTCCTTTAGAATGGGCGGGGTATGCCGCATTTCCTGCAACTCTTGTAAAAAAAGGCGTTACAAAACTCGGGAAAAAAGCGATTACGGGTGTCGAAAAGAAGTTGGTGAAGGAGTATACTGAGGGTGCGGGTAAATATAATATTGGTACAATGAAACACATTTATCATGGGGAAATTAATAAACGTGGTAAAGCAGTTGGATATCATCATGAGAGTATGATGGGTGGAAAGATTATTCCAGGGACTGAGAATGTGCCTGATAAAAATGGGATTTATAAGGCAAAAGTTGAAATTGATGGGGTTGAAAAAGTAGCGAAATCGAGTTTCTTTCCAAAAGAATGGAATCGTGTTGATGTGTTAAAAGCTATTGATGAAGCCTATCAAAATAAAAAACAGATAGGTTCTAATAAATATTTAGGTAAAACTTCATCAGGAATAAAAATAGAAATGTACTTAAATAAGGACGGTTCAATAGCTACAGCCTATCCATTATATAATAAATAGCATAGAAGGTGATAAATTATGAGATATTCATATGAATTTAAGAAAGATCCATATGGTATTACAAGGATAGTACTACCGGAAAAAATAAGTATTTTCTCGGATTTTATTGAAGATATTTCAACAGAAGAAGAAGTGGATGAGTATATAGGATACGTTAAGAAAGTTTTAGAAGGGGGATACGAAGACTTTGAAATTACATTGAATGCTACCAGTGTAAATATAAAGAAAGATGTGACAATGGCTGAACACCATTATCGAATTGATGAACCTTTTGAAAATACAATAGAAACTGAGGAATTTTTAGAGTTGATGTTAATATGGAGGAAAAAAATTGTAGAAGAGTGTAAAGATTGAATGGATGAAGCAATAGGAAGATTTTTTGGGGATAAACTAATCAAATGAATTGGCCTTTGAGGATTAGAATACAAAAAATGTGGACTCGGTTGAAGCTCTCCCAGTCCTTTTTTATCTTGAAGGACACTAGATCGCAACAACCTTCGCGACAATGGCAAGTTGGAGATAATATTTTTGCTCCAAATAGGGATCATCACATTTATTACAACGAATAAAGAGGTAATTGTAATGTCATATCAAAATGAAAAAATACAAAAAAATTAGCATTGATGAGTGCCAAAAAAATAATCAATCAATTTTCATATTTAGAACTTATTGAATTTGAAGACGATGATTCACTCTGGTTGAATTTATTTGAAGGTCCATTGAAACAATTTCGTCAGATTGATTCTAAACCAACATATATTAAACCTATTGGAGATAATAAAAACAGCTATATATCTTGGTTTGAAAATTCATTAGCTTTTCTTAAAGAAAAAAAGGAATGGATAATACTGGTTCCAAATTGTCCACGTCCTATTTGGGCAAATGTTAGGGTATTAAATTTTACTAAAGGAATTGAAGAGCTTTGGGAAAAATCGAAGTTTCATGATTTTATAATAGCTAATAAGTCTACGGGAAATATTGTACAAATTTTTTCTGAAGAAAAAAATTATGAAATTCATATTGGTGAATGTGATTTTACAAAAAATAAAAATAATTAAGTGATTTATAACGAGAGCAGGGTATATAATTGGTTAAAAAAAGAGAGTTCTTTAATTGAAATTTCTCTCTACGATGATTCGCTAATTTCAGTGTATATGAAAGATAATATGGAGAAATGATTCAGCAGCCTAAGTTTTTAAATCCTCAGGTGTTAACTCACATTTTTGGAAAAATACCATTGTTTAAAGACTCGGAATTAGTAGATATCCAACTTAGGAGAGATGGTCCGACTCTTTTTATCAGATTGATGACAAAAGAAAACATAAAATCCAAATGCAATTAGATAGATAGTAAAAGTTATTACAGCCTATCCAATTTTTTTAATGGGTGTAAATAGATGAAATATAAAATTAATATTAAACCTGTGTCGGGTAATTTAGAGTAAGTGTTCATGAAGAAATTTTTCCTGTGTAAATACTTTTGGTGATATTCAGTGTTCTGATGCGGATCCATGGTTAGAGTTAATATGTAAAGTGTTAAACAGGGATTTAAGATATGAAAAATGTACCGGAAACAATTGTACATTAGAAATAAAGAAGGATTTTACAAAAGTTGTAGATAATTTTAGTGAATTTGATGAGGAATGTTTAATTGAAACAAAGGAATTAAAAAATATTTTGAACTATGCTCAAGTTGTAAATAGATAGTGAATTAAGGTGTACTAAATATAGTACACCTTAATAATACGAAACAGAATACCGATTTCCAAAATATGCAAATTTTTTTATTTCCTTAATTACAAATTAATGCAAAGTCAAGAAAAACACCGCTTACGCCATGCACTAATCTGCGGCAAACAGGAAGCTTGTGTAAAAAAACAAAGGCTGTCAAACGAAGCAGCTTGTTTGCGAAAAGAAAATGGAGGAGAATTCGACGTGAAAAAGCTTTCGAAAGATGAATTAGAGCGCCATATCAAAGGAATTGAAGTTGAAAACAAAGAGGATTACGGAGAGCTGGATTTTCTGAGTGAAGGAATCGATAAAGACGACTGCCTTGACCGGCGACATCCAAATGAAGTGACACCCGTTCTTTCTTTTTTAGAAACGAAATTTCAAAATCATGAGCTTATCATTACCGTTGGCGCCGACGACCCTTCCGATCTTGACAAACATGAAACGGTTCGTATTGTTCATGAACGAGCTTCACTAGAAGGATTTCCAGAATTACTTCGAATAGACCACATCAGGCTCTATGGACAAAACGAGCTTTGTCAGAGGGATTTTTATTTTGAACGAGGGGATAAGAAGGAAAAAGAAAATAAGTATCGGGAATTGGTATTAAAAAGAAAAAGCTGCAGTCAATGTTCAGGTCTTAACAACCCGTCAATCATCAACAATGGGGAGTTTGATTCAAACGAAATCGGACCGTGGACAACCTGGAAGGGCAGCCTCGATGCGAAAGTGATGGTCGTTGGGCAAGACTGGGGTGATGAAGAAACGTTTGTAAAACAAAAGGGAGAAGTCAATCCCGGTGGACACACGAATAAAAATTTAGTCAAACTCCTTCAATCCATAGGGCTGTCACCCGAAAATAATCATTTGTTTTTCACAAACATGGTGCTCTGTATGAAAAATGGGGGATTATCCGCCAAACTAAAAACATCGTGGCTAACGAATTGCACGGAATTGTTTTTAAAACAGCTTATTCAAGTTGTAGAACCCGAAATTATTATTCTATTAGGCGCAAGAACGTATCAGGCATTTTTAAAATCGTATGGCATGAAGCCAACCCCTTTTAAACAAGCGGTGGAAAGCAAAGAACCAATCATCATTGAAGAAAAAATAAAAGTGTTCCCTGTCTATCATTGCGGCAGGTTAGGGGAAGTGAATCGGAAGTTTGCAGACCAACTGAAAGATTGGGAGAAAATAAAGAAGCATATTTAAAAAAACGAAAGCGGCTTCGCTTTCGTTTTTTATACTCATCATTAAAACAACGTCAAACCAAGCGTAAAAATAACACCGGAAACTAACAACGTCGTTACGCAATACCCCATAATATCCCTCACTCCGAGTCCTTCGATGGCCATTGCCGCAATACCGGGATCGACGCCAAGCTGATGGGCGGCCTGCATATTAAGCGGACCTTGCACGACCCAGTGGAAGCCACCGGATGTAACAGGTTCACCGTATTAATGTCATAGATTAAATCCCTTCGTCACAAAGTAGTAAACAAGGTAAGAGTAGCCAAGCGCAATAATGATCGTAAGAATGCGGCTGTTTTCCATACGGACCGCAAATGGTTTCTGTGCCGTTGCAAAGTTCGTCTAAAGAAATGCGGTCTTTTCATCCTCTTCCAAAAACGCTAGGTCAATTCCAGCCGGCATTATCCCCTGTCATGATCGGTAAAACGACGATCAAGGCAACTGTGATGAAAAAGGGACTTAAAATAATTGATTAATTGAACCACAGTTAAAACTGAACTTCAATCAAGACCACCTTTCGTTGAAGAAGAAGCTACAAACCTCCCTAAGAATGTACTTTCCCAGAAGTTTAATAAAAACACTATTTATAAAAATATCCAATTCAAAAAATAATATTGTACTGTATAATTGATATAAATGTTTGTTTGAATAAAAATTCAACACAATAGGAGGCCTATTATGCCATTATCATATATAAATCCATACGTTAGAAAGCCCGTTTCAACATCACCACCACCACCGGTTACTCCTTTAAACAAGCTTATATTTACAACAGATTAAGAATCTGCGAAATATAAGCTGTTTCGCAGATTCGAAGGAGTAGGCGATGAAATCTAACATTCAGTTTATATTATCAATGATTATTTTCGGTACAATTGGTTTAATTGTAAGATACATTGATTTATCTTCGAGTGAAACAGCTTTACTTAGTAGTTCAATCGGATGTCTATTTCTAATGTTCGTATTTTTAGTGATGAAAAAATCCATTCCGTGGAAATTAGTGAAAGCTAATGCTTTCGTCTTATTTCTCTCAGGCATTGCATTAGGAGGGAATTGGATTTTCCTGTATCAATCATACAATTATACAACCGTCACTAACGCAACATTAGTGTATTACTTTGCGCCTGTGGTTGTCATGATTCTCTCACCAATGATCCTTAAAGAAAAATTATCGATCAAAAAGATTGTTTGTATTGGTGTAGCGATAGTAGATATGATATTGATTGTTGGAAATGGCATAAGTTCATCTGGAAAAGGGGATCTACTTGGGATCTTGTTTGGGCTAGTTGCAGCTGCATTTTATGCTGCATTAATGTTATTGAATAAATTTATTCAAAACATGGCCAAGTTAGAGATTACAATCATCCAACTTGGAACAACTGCTTTACTTCTTCTACCATATGTGCTTTTTACTGAGGGATTCAGTATCTTGGGAGTATCAAGATCTTCCATTCCCTTTATAATACTATTAGGGATTGTTAACACTGGTATTGGATTTTGGTTATTTTTTTCGGGTATGCAAAACTTAAAGGGACAGAGTATTGCTATGCTAAGCTATGTGGATCCATTTGTAGCTATACTGATTTCTGGGGTAATCTTACAAGAACAAATGACTATTATTCAAATGCTAGGTGGAGCACTCCTTTTGGGCTCTACATTTGTTAGTGAAACTAAATTTATTAGATTATCAAAACAGAGTACAAAAATTTTATCGAAATAGTGATAAGAGCAGTGGGTCATTTTTCACCACTGCTCTTATTTTATGTTATCTAAAATAATTAGACTTTATTAATATCTTTTTTCACTAATGCTTTTTTAATTTCAGTACAATTCTTCAAACTTCTTCTAAACTAAAACTTTTGTTCAAGAAAATGCCCCTTATCTTGAATAACATGATTAATGTTTTTTCCCTTGCTTTCCGGATTTAGGCAGGTATGGGCAGCTCGCCAAGCCGAACATACCCAAAACGAGGATTTACGGTATTCGTTTGCTCTAGCCTTGGAAAAGTTGATGATTCTGCTATTGAAAAAGAGATTGTTCAAACCCTATCGACAATCACATAAACAAACTTTAATCTCAGATAATAAAGATTAGAGACCAGGTTAACACCATGAATTAAAGGTGTTAATGGCCTCTAAGAGTTACAAAAAAAGGAATTTTCTTTACTAAGGTCTAATGTAGAATTGCAGGTATCTTAGAGAATTGCGTTATTTAAGAATGCGCCCTATCTGGAATCGTCCATTACTAATATTACCTCGTGAACCCTTTTTACCTTTTCACTTTTCTTGTGTTTTTTGTCTCTAGAATAGTAGTTGAATACCGAACAGAGGGTAACATAACATCAGACCGAAACAGCCAATGCACCAATAATTGCTGTACCCCACAGTGCAACTTTCTAATCCTCGGTGAACTGCGGCTAGGGTCACGCTTTTCTGGTCGAACCCAGAACCTCCAAATAGTGCTGATTGTACATAATGCCCAGGATGTTCCCAAAGGGATCAACCACGGAAGCAGTGATAAACCCCTCGCCACGCTCTGTGGGTGCCTCGTACTCTTTCGCTCCCATTGACAGCAACTGCTTGAAAGTTGCTGTTACATCATCGACATGCCAGTACACTACAGCACCGGCCGGGCCGGTCGATGAACCACCGGGGGCGTATCTACTATCGATCAGGCCCAGTTCGTGCTGGTAATCGCCGAGGCGAAACTCGGCATATCCTGGACGTTCGAAATAGGGTTCGATACCCAATAGCTCGGAGTACCAGTTCTTTGCTGCTGCTAGATCATCTGTCCAAAAACTAACTGTGGTGAGTCCTCGTAATGTCTGTATGTCGCTCATAATCGATTTCCTCCTTAATGTTGAGTGGCATAACTAAATCACATCTTCTAATTAACTTCGATTTACTTACGATTAATCCCTTCTCTTATTCAAGTAAATGGCCCGATTGCTGAATTAGAAAGAAACCTTATTGCTGAGAGTAAAGGAAGGGGTTGAAGCAAGTAAATGACGTGGGAAAACATTAGGTAGACCCAAGTTGGATAAAGAAAAGCTTGCTGTTGCGTTAAGGATGTATAATAGTGAAGAATATTCTATAAAGGAGATAGTCTCAGCAACTAGAATATCTCAAGGTTCCTTATATAGATCAGTCAACGGAAGAAAGCTTGAAGAAATAAAAAAATAGGGCTCGCTTTATGTATTATTTCTTCAAATTTACTTTGCGGTCTATATCAGGAACCCTGTCACTAAGCCTGGAAAAGGTTTTTTGATAAAAAGAACAGTTGAAAATTATGTATTAAAAAGAATTTGACATACTTGATTCCAGCTATCCTCAACATCAGTAATCGCTTCGGTATTGACCTTTAAATGCTTCAAAGTCCATTAAATTACGTTAGACCTCCATTATCTTCAATTTGAAGTAAGTGGAATTGGGAAAAATGGATCATTTTGTGACAATACCAAGCCGTCAATAATTTTGAAAGGAGTAAAAATGATGAATAAACTACTAATTTATGTGGCTATGCTTGTTTTTCTTACGAATAATATTCTTCCCCTGTTCACAGGATTTGAAAGCGAGTCGTGGGCTACCGGGCTTGCGGGTATTTTAGTCTGTGCCTACCTTATAATCGAGGAAAGAGAAAGGCGAGACTAGTTGATTGGTGCTGTGTATGGAAAGTGAAGGATGATCCGCCAAACTAAAAACATCGTGGCTCACGAATAGCACGGAATTGTTTTTAAATCAGCTTATTCAAGTATTAGGCGCAAGAACGTATCAGGATTTTTAAAATCGTACGGCTTGAAGCCAACCCCTTTTAAACAAGCGGTGGAAAGCAAAGAACCAATCATCATTGAAGAAGGATAAAAGTGTTCCCTGTCTATCATTGCGAAGTGAATCGGAAGTTTGCAGACCAACTGAAAGATTGGGAGAAAATAACGATGCATATTTAAAAAAACGAAAGCGGCTTCGCTTTCGTTTTTTATACTCATCATTAAAATAACGTCAAACCAAGTGTGAAAATTATCCCTGAGACGAATAGCGTTGTCACGCAATACCCCATAATATCCCTCGCTCCGAGTCCGGCGATGGCGAGGGCGGGCAGCGCCCAGAATGGCTGGGCCATGTTCATCCACGCTTCACCGTAGGCGATGGCCATTGCCGCAATGCCGGGATCGACGCCAAGCTGATGGGCGGCGGGCATAATGAACGGACCCTGCACAACCCAGTGGCCGCCACCGGATGGAACGAAGAAGTTGACGAGACCGGAGCTAAGAAAGGTTAAGAAGGGGAACGTATCCGGCGTTGAGATCGAGATGAACGCATTGGTAATTTTCCCGCCTAACCCGGACAGCTCCATCATCCCCTGAATCCCCGCATAAAAAGGGAATTGAATGAGAATCCCAGCTGTTCCTTTAGCGGCATTCGCGACAGCGTTCATATACGACAACGGCGTCCCATGCAAAAGCAAGCCGGTTGTGAAAAAGAGCAGGTTCACCGTATTAATGTCAATATTAAAGCCCTTCGTCACAAAGTAGTAAACGAGGTAAGAGTAGCCGAGCAGCGCAATAATAATCGTAAGAATGCGGCTGTTTTCCATGCGGACCGCAAATGTTTTCGGTGCCGTCGCAAAGTTCGTCTCAAGCGAGGCGGCCTTTTCATCCTCTTCCAACAGGGCCGGGTCAATTCCGACGACATCTTTTCCCGTCGGCATCATCCACCTTGTCATAATCGGTAAAATGACAAGCAAGGCAACGGTGATGAAAATGTTATAATCGGCAAAAATCGTTTTCGAAAGCGGAATTAATCCAGCCGTTTTCTCCATCGGATTGTCGGGTGTCGCCGCGACAAGCGGAATAGAACCGGAAAGCCCGCCATGCCATGTGAGAAAACCGATGTACGCGCAGGCGATTAGAAATCGGTAATCCGATCCGGTCACCCGTTTGGCCACTTCCTTCGCAAACAAAGCGCCAACAATGAGTCCAAATCCCCAGTTAATAAAGCAGGCAATCCCCGCTCCGAGCGTAACGAGAATGACTCCCTGTGCGGGCGTTTTCGCAAGACCGGCAATCCGCCGCAGCCACTTTTTTACGAGCGGCGAGCTGGCAAGGGCGTGGCCCGTCACGATAACCAGACTCATTTGCATGGCAAATGCGAGAAGATTCCAAAACCCGCTGCCCCAGAACTGAACCATTTCTATCGGACCATGGGATGTAAATAGAATGCCAGACAGAAACAAAATTAACGTAAGTATTAAGGCAAACACAAACGGATCAGGCAAAAATCGCTGGACAAGAGAAGTGAAAAAGTTTGATAGCGCTTTCATATGAACCTCCTTTAATGGTAATTTTTACGGGAACCTATGTAAACTAAAGAGCGGCAATTCAATTATACATAAAATTAAATAAATTTTGAATATATTCCGTTGCGGTATAACTCGCTTAAAAAAGACGATAGGCAGGCTAAAAATGGTACACCCTTTATGATAGGATGATGAAAGAAAATGTCGATGACCAAAAGGTACTAGAAAAAGATAGTACTAGGCAAAATTTGAATTCGCTTTAAAATAAATATTAGAGAATTCCAGTAGGAAGGTGATGTTATGAGACTTGAGCCGGTAGCTCCACTTTCTACGGAGATCGCTAAGCTAAACGTTTCCTTGCAGTCGGCGAACGTCCACGTTCAGAAGAAGCAAGAAGAGCTGAAGCGGCTACTTGCCTGTCAGAAAAAACTGACGGAGTGCGAGAAGGATTTTGAACAGAACGATAATTTATGTCTGAAACCCGAACTCGGGTCAAAGACATGGTGCGGAAATATTGCCGAGAGCTTTGAGGCGATCCGTGAGAAAAACGTGCAATCAAATTACCGCGATCTTCTGAACGTCCAGCTTGATCAAGCACTCGAACAATTGAAACATCACATCGAAGTGGTTCAAACGGACATTCACTTGACCTTACAAACCATTTCATCCCAACAATCACAGCTGTCAGAGCTGAAAGAACAACAGCGAAAGGAGCGTCATTCATGAGCAACGAAATTAAAGTCGTTTATGGGGATGTCGGGGAGGCGCTGGCCGATTTAAAAACAGCCACTGAAGCTTTTGCCCATTCTCCCATTCCTTCCCTCACGGAGGGACTCGACTGTGCGAAAAAATTAAATGAACTTTTCAGAAAGCTGTCCGAATTGGAAAAAACCTATCAACGATTGTTGGCCAACAATGAAAAAGCTTCACGCCAGGCGATGGAAAGCTTTAAAAAGGTCGATCAGTCCGTAGCTTCATTTATGAAATAACGCAAACGAAAGGGTGAAACGATGAAAACGTTGGACGCAAAAGCCCTCCATGCCGGAATCGATGAGATGATCGCCCAATTGAAAGCGAAACAAGAACAAATGAAGGCGATTCAAATGAAAGTCCGTGCAATCGTCTCTCTTCGCCAATCATGGACGGGCAAAGCGGGAGATTCGATCCGATCCTTTTATGAAGAATGTCATCTGCCATTTTTGCGCTATTATGATACGTTCATCACGAACTTCCAGGATGTTTTACATACGATGAAAAAACAGCTTCAAGCATTCGAACCTGCGGAAGATGGCTATATTAAGGAAAGCTTTTTGGAGTATGAGCTGAAAAATGGGCTCAAGAAACTTGAAAGAACGACAACTGGAATTGTAGAAGAAGCGAACGACGCCATTCGCAAAGTCAGTGACATAATTGATTTGCCGCTTCTTGACGATGATGAGTTTCATCATTATGTGAATCAGGCAAAAAAGAAAATCACCCGGACGCTGGAACAACTTTATCACTTTGACCAACAACAGATGAATTCGTTAAAAACAGTTGAAGAAGACCTTCAATTATTAGACAATTACACTAAACAAATGGACTCGCTCTGTCAAAGCGGCGAACTGGACGTCTCGACCTTCTCCATTTTTTCGATGGAACAAACAACACCATCCTCCGCCTTCAATCTATTGCGTGGAACGATTGTTGGGAAAGTGGAAGGGAAGTCCGAGGGTCTAGTTGAAGTCAATAATACGGAAGAAGAACAAGGCTTCTGGGACAAAGCAGCAGACCTGGCTGAAGGTGCGTGGGACGCGACAGCAGATATGGCAGATGACACCTGGGATACAGTGACGGATGTTGTAAGTGAAGGATGGGACATCACAAAAAATTCGGCAGTCGGCGTGGCAACGGGCGTGTGGGATGGACTGGAAGACACAGTAGATGGCATCGTTGGAACCGTCAAGCATCCGCTTCAGACAGCTGAAAATTTGAAAACCGCAGCCTTGCATCCTCTCAAAACTATAGGAGCAATCAAAGACAGCGTCGTCGATTCATGGAACAAAGAGATGATCAATGGAGATGTGAAGAGCCGCGCCCACTGGATCGGAAATGCGGCAACCCAGGTGGCCCTTTCTATTTTTGGCACAAAAGGAGCCGATAAAGTCACCAAAACGCTGAAGCTCTCGAAAATGCCAAAGGTGCCAAACGTACTGAAGGTAAAGAGAAAAGGGCAGCTAACAAAAGCTTTCAATGCCGTTCATCCGAAACTGCAATCGGTTTTCAACGTGTTGAGTCCGGCGTATATCCGTAAAGTTGTTGAAAAAACGTATGACGATATGTTAAGAGCCGCAAAAACGAGGATGAGAAATACGCTAGATGCGATAGGAAACATCGGTTTTAAGGTTTATGCGGTAACCCCTGAAGGCCACAAAATACCAGTAAAGGTGACCTTAAAGGATTTGTGGCTTAAAATTACTAGTGGAAACAGGAGTTTTGTAAAATCTATTTCAAATATGAATGAGTTTTTCGAAATGGAATTTGGAAAATCAATACGTAATTCCCTATCAAAATCAAAAGTGAAATATGATGGACAATCCATTTACAAAGTGGAAAAGAAAACGGATAATCAATATCTGAAAAAAGGCTATGGAATTTACCTTGACGCGTTACACAAAGACCATTTAGAAGTAATTGATAAAACGGGAAATGTGAAATACGTTTTGAATTTAGATGGTACTTTAAACCCCGATAAGACTAAGAAAGCATTAGGACGTGTAGTTAAGGGGTGGAAATAAAAAAATGGGGGATTTTAAATGGATAAAATGTTAATGGGAATATTGGACATACTAAATAAACTTAATTCAAAAATTAATATTGTTACAAAGGAAGATTTAGATGAACAGTATGAGAATTTGGAGGACTTTAGAAAATTAACTAGTGATCTAGATGTGTTATTAAACAACTTTAATTCAGTAAGTAATGATGATGTTGATAAGGTAGAGGAAATGTTATTTGAACTTCATAGAATTTTAACGACGTTTGAGTGGCATTTTTCAGAAATTAGTGATTTAAACACAAAAATTTTAAAAGTATATAAAGACAATATCAATAACGTCTAGTCCAATTTATAAGAAGCCTTGAAAGTGGGTTATCCTCTTTTAGGGTTTTTTTAATAAGGCATCGAGTTAAAGGATTATCGGTTCAGCAGCTATATCAAAGCGGTCCAAAATGGACATCAACACGACCTTACAGATCAATTCATCACAACAATCACAGCTTTCACAGCTGAAAGAACAACAGCGAAAGGAGGATAACGCATGGGAAGGCGTGACAGATGCAGCAGAAGGTGCATGGAATAAGACGACTGATGTTGCTGAAGAGACGTGGATTAAAGCTGCAGACGCTGTGGAAAACCCCTGGGATGAGGCAGTAGAAATTGCAGGTGATACCTGGGATGCGACGAATGTTGTAAGCAATGGATGGGACATAAAAAAATTCGGTAGCCGGAGCAGTATCGGGTGTAGGGGCAATGAAAGATAGTTTTGTAGATTCATGGAACAAAGAGATGATTAATGGCGATGCGAAGAGCCGCGCCCACTGGATCGGAAATGCGGCAACCCAGGTGGCCCTTTCTATTTTTGGCACAAAAGGAGCCGATAAAGTCACCAAAACGCTGAAGCTCTCGAAAATGCCAAAGGTGCCAAACGTACTGAAGGTAAAGAGAAAAGGGCAGCTAACAAAAGCTTTCAATGCCGTTCATCCGAAATTGCAATCGGTTTTCAACGTGTTGAGTCCGGCGTATATCCGTAAAGTTGTTGAAAAAACGTATGACGATATGTTAAGAGCCGCAAAAACGAGGATGAGAAATACACTGGATGCGATTGGGAACATTACAATCGGATTTAGAACTGTTGCCGTTACCATTGAAGGCATAAAAATAGTAGAAAATGTGAACTTTAAAGATTTGTGGCATAAAATTACAAGTGTAAATAAGGGTACAGGGAAGGTCGTACCTTCTTATGGAAAGAAGTCAATACCTATAGGACCTTACCGAGAAGTTAATGGATTCCCAGTTAAAGTAAAGCCAGGTGCTCAAGAGAAACATATTCCTAATACTCTAAATTACAAACAAGAGATAGCAAATGGAAAAAACAAGAGTATTTTCTATGGCGATAATAAAAAAGCACAAGAATTGCTTGATAAGTTTGCAGGGAAAGGTCAACTACTACCAAACGGTAAAAAAGAAAGAGTAGATTTTGGTAAACCAATTGGAAAATACTATGATCGTGATACTGGTGAATACATTGAAACTACTAGAGGAATAATTCATTACGGAAAAGACGGAGCGCATATAGTGCCTTCAGAACCATTAAAGAAGTAAAAAGAGGAGGATATAAATGGAATATGATCCTTTAATAAAAGTGTTAAAAGACCATAAAGATAGTAACTTGATAGTAGAGTGGGATAGTGGATTAAAGATTATTGGTGAACCAGACACACTCTTTGAAACAGACAATGGGTTGGATGACGATGATGAAAATTATACCGAATATTATGCTGTTACATTTCAAGTAAATGATATTTTAGCACATCCTACTAGTGAAAAAAGTAGTCTATATAATTGGTTAATACAAGAAAAAGGTTCATTAATTGAAATTTCACTTTATGATGATCCGCCAAGCGCAGTTTTTTTAACTGACGGACAATGTGTATGGAAAAGGAATAGCCAAAAATAAAAAACGTTACTTTACCTTGTTGGGCTAAATTGCCTTTCAAGGTTTTTAAATTATATTAAGTCAGCTAATATTTGCGTAAAGCAAAAGAAAAATGTTTAGTGTGAGAATCGAGACCTTCAAGGAGTAGATTTTTGGGAATCTGAAGGACTTGTTGAAGTCAATGATACGGAAGAAAAACAAGGCTTCTGGGACAAAGCAGCAGACCTGAAGGTGCGTGGAATAGTGCGGCGAACGTTGCGGGTGATGCCTGGGACGTTACAAGTAATTCAACAGTAGGTCTGGTAACAGGAGGATGGGATGCCATAAATGATACAGTAGATGGTGTTGTTCATACCGTGAAACATCCCATTCGAACCATTGAAGACATGGCATCCGCGATTTGACATCCGAAACGAACGCTAGGGGCAATGAAAGACAGTTTTGTAGATTCATGGAACAAAGAGATCGTAAACGGGAATGCAAAAAGTAGAGCCCATTGGGTAGGGAATGTCGTTGTCCAAGTCGGCCTTTCTTTTTTAGGAACGAAAGGAGCCGATAAAGTCACCAAAACGCTGAAGCTCTCGAAAATGCCAAAGGTGCCAAACGTACTGAAGGCAAAGAGAAAAGGCAAGATAACAAAGGCTTTCAATGCCGTTCATCCGAAATTGCAATCGGTTTTCAACGTGTTGAGTCCGGCGTATATCCGCCAAATTGTCACAAAGAGTTACGATGATATGCTGAAAGCCACTAAAACGGAAATGAGAAAGACGCTGGATGCGATTGGGAACATTGGTTTTAAAGTTTATGCGGTAACCCCTGAAGGCCATAAAATACCAGTGAAGGTTACATTGAAGGATTTGTGGCTTAAAATTACCTCTAATATTAATGGAGATTCTAAAGAAAACAGCAAGAGGATAAAAACAAAAACTGTTTCTAATATGAAAGAGTTTTTTGAAACAGAATTTGGAAAGTCAATTCGTGATTCGTTAGTTAAAACAAAAGTACAATATGAGCGAGTTTGGATGAGTTTTTGAACACAGAAGCAACACAAATTACTGACTCTATATTGAAATATATCGATAAAGTGCTTTCAGGAGAAAGCGACTATGAAGAGTTTAATGGTAATCGATGCTCAATAGAAATTCGAAAGGATAAAACATTAGTTGAAGACTTATTCGAAGGTTTGTACGATGACTTTGATACTTTTCCGACATATGAGATAAGTACTCAAGAATTAAGGGACTTAATTGTCATGTGGGTAAAAAAGGTTGAAGAGTTTAAAAAAGAACACGGGTATGAATAAACTTTGTTGATATTCTAGTCAAATTGGATATAAAATGATATCACTTTTTAATGGAACCGTCATATTCTATTACAATATGCTCAAAATAATGAGTGTCCTTCAAGAAAGAGAGCTGGACATTGTGGTCTTTAAGTAAGCATCAAATAATTGTAGATTATGAAAATGGCTACAGAACCCGTAAGCTGTAGCCATTCATTAATGTTATTACTTAATTGGAATAAACTTCACTGATGTTTCTAATTGTATTTGATCTCCTTCTACAGCCTCATATACATACTCCCTTTCGCCATAAGATGAGCCTAGAATAGTATTTACTTTTAATTCACCGTAAGCATCGTAAACAATGAAATTACCATTGCCACCGTTGGCAACCGCTTTATACCGTCCCTCTGGTAAGTCCTTGTTCACAGAAAACCTTCCTGCACTTAGTACCTTAGGTTTTTCTTTTGTTTCTTGAACTTTTCCTTCTAATGCTGCCAACTCATTTTTAAGCTTCGACAATTCTGACTTTTTATCCTTTATTTCTGTTTTAAGATTATCTAACTCTTCTTGTGCTTTATCTTTTTGGGAAATTACATGCTGAGCCTCATCATAATCATCTTTAATATCATTCAAATTATTTATTGTATCATCTAATTTTGAATCAGTTTCTTTCAAAACCTTATTTTTAGATTTAACTTTCTTTTCAAGATCATCATATTTCTTCACTAAATCAACATACTTAACCTTTTCTCCTTCTAATTTAGTACTCGCCGAGTTATTCCCTATCCAGAATGATGTTAAAATTAACACCACCATTACTACTGGAATACCGATTTTCAGACCTAATATCTTTTTCTTATGTTTTGCCAACTTTAAATCACTCATCCTGATACCCCCTTTTAAATTGTATGCAATGAATATTTTACCAGAATAACAGTTTTTTGTAATGGCTTAATTAATTCTTTACTACAATTAATTCTGGAATCGATCCTTTAATTAACGGTTCATATAAATGACATTGCATTTATAAATTATAGTTAATGATAACGAACAGCCTTTATTAACCCTTGTTCTTTAAACAGCAAAAGAAGAGCATTTCGATTTTAATTGTGTTATCTAAACCATTTTCCAATAGTATTTCCCTGAGCCATGATCATTCGATCAAGCCATGTTTTAAAATCACATTTCAAATCCATTCGATCAATACCGAACAGCCATAGGTAGTTTTTTTCACCTTTTTTGCATCGTTTGCTATTTACCATTATGCAGCCCAAATCTGGATAATAACCAATAGGATATGAATCATTAGGCATCATATCAGAGTGATGTGATAAAATTTCTCCAATCTTAAACAATTCAATAACCTCTTCATATTCGCTCTCAACAGATTAGCCCCATTATGTAGCAGTAAGAAATCTGTAATCCAATGGGATAACCCAACCCGTATTTTTGGCAAATTGATCGATCTCTTCAATGGTTGCCGGGTCATTAAAAGTAAATGTAGCTGTATAACAGTATCCTTCATTTGCTTGAACTAAAACGAAAAATTAAGAAATTGGATGAAGAAAATAAAGAACGACGTGAGAAACTAAAATTTGCTTATGCAGAGGTTTATAAAAAATCTAAGAGCACCTCGTTTCCTATTTGTTCAACAAACGGGTCCATTATGGAGGATCGGAAATTTTAAACCCTCTGACAAGGGGGAGTACCAGTCAAGCCAGGGATGCCATTGTAACTAAATAGATGATTTTCTGAACAAATGTCTTTTAACGTGAAGGTAGTCGGTTAAAAATGTGGCAACTACATGTCTAAACGTGTATTTTTTCCATTTTGATATGGTGACCTCTTATAGCGACTGTGCTAAACTTAAATGTATAGTTACAAAGAGTGAAAAAATTAAGATATATTTATCTTAAGGAAGTGATAGTTTGAAAGAACGGAAATACACGTCGCAAGTAAAAAATGGGCATAACAAAATAAGCCTACTGTAAAAGTGGACTTGGAAAAATTGCATGGGGAGGAGACTAGTTTCTCTTTCATTAAATTTTTGTGCCTTGAGCGCAGCCGAAAGGAATGATTCTTTTTATGAAAATTGAAACAGACCGGCTACTGATTAAACCTTTTGAGAAACATCATTTGAATGATGTTTATGAAATTTATAAGGATGATTCAACGTGCCAATTTCTTTTGCATGACAAATGGACAGATGAAATTAAAGAAAGTGAAATTGAAAAGAAATTAAAAAATAATCAATTAACAAAAGATAATGCGTTGAGCTTAGCGGTTTTATTGAACTCTAAAGTAATTGGCGATCTATCTGTGCGGTACACAGATATGAAAGATACCGTTGAAATTGGCTATACATTTTCAAAAGCTGTGTCTGGAAAAGGATATGCGACAGAGGCTGTTAGTGCGCTAATAAATTATTTATTTGAAGTTGTAAAAGTTCATCGTATCCAGGCGAATTTAGATGCACGAAATATAGCATCACAAAAATTATGTAGAAGAGTGGGAATGAGAAAAGAAGCTCACTTTATACAAGACTTTTGGAATAAAGGTGAGTGGACGGATAGTATTGTATTCGGAATGCTAAAATCTGACTTAAATAAACTCAAAAGATAAGATTACGTAATCGATTTGCAGATCCAATTAATTATAATTTTTATTCCATTAATGGGCGCGATTGTGGAACAAAAAGTAAAAGGAGTGAAACATATTATACATGACTAATAGGTTTCGCTCTTTATTTTTTATGACTTTTTACGATTTAGGTCTTGATAAACAATTAAACAACTTTATTGTCATTCAACAGTTATATGCAAGGAGCGTTAAATTCTCTTCAGCTTACAGCAAAAAAAGAGCATTTCGCTCTTCTTTTTAATGGTGTTATCTAAACCATTCCCAATAGTTATTTCCCTGAGCCATGATCATTCGATCAAGCCATGTTTTAAAATCACATTTCAAATCCATTCGATCAATACCGAACAGCCATAGGTAGTTTTTTTCACCTTTTTTGCATCGTTTGCTATCTACCATTATGCAGCCCACATCTGGATAATAACCAATAGGATATGAATCATTAGGCATCATATCAGAGTGATGTGATAAAATTTCTCCAATCTTAAACAATTCAATACCCCCTTCATATTCGCCCTCAAACAGATTAGCCCCATTATGAAGCAATAAGAAATCTGTAATCCAATGGGATAACCCAACCCGTATTTTTGGCAAATTGATCGATCTCTTCAATGGTTGCCGGGTCATTAAAAGTAAATGTAGCTGTATAACAGTATCCTTTATTTGCCTGAACAAGTAGCTGATTATTCTTGTCCAATCGTTCCTTTAGACCATTCAAAATTTCTTCAACAAGATTGGATGACAATTTCAATCACTCCTTCAGATGCACTTACATTGAAATTTAATACCCATTAAACCATCCTGTTATTAATTGATGCTTTTCTCTGGGGATCGGTATTAAATTGCTTAAACTGTTGCTGCCTCCATATTCACGAGGCCGTTGTAACCGTCAAGTAGTTTTGAACACTTTTTGCTAATTAAGATTGAACACTTTTTTCTGCGAAAATGGTGCTCCTGTGTTTAATCCTGTAACTGT
>NZ_AUMP01000045.1 GCF_000430745.1 Fictibacillus gelatini DSM 15865 | reverse complement strand
TATCACCACCTGTGTAGCCTTGTTTGCGAATTTCATCAAGTATTACCACCGCATTAAAGCAACCTTCATCCATTCGCTGGCGAATATAATCCTTATAAGGATCCAGTTTACTCGGACGTTGTTTTCTTTTATATACCGGTAGCTCATCTTTATTAAGCCACTTTCTGACGGTTTTTCTGTCACACCCTAATTCATTAGCAATGTCTGTAATGTACATTCCTTTTTGTTTCATTTCTTTGATCATAAAAAATTCCCCATTCGTTATAATTTTGAACAACTCCCTCCCAGAGGGATTGTCCGGTAAACGTGGGGAATTTTCAACCGGAACTATTGAGTATTCTATCACCGGATTCTACACAGTCTCAAAATGCTCTACATTATAACCAATGCGTTCAAGATTATATCTGAGAAGAATTGCGTGACTTGGTTCATCTTCAACTACTCCAATTGTTTTTTGGTGGCGAGCGTTCATTATTTTTTCTTTATTCAAGTAGACTCACTCCATCATTGACCCCTTATTTAAGAAATACACTTAGCAATGCATAGATTAATGCTCCAAGAACAGCCGTTATGGGAATCGTTAGGTATTTAACAATCCGTTGTAATTGTTCTGGATCCATAATGATTCACCTTTAGGTTTATTGCCTTGCCAATGGTTTTTGAAAGTATTTCTTCTGGAACCATAGAGCAACATTCACTAATGCAATCATTACAGGCACTTCTACAAGAGGACCGATAACAGCGGCAAAAGCGGCTCCCGAATGTATTCCAAAAACACCGACTGCAACTGCAATAGCTAATTCAAAGTTGTTACTTGCGGCTGTAAAAGCAAGGGTTGACGTTACAGGATAATTCGCTCCTGCCTTTTTACCCATCAAGAAGGAAACCAAAAACATCACTACAAAGTAAATCAACAACGGAATTGCGATACGTACCACATCTAGAGGTAATGCAACAATCATTTCACCTTTCAAAGAGAACATCACAACAATCGTGAAAAGTAATGCGATTAACGTAATAGGGCTGATTTTAGGGATAAACACCTTTTCATACCACTGACGACCTTTGGATTTTACTAACGTGTAACGAGTAATCATTCCTGCAAGGAATGGAATACCTAAGTAAACAAAAACACTTTTTGCAACTTCTGCAATGGTAATGTCAACAACCATCCCCTGCAGCCCAAACCAACCTGGCATAACAGTGATGAAAAAATAGGTGTAAACGGAATAAAACAATACTTGGAAGATAGAATTGAATGCAACCAGACCAGCTGCGTATTCAGTGTCTCCCTTACAAAGGTCATTCCACACAATAACCATCGCAATACAACGAGCCAAACCTATCATTATAAGTCCAACCATATACTCTGGATAACCTTGCAAAAAGACGATTGCTAAAACAAACATCAGGACTGGACCAATAATCCAGTTTTGGACAAGAGAAAGCCCCAATACTTTCGTGTCTTTGAACACCCTACCTAATTCTTCATAACGCACCTTTGCTAGTGGTGGGTACATCATAAGGATTAAACCAATCGCAATGGGAATCGAAGTTGTACCTACCTGATATTGATTCAGGACACCTACCAGGTTGGGGAAAAAGAAACTCGCCCCAATTCCAATAGCCATAGCAACAAAAATCCATAAAGTAAGATAGCGGTCTAAAAAAGATAACCTTTTTCCAACTTTTTCACTCACGTTTTTGGCTCCTTTCCTAATCACATTTCACCAACAAACCTTGTTTATCCAGTTCTTCAATTTCTGTGGAGAAATCAGGCAAATGGTTTAGTCCATAGCCAATTTCCTCCAACTTTTTGCGGTTTAAGGAATAAAATACCCATTGTCCTCTTCGATTTTCAGTCACCAAGCCAGATGTTTTAAGCCGATTCAAATGTTTGGATACAGCTGGCTGAGAGATGTTGAAAATAGGTATTAATTCGCAAACGCAAAAATCACGGAGATTTAATAAGGCAATTATTTTCAACCTTGTCGGGTCTCCAAGAGCCTTTAAACAGTCTGCTAACTGATGAAGATCCACTCTGCATTCCTCCCCTCAAACATAATAGTAATATAACGATATGGTTATTTCAATACGAAAGGATGCCTTTACATAATCTTTACAATGAGTATCATTAGCAATGATCATTAATTTTATTCAAAACCTTTTCTCACAAGCTTAGTGCCACCGTGGTGCTTCTTTCTTTTCGAGATAAGGGGTTTTACCCCTCCCAACTCCTAAAAGGCTTGGGAGGAGAAATACAATGATTACGGTTCGCTATAGGCTATTCTGTTTTAATTCTGCATTAATTGATTTTCTGTTTTCCCAAACATACCTTACAGGGTCATCAATATGACTTTCCGATTTATCTGTCCAATTCTGTCCATATGAATAGTTGTAAAACTCCTTATCTGTACCAAGTATTAATTCAGTTTTTCCACCAGCGTAAATGTTCAAGTCTTTAAATGTAAATTTGTATTTTCTATCATTTGGGTCAACACTAGCATATTTTTTGAAATCATCAATAAACTGTTTTGCATCTTTAAGGGTTCTGATTATCATTTCAGTAAATCTCCTTTTTCATTTTTGTAAGCTTTTTGTGATGGAATATTATAGTCAATTAAAATCGCAATCACATTATATATTGCTTTTTTAGCTTGTCAAATTTGGCATATCAGTCGTTGTGTTTCCCTTCATCAATCCGAAAAAAACCCCTTTTCAAAAAATGCCCCAGAAAGCCCTTCTAAGCCTTCTGGGACGCATTTAAAAAAGTATCTAATCTATTTTATTTGCGGTTTCTCAAGAGAGATAGCTGTGATGGTTTTGATTTTGTATTTTCCATCCTTCGGATCTTTATCAGCTTCAAGCGTTACATTGAATTTTTCCGTTTCCTCTTTGCCGTCAATCATCTTTCGTTTTTCTGTGATGATCGCTTGATAAACAAGCCCCGTATCACCATAGGCATAAGCATTCTCGCTCTCCGCTGCGATATCACCCGAAACAAACTTTCCTTTGATTTTAGCGAAATCCTCCTTAAAATACTTTTCAAAAGGGACAGGGTCTAGAAACGTGTCTGCAAGAAATTTTAGCAGTTCTTCTTCATTCTTAACTTCATAAAACTTCATTCCTTGTGCATATGCTCCCCGTCCAAGTTTAATCATCTCTTCTTTTGTGAGTTTGTTATTCTTGCTAATATCCTGAACTGCCTTTTGGTAGTAATCTGAAATTTCTTCTTTCTTCCCTGCTTGATTTTCTGAGTGTGCTACTGCAGACCCGTTTGAAGTCTGGTTAGTAGGTTCCTTCCCACAGCCAACCAAGGATAATAGGCATATAAAAGTTATGGTTAGAACAATTTTATTCATTTTAATCTTACCTCTTTCGTTTCTTGCCTAGTTCATTTCATCCGCATCTACAAAGTCATAACGCTCTTTGAGGTATTTCTCTAAACGAAGCACTACAGCGACACCCTCTGCTCTCGTTAAAGTTTTGCGTGGATAGAACTTATCACCAGCACCTGTCAAAAGACCCGCATCACTGACGGCTAAAATAATACCTCGACTAGTTAGTTGAATTGGATTAACAGGATCTCCAGTAAAATTAGAACGAGTTTGGGAATTTACTTTCGCACTTGTTGCGGTAATTTTCTCAGGTAAATAGTCGAAATAAAAATCTCCATTGTGACCATATTCGTTATAGTTGTATCCTAACGCTTTTGCATTTTTTAGATACTGTGAATTATGAATTATAGTTCCAATTTGGAATTGAGCTGGAATATCACTATAATTAGATTTAAATGTGCGGTACTTGTAATCTTTAACAAGGTCTTCAGTGTTATCAGTTTCATCGAAATCATAATAAGACTGTTTAGGATCTATTAATCTTTGTTGTTCATAATCCAGAAAACTGTATAAAATAAGCGCCATATCTTCACGTTTTAGCGGCTGATTAGCTTTACCTTCTGCAAAATAGCGATAATTTAAAGAATTATATACATTTTTTATACGTTTGTAATAATAATCATTAAAAACATAATAAGAGTAATATTTATCAATTCCATTATGTGCCATATATGCACTATAGTCTTTCATTGTTTGACCATTGTTTTTAGTCAAATTATAGTAGTTAACGAATCCAGCAACATAAGGAACTTCATGAATTCCTTCTATTGCCCAGCCACCAACATTTTTTAGCAAAGATGACCCAGGTGAATACGGTGATTTGGTCTCATTAAGATCATAATAATGCCATCCTTGCAAGCCACAACTTCCTTTAACTGTAAATCCATATTTGTTTAAATAATCACTCGACATCACAATTCTCTTTGCTAAATCAGGATTATTATTCGCATAATTTTCTCTGTAAGTCTTTAAAGCTTTGAAATCTCCCTTTGTAGCTTCATATGCTTTATCGGCATTTACAAGCAACATATTACATCCAGATGTCCTGTCTTGAATAAAGTCTTTTTCCGTTAATACCCTTGCCAGCATCGCCATAAATTGTTCATATGTTAACTCTCCGTTTGGGTCAAACTTACCAGGGGCTATGCCTTTCGTAATTCCTCGGGTTACCGCTTCATTTATTAGTGCCTCTGCCCAATGCCCACTTATATCACTAAAACCATTATTTGTATTCTTGGCTTTTTCTCCATCCGATGTTTGTACAATTGTAGTTGGATTTTTATGATTCGACTTTGCAAATGGTTTCTGTAAATCAGCGATTTGTTGGTAAGTGATTTTATCCTTTTCATATTGTCCTGATAGACGATGTTTAAAGAATGCATCCTTGCTATGGAAGTCCCAACGTGGTTGTGCCATTTGTGCGAATGCTTCATAAATGTAAATTGGAGCATCGGTAAGCGCAATATCATACGTGTTGGGTTGGGGGTTGATATTTGCAATAATCGTACCATATGTCCCTTCCAGGTCTTCCCGTTTAACCGAAAGCCTTGTCGTAGAAGTCAACCCTTTTTTATTCAAAAAATATAATGTAGCAAAGTCATTTTCTTTCAATTCGCCAGTAAAAGTATAAATTTGCCGTATGATTTCATATGGAACGTCATCATTCGTATGATCTTCAACCCCGTATTGCTTTACTGTTACCATTAGCCCTTTCTTTTGATTAAGGTCAACGATGTCAACACGCTGGGCATATGCGTTATTCGTGTAATTAGACAGGTTAATATCCAAAATTTGTGTACGGATAACTAAGAATTTGTTATCAACAATGAAACGAACACCTGTTCCAATTTGCTTGTTATCACCATATTGAATTCCAAGTTCGTGTCTTTGCAGTCCTGTTCTGTAAGATGTGACAGATTTTGTTTCTATGGTTGTCCCACCTATTTTTGCAGAATAGCTTATTGAATCCGAATAATATGTTTTCCAAGTTTTTGGGGTTACACTAAAAGTTTCTTCAAATGGAACGCCATCTTCCAGCTTGATATTATCGAAATTTTTCAGTAGCTCTTTGGAAATAGTGGCGAGATAATGTTCAATTGTCACATCGGCTAAATCTGTTTCCGACTTAGCATAAACGAGATTTGATATGTTTGCTGATATAGCCAATAAAATAGCGAGTATTCCTAAGATCACTCTTTTTGTATTCATATTGATAACCCTCCAATCTGTCATATT
Organism: Fictibacillus gelatini DSM 15865; assembly: GCF_000430745.1. Classification (GTDB taxonomy): domain Bacteria; phylum Bacillota; class Bacilli; order Bacillales; family Fictibacillaceae; genus Fictibacillus_A; species Fictibacillus_A gelatini. Next base: position 14,182 of record NZ_AUMP01000045.1, on the reverse strand, counting down.
TATTGCGGAACTTCTACGCCATTAGCAGCAGAAATTTTAAATTTACCGTCTTTGCCATCTTTACGGATAACAAATTGCTCTTCCAAAATTTGTTTATTTGTTTCTCCACTTGTTAAATGTTCAACAAAAGTCATACGAGTATTAAAAGTAAAACCATTTTCACCATATACTGAAACTCTTTCATTCTCGCTAATCACTTCAGCAGATTTAATTTTACCTTTATTATTGTTAAATTCCTTTTTAATAGAATCCATAAACATAGATGGATCTAAGAAAGAACTATTTACCCAGTTGGTTACTTCTTCTTCTGATTTTAGCATGTAATACTTCTTATAATTTTCTACTACGACTTCGTGAGCAATTTTCAGCATTTCTTCCTTAGTCATTTTGTTATCTTTACTGATTTCATCTATAGTCTTTTGTTGATCTTCGATAAGAGTGGATCCAGGTTCCTTATTAATTGAATTTGTTTTTTCGTTTGAAACTAATTGTTCGGTTCTGGAAGTATTATCTGGTTTGTTGGATACTTGATGGACAGATTCTTTTCCGCATCCACTCAATATCAATAAAAAAGCGAGTATTCCTGAGATCATTATCTTTGCATTCACCGTCAGAACCTCCAGCCGTCTTTATTTGAAAATAAATTTTTTTAAGATTGAAGAAGTGAACCCTTCTGCTTTTTGGGAATAGTTATACAACCCTTCAAATAAATCTCCGCCAAAGCGTGCTACTTTATCGCCGATATAATCCCCTACATAGTCGCCTATTGCACCGCCAGCCACAGAACCAGCTGTTCCAAGCGCTACTGCAGTAGCCGCGGCTCCTGGTCCAGTAGGTAAACCAATTAGCCCGCCAATCGCAATTCCCAGTTCTCCTCCCAAATAAGTGCCAATGGCAACACAAACCGAATTGACTATGGTTTTGGTAATATTTTCTCCAAATTCTCTCCAGTCTTCTTTTGAAGTCTTCTCTTTCTTGATGTGTTGATACATTTTATAAGCGTTTAATGCCAGTTTTGCCCCTTTGATTACCCTCGAAGCCCCTACTAAGAATTTCAAGTTCTTCTTTATCAACTTCCGTTTCTCTATCTCTGCTTCAGCGGTTGCTTTGTACTGTTTTACCCCTTCAACAGCAAGTTTCTTGATACGTCTGTTTTGTGTCGTGATACCCTTCAAAATATGGTATAGAAGAGTTTTATCTTTACGAGCATTTAAATAACCCGAGAGTGCTAATCCACCGAAAAACCCGAACAGAGGGATCACGAAAGGCAAGCCACTTCCTGAATCGCTTTCTTTCTTTTCCATCGGTTGAGTGTTTACAATCGTTGTTCCACTGGTTGTTGGATAACCTTCTTCAATTTGTAAAAGGTTGTCCTTGGCAAACTGCGCTCTTTGCCTTACTTCTTCATAGATAGGACGTTTATACCAATCATGCGTATGACCCGAAACATAGTGAGCTTTCTTTAAGTCTGACTCATCAAGGGAGATCGCCCAGTCGCAATACTGAATGGCTAGATCCAGAGACTTGATATAGTCAGGAATTCTTCCTTTAAACCGCTCATATTGGTTAATAAGTGATGCCTTTTCACTTTCGGATATACCAATGACCTCAACTTCAAATAGTTTCAATTTACTTGAAGCAGACTCTACTTGTTCAACCCATATCCCCATTCTCGCCAGCGCGGCAACTTTTTCTTTACTCCCTTGCATATCCCCGATTTCCAAATATTCGCTCCAGACATCAGGATTAATGGATTGTTCGGGAATATCCTTGACATAGTCAATCGTCCAATCGACATGGTCAATAAACTGTGTGTAACTGTCTTCTTTTCGTTCGATTTGCTCCATAAGGTTGAAGACAGTTTGAAGATCTTCTTTTGAATCAGCAAACACGGTCGGCATCATAAACGCACACAGATTTACCAAAATAGCTAACATACAAAACACTTTTCTCATCGCATAATAACTCTCCAATCCTTTAGGCGTGTGAATAGCAGTTATATTAGGGAGAATATAATCTCCTCATCGACACAAATTGACATAAAAATTCTAACACACGGATTTGTTATTTTGAACCAATTTGTAGAGTATACTACGTGGTTTGAAATTAGTCACCAAATTGATAATGGTTTTAAAAAGGAGTATACACTCTTGTCTATTGAAGCCATTATCGGTAAAATTCTAAAATCGTTACGAATAAAAAGAGGCTTATCTCAGGAAGAACTTGCCTTTCAGAGTAACTTAGACCGCACCTACATATCGATGTTAGAACGCGGCATTCATCAGCCTACGATATCCACGCTTATTTCTTTAAGTAAACCTTTAAATATCAAACCTTCAGACTTTATGAAACTTATTGAGCAAGAACTTGTATTAGATAAAACTGAAGAAGATACCTAACAATTCGCCCTTAAAGATTATCATTGGGCGCTGTTTTTATCTTACAACCTAAATAGCCACCGACAGAGAGGACTTGGTGATTACAAAACCCGTTTTGTCCGAACCAATTTGCGTTGACGATTTAGTTTAAATCACTCAAAAATAAAGAAACAGGCGGAATTTCACCTGTTTCTTACACTACTCACTATTCATTTTCAGCAAGTTCTTCCAATAGTACATGATTTCTTGTGCTTTCTCCTCGGAAATGAGAGCTGTTCTTTCTTCGTTCAGGAAGTAAATGATGTTATCCTGTATTTTTTGGACTTTTCTTAGATTCACTAAAAAAGAACGATGAGTTAAATAAAAATGATGATTTTGCAAATATTTCTCATATGCTTTCAACGGTATTTTTGTCTCAATAACCCTATTAATGGTATGTACTTGAATTATCCGATTTAACGATTCAATGAACAAAATATCACACGGCGCTAATTGTTCAATGTTGTCGTTATAAACAGGCACATAAAAACCGCCATTTTGAACAAAGGTTTGATAACTAAGATAGTCACATAACTTTTTGATAGACTGTTTAAACCGATATTGGGTAAAAGGCTTTTCAACAATATCAACAATCCCCAAATCATATGTATAGCTGGCTTCCATTGCTTTGCCTGTAACTAATATGGCAGGAACTTTCTTTCCCCTAAATTGAAGTATTGAATATGCCTCCAATCCACCCTTACCTTCCCCAAGATGAACATCGAGAAGCACTGCAGAAAGGTTTGAATAAAGAGTCGCCTTTTCAATAAATTCATCGCCAGTTTTAATCACATCGAGAATATGGATAAATGGATACGGCTTTAAATAATCTAGCAATAGTTCCTGTTGAATTGGGTCGTCTTCAACTATGAGCAAATATACCTCGAGATTATTCATCTTTGTTCACCTAATGCATAATATTTCGTTTTAAAATGGAATCATGATTCGAAATACTGTTGATTGGTTGTTTGACTTAACTTGAATTTCACCAGAATATCTGCAGACAATTTTCTGTACTATGCTTAATCCAAATCCTCTTGGCTTACCGTTTTCGGCTATCTTGGTTGTGTAGCCACTGAGAAAAATCTTATCTTTCTCCCTCGGAGAAAGAGGTATCCCTGAATTTTCTACTTCAAAATGATAACTATTAAATATTTTTTTGCATACAACCTTAATTCTTCTTTCATCAGTTGGCAATTCCATTGTTGCTTCTATCGCATTATCTATGAGATTAGAAAAAAGCTTAATCAAATCAATAGACTGAATACGGTCAAACGGGTCTTGGCTTACATCAAATTGCATATCGATCTGTTTAGATTGAGCAACTTCCCATTTGGTGTGGAACAAAATCAACAGAGCAGGATTGGTTAACTTAAGCGATAAATGAACAAGCTTAGCCTCTTTTAAAAGCGAGTTTAAGTATTCTAACGCTTTATCATAGTATTTAAACTCAATTAAACCATGTAGTACGTGTATGTGATTCACAAAATCGTGACGTGTTGATTTTAAAGAGCTGATAAGGGAACGTAATTCTTCCAAATAAGTCTTCTCAGTCTCACCAATAGCTTTTTTAATCTCTTTTTGATACCATTTTTGAACAAATAATACGGCAATCAGCACGATAACAACAAATACAACATTAAAGGCAAATGTTGAAATACTGTTTTTGATTACTTCATTGCCAATGTCGTCCAACATTTTAGCGCTTATATCAATACCCACATATCCAATGACTTGTCCGCCATTAATATCTCTTATTGGAGCGCCTACAGATAGATAGTTACCATACACTGGGTCTTTAAGAATTCCTGTAAAATATGTTTTTCCCTGATGAGCCAGTTGAACTTCACTCTCGGGTACAGTACAAGGGTCTCCAATAGGGAATTCGGGAGAATCTTTAGGTACAGATGCTATCATTCCTTTTGCAACTTTGGGATTATCGATAGCAAGTGTATAAACGTGTAAGGCGCCAATTTTTTCTCTTGCATCATCTAAAAGTGTTCTTGTTTTCCAATAATCTTCGTTTTTTGTCGGATTAGCCAGAAAACGCTTGTAGCTTTCTTTGTCAATTGAATCGGCTATAGATTTTGCCATTTCAATACTCTGATTAGCCACCGAAACGTGAACAGATCTTGCTGTACTGTAGTATGAGAAGATTACATTGGCACTTGACAATGATATCAATATTAGAAAGGCTACAATATAAATGAGCAGAATCCTTCTGTTTTTCAACCTCTCCATTGATAAAAGCCCTCTTTATTCAGTAATCCTTATTTGAAGTTTAACTGAAATTTCGACGTTTTTCATCAAATGTCTGAACAATGAGGGGAATAGAACAGTAAAAATACCTATGTCCGATTCAAAATGGAAAGAATCTAAAACTTTCTTTTGCAATACTCGAATAATAAACGCTTTCTGGCGAGCTAGGCGCTACCGTGGCGCTTTTTTCTTTTTGAATAAGGCAAAACCATTCCCCCAACCCAAAAAGGCATAGGGAAGAAAAATACAATGGGTTCCTATTAAGGCATTACACTAATCTTTCTCTTATAACCGAGCATTAATTGATATTCTGTTATCCTATAAATACCTTACAGGGTCGTCAATGTGATATTTCAGTGGGTCACTCCAATTCCGTTCATATTAATGGTTGTAAAATTCTATATCCAAACCCAATATCAAATCAGTTATTCCCCCAGAATACGGACTACTTATACCGAAATCTTATATCGCATTTCGGTTTGTCATTGGATAATGTTTTTCCCTTCACCAACACCCGAAGAAAAATCCCTCTTAACAAAAAACGCCCCAGAAAGCCTTAAAGGGTATCTGGAGCATATTTGAGTTAGATACGCTACCTTTACTATTTGACCATACGTTGTTATTCATTTTTGAGTTGTTTTTCAACTAGCCAATAATCTGCTTAGGAATATCCTGTCTACTTCAATCTCTATTTTCGGGTTTACCACTATTTGTGATACGGTTCCCCCCTCATAATCCGAAACGCCCTGTAAATCTGCTCAACTAACACGAGTTTCATCAACTGATGGGGATATGTAATTTTTCCGAATGACAATTTCTCATTCGCTCGTTTCATAACCTGGCTGCTTAACCCGAGAGAACCCCCAATCACAAACGCAACCTTGCTTTTGCCGTAGGTGGCGAGCTGGTCGAGGCCGCGGGCGAGCTCTTCGGATGATTTCATTTTCCCTTCGATCGCCATGGCGATGACGTGCGCGTCTTGCGGGATCTTCGCCAGGATCCGATCACCTTCCGCTTGCTTCACTTGCTCCATTTCTTGTTCGCTTAAGTTTTCCGGCGCCTTTTCGTCGGCTACTTCAATGACTTCCACTTTCGCATACGGCCCGAGCCGCTTTAAATATTCGTCAATTCCCATCTTTAAATACTTTTCTTTCAATTTTCCAACCGAGACAATTAAGATATTCACAGGTGGATGGCTCCTTTACAAACAACTTATTCACAATACTTATCCACATATACACAGACACTGTCCACATTTTGTGGCGGATCATTCGTTCGATACTTTATATATGGGTGTTTCTTCGCAATATGAACAGCTTGTTGATAACTTATCGTTTTCTGTTAATAACTCTACAACTGGAGCGACTTCACATTCATCAATAATTTCTTCCATTGCAATATCCACATGTGTATGACAACAAAATTTAATCAAAATTCAATTCCCTCACTTATCCACAATTTCTATTCTACGTTTTATTATATTCTAAATTTCAATCGTTGCCGAGCTATGACTTTATAAGATCAAAAAAACAGGAAGGTTCCCCCTCCTGTTTTCCTATGATAATTGTGGTTGCTGTTTTCCAAGTTTTACGGTTGTTGTTTCTTTATGTCCGGCACGATAGTAGGTCACTTTAATCTTATCACCGATATGTGCTTTGTTGTATAAGAATTGGCGAAGTTCAATTTGCGATTTGATTTTCTCGCCATTCAGCTCGGTAATGACGTCAAGTTCCTTCAATCCTGCTTCTTTCGCCGGCCCTTCCACGCTTGTCACGACAACGCCGTCCGTTACTTTATCGGAAAGCTTCAATGTTTGGTGGCGATGGTAGTCGCTGATTTGCGAAAGGTCCACAGATGTTACGCCAAGGAATGGACGTTTCACTTCACCGAATTGCTCGAGATCCGCAATGATTGGGCGGGCTAAATCGGATGGAATCGCAAAGCCAATTCCTTCAACCGCTTCACCAGTCCATTTGCTTGAGTTAATGCCGATCACTTGTCCAGCGATATTTAATAGCGCACCGCCGCTGTTGCCCGGGTTAATGGAAGCATCGGTTTGAATGACTTCCGCTTGCCAGTCCGGCTGGTTGTCATCATTAATATCAACAGGAATCGTCCGGTCTACGCTTGAGACGACGCCCTCAGTTACGGAACCGGTAAATCGTCCAAGCGGGTTGCCGATCGCAATGGCCGGCTCGCCTGGCTTCAAGTTTTTCGAGCTGCCGAATTGGGCAACCTTGTCTACATATTTCCCGTTAATTTCAATAACGGCCAGGTCTGTCCAAACATCCGCGCCAAGAAGTTTTGCAGGCACTTTCTTTTTATTGCTTAACGTGACCTCAAGCTGATTTGCATCTTCGACCACGTGATTGTTCGTGACGATGTAAGCTTTGCCGCCCGCTTTTTTATAAATGACGCCTGAACCGATGCCAACTTGTTTATTTTCTTGATCCCAGAAGTTGCCTTTCTGGATGTTTGTTACTTCGACTACAGCATCCTGCGCTTTTGCGACTGCATCGGTCACATTGCTTGTGACATTAACATTAACGGATTTTGTCGGCCCTTTATCAACCGCCGCCTGATCCGTTTCCTGGTTGTTGAAATAATCCGGCAAAAGCCCGGCATTGCTCAGGATCGGCAAGCAGATTAACATAATTAAAGCACCGACAATGGCACCGGCCAATGCCGGGAAAAACACGCTTTTCCTTCTTCCTCTGCCCCGTTGGTCATCAGGGCCTGGTTCATATCCATCATAATAGCCCATATATTGTACCCCTTTCTGAAAAATATGCGATTTATCCTTGTGTCACCATTATAATAAAAATAATTTCCAACGCTTAAAATATGGGTGTTTTTTTACATATTTCCACATCTATTGTTATTCCCTAATTGGGGGAGATTAAACTAAAAAGCCGAAGAGAAGGGCTTATTCTCCAAGGCTTTTTAACGTTAAGTATTAAAGTTTTACAAGCTCTGTCGGTACGCTTGCATCGGTATGATATAACTGAAGCTCTTCACCAATTACGAACCCTTTGCTCTCCAGCGTTTGTTTTACGGAAAGGTGGGCAATATCCTTCATGTTGTTGTCTTTGCTCAGATGGGCTAAATAGATCCGTTTCGTTCGGTCGCCGATCACGTCGCAAAGTGCATGTCCGCAATCTTCATTCGATATATGGCCATGATCGCTCAAAATCCGGCGTTTAATGTTCCACGGATACCGTCCCATCATCAACATGTTGATATCGTGATTGGCTTCAATCACAAACGCGTCACTCCCCTTAATGGAGCCTTTCATCCGGTCGCTGACATAACCCGTGTCTGTCATTAACGTCAGCTTTTTTCCTTCGTGGTGAAAAATATAAAACATTGGCTCAGCCGCATCGTGAGAAACACCGAATGACTCGACATCGATGTCCCCGAATGTTTTTACCGAATCCATTTCGAATTCGAATTTTTGTTCTGATGCCACTTCACCAATTAACCCGTCCATTGCTTTCCACGTTTTGGCGTTTGCATAAATCGGGAGTTTATATTTGCGGGCAACGACGCCGAGACCTTTAATATGGTCGCTATGCTCATGGGTGATTAAGATCCCGTCAAGCTGATCCAACCCGCCGCAGCCCGCCTTTTCGAATAATAGATTCATTTGTTTCGCACTTAGACCGACATCGACTAACAGGCGGGTATTTTCCGATTCTACATAAATCGCGTTCCCCGTGCTTCCGCTCGCAAGCACGCTAAACTGCAAAGCCATGATTACATCCCTCTCTATTGTTTTCCCTCTAACTTCTGTACCGAGCTATCAATCGCATTCACTAAATAATGGGCATCTTCCGTTTCAATCGACCATGTCGGGGCATATACCTGCACATCTTCCACGTTGGCAAGGCTATAATACCCGAGGACGATATGCTGAATGGAGTCTCCTTTTACTAAATGATTCGTATTAAGGAGCCGGCCGAGTGCCTTTTTCGGTGAAATGATTTCCTGGGGCGCGCCCTGTCTCATCACACTAATGTACGTCTGGGTAAAGCGAATGAGATTTCCTTTCTCATCAAGCTCGCATTTTATTGTACCACTTGGTTGCTCAGCCGTGTTCTTTTCCGCCACAGCGTTTGTTCCAACCATAGGATTTGTATCGACAAAAATTTGCTTGTCCTGGTACATTTGTGAGAACCATACGACATTGTCTTCTTTATCAAATTTAAAAAACTCGTATTCGTCGCCTCTTGAACTATGATCTTTTATAAAGCTCTCCAGTTCATCTATTTTCTTCTCATTGCTTTTCGCAAGCCCCAGTGGCTTCTTTAATTCAAAGACGAGCGTATTGCCTTCATCCGTATCGTCTACAAGAATATCTTTCGCCTTGAGTTCCTTCACTTCATCCGTTGTGAACGTATAGCGCTGGCCGCTGATCAATGTCTCTTTTTGATCGTATGCAGGAATTGTCCCTTTGTACGAAATATGCTTGTCCGCCAATTTCTTTTCTAGCGGTTGTTCTACAAGGTTTTGAAGCTTATTTTTGTTCACTTTCATATAAAGCTGATAGCCAAGAAAGAGGTTGAGGACAAGAAAGGTAAGGATAAAAATCGTTTTCGTTCGTTTCCAATCCACTTATACATCTCCTCCCGGCTACTCATCTTTCACAAACAAAGGTTGCCACTCATCGCCCTCGCGTATAAACCATTTTGGCTCAAGCGTGCAAACTTGTCCATTTACCTGGCTCATTTCATATCCAATCCTTACATCTTCTACGAGCGTTAAATCGTATTCGTTTTTTAGCCGGGAAATAACTTCTTTTGCTGACTCGATCGATTGGCCTTTTTTACTTTTATTCACAAGTTCCGTCATCTTCAGCAACGACCGGCTGTATTTATTAATTTCATTATTTTCCCGCGACAGGCGCAATTCCATTTCCGGGCTGAGAACAGGAAGACCTTTCATCTCCAAATGGAAAGTCGCTTCATTGTCCGATAAGCTCGAAAGAAAATAAGAACCGCCCCATCCCGCATGGGTATTGACGAAATTGACGCTGTCAAACAGGACGCTTTTATGATCCATTACGTTTACATCGCCTTCGCCTGTATCTAAAGCAAAATTCGTATAGGTTAAGCGATTGTTGAAAATGTCCATCTCGGATTTATCATCGGTGTAATATTCACGTGAATTCCGGCTAGAGCTTTTAATTGACATTTGATCTTTAAACAGCGCTTTTTTATACCTTTCGATCGTTTCATCTTTAACCGGCGGTGTATAAAAGCTATACGAAGCGAACGTAACATGTTCGGTGGGAAAATAAAAGCGCCGGTTAATTACTTCTTCATTTTTATTATTCAGCCTGGCATCATCGAACTTTGTAAAGGGTACAAGATGTGCCTCATTCATTGCCTTTTTAAAATCTTCATAGGCAAAACTCGTTCGGGCAACAATCTTTTGTTTTTTCGGATAAGAGACGAGCCATGCCCTGATTTCATTCGTTTTGGTCGTATAAAAATAAACTCTGTCCACATCATCCAACGAATAATTGCCATTTCCGGATAAATTAAAAATTTGGCTGTACACATCAGGTGGCATATTTGCCGGGAATACCATCTCGATGTATTCGCCGTTTTTAAAATCTCTAGTATCATCCGGGTCAAACGTCTTAATTTGCGGATCATAAAACCGTGTGTTTTTTAATTGGCTGACCGCTTTTCGTTCAAATTTCTCGTTGCCGACCACACCTGAAATTTTGTCTCCGGTATGTTTTAAAATTTGGCTCGGCTGAATGACGTCAGTAACGGTTTTCACATCTGGCACTTCGAGTTGTTTTAATGTCCGTGGATTTTCAAGAACTCCATAATTCGGCTTATACGTCCAGAGTGTCCATGTCAAAATCAAACTGAGTAAAATCAACACAGTAAGGAGAACGGATTTAATGTTTTCCCTGTTTTTATAGATTTTTTTTACAATGTTTTTGAATGAATGAAAAAAATTCAAGCCTGGCATCGTTCTAACCCTCCTTCACTTTTTTCAAAGGCAGGGTAAAATGAATGGTTGTTCCTTGTCCCCACTCGCTTTCAGCCCAAATTTCGCCGCCATGCACTTGCACAATTTCCCTGGCGATCGCAAGGCCTAATCCTGTGCCGCCAAGATCCCTTGAGCGGGCCCGGTCGACACGGTAGAAACGGTCAAATATTTTCGACACGTTGTTTTTCGGAATTCCTACCCCCTGGTCGGATATGCTGACTTTAATTTTTCGTCCTTTAAGCGACACGTCAAACGTAATCGTACCGCCTTCTGGTGAATATTTAATGGCATTGGAAATGACATTATCGAGCACCTGGGTCATTTTATCAGGGTCGATTTGAACCATAATTTTACGTTCAGGCAAGTTACGGACGAATTGAATATGTTCGTGCTGGAGCATTTCAAACCGATCAATGATGTCGCTAAGAAATTGAACCAATTCAACCTGGATAAAATCAAAACGGTAATCCTTGCTGTCCATTTTTGACAGCTGCAAGAGATCAGTGACAAGCCTGATCATCCGCTCGGTTTCATTTTGAGTCACTTCTAAAAAGCGCGGTGCGATCGTTTCATCCCGCCACGCTCCATCTGCAAGCGCCTCAAGATAGCTTTTCATTGTTGTCAGCGGTGTTCTCAGTTCGTGCGAGACGTTAAAGACAAATTCCCGCCGTTCATTTTCAATTTGTTCCTGTTCGGTCACATCATGAAGCACTGTAATTAAGCCATTGGCTGGTCCGCCTTCTTTCTGGACGATCGAGAAATTAGCCCGAAGCACATAATGCATATCTTCCGTGCTTAAATCGAGCAGCATCGTTTCATATTCATTAAACAGTTCTTCCCAAGTGTACTGATCATTAATTCGGAGCAAATCAACCAATGATGTACCGAGGGCATGCTGGCGTGAGACGTTCAGCATTTCTTCCGCCCGGTTGTTCATGAGAATGACGTGTCCGTCCTGGTCGGTCGCAATAACACCGTCGGTCATATACGTTAAAACGGACTTTAGCTTTCTTCGTTCGCCTTCGGTAATGGCGGTCGCATCTTGAAGGCGGGTGGTGAGATCATTAAATGTCATCGCAAGCTGGCCAATTTCATCGTCGCCATATACTTGCACCTTTCGCGAAAAGTCGCCCCGGGCCATCACTAGCGCCTGCTTACGCATATCCGCCATCGGCCGGGTAATTGTCCTTGCAAGGAATATGCCGAGAAGGGCGGTGATGACTAAGGCGATAACCGTTCCCGTCGTCAAAATTTGATTGATGTTTCGAATTTGTTTATAAATATCTTCAATCGGCATTTCGATGTAAATGGCTCCGATCGTTTTACCATCCTTGCCGATTTTGATCGGTTTTGCCGTTACATACACCCGCTCATTGTTCTTTGGATCATACATTTCGTCCGGGTCTTCCGTGCCTTGAAGGGCAAGCTTGATTTTACTGTTCGTGCTGTATTGCCCGATCAGGCTTTCTTTATTGCTTCCGATCACGATCCCATCTTTATTCAAGACCTGGATGTTGTTGACGCCGCTTTTAAACTCTTCTAAGAGCTGGTTAATGTCTTTTTCAAGCGTTGTCGGAGTTTCTTTGCTTTCCTCTTTATCCTTTTGATCTTCTGTCATTTTTTGCTCAATAAAAAACTCCAATTGCTCTAAACGGGAATTCGTTGAATTTCTGAAATTCGTATATAGATCCCGCTCGAGCCTTTGGGTGAAGTATACGCTAATGACTTGCATCGCTATTAAAATAAGCAAAACATAGATCAATACAAATTTGACATGTATTGATCTAAAAAATCCAACTTTATTCATTTATCTACTCCTGATCAGGATTTCGCAAATAATACCCGACGCCGCGTCTTGTAATGATCCATAGCGGATGGCTTGGGTTGTCTTCGACTTTTTCACGGAGACGGCGGACAGTGACGTCAACGGTGCGCACATCGCCGAAATAATCATAGCCCCATACGGTTTGGAGCAAGTGCTCCCGTGTCATCACTTGCCCGATATGTTTAGCAAGATAGTAAAGCAGCTCAAATTCTCGATGCGTCAATTCAATCGTTTCGCCCCTCTTTGTAACAAGGTAGGCATCCGGGTGGATGGTGAGAGATCCGATTGAAATTTCGTTGCTGTCATCGTCCTCGCGTTCCACTTCCTGTTGCTGTCTTCTTAAGTTGGCTTTGACCCGGGCGATCAGTTCGCGCGTGCTGAATGGTTTCGTCACATAATCGTCCGCTCCGAGTTCAAGCCCGAGCACTTTATCAATCTCAGAGTCTTTTGCCGTCAACATGATGATCGGCATGTCATATTTTTTGCGAACTTCCCGGCACACTTCCATTCCGTCTTTTAACGGAAGCATAATATCAAGCAAGATCATATCCGGCTTCTCGTTCTCGACCTTTTCAAGGGCATCGACCCCGTCATGAGCACAAATGACATTGAACCCTTCTTTTTCAAGATTGAACTGTATAATATCTGCAATCGGTTTTTCATCATCGACAACCAATATCTTTTTTTCCACAAAAGCTTCCCCCTTTTGGAAACTCTACATTTATTTTTATCTATCTGTCTGATTGTTATAAAATTGCATTTTAATACAATTCTATTTTATCATACAAAACACCTTTCTCCCTAATGGATAAAACTCTCAATTTCGACAAAGATTTAGATTATACAAAAGAGCATACTGGATAGATCCAGCATGCTCTGCCAAATGTAACTATGAAGGTATTGAAAAGTAAAATGGTGGCTCGAGACGGAATCGAACCGCCGACACGAGGATTTTCAGTCCTCTGCTCTACCGACTGAGCTATCGAGCCAATATTAATTTCAAGTGTTCAAGTTTAAGTTTAAATATAGTAAATGGCGGACCCGACCGGGATCGAACCGGCGATCTCCTGCGTGACAGGCAGGCATGTTAACCACTACACCACGGATCCATTGAATGGTGAGCCATGAAGGACTCGAACCTTCGACCCTCTGATTAAAAGTCAGATGCTCTACCGACTGAGCTAATGGCTCAAAGAAGTAATTCAAGGAAGACGCTCACTCGGTTACCCTGTCTCTTCCTCTACTAGTATTGCTTCGCTGCAAGCTGTGTCGAGACAACTCGAAGCTTTTTCGTGATGATTTGCTCGTGACTGAGCTAATGGCTCAAATCAATTATGTAATAATTGAATTTGTCATTTTTTCACGACAAGAGTTATCATATCATTGCTTAGCATTTTTGACAAGTCATTTTTATATTTTTTTTTGGAGTTTACGCCTATCCTAAACTTGCTTCATTTCTTTCATAGAAGCTGGAGAACCTCTGTTCAATCAATGTCCCTTCATAAAGGCACCTTTAACGTTTTTATAAAATGCCTTTTATCAACATTTTGTTGGACATAATTTAGTGCTCCCACTAGTAAAACGTCATCTAGAACGGCTCTATTGGATAAAAATTGTGCTCCGGGCATTAAAAGTGTCCTTGAGAGCAGCTCTATTGGACAAAAATTGTGCT
>NZ_AUMP01000044.1 GCF_000430745.1 Fictibacillus gelatini DSM 15865 | reverse complement strand
AGCATCAGACAAGCGAAACGATACAGCAATCATACAATTGAACAGCTTCACGCCTTTGATAAAGCGCAAACCGCCGCGCTGGAAACGGTAGAACACGATCTCGCCCTGATGGCAAACTATATCAAGCAGATCGGCACGGCAATCAAAAGTGGCGAAGTGAATCTTTCAAATTACTCGGTAAAACAAATCACATCATGCGAAAGCTATAATGACTTAATAGGCGACCTTGCCCAAAAGACAAATCCTTACGAAAACAAGTATAGACGCCCGGATGCGGACGAGCAATTAATCGCGGCTTCATACATAGGGGAATTGCAAAATAAAAATTTAACGAAAGAAGAATTTGAAACGCTTAAAGGGAAAGTTGAAACCGTTCATATTTTAGATGAATTGGATGAGTATGATGGAGATTATCATATATACGCAAATGGTATGATTGTTCGAGAATATAAAGATGAACATTTTAATATAAGATATGAATTTGTAGATAAAATTCGCAAAAAGAGAACAGGACGAGCTGAAGGACAAGATTCCCTGTTTGAAGGCACTCCGTTAGAACTTATCGAATATGCCGTTCCTGGAGGTCTTATAAAAACCGGTGCAACAAAACTCGGGAAAAAGGCGATTACAGGTATCGAAAAGAAGTTGGTGAAGGAATTTTCAGGGGATGCGGGTAACACCGCAGCTAACGATATCATTTCAAATATCCCTTCAAATGCCATAAAAAGAGACTTAACCCCTACAGATAATATAAAAGAAGGTGTAGAATATAAATGGAATGATGGAGGAGCCACATGGAGAGTAAGAATTCATAGTAAAGACTTGTCAGCTCCAAACGGCTCTAATGCTAGTAAAGGATGGATTATGAGGGTTCAAAGAGGGAAATGGTTTATGGATTCACAAGGGAATTGGCATAAGAGAAATTTATTAAGCCCAAATAGCCCGTTTTTTGATGAAAAAATCGCCGACCAAACACATATACCTATTAAAAAGCTACGTTAGGATGATGAATTTTGAGTGAAATAGTTTTAGAAAATTTGCAAGAAGCATTTATGTTGGATAACAATGGAAAACTAGATGCTATTTACGAGCTTTGTGATGTGTTAGAAAGTTATGAATATAAAAGCGATAATATGGAAGATCTAAATAAAATTTTGGATTTCCTTTTGGGGCACTTGGAATCTGAAAGTGATAATCAGTTAGTCGAACAAATGACGGAGGCTATCGTTTTAGCATTTATATATCAAAAAGTAACAACCTTTGATTATAGTAAGGTTGTAAAACTTTTGGAAAATTTGAATGGTAACGCCTTAGCGAATATGATAGAGATTTTAGGGTATTCAAAACAATTGAAATATTTAACTGTGCTAGAACAATATAAAACAAATGAAAATAAATTAGTAAAAGAAGCTGCACTTTTATCAATAAAACAAATTAAGAACGATGAACTGAACTTATAAAATTAGTCATTTATCGGTTTATTGTCAACTCGAGTCTTGAAAAGCGAAAGTTGAGTTTTTCTTAATTTGTTTGTTAGTTTTAGGCTAGAAGAGGAAGCAAGATCTATAGCAATAGAGGTAATAAAAGGAGTACCAGCTAGCAAAGCCGCAAAGAAGATTCTAATTAATGAATAATAAAACAGTCTTTTGAATTTTTTCCTATTCAGTATCTAATTAAGTCGATAAAACCTCCTTCATCTGTTCGATGAAAGAGGTTTTTATTTTTTATCTAGAAGTTGTTTATTTTTTGCCGATATATAAAACGGAACAATAAACGACTTCGGGGTGACGACATGAAAATTAAAACAAAGCTCAGGTGGCTCGTTCTAGTGACGATTTTGTCATTGCTTATCACGGGAGGGTACGCGGTGTACAGCAATACAAAACAAATGGCTGTCTCAAAAGAATTAACAAAAAAAGAAGAATTGAAATACAAATTAAAGCATTTGCAATATCTTCTTGCCGGTTATTCCAATGATGAAAGAGGATTTTTAGTCACCGGCGATCCACAGTACAGTAAAGAAATGACCCAAAAGAAAGCAGAACTGTTGAAAGCCTGGAAACAAATAGAACCCATGTTTCCGAAAAAAGAGGCAGGCTATTTAAATACAGGAATTTCCACTTTTTTAACGACAAGCGATAGAGTGATGCAAGCTTACAATGTCGGAGGAAAAAGTGTGGCTAAAACATTGCATTTTAATGATGAAAGAAATGTCCGCAAAAAGCTGCTCTATCCAGCATTAGAAACGCTTCAAACGAAAGTCGAGGATGACGTCAATCAGCTTGCTAAAACCAATGCAAAAACGCAAAACATTCGAAACTATGCTTATATCTGCTTAATTCTCGTTCTAATCGTCGTCAGCTCGATCATTACCCGGCTGATTTCGCGATCCATTCTTAAGCCAATTAATGCCGTTAATCGAAAATTAAAGGAAATATCCAGCGGCGAAGGCGATTTAACGCAAAAACTCGAGCTGAAATCTAAAGATGAGATGGGTGAGTTGGCCGCATCTTTTAATCACTTTATTGATTCGTTAAGAAAGCTTATTGTTAAAATTTCGGAGAGTACCGACCATGTTGCGTCATCTGCAGAACAGTTAACTGCAAGTGCGGAACAGACAAGCTATGCAACAGAACAGATTACAGAAAGCATCCAACAAGTGGCTTCCGGATCGGAAATTTCTTTGGAAAAAGCGGAGGAAAGTGCGGAGAAGATGATCGAAACAGCCCATATGTATAGCGAGATGTCGAACGAGATGGATGCAATGACCGCGCTTACCGAAACAACGGCAAAACGGGCAAAGACAGGGGGAGTATATGTACATAAGACCGTAGAACAAATGAACAAAATACAACAATCTGTCGCTCAAACGAATAATCGAATCCATACGTTAAAAGAACATTCGGACAGTATTGGCGGAATCGTCACAATAATTACGGATATTGCGAACCAGACGAATTTATTGGCTTTAAATGCCTCGATTGAAGCAGCAAGAGCAGGAGAAAGCGGCAGAGGGTTTGCCGTCGTGGCGGATGAAGTCCGGAAGCTGGCGGAGCAATCAGGAAATTCAGCGAGTCAAATCGGACGGCTGATTACAGGAATCCAGGAGGAAACGAAAATATCATTATCATCGATGGACCATGTAAAAGAAGATGTAACCTCTGGTTTGGCAGTCGTTAAGGATACGGAGGACAACTTCCGTGAAATTTTAAATGCCATTCATGAAATAGATGAAAAGATTGTCCATGTTGCGGGAGTCATAAAAAAATTGGCCGAATCGGCAGACGAATATGCGAATTCCACAGCCCATGTTGCGGAAACGGCAAAAGAGACGGCACAAAACACCCAGGAGGTTGCCGCCTCTACAGAAGAACAAATGGCATCAATGGAGGAAATTGCGGCATCCGCCCAATCTTTATCAAAACTGGCTGAAGAACTACAAAGCCTTATTGGGAAATTTAAGTTTTAACGTTGGAAAACCACTGTTCATTGGCAGTGGTTTTCAAACATAGGTAAAAAGACCTAATCCGCCCCTTGTAAATGACTATTTTTAAAAGTGGAAAGGATAAAAAATCCTCCATTTGTCACTTGTTGTAACAAAATGAAATAGAACTGTAATGATAACAATAATCGGTCAATGTTATAATATTAAGCGGTAAACAGAAAATTAGCGGATTGTGTTTAAGTTTGTCGAAAAGTTTTTTAGGTTACAAATAGACTTCTATATCAAACAAAATTTAAAGCAACAGTAGTAAGGAAGTGATTTTTTGATAGAAATGATCGATGTATGGAAAACATATCCGAACGGTGTTATGGCACTGAATGGGATCGATGTTTACATAGATAAAGGTGAGTTTGTATATGTCGTTGGCCCGAGCGGTGCAGGAAAATCTACATTTGTAAAATGCATGTATCGCGAAGAGAAACCAACAAAAGGCACCATTATGATCAACGGAACGAATTTATCGAAAATAAAAGAACGGCAAATTCCGAAGCTTCGCCGTAAAATCGGAGTGGTCTTTCAAGACTTTAAATTATTGCCGAAACTAACCGTTTATGAAAATGTTGCCTTTGCCCTTGAAGTTATTGAAGAATCTCCGAAAGCCATTCGTCAGCGCGTAATGGAGGTGCTCGACCTCGTTCATTTGAAAAATAAAGCGCGGTTCTTCCCGGATGAGCTTTCCGGCGGCGAGCAGCAACGTGTATCGATTGCCAGGTCGATCGTCAACACACCGCCAGTTGTTATTGCGGATGAACCTACGGGGAACCTTGATCCGGAGACGGCCTGGGGAATCATGGATATTTTTCAAGAGATTAATAGCCGCGGGACAACGGTGGTAATGGCAACACATAATAAAGAAATCGTGAATACCTTTAAGAAACGTGTTATCGCAATAGAAGGCGGAAGAATTGTCCGTGATGAACAGAAGGGGGACTACGGCTATGAAGATTAGAACCCTCAAACGCCACGGCGCAGAAGCATTCAAAAGCCTTGGAAGAAACGGTTGGATGACTTTTGCTTCCATTAGTGCAGTAACTGTAACTTTATTGCTAGTCGGTGTCTTTCTTACCGTACTATTAAACTTAAATAATTTAGCCCATCATATCGAAAATGATGTTGAAATTCGGGCCTATATTGACCGGACAGCGAAACAGGATAATGTTGACCAGCTTCGCGCGCAGATCGAGCAAATCCCGAAAGTAAAAGAAGTAACTTTTTTAACAAAAGAAGAAGGGCTTAAACAACTGATTAAAGATCTTGGGGATCAAGGAAAAGCATTCTCCTCCCTGGAAAAAGAAAACCCTTTGCGGGATGCGTACATTATTAAGACGAAACGGCCTCAAGACACGGTAATTGTCGCAAAGGAAGTTGAAAAGCTGAACTATGTCAAAAATGTTAATTACGGAAAAGGTACCGTTGAAAAGCTTTTTAAAGTAACGAAAGTATCACGAAACATTGGAATGGTGCTTATACTCGGACTGATTTTTACAGCGATGTTTTTGATCGCCAATACGATTAAATTGACAATCATTTCCCGGCGCAGGGAAATTGAAATAATGAAGCTTGTTGGGGCGACCAATGGGTTTATCCGCTGGCCATTCTTCATCGAAGGATTCGCGCTAGGCGTGTTTGGTGCGGTGATTCCCGTTCTTGTCATCGTATTTGGCTATCAGTTTGTCTACGATTCTGTTAGTCCGAAGCTCGCTACGATGTTCATTAAGCTAATTCCGACCTATCCGCTCGTTTTAGAGCTTTCACTATTGCTTATCCTTATTGGCGGAGTAATTGGTGTCTGGGGAAGTTTAACATCTGTCCGCAAGTTCTTAAAAGTGTAGCGCACATGACGATAAAAGAAAAAGGGGTTAGTGGATAAGGGGGAGGACTTTCATTGAATCGCAAGGTTTTAGGAGTATCATTAGCACTCAGTCTTTTTTTAAGCGGGATCGCCACATATGCCAACTATGATACTGCCCATGCCGAGTCGTTAAAAAACATCCAGAAGAAAAAGGCGGCAAATGAGAAAAAGCAAAAAGCGGCAAAAGCAAAATTAAAGGCAAATGAAGAAGATCAGGCAAAGGCAAAGGAAGAAATTAAAAAGCTTGATGCGGAAACGACAAAGACAAATGAAAAAATCCATAAAAAAGAATCCGAGATTAGCAAAGTCAAATTAAAAATCGGTGAATTGGAAAACGAAATTGATGTCGTCCAAAAACGAATTGATAAACGGGACAAGCTGTTGAAAGAGCGGGTCAGCTCTATGTATGAAAGCGGCGGCTCTGTTAAATACCTTGATGTCGTCCTCGGTTCAAAAAACTTCGGCGATTTCATTGACCGTGTATTTGCGCTTAATTTAATTGCCGACCAGGACCGGCAAATTCTTGAAGAGCATAAAGCGGATAAAAAGCTTTTAGAAGACAAAAAGCTCAAATTAGAAACGGCTTTAACCTCTCTTCAGCAAAAAATGGACGAGCTTAAAACATTAAAGAATGAACTTGAAGAAAAAGTAAAAGAGAAAAACAAGTTGATGGCTTCTCTGAAAAAGGAGCATAGCCAACTGGAAGATGATGTTGAGGAATTCGAGCATACGGCCGATTTGCTTAAAGCGCAGGAAGAGGCAATGAAAGCCGAAAAGATCCGTGCACAAATGCAAGCCGAGCGAGGGAATGTGTCCCATAGCAGCACTGGCGCAGACGCTCCTGATCTTGGAAACGGCATGTTGATGAAACCGGCAAGCGGTGTGTTTTCTTCCGGATTCGGCCACCGCGGCAGCGAATTCCATGCCGGAGTCGATATCGCGGCAAGAGGCACGGTTCCGATTTATGCTGCAGCTGACGGTACGGTCATCCGTTCCTATTATTCTACTTCTTATGGAAATTGCATTTTCATTTCACATTCGATTAAAGGGCAAGTCTATACGACGGTTTATGCCCATATGAGCTCAAGAGTCGTAAATGGCGGTTCCGTTCACAGAGGGCAGCTGATAGGGTATATGGGGAACACGGGCGCCTCGCACGGACAGCACCTTCATTTCGAACTTCATAAAGGCCCGTGGAATATGGCGAAATCCAATGCGATTGACCCAAGACCATACTTTTAATAAAGGTCTTGATCAAGCATAGGGAAAATGAATAACATGTAGCAAATTGCACATCTAGTCTAGTATAGATTAGATGTGCTTTTATTAATAAAAGAAGCGTATTGATGAGCAATCAAATAAATACGCTCCTATTATAATTGGTAAATGTTGTGACTTTTAAAAATTGGTTGACAAATCATTTTGAGTGCGTAATACTATATTCAGGTACCTTAGACGTTAGTAAGAAGTGCACTCTAGTAAATTTAATGTTTTAGATTAGTTTTATTTTTATAACATAATCGTTTAAAGCCCATAGTTTATACAGTTTATAGGGGGCTATACCAAAAGCGAATCTCTTGTTTTTGGTATAGCCCCCTTTTTGTTTTCTACCTGCAAGGCCATTTATGAATAAAAAGGAGCGATTTTTTATGTTTGTTCAGCTTGATGGAAATTCTTTAACATTTGACCAAATTGATAAAGTGATTTATGAAGGGTATCCTGTTAAAATTAGCGAGCATGCGTTAGAAAAAATTAAACAAAGCAGGGATCTAGTTGAGGAAAGCATTAAGAGCAACAAAGTGATTTACGGAGTAAACACAGGGTTTGGAAAATTTAGCGATACAATGATTTCAGAAGCCGATTTAGCCGACTTGCAAATCAATTTAATTCGAAGCCATGCCTGTGGAATCGGGGAACCGTTTTCTTCAGAGGTAAGCAAAGCGATGTTGCTATTAAGAGCGAATGCGCTGGCAAAAGGGTATTCGGGGATTCGTCTTGAAACATTGCAGCTGCTCATCGACTGTTTGAACCAAAATATTATTCCGGTCATCCCAAGTCAGGGATCACTAGGTGCCAGCGGCGATTTAGCTCCTTTATCACATATTGCATTACTGTTAGTCGGCGAAGGCGAAGCGATTTATAACAATGAAAAAATGTCGGGGGGAGAAGCGCTAAGACTGGCGGGTCTAAATCCGATAAAACTCCAGGCAAAAGAAGGCCTTGCGTTAATAAACGGAACGCAAGCGATGACGGCTGTCGGTGTGATCTCCTATATGGAAGCCCAAAGACTTGCTGATCTCGCAGACGGGGTAGCTTCTTTAACATTAGAAGGACTACGGGGAATCGTAGATGCTTTCACTCCGGAATCTCATTCAGTAAGACCTTATCCTGAACAACAAAAAGTGGCTGGAAGAATTCTTTCCTATCTTGAGGGAAGTCAATTAACAACGACTCAAGGAGAAATCAGGGTGCAAGATGCTTATTCATTGCGGTGCATTCCGCAGGTTCATGGGGCCGTTCAGCAAGTATTAAATTATGTCAAGGAGAAACTGGCGATCGAAATCAATTCAGCAACAGATAACCCATTAATCTTCTCAGATAGTGGAAACGTTATATCCGGAGGGAATTTCCACGGCCAGCCTATTGCTTTTGCTATGGACTTTCTTGGTATCGCTATTTCTGAAATCGCAAGTATTTCTGAAAGACGTATTGAACGATTGGTTAACCCGCAGCTTAATGATCTGCCCGCATTTTTAAGTGCTGATCCCGGGCTTCAATCAGGATTAATGATCACGCAATATGCTGCCGCATCGTTAGTTTCAGAAAATAAAACATTAGCTCACCCTGCCAGTGTCGATTCCATTCCGTCATCTGGCAACCAGGAGGACCATGTCAGCATGGGGACAACGGCAGCGCGCCATGCGTATCAAATTATTCAAAATAGCCGCAGGGTTCTTGCGATTGAGGCCATTTGCGCCGCTCAGGCCGCTGATATTCGAGGGGCGGAAAAACTCGCGCCAGAAACTAAAAAAATGTATTCAAAAATAAGAGAAGTTGTTCCAACGATTACAAAAGACCGTATGTTTTCGCGTGACATTGAGAAACTGGCTTCTGCCCTTAAAGAAGATGTATGCGAAGTGCTCATATGAATAGATTTAAAAAACGTTTGAAATGCAAGATTTCTTAGCTTTATTATTCATTTACTAACTTAAGGTGCTACATTTTTCTTTACCGAACATGAAATATAAGGTACTATAAAATCATTCATAATGGATACAAGCTGTTCATACAATGAAGTAGAGGTTGGACAGGAATTCCGTCCTACACTTACTTTGAAAAAGGCATCGCATCTTATGGTGTGATGCCTTTTCCTGCAAACTAAACGAGGTGAGCCTATTGAAAGTAAGGGGAAAAATTGTTGCACTTCTTATGGTTTTATCATTATTGGCAGGGGCAGGCGCCATGTATGCCGGAATGGCGATTTTCGGCGATGGGCTAACGACAGCAAAAAGCGGCGCCATTGAAAACATGCCTCCGGCCCATTCAAAAGCCGATGTTCAAAACGAGTTTAAAAAGCTTGAGCTAGCGTACAAATTAATCGAATCGAACTATTACAAAAATGTGAACTCGGATGAATTGTTGGAAGGCGCCATTCAGGGAATGATTAAAACATTAAAAGATCCTTATTCGGCTTATATGGATAAGGAGACCGCCGGACAATTCACGCAATCTCTTGAATCGTCTTTTGAAGGAATCGGGGCAGAAGTAGGCATGGTTAATGATAAAGTGACGATTATCGCTCCATTTAAAGATTCACCGGCAGAGAAGGCCGGGTTAAAGCCCAATGACCAGATCTATACGGTTGATGGAAAAAGCCTCGATGGACTGGATTTAAACAAGGCTGTTTTGAAAATACGCGGAAAGAAAGGATCCGTCGTGACGCTTGGCATTAAGCGCGAAGGGGTCCATGAAGTCATGAAGGTGAAAGTCAAACGTGACACGATCCCGATCGAAACCGTTTACTCCGACACGAAAAAGGTGAACGGCAAAACGGTAGGCGTGTTAAAAATAACATCGTTTTCTGAAAATACGGGTGAGGATTTCAAGACGAAATTAGAATCGTTAGAGAAAAAAGGCATCGATGGGTTGATCATTGACGTTCGCGGCAATCCTGGAGGGTACTTGCAGGCCGTCGAAACGATCGTTGACCAAATCATTCCGAATAAAAAGCCATCTTTGCAAATTGAAGACCGCAACGGTAAAAAACAGCGCTATTTCTCTAAATTAAAAGAGAAGAAAAGCTACCCGATTATCGGGCTCATTGATGGCGGCAGTGCTTCCGCTTCAGAAATATTGGCGGGTGCGTTAAAAGAGGCCGGCGGCTATGAACTCGTTGGCGAAAAATCTTTCGGTAAAGGGACAGTGCAAAACGCAACAGATTTTAACGACGGAAGCAACATTAAATTGACGATCGCAAAATGGCTTACGCCGGACGGAAATTGGATTCATAAAAAAGGAATCGAGCCGTCGCAAGAAGTGAAGCAGCCTCCTTATTTTTATAGCAACTTCTTAACGGTCGAAAAACCACTTGAGTTTGATATGACAGGCGAGCAAATTAAAACCGCCCAAAAAATGCTGCGCGGCCTTGGATTTGAGCCGGGACGCACGGATGGTTATTTTGATGAGAAGACAGAAACCGCTGTAACGGCCTTCCAAAAAGCGAATGATTTAAGAGCATCCGGTGTGATTGATAAAAAGACGGCGGAGCGAATCGAGGAAAAAATCATTTCGAAAGTCCGTGATGAAAAAAATGATTTGCAGCTTCAAACCGCCCTCCAGCTAATTACAGATGGCAACTAAGCTAGAAAATAAGCCGAAGCCCCGCTTCGGCTTATTTTTTTATTGTAAGTTGCTTTAGCAACTTCAACTGAAGTTTGATAGAATAGGAGAAAAGAGGCTTGTTAGGGGTGAATTTATGGTTCCATATGCGATTGGATGGCTAAAAGGAGTTGCCGGCCTATTTTTGCATCCCCTTCTTTATGTGTTTATTGGATTGGCTTTTTACATCGGATATAAACGGGTAAAGCGGGAACGGAAAGAATTTAAAGTAAAGGTGCATCCGCTGATCGATAACCTCATTCAATCCGTGCTTCCCGGGCTGTTGGTTGGCATCGTGTTTTCGACAATCGTGCTAGTTGCCGGAATTAGCATACCGATGGGTATGGTCGTGTTAATCGGGATGATGTATATTTTGCTCGGTTTGTCATTGAAAACACGTCTCATGAATCCGGCCTATGCGATCGGGCTATCAGCGCTTGTCGCCAGTTTACTGCCCGCGTTTCATACAGGCTCAAAGGCGATTGATCGCTGGATAATGGAAGTTCAGCATACGCCGATTGAGACACTTGCTTTTCTATTAGCTATGCTGCTTATCCAGGAAGCTATTCTTATTCTTTGGAAAGGGGCAAAGCGGACATCACCGCGCTTGTTCAAAGGAAAAAGAGGGCAGTTTATCGGTGCGCATGAAGCGACCCGTCTATGGCTCGTCCCGCAATTTTTACTCCTGCCTGTAGGTTCGTTCCCGCATGACGGATGGTGGCCGCTATTTAGCATGGATGCAGCGGGGTACACGATCATTCTTATTCCATTTGCGGTCGGATTCAGGCAGCTTGTTACATCTACGATGCCGGCTGAAGCGATTAAAATGACGGGTGAACAAGTATTGGCATTAGGAGTGCTTGTTTCACTTATTACCCTCGGCGGTTTTTATTTCAACCTTCCCATGCTCTCACTCATCGCAGTCATTGGCGGTATGTTATGCCGGGAGTTCATTACAATCGCCGCAAGCAAATACGATAACAAAAGGGCTTCATTTTTTGTGAAAAGAAATGCGGGGCTTCTTGTATTAGGCGTAGTCCCCGGAGCGCCGGCGGCTTCAATGGGAATTGAGATCGGTGAAGTAATCATGAAGGTGAACGGCATGCCGGTGGCGAATGAAGAGGATTTTTACAAAGCTCTGCAAATTAACGCTGCTTTTTGTAAGTTGGAAGTCCTTGATAAAAACGGGGAAATTCGTTTTGCCCAGCGTTCGCTTTATGAAAATGAACACCACAAGTTAGGGCTTTTGTTTGTCCATGAATTGGAGGATAGGAAAAGCGCTGTTGGCACATAACTCCTTTTGTTTTTATCATGAACGTATAGTATGGTTAAGAAGTGCATTATCGTATAGGAAATTGAAAGAGAGGCTTCACCATGATTTTTCAAGTCATTTTGGCGGCGCTTTTGCCGATTTTTTTTCAACTGCTTTTCAATCGCATTTTATTTTCAAAGTTTGTGCCGCTCATTATAACCGTATTGATTTTACTTTTTGCGTTTGATGGCATCCATCGCCCGCTCGCCATCGAGATCATCGCCATCGTTTCCACTGGAATCGGTTTTTGGCTCGGGCTTTTTATTTATCGAAAACAGGAGAAAAAGGTGGAGTAAGTAAAGCGTCACTCAAAAAGGGTGGCGCTTTACTTATTCGTTGAATTTCCAACGAATATTTGTTCGTAAAAATTAGGTTTTCTATAGCTGACTGTGATATAATGTCAATAGAATAGAAGAGAACGGAGGGGTTACTCTTGAGTGAAGGTTTTGAACTAGTTTCCGCCTATCAGCCGCAGGGCGATCAGCCTGAAGCAATCCGGCAGCTGGTGAAAGGAATCCAATCAGGAAAACGAAATTTAACGCTTCTTGGAGCGACCGGAACAGGGAAAACATTTACCGTATCGAATGTCATTAAAGAAATAAACAAGCCGACACTTGTCATTGCCCATAATAAAACATTAGCCGGCCAGCTTTACAGTGAATTTAAAGAGTTTTTTCCGAACAATGCAGTAGAATACTTTGTCAGCTACTACGACTATTATCAGCCGGAAGCTTATATCCCGCAATCGGATACGTACATTGAAAAAGATGCGAGCATTAATGATGAGATTGATAAACTGCGGCACTCCGCTACGAGCGCTTTATTCGAACGGAACGATGTCATCATCGTAGCGAGCGTGTCGTGCATTTACGGTCTCGGTTCCCCGGAAGAATATAAAAGCCTTGTCATCTCGCTCAGGACAGGAATGGAAAAGGATCGTGACAAGCTGCTTCGCGAATTGGTCGACGTTCAATACATTCGTAATGACATTAATTTTACGCGCGGAACGTTCCGTGTTCGCGGAGATGTCGTTGAAATTTTCCCGGCCTCCCGAGATGAACATTGTCTTCGTGTCGAGTTTTTCGGAGACGAAATTGATCGGATTACAGAGGTCGATGCCTTGACGGGGGAAATTATCGGTGAACGGACGCATGTTGCGATTTTCCCGGCCTCTCACTTCGTTACGCGGGAAGAAAAGATGAAGATTGCCATTAAGCGGATTGAAGAAGAGCTTGAAGAACGGCTAAAACAATTAAAAGAAGAAGGAAAGCTGCTTGAAGCGCAGCGCCTTGAGCAGCGGACCCGTTATGACATTGAAATGATGAGCGAAATGGGCTTTTGTTCAGGGATCGAGAACTATTCTGTCCATTTGACATTGCGCCCGATTGGCTCCACGCCGTATACGTTGTTGGATTATTTTCCCGAGGATTCGTTAATCATTATTGATGAATCGCATGTCACGTTGCCGCAAATTCGCGGGATGTACAACGGCGACCAGGCGCGGAAAAATGTGCTTGTGGAGCATGGGTTCCGTCTTCCGTCAGCAAAGGATAACCGTCCGCTGACGTTCGAAGAGTTCGAAGCGAAAAAGTTCCAGCATATCTATGTATCCGCAACTCCAGGGCCTTACGAATTGGAGCACTCTCCGAAGCCGATCGAGCAAATCATCCGTCCGACAGGCTTGCTTGATCCGGAAGTTGAAGTTCGTCCAATCAAGGGGCAAATTGATGATCTGCTTGGTGAAATTAACGAGCGGACGGCGAAAAATGAACGGGTCCTTGTCACGACATTAACGAAAAAAATGGCCGAGGATTTAACCGACTATTTAGAGGAAATGGGTGTGAAAGTCCGGTATTTGCATTCGGAAATTAAAACATTGGAGCGAATTCAAATCATCCGTGACCTTCGCCTTGGCGTCTTTGATGTTCTTGTCGGGATTAACTTGCTTCGGGAAGGGCTCGATATTCCGGAAGTTTCGCTCGTTGCCATTTTGGACGCCGATAAAGAAGGGTTCCTCCGCTCCGAACGTTCACTTATTCAGACAATTGGCCGGGCGGCGAGAAACGCAAACGGTCATGTGATCATGTATGCTGACAAAATAACGAATTCGATGAAAATCGCCATTGAAGAGACGAGGAGACGTCGCGAAACCCAGATGAAATACAATGAGAGACATAACATTACACCGCAGACGATCAAAAAGGAAGTGCGTGATGTCATCCGCGCGACCTATGCCGCAGAAGGAGCGGAAACGTACAAAACGGATGCTCCAAAGCAAAAAATGAGCAAGAAAGATCGCGAAGCCTTTATTGAACGGCTTGAAAAAGAAATGAAGGACGCAGCAAGAAACTTGCAATTTGAACGTGCGGCCGAGCTTCGTGATACGATACTTGAATTGAAGGCGGAAGGATGAGGATGTTGTCAACCAACCAGAATATTGTTGTTAAGGGAGCAAGAGCTCATAATTTAAAAAATATTGATGTGACGATTCCAAGAGATAAATTGGTTGTTGTTACAGGACTTTCCGGTTCGGGGAAGTCGTCGCTTGCATTTGATACGATCTATGCCGAGGGACAGCGCCGCTATGTGGAATCTCTTTCTGCATATGCCCGCCAGTTCCTTGGACAGATGGATAAACCGGATGTCGACTCGATTGAAGGATTATCACCTGCGATTTCGATCGATCAAAAAACGACGAGCCGCAATCCACGTTCGACGGTTGGAACAGTTACGGAAGTGTATGATTATTTGCGCCTGTTGTTCGCCCGGATTGGCCGCCCGGTCTGTCCAAAACACGGGATTGAAATTACATCCCAGACCATTGAGCAAATGGTCGATCGCATTTTAGAATACCCTGAACGGACAAAGCTGCAAATACTAGCCCCGATCGTTTCCGGAAGAAAAGGGGAGCACGTGAAGGTATTGGAGGACATTAAGAAACAGGGCTATGTCCGGGTCCGCATTGACGGTGAAATGCGGGAGGTTAGTGAAGACATTCAACTTGAGAAAAATAAAAAACATACGATTGAAGTCGTGATTGACCGTGTTGTGATTAAAGAAGGCATCTCCACGCGTCTGTCCGATTCACTGGAGACGGCGCTCCAGTTAGCGGACGGGAGTGTTATCGTAGATGTAATTGGTGAGGAAGAGCTGCTATTTTCACAGAAACATGCCTGCCCGTATTGCGGTTTTTCGATCGGTGAATTAGAGCCGCGCCTGTTTTCTTTCAACAGTCCATTTGGAGCCTGCCCTTCGTGTGACGGTCTAGGAATGAAGCTTGAAGTCGATCCAGAACTTGTCGTCCCGAATTGGAATTTATCGTTGAATGAACATGCCATTGCCCCATGGGAGCCCGTCAGTTCGCAATATTATCCACAGCTCCTTACAAGCGTATGTAATCATTACGGCATTGATATGGATGTGCCGATTAAAGACCTGCCGAAAGAGCAGATGGATAAAGTGTTATATGGAAGCGGGGACGAATACATTCATTTCCGCTATGAAAATGATTTCGGCCAAATTCGTGAAAACGACATTCAATTCGAAGGCGTTCTCGGCAATATTGAACGCCGTTATAAAGAAACAAGCTCTGACTACGTCCGCGAACAAATGGAAGGCTACATGGCGCAAAAACCATGCCCGACATGTAAGGGATACCGGCTGAAGAAAGAGGCGCTTGCTGTCCTCATTAACGGAAAACATATCGGCGAAACGACCGCCCTCTCGATTACAGAGGCAAAGGAGTTCTTTGAAAACCTGGATCTTACCGATAAAGAGCGGGCAATCGCACGGTTAATCTTGAGGGAAATTGTCGACCGTCTCGGATTTCTGGCGAATGTTGGACTGGATTATTTAACGTTAAGCCGGGCAGCGGGGACGCTTTCCGGCGGGGAAGCGCAGCGCATTCGGCTGGCGACACAGGTCGGTTCAAGATTGACAGGAGTCCTTTACATTTTAGATGAACCGTCGATTGGTTTGCATCAAAGAGATAATGATCGCTTGATCCGTACATTAGAGGAAATGCGCAGCCTTGGCAATACGCTGATTGTTGTTGAACATGATGAAGATACAATGCTTGCTGCCGACCATATTATCGACATTGGCCCTGGAGCAGGAGCCCATGGCGGTAAGATTACGGCTCAAGGATCGCCAAATGAAATTATGGATGATCCGAATTCATTGACGGGACAATATTTGTCCGGCAAAAAATTCATCCCGCTTCCTAACGAACGGCGCAAACCGGATGGCCGATATATTGAAATCGTCGGTGCGACGGAAAACAATTTAAAAAATGTGAAAGTAAAAATTCCGTTAGGCTTATTTACAGGGGTCACCGGCGTTTCTGGTTCAGGGAAAAGCACGCTCGTTAACGAAATTCTCCATAAGGCGCTTGCCCAGAAGCTTCATAAGGCAAAAGACAAGCCGGGAGCCCATAAAGCGATCAAAGGATTAGAGCATGTCGATAAAGTAATTGACATTGACCAGTCGCCGATCGGCAGGACGCCGCGTTCCAATCCGGCGACATACACCGGCGTATTCGATGATATACGCGACGTATTTTCGGCAACAAACGAGGCAAAAGTGCGCGGCTATAAAAAAGGCCGGTTTAGCTTCAATGTCAAGGGCGGACGGTGCGAAGCATGCCGTGGCGATGGAATCATTAAAATCGAAATGCATTTTCTTCCCGATGTTTATGTTCCGTGCGAAGTATGCCATGGTAAACGTTACAACCGTGAAACGCTCGAAGTGAAATATAAAGGGAAAAGCATTGCCGATATTTTAGATATGACGGTCGAGGAATCCGTGAAGTTTTTTGAAAACATCCCGAGAATTAAGCGAAAGCTTGAAACGATTTTAGATGTCGGGCTCGGGTATATTAAACTCGGCCAACCGGCGACGACCCTTTCCGGCGGGGAAGCGCAGCGCGTGAAACTTGCTTCGCAATTGCATAAACGATCAACTGGCAAGACCATTTACATTTTGGATGAGCCGACAACCGGTCTTCATGTCGATGATATATCCCGCTTGTTAAAAGTATTACAGAGGCTTGTTGATAATGGTGATTCCGTTCTCGTCATCGAGCACAATCTAGATGTCATTAAACAATGCGACTATTTAATCGATCTTGGACCAGAAGGCGGAGATAAGGGAGGCACGATTGTCGGAACCGGCACGCCGGAAGAACTTGCGGAAGTTCCTGAATCTTATACCGGCCGTTACCTTGCTCCTGTGCTAAAAAGGGACCAAAAGCGGATGAAAGCATTCATACAGGAAAAAGAATCTGTTTCTTAAGAGTAAGCACCGTGCCTTTATAAGCGGTGCTTTTCTTTACATCTTTCTTCATAAAAGCTTAAAATGTAGAGGTACTTTTGGTAGATCTTTGTAAGACAGAGGAGGGAAGACAATGTCTCCTAAATCAAGCCGAATTCTTTCGTCTCTTTGTTATTTCAGTGTTTTATTTGCGCCGTTTGTATTTTCCGTTCTCGTTTATTTATTTACCGGAGAGCCGGCTGTACAAATTCAGGCAAGAAAGGCATTCCTTTCGCATATTCTTGTACTTGTCGCCATTTCATTAGGAATTACATTCTCTGCCGAATCAGGTTTTCAAACGAAAACCATTATCATTTCCGCCATTCTTTTTGCACTCCCGGCAGTTATCGCCATCGTCTGGAATATTGTAAAAGGCGTTAAAGTATGTATACGGTAAGGTTACAACTTTAAATGGCCCCGTACGAATCGTGGAGGTGATGAAATGACTGAACGAAAAATGATTTTACAAATGTTAAATGAAGGAAAAATCACGGTAGAGGAAGCCGAACGGTTATTGCATGCAGTACACGATCCAAATCCGAAAGCCCCCCATAAGGGCAAAGAAGAAAAAAAACATTCATCTTTAGAGAAAGAACCGTCCGCAAGCCAAAAGATAGGCAAATTTATCGATCAAGTTTCCGAGCGGATCAAAAATGTTGATTTTGATTTCAATTTTGGGCCGCATGAAGAGATCCAATATGTGTTTGAGGCGAATAACGTGTCTTTTGACAGGGTCGATATTGATATTCGCAACGGCTCGATTAAAGTGATTCCGTGGGAGAAGAATGATGTACGCATCGAATGTAAAGCGGCGGTATATAAAGTTCCCGAAGAAATAACGGCTACGACGAAATTCCAAAATGAAACGTTTTTTGACTGCGAGGCGCCAAAGCTTCGATTTTATGCCAGGGATAAAACGCAAAAGGTAAATGCCGTTTTCTTCATTCCGGAAATCGAGTATGAAAACATGAAACTGACAACGTTTAACGGACCAATTAAAGTACACAATATAAAAGTAAAAGAATTAGAGACAAAATCGACGATTGGAAATTTAATCGTAGAGTCATGCACCGGCCAAAAAATACAGTCTGAAGCGAATCATGGAAGCATGACGTTAAAAGACAATCGCTGGATCGACATGTCTCTGGAAACAATCAATGGACCGGTTCGCTTTTCCGGTGAGGCAGAAAACGCGATGGCTGAAACGATCAATGGAACAATTTACTTTGAGCAGCGTTCGGTGTTAAAAGGAAATGCCCTGCTTAAAACTGTCACGGGCAAAATCGAAGCAGAATTGCCGGAAGACATTGAGCTCGAAGCCGATTTAAAAACGTATGTTGGCAGCATCCATTGTGATTTTACCGGGATGGAAATCATTGAAGAGAAAAAAGAGCTCGCTAAGAAGACACTTCACTTTATTGCCAATAAAGATACGTTCCCTAAGTATCAATTAGAAGCGGAAGCGAAAACGGGTTCGATTACTGTTTCCAAACGAAAGCTTGCTGAAATAAACGAGGATTCTTCGCTGAAATAAGCGCGTACTTATAGGAAAGTGATGTGTAGAAACTAAAATGATCAACTGGATAATCTCTGTTTTTGTCAATACGATCGTTCTTATGGTCATCGACATTATTTTCAGGCCGTCATTTCATTTGGAAAGTGTAGGCGCATGTCTGTTGGCGAGTGTCATTTTGTCGATTTTCCGCATTTTTATTAAACCGATTTTGGTCATTCTTACATTGCCGGTGACGATCGTCACGCTTGGCCTGTTTTTATTTGTTATTAACGCTATTTTGCTTGAATTGACTTCGGCAGTAATGGGAGATGCTTTTACAATTCGAAACTTTGGCATGGCACTTATCGCATCTGTCATCATTTCCGTGCTGACTTTGCTCATTCAAGAGTTTGTCGTTAAACCGCTCAGAAAAAAAGACTAAACACTATCCCTAAAATGTACCCTATAGAGTAGACACATAAAAAAAGCCTACCTATAGGGTACATTTTTGTATAATAAAGAAATACAACTAGAGAAATCAGCATGGAGACGGAGAAATTATGAGTAAAAAAATTTTTACAGAAAAAGAAGTTAAACTACTATTATCTAATCAATACGTAAAATCCGTAAGTTCAAAAGGGATCACTTATACTGATGAATTTAAGCATGTATTTATGGCTGAAAAAGAGAAGGGCAAATTTGCGAGAGAAATATTTGAAGATTGTGGGTTTGATGCTGAAATTTTGGGGACAGAAAGAATTAAATCTGCGAGTAAGAGATGGCAAAAGGCTTACAAGAAAAACGGGATTATGGGCTTACGTGACTCTAGAGCTGGGAATTCAGGGCGCCCAAGAGAAAGAGAACTTACTCTAGAGGAGACAAATGCTCGTTTAGAGGCAGAAATAAACTTATTAAAAGCAGAAAATGAACTGTTAAAAAAGATTCGTTTTGCAGAAAGGGGGATGAGGAAATAGTACTTCCCCCTAGCCAAAAGTATGTCCTTATTCGTTCGGTGATTGAAAAATATCAATTAAAACATATGGTGAAGTACCTATGTGAAATAGCAGGTGTTTCAAGAAGTGGCTATTATAATTATTTTTCAGCGAAGTCACAAGAACAAAGAAAGCGAAAAAATGAAAAAGATGAGGAAATTAAGGAGATTATTTTAAAAGCATTTCACTTCAAAAGACGTAAGAAAGGGGCACGTCAAATCAAAATGACTTTGGCGGGTCAATTTAATGTTGTCTATAATTTGAAGCGTATTCGACGTATCATGAAGAAATACGGCATTATTTGCCCCATCAGAAAGGCAAACCCTTATAAACGAATGATGAAGGCTACACAGGAACACCGAGTTGCCCCAAACCTATTGAATCGACAATTTAAGCAGGATGTACCCGGAAAAGTTCTTCTTACTGATATCACTTATTTATTTTACGGGAAAGGTCAAAAAGCTTATTTATCAACGATTAAAGATGCTTCCACCAATGAAATCGTAGCTTATAATGTTTCAGATCGCCTGACAATCGATTTGGCAACAGACACGCTAAAAAAATTAAAGAAAAATAGAAATTTCAAGAAAGCAAAAGATGCCTTAATTCACTCGGATCAAGGCTTCCATTATACACACCCTAACTTCCAAAAATCGGTGAAAAGTTTAGGGTTACGCCAATCTATGTCAAGAAGAGGAAACTGTTGGGATAATGCCCCTCAAGAATCATTTTTTGGTCATTTCAAGGATGAGGCATATATAAAGCCTTGTTCAACCTTGGATGAATTAAAACGTGAAATTAAACAATACATGACGTATTACAATCGTTACAGATACCAATGGAATTTAAAAAAGATGACCCCTGTTCAATACAGAGATCATCTTTCTAAAACTGCCTAGGCTTTTTTTAAAATGTCCTTTACAAAGGGTACACTTCAC
>NZ_AUMP01000043.1 GCF_000430745.1 Fictibacillus gelatini DSM 15865 | reverse complement strand
TTTCAGACTGTTGACAAACCCGTTTTTAAATCTTTGATTTTAGAACGGGTTTGTTTTTTTCATCACTTTTGACGTTTTTTCTGTAGTCATCTTATGCTGGACATGGCTTCTTCCACGTCCAGCATGCCATCTTCTTAAGATTCATGGCAGCGAAAGTAAGCATCGCCTGCATCGACAATTTTTTAAGCCCCCTTAGGGTTGTCCAACGCATGCCATGCTTCTCCTTTGCATCCGCAAAGACCCGCTCAATCGTTTCTTTACGTTTGGCATAGATATATTTATTTTCAGGTGTATGTCTTAAATGATCACATTCTTCTATGTACTCTTCCCAAAGATGTCGATGAATTAATTTTTGATGATTTTTACTTTGGGTGCACTTGTCTAAAAATGGACAATTCTTACAGATTTCAGGGTCAGAGGCGTACTGTTTATATCCATCTCTGGTAGTGGTTCTATAAGGTAAAACCTGTTGTTCCGGACAAATGTAACAATCATAATATTCGTCATAGACATACTCATGCTTTTTAAAGTAACCATCTTTTGTGCGAGGTCTCGTATACGGCATTACGGGTCTTATCTCTTGATCCATCAAATACTTCGCGATAAAAGGGGTTTTATATCCGGCATCTACGGCAACGGCTGTCGGCTTTCCGACCTTTTCTATCACTTCATTCAACAACGTATCCAACATACAACTATCATGAACATTGGCACCCGTTACCTTGGTTCCTAAAATGAAACCTTTTGAATCACTCGCCGTATGAACAGAATAAGCAAAAAGTTTTTCACGTTCATCTTTCACATAGTAACCACTGTCAGGGTCCGTCTTACTTACCTTGACCTCTTTCGTCTCTTCTTTATCTTGTAGGGGAAATTCCTTTTTTCCATGTGCTTCCCGATCAGCATTAATCTCAAGTTCGAGTTGTTTTTGGTAACTTTTCGCTTCCACTCGAACCACTTTTTTATCATATTTCTTTTTGTTGGCACTTGCCTTCACGTGTGTAGAGTCAATGAAGGCTACGGATGGATCGACTAATTTTTTATCCATCGCTTCCTTTAGGATTCGATAAAAGATTCGTTCAAACAGATCCGTATCCTTGAAGCGTCGCTCATAGTTTTTACCGAACGTTGAAAAATGGGGGATCTTCTCTGTGAATCCGTAGCCTAAAAACCAACGATAAGCTAAATTGGTTTCAATCTCCTTAATGGTTTGCCTCATGGAACGAATCCCAAACAAGTATTGCACAAACACCATTTTAATGAGAACAACGGGATCTATACTTGGTCTGCCATTATCAAGTGAATATTTATCCTCGACTAGTTGATAAATAAAATCAAAGTTAATGGCTTGTTCCACTTTTCGAACCAGATGATCCTCTGGTACCAATTCATCTAGAGCCACCATTTCAATTTGATGACGATTATTTTCCTTTCGCTTTGATAACATCTACCTAACCCCCACAAAGAAAATTCTACTTTAATTATAAAAAAAGCTTGTAGACATAGTCCACATTATGGACTTTGTCTACAAGCTGAAATCCCCTTTAGAGGGGATTTTTTTAATAATAAAATTTTCCTTCGCATATCACTTCCGCAGGTCCTGTCATAAAGACTTCCCCTTCATCCGTCCAATTAATGATCAGGTCACCTCCAGCCAGGTGAACGGTAATTTCTTCATTTCTTCTTGCTTTCTCATTAAGAATGGCTGCAACAACGGCCGCGCATGCTCCCGTTCCACATGCTTGTGTCACACCCGAACCCCTTTCCCATACGCGGAAATGAAGTTCATTGCTGCTGACCATCTCAATAAATTCTACATTCACTCCTTCAGGAAACATGTTATCTTTTTCTATAATCGGTCCTAGTGTCGTTAATGGAGCATCTTCAATATGATCGACAAAAAAGACGGCATGAGGGTTCCCCATTGAAACGGCTGTCATATACAGTTTTTCATTTGCAAAAGTAACCGGTTGATGGATAAACGGCTGATCCGAACCATTTAATAAAGGGATCTCTTTTTGTGCAAGATGCGGTTCTCCCATATTAACGGTTACCGTACGGACGGTTCCTCCTTCCACATGAACGGTTGCTGTCACAAGTCCACCAAGTGTTTCAATCAAGAACGTCGTATCCTTTACCAGCCCATTTTCATAAGCGTATTTGGCTACACAGCGCAGGCCATTTCCGCAATTTTTTGCCTCTGATCCATCGTTATTAAAAATGCGCATTTTGACAGGCGCGGCTTTAGACGGACAAATTAAAATCAATCCGTCTGATCCAATGCCTTTATGAACATTGGCGACTTTCACCGCCAGTTCGGACAAGCGTTCCTCTTCAATGTTTTCATTAAACGCATTAACATAAATATAGTTGTTCCCAAGACCGTGCATTTTTGTAAAACGAAATGATCCCATATCCGCTTCCCCTATCTTTCTCTTAATTTTTCTTCTGTCCAAAAATAATCGTCATCCGCTTTTAAGATCACCAGTTTTTCGCGGCAACATGGCATAACAAGCAGACGTTTAATCCCTTCTTTCGCAAGTTCAAGATCTTCTTGCTTCATATTGGTCAATACGTTTCCACTTTTGCAAAAAGGGCATTCATTAATATAAATATCATCCATCATCTTCTCGTAGGGCCATGTATATTCGAACGTAGACATAACGTTTCTCCCATCATATATGTGTTTTTGTTCACATTTTTTATTTTATCAAGTATAATGAATTTTGTAATCAAATACAATTTAGCGATTCATCTTCAGGGCGGGGTGAAATTCCCCACCGGCGGTAATTGAAGATTCCCTCTTCATCAGCCCGCGACCCAAGTAGTTTAGTGATTACTTGGCTGATCTGGTGAAATTCCAGAGCCGACAGTATAGTCTGGATGGGAGAAGATGTCGGTGCATCAGCTTTTGTTTTTCTTTAAATAAAAGCCTTTGTTTAGTATTGCATTTTTTAATTAAAATGTTTATTAATGATGCCTACAAGAAACTCCCTTAGCGCCCATTGCTAAGGGAGTTTCTTTACCTGGGATGCACTGCATACTTGAAATCAAAGATGGCGCTTAAATGCACAAAGGAGAGATTTCAAACATGCACAAAGGGAAAGTGTACCGAATGATCGCCGTTTCGATGTTAAGCGGCATCGCCTATGTCTTAATGGCATTTGATTTTCCATTGCCTGGTTTTCCAAAATACTTGCAAATTGATTTCAGCGAGGTACCCGCCTTGCTTGCGGCCGTACTTTTTGGACCAGGATCAGGCATTGTAGTTGAAGCAATCAAAAACTTGCTTCATTATTGTCTTCAAAACAGCCTGACAGGAGTGCCCATCGATCAAATGGCAAATTTCATTGCGGGTACAGCATTTATCGTTCCGGCTAGCTTTTTATTTAAGAAAAATAGAACGACAAAAAGTTTGTCAATGGGACTCGTAACAGGCACGATTTTAATGACGCTTTTAATGGGAATTCTCAATTATGCCGTCATCCTTCCGGCTTATACGTGGTTCTTGCATGCGCCGCAAATGTCATCACAGGCGATGCTAAATTTAGTTCTTGTGGGCATTGCGCCATTTAATATTATAAAAGGGCTCCTCATTACGATCTTATTCGTTCTGTTATATACACGACTTCGCCCAATGCTTAAAAGATACTCATATTAAATATGAATAAAAGCATCATCGATTTCGTTCGATGATGCTTTTTAAAACATCGGGTTTTCTTCCAAATATTGATATATATTTTCAATGAGCTGATCAGCCGTATCGCCTCGAACCACTTCGCCATTGACAAGAGCAAACAACGAACGTGCGCATTGGCCGCAATAGCCGAGACAACCGTACTCAATCACATCTAAATCGTAATCTTGCTCCAATTTTTCTAATGCTTTTTGTGAGCCATTGGCCAAATTGCTGACACAAAATTCAATAATCGGCTTCATCTTTTTCACCTCTTCACTTAACTTATCCTATCCTTTCAAATTTCAGCAGTCAACTAAAATATATTTTTATCACGCCATGGGAATTTTTGTGTTCCAGCAAATTTTCGACAAAAACGTTTTGTGAAAAGGGGTGAAAGTGCTATACTATGAATGAATAATTGCGAAATGGTTTCCTTATCTTAAATAGAAGAGGAGACTTATTTAAGTGCGGATTTTTATTTAGGTTGGGATTTTGCCCCCTGAATGATTTTTGATCCATCAAAGAGAAGGGGAAATGACACATGAAACACTTAGTTTTACTTGGCGGCGGATATGGCAATATGCGTATTTTAAAGCGCCTATTTCAAGCATCTGATTTGCCGAATGATCTGCAAATTACTTTGATTGACCGACTGCCTTACCATTGTTTAAAGACAGAGTATTATGCTCTTGCTGCTGGTACCATCTCAGATCATCATATTCGTATTCCCTTCCCTGAACATTCGAAGTTAAACGTTGTTTATGGGGAGATTACTGGAATTGACTTAGAGAATAAGCAAGTCCATGTGGAAGGCCAGGCGCCGATATCTTACGATGATTTAGTTATTGGTCTCGGCTGTGAGGATAAGTATCATAACGTTCCTGGAGCGGATGAATATACATTAAGCATCCAAACCGTGGACAATGCCCGTCAGACGTACCAGGTGTTGAACAATCTGCCGCCGAAATCCATTGTCGGAGTGGTAGGCGCCGGACTTAGCGGCGTAGAAATAGCGAGTGAGCTTCGCGAAAGCCGGCCTGACTTGCACATCAAATTATATGACAGAGGCGAAATCATTCTTTCCGCTTTCAAAAAGAAAATGAGCCATTATGTTCAAAATTGGTTTATTGAACATGGAGTTGAAGTCATTAATAACTCCAACATTACAAAAGTCGAAAAAAATACGCTTTACAACCATGATGAGCCTACTCATTGTGATGCCATCGTTTGGACGGCAGGCATTCAGCCAAATAAGCTTGTTCGCGCCCTTGATGTTGAAAAAGATAATAGCGGCCGTGTAATTTTATCGCCCCATCACCATTTGCCAAATGACGAGCATGTATATGTCGTAGGGGATTGTGCGAGCCTCCCATTTTCACCTAGCGCTCAACTTGCTGAGGTACAGGGGGAACAAATTGCACTCGTTTTGCAAAAGAAATGGAAGAATGAGCCGATCCCAGAATTGCCTGAATTTAAGCTAAAAGGTATCATGGGATCTCTCGGTAAAAAAAGCGGATTTGGAAGCATGGGAAATACAGCTCTTATTGGACGAGTCCCGCGGCTTTTAAAATCTGGAATCTTATGGTTGTATAAATACCAAAATTAAAAAGCCCATACCGGGCTTTTTAATTTTGGGAAATATATCCGTTTTGTTCCATTATGCTGTAGATGCTTTTCAATCGCGGATTTCCTTCGGCTACGATTTCACCATCAATCAAAACGACAGGATAAAATAAGTCTTCTTCCATTATGCGTTCAACAAATTGCCGGTCTTCTCCTTGCTGCGGTTCCTCGATATCAATATAGTGGATTGAAAACGGTTGATCGGGAAATTTCCTGGAGATGGCTGCCTCCAGCCATTCCATCGTTTCTTTCGATGAAGGTAAATTTACACAGCTTGGACATTTTTGTTCAGCACCATAAATTTTAATTGTTACTTCTTTACGCTCCACATTTTTCACCTCTAACTTTTGCGCCTTCTTAATAACTATTGTAGCCGATCTTCGTGAAGGATGGAAAGGAAGAAATTCAGGCAAGGACGTGGATTTTTTGAAGTATAATCAGTATAATATAAGTAAGTTGTGAAAGAAAAGGAGCGATAAAATGTCAGATACAACAATGCGTGAACAAGTTGAAGAAGTTCTTGATAAATTGCGTCCGTTCCTTCTTCGTGATGGAGGAGACGTTGAATTAGTGGATATTGAAGATGGAGTGGTTAAAGTCCGTTTAATGGGTGCATGCGGTAGCTGCCCGAGTTCCACAATTACACTTAAAGCTGGTATCGAGCGTGCCCTTCTTGAAGAAGTGCCGGGCGTAGTCGAGTTAGAACAAGTATTCTAAGGAAAAACGAGGTGGAGTAAATCCGCCTCGTTTTTTTATATTAAATCGATTTAGAAAGCAAATAATTTTGATCTTGAACAGAAACTCCTTGTTTATCCGGCACAACGATTAACGGCGTAAAGTCAGGAAATTGTTGTTTAAATTGCTGGCTCACTTTTGCCAAGATTTCACCAGGAGCAAAACAAACAATTGACGGGCCTGCGCCGCTAATTGCAACCCCGTAACATCCTAATTCTTTTCCTCTTTTCCGAATTTGATGAAAATG
The DNA here is from genome assembly GCF_000430745.1 of Fictibacillus gelatini DSM 15865. Classification (GTDB taxonomy): domain Bacteria; phylum Bacillota; class Bacilli; order Bacillales; family Fictibacillaceae; genus Fictibacillus_A; species Fictibacillus_A gelatini. Next base: position 15,789 of record NZ_AUMP01000043.1, on the reverse strand, counting down.
AGGGATTAAATTTTCACGATACGGTTGGTGAAATTGATCCTGGTCCATCATTCGCCCTGCTTTTTTCCAATCATCTTGTAAAATCGCAGCGATCAAGACATTGCTTACTGCACTTGCCTTAACAGCCTCTTGAAACTTCAACTCTTTAGGCAGCAAGCTGCGCGCGTGCTCCGTATTAAGCGGATGTTTCGGAACCATTAGTATCATCCCTGCGGAAGGGGTAGGAACATGGACAATTTCCGTCTCCAGTCCATCATACAGGGCAATGATCAACCCGCCGTAAACAGAGGCGGCTACATTATCAGGATGGCCTTCAATCATTGATGCATAATGGGCTTTTTCCTTTTTGGCAAGCGAAAGTGCCAGTAGCGTATTAGCAATTTCAATGCCGCCAACGATGGCTGCGGCACTGCTTCCCATTCCTCTCTCAAGCGGCAATTCGCTTGACATTTCAACATGGAAAAATGGAAGTTCTTTTTTGAATTTTTTTGCCACAAATGACGCGGCTTGATAAACAAGATTATCTTCCCCCTGCGGAATTTGTTCAAGCCCATCGGAAACCCCTTTAAATTTAAATTCATTTGCAGGGGATACATGCATGGTTAAATACCGATTAATCGCAAGACCAACCGAATCAAACCCTGGCCCTAAATTTGCGGTGCTCCCCGGAACTTTGACTGTAAATGGAGAGAAACTCATTGGAGCACTCCTCTTCTAATGGTTTCTTTCAACACTTTTTCATCATTTGGAAGAACAACAGGATCAATTTTTACGCTATCGAGGGCGACATTTGGATCTTTTAAGCCGTTTCCGGTTAAGACAGCGACTACTGTTGCGCCTTTCGGAATTACACCGTTTTTTACTTGCTTCATGATCCCGGCAATGGAAGCGCATGAAGCGGGTTCTGCAAATACTCCTTCAGTTCTGGCTAAGAGCTGGTAAGCTTCCAAAATCTCTTCATCCGTTACGCTTTCAAAACGACCATCTGATTCTTTTGCAGCATCAACAGCTAAATGCCAACTTGCTGGATTTCCAATGCGGATAGCTGTTGCGATCGTTTCCGGATTTTCAATGACTTCGTTTCGAACGATTGCTGCTGATCCTTCAGCCTGAAACCCATGCATTTTCGGTAGTCCCGATTGCAGGTGGCTGTTATATTCTTTAAAGCCTTTCCAATAAGCAGAAATATTTCCCGCATTGCCGACCGGAATCGCAAGTATATCCGGCGCTTTGCCAAGAACATCCACAATTTCAAAAGCTGCTGTTTTTTGACCTTCGAGCCGAAAAGGATTGACTGAATTAACCAGGGTTAACGGTTCTGTTTCGCTTATGGCTCGAACCATTTTTAACGCATCATCAAAATTCCCTTTAATCGCAAAAATTTCTGCGCCGTACATTTTCGCCTGAGCCAGCTTGCCTAAAGCGATCTTTCCATCCGGAATGACGATCATACAGCGGAGGCCGGCTCTTGCCGCGTACGCAGCTGCAGCCGCGGAAGTATTTCCAGTAGATGCACAAATAATCGTATCGCTTCCTTCTTCGATCGCCTTCGCTACGGCCATGACCATCCCCCGGTCTTTAAATGAACCTGTAGGATTGGCTCCTTCATATTTGACATAAGCGTCAATTCCCCATTCGTTCGATAAAGACTTTAATTGAATAAGAGGAGTATTTCCTTCATGAAGGGAAAGTTCAGGTGTTTGTTCAGTGATTGGCAAAAAGTTTTTGTATTGTTTCAATAATCCTTTCCAGCTCATTGTCTTATTCTCCTTCTACCCGATAGTGGCTTTTAATTTCATGAACGACTGATAAATCCCGTAAGCGGTTATAAACGGCTTCATCATCCTTCTTACTAGCTTGATGTGTAATAATGACGATCTCCGCCAAGCCTTCTTTTGGAAGCTGATTTTGCAATAATTGCTTAAGGCTTAAATTATATTCAGCAAATAGCGTCGTAATTTGTGAAAGCGCGCCTTGCTCATCCTTAACATGAATACGATAGAAAAATTTGGATTTCATTTCCTCTGGCGATTTTAAGCTTTTGTCAAACTGTGGTGTAATAGAATGTTTCCCATTGACGCCAAGCCTCATGTTTTGAATGGATGCGACGAGGTCGGAAACAACTGCAGTAGCTGTAGGAAGCTGTCCGGCTCCCGGTCCGTAAAACATCGTCTCGCCAACTGCCTCGCCATAAACGTACACTGCATTGTATTCGTTATTGACGGAGGCCAGCGGATGAGATTTTGGAATAAATGTCGGCCCGACACTTACCTCCACTTTCCCATTGTCTTTTTGCGCCAGTCCAACGAGCTTCATTTTATAGCCGAACTGGTTACCGTATTCAATATCTTCTCTTGTGACCCCCGATATTCCTTCAACCGAAACATCTTCTAAATTGATTTTCATTGAAAAGCCAAGCGTCGAAAGTATTGCCATTTTCCGGGCCGCATCCAGCCCTTCTACATCAGAGGTCGGGTCAGCTTCGGCAAAACCTAACGCCTGTGCTTCCTGCAATACGTCATTGTAATCGCGGCCTTCTTGATCCATTTTAGTTAAAATATAATTTGTCGTACCATTAACAATCCCCATTAATTTTTTAATCCGGTCTGAAGCAAGACCGTCGACAAGGGATCTAATAATTGGAATGCCTCCGGCAACGCTCGCTTCATAAAACAAATCACAGCCATTTTCTAACGCCGCCTCTAATAATTCCCCGCCATACAATGCCATTAAATCTTTGTTCGCCGTAACGACATGTTTTTTATTTTTTAAAGCTTGTAAAATATATTTTTTCGTTTCTTCGATTCCGCCCATAACTTCGATGACAATATCAACATTTGGATTGTTTACGATATCATCGACTTGATCCGTTAATAACGAGCGGTTAATGGGGACAAGCCGCTCTTTATTGAGGCTCTGAACCAACACCTTTTCTATATGAACGGGACAGCCAACGCGGTGTTGCAGTTCTTCTTGATGGCCTTCAATCATTCGAATAACTCCGCTTCCAACTGTTCCAAGTCCTAAAAGTCCAACAGAAACGCTCTCTCTCATCTCTCTCCATCCCCTTTGTCTACTTAGAAAATACATTTGTTTTTATATAATGGACATTATAGACCTAAACTGTTTTTTAAACAAGGGGTTATTAAAAAAAAATAAAAACAGGCGGACTGCGCCTGTTTTCGTATTCTTGATTTAAAGCAATTCATCGTTGACGACTGCCTTCGTTTTTTTATTTTGCAAGATTGCAGCAATATTATTAGCCGCCAGTTCCGCCATTTGCAAGCGTGTTTCCATGCTCGCGCTTCCGATATGCGGCAGGGCAACCACGTTGTGAAATTTCAAGAGTGGATGGTCGAAGGAAATCGGTTCTTTCTCAAATACGTCAAGTCCTGCTCCGGCGATTCTTCCCTGTTCTAACGCTTCGATAAGAGCCTTTTCATCGACAATCGCTCCCCGGCTTGCATTAATAAAAAAGGAGCTTTTTTTCATTAATGTGAATGCCCTTGAATTGAAAAGATGCTTTGTTTCATTAGACAGTGGCGTTAAATTCACAACAAAATCACTTTCAGAAAGCAAGTCTTCAAATGATCGATACTCTGCGCCAAGTTTTTCTTCAACGTCAGGTTTTCGGTTACGGTTATGGTAAAGAACTTTCATCTCAAAGCCTTTCGCCCGCCTTGCCACAGCTTCACCAATTCTCCCCATTCCAACGATGCCCATCGTTTTATGATGAATATCGGTACCGGCAAGAAGAAGCGGGCTCCAGCTCACCCATTTTCCATTCTTGATATAATCTGCCGCTTCCATCAATCTTCGTCCAACAGCCATCATTAAAGCAAATGTTAAATCGGCGGTCGTATCGGTTAGCACATCTGGAGTGTTGCAAATCACCACATTATGCCTGGTTGCCGCTTTTACATCGATATTGTCAAAACCAACTGCCATATTTGCAACAACCTTTAAGTTTTCAGCCTGCTTTAGCACCTCTTCATCAATTCGATCAGAGACCATTGTCAACAAACCATCTGCCTTTTTTGCTTCAGAAAGAAGAATCTCTTCTGGAACCGCTTCATCATCTTTTTCCCACATTTTAATTTCCGCTACTTCTTTTAACGTATGTAAGGCTTTTTCGGGAATTTTTCGCGTAATAAATACATATGGCTTCATCGTAGTCCCTCCCGTTTTTTCTTTTATTCTCTCATGTAAACCCTTTATATACAAAAAAAACGCGCTTTTTATGTTGAAAGCGCGGGATCGATCAACCAATCGACTACAGGAATATTCAATTGATCAACAGGCAAGCCAATCGTTGGGAAAAAAGAGCGAAGAAATCGTTCATTTCGGTCTTCGGCATTTATATACTCGAAAAATCGCTGCATATAAAGTTCTTTGCCGATGTCTCGTTCATTATTGTAATGCGCTTCAATCATTTCATAATAATGAACCGGGAAAAGTAGCCTTCCATAAAGCAACCGCCATGATTCTTTCGTAATCGGACTGATTCGTTCATAATCATCTAAAAACTGAAGCAAGCTCTCTGAGCGATAGTCTTGATCATAGATGCGCGAACGAATATATTCTGCTAAATCTCTCATCGGGTGATCCACTACCCAGCTCGTAGGAAGTTTTACAAAACCACTTTCAGCCTCCTCAAGCGGAATCCACGACTGCTCAGTAAAACGGTCATGGCAAATGGAAGGTGCACTTAAACTGAATGGCCCGTTATCAATGTGATGATCAACCATATATTGAATCGCATTTTCGGAAAGGCCTTCGTAATAAGGAAAAGTAGTTAAAAAAAGCTCATCAAAATCATTTTTCTCTGTTTTTTCCTTAACCTGGTTATATCGGGCTTTTGTCTCTTCCACCCGTTTCATCCAGAGCTCTGCCCATTGACCAAAAAGAAAACTTTCTGTGGAATAAGCCGGGTACTCTTTTCCCCTCTCATGAAAGTTCGCCAATTCTATCCCTAAAGAAGCATGTTTTCTTGATCCTGAAGTGGATTTTGGAATTCGAAAAAGCAAAACAGGATCACCTTCAATATAGGCATTTGGCTGACTAGTTAACGTCGGATAAAGTTCCGCGATGCCTTCTTCCCCAACGTATTTCAAAAATTCGCTCATATGAATAATTTCTTGAATCCGGTTTTGCGTTATAGCTCTTTGCGGGACAATAAGATAGTGTTCACCATTTGAAATAAACGATCGAAATCCTCTTATCATTTGTGTCTCTTCACAATATAACTGGTAATGATGAAAAATATCCCTCTCTAACATGACATCACCCCAAATCTTCAATTACTACAGTCTATGACTTGAACGCCTTTCTTGTTATACTTAGTTTTACATTAAAAAAAGGTGTTGTTCATATCTTTTAAGGTATTTCATATACTATACAAAATTAAGACGATAAAGGAGATCAAGCAATGGAACAAAAAAGAGTGGCAAAAATAGAGGAAGCCGCCCGCAAACTCCTTGTGGAACGTGGCGTAACAATTGATGATATTGCAGAACTTGTCTATTTCCTTCAAGTAGCCTATCACCCTGATCTTACGATGGACGTATGTCGTGAAAATGTGGAAAGAGTCATTGCAAAACGTGAAGTCCAAAACGCAATCCTTACGGGAGTTCAATTAGATGTTCTGGCAGAACAAAAAAAATTGCCCGATCCTTTGCAAGCCATTCTCGAAAAAGATGAAGGTTTGTACGGAATTGACGAAACGATCGCGTTATCGATCGTCAACATTTACGGATCGATTGGGTTTACAAACTATGGTTTTATCGATAAACAAAAACCCGGAATTTTAGAGAAGTTAAATGATAAATCGACGGGCAAAGTCCATACCTTCCTTGATGACATTGTTGGCGCCATTGCGGCGGCCGCATCTAGCCGGATTGCTCATCGCGCGGCGAAAGATGAAATATGACGGGAGACCCTTACTTGCGGGTTTCCCGTTATTCTAATTTTGTTTTTATAGTGCCCAATCATCTAAGCTGTCGACCACATACGTTGGATGTACTTCAACTTTTTCAAGATGTTGTTTGGTCGTTACACCAGTATGTACGAGCAATGTATCCAGCCCCGAGTTGATACCGGCCAAAATATCCGTTTGATAATTGTCCCCAATCATCAATGTCTCCTCTTTATTCGTGCCAATCTTTTCTAATGCCATTTCCATGATAATCGGTTCCGGTTTTCCTATAAACGTTGGCTTGACTTCGGTTGAAACAGCAACCACCGATGTCAAAGAACCATTCCCTGGCAACAATCCACGTTCGGTTGGAAGGGCAATATCGCCATTCGTTGATAAAAAGGTTGCTCCTTCTCTTACAGCAAGACAGGCAATGGCGAGCTTCTCGTATGTAATCGAACGATCAATCCCCATGACGACAAATTCGGGATGGTCTTCGGTTAGCTTGAATCCTTTTTCAAGTAACGCTTGCTTGAGCCCTTCTTCCCCAATACAATATACGCGTGCATTTGGATGCTTTTTTTCCATATACTCCGCTGTTGCCATACTGCTCGTAAATACATTGTCTGGTGTTGCCGGGATGCTAAAGCTTGTTAAAGTCTCTGTCACTTGTTCTTTCGTTTTTGAAGAATTGTTCGTCACAAACAAATAAGGCAACCCTCTTTGTTTCAATCTCTTCACAAAATGAACGGCAGCCTCAATCCTTTCCTTTCCGCGATACATCGTACCATCTAAATCAATTAAATAGCCTTTATATGATTTCATATTTCACTACCCCTTCTTATTAACTCTAGCTATTGTACCAAAAACCATTCATAAATTTCGAATTTTCTCTTTACAAATTGTCACCTTCTTTTTAATATATGAATATATAATCATATATTAAATGTTAATCTATTTTCCTGCTACCAATGGAAGGGAATGAAGTAAAATGCTACACAAAAAAGATAAGCCTTTGCATCAAGATACAAATGATCAAATTTACCGAATCGAAGGGATGGATTGTTCCTCATGCGCTGCATCATTAGAAAAGCATATGGCGAATCTCCCTTCTGTCCAAAAGGTTCAAGTTCACTTTTCTACAGGAAAAATGAAAATTGCCCATAGTTTACCGCCAGAATCCATTCAAAAGGAAATTAAAAAAGCAGGGTATACCGGCCAATTGCTTACAGGTCAAAAATCACTGCCTTCCACTTCAACTGCAAAAGGTAATGTTGCGGCTTTATTGGCAGGTCTTTTCATTGCATGTGGTTATATTTTATCCCATACAGGTTTATCTCAATTTACAACGGACATTTTTTACGGGCTTGCAATCGTAATCAGCGGTGCAAAACCTGCAAAAAGCGCTTATTATGCATTAAAAAGCCGTTCACTCGATATGAATGTCTTGATGGCAATCGCTGCTATAGGGGCAGCAATTCTAGGTGAGTGGTTAGAAGGAGCGTCGATCGTCTGGTTGTTTGCCATTGGCAATATATTGCAAAACAAATCCATTGATAAAACACGCTCATCTATTCGTGACTTAATGGACCTCACTCCACCACAAGCCTGGCTGAAAACAGCAAGAGGACTTGTTCAACAATCGATTGAAGCGATTAAAGTCGGGGAAACGATCGTCGTTAAACCAGGTGAACGGATTCCTCTTGACGGAACCATTCTTAATGGAGAATCGAGCGTTAATCAAGCGCCTATTACGGGTGAATCCGTTCCAGTCGATAAAAAAGAAGGAGATGCCGTATATGCTGGAACCGTAAATGAAAGCGGTGCGCTCGAAGTAAAAGTGATTTCATCAGCAAATGATACGACTTTATCACGGATCATCCATTTAGTTGAAGAAGCACAGGAGAAAAAAGCAAAATCACAAGCTTTTGTTGACCGGTTTGCTGCCATTTATACTCCAATTGTATTTCTGCTGGCCATCTTTACGATGATCATCCCTCCTTTATTGAACGTTGGTTCACGGAATGAGTGGCTTTATAAAGGGCTGGAGCTATTGGTTATCGCTTGTCCTTGCGCGCTTGTAATATCCACTCCGGTTGCGATCGTTTCTGCCATCGGAAATGCGGCAAAGAAAGGGATATTAATAAAAGGCGGAACCGCTCTTGAAACTGCCGGTAAGTTAAATGTAGTCGCTTTTGACAAAACCGGAACATTAACGAAAGGCAAGCCGACAGTTTGTTCCGTCAACGTATTGGCGGAAGTGGCAGAAAAAGATTTGCTTTCGATTGCACGGACCATCGAGGAACAATCGAAACACCCGATTGCAAAAGCAATTATTGAACATGCGGAAAAACGAAATATCATCGGTTTAAAAGGTGAGGCGTATCAAGCGATTCCAGGAAAAGGTGCAACGGCAACCATCAATGGTATTGACTATTTTGCCGGAAATGAAAAGCTTTTTGCAGAAATGAACCTTTCTCTCCAAAATGTTAAAGTCCTTTTTGAAGAATTCCAGCAAGAAGGCCATACTGTTGTCCTTATCGGTACCCGAACGAAAATTCTCGGGCTTATCGCTGTATCAGACCAAGTTAGGGAAAGTTCAGCTTATGCCTTAAAGCGGTTAAAAGAAATAGGCATGGCGGAAATCGTGATGCTAACCGGGGATAATGAAGGAACGGCGAAAAAAATCGCTAAAGAGGCACTAGTGAACCGATATTTTGCTGAATTACTGCCTGAGGATAAAGTAGCAAAGATCAATCAGCTAAGAAAAGATGGAACAGTTGTCGGAATGGTTGGAGATGGGATTAATGATGCTCCCGCTCTTGCAACTGCTGACCTCGGAATCGCTATGGGCGGAGCCGGGACCGATACAGCCATTGAAACAGCAGACATTGTTCTAATGGCTGACCATTTAGAAAAACTGCCTCATGCGATTCAATTAAGCAGAAAAGCGATGACGATCATCAAGCAAAACATCTGGTTTTCACTTATCACTAAGCTTACCGCCTTAGCCCTCATTTACCCGAATTATCTCACGTTATGGATTGCAGTATTGAGCGATACCGGAGCAGCCCTTATTGTCATTTTAAACAGTATGCGTCTTCTGCGATTTAAAGCCTAAATGAAAGATAGCCCTTGAATCTAAGCCAAGGGCCTTTTTTCTTTTCTTATTTCAAATAGAAATGGAATAAGCAAATACAAAACATAAGCAAAAATCATCCAAATGATAAATGAAATGAATTGCCCTTCCGATAAATGGGGAAAGAAAATATTGTGATTCCACACTGTGAAAGTATCTAGAAATAAACCTATAACCGTTCCAAAAATTCCAAACTTAATGCCTGCATATGAAGTTTTATCAAGTTTTTTGTAAATCAAAACGACTGTTGCTAACAGAAACGCCGTAATAGCTTCAAGAATGACGAACCGGGTTAGAAAACGCTTATCTTCAATTATTACGAGAACTGAATCACCAAAAAAGAGAAAAAAAAGGGTAGCACCAAACCAAACCATCAATGAAAATAAAACCGCTAATCCAAGTTTTTGTGTAAACATATGCCTTCCTCCCTTTAATTTTTTTTACCCAATAAATAACTCCCGCAAAATTAGTTCTAATTCGTTATAAATATCCTCTTCAGAAAAATGGTTTGATGTTAACGCTTGTATCGCAAGTCCATCAATTAAAGCATTGAGCAGAATTGCCCATGTTTTTATTGAAACTCCTTCAATTGGAGACTTTAATTGCCGGTCCATAAAAATACTTTCAATAGATTGATTTTCATAATCCAGTAGCTCTCCAAGTTCGGTTTTAATTTTTTCATTGGTAAAGCTTTTTACAATTAAAGAAAGAAATAACTGATGATAGAAAGAATTAGCTGTAGTTCTACTTCGGGCTGATTTTAAGGATTCGGTTATTAAATTTTGTTTAGACTGATTGGTTTTGTCTAACGATTCCCAGGAAGATTTACAAACATCTCGAACAATTTCAAGCAATAATTGTTCCTTTGATCGAAAATGATAATAAACAGTCCCCTGGGTTACATTAGCTCCGTTAGCAACCGCTTTTAACGTGAGTTTTTCAATTCCCATTTTAACAATGCATTCTTTTGCCGAGTTAATCAGGTCTTTCTTTGAAACAACATTTGGTTTCCCCATAAAGCTTCTCCCTTCAAGTTAGTTGGTTGAATAACTTACTTTTATTTATACAAAAATAGGTATAAATTGTCAACCAAAAAAGAACTGAAGGCTTAAAAAAGCCGTCAGTTCTTTTTAATCATGATTCACATGATGGATCATTTGATTTAATAGTGTAATGACATGTTCATCGTCAATAGAATAATAAAGGCTTGTTCCTTCTCTTCTGAATTTCACTAACCGTAAATTTTTTAAAAAACGAAGCTGATGGGAAACCGTTGATTGCATCAATGATAGTTCTCCGGTTATCTCATTGACCGAACACTCTCTCGTCGACAAGAGGTGCAAAATGCGGATTCGCGTTGGATCAGAGAGGGCTTTAAAGGTTTGCGAAACCATAAATAATGTTTCTTCATCAAGCCCTTTATAATGGTTGCATTCATTTTGCTCTTTATGCTCCACTTTCAACACCTCGTTTATATATGAGTATGTATTCATATTAAATAGTGTCGCTCTCATTGTCAAATAGATAAAGACAATTTTTTGAAAAATTTATTTTTTTTAATTGACAACTTAGATGTTTACCTCATAAAATGAATATAAACTAAAAGTTGCACTGAGGCAAAATAATCGACTAGAAACAAAACAATAGGGGGTATAAAACTATTATGGGCTTATCTAACAGCATTCCCTTATCTCAAGTGAAAACAGGTGAAATGTTTCAAATAAACAAAATTCAGTTAGAAGGTCCTTTAAAAAGGCGATTGCTGGACCTCGGGTTTATCCCCGGAGCAGTAGTAGAGGTGCTACAAAAGAGCCCATTAGGTGATCCAGTTGCCTATCGTGTAAGCAATACGACGATCGCATTAAGAAAAGAAGAAAGCCTTTTGATAACCGGATCATTAATCAGGAGTGAAGCGCATGAGTAATTTCAGAATTGCATTAGCCGGAAATCCAAACACCGGAAAAAGTACGTTATTTAATTTGTTAACAGGGCTAAGGCAACATACCGGCAACTGGCCCGGGAAAACGGTTATACATGCTGAAGGGGCATTGGACTATAAAGAAAAACACTACACGCTTATTGATTTACCGGGAACGTATTCCCTTTATTCGAATTCGGCCGATGAGGAAGTCGCCCGCGATCATATCATTTTTGAACGTCCCGATGTAACCATTGTTGTTCTTGATGCAACAGCGCTGGAGCGAAACATGAACTTAGCGCTTCAAGTATTAGAGATGACAAGCCAGGTGATTGTTTGCATTAATTTGATAGATGAAGCAAAGAAAAAAGGGATTGAAATTAACGAAAGAAAATTAGCGAGAAAACTTGGCGTTCCCGTCGTAAAAATTTCAGCCCGAAACAAAACCGGAATTAATGAACTGCTTGAAACGCTTGATCAAATGGCCGACGGAAAGATTGCGACAAACCCAATTCAAGTCACTTACAGTAATGATATCGAAGAAAAAATAGCACAATTAGAGCCTCTTGTTCAACGTGCAGTCGGAGATGCTTTCCCTGCACGTTGGGTGGCCTTACGATTGTTAGATGGTGACAAAAGCTTTCTCAATGCACTAAAGAAACGGCAAAACGGCGTCCAAAAGGAGGTTGCTGTTCATGGATACTCAGCATGCCACTAGTATTGAACAATTGTTCGGATACTCACAAACTTTAACCGATCAGGACGTTCGTGAAGAAATTGTCAGCAGCATTTATCAAACCACCCATTCCATTTGCAAGGATGTCGTCCACTATTCGAATAAAGAAAAACTGCAGCGCTCTGAAAAACTTGATAAAATTTTAACGTCCCCAATTTGGGGATTTCCGATTATGCTGGCAATGCTAGCGGTCGTCATTTATTTAACAATTGCGGGCGCAAACATTCCGTCAGATGCGATCGCCAACTTTTTCAATTGGATCGAAGGATATTTAACGGCAGGTTTCAAAGCAATCCACGCCCCCGAATGGCTCTATGGCATTCTTGTTTTAGGTTTTTACAGGGGTACGGCATGGGTCGTTAGTGTTATGCTTCCGCCAATGGCCATATTTTTCCCCGTTTTCGCCTTACTTGAAAACTTCGGCTATTTGCCGAGAGTAGCTTTTAACATGGATCGTCTTTTTAAAAAGTCGGGGGCACACGGAAAACAGTCATTAACGATGGCCATGGGATTTGGCTGTAATGCGGCTGCCATCATGTCTACCCGGATTATTGAATCTCCAAGGGAGCGGATGCTTGCGATATTAACAAATAATTTTGTCCCGTGTAACGGAAGATGGCCAACTCTTATTCTCTTATCTTCTCTTTTTATGGCGGCTAGCTTTACAGGAGGGATGAAGACATTCATAACAGCACTTGTGGTTGTCTTAATGGTTGTATTTGGAATCATTGTGACATTAACTGTCTCATGGGTGTTGTCAAAAACGGCGTTAAAAGGCATCCCAACCCATTATACGCTGGAATTGCCTCCTTACCGGAAACCGAAAATTATAAATACGATTGTTCGTGCTACCCTTGATAAATCTTTATACGTTTTAAAACGTGCAGTAATCGTTGCCGCTCCCGCTGGAGTGCTAACATGGGTGCTTGCCAACCTTTATATTGGTGATACGAGTATTTTAATGTATGTTGTTCATTTCCTCGATCCATTTGCAAAAGCGATAGGACTGGATGGATTTATTTTAATGGCATTCATTCTTGGCTTACCTGCAAATGAAGTGGTTCTGCCGACATTATTGATGGGATATCTGGCGACAGGTGCGTTGACAGAAGTGGATAACATGAGCGAGCTAAGCCACATATTTACAAGTCATGGCTGGACGTGGCTTACCGCACTGAACATGATGCTTTTTTCATTGCTTCATTATCCATGCGGTACGACATTGATTAATATTTACAAAGAAACAAAGAGTGTGAAGTGGACGTTCGTCGCATTTATCCTGCCAACATCGTTAGCCATCATTGTCACTTTTTTAGTCAATCAAATCGTTCGTGGGCTCGGGCTCGTATAATATAAAAAGATGCCGAAGTGAAATTCTATTTCCTCCGGCATCTTTATTTCCAAAACAAATTAGTTGTAAATTTTTAAATCATGCCCGAAAATGGTACATAGACTTCATTTCATTAGGGGGCATGAGTCCATTGAATCCTTGGTTAGCAGTTGCAATTACGTTATTGTTTTGGTCTTCATCTTTTGCCGGAATTCGTGCCGGACTATCAGGAGGATATTCTCCTGGAAGCTTAGTATTGCTCCGATATTTAAGCGCATCGGCTTTTTTCATTATTTATGCGCTATTTGCGAAGAAACCTTTCCGGATGCCGAATAAAAAAGATTTTCTAAAAATCTTCTTACTCGGCTTTATTGGAATTAGCGTCTACCACACATCACTTGCCTTTGGAGAAAAAACAGTGTCAGCTGGAACGGCAAGTTTATTAATTGGTGCCGCCCCTGTTTTCACAGCCATTATTGCCGCTTTCATATTAAAAGAGAAAATTTTGCCCATCGGCTGGGTCGGTCTGTTGATTGGCTTTGCCGGAATTACTCTCATTACTTTTGGTGCGGGAGAAACGTCGATTGAAATTTCAAAGGGTGCCCTGTTGGTATTGCTTTCAGCGGTCTCTACATCCATCTTTTTTGTTTTTCAAAAACCGCTTTTTAAGAAATATAGTTCTATCGAATTGACCGCTTATTTTACATGGGCAGGCACGATTCCAATGCTCGTATTTCTGCCACGGCTTTTCTTAGATATGCAGCATGCCAGCGCCCCGGCGACTCTGGCCACGGTCTATATTGGCGTTTTCCCCGCAGCGATCGGATATGTCACCTGGGCGGTAGCTCTATCAAAAGTGAATGCTAGTTCTGTAACAAGTTCGTTGTACATCCAGCCCGTGCTTGCTATCTTTATTGCATGGATTTGGCTCGGCGAATTGCCGGAATGGCTGTCGATTATCGGAGGAGTCATTGCTATATCCGGAGTTATTGTTGTCAATGTTTTTGGAATGAGAAGACCGTCTAACCATAAAAGCTTAACATGACTTTATTGAAATAGTGCGCGATAGACAAATTCAGGTGCCGAGACTTCTGAGACAGGAAAAATGCCCAGCAGATCAGCCCTAAAGGACCATTTCGGGAAACGTGACGGGGACTGTCCTATAGACCTTTTCTATTGGACAGTTTTGCCTCTCTTCACTTGAATCTTGTCTTATAGAGCGCTTCTATTGCACAGTTTTGCCTCTCCCCACTTAAATTTTGTCTTATAGAGCGCTTCTGTTGGACAGCTTTGACTCCCGTGACGAAAAAATGTCCATTACCGCAAAAAAAGTTTTCCACAAACTTTCCTAAATGCAAAAAGAACACCAACTTCATTTGTGTTGGTGCCTCTTCATCGTCGTTTTATTTTGCCATAACCGCCATAGTGTGTCCGCGGATGGGAGTTTTTCTTCGGATGAAACCATGAACCCCCTCCATCATCAGATTGTGAACGATTGATTTTACCCTTCGATTGATGCCCGGAAGTGCTTGTAGAGCTGCTTCCTGATGAAGTATGGCTTCCTCTTCGAGTGATGGAGCCTTTCTTTGATACAGTAACAGGCGGTGCCTTTTCTTTATCTGCTGCTGTAGGTTTATGATACGATCCGTTCGGTTTGTAAACATCCCTATCCCCATACCCGTGGTACGATCCACCGTGGCTCCCGTAGGAATGATCCAATAAATCAAAGAAATGATCTAAAATTTGCGCGGCAATAAATCCTTTTAGAAAAGAGGAATCATAATTGTTTTTTACAAATTCTTTATTATCGATTTCGATTAACGTATCGTTTGGATTTTTCGGATCCTTTTGAAGATTGTAAAGTTCATCCGAATAAACGATAAACATTTGATCCGAATTTTCTTCAGAAACTTGTTCAGGCTTACGGTCTTCCGTTATTTGTTTGGCTGTCTCCGGGACCGTCTGGTTTTTTGCCCGATAGACGTAAGATGTTTGATCCCCATTATTATTCACCGAGACAAGTGGATATTGGGCTTTGATTTCATCCGATTTTGAGCAGCCGGAAAAAATGCTTAACATTAAAATAGTAGCAATTCCGACCTTTAAAAGCAGGGAGAAACGTTTCAATATCAATTCCTCCTTATTTACGTCGCACGGACGACTTGCACATCCGCACGTATCGTTGGTTCGCCTTCATACATCATAAACCGGCCATCTTGCCATTCAATCCGCAACAACTTTCTTTGATCGGACTGAAATCTCCAGACGAATTGTTCTCCGGCCATTGAAAAAGGCGTTTTCCCCGTGGCGATCACCCGGCCATTGTATTCTTCTTCTAAATAATAATCGACTCCGTCTAATTCAATTGTAGAAGGGACTTCACGAATTGAATCGAGACGGCCATCAATTGTAGAATAGAGGGCAAACGATAATGTTTCCCGATCTTCCATATGCAAATAGCGAAGTTCATTCCCATCTCTCAAGGTTACCATCTGTTCTTTGCGGGCGTGATTTTTCACGGAGCCAATGACTTCATATGTAACAAACGAAACTTCTACCATGTCCCCTTCCCTTAGATCTAGCACAGTACGTTCTGGCTTAGGCGGTTCCGGTTTTGAAACAAGATTTTTGATTCGATTGAACAATCCCATTTTTTTCTCTCCCTCTATAAATGTTGATATATCAACGGTTTAACCCGTTGGTGGGGTGTCAAAAAAATAATTTTCGACACGCATACTAACAATATTTTTAT
>NZ_AUMP01000042.1 GCF_000430745.1 Fictibacillus gelatini DSM 15865 | reverse complement strand
TGCCCCTGCCGATCCCTGGGGATACTGAGTTCTTCTATTCGTCCGTACTTCGTGTCTAAGCCCCGTGGGTAATAGCCGTTACGCTGCAGCTTTTGATCCGGGTTTTCTACTTTGATGAAATTCTTGATCTCCTCCTGAAGCAGGAATTCAATCTTCTCTTTCAAAAAATCCTTTACCATTTGATCCAATTGATTTTGTGACAGAATATCGGTTATACTAAAATTCATAGTAGGGTCTCCTCTCGTTCTGGAATCTTCGACAATTCCGAGAGTACCCTACTTTTTTTATTTTGAGAAGGCCTTCTTTGACTTACACAAGATATTTTACATCATCAAAGCATCACAAACTCTTATGCAGCATTGATTGAACCTATGCAAATTTGCATAACTCATTAATGCATTTGATCGTTTACTTTCTGCAGAAATGATTAAAAATATGCAAAATTGAATAAAAAAGGCCATCTTTTTTTGCAATGAAGACAAAAAGATGGCTTTTTCTGTTTTGGCACGGAACTTGCAATATATATTAGTGAATTCCGAAAGGAGGAGACAAAGCGATGTTAGATTTAAAAATGTATATAAACGGAGAGTGGAGAGACTCCCGAAATAAAGAAAAAAGGGATGTAATCAACCCTGCGACAGGAGAAGTTTTTGCACAGGCTGCTGAAGGTACGGTAGAAGATGCGAAAGAAGCAATTGAAGTTGCTAAACGTACATTTGAAAGCGGGGCATGGTCAGAGCTTCCGCCGATCGAACGAGCTTCCTATCTTTTCAAAATTGCCGACAAAATTGATGAATATCATGATGAACTGACGAAGCTTGAAACGATGGATAACGGAAAGCCACATCGGGAAGCTGATGGCGACATTACAGATGCAGCGAATTGTTTCCGTTACTATGCAGGATTAATTACAAAACCGGACGGGCAAACGTATCACGTTGCAGATCCAATGCAAGCGATGGTAGTTAGAGAGCCTGTAGGTGTTTGCGGATTGATCGTGCCGTGGAACTATCCGCTATTAATGAGTGTTTGGAAACTCGCTCCTGCGCTTGCAGCAGGCAATACGGTAGTCTTTAAGCCATCTGAAGTGACACCGGTTACACCGACAAAGCTTTTTGAAATTTTTGAAGAAGTCGGCCTTCCAAAAGGTGTTGCCAACATGGTCATGGGCGCAGGCCCAACCGTTGGAAATGAAATTGCCGAAAGCCATGATGTTGACATGGTTTCCTTCACAGGCGGAACAAAGACAGGAAAACATATTATGAAAGCTGCTGTAGGCAACATGAAGAAAATTTCGCTTGAGCTTG
Source organism: Fictibacillus gelatini DSM 15865 (assembly GCF_000430745.1). Classification (GTDB taxonomy): domain Bacteria; phylum Bacillota; class Bacilli; order Bacillales; family Fictibacillaceae; genus Fictibacillus_A; species Fictibacillus_A gelatini. The sequence continues at coordinate 26,165 of NZ_AUMP01000042.1, read as the reverse complement.
GCGGAAAGTCGCCAAATATCATTTTCGCGGACAGCGATTTTGAAACAGCTGTAGACTGGGCGCTATTCGGCATTTTCTCTGGATCTGGCCAGGTATGTTCTGCCGGCTCGCGCATTCTTGTCGAAGAAAGCATCTATGACAAGTTTGTCGATCGGTTTGTAGAACGGGCAAAGCAAATTAATGTAGGGCCTGGGGATGACGAAAACACAGAAATGGGACCGCTTGTCAGCGAGCAGCATATGGAAAAAGTTTTAAGCTATATCAATATCGGTAAAGAAGAAGGGGCGCGCCTTGCTTGTGGAGGCAACCGCATTACAAAAGACGGCCTTGAAAAAGGATATTTTGTCGAGCCGACCGTGTTTGTCGATGTGACTCCTGATATGCGTATCGTGCAAGAAGAAATCTTCGGGCCAGTTGTCGTTATTCAAAAGTTTAAAGACGAAGAAGACGCAATTAAACTTGCAAATGGCACTGATTACGGCCTTGCTGGTGGCGTATTTACGGTTGACGGGGCAAAAGCGTTGCGCGTCATTAAGAAACTCCGTGCAGGGATTACGTGGATCAATACGTATCACCCGACCTATAACGAAGCGCCATGGGGCGGCTATAAGCAAAGCGGGATCGGCCGCAGCTTAGGAACATTCGGTTTAGAAGAATTCCAGGAAATTAAGCAAATTAACATCAATTTACAGGTAGAGCCAATCGGCTGGTTTAGCAAGTAAAAAAATACGAGGAGAGATCAACATGAGCGTAAATTTAGAAAACAAAAAGTTACAGGAAAAGCAAGAAAATATTCAAGATTATATTAAACAAGTTCTACATTTAATAGAAAAAGATGAAATTACGAAGGAAGATGCGCAGTGGATCACGAAAGAAACAGTTGACGGATTCCGCGAGCATGTTAACCCTGGCTTCCTAGAATACCGCAAAACGGTAACAGAAGGCGGACAATTCGCGGCTGTTGAATGGTCTGACAGCGGCGCAGGCTTTAAAGATGTGAATGGAAAAGAATATATTGACTGTTTAGGCGGATTCGGCATTTACAATGTGGGACACCGCAACCCGAAAGTTGTCAAAGCAGTAACTGACCAATTAAAGCGCCAGGCGCTTCACAGCCAGGATCTTCTTGATCCGCTACGTGCAATGCTTGCGAAAATTTTAGGGGAAATCACGCCTGGAGACCTTAAATATGCATTCTTTACAAACAGCGGTACGGAAAGTGTTGAAGCAGCATTGAAACTTGCCAAAATGTACAGCGAACGGACAACGTTCATTTCTACGACAAAAGCGTTCCATGGTAAGAGTCTTGGTTCCCTTTCCGGAACAGCGAAAGGCATTTTCCGTAAGCCGTTCTTGCCATTAATCCCTGGTTTCCGTCATGTTCCATTCGGGGACATCGACATGATGAGAAAAACATTTGAAGTATGCGCGTTAACGGGTGAAGATGTGGCGGCTGTGATCTTAGAACCAATCCAGGGAGAAGGCGGAATCATCATCCCTCCAGAAGGCTACTTGAAACAAGTGAGAGAGCTTTGTGATGAGTACGGAGCACTTCTCATTTTGGATGAAGTACAAACGGGTATGGGACGTACAGGAAAAATGTTCGCGGCTGAGTTGTTTGATGTCGTTCCTGATATTATTTGTCTTGCAAAAGCGTTTGGCGGAGGCGTTATGCCAGCAGGCGCCATCGTTGCTCGCGAAGAAGTGTTCAAAAGCTGGTTCGAAAATCCGTTTATGCATACGACGACGTTCGGCGGCAACCCGCTTGCTTGTGCGGCAGCCATTGCAACAATCGACGTATTGTTAGAAGAAAAATTACCAGAACGCGCTGCGGAAGTAGGGGAGTATTTCTTAAATGAACTAAAAGAAGCGGCCAAAGGACACGAAGATAAAGTATTGGAAATCCGCGGCCAGGGATTGATGATCGGTATTGAATTCCATAAAGATGAAATCGGCTATGAAGTGTCAAAAGGAATGTTCGACAACGGCGTTCTTGTCGCAGGTACGCTCATCAACTCGAAAACAATCCGCATTGAGCCTGCGCTTACGATCAGCTATGAAGAAGTCAATACAGTCGTAAAAACATTTAAAGAAGTACTTAAAAACGTAAAAGCTTAAAACTGAAAAAGAAGGATTCGGTTCCTCTTTTAATAGGTAAGTAAAAATGAGCGGCCCTGCCATTTTTGCTTACCTTACTTCTGTAAAAGAAAGGATGTCTATAATGGCTAAAACATTCGTAAACTTGACAACAGCGATTCCGGGCCCTAAATCTCAAGAAATTTTAGAACGGCGCAAACGGGTTGTGCCGCGCGGGATCAGCAATGGAACGACGGCATTTGTAAAAAAGGCAAGCGGAGCTTTAGTGGAAGACGTTGACGGAAATACGTATATTGATTTCGCCGGCGCAATCGGGACAATCAATGTTGGGCATTCCCATCCTGAAGTCGTAAAAGCGATCAAAGATCAAGCTGATCAATTCATTCACACCGGATTTAATGTCATGATGTATGAATCATACATTGAGTTGGCTGAAAAAGTGACGGAACTTGCTCCGGGAGATTTCCCTAAACAAGCGGCTTTCTTTAACAGCGGAGCAGAGGCTGTTGAAAATGCCGTTAAAATCGCGCGTAAATATACGAAACGCCAGGGAATCGTTTCCTTTAGAAGAGGGTTCCACGGGCGGACACTAATGACGATGACAATGACGAGCAAAGTGAAGCCTTACAAATATGAATTCGGACCGTTTGCACCAGAAGTGTATAAAGCGGAATATCCGTATGCTTACCGCCGTCCGGAAGGCATGACGGAAGAACAATATTCTCAGTACCTCGTTGAACAATTTGAACACTTTTTAATCGCTGATGCCGCTCCGGAATCGATTGCAGCCGTTGTGATGGAACCGGTTCAAGGGGAAGGTGGATTTATCGTTCCAACGAAGGAATTTGTTCAGGGTATTTATAACATTTGTAAGAAATACGGCATTCTTTTTGTGGCTGATGAAATTCAAACAGGCTTTAGCCGGACAGGAAAATACTTTGCGATTGACCATTTCGGAGTAGAACCGGATCTTATCACCATTTCAAAATCACTTGGAGCAGGAACACCAATCAGCGGTGTGATCGGACGCGCCGAAATTATGGATGCGGCAAATCCAGGCGAGATCGGCGGAACGTATGCTGGAAGTCCACTCGGCTGCCAGGCAGCACTTGCGGTCATCAATATTATTGAAAAAGAAAAACTGAACGAGCGCGCTGATGTGTTAGGCAATAAAGTCATTGATCATTTTAACCAGCTTGCTGAACGCTTTGAACAAATCGGAGACGTCCGCGGACTCGGAGCGATGTGCGCATTCGAAGTAGTAAAAGATCGAGCAAGCAAAACGCCGGATAAAGAAGCAGTTGGAAAAATTGTAAAAGAAGCAAATGACAGAGGGCTTCTATTATTAAGCGCCGGCGTATACGGCAATGTCATCCGCATTTTAATGCCGCTAACCATTACGGACGAGCAGCTTGAAGAAGGCCTTGCCATTTTAACAGAATCGGTTGAAGCCGTATTTGCACCACAATATGCGTAAGTGAGGTGAATGTAGTGAGTAGTGTCATCGAAAAAAATAAATTTTATCCAATGTATATTAACGGTGAATGGGTCGGAGAAAATCTGACTGAATTTACGGATGTTCTCAACCCGGCGACAAAAGAAGTCGTAGGCATCATTCCGCGCGGCGGAAAAGAAGAAGCGGAGCTTGCTGTCGATGCAGCCTTTGACGCGTTTAAAAGCTGGTCGAAAAAAACGGCGGAAGAACGCTCTAACCTTCTTATGAAGTGGTTTAATTTGATTGAAGAAGAGAAGGAAGAAATCGGCAAGTTAATGACGATGGAACAAGGGAAGCCGTTAAATGAAGCGATTGGCGAAATGAGTTATGCGAACAGCTTTATTAAATGGTACGCCGAAGAAGCAAAGCGTGTTTATGGAGAAACGATCCCTGCTTCCGCAACAAACAAACGTCTTCTCGTTCGTAAAGAGCCAGTCGGCGTTATTGCTGCGATTACACCGTGGAACTTCCCGGCCGCGATGATTACACGGAAAGTCGGCCCGGCTCTTGCTGCCGGATGTACCGCCGTCGTGAAACCGGCCGAGCAAACACCGCTAACGGCGTTAAAATTAGCGGAACTGGCGGAAAAAGCGGGCATTCCAAAAGGAGTATTTAATGTCGTCACCGGAAAGGCATCGGCAATCGGCGAAGCGTGGATGAAAGACAGCCGTGTGCGGAAAATCACCTTTACAGGCTCGACAGAAGTCGGAAAAATTTTAATGCGCCAGGCTGCGGATAACGTAAAGAAAATTTCCCTCGAATTGGGCGGAAATGCTCCATTTATCGTCATGGATGATGCAAATTTAGAAAAAGCGGCAAAAAATTTAGTCGCTTCCAAGTTTAGAAATGCGGGCCAAACGTGCATTTGTACAAACCGCGTATACGTCCATGAAAATGTGAAGGAGGAGTTTGTCGAATTATTTAAAAAGGAATTGTCGGGATTAAAAGTAGGAAACGGACTCGAAGAAGGAACCGGAATAGGACCATTAATTGATGGAGCGGCGGTAGAAAAAGTGCAATCGCTCATCGAAGATGCCGAAAAGAAAGGCGCAACTATCGTCTATCGCGGCGAAAAACCTGCTGGTGCCAACGGCTATTTCTACGAACCTACCATTATGACGAATGTTCATGAAGACATGCTTTGCATAAAAGAAGAAATATTCGGCCCGCTTGCTCCAATCGTATCCTTTACAACGGAAGAGGAAGTTATCCGCCAGGCGAACGATACGAATTTTGGACTGGCTGCTTATATTTTCACGGAAAATTTAAGCCGTGCAATTCGCATCAGTGAAGCGCTCGAATACGGCATTGTCGGATTGAATGACGGCCTTCCATCAACGGCCCAGGCGCCATTCGGTGGATATAAAGAAAGCGGACTCGGCCGCGAAGGCGGACACCATGGCATTGAAGAATATTTAGAAACAAAGTATATTTCCATCGGGTTTGATGAATAATAGAGTAGAGGGCCTCTCGTGATGAGAATGCCCTCTTTTTTATTTTCGTGAACTGACAACAACTGTTTTTGATTGCAATATTGGAAATGAATGGTATTTGATAGAAATCTTAAGTAAAGCTATTTTATGAATGGCGATACCTCAAATATTATCACGAAAACTATAAAGGATTCAGAAAAATAGAAAAAAAGATTGCGAGATTATTCTGTGTTATGTATAATGTATACATAACACAGAATACGGGACACAAAATTTACTTTGTTGTCAAAAGGATGAATGGAATGATGGATGGAATCAAATTAAAACCTATTACTAAAGAAATAACCACTCAAGATAAAGTATATACGCAAATTAAGCAGGCCATTTTGAATGGAGACCTTACAAGCGATGAAATTTTTACTGAAGTACAGTTGTCCGAAACGTTAAATACTTCAAGGACTCCAGTAAGGGCGGCGATACAAGATTTAGTGAAAGAGGGCTTGCTTGTCTCTATTCCTAGAAAAGGGCTGACTGTCAGGGAAATCACCCAAAAAGAACAAGACGAAATCTTTTTATTAAGAAGTGCGATTGAGGTTGAAGTTGTAAAAAAACTCACTTCAGTGGTTACTTCTCCAAAGCAGTTAACCGCTCTTAATCTAATCTATCAGCAACAAGAAGAGGCAATGAAAAATGATGACGGAATTAAGTTTATCGATTTAGACCAAGAATTTCACCTTACATTAACAAGAATCGCCGGTTTTGGAATTATGGAACAAGTATTGCACAATCTCCATAACTTGACTCAACTAATGGGCTTAAAAGCAGTAAGTAAAAAAGGCCGAATGAAAGATGTACTAATAGAACACAGAGAAATCATCCGTGCACTTGAGGAAAGAAATTCTGAGTTAGCTTCACAATGTATTTTGGAACATTTGAAAAATACGAAAGAAACCCTAAAATTCATTGATGACCACTAATTTATGTTGGCGCTTTTGAAGGGGGGTGTTAGCGCAGCGCTTGTTTTAGAGATATTAAATGTCCTTCTCAGAATTAATGGCCACTTAGTATAAGATCTAATCAGTTTACGCATACGGAAATGAAAGCATTTACATTAAAAAATTAGTGCTTGTAAAATTTTAAGAAGGGAAGATTTTAATGGTAAGGACTGGAGCTCACTATTTAGAATCAATTAAAGACAAGCGAAATGTATATATTGGTGGGGAAAGAGTAGATGATGTAACCACTCATCCTGCTTTTAAAGGGATCGCTAAAACGATTGCTAATCTCTATGATATGGCTGCGGATGAGAGCAACAATATGACGTATGAAACCGAAGATGGAACGGTGGCAAATAAAATCTATATGATCCCAAAAAGCAGGGAAGATTTAAGAGATCGGCGGGAAGCGATTTCTAAGTGGTCTGAATCGACATTCGGATTTGTTGGCAGATCGCCGGACCATGTTGCCGCATTTATGGCGGGGTTTGCAAGCTCTCCAGACGTTTTTGAACGTGGAAATCCAAAGTTAAAAAATAACGCGGCTAACTTTTATAAATTTGCTAGAGACAATGATTTGTATTTATCCTATGTCATCATTCCTCCTCAAATTGACCGGAGCAAAGCAGCTCACGAGTTAGAGGAGAAATTCCTGGCAACTGGCGTTTATGAGGAAAGACAGGATGGAATTGTAATTAGAGGTTCTCAAATGCTTGGGACAGGGGCAGCTGTTTCGAATTATTTGTTTGTCAGCTGCATTACGCCGCTGAAGCCTGGCGATGAAACCTATGCGGTCTCTTTTGTGGTTCCAATGGATGCGCCGGGATTGAAGCTATATGCGCGGCCAAGCTATGCGGCGGACAAGCCAAGCACGTATGATTACCCGTTGTCTACTCGTTTTGATGAAAGTGATGCTTTGGTCGTCTTTGATGATGTATTTATACCCTGGGAGCATGTTTTTGTTTATAAAGACATTCAATTGGTACAGGCCCAATTCCATGAGACGCCAGCCCATCGGTTAGGGAATAGCCAGGCACAAACTCGTTTTGTCAGCAAGCTTAAATTTGTAGTTGGCTTAGCTCGAAAAATTACAGCCGCTAATGGAATTGATAAAATACCGGCGGTGGTAGAAAAATTGGGTGAACTGGCTTCGCTGGCGTCATCAGCCGAAGGAATGCTCCTTGCTTCGGAATACCATTGCACGATTGACAAAAATGGCACGGCAGTTCCAAATTCCCGCTTTTTATATGGGGCAATGGGATTACAAAACACACTGTATCCGCAAGTGATCCATATTTTCAGAGAACTTGTTGGCGGAGGAGTTCTGCAAGTGCCGTCTTCCTATAAAGAATTAATCAATCCCGAGACAAGGGATGACATGCAAAAGTATATTCGTTCGGCCACAGTTCAGGTGGATAAAAAGGTACAGCTATTTAAGCTTGCGTGGGATGTGATTGGCAGTGAATTTGCCGGGCGCCATCAACAATATGAAATGTTTTATGCCGGCGCACCATTCGTTGCCAAAGGATTCTCATACCGAAATTATGGGTACGAAGAAGCGGTAGCATTAGCTGACAAGTGCTTAGACAGTTATGGTCTGCCAGAAGAAGTCATCGTGCAAAAATAATTTACTGACCATTAGGAATTGTTGGTCAATTGGGGGTGTTTTTGAGTGAAAATAGGTGCCATTCAACTAGAAATTAAGGATGAAGAAACTAAACAAGATCGAATTGAAAGAGTGAAAGAGACTTTAGCAGGGATGCAAGGCTATGACCTTATTATTCTTCCGGAGATTTGGGCAACAGGCTATTTTGCTTTTGATTCTTATATTGAAGAAGCAGAAGAATTAAATGGGCCGTTCGTGCAAGATTTCTCACAGCTAGCAAAGTCTATGAACGTCTACTTATTTGCGGGGAGCTTTGTTGAAAAAAGCGGCGACGACTACTTCAATACGAGCATCATGTTTAATCCTGATGGTGAAATTATTGGAACGTATCGAAAGATTCATTTATTCCGCTACGGTTCTCAGGAGGGCAAATTGCTTACTGCAGGAAGCGACATTGCTGTTATCGACACACCATTTGGCAAAATAGGTTTATCCACTTGCTACGATTTAAGGTTTCCTGAATTGTATAGAAAGCAAGTTGATTTAGGCGCGGAAATTTTCTTAGTGACTTCAGCCTGGCCCCATCAACGGATTGAACACTGGAAAATCTTTAATGTGGCTAGAGCCCTGGAAAACCAATGTTATTTACTATCTTGCAATTGTGTTGGGAAGAGTCAGGGTGTGTTATTAGGAGGACATAGCCAGGTAGTTGATCCATGGGGAGTAGTAGTTGCCCAAGCTGGCGAAAAAGAAACGATCGTAACAGCAGAAATCAACCTTCCAGAAATTAAAGTCATCAGGGAAGATTTCCCCCAATTGAAACACCGGGTTTTACAGTAAACAGGACAGGAGTGAGGTACCGTATGAAGTTTTATGTGGACCGCAAAGAACTTAATTGGGAGCCTGAAAATTTTTATATAGCTGGTTATACCGCAAAAAATCAAGCGGAATTAAAGGAACATATTGAAGAGCTCGAAAAGATCGGCGTTGCCGCTCCTCCGCAAGTGCCAATGATCTATCATCTCTCCCCCGAGCTTCTTAGCACTGGAGCCACGATCTCTACTGTGCGGAATGATGCAAGCGGAGAAGCAGAGGTCGTGTTATTAAATATAGAAGGCGAATGGCACGTCGGGATTGGAAGCGATCATACGGATCGTGTTCTTGAGGCAACATCCGTACAGAAATCTAAACAAGTTTGCGCTAAACCTATTTCAAATGAGCTATGGCCATTAAGCGCAATAGAAGATCATTGGGATGAAATTGAATTAAGAAGCTGGTATTCCATTAATGGAAAAGAAACGTTGTATCAATCGGGAAAGCTAGATGCCTTTCTTTCTCCGAAGGAACTGCTAAAAATTGTTGAAGAGCGCGGTTATTCAACATCTGAATCCGCCCTGTTTTGCGGGACATTGCCGATTGTCTCTGGCGAATTTATTTACGGAGAATCGTTTAGGGCAGAGCTGTTTGACCCTAAAATGAACAAAAAGATTGAATTATTCTATCATACGAAAATTTTAAGAGACTCAGAGGAGGAAGCATTATGCCAAAAAAGGAATTAGAATTTACCCATTACAGCAAATTTGAAGTTGAACCGTTAAACGTGGAAGGTTTGTCCCAACGGGTAATTGCGGAAGATCCAGATACGAAGGGAGTTGCCACGCGCATACTGCAATTTGAACCTGGAACGGATACCTCGCCAAATGGAGTGCAAATTCATGATTTCTGGGAAGAACTGGTCATCATTGAAGGTTCGATCATCGATTTGGAATTAAACAAAGAATTTAAAGCGGGAGATGTTGCAACCAGGCCGCCTGGAATGAAGCATGGCCCATGGAAATCTCCAAATGGCTGCAAGATTTTTGAAGTCCGCTATTATGCGAAAGGGCAATAAAAGTAACCCATTCATCCAGAAAAACAAGCGGATAAGTATGATTGAGTGAATAGTTACGCATCTCACTTCACTTATCCTCTTTTGCGGATGTTTAATGTATACACAATACAGTATGCATTGGAGAAAAGATAGGATTGCAACAAAAAGGAAATAAAACATGCCATTGACTATTCAATCTATCGAAGCCCAATGAAAAAGAAGCAATAGAATCCGATGATGGAGTGGCTCATGCGGGTAAACAGTTGTTCAATTCGTTGTCTTGCAGAGCCATTTCTCAAAGGATTGCTTGCATTTAGGAGGTTATTAACGAATGGATGATAGAACGTTTAGAAATGCGATGGGGAAATTCGCGACAGGTGTAACAATAATTACAACCATAGCGGATGGTGAAGCGCATGGAATGACAGCAAATGCGTTTATGTCGGTTTCTCTTAATCCGAGGTTGGTTGTGATATCAATTGACGAAAAAGCCAAAATGCTTGATAAAATCAATGCTTCCGGAAAATTTGCCGTGAATATATTGTCAGACGCTCAAAAAGATTATTCCATGCATTTTGCCGGACAGATGAAAGAAGCGTACCCTGTGGAGTTTGAATGGATAGATGAAATGCCGGTCATCAAAAATGCCCTTGCTAATATCGTTTGTAACGTACAAAGCAAGCAAATTGCCGGGGATCATACGTTATTTATCGGAGAAGTGAAGGATGTCATTTTTGGCGACGGAACGCCACTCACCTTTTACGAAGGTAAATATGGGACAGTAGTGAGCTAATCTTCGAAATTCTGCAACATCCTGGATTTACATTAAAGGCCGACTAATCTGGGGGTGTCAAAATGAATGGGGCAAAGAAAGTAGACAAGAAATCTAAAAAAGTCTTATTTGCAAGTTTACTTGGAAGCACAATCGAATTCTACGATTTTTTTCTTTATGGAACCGTGGCCGGACTTGTATTTAATAAGCTGTATTTTCCTAATGATGACCCATTTATAAGCTTATTGCTTGCCTACGCATCATTTGGAGTCACATTTTTTATACGCCCTCTGGGAGGACTTGTTTTTAGTCATTTGGGCGATAAGTTTGGCCGAAAGAATACATTGGTGATTTCGCTTTTATTAATGGGCGGGGCCACCGTATGTATTGGAATCCTTCCAACCTATCGTACGATTGGGATTTTGGCGCCAATCCTTCTTGTTTTATTTCGCCTCATTCAAGGCATTGGACTTGGCGGAGAGTGGGGAGGAGCGATACTTCTGGCCGTTGAATCTGCACCTAAAGAAAAGCGCGGGTTTTTTGGAAGCTTTCCTGCAATGGGAATCCCGCTTGGTTTGTTACTCGGGACATTCTCCGTTTCGCTAATGAGTTTGCTGCCAGAGCAGCAATTTCTATCATGGGGATGGCGAGTTCCCTTTATATTCAGCCTGATTTTGGTCGGAATTGGCATTTGGATACGAAGAGGGATTGGGGAAACAGCGGCCTTCCAGGAAGAAAAGGAAAAAGGAAATGTTGTTCGCTTCCCTTTGTTTGAAACGCTCCGATATCATTGGAAAGCTGTTTTAATATCATTAGGTGCAAAATGTGTAGAAGTTGGGCCATTTTACTTATTCTCCACATTTTTCATTGCCTATGCTACAGAAACACAAGGTTTCTCAAGGACAACTGCATTAAATGCTATAACCGTTGCAACCATTGTTACAACGATTTGCATGCCGCTGGTGGGAATGCTATCCGATATAATCGGCCGTAAACAGGTTTTCCTGATCGGTACAATTGGACTAACTCTGTTTGCATTCCCATACTTTTATTTATTTTCATTGCAGTCTCCCTTCTGGCTATACATGATTTCAATTATCGGGTTAGGTTTGCTCTGGCCACCTATTGCTGCGACGATTGGCACAATGTTCTCTGAAATGTTTAATACGAATGTCGGCTATACAGGAATAACGCTGGGATACCAAACAGGTTCAGCACTATTTGGAGGAACCGCGCCTATGATTGCTACATTTTTGTTGCGTTCCTACCATAATTCCTGGATCCCGCTTGCATTGTTCCTACTTGTGCTTTGTTTGGCATCTCTAATCTCGGTTTTATTCTTGAAGATGAATCACAAGGATTCGCATAAAGGTACTTCCCTCGCTCAAGAAAAAGTAGTTACCGGGGCGGAAGGTGAATGGAAGAAGAAAAAAGCCCATGTATGCCATAGAAGATAACGGCAAGCAAGATGGATTTCATTTTTACCAGGAAACTGGCAAAACATATAAAATCCAGTTGAAAGGGTTTACTTCAATGAAAAAATATATCATTCTTCTATTATTAATTGCGCTTTGCAGCCTGGTATTTTCCGGGTGTGCGACGGAGAAAAATTCAAACAAGTCGAAGGAAAATTCGAATGAAGTAGCCGATTTAATCTTTAAAAATGGTGACGTTTACACGGTGAATAAAAATCGAAGTTGGGCGAACGCGGTTGCGGTTAAGGATGGCAAGATTGTCTACGTCGGTAATAACAAAGGAGTTGCATCTTTCAAAGGAACCAGGACTAGAGTGATTGATCTGAAGGGAAAAATGCTTATGCCTGGATTCATCGACAGCCATAATCATGCATACCTTATGGCGGAAAGTCTTTTTTGGCTAAGTCTGAATCCTTATTCCACTGTGGAAAAACGCCAACAGGCCATCAAGGATTACGTAAAGAAGCATCCCAATATGAAGCAATTGCGCGGTGTAGGCTGGGATGAAATCAATCGCGATAGTAAATCAAGAGGGCTCGCTCCTAAAGAGTTGCTCGACCAGGTTGTCCCTGATATACCTGCTGTTTTTATTGCTAACAGCCATCATAGTATCTTAGTCAATTCAAAGGCTCTTGAGATGGCAGGGATAGACAAAAACACCCCTGATCCTCAAGGAGGAACCATTGAACGAGACCCTAAAACAGGAGAACCAACCGGAATTTTACACGAATTTTCCGCTGAAAATCTTGTGATTAAAGCTCTTCCCCAACCGGATTTTACGGTAGAGCAATTTAAAAAGACGCTTTTATCCTGGCAAAAAACGGCTGCTGAAGATGGGATTACCTCGGTATTCGTGCCCGTTCACTACCCGACTGAAAATCTGCTTAAAGCATTTAAAGAACTCGACCATTCGGGTAAATTGACCGTAAGATACGATTTAGGGTTATGGGCCGATGAAAACAAAGGTACAGAGCAGATCGATCAATTAAAAAAATTGCGGGATCAATATCAAGGGAAGTTGTACAAGATCGATTCAATTAAAATATTTGCAGATGGTGTCGGTGAAAATAAACTGGTTTGGAATCAAAATGTTTTAGAAAAGACCGTGGCTGCTTTAGATAAAGAAGGTTTCCGCATCTATGTCCACGCGATTGGCAATCAGGGATTTTACCCATCTCATAATGTTTTAAACGCTTTTGAATATGCGGCCAAAGTAAATGGAGAAAGGGATTCCCGGCATGTAATTACCCATTTAGACTGGGTCAAGGAAGAGGATGTTCCCCGGTTTAAGGATTTAGGGGTAATACCAGCCCCTCAACCTGCCTGGTTTGGCAAAGACTGGTATGATCATATAAAAGGTGAAAAGTTGAAGGAAGTTAATCATATGAATAGCTATTTTAAAGCTGAAATACCCGTTGTTTCATCTAGTGATTTCCCTTCAACAAATACTTTTAAAAGAGATATGTATCCGCTTACTGGATTAGAAGTAGGAATAACTAGATTGGATCCAGACCATACCACTGAAGCCGATCTAAATAAAGTAGAATGGCCCAAGGAAAAAGCTTCTCTTCAGGATATGATCGCCAGCTATACGATCAACGGGGCTCATTTAATTTTCCAAGAAAATGAAAGAGGCTCAATTGAGGTAGGTAAAAAAGCGGACCTGGTCGTTTTGGACAAAAATCTCTTCAAGATTCCGGTAACGACGATTGGCGAAGTGAAGGTCCTGTTGACGATGTTCGAGGGAAAAGAAGTATTTCAACACCCTGCGTTTACCGGTATGCCTAACTAAAGACATTTAGGCTCATCCAATTTAGGTGAGCCGTAGAAAAAGATGAAAAGAGAGGGGGATCCATCTTATGCATGAAAGCACAAAGTTTCAGCGCTCGCTTACTTTACTGCCGGTTGTACTTTTTGGTTTTTCATTTATGGCACTCGGAACAGTCTTTAGCACCTATGGTATTGCCGCCCAAATGTCGCATGGCATGGTTGCCGGGTCTTATGTTATTGCCTTATGTGTCATGCTTTTTACAGCTTATAGCTATGGTCAAATGGCAAAGGAATTTCCTTATTCGGGATCAGCCTATACCTTTGCCCAAAAATCGATCCATCCATACATCGGATTTTTGGTAGGCTGGTCGATATTATTAGACTACTTATTTATCCCTATGGTCAACTATTTATTGTTCGGCATTTTTTTCTCAGCGGCATTTCCGGCGATCCCTGGCTATGTTTGGATTCTTTTTATGCTGCTGCTTGTAACGAGTGTTAATATAATTGGCCTAAAATTGGCTAATGCTGTAAATGTCATTGCCACAGTCATCGTTTTTTGTTTTATTATTATTTTTTGCGTTTTATCCATTAGATCAATTCTAAATGGTGTAGGAACGGGATTACTATTTACAAGCGCGCCTTTTTATAATCCTAATGAACATTTTTCTTTTCTGATAGTTGGCGCCTCACTTCTTTGCTTTTCGTTTCTGGGATTTGATTCGGTTACGGCATTTTCGGAAGAAATCGTCAATCCCAAAAAGAATATACCTAGAGCAATTTTTATCATTACAATAGTTGGAGGCTTGATATTTATTATCGTCTCCTATCTATCACAAAACGTTTGGCCTGACTATCAATCCTTTAAAGATCCAGATTCCGCCTCTGCCGAGATTATCAAATTAGTCGGAGGAAGTTTCCTTACTGGGGCATTCCTTGTACTTTACGGTGTTGGCGTTTTTGTTTCATCGATGGTCTCGCAAGCAAGTGCAGCCCGGGTTTTATACGCAATGGGCAGGGATGGACAATTGCCAAAAAGATGGTTTGGACACTTGAATAAAAAATTTAAAACACCTGTTAATAACATTTTGGTTATCAGCCTATTTTCTTTGCTAGCATTGATATTAAGCTTAAGCCTGGTAGCTTCCTTTATTAATTTCGGCGCTTTTTTTGCTTTCACTTGTGTGAATATTTCCGTTATTTTCCATTATTTTTTCCGAAAGAAGAAGCGTTCTTTCAAGGGAGCTGCATTGTATGTAATTTTGCCATTAGCCGGTGCGGTGCTGGACATTTGGCTATTAGTGAAACTGGATTTTCATTCGAAAGTTTTAGGAACGATGTGGCTGGCAGCAGGCATAGTCTACTTAGTATGCCTGACCAAAGGTTTTAAAAAGCGGCCACCCGAGATAAAAATGACAAGTGTAGAGGCTTCAATATCAAATTCACTGTAAGGGGGAACCACCAAATGTTCGAAGCTGATATTGTTTTATCAAACAATGCTGTATTTACAGGTCTTGAAGATAAGCCGAAGCCAGCAGGAATAGCTATAAAAGGAAAAAGAATTATTGCTGTAGGCTCTAAAGATGAAATGAAAGATTTTATTGGACATAAAACTAAGGTTTACAATTTGGATGATCAGCTGATTATGGCTGGATTTCATGATGCACATCTTCATCTTTTACTTGGAACTTTATTTAAAGACCATTGTGTTGATTTATCTGAAGCGCGCTCCGGTGATGAAGCGGCGATGATGGTGAAGCGATTTGCTGATGAAAGGCCAGATGAGGAATGGGTAATCGGAATAGGCTGGGACAGTAATAATTGGGGAAACAAGGATTTTCCCCATCGCAAAATACTGGATAATCTGATTGGTGATCGCCCTTTGTTTTTGATTCACGCTGAAGCTCATTATGCCTGGGTGAATACGAAAGCGTTAGAAATGGCAAATATCACGTTTGAAACAAAAAACCCTCCATATGGCATGATACTTAAAGATGAAGATGGAAATCCTACAGGCATTTTAATAGAAGCCGCTATTTCATTAGTAGGCGATCTAGCGTTTAACCTATCAAAGAAAAGGCAATATGAACTTTTGGAAAGCTTCCTTCGGTATTCTTCGAGCGTAGGTGTTACATCGGTTAATGATTTGTATGGGGGCCGCGCTTATGAAAAGTTAGAAAACTATGATTTGTTTAAGGAATTTGACGATGAAGGCAAATTAACAACTCGTGTTCATATTTATCCTGCTATGAATGGGGACATTGAAAGGGCAAAACAATTGAGAGATCGTTATAACTCGGAAAAATTCAGGGTTGCGGGATTAAAACAATTCATTGATGGTGTTGTCACTGGCCATACTGCCTATATGCTTGATCCTTATGCAGATCAACCAGATACAAATGGCCAGGTGGCTTTTTCGCCGGAAATCATTGAAAAGTGGGTCGTGGAAGCGGATAAAGAAGGATTTCAAATTCGATTTCATGCGATTGGCGACGGTGCGGTTCGTCTTGGATTGAATGCCTTTGAGAAAGCCCGAAAGGTAAACGGCAAAAGGGATTCCCGACATTGTCTTGAACATGTTGAAGTCATTCATACAGATGACATTCCAAGATTTAAAGAACTGGATGTCATTGCTTCCATACAGCCTTCTCATATCGCCATTATGCCGCGAGATAGCCATACTTCCCGTACTGGAGAGAATAAGCATCCTTATTTATATATTGGTAACTCTTTAAAATCAGCGGGGGCTAAATTGGCATATAGTTCAGACTTCCCTGTTGCGCCGCTGAACCCCATGGTTGGAATCTACCATGCTGTTACAAGAGCGGATTATCATGATGAACCGTGGAATAAACAAGAACAAGTTACTCTAGCAGAAGCATTAAAAGCTTATACATTAGGAGCTGCTTATAGCGTATTTAGAGAAAAGGAATTAGGAACGCTAGAAGAGGGGAAACTCGCGGATATTATTGTATTAGATCGAAATATTTTTGAGAGGCCTATCGAGGAGCTGGTGAAAACGAAGGTTCAAATGACTTTAATGGATGGTCAGATTGTGGCAAGTCAACTAGAGCCAGAATTCGCCGGATCTATTAAATAATCTTTTGCTCGCCCTCCATAGCGAGATGAGCATCCGTTCAAAATTTAACTTGCTTCCGGAAGATGTCTCCCTCTTCAAACTGCAACGAGTCAATCGCGGTGGAGGTTAAGGGGGAGATTGAATTTCGGGCAGCATTAGCTAACCCCTTGAAAAACCGTAAAGCGAGACAATCTTACAAAACCAATATGGTAAACGGAAAATATCATGGACTGTAAAAATGAAGCGACATCGAGAAATTCCCTCCCATCATCTCATCCAATCTTGTACAATATCCCGAACAAAAAAAGGAAATGATTATGTTTCAATTCTTGCTGAATATGGACATTGACGATAAAGTACATCGATGAGGCATTAAACTGGGCCGGCAGTTTTTCCGATTAGCGTCCGGAAAAACAATTAGCTGAGGCCAGAGGTGATCCAGCCTCAGTTTGATGTTATGCAAGCGTCTCGTATATTAGCTGCTTACAGTCGTTGTAGCACGTTTTTTCATACGTTTCACCCGAGCAGGGACGGATCGCTCTTTAGATGGATTGCTCCCTCGAATAAAGAATGACAAAATAAAGGCTGCTACAGTCAAATAGGTTGCGACCATATACGCATCATTAATTCCCATTACTGTGCCTTGATTGACGGCCATGGCCATATGGACTTTATCCGTTGGCAAAATATGATGTTGGCTAACAATCGTTTTCACATGGCTTTCCCCTTGATTCGTCATAATGGAGACAAAAAAGGCCATGCCTACTGCCCCGGCTACCATTCTAAATGTGTTAACCATAGCAGTGCCATATTTATTTAAATGAAGTCCAAGATCATTCAGGCCGGCGGTAAAGATGGGCATCATTAAGATGGACATGCCAAACATCCGGACCGTATAAACCCACAATATATAGAAGAAGGACGTATCGGTTTGGAGCCTTGTCAAAGCATATGTCGTAAGAATCGTAATCGCTAGGCCGATAATCGCTAACCATTTTGCCCCATATTTATCAAAAAGTTTCCCCGTAATTGGCGACATAATCCCCATGACGATTCCGCCTGGCAACAGCATAAACCCTGCTTCGAGCGGGCTGAAGCCGCGGACATTTTGCATATAGATGGGCATTAAAATCATTCCGGAGAACATGGACATCGTTACTATGACGTTTATAATCGCTGTTAACGTAAACATCTTGTATTTAAAAATGCGAAATTCTAAAATAGGATGCTTGACAGACAGCTGACGCCAAACAAACAGAATCAGGCTGATTCCGCCAATACTAAACAAGGCGATAACTTCTGGATGATTCCATCCTTTCGTCCCGGCTGTTGAAAAGCCGTAAAGGAGGCCGCCGAAACCAATGGTGGATAAAATGACGCCAGGGACATCCAATTTAGGACGTTTTGTTTCTGTCACATTTTTCACAAGAAAAATAGCGAGTATAAAGTCTAAAAGGGCGATAGGAGCAATGATATAAAAAATAACCTGCCACGAAAAAGTTTCAATAATCCAGCCTGCCCATGTCGGGCCAATCGCCGGGGCAAAGTTCATCGCAACACCGAAGATCCCCATTGCAAAACCGCGCCGCTCAAGCGGAAATAAGGTAAAAATGACATTTGTTATTAAAGGAAAAAGGATCCCGGCACCTATTGCTTGCACAACCCGGGCGATTAACATAATCGAGAAAGCAGGCGCTGCCGCACATAGGAATGTTCCAATCACAAAAATCCCCATAGAGAATAAAAACAGTTGCCTCGTTGTATAGCGATCCATTAAATAAGCGGTGATCGGGATAACAATTCCATTGGTTAACATGAAGATCGTACTGAGCCAATTGGCAGTAACAGCAGAAATTTGATAGTAATCCATAATTTTGGGCAATGCGACAGCAATGACGGTTTGATTTAAAAATGCTACAAATGCACCGGCAAGAAGAACCGCAAAAATTGGCGCTATCCTCATTTTTTTGTTTGATGCGATGGTGTCCAAGTAAAAATACCCTCCTATATGATTTTTGAATTTGGATAACTTAAAGGTTAGACATTTCAAGACAACATGGTTATATGTGGATAGAAGAAGAATAAAGAAATAACTGAAAGTGAATGGTCGTGGCTAAAAAGTTAATAAACTTAATAATCTATTATTATAAGTTTCAAGGTCTATTGTCAAACGAATTGCATTTTACATCTAAAGTCCGTTGATTCATACAAAATGGCAGTGATCTAAAAATAGACGATAAAAAAGGGCGCCGGAAAGTCAACTATACTGGCTTTCCGGATGGCCCCTTAGCGATTATTGTTTTATGAAGCTTTTGGTCCAATCATAGACCGTTTTTCCGTCTACAATTGTTAATTGTACTTTAGTGTGCGGTATTTCTTCTGCCGGGATGGCAAAAAGGTCTCGTTCGAGAACGACGATATCGGCCAATTTTCCTGCTTCAAGTGTGCCGAGCTCATGTTCTCTAAACGAACCATAGGCTGAACCGATCGTATATGCCTTCAAGGCTTCAGCGAGGGTGATACGCTCATGCGGATGCCATACATCTTTTCCGCCACTGTCGATTCGCGTGATCGCACGGTAGATTTGGAGAAGCGGGTTCAGTTGGTCAATCGGGAAGTCCGTTCCAAATGCGAGTTTAGCCCCGGATCTTTGCAATGTGTTGATCGAGAATACATATTTTTCCCGGTCGCTCCCGATCCGCTCTGTATAAACGCCGCGTTCTGACATCGCAAAATGGTCAGGCTGCATGGAAGCAGTAACGCCAAGTTCGTTAAACCGATGAATATCATCCGGATGAATGACCTCAACATGCTCAATAGAGTGACGTGAATCTCTTTTTCCATTCGCTTTTTGCGCTTCCTCATAGGCGTCCAAAGCAAGTCGGATCGCTGCATCGCCAATCGCATGGAAACGAATGCTGAATCCCTCTCGATCGGCTTCGGTCACCCATTTTTTAATTGTCTCAGGCGGGAAACAAGTTTCCCCGCGAGTTTCGGGTTGATCGGCATAAGGTTCAAGCAAAAAGGCCGTTCTTGCCGTAATGACACCATCGATGAATTGCTTCAGCCCTGAAACACGGAGCTTGTCTGATTGGTACGCATTCCGCAATTGTTTCGCCCGTTCGATATCACCATTTAAAGCGGGCCATAAATGAATGCGTGTCGTTAATTCGCCGCGATCCTCAAACTCTTTGAAAAGCCCAAAGTCATCAAGGATTTCCAGTGATTCCGTCGCAAATAAATCGTGAACAGCCGTTACCCCGTAACTTGCGGCATGGCGTAAGAAGTTCGTGAAAATCTCGGTTTTTTGCTCCTTTGAAAAAGTAAACGCATGCCGGATGACTGCCCCCATTGCCTTTTCGTATAAAATTCCATTCGGTTCCCCATCTTCATCTTTGCCGATTATGCCGTAAGAAGGGCTTTCTGTCTCACGTGTAATGTTTGCGATTTCCAGAGCCTTTGAATTCACCCATGCATAGTGGCCTTCGGCGTGAAACAGAATCGCTGGACGATCAGGCAGAATGCGGTCGAGCGAATAGCGATTCGGCAACTTTTGCGTATCCCAATAGCCCGCATCCCAGGTAAACCCGATCACCCATGGATTTTCAAGGTTCGAATCAGCAAATTCCTTGATCATATTAAGTGCTTCTTGTTCCGAACGGGCCGAAAAAAGGTCGACGCTGTTCAATGAAACCGCCCCATGCATAATATGCAGGTGGAAATCATGGAATCCCGGCATGATTAGTTGATCATGAAATTGATAGATTTTCGTATATTCACCTTTAAAAGCATTAATTTCTTCTTCAGAACCGACCGCAATGATACGATTGTTTGCAATCGCAATCGATGCGGGTTCCGGCCGATCGGCAAGACCGGTAAATACTTTGTTGCCTGTAATAATCATATCAGCTAGTTGACTCATAAAATAAACCATTCCTTTCTATTGTTATACTTTTCTACATCACAATTAAGCTTCTTCAAAGCTAAGCTGGGGAGGGGGCTGCCTGAACATTTTTGTTAAATTCAATAAATAGATTAATCCTATAAGAAGCCAGCTGCCTCCGAGCATAAGAGAGTGCTTATCTAATTTGATAAAAAATAGTCCGATAAGCGCCGCACCGATGATCGGGATAATGAAGTATTGAATGGTCCCTTTCACTGACCGCTTTTTCTCCCGAATAAAATAATGGGCGATAACAGAAAGATTCACGAAGAAAAAGGCAAACAACGCTCCAAAGTTTATAAGAGATACCGCGGTTGTAAGATTGAGGAAAAGAGCGCTTAACGCGATTACGCCAATTATCACAAGATTAAATACAGGTGTCCGGTATTTTGGCGAAAGATAGCCAAACACCTTTTTCGGCAATACATTTTCCCGGCCCATCGCATATAAAATGCGCGATGCGCTTGTCCCGGAGGCAACAGATGAAGCAAAGGATGCCGTTAATCCAACCGCAACAATAAAGCTTGTGAATACGTTTCCACCAATGTACATGGCAATTTCGATATAAGCCGATTCGGGGTCTTTAAATGATTGAAAGTCCGGAAAAATAAGTTGTGAAAAATAAGCGCTTACAATGTACAACAGGCCGCCAATCAACGTAATGGAATAAATCGCTTTCGGCAACGTTCTCTTCGGGTGCTTCGTTTCTTCCGACAGCGCCGTTACGGCATCAAACCCTAAAAAGGTAAAACAGAGAATAGGAATTACCGAAAGAAATGTCGGTATTTTAATTTCGGAATCGAAAAACGGCACGGCTGAAAATAATGTCCCGGCACCTTTTCCTTCAAACAATCCTTTAATCGATAAGACGAAAAACACCAAAAAGACGAGAAGTTGTAGCAGGAGCAAGTACGTATTGAACTTCGCTGCAAATTTTATGCCAAGAATATTGACTGTAGTGATAATAATGATGAAAGATATAATCCAAACAAACATTGGAATGGAAGGAAAGTAAGCCCTTAGCGAAATACCGAGAAGCAATGAACTGATCATCGGGCTAAACACATAATCAATTAAAATCGTCCAGCCAACGAGAAAGCCGATATGCGGACTAATTGATTTTTGCGTAAACGTATAAGCGGCACCAGCGTTCGGAAACGCTTTCACTAATTGGGCATAACTATAAGCAGTAAATAACATAACAATTAAAGCTACCGCATAAGCCGTAGGAATCATGCCGTTTGTGCTTTGTACTGCAACCCCATACGTTGAGAAAAAGGTTTGCGGCGCCATAAACGCCAATCCGAAAAAAATGACGTACTTTAACGTTAACGAACGGTGAAGAGATGGCGAATTCGTCTTCTCCATTAATCAATCCTCCTCATATTTATAAGTGAACTAATGATCATTAGCTAATGTTAATAATGCATATATCATGCCAAATTTGAATAATTCAAAAAACTATTTTGATAATTGCTGATTAATTGTAATCAATACTGTTATTTCACTTAATGGCGCAGTCATGTTTATTCGAAATTGCATAAATTAACCGGATTTGCATAAATAAGATGTACATGACAAAAGGACTATTTCCGTTAAAAGGGAATAGTCCTTTCGATTATTATTTGCTCATTTTTGCTTCAACGGAAGCGAGCTTCGATTCCATCGTTGATTTTTTATCCCGGCGGTCGTCGATTCGAATATTGGTAGCGACACGCTTGATCCCTTTTTGAAAAGGAACTTCATGAAGCTGTTCAATCACTTCAAACACGTCTTTCAAATCCCCTTCAATTAACGTGCTCATCGGGGTCAATCGATACGTTACCCTGTCCGAATTTTCCTCAAGCACCTTTTGGATTTGAGCGATATATTCACTCACGCTCGGCGTTTCAGTCCCAATAGGGATGATTGTTATATCTGCAATTGCCATAATTAAGCCTCCTCTCCTAATAGTTTTCTTTAGTAGTATACCATTTAACGTGATTCCTCGGGCTCAAAGCAGGCGGAAAATGGACAGCTTAATTTTCTGAGAATTCGTTTACAAACATATGTTCTATATGATAAAATATACACAGCCAGGTTCATTCTAATTCAAAGGAGACTTAAAATGAATAATCGAATTCAGTCATTAACCGTGTTGGTTGTTTCTGATTTAGAAAAGTCGAAATCTTTTTACAAAGAAGTGCTTGGATGTGACGTGACGGATTGGTGGGCCATTCGGGATGATGAGATTAAACTTGGATTCAAACTTATACAGGCAAAAGAAAATCAAGCGGTTTCTCCGAATACGATTGGGGACAGAATCGTCTGGGATACGTATGCTTACGCGGATGATTTTGCTTCCTTAGAAACTTTGTATAAAGAATGGAAACAAAAAGGTGGCACTATTGTTCAGGAGCCGACAGTGACCGAATTTGAATGGGGGAAATGGAAGGAATTTGCCATTCAGGATCCTGACGGCTACGTTTTGGCAATTGGCACTGCGGATAAGTCATAATCCATAACCCTGAATTTTATAAATATGATTGATAAACTAGCCCGGCAACCCGATTGGGATCCGTTGATTTGTAGAACGACAAGTAAACAGGGATTAAACGAGGAAGCGAAAACAGCGCTCGAGAACATTCAGTGATTCGAATTTGAGTTACTTTTCAAGTTTACGCTGGAAACGGCATTTCCGGTGACTTAGCCTGGTGGTGTCAATAAAGTTATTAGGAGTATAGTTGATTTTAATATTTAGCTTGGGAACTGCTTAAAGCCAAGTCCCTCACTAATGGACTTGGCTTTTGAACACATTTTTAACCTGTCTGTCTAATTTTGCGGCATTAAACTTAATATGCTTGAACTGTAGTTGGAGAATCAGGAATACTTCCATGAGTTGCCAAAAACTTTGTTGTATTAGATGAACTTGAATTGCCTATTAAACTAATTGCTGCAACTAAAGAAAGTCCAATTATAACCATTTTTAATTTTTTCATTTTAAAGCCTCCTTTTCAAAGATTTCCTTTCTTGATTTAATTGATAGATCAAAATAATGACAAGCTTCTTTATATCTTTCAAGTTTGTTGTAAAAATCGGCTAAATATTCGGCATATTCTTGAACATATACCCATAATTTTTCTTTAACAAAGTAGGAAATTCCTTCTTTGAAAGTGATTTCGAAGTTTTCTGTTAATTCTGAATTCAAAGCATTCAATAATTTAAAGTGAGTCAAGTATTCAATGTTGTTTTCCCTGGTACATAATTCTATACCTTTTGAACAATTTTTCGTAGCTTGTTCGACATTTTTAAGTTTAAATTGCTCTCTTGTCAACAAATAAAGGGCCGCTACATAATTTTCATGATCCTGGTTTTCTAATGCTAATTTTAAATAACGTACAGCAGCATCCGATAAATTTTGTTCAGCATAAAGATAACCAAGATTATGATAAATATGAGATTTTAGATTTACATCTTCTGTTTTATTTGCGTAATTTAATGCTGAATGGAACTGAACTTCAGCCTGCTCAAACTGCTTCATTTCAACGCAATTTAGTCCTAATAAAAGTTCACAATGAGAGCTTCTTTTTAAAAACTCATTATTTTTTTGAAACAAGTCAAAAGCAGTTTTTGCGTGAGTAGCAGATAAAAATGATTGCCCTAACTCACAATATACAGAAGCTAATTTATAATAAAACTCAGCCCGTTCAACATCATCAGAAACAAAACTCAACTTTTTTTCTGCCAATTCGTAGTTTTCCAATGCTGCCTCATAGTTTCTCGTGTTGTATAAGTAAATTCCCTTTAAAAAGAAAAAGTAAAAGGTTTGTAAACCGTCCATTTCTGTTTGATATGATTCAACTTTTGGAAGAAGTGATGTTATCTCTTCGGAGTTTTTTTGAAGCAATTGATGTCGAAATTCTAGAAGTAGGTAATCGATAAATTTTGATTGGTTTTCTTCAATGCTGCTGAGTTTGTTTTGCACATTTTTCCTGACTTGTTCAGCCCGTTCAATCTCACTTGTTCGTATGTACTGATTCCATGTATTAAGCAAGCTTGTCAACTGATCGGAACCTACTACATCTAAGTCCAATTGAATCCCCCTCTGTCTAAAATATTTCTTTCTACCTATTTCCATCGTAACATAAAAATTGGAAAATGGTTTTGGGAAAATTGGACGAATTAAAGTATAAATATTGAGGGGAAATGCAACGATTTTCCCAAGTTGTTACTCTATTCGGATTGAAAAAGAAAAAAAGACGACTTTATTTCAAATAGTAGGACACATGTGATAGAGGATTAGGGATCAAGAAGCAATAAAAAGACACGATCATCATGCCAGGAAAAGTTAATTCTCAACAAAAAGAACACGGAAATTTATCCGTGTTCATGTTTCCTATTATACAGCCTTTGGATTCAACGTAACGTCAATGTTTCCTCTTGTCGCTTTTGAATAAGGACATACTTTGTGGGCTTCTTCCGCTAACATTTCAGCATCTTCCTGGCTGACTCCATTAACTTCTACATTTAACGTTACGCCAATTTTAAATCCTTTATCTTCTGGATCTTTCAAGAAACTTACATCGGCCGTCACGCTTGTATCGACATCCATCTTTTTTTTCGAGGCGACAAGATTAAGCGCTCCATTGTAGCAGGAAGCATAAGCGGCGGCAAATAGTTGCTCTGGATTTGTCCCTCTTTCATTTGTTTTTTCCGTCGGCATCACCAAATTCAGGTCGAGTACTCCATCGTCCGATTTTACGTGCCCATGGCGTCCGCCTTTTGCTGTTGCATGGGCTGTGAATAGTACCTCACTCATTGCGGAATCACTCCTTGTTTTTATTTAAGTTAATAGATTGCGTTGTTATGTAGAAGACTTTACCCTTATTCATTTAAAGTTAAAACACATTTAAATAGAAAATAGATATTTAGTAAGCTGGACCTGTTTGTAAAAATTTAAATAGGCAAAAAGTATCAATTTATCCTATAAGCATTCACACAGAAAAACATTTTGCTATAATTAGGAAAAAGTAAAAGTTTCCCTATTTTACACGGCAGGTGTACATATATGATCGATAATGAATATAGATTAATGACATTAAATCGTGAAGTGTCTTTATATATGGAGCAATTACGGGCAAATGAAGAAAAGGTAAGACGTTTGTATGAGGCGAAAAGTAAGATTTCTAATGAACAAGAAGAGCTAATGAACAACAAAAGACTTATTTTTAAGCCGGAACTGTCGCGAACAATCTGGTCCGGGAAACATGCGAATCATTTTGGAAACTTGAGGGCAGCTAATGAGCGGGCGTTTAAAGCAATAAATGATCGTCAAATTGAAGAGCTTTTGACTAGAATTGAGGACAAAATTTTACAGCTAGAACGGGCCAATGCTAGTATTTCTGATTCGATCCAATTCATTCATAAGAAAATCAAACACGTAAAAGATGAGGAGGGATAATGTGCCGGAGATTAAAATAAAGGAACAGGAGATTAAATCCGCATTTGATACATTAAAGGATAAAACAAATGACTTCCATCCAGCTGCCTCAAAACCTGTATTCCGACATTCTTCTCTTCAATTTCTGAAGTTTCTTCAAGAATTGGAAGAGCGTTATGATAAGGCTGTTCACGATTATAAAACGAGGCTA
>NZ_AUMP01000041.1 GCF_000430745.1 Fictibacillus gelatini DSM 15865 | reverse complement strand
CTCATAGTGTCAGCTCAAAGCCGACTTTCAAGCGCGGAGCATGCGCTCCGCTCTATTATTCGGTATTAGCACCGATTTCTCGGTGTTATCCCCATCTATGAGGCAGGTTGCCCACGTGTTACTCACCCGTCCGCCGCTAACTTCCAGAGAGCAAGCTCTCCTTCCGTCCGCTCGACTTGCATGTATTAGGCACGCCGCCAGCGTTCGTCCTGAGCCAGGATCAAACTCTCCAATAAAGTTTGTCTTGCTCAATCATTTCAAATAAGAATTGCGGGATTTTATTTATCCCTGACTTACCTGGCTTTTGTTTAGTTTTCAAAGAACATTTTAAGATGTTTTTTGTTCCGTCGCTCGTTTTGGCGACTTTTATATCTTAGCATATCTTCAACCGCTTCGTCAACAACTTTTTTTAAGTCGAATTTCGTGTTTCAAAGCAGCTAAATAAATGTATCATCTTTCTTGACTATCGTCAATACTTTTTTCAAAAAAAGATTGTTCTTCATTTAAAAACGACTAAATTCAAATAATTTAGCCGTTTAGATAGCTTTTTAAGACAAAATCTCTTCAATGAATAAATCACGTCTGTTTTTTAATGCAATAATTTCTTGAGACGTTTTTAGCTTGATCATAGGACGTGTTGGATAGGCCTGTTCAATAAAAACAATTTCGCCTATTTCTTGATTAGTTAACTTAACTTGAGTCCCAACGGAGAAAATAGACAAACTATCAATAAGGCTATTCAATACACGATGGTCAAAACAGCCGAATTGATCATTCATCATCATTTCAAGCACTTTAAAGCCGCTTTGTTTATCCCGGTATGGCCGTTCTTCTGTCATGGCTAAATAAACGTCACTGACAGCAAGAATTTTACTGAAACTATGCAAGTGGTCGCCCTTGCTTCCCAGTGGGTAGCCGCTGCCATCTTCCCGCTCATGATGCTGTAGTACTCCAAGTAATACTGCTTCTTTTATTCCCGCTGCTTTTTTTAACATGTTATAGCCCATAATGGTATGCTGCTTTATTTCTTTCATTTCTTCAGAAGTTAAAGGGCCTTCTTTATGTAATAGGTTAGAGGACACCTTTGCCATCCCACAGTCGATTAACGCTCCTGCAAGCGCTAATTGCAAACAATCTCCCCGGGACAATTTAAGGCGCTTGCCTAAAAAAGCGCTTAATACGGCAACAGAAATCGCATGAAAATAAATATATTCCTTTTCCTTTGTATAATGATGGAGCATTAAAATGCTGCGCGGATCATCCATTCCTTTTAGAACTGCCGGAAATATGGTATTTCGGACATCAAGAATACTTACGAGAGCGCCGGCCCGCCAATTTTCAAACAGCAGCTTATATTTTTTTACCGCTTGAAGATAAATCGAAACAAAAGAATCATCCTTTATTTCATGGCTGTTTTGTTCTTCCTTTTTTCTCATTGATTCCTTTTCTCTTTTTTCCGTTTTGACCGTATCACGAAGAATATCGATCTCCTCAATAAGAAAACGATCTAAAACAGATAAATGCCTGGCAGTTAGAACCGTATGCTTATTCATGATCGGATGATTGGTCATTGAAAAAATATCCTCAGCTAATACGTCTCCTTCTTTTGCTAATGATCGTTTAATTTTCATTCCGTTATTCCCCGCTTTAAAATGTATATGTTCTATTGTACAAAGAAAAAAGAGGAAAATATATGATTATTTTCCTCTTTCAAAAAAATTATTCATTTGTTTCTTGATCATCAAATGACTCTTCTTGTAAGTCTTCCTCTTCTTCCGATTCTTTTTCCACAATGGCCACCGTTGCTACCTGGTTTCCTTCACTCATCGAAATAAGTTTCACACCCTGTGTATTACGGCCCATTGTTGATATTCCACTAATATTCATTCGGATTAAAATGCCATCAGCTGTAATAACCATTAAATCTTCTTCGTCCGTTACCGCTTTAAGTGCAACGACCGGGCCATTTTTATCTGTAATATGGCATGTTTTAATTCCTTTTCCACCGCGCGACTGAAGTCTATACTCATCCATTGGCGTACGTTTTCCGTAACCTTTTTTCGTTACAATCAGGACATCCAACGATTCATCAAGAACAGCCATGCCGATGACAAAATCATCATCGCTTAACGTAATCGCTTTTACCCCGGTTGCCGATCGGCCCATTGAACGAACGTCTGTCTCATGGTAACGGATCGCCAGTCCATGGCTTGTACCGACAATAATATCTTTCGTTCCGTCCGTCAGTTTCACCTCGATGAGTTCATCGTCTTCCCTTAAATTAATGGCAAAGAGACCGCCTTTTCGAATATTGGTAAAAGAAGAAAGAGGTGAGCGCTTTGTAATTCCTTGTTTTGTCATAAAGTTTAAATAAGAAGACTCATCAAACTCTTCAACAGGAATGACGGCGGAAATCGTCTCTTCTTTTTCAATTTGCAGCAGGTTAATAATCGGAATACCTTTAGCCGTTCGGCTCATTTCTGGCACTTCATAACCTTTTAAACGGTATACTTTCCCTTTGTTTGTAAAGAATAGGAGAGTGTTATGGGAATTCGTGGTAAAAAGATGTTCAACAAAATCATCTTCATTGGTTCCCATTCCTTGAATTCCTCTTCCGCCCCGTCGCTGTGAACGGTATGTCGATATAGGAAGACGTTTAATATACCCTTTATTCGTCAACGTAATAACAACGTTGGATCGTGGGATTAAATCTTCGTCTTCAATCGCGTTAAAGCCAACCGTTATAGTTGTCCGACGTTCGTCGCTATAACGTTCCTTTATTTCGATAAGCTCTGTTCGGATGATTTCAAGAACTTTTTCTTCATCCGCTAAAATGGCTTTTAGTTCTGCGATCAACTTAACGAGCTCATTATACTCGTTTTCGATTTTATCTCTTTCAAGTCCTGTTAAGCGCTGCAAACGCATTTCCAGAATGGCCTGTGCCTGTTCATAAGTTAATGAAAAATTCTCCATTAACCCTTCCCGGGCAATATCAGTAGTCCGAGATGAACGAATGAGAGCGATAATTTCATCAATGTGGTCAAGCGCAATTCTTAACCCTTCTAATATATGAGCCCTTGCTTCGGCTTTACGTAAATCAAATTCCGTACGGCGACGAATGACTACTTGCTGATGTTTCAAATAATGATGCAAACATTCTTTTAAATTTAGAACTTTTGGCTGTCCATCTACAAGCGCAAGCATGTTAATGCCAAAACTTGTTTGCAGTGCCGTATGCTTATACAAATTGTTTAACAGCACATTGGCATTCACATCTCGGCGCACTTCAATAACGATCCGCATTCCGTTTCGGTCTGATTCGTCACGAAGATCCGTAATTCCATCGATTTTCTTGTCCCGAACCAATTCTGCAATTTTTTCGACCAATCGCGCTTTATTCACTTGATAAGGGATTTCTGTAACAATGATGGAGCTTTTCCCATTCTCATGTTCCTCGATTTCCGCTTTTGCCCGTAAAATGATCGAGCCACGACCGGTCTGGTAGGCTTTCCTAATTCCTTCGCGGCCTAAAATTTCGCCGGCTGTAGGAAAATCGGGACCAGGAATATACTCCATCAACTCCGGAATAGATATGTCGGGATTTTTACTTAA
The DNA here is from genome assembly GCF_000430745.1 of Fictibacillus gelatini DSM 15865. Classification (GTDB taxonomy): domain Bacteria; phylum Bacillota; class Bacilli; order Bacillales; family Fictibacillaceae; genus Fictibacillus_A; species Fictibacillus_A gelatini. Next base: position 24,477 of record NZ_AUMP01000041.1, on the reverse strand, counting down.
TGCAAGAATACCGTCAACTACTTCACCCAGATGATGTGGAGGAATGTTGGTTGCCATTCCAACGGCAATCCCCGTCGCCCCGTTGACAAGCAAGTTCGGAAAACGGGAAGGGAGAACGATGGGCTCCTTTTCGGAACCGTCGTAATTATCTTTGTAATCGATTGTATCTTTATTGATGTCACGAACCATTTCCATAGCAATTTTGGCCATTTTGGCTTCTGTATACCGCATTGCTGCAGCGGAGTCACCATCCACCGAACCAAAGTTTCCGTGTCCATCAACTAACATGTGGCGGAAGTTAAAATCCTGAGCCATTCGGACCATCGATTCATACACTGCCGAATCCCCATGCGGGTGATATTTACCGATAACCTCACCGACGATACGTGCTGATTTTTTATAAGCCTTATCCGCGGTCATTCCAAGCTCATTCATGGCATACAGAATACGGCGGTGCACCGGCTTTAACCCATCACGGACATCCGGCAATGCACGGCTGACGATAACACTCATTGCGTAATCGATGAATGATGTACGCATTTCCGTGCTTATACTTACTTCTTTGATCCGTGAACGATCCATTTCAGACATAGATTCTAACCTCCATTACCTCTTTAGCAAAGCGAAACAGGGAATCCCCTGTTTCCTTATTTTAAATATCTAGATTTTTAACATAGTGTGCGTTTTCCTGAATGAAATCGCGACGGGGTTCTACTTTATCCCCCATTAAAATTTCAAATGTTTCATCGGCTTCAACCGCATCTTTCAACTCGACTTGCAGAAGGGTCCTTGTTTCAGGATCCATCGTCGTTTCCCAGAGTTGGGTCGCATTCATTTCTCCAAGACCTTTATAACGTTGAAGTTGTGGCTTTGGATTTTGATTGAATGTAGTGATGATCTTCTCCAATTCCTTGTCATTGTAGGCATACTCTACCCGTTTGCCTTGCTGCACTTTATAAAGAGGAGGCTGGGCAATGTATACATAGCCATTTTCAATTAACGGCCTCATATAGCGATAGAAAAACGTAAGCAACAATGTGCGGATATGCGCTCCGTCTACATCGGCATCGGTCATAATAATAATTTTATGGTAACGGGCTTTAGAAATATCAAAGTCTTCCCCAATTCCTGTTCCAAGAGCTGTAATGATCATTCGAATCTCATTGTTGGAAAGAATTTTATCCAAACGGGCCTTTTCCACATTAATAACTTTTCCCCTGAGCGGCAGTATCGCCTGAAAATGGCGATCACGCCCTTGTTTTGCCGATCCGCCTGCGGAGTCCCCCTCAACGATGTACAACTCGGAAATTGCCGCATCTTTTGACGAGCAGTCGGCCAATTTACCAGGCAGCGACGAAACTTCTAAAGCGCTCTTTCTTCTTGTCAATTCACGCGCCTTTTTCGCGGCTACCCTTGCGCGTAAAGCCATCATTCCTTTTTCAACGATCTTTTTTGCAACTGTCGGGTTTTCAAGCATAAAGGTCGCAAAATGTTCCCCGAAAATGGACTCCGTTATCGTTCGTGCTTCACTATTGCCTAATTTTGTTTTCGTCTGGCCTTCAAATTGCGGATCGGGATGTTTAATCGAAATAATGGCCGTTAATCCTTCACGGACATCATCTCCGGTCAAGTTCGTATCACTGTCTTTAAATATGTGATGTTTCCGGCCATAATCGTTGATTACGCGGGTCAACGCCGTTTTAAAACCAGACTCGTGTGTTCCACCTTCATGAGTATTAATGTTATTCGCAAATGAATAAATATTGCTCGTGAAGCCATCATTGTATTGAAGAGCGATTTCAACCGATATTCCATCCTTTTCCCCTTCAACAAAAATTGGTTCTTCATGAAGCACTTCGCGTGACCGGTTAATATGCTCGACATATGACTTAATGCCGCCTTCATAATGGAATTCTTTTCGAACAGGTTCATCAGGGCGCTTGTCGACGGCATTAATTTTTAACCCGCGGTTTAAATAAGCCAATTCCCGAATACGGCTGGCAAGCGTGTTGAAATCATATTCAACCGTTTCCGTGAAAATTTCTGGATCCGGTGTGAAATGTGTTTTCGTTCCATGCTTCTCCGTTTCACCAATGACTTTTAAGTCGGCCACAGGTACACCGCGGCGGTATTCCTGGTAATGTACTTTGCCATCACGATAAACCGTCACTTCACACGAGCTTGAAAGGGCGTTTACTACAGAGGCACCAACTCCGTGCAGCCCTCCGGATACTTTATAGCCGCCCCCGCCGAATTTACCTCCTGCATGCAAGACAGTCATAATGACTTCAACCGCTGGCCGGCCCATTTTTTCCTGGATGCCAACCGGGATTCCTCGTCCATTGTCCTCAACTGTAATGCTATTGTCTTTTTCAACCGTAATTGTAATTTCATCACAATACCCGGCTAAAGCTTCGTCAATGGAGTTATCGACAATTTCCCATACAAGATGGTGAAGTCCTTTTACATTGGTTGATCCAATATACATCCCCGGACGTTTTCGAACGGCTTCAAGGCCTTCGAGTACCTGAATATCACTTTCATCATAATGTTGTTCTAATTGTTGTTCCGTTGTCATATTTTCCACCTACAATTCGGTTCATCCTTATTTCAAATACCATCCTTGTTCCAATTCCGCTCGATCATTTGCCCGTTTTTTTAACGTTGTTGATGAAAGCGGAGATATATAAACGAGTTTATCGGTAATCACAATTGATTTAGGATGATCCTCGCTTAAATCCCTTACATTGTTTTCCTTCTTTTGAACATCCAAAAACAACTCGATGTCTTTTGATTCATAAAGAGCGTTATAATCTAAGATGGCAATAATTTCATGACTTTTGATTACGACATCTTCGCCCAAATGAAGCAACATCAGCCTCACCTCACCTTATTCGCTCAGCGTTTCCTTGATTGACCCGATAGGTTGCTGCTTTCTCTAACGTTTCATGGTGAATGCCATCCACACTTGTTGTGGTCACAAATGTCTGCACTTTCCCTGCAATTGTGTTTAACAGATGGGATTGGCGGAAATCATCCAGTTCGGACAAAACGTCATCGAGAAGCAAAATGGGATATTCGCCAATTTCAGAATGAATCAATTCAATTTCCGCGAGCTTTAGCGAAAGTGCGGTAGTTCGTTGCTGTCCTTGCGACCCATAGGTTTGGACATCTTTTCCGTTCACATAAAAGACAAGGTCATCGCGATGCGGGCCAAAAAGAGTCGTTCCGCGTTCTATTTCTCTATCTTTTATTTTAACAAATTTTTGTTCGTATTCTTCTATCATTTTCGTCAAATCTTGACCTTCACATACGTTCACCGTCGGTTTGTATTGAATTTCAAGTTGTTCGTTCCCTCTTGTAATGCCCTCGTGGATCGGATTTGCCCATATATTCAATGATTTCATGTAGTTTAGCCGTTTTTCCGTCAATCTGGCAGCCACCTCAATAAGTTGTGCTGTTAAAATTTCGAGCATGACCAAATTTTCTTTCGAAGCTCTCGGCTGCATATTGCGCAATAATGTGTTGCGCTGTGCTAAAATCTTCTGATATTGCCCTAAATCATACAAATATACGGGGTTAACCTGTCCAATCTCCATATCAATAAAACGCCTTCGCACCTGGGGACTTCCCTTTACAAGATTCAAATCCTCAGGTGCAAACATAACGACATTCATGGTTCCTATATAGTTTGTTAATTTTCGTTGTTCCAGGCTGTTGATTCTTGCCTTTTTCCCTTTTTGGGAGATGACAAGACTTAAATGGACAGGTCCGCTCCTTTTTTCGACCTCTCCTTCTATTTTAGCATATTCTTTGTCCCAATAAATCAATTCTTTATCGCGTGAGGTTCGGTGCGACTTTGCCATCGCAAGCACATAGATCGCTTCCATCACGTTCGTTTTCCCTTGGGCATTTTCCCCGAGGAATACGTTCACTTTATTTTCGAATGAAAGAGTTTGTGAAGGATAATTACGATAGTGTGTCAATTGTAATTTTTCAATGTACAAAAGGGATACCTCCCATTACCTCGTTACCGTAAACTTCCCCGCTCCAGGAATTGCAATGACATCACCGTCATATAATTTCCTTCCTCTTCGCTCTTCACGTTCTCCGTTTACGTAAACATCATGTTCTCTTAAATACCATTTTACCATTCCACCAGTTGAGAGAACATCCACTTCTTTTAATAGTTGTTGAAGCGTAATATATTCTGTCGTTATTTTTACTTCAGCCATAACTTCGCTCACCCGCCTTTTTTAGTTTTAGTATGGCATTAAAATGACCAACCATTGCAAAAGCTGCTGAAAGTCCTCAGCAGCTTTTCACTATTTAGTAAGTCCGAACCGGCAAAATCAACTGTTTAATCGAATCTCCGCTTTGTGGCTCGATCAAGAACGGCCGCATAGCTCCGGTGAATAAAATCTTAATTTCTGAACAGTCCATCGCCTTTAAGGCTTCCATCATGTATTTTGCATTAAAAGAAATCTTTAACTCTTCGCCAACCATTGATGTGATGGCTACATGTTCAAATACTTTTCCGATCTCAGGAGAGTTCGATGAAATTTCCAATTCATTTTCATTCAGTGTCACTAGCTTAACAACATTGTTTCTTCCTTCTCTTGCAAGCAAGGAAGCACGGTCAATGGCTTGCAAGAGTTCTTTTGTGCCTAAAACAAGCGTTGTTTTGCTATCTCCAGGCAACAATTTGGATGTATCCGGGAAATTTCCGTCAAGCAAACGTGAGAAAAATAACGTGTTTTTTGTTTTAAATAAAATTTGATTGTTCGTTACGACAATTTGAACTAATTCTTCTGAGTCCTCAACTATTTTAGACAGTTCATTTAAGCTTTTTCCTGGAATAACGACATTGCGAAACGATAATTCAGTTGCATTCGAATTAATTTTCACCGTTCGTTGTGCCAGGCGGTGGCTGTCTGTGGCGACACATGTTAATTGGCCATCCTCTAAACTCCAGTTTACCCCGGTTAATATCGGGCGTGTTTCTGAGGTGGACACCGCAAAGACAGTCTGGCGGATCATCATTTTTAATAGATCTCCCTGGATGCTGAAGACATTTTGTTCTTCAACTTGCGGCAGGCGCGGATATTCTTCTGGATCCAGTCCGATTAAACTAAACTCCGAAGCTCCTGAACGCATTTGTGTCTCAAAACGTTCTCCCACTTCAATTTCAACGGTTTCATCCGGCAATTTTTTTACGATTTCTGAAAAATACCGGGCTTGCAATATAATGCTGCCGGGTGTTTGTACTTCAAGATTAATTTCGCCATTTTCTTCAGCTGGAATGAATCGTTCAATGGAAATATCGGAATCACTTCCCGTTAAAGTCATTCCACCCGAATCAACCGTCATTTTGACCCCTGTTAAAATTGGAATCGTTGTTCGTGAAGAAATGGCTTTCATTACACCTTGAACACCTTGAATTAATTGGTTTCGGTTAATCTTGAATTTCATAAATATCCCCCTGGCTTTTTTATGGTCGGTTCTATTTATTAATTTTTTTTAATAAATTCGTAGTAGTAATAGTAGGCGCTGTGAATCTGTGGATAAGTATTATTTTTCAAAGGAATAACAGTCTATCCACATGTGGATAGACTGTGTATAAACAATCGATGGTTATGCACATTATTCAATTGCAAAAAAGAGACTACGCCTTACGTGTTTTTTAATTGATCATGCAAATCTTGAATTTGCTTTTGTAATTGTTGGTCTGTCGCAAGCAAGTTTGAAATTTTTTCATGAGCATGAAGAACAGTCGTATGGTCTCTTCCTCCAAACTCCTCACCGATTTTCGGCAATGAATTATCGGTTAACTCACGTGCAAGATACATCGCGATTTGCCGTGGAAATGCAACAGACTTCGTTCGTTTTTTAGCGGCAAAATCTTCGAGCTTCACATTAAACTGCTTTCCCACGATTTGTTGAATATGTTGAATCGTAATCGTTTTTGGCTTAGCCGATGGGATGATATCCTTTAATGCTTCCGCCGCCAGGTCTGCATTCATATCCTGATTAATAAGCGAAGAATAGGCAACGACCCGGATTAATGCCCCTTCTAATTCCCGTATGTTGGTGTCAATCTGGTTGGCAATGTAAAGCATGACCTCATTTGGAATATCCAGGCCTTCCGCTTTCGCCTTCTTTTTTAAGATAGCAATACGCGTTTCTAAATCAGGAGGAGTAATGTCCGTAATGAGTCCCCATTCGAATCGTGAACGAAGGCGGTCTTCTAACGTTGGTATTTCCTTAGGTGGCCTGTCGCTTGAGATGACAATTTGTTTGCTCTCATCATGAAGTGCATTAAATGTATGGAAAAATTCTTCTTGCGTTGATTCTTTTCCGGCTAAAAACTGAATATCATCTATAAGAAGCACGTCGATACTTCGGTATTTATTTCGAAATTCAACGGCTTTATTGTCACGGATCGAGTTAATAAATTCATTTGTGAATTTTTCCGATGATAAATAAACGACTTTCGCATTTGGATTATGATCAATGACGTAATGCCCGATCGCATGCATTAAATGGGTTTTCCCAAGTCCGACTCCTCCATAAATAAACAACGGATTATATGCCTTTGCCGGTGCTTCAGCTACGGCAAGAGAAGCGGCATGGGCGAAGCGGTTTCCTGAGCCGATAACGAACCGATCAAATGTATATTTGGGATTTAGCATGCTTTGGGTAATTTCTTCTTGAGCACTAACGGCAACTTTAGGCGTTTTTTTTAACGCTTTTTCAAAATCGACTTCATCTTCCATTTGATTTTGTGGAATGATGAATTTCACATCAAGCGCTGCACCGGTAACGTCGTTCAATGTTTCAGAGATAAGTGAAGAATATCGCGATTCTAACCAATCTCGAGCAAATTCATTGGGTGCAGTGATGACAAGCGTGTCATTTTGCAGCGCATGTGCCGTTGTGGATTTTAACCATGTCTCAAAGCTCGGTTTACTAACCTTCTGTTCCATAACAGAAAGGGCTTTGGTCCATAGATCGGCTATATTTTCCACCAATCGTTCCTCCCCTTACATTCTTAAAAGTCCCCCTTATGATAGGTGGAACTAACATGCAATGTATTTTTATACACTGATATACACCGCATGAGTAAATATGCAATTCACACGAAATGTGAAAAACTATTAATATAGTAGAAAGATAGTAAAATAATTGTTATTCAGATCTTGTGGACAACCCCATAAACAAGTAAAATATATGTGTCCACAACCTTATCCACAGGATGTGGATAAAAGATATACACACGATGGTTATTCACGAGTTAAAACACAACAATCATAACAAAAAAAATCAGCGATTGCAATGCGTTTTTTACACTTATCCACAATGTCAATACCTTGTGTAAAGCCGTTGTCCACAGCACTATATTTTGTGTAAAACTTGTCGATAAAAGGTGTGGATAGTGAAAAAAGTGTCGAAAATGATATCCACAGAATGAATTTTGGAAGTTTTGGATCCAAAAAAATTCATTTTTAAAATGAGCGGTTACTTTTTAAGCCCACTTGACAAAAAGAAGAAGTATTTCTATACTTATTTAGACTGTCTTTCTTTGATTTAATCCTCAGGGAGGTGTAGTATAGATGAAACCTACGTTCCAACCTAACAATAGAAAACGTAAAAAAGTACATGGTTTTCGAGCGCGTATGGCAACTAAGAACGGCCGTAAAGTTCTAGCTCGTCGTCGTCGTAAGGGAAGAAAAGTATTATCCGCTTAGGCCACTGACATCAGTGGTCTTTTTTCTCATATAATCAATGTTTTATGGTTTTAGTTTTACAGCGTTAACCAATACTTGTAGTGCATGTTCAAAAAAGGAGGACAACGATTCCCGGACATTTTGAACATCGACTTGAAGCAAATCGCTTAATTCCAAATGGGGTATCAGCGGATGAACAAACAGCAAAGAATTAAAAAAAATGAGGAATTTCAGGAAGTCTTTAAAAGAGGAAAATCGTCTGCCAATCGCCAATTTGTTATATATTCGCTTGAAAAGGACGAGCAACCTTACTTTAGACTTGGTCTATCTGTAAGCAAAAAGGTGGGAAATGCGGTAACACGTAATCGGATCAAACGCCTGGTGAAGGAGATTTTTATGAAACATAAAGATCAAATCAAGTCAGCGAGAGATTACATCATTATTGCGCGAAACCCTGTGGCAACGATGGATTTTGCAGAAATGGAAAAAAGCCTCCTGCACGTATTAAAACGTTCAGGTGCCATTTACATACAAAGGGAGAAGCGGAAATGAGGCAGCTGTGCATTTTGCTGATTCGTTTTTACCAGCGGTTCATTTCACCGCTAACTCCCCCGACTTGCCGTTTTTACCCGACTTGCTCACATTACGGAATTGAAGCTTTCAAGCGTTTTGGGGTGGCTAAAGGGTCCTGGCTGACTTTAAAACGGATTTTAAAATGCCATCCATTTCATCCGGGCGGTTTGGATCCTGTTCCAGAAAAGCCTGGAAAGAAGAACAATCATTTCAACTAATTTTTTTTCCTATAAGGAGGACAAAAGGAGTGCGAAAGAAACTAGTTTTAACACTGACCATTGTAGCGTTAATGGCTCTGTTAGCTGGCTGTTCGGTAAATCAACCGATAACTTCTCATAGTACAGGATTTTGGGATCATTACTTTGTTTACCCATTGTCCTGGGTCATCACAAAAGTGGCATACTTATTTGGGGCAAAGCCTAACTACGGACTATCAATCATCATCGTTACGATTCTTATTCGTCTCATTCTATTGCCGCTGATGATTCAACAAACAAAAAGTTCAAAAGCAATGCAGGATATTCAACCGGAATTGCAGAAATTAAAAGAGAAATACAGTTCAAAAGATGCTGCTACACAGCAAAAATTGCAGCAAGAAACGATGGCGTTGTTTCAAAAGCACGGCGTCAATCCGCTTGCAGGATGCTTGCCGTTAGTCATTCAAATGCCAATATTGCTCGCCTTTTACCATGCGATTAGAAGAACGGAAGCGATTGCACAGCATACGTTTCTCTGGTTTGATTTAGGACAGCACGATCCGTATTATATTTTGCCGATCGTCGCGGGGATTACAACTTTCTTGCAGCAAAAAATCATGATGGGCACGGGACCGCAAAGCCAAAATCCGCAAATGAAAATTATGTTATATGTCATGCCGGTCATGATTGTTGTCTTTGCGATTAATTTCCCGGCTGCATTATCGTTATATTGGGTAGTTGGTAATATCTTTATGATTGCACAAACTTACTTTGTCATTTCCCCAATGAAAAATAAGCAAAAACAAACTGATGGGGGCGCGAAAAAGTGAAGCAAATTCAGGTAACGGGAAAAACGGTAGAAGAAGCAGTTTCTGCAGCTCTTGAACAGCTTCAAGCTTCCAGAGACCAAGTAGAGATTAAAGTGCTTGAAGAATCAAAGAAAGGATTTTTAGGTTTTGGTGGGAAGCCGGCATTGGTCGAAGTTTCCCTAAAACCAGATCCGATTGAACAAGCAGTTGCTTTCCTGCAGGAAGTGACCATGAAAATGGGCGTTCCGGTTACCATTACGCAAAAAAAGATGGGGGAAGAAGTCATTCTTGATCTTTCCGGTGACAAAATCGCCATTTTAATCGGGAAAAGAGGACAAACCTTAAATTCTTTGCAATATTTGACGAATCTTGTTGCGAATCACCATTCCAATGGCTTTATCCGAATTATCCTGGATGCTGAAAATTACCGTGAACGCCGCAGGGAGTCGCTTGAGCGTTTGGCGACAAGCACAGCACGAAGGGTAATGATGACGAAAAAAGGAATTGCCCTTGATCCAATGCCAAGCAATGAAAGAAAAATCATTCATATGGCATTAAAGTCTGAAAAGCATGTCGAAACAAGTTCTGAGGGGACGGAACCTTATCGGAAAGTGATTATCCGTCCAGTAACAAAATAGAGAATCCTCGGGTGGCTAACCTGAGGATTTTTTTTGTCCAATTGAAAAGCGCCTTCCCATTGCTTTTTACCGTGAAAATGCGTTAAACTAAAAGTTACTGTGGATAACTCAAGGAAGATGAAAAGTAGTTATCCACTGTGGATCGTTAGAAAATGAAATAGAAGGAAATAATAGATTGTGGATAGATATAAAATGGTTCTAAATGTAGTTAGAAGGCGAGGTGAAAGAGATGGAATATGATACAATAGCCGCCATCTCAACTCCGATGGGAGAAGGAGCCATCGCTATCGTCCGGTTAAGCGGACAAGAAGCAGTGCCAATAGCCGACCGTCTGTTTAAAGGGAAAAAGCCGCTGGCAGAAGTCGATTCCCATACGATTCATTATGGCAAACTGATCGACCCGAAAACGAATCAGCCGGTAGAGGAAGTTATGGTTTCTGTTATGCGTGCCCCTCGAACCTTTACAAGGGAAGATGTTGTAGAAATCAACTGCCACGGAGGTCTCGTTTCGGTTAATCGTGTTCTTCAGCTGCTGCTACAAAATGGAGCAAGACTGGCGGAACCTGGAGAATTTACGAAACGCGCCTTTTTAAATGGACGGATCGATTTATCGCAGGCGGAAGCCGTCATCGATTTAATCCGGGCAAAAACGGATCGAGCGATGAATGTGGCATTAAACCAGATGCAAGGACGGCTCTCAAAGCTTGTCGGCCACTTGCGCCAAACGCTTCTTGAAACGATCGCCCATGTGGAAGTGAATATTGATTATCCGGAATATGATGCGGAAGAAATGACCCACGGCCTCCTGAATGAAAAATTGCAATTTGTTGCTGAAGAAATTAAAAAAATATTGCTGACAGCCGAGCAAGGGAAAATTCTTCGCGAAGGGCTTTCGACGGCAATTATTGGCCGTCCGAATGTGGGTAAATCCTCGTTAATGAATGCGCTCGTCCATGAAAATAAAGCGATTGTAACAGATGTTGCCGGAACGACAAGGGATATCATTGAAGAGTACGTCAATGTCCGCGGCGTTCCATTACGATTAGTAGATACGGCAGGAATTCGAGAGACGGAAGATATCGTTGAAAAAATCGGCGTTGAAAAATCGCGCCAGGTGTTAAAAGAAGCCGACTTGATTTTACTCGTATTAAATTTTCATGAATCCCTTTCTCCTGAAGACGAGAATTTATTTAAAGCCGTAAAAGGCATGGACGTCATCGTCATTGTGAATAAAACAGATCTTGATCAGAAAATCGATATGGACCGTGTCAAAAATCTGGCCGGTGATTACCCGCTCATTACAACATCCCTTTTAAAAGAAGAGGGAATCGATCGATTGGAGCAAGCGATTAGCGAATTGTTTTTTAAAGGTGGCATCGAGTCCCAGGACATGACCTATGTCTCCAATTCAAGACATATTGCGTTGTTAAACCAGGCGTTGAACCATGTGGAAGAAGCATTGCACGGAATTGAAATGAACTTGCCGATTGATATGGTTCAAATCGATATTACGAGAGCATGGGAAGTTTTAGGGGAAGTTGTTGGAGACACTGTTTCTGAAAGTTTGATCGACCAGTTGTTCTCACAATTTTGTTTAGGGAAATAAATAATCAAAAACGAAGAAGGAGGAGAAGACAATGGGATACAATGCCGGCAATTTTGATGTAATAGTCGTCGGAGCCGGTCATGCCGGTGTCGAAGCAGCGCTTGCATCCGCCCGCATGGGAGCAAAAACGTTATGTTTAACGATCAATCTTGATGCCGTTGCGTATATGCCGTGCAACCCGTCTGTCGGTGGGCCGGCCAAAGGGATTGTTGTTCGCGAGCTTGACGCCCTTGGCGGGGAAATGGCTAGAAACATTGACAAAACGCACATTCAAATGCGGATGTTAAATACGGGGAAAGGCCCGGCGGTCCGTGCACTCAGGGCACAGGCCGATAAAGTGCTTTATCAAAGTGAAATGAAAAAAACGCTGGAGACGACGGAAAACTTGACGTTACGTCAGGGGTTAGTGGAACGCTTAATTGTCGAGGACGGTGTATGTAAAGGGGTCATTACGAAAACCGGTGCCCAATATTACGCGACATCTGTCGTTTTGACGACGGGTACGTATTTGCGCGGTAAAATTATTATTGGTGAACTAGCTTATGAGAGCGGACCGAACAATATGCAGCCGTCCATTGAATTATCGTACCATTTACAAGAATTAGGATTTAACATGGTCCGTTTTAAAACCGGTACGCCACCGCGTGTCAACAGCCATACTATTGATTACTCTGTAACAGAAATCCAGCCGGGGGATGATGTTCCGCGTGCCTTTTCGTACGAAACAGTGGAATTCATTACTGACCAGCTGCCCTGCTGGTTAACGTATACAAGTCCGAAAACGCATGAATTGATTAACAGCAATCTTCATCGCTCGCCGATGTATTCCGGGATGATTGAAGGAACAGGGCCGCGTTATTGTCCTTCGATTGAGGATAAAATTGTCCGTTTTAATGACAAGCCGCGCCACCAAATCTTTTTGGAGCCGGAAGGACGAAACACGGAAGAAGTGTATGTGCAAGGTCTTTCGACGAGCCTTCCCGAGGATGTTCAACGAAAAATTTTAGAGACAATTCCGGGACTTGAGAAAGCCGAGCTTATGCGCGCCGGTTATGCGATTGAATATGACGCGATTGTCCCGACACAGCTCTGGCCGTCTTTGGAAACGAAACTTGTGGAAGGCCTCTTTACAGCCGGGCAATTGAATGGAACGAGCGGTTATGAGGAAGCGGCAGGACAGGGAATTATTGCCGGAATCAATGCGTGCCGGAAAGTGCAAGGGAAAGACCCGATCGTGCTAGACCGTTCGCAGGCGTATATTGGTGTCCTTATTGATGACCTTGTTACTAAAGGGACAAATGAGCCTTATCGCTTATTAACATCAAGAGCGGAATACCGCCTTCTTCTTCGCCATGATAATGCGGATCTCCGCTTGACGGAAATCGGGCATGAAATCGGGCTTATTCCGAACGAACGTTACGAACGCTTTTTAAAGAAAAGAGAAGAAATTGCCAGGGAAATTGAAAGGCTTGAACACGAATCGATCAAACCAACAGCTGAGGTTCAAGCGATTCTTGAAGAAGCGGGCAGCTCGCCATTAAAAGAGCCAATGACTGCGGCCAATCTTTTGAAACGGCCGGAAATCACATATGATGTAATTGCGAAAATGACCCCGAATCCATCTGTTAGTGACGTTGTCGCCGAACAGGTAGAAATCCAAATTAAATATGCGGGTTATATTGACAAGCAGCTTGCCCAGGTCGAGCGGATGCGAAAAATGGAATCGAAAAAGCTGCCGGAAGATCTCGATTATTTTGCCATTAATGGACTGGCGACTGAAGCGAAACAAAAGCTTCACGAAGTACGACCGTTATCTGTTGGCCAGGCTTCTCGTGTTTCCGGAGTGAATCCGGCCGATATTTCGATCCTTCTCATCTACTTGGAGCAAGGAAAGCTTGCGAAAATCGAACGGTAATGGTTGATGGAGGAATTATGAACATTTCTACATTTGAACAAATGCTGGCGGAAAAGGGGATCTCCCTTTCTTCCGGCCAGCTTCAACAATTTGAAGACTATTACAAGCTTCTTGTGGAATGGAACGAAAAAATGAATTTAACAGCGATCACCGATAAGGAAGAAGTGTATTTAAAGCACTTTTACGATTCATTGACGGCTTCCTTTTATTATGATTTTACAAAAGAACAAACCGTTTGTGATGTCGGTGCCGGGGCAGGTTTCCCGGGCATTCCTTTAAAAATATGTTTTCCTGCTATTAAATTATCTATTGTTGATTCTTTGCAAAAACGAATTCATTTTTTAGGAGAACTGACAAAACAGCTCGGATTGACCGATGTAACGCTTTACCATGATCGTGCAGAAACGTTCGGACAAAACCATGAAGTCCGTGAATCGTTTGATTTGTGCATGGCACGTGCAGTGGCGAGAATGTCTGTATTAAGTGAACTTTGCCTTCCGCTCGTAAAACAAAATGGACATTTTCTGGCTATGAAAGGCGCGCAACTGGCAAATGAGTTAACCGATAGTGATAAAGCGATCAAACTGCTCGGCGGAAAAGTGGTCGATGTTTACTCCTTCACTCTTCCTGAGGAACAGAGTGAACGAAATATCGTCGTCATTCAAAAAGAAGCGAAAACGCCGAAAAAATATCCACGCAAACCCGGGATGCCAAACAAAAATCCATTATAAAAGTGTGAACGTTTCACGTGAAACATGCTGAATCGTTACATACATCATTTGGTAAGAATTTTTAAAGCCTGGCAGGAGTTTTGCTGAAATAGAGCGAAATCTTAAGGTAGATCATAAAAGGTGGTGTCATCCTCAATGAAGCATCCTTTTTCACGCTTGTTCGGCATAGGTGAAAAAAGCCAGAGTGTTGAAGAAACTGAGAAAAATGAAAACGAGGAAGTCATTCAAATCCCCGTTCAAGATATTATTCCGAACCGTTTTCAGCCACGAACGGTTTTTATAGATGAGCGAATCGAAGAGCTTTCACAAACGATTGAGACCCATGGCATGATCCAACCGATCGTTGTTCGTACGATTGAAAATGGGAAATATGAAATTATTGCCGGAGAACGTCGATATAGAGCGGTACAGAAATTAGGATGGGAATCGATTCCTGCGATTGTAAAGGAATTTAATGATTCACAAACGGCATCTGTCGCCTTAATCGAGAACTTGCAGCGCGAAGAGTTGACCGCCATAGAAGAGGCGATGGCCTATGCCAAGCTTCTTGATATTCATGGACTGACGCAAGAGAGCCTTGCGCAACGGCTCGGGAAAGGGCAATCGACCATTGCAAATAAACTTCGTTTGTTAAAGCTGCCTCCATCCATTCAGGAAGCCTTATTGCAAAAAAAAATTACGGAACGCCATGCCCGCGCCTTAATTATTTTAAAATCAGTTGAAAAACAGGAACAAATGCTTAAAGAAATTTTGGAAAAGCAATTAAATGTGAAACAAACGGAAGAGCGGGTAAAGAAATTGATTGAAGGTGAAGGCCAGGCGAAAAAGAAGGCACCTCAACGCAAATCATTCAGCAAAGATATGAGACTTGCGATCAATACTGTTCGTCAATCGGTTGATATGGTCCTGCAAAGCGGGCTATCGATTGATACTGAAGAAGAAGAACATGATGAATTTTATCAATTTACGATTCGAATTCCAAAAAAATAAACGAAAACTCTCATTTTTTTATAAAAAATGAGAGTTTTTTTATAGGTTCATGATAGAATAAGAGATAAAGTACGTGTTCAAAAATCCAGCTAAAAGAACTTTTTTGAACGTCCTCACCAAAAGAGGAATAGAACAGGTAGGTGACATCGTGGCTAAAATTATTGCTATTGCCAATCAAAAGGGCGGTGTCGGAAAAACGACAACTTCCGTAAACCTCGGCGCATGCCTCGGGTACTTCGGGAAAAAAGTCCTGCTTGTCGACATCGACCCTCAAGGGAACGCAACGAGCGGGGTTGGCGTTGACAAAGGTGATATTGATCAATGTATTTACAACGTCCTCGTAGAAGATGTGGATGTAAAAGATATTATAGTAGAAACACTTTGTGAAGGTTTACATATACTCCCATCAACCATCCAACTTGCAGGAGCAGAAATAGAACTCGTTTCAACCATTTCACGTGAAGTAAGGTTAAAGCGTGCATTGGCAGCAGTAGAAGGTAATTACGATTATATTATCATTGACTGTCCGCCTTCACTTGGCCTGTTGACCATTAATTCATTAACAGCAGCCCATGCTGTCCTGATCCCCGTTCAATGCGAATATTATGCGCTTGAAGGATTAAGCCAATTATTAAACACTGTCCGACTCGTGCAAAAACATTTAAATACCGATTTAATGATTGACGGTGTCCTTTTGACGATGCTTGATGCCAGGACAAATCTTGGGATTCAAGTGATTGAAGAGGTGAAGAAATACTTTCAGGATAAAGTGTATCATACGATTATCCCGCGCAATGTGAGGCTTTCTGAAGCTCCCAGTCATGGGAAGCCAATTATCATTTACGATCCGAAGTCAAGAGGAGCGGAAGTGTATTTAGAACTAGCGAAGGAAGTGATGGGTAGTGGCGAAAGGGTTAGGTAAAGGAATTAATGCCCTCTTTCCTGTAGACGAAGCGGTCGATGATAAACAAGTGAAGGAAGTTCGTTTGAAAGATATACGGCCCAATCCGTACCAACCTCGTAAAGTTTTTGATCAGTCGGCTATCAATGAATTAAAAGAATCCATTCAAACACATGGCATTCTTCAACCCATTATCGTAAGAAAAACCATTAAAGGATATGAAATCGTTGTCGGCGAACGGCGTTTTCGGGCGGCGAAAGAAGCCGGTCTTAAAGTTATGCCTGTAATTGTTAAAGAGTTTACCGAGCAAAAGATGATGGAAATAGCGCTTATTGAAAACCTGCAGCGGGAGGATTTAAATCCGATTGAAGAAGCGCAAGCCTATGAAAAATTGATCGAACATCTGAAATTGACACAGGAAGAATTAGCGAGCCGTGTCGGCAAAAGCCGACCGCATATCGCCAACTTCCTTCGTCTCTTGCAGCTGCCTGAACCAGTTCAAGCGATGATTTCAGAAGGCTCATTATCAATGGGGCATGGCAGGGCGTTACTTGGACTTAAAAAGAAAGAGAAAATGGAACAAGTTGTTAAGCGGGTCGTAAACGAACAACTAAATGTTCGTCAGCTGGAAAAGTTAATCCAGCAAATGAATCAAAATGTTTCACATGAAACAAAGAAAAAGAAGCCGGAAAAAAATATTTTCATTCAGGAAAAAGAATCGTATTTACGCGATCACTTCGGAACATCTGTTACCATCAAGCGAACGAAACGAAAAGGGAAAATTGAAATTGAGTTTTTTTCAGACGAGGACTTACAGCGCATTCTTGATTTGATCGAGCGATAAAAATAACCGTTAGGAGAAATTGGTCCTAACGGTTATATTATTGAATGTTATAGAGATCATCCTTTTGCAAGCCTGATGAAAGCTGATATTGGCTGAAATGGCGAGCGACGATAACAAGGCTATTCGCAATTAAAGTAGCCATTTTCATAACAATGCTTAAACGAGTATTTTGCAGGACAAAATACTCCATAAATCCACTGACGTTTACAATTCCTGTCATGTGGATATCGCCTACCGGAGGAAGTTCTTTGTTTACACCGGCTCCGGGTTTAACCGGCCCTTCTCCAACAGATATCATGCCGACATGGTTAAGGCGGCCAAGACATGCATCGATTCCGATAATAAAGGCATTGGGATGGTTCTTTTTAATCATTTTCAGCTTTTCATCCAAATTCATGGCATGAACCGGGTCATCTAGCGTTCCGTATACTTTGAAAGGAAAGGACGTTCGTTCACTTAATTTCGTGCCGACAAGAGGACCGAGCGAATCCCCCGTTGAGCGGTCAGTTCCAATGCATACAATAACGATTGGCCGGTTTAAAAGGTTAGGAAGTAGAAGCTTCACGTTTTCAGCTAGAAACATTGGGGCTTCATTGTTCTCATGATGAATTTTACATTGAAACACCTTTTTAGGGGCAAGTTTCCTCTTTAAGAACATGGAATCCTCTCCTTCATAATAGTAGTAACAGTATACGGAACTATTTCCATTCTTATACACAGTTTGCGAGAAGTTCTTTAGAATATTTTTTCCCGGAACCAACTACTGACAAGAAATGTATACCCGAATTCAGCACTTCTTAATCCATTTATTACAATTTGGTTGTTAGCAATTGAAAAAAAACTAAAAAAATGTTTAATATAAAACGGTAAAGAACTAAAATGGAGGTCTTTTCGTGAAGTTGTTGACAAATCCCGGAGTAATAGAAAAGATCAGTAACTATATAAGTAACCCCGAACTATGGACTGAAATAGGCATTAAATCGCTTCGAATCGTCTTGATTATTTTAGGGGCGATCATTCTCGTGCGGATTATAAGGGCGGCGATCGGAAATGGATTCAAGTTTCGAATGAAAAGTCCGCTACGCTTATCGGAGCGAAGAGAACAAACGTTAATTCGATTGCTTAACAATGTCGTAGGCTATGTCATTTATTTTATCGCGATCTTAATGATTCTTAGCGAGTTTAATGTAAAAGTGGAAGCGATTTTAGCAAGTGCCGGTGTGGTTGGCCTTGCGGTCGGTTTTGGCGCCCAAAACCTTGTTCGTGACATTATTACTGGTTTCTTTATTATATTTGAAAATCAATTTTCAGTTGGAGACTTTGTGCGGGTTGGGAATTTTGAAGGCACGGTAGAGGAAATTGGCTTACGGACAACGAAAATAAAAAATTGGACAGGGGAAGTTCATATTTTACCGAATTCGTCGATTACGGAAGTGACCAATTTTTCCGTCCATAACAGTATGGCCGTAGTGGATGTGAGTATTGCCTATGAAGAGGATATTGACCGTGCGCAAGCGATTATAGAAGAAGTGGTTAAAGAGAAGGCGCCTGAATTTCCTGAGATGGTACGAGATCCGGAAGTTCTTGGAGTACAAATGCTCGGGGCGCATGAAGTCGTTATCCGCGTAACGGCCGAGGTCCTTCCGATGACCCATTTTAAAGTCGCGCGCGAATTAAGAAAGTCGATTAAAACGCGATTGGAACAAGAAGGCATTGAAATTCCATATCCAAAGATGATAACGTATTATCACCAAAAAGAAGCTTCCGAGTAGGACCGGTTTAGATTAAAATTGAGGGAGTGAGTGCTTTGGAACAAAAAATTTTCCACTTAAACGATGAAGTCGAAATGAAAAAGCCTCATCCATGCGGCACCAACCATTGGAAAATCATTCGTATGGGTGCGGATATTCGGATTAAATGTATGGGTTGCCAGCATAGTGTAATGATCCCAAGAAAAGAATTTACGAAAAAACTAAAAAAAATACTTGTTTCTCATAACGAATAATTGTTTCACGTGAAACAAAAAACGGCTGGTTTCCAGTCGTTTTTTGTTTGGAACAATGCTTGTAATTTCCTATCAACCAACCTATAATTGTGAAAGATGTGTATAAACAATGTGCTTTTTGATATAGATGAGGAGTTGAAAGAGGCATGGCTTTAACTACTGGAATCGTCGGTCTCCCAAACGTTGGGAAATCCACACTTTTTAATGCAATTACCCAGGCGGGAGCGGAATCAGCCAATTACCCGTTTTGCACGATCGATCCGAATGTCGGCATCGTCGAAGTACCGGATCACCGCCTGCAAAAATTGACCGAACTTGTTCAGCCGAAAAAAACTGTTCCTACTCATTTTGAGTTTACGGATATTGCCGGCATTGTTAAAGGGGCAAGTAAAGGAGAAGGGCTCGGCAACAAATTTTTGTCTCATATTCGCCAGGTTGATGCGATCCTTCAAGTCGTGCGCTGTTTTGAGGATGAAAATATCACCCATGTATCCGGTAAAGTCGATCCAATTGATGATATTGAAGTCATTAATTTGGAGCTGATTTTTGCGGATATGGAAACAGTTGAAAAACGACTTGTTCGCGTTGAGAAATTAGCGAAAGCAAAAGATAAAGAGGCTGTAGCCGAACACGAAGTGCTTGTCAAACTTAAAGAAGCCTTGCTGCAAGAACTTCCTGCCCGAAGTGTCGAATTAACGCCTGAAGAAAAGAAAATCGTCCATGGTCTTCATCTTTTGACAATGAAGCCGATTCTTTATGTGGCAAACGTCAGTGAAGAAGATTTGTTGGAAGGCGGAAATCAATATGTCGATCAAGTAAAGGAATATGCCGCCCGCGAAAATGCAGAAGTGATTGTCATTTGTGCAAAAGTGGAAGAGGAGATTGCCGAGCTTGATGACGAAGAGAAAAAGGCGTTTCTTGAGGAACTAGGAATTGAGGAAGCAGGCCTCGATCAGCTCATTCGCGCGTCTTACTCCTTATTAGGCCTCGCCACCTACTTTACCGCAGGTGTTCAAGAAGTTCGCGCCTGGACGTTCCGCAAAGGAATGAAAGCGCCGCAATGTGCGGGAATTATTCATACCGATTTCGAACGAGGATTTATTCGTGCCGAAGTGGTGGCCTATGAGGATCTCATTGAGGCCGGTAATATGAACGCTGCAAAAGAAAAAGGAAAAGTCCGATTAGAAGGAAAAGAGTACGAGATGCAAGACGGAGATGTCGTTCATTTTCGCTTTAATGTATAAAGAAGAGACGGAATGGAGAGAAGTCCCATTCCGTTTTTCTTTTTGACCTTGTCTTTAGGTAAACGTTTTGTTATAATACTTAATTGTGAGTAAGTATCGATATATACGTTGATTATTTACTCCTTGCCCACAAATTGGGCCGTTTAGACCAAAAGGAGGTGACCGGAATGAAAAAGTACGAAATCATGTACATCGTCCGTCCAAATCTTGAAGAAGATGCCATTAAAGCTGTGAAAGAGAAAGCGAAAAGCATCTTGACAGATAATGGTGCGGAGATCGTGAAAGAAACTGATATGGGTAAGCGTCGTTTAGCATACGAGATCAACGACTTCCGTGACGGTGTTTACACTGTTTTGGATGTTAACGCTCCTGTTGAAGCGATTAACGAATTCGATCGTTTAATGAAGATCAATGAAGACGTTCTTCGTTTCATGACAATTGTTGATGAAAGATAAATTTTTTGAGTTGTAAGGAGTGGTTCTGTTGCTCAATCGTGTAATACTTGTGGGACGCTTAACGAAAGACCCTGAATTACGTTACACTCCAAGCGGTGTGGCAGTGTGCAATTTCACGCTTGCCGTTAACCGCACATTCACGAACAGCCAGGGTGAACGTGAAGCCGACTTCATTAATATCGTCGTATGGCGCAAACCGGCTGAGAATGTCGCGAATTACTTGAAAAAAGGTTCGCTAGCCGGAGTGGATGGGCGCATTCAAACGCGTTCATATGATAACAATCAGGGTCAACGTGTTTATGTTACCGAGGTAATGGCAGAGAGTGTTCAGTTTTTAGAACCGAGAAATGCCAATGCCGGCCAATTTCAGGGCGGAAACAACTTTGGTGGACCATCAAGTGACCGTGAATTTGGACAGCAAAATCAGAACCGAAGTAACTTCGAACAAAACGATTATGGTTTTGGGCAAAATCAAAACCAAAATACGAATCGGAATAACTTTAATGACGACCCGTTTGCCAATGATGGCACGCCAATCGACATTTCTGATGACGATTTGCCATTTTAAACGAACGGGATCAAATAGACACGGAACGACACATCTTCTACAAAGGAGGGACAAGAATGGCTGGACGTCGCGGTGGACGCCAAAAGCGTCGTAAAGTTTGTTTCTTTACAGTAAACAAAATCACTTACATCGACTATAAGGATACGGATCTTTTAAAACGTTTCATCTCTGAACGCGGTAAGATTCTTCCTCGTCGTGTAACTGGTACATCTGCTAAATACCAACGCCAATTGACTCGTGCAATCAAACGTGCGCGTTTCATGGCATTGTTACCATATGTATCTGAATAAGAACGAACGTGAGCACAGTAAAGCAACCTTTACTGTGCTCTTTTGATTTTAGTCGTAGTTTATTTTCACATCCTTTTCACACATTTCCCTCCCACGATTTCCACACTTTTTGCTTACACTAATGCTATCAATCTTTAAGGGAGGAAAAAAGAGTATGAAAAAGCTAGCGACAATGGCTCTTGCAGGCAGCCTACTATTAGGCGGAGGAGCGGGGGCCGCGCACGTATTTGCTAAAGGTGACACAGAGGTGAAAACGGCATCACCCTATCATGAGAAGGCGCTTCAAAAAGCAACGTTCTCGGAGTCGTTAAAGAAGGAGTTTCATGAAGCAAGCGAGCTCAAGTATAAGCAGCTTGGATTAAAACAAGAGATAGTGAAGCTAACGGACAAGCTCCGTGACTTACACGTGGACGCTGTGAAAAATGGAAACAAAACGGCTTTAAAAGAGGCGCGAAAAGTAAAAGTAAAAATAAAAGACATAAATAAAGAGATCAAGCAATTGAACAAAACGATTCATGAAGAACGAAAGGCGCTAAAAGAAGCGGTGAAAGCGAAAAATAAAGAAACAGCACGTACTCATCTGCAAAAGCTAAACACGTTAAAAACGTCGGTAAACAAGAAGCTAGAGCAGAAAGTAAGCTTTCTAAATGAAATGATAGACATACTCCAAAAATAGAAAAATAAAGGCAGATAAAGAGGTAGGTTACTTAACCTATCTCTTTTTAACATGGTCAATCATTGGCGTCCCGCTCGGCAAAAGCTTTATTTTCTACTATGATGAAAATGGGAGGTGCAAAAATGAAACATATTTTTATCGTCGATGACGAGAAGAATATAAGAGATATATTAGAAAAGTATTTAGTACGTGAAGGGTATAAAGTAACGGTTTTCTCTGATGGAAAACAAGTGATTGCAGAAATGGCCCGTTTAAAGCCGGACTTGCTTGTTCTTGATATTATGATGCCAGGGATCGATGGGCTTGAATTATGCCAGGACATCCGAAAAATTAGTGAAATACCAATTATTTTTGTTTCAGCAAGGGATCAGGAACTTGATCGCATTCTCGGTTTAGAAATCGGCGGGGATGATTATTTAACGAAACCGTTCAGCCCGAGGGAATTGGTCGCCCGCATTAAAAACATTTTCAAACGGGTTCATTTATCAGACGGGAAGAAAGAAAACAAGATCATTACGATCGGAGAGGCCCGCATTTATCCTATAAGACGTTATGTAGAAGTTAACGGGAATGAAATGAAATTAACGACAAAAGAGTATGAGCTTTTTGAATACTTGGCGCGTTATCCGAAACAGCCGTTTACGAGAGAACAGTTGATTGAGCAAATCTGGGGTTATGACTATACCGGTGACTTAAGAATTATTGATGACCTTGTAAAAAGAATACGAAAAAAATTAGCCGAGCATCAAGCGGTGGCAGAAATTACGACAGTCTGGGGCTACGGCTACCGATTGGACGGCTGACATGAAAATTGGTAAAAAAATACGAATCACCTATTGGCTCATCCTCTTGATTGTGTTTTTGGTGACGATGGTTACTTTTCATTTTTTTTCAAAAGAGTATTTAATCCATCATGCTAAAAAGGAATTACGTGCGGATGCCAGAACAGTGAGTCAATTGCTGGCAAACGTCCCTTTTAATAAAGAAACGGTCCACCGCCAAATGACGGAAAGAAAACGTTTAAAGCTGGCAGGCAAACTAATGGAGTCCAGATTGATCATTTTCAATCAGCAACATGAAGTCATTGAAACGAATTTAAGAGAAAATGAACTGAAGAAGTATCAAAAGAAAGAAATGAACTATGTTGATGAAACACTCCCCATTTTTTCAAAAAGTGGTGAAGTAAAAGGCTATGTTACACTCATCACCCCGATTGAGAATCTTACGGCGTTGGAGAGGGTTTTTCGAAGAACGGTGTTGATCAGTTTATTCGTCTCTTTTATCGTTGCTGCCCTTGCCGCATTTGTGTTAGAACGGAATTTAACGAAGCCGATCCGCAAATTGCAGTCGCACATGAATCAATTTTCAATCAAAGGGGAATTTTCCCCGGTCTCTATTCAAACAAAAGATGAAATGGGGGATCTGGCCAATAGTTTTAACAAATTAACGAAAAAAATCAAAATGTATGATCATGAGCAAAAGGAATTTCTACAAAATGCTTCCCATGAATTAAAAACGCCGTTAATGGCGATTCAGGGGAATGCTGAAGCGATCGTAGATGGCGTCGTTGAAGGAGATGAAGTGTCCAATAGTCTGCAGGTGATTATTAATGAAAGCCAGCGTATGAAGAAATTGGTTGAAGAAATTAGCGATTTAACGAAGCTGGAACATATTGAAGAGACGTACCACTTTTGCTATCATCCGGTCAATAATGTCATTCAAGAAATGATCCAGAGCATGAAGCCACTAGCGGATAAAAAAGGTATCCTGTTGCACGTGAAACATTGTCCGGCTCTCGACGTATGGATGGACGAATACCGGTTAAAACAAGCGTTCCACAACTTGCTTGGAAACTGTCTCCGCTATGCCAAAAAGAATGTTTGGATCGATTGCGTGAATTCAGGAAACCAGATTCATATTGAGATTTCAGATGACGGAAATGGATTTAAGAAAGGAGCATTCCTGTTAGAAGGTTTTCGGGGACTTGAACAAAAAGAGCCCTCTTGGTATGATGCGGGGTGTCAATCTGCTAGAATTGACCCCTAATTTGTTAACCAAGGAGGACTCCATATGGATTGTATAGAAAATCAAAAAATTAATCAAGTCACTGAAAAAACACTTGTCGTCGGTATCGACATTGCGAAGCGTACACATTTCGCTTGTTTTGTGGATGATCGTGGTCGTGTGCTTCAAAAATCATTCTCTGTATCCCAATCTCGGGATGGATTTGAGTCCTTCTATCAACGAATATTAAGGGCCATGAAGGATCATGACAAAACAGAAGTCTTAGTTGGAATAGAACCAACAG
>NZ_AUMP01000040.1 GCF_000430745.1 Fictibacillus gelatini DSM 15865 | reverse complement strand
ATCATTGCCGATGTAAAAGAAAACGACCGCTTAATGCAAGAAGAAATTTTCGGGCCGGTTGTCGCGTTCTGCAAGGCGCGTGACTTCGATCATATGATGGAAATCGCGAACAACACCGACTACGGCTTAACAGGCGCGCTCATTTCGAATAACCGCGAGCACATCGAACGCGCAAGAGAAGAGTTCCATGTCGGCAACCTTTACTTCAACCGTGGATGTACAGGCGCGATTGTCGGCTACCAGCCATTTGGCGGCTTCAACATGTCAGGAACTGACTCAAAAGCGGGCGGCCCTGACTACCTCATCTTGCATATGCAAGCAAAGACAACAGGCGAAACACTATAAACATTTGGAGCGGCTTTTTGCTGCTCCTCATTCTTAAAACTAATGACCGTAATAAAACGAGGAGATGT
This sequence comes from Fictibacillus gelatini DSM 15865, assembly GCF_000430745.1. Classification (GTDB taxonomy): domain Bacteria; phylum Bacillota; class Bacilli; order Bacillales; family Fictibacillaceae; genus Fictibacillus_A; species Fictibacillus_A gelatini. The sequence goes on along the minus strand of NZ_AUMP01000040.1, from coordinate 27,903 downwards.
AATCAATGGCGGCTACCGCAGTTTTAAATGATCTTCAAAAAAAGAGCAAAGAAGAAAAAGAAGCACTAAGTTTATTTGAATCGACACAATCTGTCATCCAAGAAGCATTAAATAAATTGGGCTATTCCAATGAAATGTTCGAGCTATTGAAAGAACCACTTCGAATGTTGACAGTCCGCATTCCGGTTCGGATGGATGACGGGACAGTGAAAGTGTTTACCGGCTATCGTTCCCAGCATAATGACTCGACCGGACCGACTAAAGGCGGCGTTCGCTTTCATCCAGAAGTGAATGAAAATGAAGTAAAGGCTTTATCGATTTGGATGAGCTTAAAATGCGGCATTGTCGATTTGCCATACGGAGGCGGGAAAGGCGGCATTATTTGTGACCCAAGAAGCATGTCCTTCAGTGAATTGGAGCGCCTGAGCCGCGGATACGTTCGGGCGATCAGCCAATTGGTTGGACCAACAAAAGATATTCCTGCACCGGACGTGTTCACAAATTCACAAATTATGGCGTGGATGATGGATGAATATAGCCGCATCCGTGAATTTGACTCACCGGGCTTTATTACAGGAAAACCGCTCGTTCTTGGAGGATCGCACGGCCGCGAAACCGCAACTGCAAGCGGCGTCACATTATGCATTGAAGAAGCCGCGAAAAAGAAAGGCATCAAGCTTGAAGGGGCGCGCGTCGTTGTTCAAGGATTCGGTAATGCGGGAAGCTATCTTGCGAAATTCATGCATGATGCCGGTGCAAAAGTCGTTGGCATTTCGGATGCCTACGGGGCGCTTTATGATCCGGACGGACTTGACATCGACTATTTACTGGAGCGCCGTGATAGCTTCGGGACAGTGACAAAGCTATTCAAAGATACGATCACGAATAAAGAATTGCTTGAACTCGATTGTGACATTCTTGTGCCGGCCGCCATTTCCAATCAGATTACTGCGGAAAATGCCCATTTGATTAAGGCTCCAATCGTTGTAGAAGCAGCAAACGGACCGACAACGTTAGAAGCGACAAAGATTTTAACAGAGCGCGGTGTTCTTCTCGTGCCGGACGTATTGGCAAGCGCAGGCGGCGTGACTGTTTCCTATTTTGAATGGGTGCAAAACAACCAGGGCTATTACTGGACGGAAGAGGAAGTCGCTGTACGCTTGCGCAAAGTGATGGTAGAATCGTTTGAAAAAATTTATGAAACCGCACAAATACACAAGGTTGACATGAGATTGGCGGCCTATATGGTCGGAATCCGGAAAATGGCCGAAGCTTCACGTTTCAGAGGCTGGGTATAAAACTTTGTCCAAGAAGAGGAGAGAAGAGAAATGCCAGGCGTGGTGGAACCCGTTTATAGTCCATATCATGGGACGGTAGAAAAAGTTTTAACAATGAAAGCAAACCGTGTATACGAGTGGGAAAGACTGTTTTTAATTAAGACAAAAAATGGGTTAGTTGAGGAAGTTTCAGTAGGCATCAGTGGACATATTATCTCAGTGGATGTAAAACAAGGAGAGAATGTAACACCAGAAACAGTATTAGCGAAAATTGAAGATGATTTCACAATTACCGGTTGTGACTAAATAGCTGTCACATGAGCAGGAAAAGAAACAGAATAAGCGCATATAATGAGAGTTGGACCAAGGATTCAACTCTCATTTGTTTAAAAATGTTAAATGATGAAAAAAATGTTTATCTTTTCTGAAAAGGGGGTAAGGAAATTTAGGTGGAGGTGATTTTGGGTCTTTTTTACTACATTTACAGAAAAATAAAACATCAATTGAAGAAAAAAGGGACTTTTGGCTCTTTTTTTCTTCAATGTATGGAAACCCTTCTATTCATTAGGTATAGTAAAATCATTGTTATTTCTTACCTTGAGGCAAGGAACAAGGCTATTTTATGGGGGATAGGGATGCGAAACATTTACATAGTTTACAAGATGTGACTTCCCTAAAGGCCAACTACAAACAAAAAGGAGGAGCACATGGATACACGGAATGAAACGGCTGCTGGATTAGAGGTCAGCACGAATAAAAATCCCGGGAAGAAAAAGATTGCGATTACAGCTATTATTCTAGCAGTCATTCTAATTGGCATCGGAGGAACGGTTTATGCCGTCTTTTTTAACAAATCGCCAAAAGAGCTTTATTTCATCTCGGAACTAAATTCTTACAAAGCATTGGAAAAAAGCTTTAATGACAGCTTTGGCAATTCATTTGAACTTCAAGACAAAATGAAAAAAAGTCCCTACCAACAAGATATGACGATTGGCGTAAATATGAACGCAAATGGCTTGGAGCAACAGGTTCCGGAACTTGCGATGGTTCAGGAGTTCTTGAAAAATAGCAAGCTGAAGCTAGGTGTTAAACAAGATCCGAAAAAAGAACAGGGAGCTTATCACCTCGGCTTTTTAATGAATGATTCAGAAATCGCGAATGCGGAATTTTTCCAATCGAATGACAAAGCAGGCGTATTTGTCCCTGAACTATATAACAAATATTTTTACGTAGAAAATAAAAAGTTTGGCGAAACAATTAAAAAGTTCGATCCTTCTTACCAGGGGCCAAACGAACTGCCAAACCTCATGTTTGCCCAAACAAAAACGAAGTTGAACTCTCCTGAATTTTGGAAGAAAAAAGGGATGGAGTATGCATTGTACATCGGTTCTAAAATTAAAGATGACGATGTGAAATTGAAGAAAGACGTGAGCTTTAAAGGAGAAAAGCTTCGCCAGCTGACGTTGACCCTTTCGGAAAAAGAAACGAAAGATCTTGTCAGCGGATTATTAAACAAATTATCGAAAGACGATGAATTGATCAATGAAATCGTCGATCAGCAAATGATGTCGGCATCGCTTGAAAACAACTCCATCACGCCAATGCCGTCTAAGAAAGAATTGAAAGAAAAAATCGTAAAAGATATTCAAGATGCAGAGAAACAGTTTAAAGAAAATGCTTCGTTGCCAAACGGACTTAAGCAGGTAGTCATCATTAACGACGATGAAGAAATTGTAAGCCGTAATATCGTTCTTGATGCGAAAAATGAAAAAACGGGCAAAACGGCTCATTTCGCTTATAAATCAACGAACTGGACAAAAGACAATGACGCAACGGATAAAACATGGAATGTAGAAGCAGGCACAGGGGAAAATGATAAGCTGGTAGTCGACGTAAAATCAAATACCGTACCTGACGGAGAGAAATTCAAGCGTACGATTAACGGTTCGTTCAAAGTGTGGGATAAAACAACCGGGCCAACGAGCGCGGGAATTGAAATTAAAACGAACGGAACGCAGGATAATAGCAAATCGACGTTCAAGCTGAATTTTACAGGCAAAGAGGCGAAAGATGTACCGGAAATTAGCGGTACGTATGACCAAAAGACGGATCAGAACCTGGATAAAGATTATTCCAACTCAAAAGCAACTCTTGGATTAAATCTTGCCTTCCATAATGATCCGGAAATGGGCAATGCGAAAATCGACGCCACCATTGATATTGACACAAAGACAAAATTTGTAGACCATCTGAAGTTCCCGGATTTGACACCGCAAAGTGCCGTCAATGTTTCAGAAGTGTCACAAGTTGAATTGATGAAAATCATGCAAGATATTCAAACGAATGCACAGAAGTTCATCGGGAAAAACGCAAGCCTCTTCCAGAACTTCCAAACGTTGCAGTAAGCATCAAGCAAGGGTTTAACAATGCGTTAAACTCTTGTCTTTTTTTTCGTTCATAAATGAAGAGAGAATACGTTAGAATAGATATATAGAAAGTGAAAGAAAGCGGGGAGATTTGTATTTCAATTATGCCTCATGTCCGGCTAAGGTTTAAAAATTTAATGGCACATCCTTTTCAACATTTACTTACAATGCTTTTTCCGTTATTCATCGTCTCCCTTCTTCTTTATGGGCTGGCGCCTTTATGGAAAGGCCATCAATGGGTGAAGCCCTATCAAGTGGCTTTAGTTGACCAGGACGAAACGGTGGAAACGAAATTGCTTACCCGCCAATTTCAATCATCAAAAGAAATGAACAAGGTTGTTTCGTTTCAACGGACAACCCTTGAAAAAGCAAAAGATCTTTTGCAAAAAAATAAAATTGCGGCGATTGTCGTTTTGCCAAAAGGATTTACAAATAGCTTGCAATACGGTGAAAACAAGCCTGCCATCGTCACAGGAAACGCTAAAAAGCCTTTAGAGGCGATGTTGTTCAAGGAAATGATGGAAGCGAACGCCAAACTCGTATCAGCCGCACAGAGCGGTGTCAACACGACGTATCATTACATGAAAAAAGCGGGGGTTCAAGGAGATAAGCTTGATCGTATACTAAAACAACTGATTGTCAGCTTCTCTCTTCAGTCTCTTGGCAGAAACAATGTATTTGAGACGGTTACACTCAATGCCTTTAATGGTCTTGCCATCAAAGAATACTTTAGCATTAGCCTTCTATTAATCTTGTTTATGCTCAATAGCCTTTTTGCCTTGCATATGATGAAGAATGAAGAGCAAGGAGTTCTCAAGCAGCGCTTAACGGTCATGGGAGTAAACGAAATATCGGTGATTCTGGCAGACTTTATTGTTTTGAGCGTTTTGACGAGCATCCAGACGGGTTTGCTATTGGGCGCATTTTCCTGGCTGATCGATTCGATAAACTTATCATTTGTGCTCATTGCATTTCTCTTTACGTTTACAATGAACGCTTTTTTTATTTGGCTTACGTCAATCGGGATAAAAGGACGGAGTTTTATAAGCATCGGCTTAATGATCATTTTGCTTTTTAGTAGCATGAGCGGGATCATTCTTCCGCTATCGTACTTGCCAGCTACGTTTGAGGCAGTCAGCCACTTTCTGCCGGTAAGATGGGCGCAAACCGGACTCATTTCAGCCATCGTTCAACACAGCCCAACCAGCAGCGTAAATTTACTCGTGGCGCTCTGTTTTGGATTCTTCATTTTAGCCCTTATTCACTCGTTGTTAAAAAGAAGGGGACGCTATGTATAAAACGTTTATCATGAATCGAATGAAATTGATCGCAGGCCGTCCTTTCATTCTCTTGTCTATTATTCTCTTGCCGGCCATTCTAGCGGTTGGAATGGGGCTTGCGGTTTCAAGTACGGCGGAAAAAACGAAAATCCCCATTCTCTTCGTGGACGAGGATCAAAGCGATTACTCGCAACTTGTTATAAAGCGCGCCAGCCAAAATCCGGCACTCAACATTCAGAGCGTCGATCAAAAAACGGCCGAACGAATGATCAAAACGAGTAAAGCGGATATTGCGTTTGTTTTCCTTAAAGGATTTAAGCAAAAGGTTATGAAAAATGAGGAAAAGGGCGCCATTCAAATGCTTATTTCGCCCGCGTCTTTATCGCAAGGAGCCGTTCGGGAAATCGTTGCCGGCGAGGTGATGCGGCTCTCGGCAAACGCCCATGCGGCCAATTATGTCACAGATCAATACGCCTTTTTAAAATGGGTTGATGAAAAGCAGGAGAAGAGCCTTTGGAAAGAGGCGTGGAACTATACGGACGAGCAATGGAAACCGGCGCCGCTCATGCAAATTGACTATCATGAAGGAACACCCCACTCTTCTATAAAAGGGGCTCCATCCAGCCAGAAATATACGATTTGGCTCATTCTTTTCCTTTCCCTTATGATGTTAATTTGTTTTTATATGAACGACTGGGCCATTACAGAGAGGGAAGATGGTGTGCTGCAAAGAATGTTTCTTTTCTCCATTAAGCTCCGGGCTTATGTGGGCGGGAACCTTATTGGCATCTTTCTGCTGTTATGTCCATCTAGTCTCCTATTTGCGCTTTTTTTGATATGGAACGTTCACATGACGGCCCTTCAAGCGGCCACATTCCTCTTGATTAGCGGGTTGTATGTATTTCTTTGCCTTTTGATCAGCTCTTTAATCGCCTGTTTTTGCCAGTCAAAGAAAACGTATTTCAGCATCGGATTATTGGCAGTTCTTGTAACAAGCATTGGGACGGGTCTTCCTTCCAATCCTGGTGGTCTTTTTAACATTTTTCCGCAAAAGTGGGCGCTCGATGGAATGAGAAGCATTTTGATCGGAAACGAAGCAGGATGTATTGAGCCTGCAGCCGTGTGCGCTGCAGCCGGCCTGGCTTTATTTTTCGCGGCAGTAAAAATCATTGGAGGCAAGTATGATCGAGTTAAACGAGGTTTCAAAAACGTACGGAAAAAAGAGAGTCGTCGGGCCTATCACGCTCACCATTGAAAAAGGGCAAATTGTCGGGTTAATCGGCCCGAACGGAGCGGGGAAATCGACATTACTGCATATGCTTGGGACATTGCTTACACCCTCGGCGGGTTCAATTTCGGTCGAAGGTAAGGAAATAAGCGAAGATGTGAAGGAGATCAGGCGTTCACTCGGGTTTGTCCCTCAAGAAATTGCGCTCTATTCAGGCTTGACGGCAAAGGATAACGTTAACTTTTTTGCCCGTATCGCCCATCGGCCAGTGCCGAAAGAATGGGTGAGCCGCCTTATCGAGATGGCGGGGTTAACCAAACATATGACGAAAAAGGTGAAGCATTTATCCGGCGGAATGCAGCGAAAGCTCAATATCATCGTCGCCTTATTGAACGATCCTGACTGGCTGTTAATGGATGAGCCGACTGTTGGCATCGACATTCAATCGAAGCAAGAAATCGTTTCCTTTATCCGCCAGCTTGGAAACGAGGGAAAAACGATCATTTACTCCAGCCACGATCCATGGGAAATTGAGACGTTATGCGACCGGCTGCTAGTATTGAATGAAGGCCGGGCCGTTTTTTACGGAACAAAAGAAGAAGCGCTAAAACAGGCACGCGAGCGGTTCCCCGGACTGACGGATATCCCGTCCTTTTCTGATTTGCTTGGGATGGTCGGCATGTGGCGGTGAGACACCTCACTATAAGATAGACGAATAGTTGATTACATTCGGCGAATAACCTTCCTGTACCGAAAAAAATCCCCGGGCGGGAAGAGTTTTTACGCCATTTTGCCGGGAAAACGATATTGGCGTAAAATAAGGGCAGGAAGGTGAAAAAAGCCCATGACGGAAAGCTATAAAAAAATTAAACGGAAAAAAATTTATGAAGAGGTGCAAGATGCCCTTATCGATATGATCAAAAATGGAGAGCTGAAACCCGGTGAGAAACTTCCTTCCGTGGAGCAATTAGCGGATAATTTTCAAGTCGGACGTTCTGCGATCAGGGAAGCGCTCACGTCCCTTCGTGCAATGAATGTGATCGAAATTAAACACGGGGAAGGTACCTATGTAAAAGATTACGAAAGCAGCGCCCTTTTTTCCTCTTTGTCGAACGCCATTTTGCTGCAGCCAAATGATGTCATGAACCTTCTTGAAGTTCGGAAAATTGTCGAGTTCGGTGCCGTGGAGGTTGCCGCAAAAAATTTTACCGAAGAAGATAAGGAAGAAATTCAACAGGCGATTGCGATGATGGAGGAAGAACTCGATCAACCAGGGGAACTCGGTGATGAAGCCGATTGGAAATTTCATATGTCGATCGCAAAAGCGACACACAATCCAATACTCATCGACCTGGTCAATAACATTTCCAATTTAATGATCCATTCTATTAAAGAAACGAGACGTTTGTTCATTGTAAAAGAGCCGGGCTATAAACAGGCATCATATGAAGAACATTCGCGGATTTGCGAGGCCATCATCAACAGAGATCCGGTAGAAGCGAAAAAACAAATGGAAATTCATTTAAATCATGTCGAACGGTTGCTAAAAAGCATATTTCATTAAAAAATGGGGGCCAAAAGCCTCCTTTTCTTTATGTCATCTTATTTATTCGGCCAATTTAACTTCCTGACAAACGTTTATTTTCCAAAAAAGAGTGTTTATTTTCCAAACCGCCTAATGTATTTTCCAAAACAAAATTTTTATTTTCCAAAAGGCCTAATGTATTTTCCAAAACACAAATTTTATTTTCCGAACGACATTATCTATTTTTGTGGATCGATAATTCTCCCTATTTATTAAAGAAAAAGTTTGATATAATGAATTCAATCAAGTCATCAGATGACCTGACTTTTATGAAAAAGGAGGGGTTCGATGAAAGTCAGTTTATTTTCTACATGTTTAGTCGATATGTTTTACCCGAATGTCGGTAAAGCGACCGTTGAGCTGCTGGAGCGCTTCGGGTGTGAAGTGGATTTCCCGGAGGGGCAAGTTTGCTGTGGCCAGCCTGCATATAACAGCGGCTATACAGAAGATGCAAAAAAAGCGATGAAAAATATGATCAAAGCGTTTGAACATGCCGAATATGTCGTTACGCCATCCGGTTCGTGCGCCTATATGTTCAAGGAATATCCGCACGTATTTGAAGACGAGCCCGAATGGAAAGAAAAGGCCGTTCAATTAAAAGAAAAAACGTATGAATTAACGCAATTTCTCGTCCATGTTCTAAAAATTGAAGATGCAGGCGCCTACCTGGAAGGAACGGCAACGTATCATACGAGCTGCCATATGACGAGGTTGCTCGGAGCGAAAAGTGAACCGATTACTTTATTGTCCAATGTTGAAGGACTCCAATATGTTGAGCTTCCGCATAAAGAAAATTGCTGCGGGTTTGGTGGCACATTCTCTGTCAAGATGGGCGACATTTCCGGGCAAATGGTCGATGAAAAAGTAGACTGCATCGTATCAACAAACGCAGACTATTTAGTTGGCTCTGATATGGCCTGCTTAATGAACATTGGCGGACGTCTCGACAGACAGGGGAACAAAGTGAAAGTGATGCACATTGCCGAAGTGTTAAATCAAGTGCCAAAAACGAAAAGGAACGAAGGGAGGTAATGCCAGATGTCCATGAAAATTACCGATGAGACCTTTAAAGCCCGGATCCAAAAAGGACTTGGCAATGAATTTATGCGAGGGGCCGTTTCGTCTGCGCAAAACAGCTTGCAGGGCCGCCGCCTTGGAGCTGCAGAAGAGCTAGGTGACTGGGAAAAGTGGCGTGAGTTAGGGGAACAGATTCGCCAGCATGTACTCGAAAACCTTGATTATTATTTGATGGAGCTCAGTGAAAATGTTGCCAGACGCGGCGGGCATGTTTTCTTTGCGAAAACGAAAGAAGAGGCAAGCGCCTATATCCGGGATATCATCGAAAAGAAAGACGCAAAAAAAATTGTCAAGTCCAAGTCGATGGTAACGGAAGAAATCAATATGAATGAAGCGCTTGAAGCAATTGGCTGCGAAGTGCTGGAGACGGACCTTGGCGAATATATCCTTCAGGTGGACGACCATGATCCTCCTTCGCATATCGTCGCGCCGGCACTTCATAAAAATAAAGACCAGATCCGCGATGTGTTTAAAGAAAAGCTCCATTATGACAAAACGTCAAAACCAGAGGAACTCGCACGTTTTGCCCGTGAAGTCTTGCGCGAAAAGTTTATGGAAGCGGAAGTCGGAATTACGGGCTGCAACTTCGCGGTCGCCAATACCGGTTCGGTCACGCTCGTTACAAATGAAGGGAACGCCGATTTAGTAACAATCATTCCGAAAACGCACATCGCCGTCATGGGTATGGAGCGGATTGTACCGACGCTGGAGGACATGGAAATTTTAGTGAATTTATTGTGCCGGAGTGCGGTCGGCCAGAAATTGACAAGCTATATCACAACATTGACGGGGCCAAAAGATCCGGGCGATGCCGACGGGCCGGAAGAGTTTCACCTTGTGATCGTAGATAATGGCCGAAGTGACATTTTGGCGACGGAATTTAAATCCGTTCTTCAATGTATTCGCTGTGCAGCTTGCGTTAACGTTTGCCCGGTGTACCGCCATATCGGAGGCCACGCCTACGGTTCCATCTACTCTGGTCCGATTGGGGCCGTGCTGAGTCCGCTCCTCGGGGGCTATGACGATTACAAGGAGCTGCCGTACGCTTCTTCGCTTTGCGCTGCATGCACCGATGCCTGTCCGGTGAAAATTCCGCTTCACGAACTGTTGATCAAACATCGGCAAAACATTGTCGCCCGCGAAGGGAAAGCGCCTTTTTCCGAAAAAGTAATGATGAAAGCAATCGGTATGGGAACCGGTTCGCAAACAGCTTATAAAATCGGGTCAAAGCTTGCGCCGCTTGCCACAAAACCGCTTCAAAGCGACAACCGGATTACAAAAGGAATCGGAATGTTGAAAGGCTGGACGGATACGCGCAATCTCCCTGCGCCGGCTAAAGAACAGTTCCGGGATTGGATGAAGAAACGCGGGAAGGAGGGCAAGGACCAATGATAAAAGGATCGATTCAAAATCGCGACTCATTTTTGGATCATATTGCACAAAAACTTGGCCGTCCAAGAAAAGTTTCCGGGGTTGTCCAGCCCGAATACAAGCACGATGTCCATTGGAACGTATTAAAGGATGCGAGCCAGGATGAATTAGTTGAAGTGTTAAAAGAACAATGCAAGAAAATCCATACGGACGTCATTGAAACAGATAAAATGAAGTTGGCCGGAGTCTTGAAAGAGATTGTCGCTCAATTTGGCGGTGGTCCTGTCATTATGCACAATGACGAGCGTCTATCTGAATACGGCCTTTCTCATTTAATAGAAACAGAGTGGCCGAATGAAAATGTGCCTGTCCACATCTGGGATGCGCGATCAGGCGACGAAAATGTGAAGATTGCCGAACAATCGAATGTCGGGATTACGTTTGCCGATTACGCGATGGCGGAATCTGGCACGGTCGTTCTTTGCAGCAATAATAAGAAAGGGCGTGCCGTTAACTTTTTGCCGACAACGTATATTGCCATTATCGAAAAGAGCCGGATCGTGCCCCGCTCGACTCAAGTTGCCCACGACTTGAACCAAAAAGCGGAAAACGGCGAGCCGATCGCTTCGTGCATTAACTTTATTTCCGGTCCGTCAAACTCGGCCGACATCGAAATGAATCTCGTCGTAGGCGTCCACGGCCCGGTAAAAGCAACCTATATTATTGTTTCATAACGATAGAAACTATGCCATTTTTTTAATAGAATACTAGCCCCTATATATCTTCATAATAAGAGGAAAATAAGTAATTTATTTCACAATACTATATTGAAATAAACGGGTTGTTGGATTATGATGGTAAAGACAACAAGAAAAATATGGGGGTGAAGTATTTTTATGAAAAAAGTAGTAGCGATTTTACTTTCTTTAGGATTGTTTTTCGTTTTTTCTGCTGGCTCGCTAGACGTCGCAGAAGCAAAAACGAAGGTTAGAGTATTTAAAAATTGCAAGGAAATGAACAAAGTGTATAAAGGCGGAGTAGCCCGTTCATCTTCCGTTAGAAACAAAGGGGGAAAAACGCACTACAAGCCGTATGTTTCCAAAGCGCTTTACGACGCCAACAGAAACAAGGACCGCGATAAAGACTGGATTGCTTGCGAGCGATAATTATAATCTATGACATTATCAACTAACAAAAGGCCTTTTATCCAAAGGCCTTTTGTTAGTTGTAAAACTCTCATTTCTTAGGCGATATTATTTTCCGAAAGTTATAATCCATAGGTTTAATAATGATAACGGTGAAAAGAGTACAAAGAAAACGATATTTAAAGTAATGGCGGTAATTTTAGTTTTGCTGTTTTTTGCAAATAAAGCAATGATAACACCCACAACTGGGCTTACTGCAATGATAAGAAGGATGAGTTGTAAATAATGATCGTAGTAATATTCTGATGGAGTAATTACGGAATCAATAATTTGAGCAGTTGCTCCGACAGCCAAAAATAAAAATGAAAATATGATAAATTTCTTCACAATTAACCTCCCTCTAAAATGAACCAATTCTGTTGGTTTAATTTTAGAGGGCAGTATGACTTTATTAAAGTACTATCTTTTTCTAGTACCGGAACAAACGATCTAAAACTTCGAGGGGAAAAATCAAAGTAAATAAAAGAACAGTGAAAACTTTGGATATAAAATACATTGTTAGTATGTCCAAAAAGTGACACATATTGTATAAAAAACTTCGCTATCAATTAAAAACCCATTTCTCACGCTAATCTCTATATTTCCGTATTTGAATATCCTGCCAATCGAGCGGTAATTCGTGATCTTTCAAGTGTTTATATTCCAACAGCTTCACTCGGCCAATACCATTAATGTCATAAGTAATCAAATCTTCGCCTACGCTTATATGGGGTCCGATATAAAACATATTCTAATAGTCACGTTTTCATTATTGACAATGGATAACCCCTTTGAAAAAATGTTCATATAAAAACTTCAAAAGCGGTATTGGGGAAAGTTAAGCAAACGAAGGATGTGATGCCATGCTGAAGCCTGTGACGCTTCGTGGCCGCCTTGTCTCATTAGAACCAATGACGGTGGGACACGTGAAAGAGCTCTGCGCAGCTGCTCTTGAGGACAGGTCAACGTATACTTATACGTATGTTCCGGATGGACTGGAAGATACGAAACGTTATATCGAAATTGCTTTGGCGGACTTTTCGAAAGGTCGTGCGTTGCCATTTGTGGTTCGTCACATCGAAACAGGCCGTATTGTCGGAACAACCCGATTTCTTGATCTCGAAGTTTTTTCGTGGCCCCAGAATGGGGTCGATGGATCTTCACCCAGAGATACTATGATACCAACCGTTGCTGAAATAGGAAGTACGTGGTATCAAGCTTCGTTCCAACGCACCGGTGTCAACACGGAGTGCAAACTTCTTATGCTGACGCATGCATTTGAAACGTGGAAGACGATCAGAATCACATTGAAAACCGATGCCCGCAACATCCGTTCCCGAACGGCAATTGAGCGGCTAGGCGCTACTTTTGAAGGGATTCGCAGGGCCCACGTCCCCGCAAGTGATGGCGGTATTAGAGATTCGGCTTATTATTCCATCCTCGCCGAAGAATGGCCGACGGTCCGTACCAACCTCCAAGAGAGACTTCAAAAATGGCTTGAAAAGTAGCACGGAGTAATTCGTTTCATTAGGAACCGCATCTTCATTGAAATTAATGACTCCACATCGATTTCAATATCATGGATGATTTTCGATTTAAAAGAAAAGAAAATCAACTAATTGGACTATGCCGTAACCATAGGATCGGTAGCAATTACAAAAAACAAATTCCTGAATCTCCCAAAAAGGCGGATTCAGGAATTTTGTGTTTAGGCTGCTGGTGGCTTCTGCATCCGTTCAGCCAGCATCAGGATGGAATTGTTCAATGTATCGAGCTTGCCTTCGATCCGGTGCAAGAGATACAACGTGACGACCACCGGGAAGCCGACGTCGCTGATGAGAGAAAGCCATGCTTCCATGAGTAAGCCCCCTTTCCTTATATAATGGTTTGATCTCCAGACAAAAAGAATGGTAGAAAAAAGGGGTTGTCCCATGCTGGTGGAGGATGGATCCAACAGCCGGGGCAGCCCCTTCTTTTATAGGCTGATTTCCGAGACGCTGCGGTCGACGATCTGGGCGCCTTTCTTTTCAACAAAGTCACCGCCGCTTGATGAGAAGACGTTTTGAGCAATGATCGTATCCATTGCTGCTTTCACAGCTGCGGCATCGACCGGTTCCTTCGGTGCATCAAGTGTGACCGTCACTGTTTTTTTGTCCCGGTTCAGAAATTGAAGCGCTAACGTTTTCGCCATTTTTTATCCCTCCTTTTCTTCATATGATGTTAACGTTACGCTAAGATGCTGTACGAGTCGTTTCGCTCGATGGAGTCGAGCGGGTATTGCTGAAGCGCGGCAAGGGCATTCGCAACTGCGTGAAGCTGATCTGTCGTTGCTGTCGTTTTCACTTTGAAGTTTTTGCTTTTAATGATCGGCTTTCCCTTTGGATCGACTCCGGTTTCGAAATTCAAACTCAGCTCAGAATCCATGATGGTTGATGTCGCCATCATCATCACCTCCTTTCATCCTATAAATAGATGGATAGAGAAAAAAAGAGGCATCTTTTTTAAAATTATTTAAAAATTTTTTAAAGGAAAATACTGACAAATGTCGAACTACAGATTATGTCAAAGATTTAACAAAAAAAGCGAAAAAGTTAGCTCAACGCCTTATCAAAATTTATGGGAGTGTCGTGACTCAGAGGAAGGTGGGTATTTATGAGTGCCTTGACCGTAAGCAAAGAAGAGATGATGTTACTTTTAAATGAGTGGTATCAGGAAATTCGTGAACAAAACATACAAAAGTCCAGCCGATTAAAGGATGAGATTAGCCGAAAGATTCAACTGATGGAAATCGATCCGACCCAGACTCTGTTTATCTATTATTCTCTGTTAGAGTTGCGTCAACAATTGTTAGTTGACCATCTTAAGCAGGCGGATAAGGCAATCCAACGGATAAATACGATAGACCAACCTACCGACGACTTCCTGGCCTATTATTATCATTTTTTCAAGGCGCAACACTTTACCATTATTGGTAGCTATAGCGATGCCTGCATTCATTTTGAAAAGGCGGAAGCCCTTTTGGCGTTGGTTCCGGACGAAGTTGAAAAAGCCGAGTTTCATTATAAAGTGGCAAATTATTATTATCATGTTCGCCAGCCGATCCTAGCCATTCATTATGCGAAGAAAGCGAAGGAGTTTTTTGAAGGGCAATTTGGCTATGATCTTAACGTCGCTGCCTGCCAAAATGTTTTAGGATTGGCCTACACATTGCTTAAACAATTTAAGGAAGCGGAAGTCAACTTTCTATCTGCCCTAAATACCGTGCAAAAGATGAACCAGGAGCAACGCGCTGTATTGATCCGCTATAATCTTGGCTTGCTCTATTCTGAACAACAAAACCAATCAGAAGCGGCTATCAGCTTTTTAGAAAAAGTTTATGAGAAACGCTTTAAACTCCATAAAACTGCTTTCCTTCTTGCACGCGAATACTATAAAACAAATAAAAAGGACGCTGCATCACACTTCATCGAAGAAGGGCTAAAGCATTGCCGGGCAGCGAATAATGAGGAATACCGCTTTCATTTTCATATTTTAGCCGCGTTTCATTATGCCCATCAAGATGATCTTGAATTGGAATCCGCCATAAAAGAAGGAATTTCCTACTTTGAAAGAGAAGAATTATGGGGATACGTTCAAGACTACAGTGAACAATTGGCTGAACATTTTTACACAAAAGGAAACTATGAGAAGAGCAGTGATTATTTTCACCTTGCGTTTGTTGCAAAACAAAAACTTTTGGAGAAAGGAGTGGTTGGATGAAACGGATTCTATTCGCGTTGATTCATTGTTCAATCGCCGCCGCCTTGCTTTTTGGCGGGTTCACATTAACCGTTGAGACCCATCAACAGGCAGGCACGGCAGGAACAACTGAACATGGGGAAACATGGTAAGGCCAGACGAATTGGCCTTCTTTTTTTTGTCTTTGAAATAGATAACCCTAAAATGATTTCGTGTTCGGACAATAAGTGCTCTTATTTAGACAATAAATCATCCGGTTTAGACAATAAAATCTTACTTTTGGATAATAAGTGAAAAATAGACTAATTTTTTTATCCAACTGAGGCCGTTTATTGTCCGATAGTATCTATTTATTGTCGGAAATCGACTGTTTATTGTCCAAATGCCATGAAAATAGCCCCCGCTAGGGAAGTTTGATCCTGCTTCTTATCTTTTTAACAGGTGAAAATCTTAGCTGAAGGGGTACTAGAAAGAAAGGGAGTTCATATGACCAATCTATTTTTTGTCCGCCATGCCCATTCCGTTTATACGCCGGACGAACTCGAACGCCCGCTATCAGACAAAGGGCTTCTCGATGCAAAAAGAGTAGCTGATTGTTTAAAATCAAAAAATATAGAGGTCGCCATTTCAAGCCCTTATAAACGTGCGATTCAAACGATTAAAGGGGTGGCCGACCACTTTCACTTAAAAATTCAAATCGAGCCCGGATTAAGGGAAAGGAAGTTGTCAAAAGAGCCGGTTAGCGACTTTCAAACAGCGATTCGCAAAGTGTGGGAAGACCCTGAATTTTGCTTTGAGGGCGGAGAATCGAACATGGTAGCCCAAAAAAGGGGAATCGGGGCAATATTGAAGATTCTCCGCACGTATGAAGGGAAAAACATCGTTCTCGGCACGCACGGGAATCTCATGGTGCTGATTATGAATTATTTTGACCCGCAGTATGATTTTGCATTCTGGCAATCGCTGCAAATGCCGGATATTTATCAGTTAACATTCTCCGGGGAGTCATTGGCCGCCGTAAAGAGAATATGGATCTCCTAAAAAGCGAAGACTGCACCTATTGCAGTCTTCTTTTTTATCATTATTCCAAAAAAATAGACAAAAATTGACCGATTTAAGTATTTACTATCTAAGAAAAATATTGTATGATCTGTAATGATATGTGGGAGTGATGAAGCCAATTCTGTATGTGGGCGCTTAGGATTGGTCGAGCGAGTAGCGCAACCGACCGCTTTCGTTAGTAAAGAAAGGGGTATTTTTTATGCAAGAAAAGAGAGAGAAAATTGTAAAAAAGTCTGGTAGAAAAGCATTACCGTACATACTCGCTGGCTCAATCGCTTTTTCAGCCATTGGCGGAACTGTAGCTTATGCAGCATATCAAGGATCGTTCACCGGGTTGTACAATAAAATTATGAGTCTCGTTTTTCCTGATCTCGAAAAAGAAACGAATGACAAGAAAGATGCTGTTATTCGCCAACTTAGAGAAGATGTGAATAATTTAAACGAAGACGCAAAAAAATCGGTCTCTGATTATAAAGACCAATTAAAGGAAAACAACAAACAACAACTCGACAAATATTATGCAGAGAAAAAAGCGCAAGCAGAAAAGGCCCAAAGACAAGCGATCACGGATAAAAAGAACGACTTGAAAAAAGATGCCAGCGCCCAATTAGATCAGGCGAAGAAAGATATTGATAGTGTAATCGAGAACGAATTTAATAAATAACTCATTTGAAAAAAGTAGAAAAGGAGGCTAAACCTTCTTTTCTACTTTTTTCGTAATTGGGAGTTGTTGCGTTTTGTTTTCGATGGCCGCTTAGATGCGGCCTTCTTTTTTTCAGAAGTCGGGTTTGTTGTCGTAGTCGAGACAGATCCATCCGGATTAACGGTCGTGGTCGTTGTAGCCCCATTTGGATTTGTAGTTGTTATCGTGATGGTCTTATCCGGGTTAACCGTTGTTGTGGTCGTGGTTCCGCCCTTTTGAATCGTCGTTGTTGTGCTGTAGTAAGAAATGGTTTGAATTCCTTCCCCCCTGTTGCTAGACCCGGCGCCTGCATAGTGTTTCTCGGCGTGATTCGGTGAAACGCATTCCACATTGCCAAAATTGACCGTCCCATCCGCTAAATCATTAATCTGAATAAGACCTTTTTTAAAATCAGGCAATCAAAAATCTCCTCTCAAAATATCGTAATAGGTTAGTAACCAAACTTGTCCGTTTCTATATTTTTATTCTAAAATGACAAAAAGGTGAAGTTCCTGTACGCCTAATTAAAGTCTGTTTGGAGATAAGTAAAGCATTTTTTACAGTTGTTCATATAATGATAATAGTAAGATGTACAAGGTGGTGTTATGTATGTTGCTTTCTGAAATTCAGCCGGAGCTGTTATCACGCGAACAAATCACCAATCTTGTTTTTGGCACAAAAGGCGATGACGGAAAAGCGGGGGACTGCATCTTTGTATTTGGCGGGAAAGCGACTCGTCGCGTTGTAAAAGCGGCTGAACTCTACCATAACAAGAGGGCCCCTTATATTATGTTAACAGGTTCGGGCATTCGCTGGGGAAAGAATGAGCAATCAGAAGCCGAGTGGATGCGCGAAAAGCTGCTGAAAATGGGGGTTCCGGATGAGGCCCTGCTTTTAGAAACAGAATCGGCAAATACAACGGAAAATGTGCTGGCCTCGCTGCTCGTTTTGGAGCGTAAAATCGGGTTGGAGAAAATTAAGCGGATTTTAATCGTAAGCTCTCCTTCGCATATGCGCAGGTGCCTGCTTACTCTGCAAACTTACATGCCTTCCTGGATTGAATATTCGATGTGTGAGGCAGACCGGACATCAAAAAATAACTGGTGGGAAAACCCTGACGAAGAAAAAGCCGTCCTTCATGAAGTTGAAGCATTGGCGAAATACTCCCGGCAAGGGATTATAAAAGATGAAGAAGTAGAGATTTGACAGCTGTTTGAAAGGTTCATACATGCTGTCAAATTTTTTTTCATAAAAAAAGATAGCCACTGTGAGAGGACTATCCTGGGAAACGAAAGGGCGCTATAGCGTTTTAATAAGTGGATAAAACCGCTTTGCCGCTCGGGAACCAGCCTTTTGATCCGGCCATTTTTGAATAGCGGTATTTCACTTTTATTTTAATTCCTTTTACCTTTTTCTTTTTAATCAAAGATAAATAGCCTTTCAGTTTTTGAATTTGAGATTCCGATCGTAAACCGATAATAGTAGAGAGCGTTTTCGTGCTGATCGAAATGAATCCGCCATGTAGAACGTTTTTTGCATAAACCGATACACCGGAAGCTAAATTCGTACTTAGTTTTTTGGCGGCAGCCTTCGTCACTTTCGAGCTATGTATTTCCCTTTTAATAATCGAAGCGGACATTTTATACGAAAGCGTTTCAACATCGCCGATTTTAGGGGACTTTCTTGAGGCTTCCGCTGTTTTCATAGAAAACGGGCTAACTAACGAAAAGACTAAAGCAAACATTACAATGACCATCAATTTTTTACCCATATCCTCACCCTTATAAAAGTGGTTTTATACTATTAACGAATTTCAAAAGGGAAATGTTTCACTATTGCAAGAAATTAAAATGTTTCTCTGCTTGTTTTATGTATATGATAGGGATCCTCTTCTTTTTCCTTTTCTATCGTATCACAGTATATTAGTATTTTTACTTAAGTTTTTCTTACTATAGAAATTCGCCAGCCGATTGGAAAGATGAGGATATACGATGTAACTTGTATATTACTTTTTTGTAACTTTTTTTAAAAATAGTGTAGTAGTTGTTCACGCTCATTTCGTCAATAGTATGAAAAGCGGGATTCGCAAGAACAAGGGGGTGAGAGCGATTTGGAGGAACAGTTTGTCAAACAGTTGCTTCAAGGGGATGAGAAGGCATTTGACGAGTTTACGAAGCACTACCGCAACTACTTATTTCGCGTCATTTATTCAGTGCTTCAAAACGAAAAAGATGCGGAAGACGTTCTACAGGAAGTGTTAATGAAAATTCACGGTGCTCTCCCCCGGTACAATGGAAAGGGGTTAAAAACGTGGATCACGAGAATTGCTGTTAATCATTCCATCGATTGGAAAAGGAAGATCGCAAGAAGAAAAGAGGACAGCATGGATGATGAGGCATTGAAGCAACATGCCTCTTCTGGCAAACTCGTCGAACTTCCGTTGTTACATAAAGAAACGAAAGAAGCGGTTCACAGGCACCTTGATGAAATGCCGGGCAATTATCGCGATGTCATCTATGCATTTTACATAGAGGAAAAAAGCTATAAAGAAATCGCAAGCGATCTGAATCTTGAAGTAGCGAATGTGAAAATGAAACTTCACCGGGGACGAAGCTGGATGAAGAAGCATTGGAAGGAGGAGGATTTTAAGTGAACCATTATACAGAGCATGAATGGCAAGCGTATATTCGTAATCAATTACCTGAGAAGATGCGCGAAGAATATGAGTCCCACCTGTATACGTGCGATGATTGCCTTGAGAACTATATGAGGGCTCTTGATTCGCAGACGGATGAAATGCCGACTTACATGGGTGAGGAGGAGCTTCAAGCGCCTGCTGTGAAAAGGCAAGCCGTGCGAAAGAAATCATCTTCCTACCGAACGCTCATTCATTATGGGATTGCAGCTTCAATTACGCTTATGCTTACATCTTCAGGGTTTTTTGCCCACCTTGCATCTTACGTAAATTCAATGCAAGAAAAGCAAGTGGAAAAGAAAGACGGTTCATTTAGCGAAAATATGATGGACAAAACCCTTCACTTGCTTGATTTTATCAATATTCAAAAAAACAAAGGAGGAGATCATAAATGAATCGGCATCCGTTGGCGGCATTTCTCCTGGCGTTCTTCCCCGGAGTCGGCCATTTTTATTTAAACAAAAAAGGAAGAGGAGCTTTATATAGCATCAGTTTTTTTGGCTGTTTGGCTTTGGTTTTTTTTCTTTTCGTGATACATGCGGATGATGGGCCCATTTTGCTTATGGTATTCCTGGTAGCAGCCATCTGGCTCGTTAACATGCTCGATATGATTGTCACCCTTCTAAAAGGGATCTCGATTTCGGGATCAACGGACGGGCAGCTCAGCCCTACCGATCCATCCGAACGTTCGCAGACGATGTTGTTTGGCTTTGTGCCAGGTTTAGGCCACTTTCATTTAGGCTTAATGAACCGCGGGTTGACGTTTATGATTGGCTTTTTCGGACTTATCGTCATGATTCTCTTTGTTGCTGTTATCTCCAATGAAGGCGGGTTTCTTGTTTTTCTCGGCGTTTTGCCAATTGTTTGGATTTACAGCTTTTATGATGTCGTCCAGCAGTTAAATAAAAAACAGCGTGGGGAAGTGCTTTTTGACCGGACGATCCTGGAAGACTTTGAAGAAAAACGGGAAGAAGGGAAGAAGAGCAAAACGATAGCGACCTTGCTTGCGATCTTTCCAGGTGCCGGCCATATGTATTTAGGGCTGCAAAGGCGCGGGTTTCAACTGATGGCTTCCTTCTTGCTTGCCATCTATATTTTAGACGTATTGCATTTGCTGGTCTTTTTGTTCCTTATTCCGTTGCTCTGGTTTTTCAGTTTTTTCGATTGCTTGCAAAAGGCGACTAAACATGGGAAGGAACCGCTCGAGGATGCGCCGCTTATTGCTTATTTTTCCAATCATCAAAAATGGATCGGCATTGTCCTGATCGTGCTCGGAGTGTTTTACCTGTTTGACCATGTCGTCATGCCGGTATTTGGGCCGAAGCTCCAGGCTTTCCTTCACGTCAATGTTCAAATGTTCTATGACGTCTATTTTCAAACGACCATTGTTTCATTTTTAATTATCGCAGGCGGGCTGAAGCTGCTATTTGGCAGTAAAGAAAAGAAGGAGGGGCGTGAACAATGAGGAGATGGCGTGTCGGAACGATCTCAATGGGGCTTTCCCTTGTATTCCTCGGCAGCATTTTGCTTCTGTCCCAATTTAATAAGGATTGGACGTATAATGTGTTTGTCGTCTGGTGGCCGGCTATTTTAATTATTCTTGGTCTGGAAATGCTCATCTATTATTTTTTAAAGAAAGAAGAAAACGCATTGATTACGTATGATTTTTTAAGCATCTTTTTTGTCGCTGTCATCGGCACAATTGGAATCGGGATGACCTTTCTTCAATCCACAGGGTTTATTGATGAACTGAAAAAATCAATCAAAACAGAGTATAAAACGTATGAGTTGCCAGCGTTTAAAAAGGAGCTTGACGGATCGGTGAAAAACGTTGTCCTTGAAGTGGACCAACACGTGAATATCGAAAGTTCTTCAGCGAATGATATACAACTGTTCGGCACGTATTTCGGGGAACAACAGGAGATCCAAACTGCAAAAGACTATGTAACGGCAAAAACGGCCGGCAATACGCTGTATGTCATTATCAAAAATCCGCCGGTTAAAACGGGTATGTTTCAACAAGAAACGAGGATCAATCCGACGATGATCGTCCCGAAAAATGTGAACCTTGACGTTCGCGGGGACCACCAGGGAATAGCTGTCTATCCAAATCAATTGGAAAACGACTGGCGCATCGAGGATGCCGGCCATGTCGCTGTAAGATTGGATGAAAAAGCGAAGATGAACATTAAAGCCGAAACGTATAGCGCCCTTCCAAAAGAGTTAAATTGGATCAATAAGGAAAAAATAGCGGAGGATGGCGATCAATCGCCGATGTACAAAGGGACGTACGGCACTGGAAAGGATGAGCCGACCCTTTCCATTACGAGTAGCGACGAACTTTCTATTCGAAAGTAACAACTTAAGGGAGCCGCATTTTTCTAAGTGAAAATGCGGCTTCACCAATTTAACGATTGCAAGAAGGCATATACATCTTTACATACTTTCTCCCGTTCTTTGCCTAACGTAATGATATGCCCGGATTGTTCATACCACTTCAATTGCTTGATTTCCGAATGGACATGATTATAAAGGATACGGGCACTTTCTTGATATAACGATTCATCCAGACAACCTTGCAACACAAAAATGGGTGAGGAAATGGATGCGAGTTTTTCTCGCGTATGAACAATCAGTTGCTGGAGATGTTTTAAGGAAGGCATTGGCCGCTGTTTCAATTCCTCCAGTTCAGCCCGGATTTGTTCATCATCCTTTCCTTCTATTTTCTTATATTGCTTCGCATAATTCAGTACACGCAAATATAAGTCGTCCAGGCTTTTTTCTTGAATAGGGGCGCACATCGAAACAATGCCCTTTACCGGCAATTCCGCGCCGATTTTTAAAGAGAATACTCCTCCTAAAGAAACGCCTGCCACGGCAATGTCCGAAAACCCTTCAGCTTCAAGAAAATGATAGCCGTCAAGCGCGTCCTGCCACCATTCATCCGGACCAGTTTGAATGAGCTCGTCCGGTCCCGATCCATGCCCTTTATATAAAGGCGCATGGCACGTAAACCCGCGCTCGTGTAAATAGTTCCCTAACATTTTGACATCGATCGTACTGCCCGTAAACCCGTGCAGCAAAAGAACGGCTTTATTCCCGCCTCTATATGTAAACGGCTTTGGAGAAATGATCTTCATGATTTTTACCTCCTTTGCTGTTATCTTATCATTTCTTTTTTGTTGTATATGGGAGAAGATTAATTTAGAATAGATTGAAAATTTCATAAAGGAGAGAGGAATATGGATCTTTCTACAATTCTTTCATTTCTCGGAGTATCGATGCTGTTGACGATTGCGCCAGGGCCAGACAACCTTTTTGTTGTCATGCAAAGCGTCTCTTATGGGAAAAAAGCGGGGCTTGCGACAGCTTTTGGCCTGTGTTCGGGGATTACGGTCCATACGACGGCCGCTGCACTCGGAATTTCCGCCATTTTGTATCATTCTAATGTTGCCTTTCAAATGATCAAATACATTGGCGCATTCTATTTACTCTATATGGCATGGCAGTCTCTTCGCGAAGCAAGAAAGCCGCCGAAAGCTGAAAAGGTGAAAAAACAAAGCCTTCCCGCATTGTACCGGAGGGGCATATTCATGAATGTATTAAATCCGAAAGTATCGCTCTTCTTCCTGGCGTTTCTTCCGCAATTCGTCACGCCGGACGCTGGCAGCCCCGTTAGCCAGATGATTGTACTCGGA
This sequence comes from Fictibacillus gelatini DSM 15865, assembly GCF_000430745.1. Lineage (GTDB taxonomy): Bacteria > Bacillota > Bacilli > Bacillales > Fictibacillaceae > Fictibacillus_A > Fictibacillus_A gelatini. The sequence continues at coordinate 4,600 of NZ_AUMP01000040.1, read as the reverse complement.
CTTCTGTTTATGGCGCAAACGATTGTTATATTTTCTTTCATCGCATTATTTTCGGGCAGCTTTGGCCGGAGTCTCCTGGAAAAGCCAGAGGTAGCCCGTGCCATCAACTATGCGAAAGCATCTATTTTCTCAATCATCGGGGTCCGTCTGGCGTTAATGAGTAAATAAATCAGGGCTTTGGAAAATAAAATGGGGGTTTCGGAAAATAAATTTTAAGTTTTGGAAAATAAAATTTGCTTTTTGGAAAATAAATGACGAGTTTCGGAAAATAAAAAATGAATTTTGGAAAATAACGCCGTGAATCAAGCCTCTTTTTCATACTCCCGCTCGAAAATAGGCATAATTTCCCCGATTTGCTACATGCTATGAACAGATTTTATGAAGTGATCTAAAAGGGTGATGATAATGAGCGGGCATTGGGTTTCTTTAATTCCTTTTATTGTTGTGATTCTGCTGGTGATTTTTACAAAACGTGTATTGACTTCGTTAACTTTAGGTTTAATTGCGGGCGGTTATTTGCTTCATCCGAGTCCGGTCGGTGGCATCCATGCGGTTGTCGACCATATTGTCAAAGCGCTCTCCGATCAAATTAACCTTAAAGTAGCGATGTTTTTATACCTTTTTACCGCACTCGTTGGCATCATGAAACATACAGGCGGGATCAAAGGATTTGTAAGATGGGTTAGCGACCGTATTAAAACAAAGCGTGGCACGCTCATTATTACGTGGCTGTCCACACTCGGCACATTTAGTGCGCCAAGTTTCAGGATGGTTACCGTAGGGCCGATTATGCGGGCATTGCTGGATAAAATCAAAATGAGCGGCAAAGAGTTAGGCTTCATCATTGATTTGACCGGAACGAATGTCATCTCGCTTATTCCGATCGCGACGGCGTTTGTCGGGTATATGACATCGGTCATTAAACAGTCGCTTTCTTATCAACATATACAAGCGGACCCTTATATGTTGTATATAAAAAGCATTCCTTTTAACTTTTTTTCATTTGCCATCATACTCGTCGGGCTTTATTTAAGCTTTTTTCATCATTCCAAAAAGAAAGTGGAGAAAAATGAAGACCCGCAAAATATGAAGCAAGCAGAAGCGAAAGGGTGGGAAGATTGCCATCCGGTCGTCGCAAAAGATTTGCCGGAAAAACCATTGAATCTTCTAATCCCGCTTATTCTCGTTATCGGGTTGACGCTGTTTTTAACGTGGTACAGCGGGCATGCGAAAGGTTTTCATGGCTTTAAAGCGTTTGTTAAAGCGGATGTCCTTGATGAAATGCTTGTCGCCTTAATTAGCACCATCATTTTATCGTTTATCTTTTTTATGTGCCAGAAGTTTAAGTTAGATAAATTGCTTAAAGAGTTTGTGAACGGCGGCAATGAATTGATGAATGTCATTATGTTGCTGTCAGTGATCTGGGCATTATCATTAGTGACGAATGAACTCGGCTTTGCGGATTTTGTTTCCCATCATGTCAGCTGGATTCCGACCGCTTTCGTTCCTCCGGTTTTATTTTTACTCGGGGCGGCCATTTCTTATTTTATCGGTTCTTCGCTCGGCACCTGGGGGATATTGATGCCGCTTGGCGTCTCATTGGCACACGTTTCAGGAGCGCCACTTCCGCTTGTCATCGGGGCCGTCTTTGCAAGCGGCGGCTTCGGTTCATTTTCGTCTCCGCTAAGCGATGATACAAACACAATGGCCGGGATTCTCGATTTAGAAGTCATTTCCTATGCCAACTATAAACTGAAAGCCGGGCTCGTTGCGGCCGCAATCGCAACGGTTGCCTACGGACTCGCTGCATTTTTCCTTAAATAATAGACTGAATCTGGTTCACGAACCATTGATTTAGCGATATACTGAACATAAAGTCCGCTTTTCGAAAGGGGAATGGTATGAAAAAGTATAACGAACCTGTTAACCTTCGCGAATTTGCGCTTTCCGAAGCCCTATCGCTGCTTTTTTGGGGCGCCCTAAAAGGAATGGTAAAAGCGGTAAAATGTATTTTTCATTAGTAAAGAATATGTTCTCTTCCTCAGAGGGAAGAAGTGATCATTTTTTGATTGAAATGAAGTGGATTTTGTCGTATAATAGTCATTGCGTCAGATGGTGTTTTAACGCCGTCTCTTTTTTCGATAAAAAATTCAAGCGCTCGTAGCTCAGCTGGATAGAGCGGCGGTTTCCGGTACCGCGTCTGCCGGGGGTTCGAATCCCTTCGAGCGCGCCATATTACTTCTTGTTATAAGGCTTTTCTTAGACGGGAAGTGGCTCAGCTTGGTAGAGCACCACGTTCGGGACGTGGGGGTCGCAGGTTCAAATCCTGTCTTCCCGACCAGTATTACATAAAAAATCATCTTGCGGTATTTCGGCAGTTTGCTGAAATGCCGCTTTTTTGTTTGTGGAAAAGAAAACCCCTGGCAAGGCCTAGGGTTCCAAAAAGCTTTCAGCGTGGTATTAAAAAACTCCCCTGTGGTGCTAAAAATTTTTGGTTCGTCAGCCAAAATATTAGCATACAGAGGAGTTTTTATGTCCAAAGACACTAATAGTTTAGCACACACGAAATGGAATTGTAAGTATCACATCGTATTTGCCCCAAAGTACAGAAGGCAAATCATTTATGGGAAAATCAAAAAGGACATACGAGAAATACTGCGCACTCTATGTGAGAGAAAGGGTGTAGAGATTATCGAAGCAACAGCATGTAAAGATCACATACATATGTTGGTAAGTATTCCCCCTAAGATAAGTGTGTCCGCATTTGTAGGATAGTTAAAAGGAAAAAGCAGTTTGATGATATTTCATCGTCATGCCAATTTGAAATACCGGTACGGGAACCGAAAATTTTGGTGTACCGGATATGATGTGGATACAGTGGGAAGAAACAAGAAGGTGATAGAAGAATATATACGTAACCAGATCCAGGATGATATAGTCGCAGAACAATTAACGATGATGGAATATATTGATCCATTACAGGTGAAGAGGTAAAGAAAATAAGTAGGAGGCCTTTGAGGCCTGGCCAGTAGAAGTAGTACACCTGGCGAACCATTCAGTAGCCCTTTAGGGTTTGGTCAGTAACAAAGGCTTCCAGCCTAGAGAAAACCACCCGTTATCACTAAAATGTACCCTATAGAGTAGACACATAAAAAAAGCCTACCTATAGGGTACATTTTTGTATAATAAAGAAATACAACTAGAGAAATCAGCATGGAGACGGAGAAATTATGAGTAAAAAAATTTTTACAGAAAAAGAAGTTAAACTACTATTATCTAATCAATACGTAAAATCCGTAAGTTCAAAAGGGATCACTTATACTGATGAATTTAAGCATGTATTTATGGCTGAAAAAGAGAAGGGCAAATTTGCGAGAGAAATATTTGAAGATTGTGGGTTTGATGCTGAAATTTTGGGGACAGAAAGAATTAAATCTGCGAGTAAGAGATGGCAAAAGGCTTACAAGAAAAACGGGATTATGGGCTTACGTGACTCTAGAGCTGGGAATTCAGGGCGCCCAAGAGAAAGAGAACTTACTCTAGAGGAGACAAATGCTCGTTTAGAGGCAGAAATAAACTTATTAAAAGCAGAAAATGAACTGTTAAAAAAGATTCGTTTTGCAGAAAGGGGGATGAGGAAATAGTACTTCCCCCTAGCCAAAAGTATGTCCTTATTCGTTCGGTGATTGAAAAATATCAATTAAAACATATGGTGAAGTACCTATGTGAAATAGCAGGTGTTTCAAGAAGTGGCTATTATAATTATTTTTCAGCGAAGTCACAAGAACAAAGAAAGCGAAAAAATGAAAAAGATGAGGAAATTAAGGAGATTATTTTAAAAGCATTTCACTTCAAAAGACGTAAGAAAGGGGCACGTCAAATCAAAATGACTTTGGCGGGTCAATTTAATGTTGTCTATAATTTGAAGCGTATTCGACGTATCATGAAGAAATACGGCATTATTTGCCCCATCAGAAAGGCAAACCCTTATAAACGAATGATGAAGGCTACACAGGAACACCGAGTTGCCCCAAACCTATTGAATCGACAATTTAAGCAGGATGTACCCGGAAAAGTTCTTCTTACTGATATCACTTATTTATTTTACGGGAAAGGTCAAAAAGCTTATTTATCAACGATTAAAGATGCTTCCACCAATGAAATCGTAGCTTATAATGTTTCAGATCGCCTGACAATCGATTTGGCAACAGACACGCTAAAAAAATTAAAGAAAAATAGAAATTTCAAGAAAGCAAAAGATGCCTTAATTCACTCGGATCAAGGCTTCCATTATACACACCCTAACTTCCAAAAATCGGTGAAAAGTTTAGGGTTACGCCAATCTATGTCAAGAAGAGGAAACTGTTGGGATAATGCCCCTCAAGAATCATTTTTTGGTCATTTCAAGGATGAGGCATATATAAAGCCTTGTTCAACCTTGGATGAATTAAAACGTGAAATTAAACAATACATGACGTATTACAATCGTTACAGATACCAATGGAATTTAAAAAAGATGACCCCTGTTCAATACAGAGATCATCTTTCTAAAACTGCCTAGGCTTTTTTTAAAATGTCCTTTACAAAGGGTACACTTCAC
>NZ_AUMP01000039.1 GCF_000430745.1 Fictibacillus gelatini DSM 15865 | reverse complement strand
ACTCTCCTGGCGTGAATTTTGTCCGTGAGAACGCCTCTCTAGGACATTTTCAGGCTCCTTGACTTAAAAAATGTCCAATAGGTCGGCTCTCAAGTGCGAATCCAACCCCTACCCCTTCACGCGAAAAATGTCCTTTAAACTACTTTACTCCTAATGAACAAATCCGTGGTCCAGGTCGGGAAAAACTAGCCTCTGCCGTCGTTACCCGACAAGCAATGGCTTCGCAACTTTATTCGAAAGTGAGAAATGAGACGTTAGATTTGTCGGAATCGGCGGATAGCGAATTCCAATTATGGTAGTTTCATAAAAAAAGCCGCTGGCAATTGATGTCAACGGCTTCTTCTGATCAAGCTTCTTCCGATTTTTTCTTATGGCGCTCATCGAGGACGGCAAGGATCTCATCCAACGGGAGCTTTTGCTCTTGCAAAAGGACGAGGACGTGGTAAAACAAGTCGGCGACTTCCCATTTCAGCTCTTCCTTGTCCCTGTTTTTTGCGGCGATAATAACTTCGCTCGCTTCTTCCCCGACTTTTTTCAAAATTTTATCGACGCCTTTTTCAAATAAATACGTCGTGTAGGCACCTTCCGGACGTTCCGCTTCTCTTTTTGCGATCACAGCTTGAAGCTCGCTGAAAATCGCATACCGGCCAGCCGAATTGGATATCGGGGCATCTATTAAAAGCGAGTTAGAGAAACAGCTGTATTCCCCGGTATGACATGCCGGCCCCTGTGGTTCGACGAGGACGACAAGCGCGTCTTTGTCGCAATCAAAGCGAATGTCGATCACTTTTTGCGTATTGCCTGATGTCTCTCCTTTATGCCAAAGCTGCTTTCGTGAGCGGCTAAAAAACACCGTTTCCCTTGTTTCTAACGTTTGTTGTAACGATTCTTCATTCATGTAAGCAAGTGTCAGCACTTCTTTGCTTTGGATATCCTGGACAATGGCCGGGATGAGTCCATTTTCGTCAAACTTAAGTTCTGCCATATTCACCTTACTTCCACACCCTTCTTCTGCAAAAACGCCTTTACTTCCCGTATCGATGTTTCTTTATAATGAAAAATACTTGCGGCGAGCCCGGCGTCCGCCTTTCCTTCAACAAATGCCTCGTAAAAGTGTTCCGCGCTGCCCGCTCCGCCTGAAGCGATAACAGGAACAGTTACTACTTCGCTTACCGCTTTCGTCAGCGCAATATTAAATCCCGTCTTTTCTCCATCTTGATCCATGCTCGTCAATAAAATTTCGCCGGCACCCCTTTTGACCGCCTCTTTCGCCCAGGCGACGGCTTCCCAATCGGTCGGCTTTCGCCCGCCATGGGTATAGACGCGCCATGAACCGAACCCGTCGTCGAATTTTGCATCAATGGCGGTGACGATGCATTGAGAGCCAAAGTAATCGGCGCCTTCCGTAATCAATTCCGGGCGAAGAAGAGCCGCCGTATTGACTGAAACTTTATCGGCTCCGGCGCGAAGAACGCGCTTCATATCGTCAAGGGAATTAATGCCGCCGCCGACCGTAAACGGGATCGCCAGCTCAGCCGCCACGCGCTCGACGACTTCGACCATCGTCTGCCGCCCTTCGTGGGAAGCGGAAATATCAAGGAAGACAAGTTCGTCCGCCCCTTCTTTATCATAAAAAGCGGCCAATTCAACCGGGTCCCCGGCGTCCGTCAAATTTAAAAATTGGATGCCCTTAACGACTCTCCCGTCTTTTACGTCGAGGCACGGAATGATTCGCTTTGTCAGCATTGCTTCACCTTCTTTAGCGCATCTTCTAATGAAAATTGCCCGGTATAAAGGGCTTTGCCGATAATGGCCCCCGCGATCTGGCGCGAATCGCTTTTTAATTCTTCAAGATCGGCAAGCGAGCTAACTCCGCCCGAGGCGATCACTTCCTTGCCAGTCAGCTCCGCGAGTTCGCCGATCGCTTCAACATTCGGACCAGACAATGTCCCATCTTTTGAAATGTCCGTGAAAATAAACACCTGTGCACCGGCTTCAGCCAATTGCAGCGCTAAATCCGTCGCTTTTACTTCCGATGTGTTGAGCCATCCTTCTGTCGCGACAAAACCTCCTCTTGCATCAATCCCGATTGCAATATTTTCTTTATGTTCGTTCAACATGTTCTTGACGAAAGAAGGGTTCGAAATGGCCGCGCTCCCTAAAATGACGCGATCGACGCCGTTTTCCAGGTAATAGGCGACATCTTCAGCAGAGCGAATGCCCCCGCCGACTTGCACCTTGACGGAAAGCTCTTTTGCGACACGAAGGACGTGTTCATTGTTTATTTTTTTTCCCGCCTTCGCCCCGTCAAGATCGACCATATGAATCCATTCGGCGCCGCTATCCGCAAACTGTTTCGCCATTAAAAACGGGGAATCGCCATAAACCGTTTCGTTCTCATAATTTCCTTGCAGCAGGCGGACACACTTTCCGCCGCGCATGTCAATTGCCGGATAAATTGTAAATGTACTCATGATGTTTTCTCCTCCACCATCTCACAGAAGTTGCGCAATATGCTCATGCCAACCGTTGAGCTTTTTTCCGGGTGAAATTGCGTTCCAAAAATGGTTCCTCGCCCGACAACCGCAGGCACTTGTACATCATAGTCAGCTGTCGCAAGCAAAATCGCCCGCTCGTTCGTTTTCACAACATACGAGTGAACAAAATAAACATAGCCTTCCTCAACGTTTTCCAGCAATGGGCTCTCTTGATGAAACGTCAGCTTATTCCAGCCCATATGAGGGACTTTATACGTCTTTCCGGCCTCCGTTTTTCCTTTAAAACGTTCGACCTTTCCGGGAAGGAGCGATAGTCCTGCCGTCAGTCCGTTTTCCTCACTCTCTTCAAATAAAAGCTGCATGCCGAGGCAAATGCCAAGAAGCGGCTTGCCCTTTTCGACTTCCTCTAAAATAAACGCCTTTAACCCGGATTCGGTCAAGGAATGCATTGCATCCTTAAAGGCGCCAACTCCCGGCAAGAGCAACCCTTTCGCCCGGGCCAATTCTTCATGTTTTTCAGACACAACATACGGATATTCAAGCCTTTTTAATGCGGAGCTGACCGAATGGAGATTGCCCATTCCATAATCGATAATGCCAATCATAGTTATAACATCCCTTTCGTCGAAGGAACCCCTTTTACGCGAGGATCAATCATCGTTGCTTCATCCAATGCTCTGGCAAACGCCTTGAAAATCGCTTCAATCATATGGTGTGTGTTTCTGCCGTAATGAACGATCACATGCAAATTCATCCGTGCTTCAAGCGCCAGTTTCCAAAAAAATTCGTGCACTAATTCGGTATCGAATGTTCCGACTTTTGGTGATGGAAACTCCGCCCGAAATTCCAGGTGAGGGCGGTTGCTTAAATCGATGGCGACTTGCGCGAGCGTCTCATCCATCGGGACAAAACCGTTTCCGTAGCGCTTGATTCCTTTTTTGTCGCCGAGCGCGTGAAGAATGGCCTGTCCAAGACAGATGCCGACGTCTTCTGTCGTATGGTGGTCATCAATTTCCGTATCGCCCGCCGCTTTGACGGTCAAATCAAATAAGCCATGGCGTGAGAACGCGTCCAGCATATGATTCAAAAACGGAACCGGCGTGTCAATTTCGCCTTTTCCATCCCCATCAACGGAAAACGTAAGGGCGATTTGCGTTTCTTTCGTATTTCGTTCCAGTGAATACGTGCGGTTACTCATCAACGTTCCCTCCAAGCCTTACATCAATGGCCCGAGCGTGGGCTTCCAGTCCTTCTAATCGCGCAAGCGCCGTAATTTTTTTCCCATTTTCCATTAACGCTTGTCTGCTGTAGCCGATGACGCTTGATTTCTTCACGTAATCATCAACAGAAAGCGGGCTTGAAAAACGGGCCGTGCCGCTCGTCGGCAAGACGTGGTTGCTTCCGGCAAAATAATCGCCGACCGGCTCCGAGCTATACTTGCCAAGAAAAATGGCGCCGGCATGCTTAATCGCACCAAGCACTTCATGCGGCTCTTCTGTCATAATTTCAAGATGCTCCGGCGCAATATCGTTAATCGCGCTGATGCCTTCTTCCAGTGTTTCAGCAATATAAATGGCCCCATAGTTTTCAATCGCCTGGCGTGCAATGTCCTTACGCGGCAACGTAGAAAGCTGGCGTTCGACTTCTTCCGCCACTTCTTTCGCCAATTTTTCCGAAGTTGTCACAAGGACGCTAGCGGCGCGTGGATCGTGTTCCGCCTGTGAAAGCAAGTCTGCCGCAACATAGACGGGGTTAGCGCTGCTATCGGCAAGGACCGCGATTTCGCTTGGCCCTGCGATCATATCAATATCGACTGTCCCGAACACTTCCCGTTTAGCTAATGCCACATAGATGTTTCCGGGACCGACAATTTTGTCAACGGCTTTAATGCTTTCCGTGCCAAAAGCGAGTGCCGCGACCGCCTGTGCGCCGCCCACTTTATAAATCGATGTTGCGCCGCTCTCAACTGCAGCAACGATCACGCCGGCGGATACACGCCCATCGTTCCCGGGGGGCGTCGTTAAAGCGATGTTCGTCACACCCGCCACTACTGCCGGTATGACGCCCATTAATACGGATGACGGATAAGCCGCTGTTCCTCCGGGCACATAAACGCCTACTGAATCAAGAGGGGTCACTTTTTGCCCGAGAAGCGTTCCATCTTCTTTCGTAATAAACCATGATTGACGTTTTTGCTGCTCATGATAAAATCGTATATTGGCTGCCGCTTCTTTAATGCATTCGATGAGAGAAGGATTGATCTCTTCATAGGCCCGGCGAATCTCCTCCTGGCTGACGAGCAAATCATCCAAACGAACACCGTCAAATTTCTCCGTCAATTCATACAGTGCCGCATCCCCTTGCTTTTTCACTTGATCAAGAATATGAAGAACGGCTTCTCTTTCTTTTGCCGTATTTGTATCGATATCGCGTTTTAACGATAGACTATCGGTTAAGCGAGAAATCTTCACCGGTTGCTTCCCCCTTCCATGCAACGACGTTTTTCAGCCGCTCAACAAGCTCATCAATCATTTCCGCCTTCATCCGGTAGCTTGCCGGATTTACGATAAGCCTTGATGTAATCGTCATAATGTTTTCTAGTTCGACCAATCCGTTTTCTTTTAGCGTCCGTCCCGTTGAAACGATGTCGACAATTCGATCGGCAAGCCCAATCATCGGAGCAAGTTCGATCGAGCCATTTAAATGGATAATTTCCACCTGCTCCCCTTGTTCGCGAAAATATTTGGCGGCGACGTTCGGATATTTCGTCGCGATTTTTGGCGCAAATGATTTCCTTTCTGCACCTGCCAGGCCGGCAACGGCAAGATGGCACTCACTAATGTTCAAATCGAGAACTTCATAGACAACACGTTCTTCTTCCAGCATGACATCTTTTCCGGCGATCCCGATATCCGCTACTCCATGCTCGACATAAGTCGGAACATCCATCGGCTTTGCTAAAATAAACCGCATCTTCGCCTCTTCGATTTCAATGATCAATTTTCTCGAATCTTCGAATTCGGGAGGAAGCGGATAATCTGCTTTTCTAAGCAATTCTACTGCTTCATGAAAAATGCGTCCTTTTGGCATCGCCACTGTCAACCAGTCAGCCATGAGTATCCCCCCCTCCTTTTTCTCCTACGACATATATGACATGTTGAAAACGGCTCGCAAAGCGTTCAACATTCCCAATGCTTGAGAATTCTTGCAAAACGGTCTTCTTGCCTTCTTTCCGCTTTTCTTCAGCCATCTTGATTGCCTGGTTTCGTTTCTCTTTACTGTAAATGATGCACACTTCGACTTGATCGTCTTGTATTACATTTAGCGCTTCCGTCAAATCATCTAAATGGACGCCGAATCCAATCGCATCCCCGCTGCGGCCGAACTCCTTAAGCAATTGGTCATAACGTCCGCCGCTTGCGATCGGAAACCCGAAACCGCTCGTATATCCTTCAAATACAATGCCCGTGTAATAATGCATATGACTGATTAAGGTAAAGTCGAATGTAATATAGTCCTTTACCCCATGCACGTCGAGCACGTCAAGCAGGTGCCCGAGTTCTTTAAGCGCTTTTTGCCCTTTTTCCGTAGAGACAATTTGTTCTGCCTTTTGCAATACTTCACGATTCCCCCTGAGGTGCAGGAGTTCTTTTAAACGATTTGAATCGTCCGCTCTTAAAGAGAGTTTTCTTATCAATTGAAGGTAGCCAACATAATTTTTTTCATATAAATAGCGGCGAAGCTCTTTTCTTTCATCTTCCTGTCGCAGCGAAGCTTTGAACAATTCATCGATCACGCCAATATGTCCAATTGCGATTTTAAAATCTGTCAGCCCCGCTTCTTTTAACGCCGATATCATAAGCGCAATGACTTCGGCATCCGCACTCGTCGTTCCGTCTCCGATCAATTCGACGCCGACTTGTTCGAATTCAGCCGGACGCCCCCCTTCACGCTGTTGGGCGCGAAATACGGAGGAATGATAGGCAAGCCGAATCGGATAAGGGATTTGTTTCATTGTCGAAGAGATGACTCTTGCGATCGGAGCTGTCATATCCGGCCTGAGCACGAGTGTTTGTCCGTCCATATCTAACAATTTAAACAATTGCCGATCTAAAATCGCCGACTTCTCGCCGACTGTGTCATAATATTCCAATGTCGGTGTTTGAATAAGTTCATAACCCCAGAGGCGAATTTCGTTCATCATCCGTTCGCGCAAGTTTCGTCTTGTTTCATATAATGGCGGCAGCGTATCCCGCATGCCGATTGGCTTTTCAAAAACAAACGGTTTTGACATGTTCACACCTTCGCATCCTTTAGTTTGCTAATATGCTAATATAGTAAAATATAATAAAGATTAGTCTACATGCCTTTTGCCATTTCGTCAACAGTTTCAACGCAATTTTGGACGATTTTATCTTGTCCATCCCAAAATTAAACAGTAAAATACGTTAGAGAGTCTGTTTTTGGGTAAAGTAAGAATAGGATACATAGAAAGGAAGAATGTTGTTGGTAAACAAAATCTTTTTTATTGCCATTGTCATCGGACTGCCGCTGTCAATTATCGGGAGTCTTATGCACTGGTCGGCCGTCCTCATGTTCGTCATTTACTGTCTTACGATCGTCGCACTCGCTTCCTATATGGGGAGAGCGACCGAAAGTCTTGCGATTGTCGCCGGCCCTCGAATCGGCGGATTACTTAATGCGACGTTTGGGAATGCCGTTGAGTTGATCATTTCAATTTTCTCTTTGAAAGCTGGACTGATTTCCGTCGTTTTGGCTTCGCTTACCGGTTCTGTCGTTGGAAACTTGCTTTTAGTAGGCGGGCTTTCCTTTTTCGTTGGCGGACTGAAATATAAACGGCAACGGTTTAATATTCATGATGCCAGGCACAATGCCGGTTTATTGATTTTCGCCATTGTCGTTTCCTTTATTTTTCCTGAGGTCTTTTCGCTCAAACTTGAAAAGGGCGAATCGTTTACGCTCAGTGTCTGGGTATCGATTATCATGATTATTCTTTATCTTGCCGCACTTTTCTTTAAATTAGTGACCCATCGCGGCATCTACAGCAACGATGCTGAAGCGCAAGTACACGAAGAGGAAGAAACAGCTGAATGGTCAAAGGGGAAAGCGCTCCTTATCCTGGCGCTCGCGACCGTCGCTGTTGCCTTTGTCTCAGAAAAGCTTGTCCATACCTTTTCTGAAGTCGGGAAAACGCTTGGCTGGAGTGAAGTATTCATCGGGGTGATCATTGTCGCCATCGTCGGGAATGCGGCGGAACATGCTTCTGCGATCATTATGGCCTATAAAAACAAAATTGGTGTCGCTGTTGAAATTGCGGTCGGATCGACGCTGCAAATCGCTATGTTTGTCGCTCCTGTGCTCGTTTTAGTCTCAACTGCCTTTGCCGATCATATGTCGCTCGTCTTTTCCCTGCCTGAACTCGTTGCGATGGTGCTTGCAGTCTTCTTGACAAACGCGCTTATCAATGATGGGGATACCAATTGGTTTGAAGGACTGACCTTGCTTGCGGCCTATGTCATTATGGGTGTTGGGTTTTATTTATTGTAGTATGCGAAAGTCATCTTATAAAAAAGATGGCTTTTCTTTTTACGAATATAATGGACGTTACACGATAAGTTAGTACAAAGGACAATAAGAAAGGGGCGAGAAGAGTGGATGAATATTTTCATTTTGGTTTCTTGAATGTCAAATGGAGCTGGGTCATGATCGCATTTAGTGCCGCTTTTTCCTTTTGCGTGATGTATTTCCGCCTTATCCGGCACAGGGATGCAAAAACGATTCTTAACCTTTTGCTGAATGGGGCGATGATTGGCGTTTTAACATGGAAGCTAAGCTACATATTGATCCATCCGCTTGTTTCTATTCATTCCCCCATTACCATTCTTTATTTTCATGGTGGCAGCATCGGACTGATTTTCGGGGGACTCGTTAGCGCCTGTTATTGCTTTTATTTTGTAAAACGGTATCGTCTTGAAGCGATTCCGCTCCTTTACGGGGCTCTTACATGGGGATTGAGCTTTTTCTTCTTTTATGAATTGATGTCCTATTTTCTCCATTTATCGGTGAACCATCTTTTGCTTGCCTTCTCATTTCTGGCAATCACCGCTTTTTTATTTACAAAAAAGCTGTACAACTTTTCCGCACTTATTGCGAGCGTGCTCGTTCTTGCTTTTATTTACCCGATTGTGGATCGTTTTGCCGGAGCGCATGAAAAGCCGCCTGTAGCCATTGCCACTACTGGGATCGGGCAGGGTAATCTCGCGCCAGATTTCACATTAACTACGTTGCAAGGGAAAAAGGTTACATTGTCTGACTTTAAAGGGAAAACGGTATTTCTCAATTTATGGGCGTCATGGTGCGGACCGTGCCGCGCTGAAATGCCGGAGATGGAACGCTTTTATAAAAATTACGGAGGCAAAAAGGTGGAAATTGTCGCGGTGAACTTAACGTCTAGTGATTCCACACAAAACGCGGCCGATTTTGCAAAAGAAAATGGAATAACCTTTCCGGTGCTGCTTGACAAAAACGGACGTGTCGGTGAAATGTATAAAGCGTTTACGATCCCAACAACCTACATTATTGATCAAAAAGGAAAGATCAAACATAAATATATCGGACCGATGAGCTACGAAACGATGAAAAGCTTTCTTGATTAATCCGCCATTCATCATCGCAATAAAAAAGAACGGATCAGTCCGTTCCTTTTTATTGCGTCTTCACTTCTTTTGCCGCTTTTTTTACATTTTCGGGGATGGCAAGATCTTTTACTTTATTAAATTTGCTCATTGTGCTATCCATATGCAACTTCATTTCCGCTGTATGGCTGCCTTCTTTAATCTCCATGTTCATGTCAAGTAAAAGCTGTTTTGGATAATTTGTCTTTTTGTCGATCGTAAGCGTGTACTTTAAATCGCTAATTTTCATGTTATTTAAAGATTGTTCGATGGCCTGTGCCGATTGCGGGTTCATATTTTGCGCCATCATTTCTTTTGCAAATTCTTTAATTTCATCACCTTTACCGGACATCTTTAATTCATACGTATCTCCTTTGTCCTTCAGTGATAAATCTTTCACAAATTTCTTCATTTGCTCCATTTTTTTCGCCGGACTCATGTTCTCAGTCGCTTTTGATAAATCCATGGGTCCCTGATTTGGCATTTTGATCCATTGTCCACCTTGATTCATATATGCTTCATCTTTCGTAATGTACATTTCTACACTTACCGGTTGGCCTTTGTCTTCTGTATCCATCTTTTGATGAACTAATAATGGCTCCGTTGCCATTTGGGCATTAATTTTCGTCGGCATTTTCATCGTATGCCCTTCTGCGTTCATCTCAACGTTCATATCAGCGTCCATTTCATAGTTTTTAATGTTCGCTGAGGCCTTTGTCGTTTTCTCAAGAACTTGTTCAGCCGTTACTTTTTGCTCCTTCGCTCCGCCTGAAGATTGTTCTGCTTTTTGCCCGCATCCGGACAAAATTAACCCCATCGAAAAAACCCCTGCAATTACAGCTCTTTTTAACATGTTAACCTCCAAAACTTTTATTTAACTGTTTTAACAGTTCATAAATACCCTTGTGCACAAAAATTGAAACTTGAATTTGCAAATTCTAAACTTTATTTCCAGAAGTGGTTTTCAAAAACATCTGATCAGATCATTTACTTAGTTAAGATAACATAGAAAAATCAAATTAAATAGTACTATCTTTTTCTAGTACCCCCCTTTTGCTAAAAATGAGCCAAACGTCCTATTGGAACAAATTTGCTTCGCCAATTTGTAAGAAGGTCCGAAGTTAGAGGTTAGATGAGCCGGAATCGGCGAATAGCTGCTTCCAATTATCTTCTTCGTATAGGAAATTAATAATTTCCCTTTATGAGAAGAAAATCAGCGGCTAAAAGCCCTGCCTTAGTTGGACAGGGCTTTTAGTTTAGTCTTGTTGTTGTGAAGCTTCCTAGTATGCGGACGTCGTGTTCGAGTGTTTGTAAAATCGTTATCGCCTTGTTCAGCGAACGGCCCGTTACACCTGCTTCCGCTTCTAAGAAAAACTGGTACGTGCCTAATTTCTTCTTTGTCGGCCGGGATTCAATCCAGGTTAAATTAATGCTGAGCGCGGAAAATACGTTTAATATGGTTGAGAGTACACCAACTTGCTCTTCTTTAGGCGTCACTAGCAGCATCGTTTTGCCGTTAGCCTCCTGGGCGTTAAGGTTTTTCGAGACAATGACGAAACGCGTATGATTGACAGAATTGTCCTGGATGTTTCTTTCAAGCACTTCTAATCCAAAGGCTTTCGCGGCCCATTCTGAGGCGACGGCCGCAACATCTGTCTTCCCTGAATGTTTAACCGCTTCTGCGGCTGATGCCGTACTGTCAAACTGCCTGTACTTCACCCCGAGCTTTCTCGTATAGTTTCTGCATTGGGCTAAAGCTGGCGGTATCGACCACACTTCCTGAAGATCACGAAGAACCGCTCCTTCGTTCGTCAATAAATGAAGTGCGACAGGCAGTACCACTTCTCCTTCAATAAACAAATCATATGTTAAAAGGCCATCTACGGTCATTGTAATCGTGCCTTCAATGGAATTTTCGATCGGGACAATTCCTTTATCAACGGTCCCCTCACAAACCGCCTCCATCACGTCCAAAACCGAATCACTCATATGCCATTCAACCGAATCTTCTGTAAAATATCGATGGGCGGCTTCCTCCGAAAATGTTCCTTTTGGTCCTAAATAAGCAACTTTCATCTGCTGTACTCTCCTTCTTAGTCTGGTGCGTTTTCCATCCTCGCCGTTTGAATAAAATGACTATTGTGAAGAAGTATATCATGGATTTGTTCACTTTTGAACATAAAAACATCCAACCCGATTCATAAGGTTGGATGTTTGACGCCCTATAAACTTCTTCTTGCAAAATTGACAAAACGAAACTTATCCGGCCGATGCCTCGATTCCGTATATTGAAAGATGCTGGCATCGTCTAAATAAACATGGTTTTTGACGATGACTACATTGTGGAACCCCTCTAAGTCGAGGTGTTTTTTGTCTTCTTCCGTCGGTTCTTCCACGATGATTTCTTTTTTGGCGAAGCTAATATGAATCCCTAACTCGTTTTCAAGATATTCATAGATGGAGTCTTCACAAATCTCCTTTGTTAAAGAAGGAACCCACCTTTTGTTAAAAAAATCTTTATCTAAAATAATTTTTTCGCCATCAATTTCCCTGACCCGGACGACTTTCCATATCTCATCTTTCGTTGTTGCGTTTAACTGTGCTCTTAAGTAGTCATCAGGTTTTATAAGATGGAGTTCCTCAACGATCGTTCGCGATTTTTTTCCCATTTTCCCGGCGAGCTCTTTAAAACTGATCAGGCCGGAAACAGGAAAATTAAGTTTGCTTACGTCTAATACTATGGATCCTTTGCCACGGACCTTTTGAATGTACCCATTTTGAGACAGTAAATTTAATGCTTTCCGGATCGTTTCTCTTGAAGCATCATACTTTTCTCCAAGCTCATGTTCAGAAAGTAGCTTCGTTCCTGGTTTAATAGCGCCGCTTTGAATTTGGTCGGCAATGTCCTGATAGATCGCAACAAATTTGTTATTTTTCATCCAAGATCACCAAGATTATCATATCACTGTTTGGCCAGATAATATACAATCGACTCGTACGGACGAAGCGTGATACGCTTGAATTCAGCTGGAGAATCATTGTAATTAGAAAGCAAGATCTCGCTAACATAATCATCTAAATCCAAACTGTCTGGCAAGACAAATTCTGTCTCTCTTCCATAAAAATTATTAATGACCAACAATTTTTCTTTTTGATAGCTTCTCATATAGGCAAATATGCTTTCATGATTTTCTAAAATGAGCCGATAATTGCCAAACGTTATAATATCGTAATCTTTCCGGAGCTTTATCAATTTTTGGTAGTGATAAAATACTGAATCTTTATCTTTTAACGCGTTTTCGACATTGATTTCTTTAAAGTTGGAAGCGACCGGAATCCACGGGTCGCCTTCTGTAAATCCGGCATGGCGGCTAGCATTCCATTGCATTGGCGTCCGCGAATTATCCCGCGATTTTTGCTTCAATATTTCAATGATGGAAGCATCATCTATTCCTTCTTTTTTCTTCGTTCTGTAAAAGTTAATGGACTCCACATCACGATAATCGTTGATCGAATCAAATTTCGGGTCGGTCATTCCGATTTCTTCCCCCTGATAAATATAAGGGGTCCCTTGCATAAAATGGAGCGTTGTCGCGAGCATTTTCGCCGAACGATTACGAAACTCCCGATCATTCCCATACCTTGAAACAATTCTTGGCTGGTCATGGTTACACCAGAAAAGAGCGTTCCAGCCGCCGCCTTCATGCATGTTGACCTGCCAGTTGGACAGAATCCGTTTCAATTCAAGAAAATCGAAGTCCGCAACAGACCATTTCTCTCCATTCGGATAGTCAACTTTTAAGTGATGGAAGTTGAACGTCATGCTTAATTCTTTCCGCTCTGGATTTGTATACTTAATGCAATGATCAATGGACGTTGAAGACATTTCTCCGACCGTCATGCAATCAAACTTTGAAAATACGTTCTCGTTCATTTCGTTTAAAAACTCATGGACTCTCGGGCCATCCGTATAAAATTTCCTTCCATCTCCAGGAGGTTTTGTACCGTCATCATCCGGGAAGCTTTGATCTTTGGAAATTAAATTGATCACGTCAAGCCGAAATCCGTCTACGCCTTTCTCAAGCCAAAAGTTCATCATGGCATACACATTTTTGCGGACGTCTTCATTTTCCCAATTTAAATCCGCCTGGGTAACATCAAACAAATGCAAATAATACTGCCCGGTCGTTTCGTCATATTCCCACGCCGCGCCGCCGAATTTTGATTGCCAGTTATTCGGTTCGCCTCCATCCTTCCCATCTTTCCATATATAAAATTCACGATAAGGACTTTGCCTTGACTGGCTTGCCTCTTTAAACCACGGATGTTCGGTCGATGTGTGATTGACGACGATATCCATGATCAATTTCATGCCGCGCATGTGAACTTCATTCAAAAGCCGTTCGAAGTCTTCCATCGTCCCAAATTCTTCATGAATGTTGTAGTAATCGCTAATATCATAGCCATTATCATTTTGCGGAGATTGATAAATTGGCGTCAGCCAAATAACGTCAATGCCCAATTCTTTTAAATAATCCAGTTTTTCTATGATCCCCTGAATGTCTCCTGTGCCGCTTCCCGTCGTATCGTTAAAACTTTTCGGATAGATCTGATAAACGACGGCTCTTTTCCACCAAGGTTCCACTTCTCATGACACCACCTACTATTTTTAATTCGTTGCTTTTACAACCGTTTCATCTGTATTTTCTTTTACACCTTTATCTTTTTTCACTTTTGCGATGAAGACAGTCAGAATGAACGGGACGATAAGGACAATGGCCATGCCGATAAAGAACACTCCCCATTGATTTGGGAAAATGGACAGAAACCCCGGAAGCCCTCCGACACCGATAGACGAAGCTTTCACCCGTCCGACCGATAAAATCACACCTGCTATCGCCGATCCGATCATTGCGGATATGAACGGATACTTAAACCGCAAATTCACACCAAACATCGCTGGTTCAGTTATTCCTAAAAAAGCCGAAATGGCGGATGTTAGCGACAACCCTTTCAATTTTTCATTTTTTGTGGCAACCATCATCGCGAATGCGGCTGAACCTTGAGCAATATTCGATAGTGCGAGCATCGGCCACAAAAACGTCCCTCCAGTACTTCCGATTAATTGAAGGTCTACAGCCAAAAAGGTATGGTGCATGCCTGTCACGACTAACAGCGCATATAATCCGCCGTATAAAAGTCCTCCTAAGGCCGCAAAATGATCGAAAATGCCCACTAATCCTGAAGTAATGGCGTTAGCGATGGCAAACGTAACCGGGCCGATCGCAATGAATGACAAAAACCCTGTTAAGAGCAGCGCAATAGGGGCGACAAGCAATAGCTGAAAGGCATCCGGGATGCGTCGGGTTAAAAATCTCTCTATTTTAGCCAATACATATGAAGCAATCAACACCGGCAATACTTGTCCCTGGTATCCGATCTTCTCAACATTCAGGCCAAATAAGTTCCAATGAGGAACATTGCCTTTCGAAAGCGCCTCTCCATAGCTCCATGCATTCAACAAATCCGGATGGACAAGCATGAGTCCAAGTACAATACCGAGCAATGGGCTTCCGCCGAATTTTTTAACAGCGGACCAGCCGATCAAACCCGGCAAAAAGACAAATGCTGTGTTGGCGATTAAATTGATCATATTAGCAAGATCTTTCCATGCCGTGTGAACATCTATGAATGACTGATTATTATAAAAGATTCCTTTCCCTGCCAAAATATTGTTGATCCCCATCAACAAACCGGCCGTAACAATTGCCGGCAAAATCGGAATAAAGATGTCCGCCAGCGTCTTTACCGCCCGTTGGAGAGGATTCAAATTCTTTTCGGCCGCATCTTTAATCTCTTGTTTTGTCGATCTTTCCATTTCCGTCATTTCTATAAGTTCGTTATACACTTTGTTTACAAGCCCCTGACCGATGACTACCTGGAACTGGCCATTTGACGAAAATGATCCTTTTACGACGTCAATTTGTTCAAGCGTTTCTTTGTCGACTTTACTTTCATCTTTTAGGGCAAATCTTAATCTAGTGACACAATGAGTAGCCGCTGAAATATTGTCTTTCCCGCCAATAGCCTGAACAATTTGTTCAGCTGAATGTCTGACGCTCATTTTCCTTCCTCCCTGACAACGTTTACAAAAATCACTGCAACGCATTTTGTAAACGAATAATTTTTCCCTTTTATCGAAACCGTTTTCATTGCGCATGAAAAAAAGTCTTGTATATACAAGTTTGTCTTCAGTTTAACTTGTATATACAGGTGTGTCAATCTCTATTTTAAAATGCCGATGATAGAGCAATTAAGTGCTTGTTTCTAACAATTCAGATAAAATAGAAAATGTAACTATTTTGTGAGAAGGGGAATTTATATGGCGCAAGCAACATACATTCAACCGAATATCGAAGAATGGCTGAAAAAGTTCAAATTTTCCACCACGATTAACGTACGTTTTTGCGAGACGGATATGTCTGGCCACGTGAACAACACAAGTTATTTTATTTACTTTGAACAAGCACGAACCGAATATTTACAGAACCTGGGCATTTTCGATCATAACTTAACCGTTGTCACTGCGGACATGTGGTGTCATTATCATAGTGAAGCGTTTTTTGGCGAGGAACTTATTGCAGCTGCAAGGGTGGCAAGGCTCGGCAATTCGTCCACGGACATTGAATATGCGATCGTTTCAAAAAAAGAAAATCGCCTTGTCGCCACCGGCTCAGGAACGATTGTCCTCGTTGATAAGGAAACGAAAAAAAGCACACGGGTGCCAGAAAACATCCGCGAAGCGATCAAAAAATTTGAAGGACTTTAAAAAGGGATGGGCAATTGGCCCATCCCTTTCGTTACCTCATACCTTTTTGTTTTTGGATAACCGCCCGGATCATAAAGTAATCGACTTCTTCAGGAAGCTCTTCTTTAATCGGCTTCAGCCTTTCTACTCCTGCTTTTGCAATTGCCTCTTCGATTAGAGACTCATATGCTGGATCAATAAAATCATCCCAATTGACATCCATTCCTTCTTCAGAGCAAAGCTCCAGGTGCTTTTGAATAGTGATTACAGAAAGTTCCCGTTCAGCAGCGATCTCCTCGGGCGGCTTGCCGGTCTTATACATTTCGAACGTAACATAATGGCTTTTCTCTTTTGCATTTGTTCGTTTCTTTGTTGTGTGGAAGGCGACCGGTTTTGCCGGCTCAGGTAGAGTGATTCCTTTTTCCTCACGGTATGCTGCAATTTCCCGCAAAAAAAGCTGTCCATATTGCTCGCTTTTGCGCTTACCCACTCCCTTTACTTGAAGCAGTTCTTCTTCTGTAACAGGCAGTTTACTGCTTAATTCCCGAAGCGTCGCATCGGAGAAAATGACAAAAGGTGGAACTTGTTCAGCTTCCGCAATGCTCTTTCGCACTTGTCTTAGCCGCTCAAATAATGCATCCTGAACAACGAATTGTTTTGCCTCGACGCTTTCTTTCTTTACAACATTTTCTTCGCCCCGGAGAACTTGCACCGCTTTCTTCGTTAAGGCCAGCACAGGGTAGTTTCCGCCGGTCGGGACAAGATACTGTTCAGCAGTCAAAAAATCAATAAGCTCACAAACTTGCTGTTGCGTTTGCTCTTTCATAATTCCGTAAGTGGACAATTGATCAAATCCAAAGTTTTTCACCTTTTGATCGGACGAACCTGTCAATACTTTGGCGATAAATGTTTTTCCAAACCGTTCTTTCATTCTTTTAATGCAGGAAAACACCATTTGCGCTTCCCTCGTTACATCAACGGACTCTCGCTCATCCGTACAGTTACCACAATGGCCACATTCGATTTCTTTTCGGTCACCAAAATAATGGAGAATGTATTGCTGAAGACAACCTTCCGTATGGCAAAATCCGATCATTTGCTGCAACTTCTCATATTCCTGCATTTTTCTTTGAGGTTCCATGTCCGACTGCTCAATTAAAAACTTTTGAATGTGAACATCTTGAGGGACATAAAGAAGGATGCATTCGCTCTCTTCCCCGTCACGCCCTGCGCGTCCGGCTTCCTGATAATACGATTCAATGTTTTTCGGAATGTTATAATGAACGACATACCGTACATTCGATTTATTAATGCCCATCCCGAAAGCCGATGTGGCTACCATAATCGTTTTATCATCATAGAGAAACCGATCTTGAAAATGATTCCGCTCTTGTTCCGTCATCCCGGCATGATACTTCCCTGCTTTAAAGCCTTTATGCTCCAGTAGCGCATGAAGACGTTCTACTTCTTTTCGTGTCGCTGCATAAATAATGCCCGATTGCGCTTCATTTTTATGCAAATAGGATTCAAGGAAACGATCGCGGTCTTGCCCTTTAATGACACGAAAAAAAAGATTATCGCGGGCAAATCCGGTTGTTACCACCTGGTCTCTGTCCATCCGCAATTGGTGGCAAATATCTTCTGTTACTTTTTCAGTCGCTGTCGCTGTCAATGCAACAATAACAGGTTTTGAGCGGAGCTTTTCAATCATCTCTTTAATTAAAAGATAACTTGGCCTGAAATCGTGCCCCCATTGTGAAATACAATGAGCTTCGTCAATCGCGATGAGTGAAATGGGCAGGCGGTTCAGCCATTCAATAAACGACAAGGACCCGAGACGCTCAGGCGCAATATAAATTAATTTAAATAGGCCGTAACTCGCTCCTTCTAACCGTTCATGGACTTCCTGTGAGGAAAGCGTACTATTAATATAAGTCGCCGGCACCCCTTCTTTCTCAAGCGCATCGACCTGGTCTTTCATAAGGGAAATGAGAGGGGAAATAACGAGTGTGACGCCTGGAAAAAGTAATGCCGGCACTTGATAGCAAATCGATTTCCCGCCTCCTGTCGGCATAATTCCAAGCGTATCTTGTTTATTTAATAGCCGTTTGACCACATCTTCCTGCCCTTTTCGAAAGGAATCATAACCAAACGTGCTTTTTAGAACGTTTAACGCTTTTTCAAACATTGGATTCTCCTCTTTATCATTCTCTCGTTTTAGTGTAGCACAACTTCATTTACGCTTAAATAAACAGCCTTCCTTTTGGACAACCTATTGAGTAATAAAAAATTAGAAGGATGGGATTTTAATGGTTCACAAAATCATAGGCGCAATGATTGTCTTTTTTTGTCTGGCCTCAGGGTTTGGCGGTTCTACATACGCATTGACGTTCAACAATTTGCCGATTACAAAAAATACAAACCAGTGGGTTGTGGAAATCCATCAAGATAATCCGCTTCGTTCCAATCATGCTAAACATTCGAATGCTTATCTATTTTCGGTTAAAAATATTGGGAAAGATGCCGAAAATGTCACCATTGAGGTTCATCGCAATGAGTTGGATGCCAGAAAAAAATTATCATTAGTTGGACCTGCGGAACAGCCCATCCGTTCCATTAAGCATGGGCAAGCTTTAGGCGACAGTCGTTTCTTTCTTTCCAAAAAAGCGACAGAAGTTGAAATCGTCATCTCATGGGAAGATAATGGAAAGAAGCTAAAAGAACCCTTTATCTTTACGGAAAATTAGCCAGATACCCTCGTTGATCAACGAGGGTCTTTTATTTACAAAAATTGGATTAAACTTAAAAACAGTGCCGAAATCCGTTGGTATTACAGGAATTATGACGATTTTTCGCGTCATCTTCAATCAGTGTTTTAACTTGACTTTACTATGAATCACGTTACAATAATGTGGTATATGTAACCCCCTCTCATACGATATTTGAGAGTTTATTTTTTTTGTAAATGGGGAAAGAAACCTTGAAGTCATTGATGACTAATAGAGGAGGAACAACTGTATGAAGCAGTTATTAATGAAATGCCAGGAGCAGTTGAACGAGAAATTTGTTCTCTTTTTTTTCGTCGTCATCGTCTTCTGGCTGAAAACGTATATTGCGTATCAAGTTGACTTTAGTCTCGGAATAAAAAATGCGATGCAACAATTTTTGCTTTTTATTAATCCAATCAGCTCGTCGCTTCTCTTCTTTGCGATTGCCCTGTTTTTCAAAGGACGCGGGCGCTATTGGGCGATGATTGTCATTAATCTCATTTTATCCATTGTCTTATATGCGAATGTTGTATACTATCGGTTCTTTGATGATTTCATTACATTGCCTGTTTTGTTTCAAACACAAAACTTTGGTGAAGTGAGCGGAAGCGCCTGGTCACTTATGAAAGTAACCGATATTTTTTATTTTATTGATACGATTCTTTTAATTGTATTTGCATTATGTAAAGTGCTCAAGCCGCAGGAATATGTAAAAAGACGGTCAATATGGATTGTTTTTGCTTCTGCCATCTTTATTTTTATTATAAATCTCGGACTTGCTGAATCGGATCGTCCGCAGCTGTTGTCCCGTACATTTGACCGTAATTATCTTGTGAAGTATCTTGGCCAATATAATTACCAACTATACGACATTATTCAAAACTCAATGTCTTCGGCGCAGCGGGCATTTGCCGACAGCAGCGATTTAACCGATGTTGAAAACTTTACAAAAGCGAATTATACAGAGCCCAACCCGAAATATTTCGGAAAAGGCAAAGGGATGAACGTCATTTATATTTCAATGGAATCCCTGCAAAATTTTATGATTAACTATAAATTAGATGGAAAAGAAGTTACTCCGTTTTTAAACAAATTAACGCATGATAAGAATACATTTTACTTTGATAACTTCTTCCATCAAACCGGGCAAGGAAAAACATCGGATGCTGAATTTATGATGGAGAATTCATTATTCCCGCTTCCACAAGGATCCGTATTTACAACGAAAGCGCAAAATACGTATCAAGCAGCTCCTGCCATTTTAAAACAATATGGTTATACGTCCGCTGCACTGCACGGGAATAATGCATCGTTCTGGAACCGCGACAGAATGTATAAAGCATTCGGCTACGATAAGTTCTTTGATGCGAAATATTATGATATGAGTGATAAAAATACGTTGAACTATGGGTTGAAAGATAAACCGTTTGTTGAAGAATCGATGCCTTATCTTGAAGGTTTAAAACAGCCATATTATGCAAAAATGATCTGGTTATCTAACCACTTCCCATTCCCGCTTGATAAGGAAGATCAAGACTTCCCTGCGGGCAATTTCGGGGATAGCGTGGTTAACAACTATTTCCAAACGGCTCACTATATGGACGAAGCACTTGAACAATTCTTTACAAACTTAAAGAAAAGTGGTCTCTATGATCATACAATCGTTGTTATGTATGGTGACCATTACGGTATTTCCGAAAACCATAATGATGCGATGGCAAAAGTAATGGGCAAACCGATTACGCCATATGAGAATGCGCAATTGCAACGTGTTCCGCTATTCATTCACGTTCCTGGCGTGAAGGGGAAAGTCATTCATAAATACGGCGGTGAAGTGGATGTACGTCCAACATTGCTTCACTTACTAGGTGTCGATACGAAAGACTATATTTCGTTCGGTTCCGATCTTTTATCTGACAAACACCGTGAAATTGTTCCGTTTAGAAACGGAGACTTTGTCACACCGAAATATACACAAGTAAAAGGTGTATGTTATGCGAACCCGACCGGCGAAAAAGTGAAAGACCAAAAAGCATGTGCGCCATATGATAATGTGGTGAAAAAAGAACTGGAATTGTCAGACAATGTCGTTTACGGCGATCTGCTCCGTTTCCACAAACCAAAAGGATTTAAACCTGTCGATCGCTCGCAATATGACTATTCGACGGATCAAACAAAAGGATTGACTAACGAAGATTCGATTAAAATACCCGGTGAAGCGGCAAATTTAAGAGAGAAAAACAGCCGGCCTGACGGAAATTAAAAATCATAAAAAAACCCCCTTGTTCGGGGGTTTTTTTTATGATTTTTCTTCTGTCATTTTTTGAAGTTCATTCGTGATTTTCTCCGTCAAATAAACAAATTGTTCTTTCTCTTCTTCTGTTAATGGAGAAAGAAGCCTTGTCCAAAATGTATTTCTATTTTTAATCACCTGTTCAATCAAATTCTTTCCTTTTTCCGAAAGCTCGATCCAAACAATGCGCCGATCATTTTTATCTCTTAAACGGACAATCAGTCCATCTTCTTCTAATCGGTTTAAATTTATGGTAGTTGCACCGGACGTTAATTCTAATTTTCGGGAAATGTCAACAACCATGCATTTTCCTTTTTCATAAACGACTTTCAACATATGATACTTTGCCGGAGTCATTTTATATGAAGATTCTTCATGCTTCTGCGCAATGACTTTATTTTTAAAACGAAAGAACATTTCGGTGATTTGATCAACCCGTTCCAGCTGTTTTCGCAACTCATCCTTACTTTCTACCATCGCCAGGCTCCTTTTAAACAAACTAAAATGAATATACATTTCATCCAAAAAATTACTATAACATTTCATTACTATTATACTAGACAAAATCCCCCTTTTCAATTAAGATATTATCTTGTAAAGTAACTTTACCATAAAGTAAATAAAGTTAAAAGAATGGAAGGAGAAAGAATAAATGAGCAAAGGAAAATTATTTACGATCAACATCATCGGTATTTTAGTGGTGTTAGCGCTCGTAATCGGGGGTGTTTATTATTACAATCAATCAGCCAATTATGTTAAAACCGATGATGCAAAAATTTCAGGGGATATGGTTCAAATCGCATCTCCAGTTTCAGGTAAACTAACAAGCTGGGATGCAAAAGAAGGAACGAAATTCAGCGAAGATGAAACAACTGGAAAAGTAGATAGCCCTGAAGCAAAATCATCTGTTTCCATTAAAACGCCGATTGAAGGCACAGTCATTAAAGATGAAGCAAAAGAAGGCCAACTTGTTCAAGCAGGTCAACCTTTAGCACAAGTAGTGGACATGAAAAAATTATTTGTCGTTGCCAACATTGATGAAACAGACATCCGCGATGTTGAAGTAGGCGCAGATGTCGATGTAACAGTGGACGAAAATTCCGACACGACGTTAAAAGGTAAAGTAGAACAAATTGGTTATGCCACAAACTCAGTATTTTCATTGCTTCCTCAACAAAACACAAGCGGTGATTATACAAAAGTAACGCAAAAAATTCCTGTAAAAATTTCAATCAGCAATTATTCTGAAGATGTTCTTCCAGGAATGAATGCAGAAGTTAAGATTTCAAAATAAAGACGTTAACGATTAGCAGAAAGGAGTTGAAGTTTGATGGCATCCAGTAATTCAGGGGAAAACAGCAATGGGATAGGACAGCACATTCCGCTTCTCATTGTATTGATGCTCGGATTGTTTTTAGCGATCTTGAACCAGACGCTGCTAAATGTGGCAATCCCGCATTTAATTACGGAATTCGGCGTCACGACAAATACGGCGCAGTGGCTGTTGACCGCCTACATGCTCGTTAACGGTGTTTTAATTCCGCTGTCCGCTTTTTTAATTGAACGTTTCGGTGTGCGCATTTTATTTTTAGTTGCGATGTTTTGCTTTACGGTCGGTTCATTCATTTGCGGAATTGCGCCGAGCTTTTCTGTCATGTTGACCGGCCGGATTATACAGGCCGTTGGCGGCGGGGTTCTTTCCCCTCTTGTCATGACGATCATTTTGTTCGTCTTCCCTCCGCAAATGCGAGGTAAAGGGATGGGGATTTTCGGCCTTGCAATGATGTTCGCCCCGGCAGTCGGTCCAACGTTATCCGGCTGGATTGTGGAACATTACACATGGCGCATTTTATTTTACGGAATGGTTCCGCTCGGATTAATCGTTTTGATCATTGCTTTTTTCAAACTTCGAAACATTATCGAGCCGAAAAAAATCAAGTTGGATTTTTTCGGCACTGTGACTTCACTGATCGGCGTCGGCGGATTGCTTTATGGCTGCAGTGAAGCGGGAAATGATGGATGGGACGATCCAATCGTTCTTTCCACAATTATTATTGGAGTTATTTTCATTGCGATTTTTGTCGTTCAACAAATTCGTTCAAAAACTCCTTTATTGAATTTCAGAGTGTTTAAATACGATATGTTTTCAATGTCCAGCATTATTAGTGTTTTAATTACAGTTGCTATGTATGCCGGAATGTTTTTGCTTCCGATTTATTTACAAAACTTGCGTGGATTCACCCCACTTCAATCCGGCTTATTAATGCTTCCAGGGGCAATCATCATGGGAATTATGTCGCCGATTTCAGGCGCGCTGTTTGATAAAATCGGCCCCCGCCCGCTCGCAGTGATCGGGCTGTTAATTACAGCTGTTACAACGTATGAATTTACTCAGCTTACAGTAGAAACGTCATACAGCCATATTCTTATCCTGTATATGATCCGTTCATTCGGCATGTCGTTTTTAATGATGACAATAATGACGGCGGGGATGAACCAGCTGCCGAGAGAACTAAACAGCCATGGAACGGCAATGTCGAATACATTGCGGCAAGTCGGAGGATCCATTGGCACAAGTTTAATGACAACCATTTTTACCAATCGCACAACCTTTCATATGTCTTCTATAAGTGAGCATGCTAATACAGGAGATCCGTTTTTTGCCGCATCGTTTCAATCTTTTGTTCAAAAAGTGGCAGAGACGATGCACTTGCCATTAGAACAGGCTAAACAAATGGCCGTCTCCCTTTTTACCGGCCAGGTGAGTCTGCAATCAACGGTTAACGGAATTAATGATGCTTTCTATTGGGCAACAGGATTAACGATTGTTGGATTACTATTAAGCTTTTTCCTTCGTGATGTCCGTAAAGACAAAAATGTGAAACGCGAAAAAACAGTGGAGAATGAAAAAGAAATTTTACTACTCCCGGCTCCAAAACACGGGCAGGACGTAAAATCATTTTAGGAGGTTTTATTTCAATGAAAATTTATATCGTCTACGACTCAGAAGGAGGACATACTGAACAATTGGCAAAAGCGATTAAAGAAGGCGCCAATCGGGTTGAAGGAGCTGAAGTGTTCCTTCATCATGTAAATGAAGCCAATGTGTATGATCTCGCTGAAATGGATGCCATTATTTGGGGGTGCCCCGGCCATTTTGGAACGATCAGCTCGGGCTTAAAAGCGTGGATCGATAAGCTCGGTTACTTATGGGCTCAAGGAAAATTAATAAATAAAATTGGTGCCGTTTTTTGTACGACGGCGACGGAACATGGCGGAATTGAAGCGACCATGCTAAATTTGATAACGCCGATGCTCCATCAAGGAATGATCGTTGTTGGCCTGCCAGGCAACATTCCTGAAAATGCCCTTTACGGTTCATATTATGGGGTTGGGGTGACATTCCCGGTAGGAAATCCTGACGACCCCGCGGAAAATCAAATTTCAGAGAACGGTTTAGCATTAGGAAGAGCTTTAGGCGAACGTGTTTCTTCTATCACCCGACAATTTACAGAAAAAGGGTAGGGGCATAAACATATGTTAATCATCGGCTTATTCATTGTCGTTGCTGTTATCATTATTATCACACTTATTGTAATGAATGCCCGTGTTTTTGGCACTCCTGAGAAAAAGGATGCGCAAGAACCGAAACAAGCGGCAACGACTGATGTCATAGAAGAAACCCCGGAAGAAGAAGGAACTGAAGCTCAATTGGAAACAAACGGCGTTTCCACGGCAACCGTTCAGGAATCAAATCCAATTCAAGATTCAAAAGACAAGATCAATGATCAGGAATATCGCAGAGCACTGCAACAATTCCAACTTCGTGGCGAACAAGGTAAACTCAAAGAGAAGCCTGACAAGCAAAAAATGCAGGATGAAGATTATAGAAAAGCATTGCTTTCGATGAAAAATAATCAAGAAAAGAAATAAGAGCTTGAGTGCACTCAAGCTCTTATTTCTTCTTTAAGACGTTACGAATTGTACCGTAACCTCTTTAAACATGCCACTTCCAACGTAATTTCCATTTAAGTCAAATTGCCAGTCATACGCCCGTGCTTCGACGTGAATGATGCCGGGCATAACATCAACCCTCAGTTCCGGCAATAACGAAAAGTCCCAATCATGAATGATAAAATCATCAGCTACATAATGCGCGATTTTCATCAACTCTTCATCAATAATTGTAATATCTTGTTCTTTAAAAGCAATGACGACATTCATCACCGCATATTCATGTAGATCCATTGTTTCCGCTCCTTTTAGAAAAGTTCTTACTTCAAGTATGGCCCGGAAACTATGAATCTATTCCTCTTTCTTTCAAACTATTTGATGGTTTGGCTAAGCTGCTGTTTTCCCCTTTAGTTCAAAGGTTTTGGAACAGCTTCTTTTTTCAAAGCCTTTTTCGCAGTTTTTTTACTTTCACAAATTCCGCAACAAATTTCTTGATGTCCGGCTCTTTGCATAAGAAATAATGGCGGGTATGGTGTCCGTCTTTTTTATCAGATAGATGACAATTCAGAAATTGGTCTACTTCTCTTCTCGTCAGATGGATGCTGTATTTTTTCCCATGGTTTGGCACTTCAATTATTAGTTCATTTAAAAACGGGAGTTCTTTCAGTAAATAAATGGTGGAATCAAGGAGCAGTTTATGTACAGCTTCTTCGGTACCTAAATAATGCAAATAGTCCTCTTTTTTGAGATAGGTGTAAGGAGTTTCCCTGTAATACGTCGCAAAATCCCCATAGAACGCAATTTTTGCTGTTGAATCATGAAATTCATAGTATTTAATAAAGAAGTGTCCTTTCATTTTGGACAGTGTCGTACGAAATCGGTAAGCTTCACGCTCTACTGATCGCTTTGCATTTGTTTGTTCTTCGTTTGATTTTTGGTGCTGGAATAAGCTTTCTTCCATTAGATGGCCAATACTAAACGTATCCTTTATAAAAAAGATCGAAAAGGACTTTCTTTTCATGACTCTTCCCCCTTGCTTACCGAAAAAATGCTTTTTCATTTAGTATAACGCTTTATAGGCGAAAACGTAAATTTGAATAGCACGACAAATTTCAACGTTTTTTTAAAAGTCGCTTATTTAACCCGGCTCTTCGCCTTTCTTATTCGCGTCGCTCCCGTTCTTCTTTCGTATAAATCATGCGCATTGGATTTCCTCCAACAAACGCACCCGCAGGCACATCTTTATGGACAAGCGTCCCTGCTGAAACAATTGCGCCGTCTCCGATGGTAACACCCGGCAAAATGGTACTGTTGGCTCCAATCATGACGTCATCTCCAATGATGACATCTCCGAGCCGATATTCGCGAATTAAGTATTCATGAGCAAGGATTGTAGTATTATAGCCAATGATTGAATTTCTTCCGATCGATATCCGCTCAGGAAACATAATATCCATCATGACCATGAGAGCGACAGCCGTCCCCTCTCCCACCTTCATTCGTAAAAACGTACGGTAAATCCAGTTTTTTAGTGGAAGGAACGGCGTATAACGCGCGATTTGAATGGCGATGAAATTTTTTGCCACCTTCCAAAATGGGACGGTGGCATATACTTGATATAACGAGTTTTTTCCTTTTACAGGATAACGCTCTGTCTTTCGCACATTAGTTCCCCTCTACAATCGCAAGTATATCACTCATATTCTCGAGCATATAATCCGGCTGGAATTCTTCAAGATAGGCACGGCCTTTAATCGACCAGGCGACACCTGCCGTTTTCGTTCCGGCATTTTTACCAGCTAAAATATCATGCTTATTGTCTCCAACCATAATCGTTTTTTCCGGTACGGAATCAAGAATCGCAAGCGCCCGTTCAATGGGTTCCGGATCGGGTTTTGCTCGCTTTACATCATCAAGTGGTACAATGCACTCAAAAAACTGGTCCAAACCTGTGAGCTTTAATCCCATATTAACGGTATGGCGCATTTTCGTTGTGACAATGCCTAACTTATACCCCTTTTGATGGAGCTTCTCAATCGTTTCATAAACTCCTTCATATTCGGTCACAAGTTCATCGTGGTGAGCCAGATTGTATTCCCGGTATGTTTTTACCAATTCTTCAGCCCGTTCCTTATCAACTGTTTCAAAAGATTCGATAAGTGGCGGACCAATAAAAGGGAGCACTTTCTCACGATTATATTGATCAGGGAAGTATTGATTTAATGTGTGTAAAAAGGAAGAAATAATCAATTCATTGGTGTTTATCAGTGTTCCGTCTAAATCAAATAGTAAAGTGTCAATTTTCATAAAGCTGTTTCCTTTCCGTTATGATTCATCTTGATCGAGGTAATGTTGATCTGCAAGGCCTGTTTTCCGGCGATAGATGATAATCATCACTGAAATAATAATAAGTGCAATTGAAATGACTTGCGCGATGCGAAGATGGCTCGTCAGCATGAGACTATCCGTCCGCAGCCCTTCGACGAAATAGCGGCCGATAGAGTACCAGATGAGATAGCTTAAAAATAGTTCTCCACGGCGAAGGTTCACCTTTCGAAGCAAAATAAGGATGATAAACCCGGCAATATCCCAGAGCGACTCATATAAAAACGTCGGATGGTAGTATGTCCCGTTAATGTACATCTGATTGATAATAAATTCAGGAAGATGCAAGTTTTCAAGGAAAGCCCGCGATACAGCACGGCCATGGGCCTCCTGGTTCATGAAGTTCCCCCATCGTCCGATCGCCTGCCCGAGGATCAGGCTCGGCGCAGCAATGTCTACCATTTTCCAAAAGGGCAAGTTGCGGACTCTTGTAAAAATTATCGTTGTGAGCACCGCACCGATCAGGGCTCCATGAATGGCGATGCCGCCTTCCCAAATTTTAATGATGTGGCTCGGATGGGTTTTGAAGTAATCATTCCACTCAAACGCCACATAATAGATTCTCGCACATATAATCGAAATAGGGACAGCCCACATGACAAGGTCGACAAATGCTTCTTTCGGAAATCCTCTCCGTCCTGCTTCTCTTAAAGCGATCCATAAACCTAGCAATGCGCCGCACCCAATAATCACACCATACCAATAAACCGTTATCGGCCCAAGTTCCAGGGCGACCCGATTAAGCGGCTGAATCGTATATAACATCTTTTATCACGTCCTTTGCCTAATCAAAAATTTTATCCTCTTGTTGCGTTAGTAGCCTTCTTCATCCCCCAACCGAATCGCATCATTTAACCGCTCCGAAAATTGCTGCGCAGCGTTCACGCCCATTCGCTTCAACCGGAAGTTCATCGCCGCTACTTCAATAATGACAGCGAGGTTACG
Source organism: Fictibacillus gelatini DSM 15865 (assembly GCF_000430745.1). GTDB lineage: Bacteria > Bacillota > Bacilli > Bacillales > Fictibacillaceae > Fictibacillus_A > Fictibacillus_A gelatini. The sequence goes on along the minus strand of NZ_AUMP01000039.1, from coordinate 1,002 downwards.
GCCCGGCCGAACGGGAACCGTTAGTATCGGAATGTCCACGTCAATAATTTTCGTCGTTTCTTCATCCATTCCGAGCCGATCATACATTTTTTTCGAATTCCATATTTCTAAATGGATAATAAGATCGATTTCTTTTTGCGCCCGAATCGCACCCGCCCCAAACAATGTCATGACATTAATAATGCCCAATCCGCGAATCTCTAATAAATGCTTAATTAATTCAGGTGCGCTCCCGACAAGCCGTTCTTCTTCTTCTTGCCGGATTTCAACAGAATCATCGGCAACTAAGCGGTGGCCGCGTTTGACTAGTTCAAGCGCTGTTTCGCTTTTCCCGACGCCGCTATTTCCGGTGATTAACACTCCAATCCCGTAAATGTCAACAAGCACGCCGTGAACCGCCGTTGTCGGTGCGAGACGGCTTTCCAGGTAGTTGGTTAATCGGCTTGATAGCCTCGTTGTCGTCAACTTTGAACGCATGACCGGAACGCCGGTTTGATTAGAGGCGATCAACAACTCTTTCGGCACTTCCAACCCGCGCGAAATAATGATCCCTGGCGTTTCATCTGTACAGAGCTGCAACATTCTGTCCAGGCGAGTTTCGGAATCCAGTTTCGTTATGAACGATAATTCTGTTTGACCGAGCAACTGTACCCGGTCCGACGGATAAAAGTTAAAATACCCCGCCATCTCCAGTCCGGGCCTGGAAATATCACTTACTAAAATATTTCGGTGGACGCCTTCTTCCCCGCTGACCAATTCTAGCTGAAATTTATCAATCAACTCTTCCATAAGCACTTTCACCATATAGATCCTCCTGCATACTCCCCTTTTTCATCTATCGGTATTGTACCATTCTTTAGCCCTTTCACCAAAATTACTTATTCAAAAAAACACTACCCGGCCGCGGGTGAAGTGTACCCTTTGTAAAGGACATTTTAAAAAAAGCCTAGGCAGTTTTAGAAAGATGATCTCTGTATTGAACAGGGGTCATCTTTTTTAAAT
>NZ_AUMP01000038.1 GCF_000430745.1 Fictibacillus gelatini DSM 15865 | reverse complement strand
CCGGCGTTGTATTTGATGGCTTTAATAGCACTGTATTTCCAGCAACGATCGCCGCAACTGTTGTTCCAGCCATGATCGCCAGCGGGAAGTTGAATGGCGAAATGATGATGCCGACACCGAGTGGAATGTAGTTAAACGTGTTGATTTCACCGAAACGGCTGTTCACTTTCACGCCGTCTTTGAGCTTCACCATTTGACGGGCGTAGTACTCAAGGAAGTCAATCGCTTCCGCTGTATCCGCATCGGCTTCTTTCCACGGCTTCCCTGCTTCTTTTACAAGGTAGCTGGAGAATTCGTGCTTGCGGCGGCGAATGATCGCGGCCGCGCGGAAAAGGATATTTGCGCGCGCTTCTGGCTTCCATTTTTTCCATGTTTCAAATGTAGAAAGGGCGGCTTGCATCGCTTTTTCCGCAAGTTCCTTGTTTGCTTTTGAAACTGTGCCAATGACTTCTTCTTTATTGGCCGGGTTGATGGAAACGATCTTTTCGTCGGTCGTGATGCGCTCTGAACCGATCACGAGCGGAAAGTCCTGTCCTAATTGCGAGTTGACAAGCTTTAACGCTTCTTCAAAGGCTGATTTATTTTCCGAAATACTAAAATCCGTAAATGGTTCGTGTTTGTATTCGACAGTCATTTAATTCCCTCCTACATTCTGTTAACTTGAAGCTGAACTAGCTTCCTAATCGCTAAAGCGGTTACAATTGTTCATTACATGTCCATTCTAACGCATTAAAAGTAGCAGTTCAAACAAAGAGAAATAGTCGGAATTGCAGGAATCCTCCTCGAAACGAGAATATTGAATAAATAGAAACGACATTGAATGAAAATAAATTTCGGGGCTCTTCCTGTACGGAAAGCCCCTATTTATTATCGATAAATATGAACAAACGGTTCTTGATCTTCCGTTTCTTTTACGATTAATGCTTCCGGCTGATTCACGCCTGAGGTGATCGAAATCGTAACAGGTACGTTTGGAAGTTTTTCCATTGCTCTTGTCGCGATGAACTGGGTAAACGATACGACTTCCGCTTTCCCTTGAAATTGAATTGGAATTTCAATGTTCAAGTTTTTAAGCGTGTCGCCTTCATACAAGCCTTTTCCAACAACACCGATGTAGTTCGGGAAATAATCTTGAATTTCTGCTTTAAACGTATCAAAGCTGGCTGAATCGTCCCTCTTTTTCTTTTTCGCTTCATCGGATGGGAAAAGGTAGTATCTCTCGTTAATCGAGTTCCAGCTGCTTAACGAGGTGCTGTCGGTATCTGCCGATGCATAGGCAAAAAAGTGTCCTGGCGTCACTGAATCTTTCTCCGCCTCTTGATATAGGGCAATGACGATCGGCACATGGGCAAGGCTCGGATTTTGCCGCAGACGTTTCAACACTTCCTGGCCGATTTTTTTCGCCTCCCGATTTACGGCCGACGGGTCAAGCTCGACATCGCCGTTATAAATCAAGCCTTTATCCGTTACTTTATAATAATAACGGGAATTAAAGGAGAGGCCGACTACAACGCCGCCAAGCTTCACTTTTCCTTTTCCGCTTTGGACGAGGTAGTTTTGCTCAAGTACATACGATAAGAATTTTGGATTCTTTTTTTCCGCCTCAAGGACCTGTTTATATGGCGCGTCCTTTTTTATACCGAGCGCCGGATTCAATCCTTTTTGGTCCATTGTGGAGTTTGAATTTTTTTCAATCTTGTCGTCTTTTCGCTTGAGCCAGTTGTTGACTGTCGTTTCATCGAGATATTGTCCTTCTTGGAGGAAGTATTTATCTGTGCTGAATTTTTGCTGGGCGACACGCATTAATCCCAATTCAAACTCATCAATATCCAGCCTGTTATCGACTCCAAACTTAATTAAGCCCCTTGCAGCTCCTGGTTCAAACGGATAAATGCTGCGGTAATAGTTTTCCCCTGTTTTAATTTCTCCGGTAATGATTGCTTTCTCCTCTTTTTTCCCTTTTTGTTTCACTACTTCTTTTTCTTGCTGCAGGTTGTCTTTATTAAAACAGCCTGTTAATAGTAAAAGGGAGCTTAAGAAGATGAAGCTCATCCGCTTTATCATGTTTTTTACACTCCTCTAGTTTAACGCGGTTATTTTTTGATTGTTATTGTTTAAGCTCCTCTACGAATTGTTGCTCCGTCCATGTCTCAATGCCGAGGCTTTGTGCCTTAGCAAGCTTGGATCCGGCATCTTCCCCTGCGATGAGAAGGTCTGTATTTTTGCTGACGCTTCCTGTTACCTTGCCGCCAAGACGCTCAATCGCTTCTTTTGCTTCATTTCGCGTTAAAACTGTCAGTTTTCCAGTCAACACGATCGTCTTTCCGGCAAAATAAGAATCGACATCTTCCGCCCGAACCGCTTTTGGCCCTTTGTACTCCATATTGACATTGAACGATTTCAGTTCGTTAATCAGTTCAACGACTTCCGGCTTGCTAAAATAAACGGAAACCGAATCCGCCATTTTCTCTCCAACTTCATCAATCGCCATCAACTCTTCTTTAGATGCATTCATTAATTGGTCCATCGTTTCAAATGTTTGGGCGATTGTTTTCGCAGCCTTCGCCCCGACATGGCGGATCCCAAGGCCGAATAGCAATCGTTCCAATGAGTTTTCTTTTGATTTTTCAATAGCGTTCAACAAATTGTCAACGGATTTTTCGCCCATCCGCTCCAGTTGCAGCAGCTCTTCTTTCTTCAACCTGTATAAATCGGCAACATCATGGATTAATTGCTCCCTAAACAATTGCGCGATCACTTTTTCACCAAGACCATCGATATTCATCGCGTTTCTTGATACGAAATGAATCAAGCCTTCGCGAATTTGAGCGGGACATTGCGGGTTCAAGCATCTTAATGCCACTTCTCCCTCTAACCGTTCAAGCTCGCTTTCACATTCCGGACAATGTGTCGGCATATGAAATTCCCGTTCTTCACCGGTACGTCGGTCGACGAGCACATTAACGACTTCCGGGATAATGTCGCCGGCTTTTTTGACAACGACGAAATCGCCAAGCTTAATGTCTTTTTCCCTGATTAAATCTTCGTTATGAAGCGATGCCCGCTTTACCGTCGTTCCGGCAACTACAACCGGCTGCAAAATCGCTGTCGGGGTAACGACTCCTGTCCGGCCAACGCTTAATTCGATGTCCTCAAGCTTCGTCACGACTTCTTCCGCCGGAAACTTGTAAGCGATCGCCCAGCGCGGGCTTTTCGCGGTCGCCCCAAGCTCTTCCTGCTGGTAAAGGGAATCGACCTTAATGACGATGCCATCGATTTCATACGGAAGATCCGGGCGTTTCTCTTGCCATCCGTTCACAAATTCAATGACATCGTCAATGGTTGCGCAGCGTCTCCATTCCGGGTTCGTCTTTAATCCGAGCTCTTGCAGAAGTTCCAATCCTTCGCTATGTGAACCAACCTCTTCGCCTGTAAGCTTGCCAATTCCGTATAAAAAGATATCGAGATTGCGGGTTGCGGCAATCTTCGGATCAAGCTGCCTTAACGATCCGGCTGCTGCGTTACGCGGATTGGCAAACAGCTCCTGCCCTTCTTGCTTGCGGTGTTCATTTAAGCTTTGAAACGAACGCTTCGGCATGAACGCTTCGCCGCGGACTTCAAGAGAAAGAGGGCGATTAAGCTTTAGCGGGATCGAGCGAATCGTCCGCAGATTGCTCGTTATATCTTCTCCGGTCGTCCCGTCTCCACGGGTCGCGCCCCTGACAAACCGGCCGTCTTCATACGTTAAAGAAACGGCAAGTCCATCAATTTTCAATTCGGCAACATACGAAACATGATTGCCTACGCCATCGCGGACGCGGCGGTCAAAATCCCGCAAATCCTTTTCATTAAAGGCATTTCCGAGGCTTAGCATCGGCACTTCATGCTGTACTTTTTCAAAAAAATCGAGCGGCTCACCGCCGACCCTTACAGATGGAGAGTGCGGATCGCGCAACCCGGGATGGTTATTTTCCAGTTCAATCAATTCTTTCATTAATTGATCGTATTCGGAATCAGGCACAGACGGCTTATCCAATACATAATATTCATAGTTGTATTTTTCAAGGAGGTTTCGCAATTCGTCAATGCGCTGTTTTGCTTGTTCCTCGTTCAAACTCATTCCACTCCTTACGACAAACTTAATCTCCGGGTCACCACATGTAATAAACACTAGAAAGATTGTTTGTCTATACTTTTTCAATCGGGGCAAATTTCGCGAGCAGCCGCTTTAATCCAACCGGCTGCGGGAAAGCAATGTCGAGTTCGAGTGAATCGCCCTCGCCTTTCATGCTGACAACCGTGCCGATTCCCCATTTGCGGTGCTTCACTTTATCCCCTACTTTCCAGTCCAGTTTCTCCCCGCCACTCGTCTGGAAATTCGGCATCGTTTGCTTCACTTTCGGACGATAGCTTTCAAGTCCTGAGTTCGCTTGTTTTGCCCATGGGGGGGCTTCTTTTTTCGCTGATAAGGAATCAATCAATTCTTCCGGAATTTCGCTAATAAACCGTGAGACGGCGTTCATATTCGTCCGGCCATACAATGTGCGCATATGGGCATTTGTTAAATATAGCTCTTCCTCGGCGCGTGTGATCCCGACATAGGCAAGACGGCGCTCTTCTTCCATTTCGCTTTCTTCAAAAAGGGCCCGGCTGTGTGGAAACACCCCTTCTTCAAGTCCCATTAAGAACACGATTGGAAACTCGAGGCCTTTTGCCGAATGAAGGGTCATAAGAACGACCTTATTATTGGATTGTTCCTGCTCCATGTCTTCATCCAGCTTATCAATATCGGCTACAAGCGCCAAATCCGTCAAAAAGGCAATTAAGCTTTTATCATCGTTCCTCTTTTCAAAATCGGTAGTTACCGATAAAAATTCATCGATATTTTCCAGCCGGCTCTGGGCTTCAATCGTTTTTTCATTTTTCAACATGTCGCGGTAGCCGGTCTTCTCAAGCACTTCTTCGACAAGCTCCGTTACTGAAAGGTACTCTTGCATTTGATTCCAGTTCGTAATTTGTTCGGAAAACTCACGAAGCGCGTTTGTAAAACGCGGGCTCAGCCCAATTTCCTCAACTTCTTGAAGCGCCTGGAACATGGACAGGTTATTATCCGCTCCATACTGTAAAATCTTATCGACAGTGGATGCGCCGATGCCGCGTTTCGGCACATTAATGATCCGCTGCATGCTTATATCGTCATTCGGATTGGAAATGAGGCGCAAATACGCCAGAATGTCCTTAATCTCTTTTCTGTCATAGAATTTGATCCCGCCGACGATATTATAAGGAATATTCGATTTCATCAACACTTCCTCAATCACACGCGATTGCGCGTTCGTCCGGTACAAAATGGCGATATCCGAATTTTTCCTCTTTCCGGACAAGGTCAATTCCCGTATTTTCCCTGCGACAAAGTGAGCTTCATCATGCTCGTCCGTCCCTTGATAGTAAGCAATATTTTGCCCTTCATCATTATCGGTCCAGAGTTTCTTCGCTTTCCGGTTCATGTTGTTTTCGATTACGTGGTTGGCCGCATCCAAAATCTTTTTCGTTGAGCGGTAGTTTTGCTCAAGCAAAATGACGCTCGCATCGCTATAATCTTTCTCAAAAGAAAGTATGTTGGCGATATCCGCTCCGCGCCATCCGTAAATGGACTGATCAGAATCCCCAACAACGCAAAGATTGCGGAACCGCTCTGCAAGCATTTTTACAAGCACGTATTGGGCGCGGTTTGTATCCTGATACTCATCGACATGAATATATTGGAACTTCCGCTGATAAAACTCCAACACTTCTGGAACCCGTTTGAATAATTGAATGGTTGTAATAATTAAATCATCAAAATCAAGTGCATGGTTCTTTTTCAACCGCTTCTCATATTCTTCATAGACGTCATGAACGACGCTCTCATATGGGCCGTTCATTGCGCCCGCAAGGTCTTTCGCCGTCTTAAGCTCATTTTTAAGAGAAGAGATCGATCCTAAAATGCTTCGCGGCTCAAATTTTTTCGAGTCAATGTTTTTATCTTTTAAAATTTGTTTAATGACGGATAATTGGTCGGTTGAATCAAGAATGGTAAAATTGCGGTTAATGCCGATTCGGTCAATGTCACGCCTTAAAATACGGACACACATCGAGTGAAACGTGGAAATCCAGATTTCTTCCGCCGTCGGACCGGTTATGGCCGCGACCCTTTCCTTCATTTCCCTGGCTGCCTTGTTCGTGAACGTAATCGCTAAAATGTTCCACGGAGCTACTTCCTTTTCCATGAGCAAGTAGGCGATTCGATGGGTCAGCACGCGGGTCTTTCCGCTCCCGGCTCCTGCCATAATTAAGAGCGGCCCGTCCGTCTTCTTCACCGCTGCTTTTTGTTCCGGATTTAGCCCGGATAATAACTTTTCAATTAATTGATGCATACTCATGTATCGCTCACCACCAAACGTTTGTTCTTATATTTATCATACTTCTTTTAGCAAACAGATTCAATTCTCTTTTTTAAAGGCTTTAACGGTATTGAGCGCCGCCTCAAGGTTTTCATAAATGATGTTCCCAACAACAATCGTGTCCGCAAATAGCGCCATTTCCCGCGCCTGTTCTTCGGACTCGATCCCTCCGCCATAATACAATTTCGTCTTGTTCAATACTTTCCGCACTTCTTTAACGACTTCAACATCCCCGTATGTTCCGCTATACTCTAAGTAAAAAATAGGGAGCTGAAACATTTTTTCCGCCATTCTTGCATATGCTACAACATCGTCAATTGAAAGGTCTGTATTGGCTTTTGTCAGTCTTGCCGCTTTACAGTCCGGATTGAGGATGCAATAGCCTTCCGTAACCATGTCATTCCAGTTCATAATGTCGCCGAATTCCTTAATTGCCTTATGCTGCAAACCCGTTATGTAATTCGGATCATTGCTGTTTAAAACGGTTGGAATATAATAGCTGTCAAATCCCGGGGTAATGGCATCAATAGTAGACACTTCCAGTACACAAGGAACGACATACTTTCTAATTCTTGATAAAAGATCGAGCGTATTGTCCAACGTTACGCCGCTCGTGCCGCCAACAATAACCGCGTCCGTTCCAGAATCGCATATCGCCTCAAGCTCTTTATCGCTAATCTCTTTATCGGGATCAAGCTTAAACACATGTTTCCACTGTTGATAATCAAACATCACTTTTCCTCCTGCTCGCACTTCCATTTTTAGAAGGGCAACGAACCATTTTATCCTTTTGACATTATATCAAAAATAAGAGTAGCACTCACCTTTGGTCATATGGAAAAAATATGAAAATCAAGTTATATTCACTTCTGTTCTTTCAGTTCTTGTAAGGGGGGTCAACCATGTTTTTTTTGCAAGTCGATCATGATATCTATTTAAAGCTGGTCGAGAAAAAAGAGGCTGCCCTTCTTTTTCAGCTGACGGACTATTCCCGTGATCATTTGCGAAGATGGCTCGGCTGGGTTGATCAAACGCTCAGCATTCAGGATACAAAAGAGTTTATCAAAATCGCTACACGAAAATATGCTGAACGAACCGATCTCGTCACGCTAATCTGGTACCGCGGGAAACCAGCCGGTTCCGTTTCATTATACGACATCAAATGGTACAACTATCAAGCAAGCATCGGCTACTGGCTCGGTAAAGAATATGAAGGAAACGGAATCATGACAAGAGCATGCAGGGCGCTTCTCAACTATTCGTTTCAAACACTCGGTTTTCACCGGATTGAATTAAAAGCGGCGTTCGGCAATGAAAAAAGCCGCTCCGTTGCAGAACGGCTCGGCTTTCAGGCAGAAGGCCTTTTACGCCAGGCAGAATGGCTTCAAGGTCAATTTGTTGATTTAGTCATATACGGATTGCTTAGAGAAGAATGGCAAGGGTAAATGTTAAACTTCCGGCTCGGCACTTGCTTTCTCCTTCTTTTCCATATAATTGTAGATTTTCAGACTAATAAAGACAAATCCTGCTGTTATTAACCCGGCAAAAATCCACCCGGAAATTTTCATGGCAAACAAAATAAAGTCGTATTTCTTCACGCCATATGTCGTTAGCAAGTACGCTTTCAATCCCGCCTGAAATAGGCTGCGAAACGCAAAAAGCCCTGTCAGCCAGACAAAATAGCGGTAAAATTCTTTTTTCCGGTATAGCTCTTTCGTTTCACTTCTCGCTTGCCCTTGCATAAAGGCAACATCAACCGCAAAATAAAGCGCAAGTGGCTTTTTCATAAAAATCGTGGACAAGATGATTAGTCCGATTGCGATGCCAAGGTACACCTGGTTCCAGAGCATTTTCCCCGCGGAGCCGGATAATAAATCTACAGTCGTTCCGGCAAATAACGAAAACAAAATAAAAATGCCCGTCACATTAAACTGCTTATCTTTTACAAAGCGGTAAATCGTATAAATAAACCCCGGAACGGAAGAAAGAAGAATCGCATAATAATCTCCTAAAACATCTCTTCCTTTGTTCCAAATGAAGTAAGGCAAGATTAAATAAAATAGCAGGTCGTAAAATACAGCACTTTTTTTCATTCGATCCCTCTAATTTCTACAATTTGCTTTCAGTTTAACATAAATAGGAAAGAAATAAACAGCTTCCGTATCTCAATTCATATTCAGTTCACATTTCACCGCTATACTTTCGGTAATCAGAAACGAAAGGAATGGATGGAATGGATAGTGTTTTAAAACAGACGGAACAGTCCTCATTAAATAAAAGCAATCGGATTTTCGTTATGGCTGGATTAATGATTGGCCTGATTTTTTCCGAATTGGATGAAACCGTAGTTACCACAGCGATGCCGACGATCATTCGGGATCTCGGGGGATTGTCCTTGTATGGCTGGGTGGCTGGAGTGTATATGCTTGCATTGTCGGCTTTTATGCCCATTTTAGGTAAGCTTGCCGATTTAGTCGGACGAAAAAAAGTGTATTTAGCCTCAATGGCACTATTTATCGGAGGGTCGATTGTTTGCGGACTTTCTCACTCGATGACGCTGCTTCTGATCGGCCGCGGAATTCAAGGAATAGGCGCTGGTGGCTTAATGCCGCTTGCGATGACAATATCAAGCGACCTTTTTCCGCTCGAACAACGGGCTAAAGTGCAAGGCATAATGGGACCGATTATGTTTATTCCAATGTTGGTTGGACCTTTGATGGGCGGATTTTTTGTCGATCAAGCGAGTTGGCACTGGATCTTTTTTATCAACATTCCCGTGGGAGTCATTTCAGCATGTTTTTTAGCCGTTGGTTTAAAAGAATCCAATATAAAGAAAAAGGTTGTTATTGACTGGTTGGGTGCGATTCTCCTCGTTCTTGCGATTGTCTCCTTATTGATCGCCCCAGTATTAATTGAAAACGAAGGGTATACATGGGGTTCGCCATTGATTATTGGCTTGCTTTGTTCATTCGTTTTCTTGATCGGGATTTTCATCCTGGTGGAATCAAAAGCGGCAGAACCGATCGTCCCTTTGCATTTATTTAAAAATCGAAACATTGTTGTGTTATCGATTATTGTATTTACAGTCGGTTTCGGCCTTATGGGGTCGTTTTCTTCCTTCCCCTATTTTGCTCAAAATGTGATCGGGCTAACTCCGACGGAAGCAGGCTATTTAACGCTTCCCCTAATGGTTGGGGCCGTCATTTCGTCGATGATCTGCGGATTTTTGTTAACGAAAGTGCGTTACCGTGAATTATTTGGATTCGCTTTTATTCTGCCTGTCATAGGATTTTATCTATTCTCCCATATCGATATCGATACGACGATCACCCAAATCATTATTTACTTTTTAATTACAGGCTTCGGATTAGGGGTGTTGTTCGGTGGGGATAACTTAATCGTTCAAGAATCCGTAGAAAAAGAACATAAAGGCAGTGCGCTGGCAACCGTTCCATTATTTCAAACGATCGGCGCTACGATCGGTGTAAGCATCTTTGGAAATTTACTATCGTCTACGCTTACTTCAAAGTTAGAAGGGGCAGACAGCAAGCTCGGGGAAAGCATGGGAGGAAAAATGGATCATTTAGCCGCTGGCGGAATTCCGCACGACCTGCCTGCTGAACTTTTAACAGCGCTTAAAACGATCTTTATCGAATCGTTCCAGTATTTATATACTTGGGCATTCGGAATTCTTATCGTTTCGTTAATATTTAGCTGGTTTTTGAAAAAAGAAGTCTTGTCGTCAAAAGTGAATGAAGAAAGTGAAAGCTGAATCCACATGTGGGATTCAGCTTCTTTTATGAACTATTTTTTATTTGTGATGACAACTTCCGGAACAGCAAGTAGATTTCGCGGTTTAATGCTTTCGATGATAATATCGGCCACATCGTCCGGGTCCATTAAGCCTTTTGTTCGCTCTTCGGTAAAAATGCCGTCCCAAAATTCCGTCCTCATGCCGCCCATGTACGCTGCCAACACTCGAATCGGCGTATCTTTTAACTCAAGGGCTAAACTTTCAGTAAATCCGCGAACACCGAATTTGCTAGCGCAGTACACCGATTCCGTCACTTTGCCTACTTTTCCGGCTGTCGAAATGACATTGACAATCAACCCCCGATTGCGCTTTTTCATAAAAGGCAGTACTTCTTGCGTGCAAAAAATCGTTCCTTTTAAGTTACTATCGATCATGTGATGGATAGCTTGCTCGTCTATCTCCTCGGCAAGAGCAAAAGCGCCTGTTCCGGCATTATTAACGAATAAATCGATCGGTCCGACTTCTTTTTCAATCGATTGAATGACACGGGCGACATCTTTCTTAACGGCAACATCTACTTCATACATCGAATAGCCCCCATTTAATAAAGCGGCCGTTCGTTCAAGTTTCGCTCTTGTTCGGCCAAGCAAACATACATGGCATCCTTGCTCAGAGTATTTTTTCGCAAGCGATGCACCGAGTCCGCTCCCTGCACCTGTTATAACAACAATATTAATCTCCATTCCTTTTATCCTTTCTGTTCCATTGTTAACAAATATTTTTCAAGAAATGTTTTAAAAACCGATCGGCATCAACGTGCAAACAAACGTCAACATTCGGTTTGGCCTTGCTGGATTCTCTAAAATCAGCAATGGTTCGGGCAAAGGTATGGGTCCCTTCAAGATCGACCTGCACATGCAAAGCTTTTGTTTCAACAAAGGTTGGATCAATGACAACTCCAACCGCTAACGGATCGTGAAGCCCGCACCCCTTCAATCCAGCGTGGTTATTTGTATAAAACCCGATATAAAACTCCGTAATGTCCGCCAAAAACCGGCTTAAGCGCGTATTTTTCCTTTTCCACTTTTCTACTTCTTCAAGTGACAGCAATGTTTTCATTGTCACATCAAGACCGATGAGTGTTATCGGAATGCCCGATTGGAACACATACTCGGCCGCTTCCGGATCGGCGTAAATATTTGCTTCTGCCGCCATTGTCGTATTTCCGGGAACCGTCACGGCCCCGCCCATGATATACACCCTGTCAACAAGCCGGACAATCTCAGGCTCCTGCATGATCGTTAACGCCAGATTGGTAAGCGGCCCTACGAAAATAAGCGACACTTCATTCGGGTATTTTTTCACTTGTTCAATAATAAATTGGCATGCATGTTGTTCTACCGGCTTCTTTATAGGGTCAGGAAGATGAATGTTCCCTAATCCATCTTCTCCATGCACGATGCTTGCCTTTTCCTTTATTGGGTGGCGAAAGATCGGCTTCCCTGCTCCTTGTGCCACCGGGACATCCAGTTCTAAATAATCAAGGACATTTAATGTGTTTCTTGTTGCTTCTTCTACCGACACATTGCCAAAACATGTTGTAATCCCTAAAATCTCCAGACTTTTGGAGCGCGCCGCATAACAAATGGCAAGAGCATCGTCAATTCCTGTATCGACATCCATAATGACTCGTTTCATCTATCCTTCCCCTCTTTCATCTCTTGACGCCACCGTTTGTATAAAATGTTCAATAAACCGTTCATGATCGACTTCTACACATACAGCAGCGTTTGTTTCCGTCTTTTTTCGCGATAATCGTAAATCGGCGACCGTCGCCCCAGCTGAAAGCCGGCTTTGTGTTTCGATATAAACGTAATGATTTTCCGATTTAACCAGGCCTGGGTCAATTGCGACACCGACAGCAAGAGGGTCATGCATTAGGCGGCATTTTCCTTCGTTCATTTTCACGCTTGCTTCTATGCCAAAGCGAATAATGTGCTCGATAAATTTAATCATCTTCTCGTTTTCCGGAGACGCCAAATCCATCAACTGTTTTAAATGTTCTTCCTGAAATTTGGCTTTACGGGTCACATCCAGTCCGACCATTGTGATTGGGATGCCCGATTCAAATACACGGTGTGCCGCTTCCGGATCGCCATAAATGTTGGCTTCAGCAATAGGCGTAACATTTCCAAACGTCTTTAATGCCCCTCCCATAAGAACTAGCCCTTTCACTTTTCCGGCAATCGAAGGGTCTTTTGCCAGCGCTAGCGCAAGGTTTGTTAATCGCGCAACAAACACAAGCGTCAATTCGCCAGGCTGTTCATTGACTTGTCGCACGATAAAATCAGCGGCATGTTCTTCTAGCGGTTGCAAGGATGGTTCAGGCAGTTCGTAATCGCCAATTCCATTTTGTCCATGAACATGAATAACAGGACCGCTCCATTCTCGAAAGAGCGGTTTCTTTGCCCCCATCGCAACAGGAATATTATCGTTCGCATCGGCAAGTTCGAGGACTTGCAATGTATTTCGCGTTGCCTGGTCTGCTGACACATTGCCAAAAACCGTCGTGATCCCTTCGATTTGAATCTCTTTTGATTTCACCGCGTATAAAATAGCTAATGCATCATCGATTCCGGTATCGACATCAAGAATAATCTTCTTGCTGCTCATGTTCCTTCTTCCCTTCTATCCTCTCACGGCAATAAATTTCTCCACTTCTTCCTTCGTCGGCATTCCCGCCTGTGCGCCGAGCTTTGTAGTAGACAAAGCGCCCACGGCATTGCCATACTTGCATGCCGCTTTTAATGACATCCCTTTGCTTAAGGCCACGGCAAATGCACCGTTAAACGAATCTCCAGCACCCGTCGTATCGACAACATCGACGTTATATGATCGGATGGCGATTTCTTTTCCATTTTCATAGAAAATCACACCTTCCGAACCTTTTGTTACTATCACTTTTTCTTGAAGTTTTTGAAACTCATAGCTTTCTTTAAGCAAATCAAGTTCATGTTCATTTGGTGTAATGTAATCGATCTCATCTAATAAATCATCTGGAAGTTCTTGAATCGGCGCTGGATTCAAGATGACTTTTACCCCGTTTTCCTTTGCGATTTGAACGGCTTTCTTCACACTTGCAAGCGGGATTTCTAGTTGAAGAAGCAAAATGTCGCTTTCAGCAATTACGGACCGCTTGGCTTCTACATAGTCTGTGGTAACGTGATCATTGGCGCCTGAAACGACGATAATGCTGTTATCTTTATTAGAAACAATGATCGTTGCGGTACCTGTACAATCTGTAACCGGTTCCACATGGCTTATGTTTACGCCTTGTTCTTGCAGATTTTTTAAAACTTCCCGGCCAAAACCGTCATTTCCTACACATCCTACCATTTGCACATCTGCCCCTAAACGGGCGGCAGCAACTGCCTGGTTTGCTCCTTTTCCGCCTGGATTCGTCTTAAATTGTTCCCCTTTAACCGTTTGCCCCATTTTCGGGACGGTCTTTGTAATCGTGACAATGTCCATATTAATACTTCCAACTACCGTAATTTTCGGCCGTCGCTGCATGTGGTTTGTTCCCCCTATCTCTTTATGAAAGGCATTCCTATATCAGGTGGACTGCCTTTTTACAAGCTCAACTTCTAAGTTATAAAATGTTTTTTCTATTTTCTTCTTTTCAATGAGATCAATGAGAAGATTGGCCGCCATTCTCCCCATTTCGTAAATAGGTTGAGCAATCGTTGTCAGTTCAGGTGTTGCCGCCTTCGCCAGTGCGATTCCGTCAAAGCCGATAACCGCCACATCATCAGGCACTTTTTTGCCCAATTGATGGACAGCCTTGATCGCCCCGATAGCCATAATATCGTTGCCTGCAAAAATTCCATCAATATCCGGGTACCGGGTAAGCAATTGATAGGTTGCCTTGATCGCCGATTCCATTTCATAATGCCCTTCAATAATATAGTCTTCTTTAAACCACGGTTCATTATGTACTTCTTCCTTATACCCACAACACCGCTCGTTCGCATTTCGAATATGATCCGGACCTTTTAAATGGGCGATTCTTTCACACCCAATTTCTTTTAAGTAACGTGTGGCCATCCGGCCGCCCGCCGTGTTTTGCACAATGATCGTTGGAATATCTTTGCTGATTTCGCGGTCAACCGTAACAACTGGAACATTCAATCTTTTAATTTGCTTTGCGGTTAACGTATTGGACACCACAATTAAACCATCGATATATTTTCTTAACAGCGTATTTAAATACATTTGTTCTTTCTCGATGTCTTCATCTGTATTGCATAAAATAACGGTATAGCCAAGTTTGCTTGCCGTATCTTCTACGGCTCTTGCAAGCTCCGGGAAGAAAGGGTTCATAATATCAGGAACCATTAAGCCGATCGTTTGCGATTGTTTTTTAAAAAGGCTCCGCGCAACATCATTTGGTTGATAATTTAATGATTGAATCGCCTTTTCTACCCTTTTTCGCGTCTCGTCGTTCACATAGCCGTTATTATTTATAACTCTTGATACGGTTGCGACAGACACGCCCGCCTCTTTTGCGACTTCCTTAATCGTTGCCATAATCCCTCTCTTTTCTGTAACCGGTTACATATAACAATATCAATCTAGTTCAGAAAAGTCAAATAAAAGAGCGGTGCTATTTTTCTCCAAAAGAAGAAAGGACCTGTAGCATTTTCGCTTACAGGTCCTTGTTTTCTTCTTTCTTATAAATTCGGTCAAGCGCCATCTGGTAGGCGTCATTTCCGAAGTTTAAGCAACGTTTGACGCGGGAAATCGTCGCAGTGCTTGCCCCTGTTTCCGTTTCGATCTTATGGTAAGTCATTCCTTCGCGAAGCATGCGGGCGACTTCTAAACGCTGGGCAAGTGACTGGATTTCGTTCATCGTGCATAAGTCATCAAAAAAACGATAACATTCTTCCACATCTTTCAAGGCTAAAATCGCTTCAAATAATTGATCTAGCGCTTTTCCTCTTAGTTTATCAATTTGCATCCTCGTGCACTCCTTCACTTCTTCTACTGTATGGTAACGATTTTTTCAAGACCGGGATCTGCCGGAACGATATTGATCCACGTCTTGCCGGGGATAAATCCAGTGCCGACCGGAATAATTCGGCCGCGGTCGTTTTGCCACTTTATCTTTCGCGCTACTCCATTTTGCACTAACAAGGCATTTCCTCCGGAGACTAAATCGATCCCAATCCTCCCTTTCTTATCTATCACGTGATGACGTGCTTCTACGATGAAAACATTATTGGCTTCAATCGGGGTTTTCGTTTCACGATCGATCGTCGGCTCTCCTTCCGAGGAACGAACGTATGCATTTCTCGCTTTATGATACGTATAGTTCACCTTTTCATTTCGGTTGTATGTTACCAAAACAGAAACCGCTTTGTCACCTTTTATTTCTTCTTTTTTCAAAAACGGCAAAGGCTTGATTTTATCTGTCAAGGCAAAGCCTTCCTGTTTGGCACCTTTTATGATGTTCTTATACGTAATGTACGAGTTATGCGGTGCCTGGCGGAAGCTCACCCGCTTAAACAGGCTCCCGTCATACTTTAATCCATTGAGCGAATCAATCGTTCCGCCAGTTAACATTTCTTTTGCTTTCGGGCTCCATCCATGAAAAACATAAATAGAGTGATACCCCTGGCTCAAATCTACGAAATAATCCCTCGCACTTCTAACAGGACCGACGATCACCGGCATCTCACTTTGAAAAATGGCCAGAAAACGCGTAATGCCTCCTTCAGCCAATACTTCATAAACAATATCGGCCTTATGAAGGCCGGATTGCGGACGAGCCTTCCAGTGGTTATTAATCATGACCCCAATCGGCCGTGCGTCGGTTTTATGATTGGTTGCGATTCCGGTTAATGGGTAAACATTTTGAAACGGTTGTTGCTTTCGTTCAGGTTTCTTTTTTTCTACATGTTCATTTTTTCCGGCTGTTTCTTTCACTTTCTTTTCACATCCAGCCATCGTGAAAATGACCAACAAACAACAAAACGCTAACAACGTCCATCGTTTCATGTGGTCCCCCATGCAAGTATTTTTTATGCGAAGTACTCTTTTATAGTTTAACGCATAATCGCAGGAAAGAGTACTACTTTGTTTTTCACATCATACATTCCCAGCTGTGTAATGCGAATATATGGCAAATGGGTTGATGAGAAGAAGAGCAAACTGTATATTGGATCTTCAAACTGATATCCGCGTTTGCGAAGCTCATTTGTCAACGCTTTTTCTTCTTCCATTAAGTATTCAAGACGCTTATCCGATAAACCGCCGCCGAGCGGAAGTTTGATTTCACTTACGATTTCCCCGTTCTCAGCAAGAACAATGCCGCCTTTTAATTCCTTCACCCGCTCAAACGCCTTTAGCATATCATCTTTATTTTTTCCGATGACGATTAAATCACCGGTACTTGAATATGAACTGCAAAATCCTGACACATTCCGCGCGAATCCTTTGACAATCGTATTTACCTGCCACTTTCCATGACGATCAAGAAGCATTAAAAAGCATTCATCATGATCTTCCGCAAGTTCAACACTTGTCGGATCAATGTTCACCTTGTACGGTTTGGTAATTACAGAATTGACCATTTCAATTCCAACAAGCGAGCTGAAATTAAAGTCTTCTTCTGTTAAATTCCATTTTAATTCTAGCGGTTTGATGCCATAGTCTGACCACGGAAACTCTTCTAGCGGGAAGACTTCTTCCCCGTCTTTTTTAATCCATTGCCCTTTTGCTAATACAGACTGTGGAACCGGGTTATCTAACCGTTCAAGAATATTAATATGTGCCAGTCTTCCTGGTGCAATCATGCCGAGCAGATGCTCCATCCCATAATAGCGGGCCACATTATATGCCGCCATATTATAAGCATCAATTGGATCAATTCCAGATTCAAGGGCGATTGAAATCATTTTGTCGGTTACCCCTTGTTCATAAAACGCCGGTGTAGATCCGTCGGTCGTAAAGATGACGCGGTCAAAATAATTGACGCCGAGCTCTTTTAACTCCCGCAACAATCGCGGTAAGTCCGGGCGGATTGAAGAATACCGCAGTGAAGTTGTGTAACCTACGTTCATCCGCCTTATCGCTTCTTCGCCGGTCATTGCTTCATGGTCACAGTTCACTCCGAGAAGCGCCATTTTCGTCAATGTTTTTTCAGAAGATCCCGGAAGATGGCCTTCGATTCTTCTTCCATACCTTTTTGTATCTTGCATCATTTGCAAAATCGTATCATCACCGCTTAACACTTTCGGCCAACTCGTCAACTCTCCGCCTTGAATGCAATAAGGGCTTGCCAAAATACTTCTAATTGTCCCTAAAGAAAAATGCTGTTCTTCTTTGATTAATTCCGATTGGGAATCATAGCGGCACCACCAATAATACGTATAAGGCAATCGGTTTAAGTCCTCCATCAAAGAAAGCGCTTTCTTTAACGGAGATGATAAAAGAAGCGTTAAGTTGTCGCATATAAATGTTGTCGTCCCTCTATTTGATGCATAATGCGCAAGGGTTTGGGGATTATATAGTTGAAATGGATGCGTATGTGGTTCGATATACCCGGGGACGACATGTTTACCCGCAAGATCGATGACCTCCGTTTTTTCAAGGCGATCCGGCATTTGCTCCCCAACATAGACAATCCTGTTTTCATAGACCCAAATGTTTGCTTTTTTCCATTGCCGCAAATTTTGATTTAAATAGGTAGCATTTTTTAAAACAATGGATGGAGCAACTTCACCATCTAAAACAGCTACCTGCTCTCGTAATTCATTTTTCGACCAGTACAAAACTTGATTGGACATGGCGTTCACCTTTCACCCAAAATTAAATTTCCTATAGCATAACACAGATTTTTTATCAATTAAACAATAAAAGTAATAAAGGAGTTTTTTATAATGAAAAAAAATATTGGAACCGCGAATGCATTTATTCGTATCATTTGCGGATTAACCGTGTTAGCTGTATTTACAGCGAGATATGCCCGCCGCCCTTATCGCGGATCTTATTTGTTGTTGATCATGATGGGGGCCATGAAAGTTGCTGAAGGAATTGTTCGATTCTGCCCATTAACTGAGCTTTTTAACCGCTGCAATCTATTTAATCAAGAAGATAGCAGCATGCTTACAAACGATAAAACGGATGTTAATCCAAGTTAAAAGGCGCCCCTTTTCTCAGGGGAGCCTTTTCCCATTTATATATTATGCAAAAACAATCGCTTTAGAACCGATATCCTCCCGGTAGAACGCACCTTTGCACTCGATCTTTTTAAGCTCATTATACACTTTTTGTTGTGCTTCTTTTAAATCATCCGCTTGTTTCGCCGCCAGCAAAATCCGGCCACCGTCAGTCACAAGTTTCCCGTCTGACTTTTTCGTTCCAGCATGAAAAAGGAGTGTATCTTCTTGCAATTCTTCAAGCCCTTTTAATTCTCTTCCTTTTTCATATTCATCCGGATATCCTTCTGACGCAAGCACGACACCGACAACCGCTTGATCAGACCAGGAAAGCTTCACGTCTTTTTTATTTAAAATATCGAGCAACACTTGCGCAAAATCACCGTCGAGACGCGGCAAGATGACCTGCGTTTCCGGATCGCCAAAACGAGCGTTGAACTCAATCACTTTTGGCCCTTCCTTTGTCAACATAAGTCCGGCATAGAGAACGCCGGTAAACGGACGCTTTTCTTCCACCATGGCGTGGGCTACCGGTTGTAAAATCGTGCTTAATGCTTGATCAACTGCTGATTGCGGGATTTGTGGAACCGGCGAATAGGCACCCATTCCTCCCGTATTCGGTCCTTTATCTCCCGTATAGGCGCGCTTATGATCTTGAGCGATAACCATCGGGTAAACCCGGTTCTCGTTTACAAACGCCATAAAGGAAAACTCTTCGCCTTCGAGGTATTCTTCGATGACGACTTGTTTACTTGCCTCGCCAAAGCGTTCATTTTTCATCATTTCGTAAAGTCCGCGTCTCGCGTCATCTATATCCATCGCAACAATAACGCCTTTTCCGGCAGCGAGTCCATCCGCCTTTAAAACGATCGGTGCGCCAACTTCGTTTAAATACGTGAGCGCTTCGTCGTAATCGGAAAACGTTCGGGATTTTGCCGTAGGAATATTGTATTTGTTCATAAGATCTTTAGCAAATGATTTAGATCCTTCAATAAGCGCGGCTTCTTTCGTCGGGCCGAAAATCGTAAGGCCCGCTTTTTTAAAGTCATCGACAATTCCATTTAATAATGGGACTTCTGGGCCGACAAACGTTAACTGAATGTCCTCTTCTTTTGCAAAGCGAATAAGCCCTTCATGATCGGTTTCATTGATCGGCACGCATGTTGCGATATTTTCCATCCCCGGGTTGCCCGGTGCAGCAAATACTTTTTCCACGCTCGGGCTACTCGCAAAACGCCAGGCTAGAGCATGTTCACGGCCGCCGCGGCCAATGACAAGAACGTTCATTTTTTTGCCTCCTTGCTCATCTATTTAATGAATTCATCTGGAAATCGGCGGAATTATGACCGATTTTGGCGGAATTATATTTGAAACCGGCGGAATTCTAACCAATTTTGGCGGAATTATCTCTAAAATCGGCGGAATTATTCAATGTTTAAAATGGCGAACACCCGTAAAGACCATCGCAATCCCGTATTCGTCGGCCTTTTTAATTGAATCTTCGTCGCGAATTGAGCCACCTGGTTGAATAATTGCTGTTACTCCCGCTTTCGCTGCCGCTTCAACTGTATCATTCATCGGGAAGAAAGCGTCAGATCCTAATGCGCTTCCTTTCGCTAAATCACCTGCTTGTTCAATCGCAATTTTTGCCGCTCCGACACGGTTCATTTGTCCCGCTCCAATGCCGATTGTCATATTGTCTTTTGCAAGGACGATTGCATTTGATTTCACATGTTTAACGACCTTCCATGCTAAACGTAAATCTTCCCACTCTTTTTCGGTCGGCTCTCGCTTCGTCGGAATGGAGATTGTCGCATCATCAAGACCGAATGCATCTTCATCTTGAACTAAAAGGCCACCGCGGATCGATGTTAAACGCCTTTCAATTTTTTGTTCTTCCGTAAATTCTACCGTTAATAGACGGATATTTTTCTTTTTTGTTAAAATTGCAAGGGCTTCTTCGCTAAAAGAAGGCGCAATAATAATTTCAAGGAAAATTTCATTGAGCTTTACTGCTGTCGCTTCATCAATTTCTCTGTTCGAAGCGATAATTCCACCGAAAATGGACACTGGATCGGCTTCAAACGCTTTTGTAAAAGCTTCTTCAACTGTGTTTCCGACACCGACACCGCAAGGATTCATATGTTTGACCGCTACAACAGCCGGCTCTTTAAATTCACGAACGATGTTTAACGCGCTGTCGGCATCATTAATGTTATTGTAAGAAAGTTCTTTCCCGTGAAGCTGCTCTGCATTGGCAATGGACGTTTTGGTGCCAAGCGGCTTCACATAGAAATTCGCTTTTTGGTGCGGATTTTCCCCGTAACGAAGCGCTTGCTTCCTTTCAAACGTGACTGTAAGCGATTCAGGGTTTTCTTCCTCAACGATATTCGTCAAATATTCTGCAATGAGTGCGTCATAGGCTGCCGTATGGCGGAATGTTTTTGCCGCAAGCTTTCTTCTCGTTTCATCATGCACTTTGCCGTGTTCTTTAACCTCATTTAATACGAGCTCGTAATCTTTTGGATCGACAACGACCGTTACATACGCATGGTTTTTCGCAGCGGAACGAAGCATGCTCGGACCGCCAATATCGATATTTTCAATCGCATCAGCAAATGCAACATTTTCCTGTGCAATCGTTTCTTTAAACGGATAAAGGTTTACGACAACAAGATCAATCGGCGTAATGTCATGCGCCTTTAATTGCGCCGCATGCTCCTCGTTGTCTCTAACTGCGAGTAACCCGCCATGGATCATTGGATGAAGCGTTTTAACGCGGCCGTCCATAATTTCAGGAAACCCTGTTACTTCAGAAATTCCAATGACCGGCACACCCACTTCTTCCAGCGCTTTTTTCGTTCCCCCTGTGGAAATGACTTCTACGCCTTCTTCTACAAGCGCTTTGACAAAAGGTACGAGACCTTCTTTATTTGAAACTGAAACAAGTGCTCTTTTTATACTCACAACCGGACGCCTCCTACTAATTCTTTCAGTACACTTGGATAAAGAGTGTGTTCGACTTTTTGAATTCTTTCTTGCAATGCTTCTCTCGTATCTTCGGGTAAAATTTCAACTTTCTCCTGTTTGATGATCGGGCCTGTATCCATTCCGCTGTCGACATAATGAATCGTTACCCCTGTTTCATCAGCGCCTGCTTCCAGGGCCTGTCCAATCGCGTCTTTACCCGGAAAAGCCGGCAAAAGTGACGGGTGGATGTTGACAATTCGGCCTTCAAACGCATCAAGTAATGTCGGCCCAATTAACCTCATATAGCCTGCAAGCGCAATAAAATCCACATTTTTTTCATAAAGTCGCTCAATGATATCCCGTTCAAAATGAGCTTTTGATTCATAGTTTTTCGGATGAAATACAAAGGTGTCGATCCCTTCTTTTTCCGCACGTTCGATGACAAATGCTCCCGGCTTGTCGCAAACCATGAGCGCGATATGGACATTTAACTTTTTCTCCTTGACGCTGTCTACAATAGCCTGAAAGTTTGATCCACTTCCTGAAGCAAATATTGCGATATTTCTCATTTTAATTCACCGCCGCCAAATAAGACGCCGTCGCCTTTTTTCACGCGGCCGATAATATACGCTTTTTCTCCATTTTCTTCTAATGACTTAATGGCGGAATGAACATCATTATATGATACGGCAAGCACCATTCCAATTCCCATATTAAACGTCGTAAACATTTCTCTCTGGCCAATTTCACCCGTCCCGGCAACAAGTTCGAAAATTGGCGGGATCGGCCAGGAACCGTAATCGATTTCTGCCGCAAGTCCTTCTGGAAGCATGCGCGGAATATTTTCAAAAAAGCCGCCGCCGGTAATATGAGCAGCACCATGAATGACATCTTTTTTAATTAAATCAAGCAATGGCTTCACATAAATCCGAGTAGGTGTCAAAAGTTCTTCACCGAGTGTTTTTTCTAAATTGCCATACCGCTCGTTAACATTTAATCCGCCCTTTTCAAGCAATGCTTTCCGTACGAGCGAAAAACCGTTAGAGTGAAGACCATTGGAAGCGAGGCCAATAAGGACATCTCCTTCTAAAACACGCTCTGGCTTAATTAGTTTAGATTTTTCAGCAATTCCGACAGAAAAACCGGCAAGATCATACTCATCAAGAGAATACATGCCTGGCATTTCCGCTGTCTCTCCGCCAATTAAGGCACAGCCTGCTTGCTCACAACCATCCGCGATCCCTTTTACAATTTGCTCAACCTTTGCGGGTTCTAGCTTCCCGCAAGCAATATAATCTAAAAAATAAAGCGGCTCTGCACCTTGTGCAACGATGTCGTTTACACACATCGCAACCGCATCGATGCCGATCGTATCATGTTGATCCATCATGAACGCCAACATAAGTTTGGTCCCGACACCGTCCGTACCGGAAATAAGGACCGGCTCGTTGTATGGAAGGTTGGAAAGATCGAACATCGCTCCAAATCCTCCAAGCCCTGCCATCACTTCAGGGCGTTTTGTGCGAAGCGCATGTTTTTTGATCCGATTGACCGCTTCATACCCCGCTTCAATATCAACACCCGCTTGTTTGTACGCTTCAGCCATTTGGGTAACCTCCTAAAATTGCTTGCTCAAATTCCGAATAATGTAGTTACGGCGAATACTTACATTCGCCGTTAATAACCATTCAAACCATTTCTTTCTCGTATGGCATCACAGTATCAGGATAAATCTCTGTTGGATATTTGCCTGTAAAACAAGCTAAACATTGTCCGTGATTCGGATCTGTTGCCGGGCGGCCGATGCCTTTTAATAAACCTTCAGGGGAAAGAAAGACGAGCGAATCGGCTCCAATGATTTGACGAATTTCCTCTACCGAATGATTAGCCGCAATCAGCTCTCCTTTTTCGGACGTGTCGATTCCGTAATAGCACGGATGGGCAATCGGGGGTGCTGTAATTCGTACATGAACCTCCGTCGCTCCCGCATCACGAAGCATTTTAACAATTCTTCTGCTTGTCGTCCCGCGAACGATCGAATCATCCACCATGACAACACGTTTCCCCTCAACAATGCCCCGAACCGGGGAAAGCTTCATTTTTACGCCGAGTTCTCGCAATTCCTGTGTCGGCTGAATGAACGTCCGGCCGACATACCGATTTTTAATCAATCCAATCTCATATGGGATCCCAGATGCCTCGGCATAACCGATCGCAGCAGAAATGCTTGAATCCGGTACGCCTGTTACAACATCCGCTTCGACAGGCGCTTCTTTATACAACTCTTTTCCGAGATTTTTACGTGCTGCATGGATATTAATCCCATCAATGTTCGAATCTGGCCTTGAAAAATAAATGTACTCCATTGAACAGATCGATCGATTGACCGCAGTTGAAAAGGTGTCGGAAACTAAACCGTCTTTATTAATAATAAGCAGCTCACCCGGTTTTACATCACGGATATATTCCGCACCTACAACATCGAATGCGCATGTTTCGGATGCCACGACATAAGCATCCCCAATCATCCCGAGCGATAATGGGCGGAGACCATTAGGGTCAAGCGCTACGAGCAATTCATCTTCCGTCATGACCACATATGCATAGGCGCCTTTTAACATCGTCAACGCATTTTTTACCTGGTCACGAAGCTTTGTATAACCGCTTCTTTTGATTAAATGAGCGAGCACTTCTGTATCGGAAGACGTTTGAAAAATGCTGCCCTGTCCTTCTAACTGATGCCGGAGCGCATGGGCATTGACAAGATTTCCGTTATGGGCAAGCGCAAGGTCGTTCGTTTGTGAACGGAACATCAATGGTTGAACGTTTGCGTATTCATTCCCGCCAGCAGTAGAGTAACGAACATGGCCGATCGCAGCAAAGCCTGTTAATTTTTCAAGCTCTCCGCGGCTGAATACTTCTGTTACAAGGCCGTGCCCTTTATGCATTTTCAACTTTTCTCCATCGGTAACGACAATGCCGGCTCCTTCTTGTCCACGATGCTGGAGGCTGTGCAGCCCGTAATACGTTAATTGGGCCGCATCCTCATGTCCCCAGATGGCAAATACGCCACATTCTTCGTTTAAGCCTTTGATGTCAGCAAGCATGGAATAGCTCCTTTCCAGGCGTTATGAAGTTCTTCATGCGCACATACTACAATTTCCTCGCCTGATTCATTTTCAATTCGAAGTTCAGGTAGCGATGTGACAACTCCGATTTGCGCCGCTTCGACTAAAGCTTCAAATTCCTTTGCGTTTTCTGGTTTCACCGTAACGATAAAGCGTGATTGAGATTCGCTGAATAAAGCAGAAACGATGTCTCCAGAGAGACGCACAGACGCTCCAACATTTCCGTCCATGATGCATTCAGCAAGCGCAACAGCAATACCGCCTTCTGCCACATCATGCGCTGAAGCGACAAGACCCTTTTGTATAGCCGATAAAAGGGACCTCTGGCGTTTCGCTTCCACTTCGATATCTAATTCAGGCGCTTTTCCTGAAATTTTCCCTTGAAGCATTTTCTGCAACTCACTGCCTCCAAATTCCGGCTTCGTTTCGCCTAAAAGATAAACAAGGTCACCTGCTTTTTTAAATCCTTGCGTCGTAATATGGTCGATATGATGAACAAGACCAACCATACCGACAACCGGAGTTGGATAAACCGCTTCTCCGTTCGTTTCGTTGTAAAGCGAAACGTTGCCGCCGATCACCGGGGTATTTAATTTTTTGCAGGCTTCACTCATGCCATCGACCGCTTTTTCAAGCTGCCAGAAGATTTCAGGCTTTTCCGGATTCCCGAAGTTTAAGCAATCCGTAATCGCTAGCGGCTCAGCCCCGGAGCAGACAATGTTGCGCGCCGCTTCCGCCACAGCGATTTTCCCGCCGACTTCCGGATCAAGATATAAATAGCGGGAGTTGCAGTCTGTTGTCATCGCAAGCGCTTTTTCCGTTTCACGAATTCTAATGACAGCGGCGTCCGATCCTGGAGCAACAACGGTATTTGTGCGAACCATATAGTCATACTGGTCAAATACCCACGATTTGCTTGCAATTGTTGGTTGAGAGAGAAGCTGCAATAACGTATCTTTATAGTTATCTACCTCAGGCACAAACGGCGCTTCTCTTTGGAATTCTGCATAGTAGGCAGGTTCTTTCGATGGTTTATGATAGACTGGTGCATCTTCCGCGAGTGCATCTACAGGTACATCTGCAACAACTTTGCCTTTATGAATTAATCGGAGCTGCTTTTCTTCAATGACTTTGCCGATAACTGTCGCGTGAAGGCCCCATTTTTCAAAAATTTGCGCAGCCTCTTCTTCTCTTCCTTTTTGAACGACGATTAACATACGCTCCTGTGATTCAGAAAGCATCATTTCATATGCAGTCATGCCGTCTTCACGCTGCGGCACTTGGTCCAGGTTCATTTCAATCCCGAAACCTGCCTTACTCGCCATTTCCGCTGATGAGCTCGTTAATCCCGCTGCCCCCATGTCTTGAATGCCGACAAGACCGTCGAAGTTTTGAATGAGTTCAAGGCATGCTTCAAGCAACAATTTTTCCATAAACGGATCGCCGACTTGAACAGCCGGGCGCTTTTCATCAGATGCATCCGTCAATTCTTCGGAAGCGAACGTTGCCCCGTGGATTCCGTCGCGGCCAGTGCGTGCGCCAACATACATGACCGAGTTTCCGACACCTTTTGCCTGGCCTTTTTGAATATCTTTATGGTCGATTAATCCAACACACATCGCGTTAACTAAAGGATTTCCGTCATAAGATGGGTCGAATTGCACCTCTCCGCCGACAGTTGGAATGCCGATGCAGTTTCCATACCCGGCAATTCCGGCAACGACTTCTTCAAACAAATATTTTACGCGCGGTGAAGTCAGCTCACCAAAGCGAAGGGAGTTTAATAAGGCTACCGGACGCGCACCCATTGAAAAGACGTCACGAATGATTCCGCCCACTCCTGTTGCGGCCCCTTGATACGGCTCGATCGCTGATGGGTGATTATGGCTTTCGATTTTGAATACGACCGCCTGGTTGTCCCCGATGTCTACAATCCCTGCACCCTCACCAGGACCTTGAAGAACACGCTCACCGCTTGTTGGGAACTTGCGAAGCACGGGTTTTGAGTTTTTATAGGAACAGTGCTCACTCCACATGACAGAGAACAAGCCGGTTTCCGTCCAATTCGGAAGTCTGCCGAGAATTTTTTCGACTGTGCCAAACTCCTCGTCACTCAATCCCATATCACGGTATAATTTTTGTTCTTTAATTTGTTGTTCTGTCGGCTCATGAAGATAAGACATGGTTTTCCCTCCAGCTTCTAACGATTGATTGGAACAGCTTTAATCCATCCGCGCTTCCTAAAAGTTCATCCACTGCACGCTCTGGATGCGGCATCATGCCTAATACGTTTCCTTTTTCATTCACGATTCCGGCAATATCTGCAATCGATCCGTTCGGATTGTTCGTATAGCGGAATACGATTTGATTATTTTCTTTCAATCTTTCAAGCGTTTCTTCATCACAATAGTAGTTTCCTTCACCATGGGCAACCGGAATTACAATTCGCTCACCTTGCCCATAGCCAGCTGTAAACATCGTGTCATTGTTTTCAACAACGAGTTCTACCGGCTTGCAAATAAATTTAAGCGATTCATTCCGCCGCATCGCTCCTGGCAAAAGCCCTGATTCAAGGAGAATTTGAAATCCGTTGCAAACGCCTAAAACGGGCTTTCCTTCTTTAGCTGCTTTGATTACTTCTGCCATGACATTGGAGAAACGGGCAATCGCACCGCTTCGAAGATAGTCGCCATAAGAGAAGCCGCCCGGAAGCAGTATTCCGTCAAATCGATCTAGATTCGTTTCATCATGCCAAACATATTCTACTTCTTCTCCAAGCTCGTCTTTAATCGCATGGTACATGTCGATGTCACAGTTTGAGCCTGGAAATACGATGACTGCAAATTTCACTGTGCGACAACCTCCTCGACCTCGTAGCGATAGTCTTCAATGACCGTATTTGTTAAAAGCTTCTCGCACATTTCTTTAATTTTTGCATCCAGGTCATAATTTCCTTTTTCCAATGTTAATTCCAAAAATTTCCCGATGCGAACATCTTCTACTTCGTTAAACTTGAGGCTATGAAGCGCGCCTTTCACTGCACTTCCCTGTGGATCCAATACGCTTTCCTTTAACGTTACATAAACTTTTACTTTGTACATGATGGTTGTCCTCCTAAACGTTGTAAAATTTGTTCATATGCATCAGTCAAGCTGCCGAGGTCACGGCGAAAAACATCTTTATCAAGCTTTTCGTTTGTGTCTTTATCCCAAAGGCGGCAAGTATCCGGCGAAATTTCATCTGCAAGAAGAAGCTGTCCGTTTTTATCCGTTCCAAACTCGAGCTTAAAATCAATTAAACGAACATTTTTATCAGCGAAGAAATCAGTAAGAATCGTATTTACCTTTAGAGCGACCGTTCTCATCTCTTCAAGAAGTTCAGGCGTTGCTAAATGTAAGGCAGCAATATGGTCATTGTTGAATAACGGATCGCCAAGCTCATCATTTTTATAATAAAACTCTACGATTGGCTGTGGCAGAGCTGTGCCTTCAGCGATTCCCGTACGTTTTGCAAGTGTTCCAGCCACAACATTACGCACGACTACTTCAAGAGGAATAATTTTCACATGTTTAACGATTTGTTCCGTATCGGACTTTTTCGCAATGAAGTGAGTCTTGATTCCTTTTTCCTCTAACAATGAAAATAGTAAACTCGTAATTTCGTTATTCAAACGACCTTTTCCAGCAATCGTCGCTTTCTTTTCCCCATTAAAGGCGGTAGCGGAATCTTTATATTCAACCCAAACGCGATCTGGATCATTCGTGCTGTATATTTTCTTTGCCTTTCCTTCATAAAGCTGAGTTAGCTTTTCCATAACGGTCCCTCCAGAATATTAGGAATTATTGGAATAGGAAGACAGAACGATCTGCCTTCCTATTTACTTTTTAAAGTCCAAGCCGTTCAAAGATCATGTCCACATGCTTTAAGTGGTACGAATAATCAAAGCAGTCATCGATTTCAGCCTGTGTCAACAACTCAGTAATACGCGGTTCGCCTTCAACAAGCTGTTTGAACTGAATACCTTCTTCCCAGGCTTTAGCTGTTTTAGGCTGAACGATGTCGTAAGCTTCTTCGCGTGATAATCCTTTATCAATAAGCTTTAACATCACGCGTTGTGAGTAAATAAGCCCGTATGTTTTCGTCATGTTGTGCTTCATGTTTTCCGGGAACACCGTTAAGTTTTTCACGATGTTCGCAAAACGGTTTAACATGTAATTTAGCGCGATCGTTGCATCCGGTAAAATGATGCGTTCTGCTGATGAATGGGAAATATCACGTTCGTGCCATAATGCGACGTTTTCATAAGCCGTCATCATATAGCCGCGGATCACTCGGGCCATTCCCGCCATATTCTCTGATCCGATTGGATTTCGTTTATGCGGCATAGCGGATGATCCTTTTTGTCCTTTCGCAAAAAACTCTTCTACTTCACGTGTTTCGCTTTTTTGCAATCCGCGAATTTCAACACCGAATTTTTCAATACTCGTTGCAATGAGAGCAAGTGCTGACATATAGTGGGCGTGACGATCACGCTGCAATGTTTGTGTCGATATAGGCGAAGCTTTAAGTCCAAGCTTTTCACAAACATATTGTTCAACAAACGGATTAATGTTCGCATACGTTCCGACAGCGCCTGAAATTTTTCCGACTCGGACGGTTTCAGCCGCTTCTTTAAAGCGCTCAAGGTTCCGTTTCATTTCCTCATACCATAGCGCCAGCTTAAGGCCGAAAGTCGTTGGTTCAGCGTGAACCCCATGCGTACGTCCCATCATGACCGTATGTTTATGTTCTTTTGCCTTATTCCCTAAAATTTCAACAAAGTTTTCAATATCTTTTAGTAAAATTTCATTTGCCTGGCGGAGCAAGTAAGATAGCGCAGTATCGACGACATCAGTAGACGTTAAGCCGTAATGTACCCATTTGCGTTCTTCACCGAGCGTTTCACTAACCGCACGAGTAAATGCGACAACATCATGATGCGTTTCCTTTTCAATTTCGAGAATACGGTTAATGTCAAATGAGGCATTCTCGCGTAGTTTCTTTACGTCTTCCTTCGGGATTTCCCCAAGCTCTGCCCACGCTTCACATGCTAAAATTTCAACTTCAAGCCATGCCTTATAGCGGTTTTCATCCGTCCAAATGGCTCCCATTTCCGGGCGTGTATAACGTTCAATCATTTAGTTACCTCCAATGTTTCGATGTGCAAAATATTTTTTATAATAAAGTTAGCTTTATCTAAAGCTTCTTCAATTGTATCTCCAAGCACTGTAATATGCCCCATTTTTCTTTTGATTTTCGCCTCTTTTTTTCCGTATAAATGGAGCTTCGCATCTTTCAATTGAGAAAGATTGTTGATGAGTGGTGCGACATGCTCACCAAGGACGTTTATCATTACAACTGGCTTCAGTAATTTAGTTTCCCCGAGCGGCCAGTTACAAATCGCCCGGATGTGCTGGTCAAACTGTGATGTCTCACACGCTTCAATCGTATAATGCCCGGAATTATGCGGTCTTGGCGCTAATTCATTAACGAAAATTTCATCGTCTTCCGTCAAAAACATTTCTACTGCGAGTGTCCCGACAAGATTTAAATAAAGTGCAATATCTTTTGCGATTTGTTTTGCTTTTTCTTCTACTGCGGGTGAAACTCTTGCAGGAATAATGCTTTGATGAAGAATGTTATCAACATGAATGTTTTCTGCTGTAGGAAACGTCGTCATTTCTCCAGAAACACTTCGTGTAACGATCACAGATAATTCTTTTTGAAACGGTATCCAGCTCTCGAGCACACATTCTCTTCCACCTTCAAAAAGAGCGGCTGCATCGGCCTTGTCTTTTTCCGAACGGATCACGACCTGTCCTTTTCCATCATACCCGCCGCGGCATGTCTTCAAAACCGATGGCATTCCTAAATCTTGAATGGCTTTTTCAAATTCTTCTTCATTCGTTACCGATCGATACGGGGCTACCGGAACGCCCGCATTGGTGATCGCTTCCTTTTCCCGTCTCCGATGTTGGGTAATTCGTAGAAGCTCGCTTCCCTGGGGCATGTTAGCATGTTCCTCCAGCCACTTTGCGCTATCTACGTCAACATTCTCAAACTCATAAGTGATAACGTCGCTTTTATTCGCCAGTTCTCGAATGCCGGCCATATCGTTATAAGCTGTTGAAATTTGCTCGTCACTTACTTGTCCGCACGGTGAATTCGTACCCGGCTCAAGAACAACGACTGAAAAACCCATTTCTCTCGCACTGATTGCCATCATCCGGCCAAGCTGGCCACCGCCAAGAATACCGATTGTCTCACCTGGTAATATCGTTTTATTCAAGGGAATCACTACTTTCCAATACGGTTTGTTCCAATTGCTTTCTGCGCTTTTCTAACCGTTCGCTTAAAGCTTCGTCCGTTGTCGCCAGCATCTGTGCGGCCAGCAGACCGGCATTTGTCGCTCCCGCTTTTCCGATCGCAACTGTTGCTACGGGAACCCCACCTGGCATTTGCACAATCGAAAGAAGTGAATCAAGTCCATTCAATGCTTTCGATTGAACAGGAACACCGATCACAGGAAGAACGGTTTTTGCGGCTACCATTCCCGGAAGATGCGCGGCTCCACCGGCACCTGCAATAATCACGCGGATTCCTCTTTCTTTCGCTTCTTCTGCATAACAGAACATATAATCAGGAGTTCTATGGGCAGATACTACTTTTTTCTCATACGGCACATTCAGTTCATCGAGAATGTCGCATGCATGTTTCATCGTTTCCCAATCTGAAGTACTTCCCATGATTACTCCAACTAGATTTTGCATGTTGACCTCCTATTTTTAACACTAAAAAAGTCCAAAGTAATATGCTTAACCTTGCTATGAAGGAAAGCCCTACCCTGGACATACTATACCCATATACTAAAACAGTAAGCTGCTTTCCCTCATAGTCTGATGAGTATCGGTCATCAGGTAGAAACTCGCAGGCCATTTACCCCGCCATTATATGAGGTTTTATTCTTCTGTCTGCCTTTATTGTAACAAGAGATTTTAAAAAGTGTCAACAAAAAATCGAACAATATTATTTATTAAGTTTCCTAACGTTCGGATTTTACTTCAATTTTCCTTCAAAAACGATTTTTTGTCCGTAAAGTTCCACTTCCGTTTTTCCGTTTCTTTTTACTTCTTGAAAAATCGGTTCTTCCATCCGGCGAACGGGAGCGTATCCTTCAGATGCCATTCGGTCCAGACATTCCGAAATAGTTTCACCATCTTGAACTTCAAATTTCTTTTTTTTCGGCTTTTTATCCATTCAACTACCTCCGAATATTTTTCACCCAGAAACCGCCATAAAAACTTTTTGGTTCATGTGATATAATAAACGCTTTCGGATCCAATTCTTTTATTGTTTCATAAAGTTTGCCTTCTGACTTTCTTGATGTTAGTATTTCCATCATTAAACGTTCTCCCTGGCGCCCATAAGCGATCCAATCGGTTACACCATATCCTTTATTGCGAATGGCATTTGGTAAGCCTGCTTCAATTTCAGTTGTAATCACATTAACCGTAATATAGCCGAGAGCTAATTTTTCCTCGATCTTCATTCCGGTAAGAACACCTAATCCATAACCTAAAGCATAGGCGATTAAATTTTGTATATGATTCAAGTTGTCCAACACAAGACCTAATCCTACAACATAAATGATGATTTCAAAAACACTGATAAGCGCGGCTAGATAGCGCTGGTTTTTTAATGTTAAAATCATTCGCACAGTAAAAAAAGAAACGTAAACGACGTTAATGATCAAAATGATGGCGACCATCATAAAACCGTTTTCCACCTTTGGTCCCTCCCGCCTGTCTGACTCATTTGTATGAAGAGCATAACATGAATTGAAGCTGAAAGAAAACAGGAGATTATTTTGTCTAAAGATGAATCATTTTCCAATCAAAAAAAAATAAAAAAAAGGTGAAACGAATCTACATTCGTCTCACCTTTTTTGCCTGGCAGCGTCCTACTCTCACAGGGGGAAGCCCCCAATTACCATCGGCGCTGAAGAGCTTAACTTCCGTGTTCGGTATGGGAACGGGTGTGACCTCTTCGCCATCGCCACCAGACTATTTATTTTTATTTTTTGAGGTGTTCCCTCAAAACTAGATAACGCGTTTTCTCCAAACGTACGCTTCAATCCAGCTCCAATGCCCAGGTTTTCGGTCGTTTCGCCCCTTCCGACGAACACAAAAAGCGTGTTCTTGTCAGGGTCTCCAACGCCTGTCAAACCTAAGCGGGCATTTCCGCTTTTTACATAAGGATAAGCCCTCGACCGATTAGTATCTGTCAGCTCCACGTGTCGCCACGCTTCCACACCAGACCTATCAACCTCATCATCTCTAAGGGGTCTTACTCACTTGACGTGATGGGAAATCTCATCTTGAGGGGGGCTTCATGCTTAGATGCTTTCAGCACTTATCCCGTCCACACATAGCTACCCAGCGGTGCCCCTGGCGGAACAACTGGTACACCAGCGGTGTGTCCATCCCGGTCCTCTCGTACTAAGGACAGC
>NZ_AUMP01000037.1 GCF_000430745.1 Fictibacillus gelatini DSM 15865 | reverse complement strand
AATGCCGGATCCGACGAATACGCCGTCCGCGCCAAGTTCCATCATGAGTGCTGCGTCCGCTGGAGTTGCCACGCCGCCTGCCGCAAAGTTTACAACTGGAAGCTTGCCTGCTTCTTTAATTTGAAGAAGGATTTCGTATGGCGCGCCAAGGTTTTTCGCTTCGGTCATTAGCTCGTCCTTGCTCATCGACACGACTTTACGAATTTGCGCCTGGATCATGCGCATATGGCGTACCGCTTCAACGATGTTGCCTGTTCCTGGCTCCCCTTTCGTACGGATCATGGAAGCGCCTTCTCCGATGCGGCGCGCTGCTTCGCCTAAGTCGCGGGCTCCACATACGAATGGAACCGTATAATCGCGCTTGTTCAAGTGGAATACTTCGTCTGCCGGCGTTAACACTTCACTTTCGTCAATGTAGTCTACACCCATCGCTTCAAGCACGCGCGCTTCGACGATATGGCCGATACGCGCCTTCGCCATGACAGGAATCGAAACCGCATTCACGACTTCTTCGACAATCGTTGGGTCAGCCATGCGGGCTACACCGCCTGCTGCGCGAATATCGGAAGGAACGCGTTCTAATGCCATTACGGCTACCGCTCCAGCTGCTTCTGCGATTTTCGCTTGCTCTGCGTTGACAACGTCCATAATGACGCCGCCTTTTTGCATTTCTGCCATTCCTCGTTTAACTCGTTCTGTACCTGTTTGATTCATGTTGAACTCCTCCATATCTATCCTTGCACTTCTCTTCATTTTCAGTACAAAGAAAACTTTTCAATGAAAAATAATGCAATTTACATGCCAACCTTATTCATATTGAAATAAACTCTCATCTTTTAATTTCTTTTCATTAAGGATTTTTTGATATTTACGGCTAACGGAAGATTGGCTTATGCCTAGCGCCTTAGCCGCCTTCGTCGTCGTTTTGTATTGCTTCATGGCAAGCAAGATCAATTGTTCTTCAACGTGGTCTTGCGCTTCTTGCAATGGCAGCACTCTTGTGATGACCGGCTTTGATTTGTTGAAGTCCGGCCCTAACGTAAGAAATTGGCTGACAAAATCCGCGTCGATGTTCTCATCATCGCTTGAAACGACTAAACGTTCAATCATGTTTTGCAATTCTCTAATATTTCCCGGCCACGAATACACTTCAAGCAAATTCAATGCATCAGGCGTTAAATGGTAGTTCTTTTCATATCTTTCATTTAACTGTTGGAGAAAATGAAACGCAAGAACCGGAATATCTTCGGACCGGTCTCTTAATGGCGGAACATGGATCGGTATAACGTTAAGCCTGTAATATAAATCTTTTCTGAACGTTCCTTCTTCGACCAGTTTTTCTAATCGTTTATTCGTTGCTGCAATGATTTGAACATTGACCTTGATCGGTGTTGTACTTCCGACCGGCACAACTTCCTGCTCTTGAAGGACGTGAAGCAATTTCACTTGAAGATGCATCGGCATTTCACCAATCTCATCTAAAAACAAAACGCCTCCATCCGCTTGCTGGAAATACCCTTCTTTCCCGCTTTTATCAGCACCTGTAAATGAGCCTTTCGTATACCCGAACAATTCGCTTTCAATTAAGTTTTCAGGTATAGCACCGCAATTCAATTTAAGAAATGGCTTGTCCGAACGTTTTCCTAATTGATGGATCGCCTGGGCAATGAGTTCTTTCCCGACGCCGGACTCCCCGTAAATTAAAACGGTTGAGGAAAAGCCGGCGATCTTTTTGATGTGAGCCATAATTTGCTCCATCTTCGGACTGCAATAGACCAACTTTTTAAAAAAACGGTCCTGATTTTTAAAATTGTCTAACTCTCGCTTGTATTGATCCGAGATTTTCTTCATTTCTTTCAGCTCGGATTTTAGCTGAGTTGTCTCCGTTATATCCCTTGAAGCGATGATAATCCGGTCAATTTGGCCATCTTCGTCAAATACCGGGTTTCCAACAGCTAATATTTTCTTCCCGTCTTTCGTTTCTTGAACGATCGAAACTTTCTTCTTTTGCTCCAGGACTAGCCGGGTGACGGATGGCGTAAACAGCCCTTTTTCTTCTAATTCCAAAAGATTTTTCCCCATTAACTCTTTCAACTCGACTCCCCAAAATCCGGAAATAAAATTCTCGCTATGGCGGATCATTTCCCCTTTTCGGTTAACGACTAAAATTTCGTCATAAATCGTTGAAAGAATCGCATTTAAATCTTTATTTAAATCTTTAATATGCTCAATTTCCATCGCCATTTCCTCAACCATCGGCAAATCCTGGACAATGATGACCATCCCATCAACCTGATGTTGAAAGTTAATGATCGGGCTGTAATCGACGAGTATCCCCATTTCATCCGTAATTTGCAGCTGGTTTAAGATCGTCTCCCCTGAGGAAAAAACATAATCGATATGCTTCCCGCTGAAAATTTGTTCTGCCGGCACAT
Organism: Fictibacillus gelatini DSM 15865; assembly: GCF_000430745.1. Classification (GTDB taxonomy): domain Bacteria; phylum Bacillota; class Bacilli; order Bacillales; family Fictibacillaceae; genus Fictibacillus_A; species Fictibacillus_A gelatini. The sequence continues at coordinate 35,824 of NZ_AUMP01000037.1, read as the reverse complement.
TCATGACCTTTTCCGGCTTCGAGCGGATCATATGCAAACCCGACTCGTTAAAATTTACGATTTTTCTGTCCCTATCTACAATAAAAATCCCCATAGGTATAGACGTTAAAATGATTTTTAACAAGTCGACGCTCTTATTTTCCTGTTGAAAAAGTTTTGCTAATACATCTTCTCTTTTTATATATCCGCAAATTTCCCCATGATCATCTTTTACAAGGGCGATCGATGTACCGATAATTTGGAACAAAACAGGAAGCGATAGCTTTTCATTAAGCTGAGATACTTTCTCAAGCGGAGTGACCCGGCTTAATAATGCCTCTTCTGTTAAGCCCTGGCCATTTTTTTGGAGAAATAAAACATCTTTCAACTGTATATATCCAAAGAGTTCATTTTGTCTCTTCAAAAAAAGAAATGGTTCTTGTTGCTGGACAATTTCCTCTATCCAATCCTGACCAGGCTGGTCAATGGATATGGAAACAATAGGTCGAATGTTTTCATTTGCTAGTGAAATCATAGATGCCAACCTCCTTCACGCCTATTATCTCTATTTTACATGATTCGTGAAATATTAGCATTAATCTTTAAATTTATCAAAACATTCATACGTTTAAACGCAAAAAGAAGGTGATGCTATTCACCTTCTGCTTAATCGCTTCCGCTTGCCAGCAAATCTTCCTTGACGTACGCCAATACCATTCCAGGAATGACTTTATCGCCTTCTTGCACCTCAAGAGATTCTACTTCCCCGCTTACTCCTACTGTTACCGACTTAATAGTGCCATTTTCCGTTTTAATTTCAAAAAGTGGTTCCCATTCATAAATCCTTGTGTTTTTCTTGACAATCACTTCTTCTATTACGCCATAATAAGGACTTGTGATCATTTCGCGATAGGTCATTTTGCCTTCTTCCTCTCATAACGTTAATATTGCTCAGCCAATTCTTTCGATTGAAGAATAAAAGAGAAAAACTTTTGAAATTCTTTAATGTCTTCGTCCTTAATCCCTAATTTATCCGACCAGTAGCCCGGGTTTTCCAAATCCTCTTGACATAAAAGCACCATTCTGCCATTTTGAATGGAAATGACAATGGCCTTTCCAAAAAACAGTTCCGTATAAATAATCGCAAAATCGTATCTGCAATGATTTGTTGCCAAACAGTAATACCGGATCATCTGGGTCTCTCTTTCTTCCGACAATATGTCAAAATTCATGCCACCAACTCCTTCTAAATGATTTGTTCAAAAAGGAGAATGTCGTGGTGAGTAGAGAATCATGGACTTTTTGAACAACGGCTTCTAAGTAAGCTCGCCAAGCGGCAAGCTTATGAAAGCGCGAAGACTAAAGGCTTAATTGTGCTTATCCCTCGATGACTATCCTACTGGTAGGAGAAAAAGGCGCCGCTTTTTTCTTAATAGTGAATCCACCCCCGGAGTCTTGAGGCTTCCGCGATTTTCTTAATCCCTTCCATGTAAGCCGCGATCTTCATGTTTACATCATGACGTTTAGCCGTTTCATAAATTTTCATAAAGCTAGTTGTAATTTTCTCTTTTAACTTCTCATCAACTTCTTGTTCAGACCAATAATACCCTTGATTGTTTTGGCACCATTCAAAGTACGAGACGATGACACCGCCTGAGTTTGCCAGAATATCCGGAACGACAAGAATATCTTTTTCGCTTAAAATTTCAAGCGCTTCTTTCGTTGTTGGCCCGTTTGCAGCTTCCACTACAATTTTACATTTCAAGCGGTCAGCATTTTGTTTCGTGATCACTCCGCCGATTGCTGCAGGAATTAATACATCACATTCCATTTCAAGTAATTGCTGGTTGGAAACCGTTTCTTTGAACTGATTGGTAACGATTCCAAACGAGTCTCTTTTATCCATCAAGGAAGGGATATCAAGGCCTTCCGGATCATATACGCCGCCGAGAACATCGGAAATCCCAACGACTTTTGCACCTAATTTATGCAAGTAGTCCGCTAAATAGCTTCCTACATTTCCAAACCCCTGCACGATGACACGCATGCCTTCAATTGGAATGTTTTTCAATTCACTTAATAGTTGCAACGTATACAATACACCTTTTGATGTAGCGGTTTCGCGTCCCTGAGAGCCACCAAGCGTCAGCGGTTTACCCGTAATAAAACCTGGAGAATCAAATTCGCGAATATGGTCATATTCATCGAGCATCCAGGCCATAATTTGCGAGTTTGTATACATGTCAGGCGCCGGGATATCTTTTGTTGGCCCAACGATTTGACTGACCGCACGGACATAGCCTCTGCTTAATTGTTCAAGCTCTCTGAAACTCATCGTTCGCGGATCGCAAATAATTCCGCCTTTTGCCCCGCCATATGGAAGGTTCGTAATGCCGCATTTTAAACTCATCCATCCTGCTAACGCTTTCACTTCCTCTACAGTTACTTCCGGGTGAAAGCGAATGCCGCCTTTTGTCGGGCCTGTGGAATCATTGTGCTGGGCACGAAAGCCTCGGAATATTTTCGTTTCGCCATTATCCATGTGAACAGGAATGCTGACTTCCAGACAACGAATCGGCTCTTTTAAAAACTCAAAAACGATTTCCGGATAGCCCAGCTTGTCGATTGCTTCTTTTAATACAGATTGAAATTCCTCTAACGGACGATCCTCTTCCTTAACTTCTGCCTTTGCTGTAATCGTGTTTGTCTCGGTTACCATGAATTACACCTCATTAATGTTTTTTACACTGATTTATAGATGCAATTTCCGTGCCAACAATAAAAACCTTGAAATGAGAGTCTTTATTCAAAGACGTTATGTAAGATTGAATAGTTATGTAGATTTGCATAACAGAAGTCAATCAAGGCCTTGTTCCTCATATAAAAAGTGCCGGGGCTTTGCCCCCGGCACTTTTAACCTGCTTCCGCTTCGTTAAAGTTAAATTGCGGTGGAGCAGTTCGGAACATTTTTGTTAAATACAGCAAATAAATAAACCCTACGATCGCCCAGGAAATTCCTAGAACTAGCGCGTCCATATTCAAATTCAACCATAAGACGATTATGCAGGCTGCACCAATTACAGGTAAAATAATGAAATTGATGACTTCTTTCACTGATTTGTATTGCTTTTTATAATACGCATAGTGCCAAATGACACAAATGTTTACTAATGTAAACGAGATGAGCGCACCGAAATTGATGAGCGAAGATGCCGTTTCAAGATCAAAGAAAATGGCGGTAAGCTGAATCCCGCCAACGAGAAAAACGTTAATGACCGGTGTTCTCCATTTTGGATGAATATATCCGAACACTTTTTTTGGAAGCATTTGATCTCTTCCCATTACGTATAATAGGCGGGATACACTTGCCTGTGAAGCGAGCCCTGTAGCCAGCGTACTAGTAAATGTTCCGGCAATAAAGAACGATTGAAACAATTTGCCGCCAACATAAAGCGCAATTTCCGGTGATGCGCCTTCCGGGTTTTTAAATCTAGTAACATCCGGAAAATACGATTGGATGAAATACGAGACAACGATAAACACGATCCCACCGATGAATGCCGTCAATAATATCGCGCGTGGTATGGTTTTTATCGCGTTTGGCGTCTCTTCTGACAACGTCGTTACTGCGTCAAACCCTAAGAATGAAAAGCATAAAACCGTAGCTCCCGAAATGACTGACGAAAAATCAAACCCCGTTTTGAAAAAGGGCTCAGGCGAGAGCACTTTCCCCGTTCCTTCACCGGATAGTAATCCTTTTATGCATAAGATTAAAAAGGTGACAATGACCAGCATTTGAAAAATAACGAGAAACGTATTAAAATTCGCTGTTACATTGATGCTGAAAATGTTAATTAATGTCGTAATGATGACAAAGCCAACGATCCAGACCCATGTTGGGACACCAGGAAAAACCGCGGAGAAATAGATTTTCGTCAACAGCGCGGCAACCATTGGCAAAAACAAATAATCTAAGAGCGCTGACCATCCAACGAGAAAACCTAAATTTCCATTAATCGTTTTTTGTGTATACGTATAAGCCGACCCGGCCATCGGATATGCCTTTACCATTTTTCCATAGCTTATTGCTGTAAATAACATCGCAATAAGTGCAAGGAGATAGGAAGTCGGAACATGTCCGGCTGTTTCTTCTGATACAATTCCAAATGTATCAAAGAGCGCCATCGGCGACATGTATCCGATTCCAAGCATGACGATCGACCATAAACCAAGAGAGCGTTTTAAATGAATACCGTTCTCCATGTATCATTCCTCCTTGAAATCATAAAGCGCTTACAATTACCTCCATTTTTGTATCGAATTTTCAGTCTTTTTACGAGAGAAAATAGATTCTAAACTTTCTATCTACGAGTATTTCAGCTTTACATCGCTTCTTCAAACTTAAACTGCGGCGTTTCTTCCTTGAACATTTTTGTAATATACATAAGATAACAGAAACCAATAATAGCCCAGGCAATCCCAAGCATAAATGAATCAATATTTAAATTTAACCATAAAATAAAGACGAATGCTGCGCCAATTATTGGAGAAAGAATATACGTCCAAATTCCTTTCACCGATTTGTGCTGTTTATTCTTCAGTACAAAATGGACAATGACGCAAAGGTTAACAAACGTAAAAGAAATTAAAGCTCCGAAATTGATTAAAGATGTCGCCGTTTCTAAGTTAAAAAAGATGGCGGACAAAGAAATAATCCCAACGGCAATTACATTAAATACGGGCGTTCTCCATTTCGGGTGAACGTAGCCAAAATATTTAGCTGGAAGAACATTATCCCGTCCCATTACATATAGAAGCCTGGATACACTTGTATGAGAAGCAACTCCCGATGCGAGCGTCCCCGTGAATGTTCCTGCTAAAAAGAAAGCCTGGAACAACTTGCCTCCAACATATAACGCAATTTCCGGAGCTGATGAGTCGGGACTTTTAAACTTTGAAACATCCGGAAAAAACGATTGCGTAAAATAAGATGCAACGATAAATAGGATACCGCCAAGAAGTGCCGTTAGGAATATCGCCCTCGGTATCGTTTTTACCGCATTCGGCGTTTCTTCGGACATCGTTGTAACTGCGTCGAATCCTAAAAAGGAAAAACAGAGTACGGTCGCTCCAGCAATTAATGTTGAAATATGCATATGTGAAGAGAAAAACGGTTGAATTGAGAAAATGCTCCCCGTTCCTTCTCCTTTTACAAGCCCGTGAATGACAAGGCCGACAAAAATAACGATAACGAGTATCTGGAATAGAACAAGCAATGTATTAAAGTTGGCCGAAACATTGACGCTGAACACATTAACGAGCGTTACAAGCCCAACAAATAATACGACCCAGACCCAACCGGGAACGCTCGGGAATAGTGCTTCAAAATAATATTTTGTCAATAACGCATTTACCATTGGCAAAAACAGATAATCTAATAACGCCGACCATCCGACAAGAAATCCGAGATTGGGATGAATCGTTTTAGCTGTATACGTATAAGCCGATCCCGCCATCGGGAAAACTTTCACTAATTTTCCATAACTAGCGGCTGTAAACAACATGGCGGCTAATGCTAAAATATAAGATGTAGGAACATGGCCTCCAGTATCATTCGATACGATCCCGAAAGTATCAAATACGACCATCGGAGTCATGTATCCTACCCCTAACATGACGATTGACCATAATCCAAGCGATTTCTTCAAACCAACTCCATTTTCCATGTATCATTCCTCCTCTATCTCTTATATCGAGTAAGAAAATTCTGTAAATTGCTTCGGAATGATCTCTTTTTTCAGCGATCTAAGCTTCGAACTTTCCATTCCGCATTCTATTAACTTCCTTCCTTACTCTTTGGCTGCATAAAATATAATGCAATATTTATGCCAACCATTAACCGAGAGATATCGGGGAATTTGTCGAATGATCTAGTTTTTAATTATTCAAAATTGCATATATTATTCTATTTATCATAACCGTATTAGAAATGCTAATACTAAAAAAAACCAGGCCCGCGAGCCTGAGTCATGATGGTCAATTATGCTTGAATGCCTGCCCAAAAAATGCTCCACACTTTTTGGAACCGTGCCTCTACTTCTTCTTTTCCATAATAGAAAATTTGGATAAACAACCCGTCGATAAGACAGTAAAATGATGCCAGCAAGTCTTCTATTTCTCCTTTAATGACACCTGTCTTAATTCCTTCTTCAAAGACGGAATACAGAATTTTCGATAATGCCGTCTCCGAGTTGACAAATTTCAAGCGCAACTCTTCTTTTAAAGCATCCGGCGGGAAGAGCATCGTTCGCTTTAATAGGACGGCCTTTTCCTCATTCTGCTTGTAATATTGAAAAATATTATGCAAAATTTGATAGAGCTTCTCTTCAATCGAATCATTTTTTATCGTTTCCAATAGAGTTTGAACACGCTGAATATCTTCCCAGAGAACATCTTCAAAAATGGAAAAAAACAAGTCTTCCTTGCTTTTAAAATGACTGTAAATGGATGGCGTTTTAATCCCGACCCCATCTGCAATTTTGGATAAGGAAGCTCCTTCATACCCCTGGCTTGCAAAAACAGATAACGCCACTTCTTTTATTTTTTCTTTAGACACTATATTCACCACACCTGAAATAACGTTGATTACAAAAATTATAAGCGATTGTGTCCATTTTGCAAAATAAAAGCAGGATGCATTAGGGCACCCTGCATTATTGTTTATTTTTTTTGCAACGCGATTAAACTCGCAAAATCATGGACAAGTGTCGCTGCTAATAAAGAAGTGATTTGTGTTGGATCATATGGAGGCAAGACCTCTACTAAATCAAACCCGACATAGTTAAAATCGGTAAGTGAACGAACCATTTCAAGCGTTTCAAGGCTGGATAATCCTCCGACTTCCAGCGTACCCGTTCCAGGCGCACATGACGGATCAACGAAGTCGATATCAAACGTCAAGAAGCAAGGCGTGTCCCCAATTGTCTCTCTTACTTGTTGAATGACACTGTCGATTCCCCGCTTGCGAAGCTCAGGCGTCGTAATGACATGATAGCCAAGTTCATAACTCGCATCAAGATCTCCAGGATGATTTAATGTTCCGCGAATCCCAATCTGGAATACTTTATCAGGTTGGACAAGCCCTTCTTCGTGTGCCCGAATAAATGGCGATCCGTGCCAATATTTTTCATCATAATACGTATCCCATGTATCCGTATGAGAGTCAAAATGAATGAGAGCGACTGGACCGTGTACTTTCGCCGCCGCGCGCAAACTCGCCAGCGTAACGGAATGGTCTCCCCCAAGTCCAATCGGGATGATTCCTTTTTGCATAAGACTTAGCACTTGCTTTTCCATCATCTCATAGCTTCGATGAATATTGTGCGGAATGACTGGAACGTCCCCAATATCAATTGCGTTAGTGTCATCAAATGGATAAACCTTATGAACAGGATGATAAGGGAACAATGTCATGGACGCCTGGCGGATCGCCTGAGGCGCAAACCGCGCGCCGACGCGAAAAGACGCCGCTGTGTCAAATGGCATGCCTACGATTGCTACCTTCGCATTTTCACGTTCGGCAGGGAGTCTCATAAATGAGCCTGTCGTACAAAATTCTGGTTTTACATCTTCTGATAATGGATATTTCATAGTTGCAGTCTCTCCTTTTTAAACTAACTAATATTAGTTAGTTCAATAGTAAAGCTAATGATCATTAGTTGTCAAGTAATTTTGATAATTCTGCTCCTTGCTAAAATATAGGACTTTAACAAGGAGCACTCGCCCTGGGGTTAAACTACTTAATCTCGTAATTTAACCAGACTTGCTTTTTAGCCTCGATTTTTAGTGGCAGGAACACCTTAAATTACATGCAAAATCAGTGCCAAATAATAAATGAAGCATGTGAAAAAAACTTTTTAAAAAAGGAAATTTTTTTCGATTTTTGAAGGATTTTGTCTCATTACGGAGAATACTTATCTCATGAAATGTAGGCCAAATGTCCTACCCCCTTTAATACCCTCTCATGAAAATTCTCCGTAGCGCACAACCTCATTCATAAGCCCCGACAGAAAAATCCCCTCGTTTTAAAGGACAGAAATAGAGTCTGAAGACGTAAATTGGTCCATTAGAGCTCGTCTAAAGGACAAAAATAAGTTCCAGAGAGAGGCCACTGAAAAAGTTCCTTTTAATAAAAAACTAAAATTTTTGAAAAACCAAAACCCAAAAAAACAGTATTTTTCACTTAGGAAGTGGGGGATAGCATCGTGTTTACAATGCATTTCGCTTACCAAAGTGGGGATGTATTTTTTAGGAAAAAGCATTTTTGAAAATTTCTTGGACTTTTTCAGTGACCTCGACCGGAGACATGAAATTGTTATATAATAAATACAATCCATTGAATAAGGAGTGAAACCTCATGGCAAAGAGTGACGCGCGCAAGAAACGGGACCGGCTTGTTCGGGAAGGAAAACGAAATCCAATTGAAAATCGAGGAGTTTACGCTCTTGCTGATTTAAGAACACGCAAGACAAAAACAAAAGCGGAAATGTTACAGCAGCAAAAACATAAAGGTCGACTATCTTTTTATGATGAAGATAATCGACCTTATTTTTTTATGAAGCGCGTTGCATCGTTTATACTATAAATGACAGAAATACTGAACGAATTCGCAAAGGAGCAAAGAAAATGACGGACCAGCAAACGTTTATCGGATATGTCGGGACATATACAAAAGGTGAGAGCAAAGGAATCTATTCCTTCGCGCTAGATCCTCTCCATAAAAGATTAAGTGATGTAAAGGAAGCCGCATCATTAGATAACCCAACCTATGTAACCATTAGCCATGACAACCGCTACTTATATTCTGTTGTAAAAAAAGGGGAATCAGGAGGTGTTGCATCGTTTTCCATTGACTCGAAGACCGGCGAACTCAAACGATTGAACGATCAACTAGCAGAAGGAGCATCACCATGCCATGTCAGTGTTGACAGCCAAAATCAATGTGTCGTAACAGCCAATTATCATAAAGGGACGGTTGAAGCGTATATAACGAATAAGGAAGACGGTACTGTTCAACCGGCTTCGTCAATTATTGAACACCACGGTTCCGGCCCGAACAAAGAAAGACAGGAAAAGCCGCACGTTCATTATGCCGGATTCACTCCTGATGAAAACTATGTGGTAGTCGTTGATTTAGGGATCGATAAGTTGATTACATATGCTCTTCATGACGGGAAATTAACGGAGGTAAAAAGCCTGTCTGTTCAGCCGGGAAGCGGACCGAGACATCTTGTTTTTCATCCGAACGGGAAAAATGCGTATGTAATGACTGAGCTAAGTTCAGAAGTGATCGTTTTGGACTATAAGGCTGATGATGGAAGCTTTACCGTGTCCCAAACGATTTCTACCATTCCAGAAGGGTTTAGCGAAAATAATCAGGGCAGTGCCATTCATATTTCTTCTGACGGGCGCTTTGTATACGCAGCCAACCGCGGTCATGACAGCATTGCTTTGTTCCGCGTAGATCAAGATTCAGGCAAGCTCACCTTTATTGAACATACATCGACTAGAGGCAATTGGCCGAGGGATTTTGTTTTAGACCCATCGGAAAAATTCCTTATTGCCTCCAATCAAAATTCAAGCAATCTCGTCTTGTTTTCAAGAGACGAGGAAACCGGAAAACTGCAGCTTCTGCAATCCGACATCAATGTCCCTGATCCTGTTTGCGTGAAGTTTTTGCATGATTAAGCTCGAAAAGTAAGATAGACGAAAGACTGGCTATATAAGAGCCAGTCTTTCGTCTTATTTCTTGCGTGTAATCGTAAATGTTTTCTTCGTAATGTTTCCTCCAAGATCCCTTAATTCAAGTAAATATTTATTCGTCCCTGTTTTAAGTGAAACTTTTTTCGTAATCGTTTTCGTAAATGTTTTCATAACATAAGGCTCTTTGAAGTAGTGGCGGTATTCTTCATCACCATTAAAGACAAATCTCATTTCGCTAAAGTTGTCCGTAAGCGTGATTTTCACATTAGCCGTTTTTGTTTTGCTTGATACGCTTTTTGGTGCGGATACTTTAATCGTTGGTGCCGTTGAATCTAAGAAATATTCGCGTTTGAAGTCGATTTTATTTCCGGATGCATCTTGCGCCTTAAATTCAATTGCTTTTACCCCATCCGTTTTGTAAGTAAGCGTTTTATTAAAGTTATATTGTTTTTTCTCATTATCCCATACAAGCTTTACCGGGATGCCATTTATTGTGAAACTTGCCATTTGCGATTCATCCGTCAGGTGACCTGAAACAACCACTTTTTTATTGTTGACTGCACTCAACCCTTCTGGCGTGTCTACCGTGATATAAGGGATTGTATGGTCGTTGACATCTCCCATCGGGCTATTTGTGACGTTACCGGCATAGTCATAAGCGAAGACTTCAACTTTCGCTTTCGGGCTGAGATCTTTTAATGTGTAAGAAGTTTCTGATCCGGCAAGCGGCTTATCAAGGACACTCTTTCCATCTACTTTAATATCATAGTAAGAAACTCCTGATCCGTTTTCTTTCGTTTTCCAGGAAACTTTTCCAGTGGAGTAATCCACCGTTCCTGATACTTCAGGTGCTTTCGTATCAACTATGAACGGAATATACTTCGTTTGCCATTTCGCCTTAGGATAATCGATGACCGATTTCACTTCGTAATAATATTTGCCATCCTGGACTTTTTCGCCTTTCACCTTTCCATCCCATGTTGCATCGGTTACAAGGTTATAAGGTGATTCAGCAGGTTTATAGTTCTTTGTTACATCTTCACTTGTTGCGAGCTTTACTAATGACTTCTTATGGCTGTCCACGATTCTATATTCAACATGTTTGGCGTTTCTCAGGAATGTTAATTGCGGTAAAATAGTATCGTATTTTCCATCCCCGTTCGGTGAGAAACCGACATGCTCAGGGTCTACTCCCGCTTTTGGATCAAGCGCATTTTTACCTAAATATGAGTACTTGGTGCTTCCGTCTTCAGCTTTTCCATCTTCTGTTACAAGGCCGGCCATTCCGTAATATGTGTCATCTTCATAGGACATGCCGTCCAGAATAGGCGCTTTGTCCCACTCGCCTTTAAAGCCGATGTAAGGAACGGATAATGGCGAATTCTTTCCGTTCTTATCAAGGAAGCGGACGAAACCTTCTACAAAATAACCGTTTGGATATAATTCATCAAGCGACTTTTGATTTACGCCGTCAACAGTATCTTTTAAATTGACTTTTACTTTCACTTTTGCCGTGCCTTTTGCCGGAACTTTTACGCTTGCCGCCTTTTTGCCGTTTACTTCAAATGAAATCGGGAACTCCCCTGTATACTCTTTTCCAACCGAACCTTTTTTGTAAATGCCGACTGCCTCTTTATAATTGTTCCCCTCATTATCAGCTAAATCGGATTGAACAGTGCCAAGCACATTGTATTCCGCATCTTTTGCAGAGTAGTTTTTCAGATTTAAGGTAAAATCAAAGGATTGTCCCACTTGCTTCAATGCGGCTTTCGCATCACCGGACTTCGACTCAGTCACAACGACCGGCGTTTGCATCGCATCTTCCAGGTTCATTAAGCCCGCACCTTCACGGCGTGGCGAGTAGAAGAGCGTTGTGTTATGAAGCTGTTCATTGTTCTTCCCATGATCGTATTGCGGTTTCGATGTGTTCATCAAGATATTTTTCGCCATTTTCACACGATCGGCGCCTTTAAACTTAAAGTCTTTATCGACGCGTTCCAACATGAGCGCCGCGCCGCCGGAGACGTGTGGAGCCGCCATCGATGTTCCGCTCATTACTCCATATTGATTGTTGTTTAACGTAGAATAAATTTGGCCGCCAGGTGCTGTAATTTCCGGCTTAAAGTCAAGGTTCGGCGTCACTCCCCATGAGGTGAAGCTTGACATTTGGCCGGCTGCGCTATTGTCAACCGCTTTGTTTGAATCATCAAAAACAACTTCCACCTTCTTATCTGCCTGCAGGCTCGCGGCTAAATCATCTCCATCTTTCAGGCTAAGTGTAAGAACAGGGATTGTTGGATTTTTCAGCGAAGGATTTACATAGTCACCGTGAGCTACCGCCCCGCGAATGAGGACAGCCGCAGCACCATGTTCTTCAGCTGTTTTTTGGATATCTGCATAGAAGTAACTTCCTGTACGGACCGCGAGAACAACTTTTCCTTTGACGTCTTTTCCCTCATAATTTGCCGGTTGTCCATCGCCAACAAAGACAACTTCCTGTTTGCCGCTTCCAAGCGTTTTTGCGGCGTTCGGCGATTCCGTTTGTTTATAGGCCAAATACCCTTGATCCTGGCCATCAACGGAAACTTGCATGCCTTTCAGCATAATTTTTGTGTTTTCAAGGGATGCAACCGACAGCGATTCGTTTGTAACACTTGGCGCTCCGACCAATCCAATATCCGGATTGGTCGTGTACGTTTCATACCCTTCGGCAAATGTATCTTCGTTGCCGGCTGAAATCGAGCAAAGAATTCCGTTGTTCACGGCGTTAGTGATCGCTTGCTGCTCAGGATCCGTTTTGTCGACAAACGAAGCCGGAGAACCGAGACTCATGTTAATGACATCCGCTCCTAACGTTATCGCATCATCAATCGCTTTAATATAGATGTCTCCCCATGTTGATCCAAAGCTCTGGTCATTCGAAAACACTTTCATTGCTAAAAGCTGGGCGTCCGGCGCTACCCCTTTTATTCCGCTGCCATGCTCCTCATCGCCATTTGCCCCGACCGTTCCGGCAACGTGCATTCCGTGCATAGAAGCTCCTGGCCCTAAATCACGCACTTCGTCATTTTTATCAAAATAGTTGTATCCATAAGGGACTTTATCCGTATAAAATTTTCCTTTAAGGTTTTTACTTTTAATCAATGATTCTACTTTTGCTTTTGTCAGCTTTTCATTTTTCGTAGAATCTAGTTTCATATCTTTATGAGTATAATCAATCCCCGTATCAATAACGGCTACAACCGTTCCTTTCCCTGTATAGCCGTAATTCTTCCACTCTTCTTTGGCTCCGATTAAATCTTTGCTGTAAATCATATCTGGCTTTTCGGCTTTTGCTTTTTCCACCGGACGCTTATATTCGTTGGCAATATGTACACTTTTTACTTCAGGCAGCTTTTCAATTTCTGTAATATTCTTATATTCCGTTTCAGCACTGAAGCCGTTATAGATCGCCGTGAAGCTTTCTTTGTACTTCATCTTCACTTTCTTCCTGGCAATCTTTTCTTTTACTTGCTTATGTTTTTCTAGCAATTTATCGTTTAATTTTTCTTTCTGGGAAACGCTCATGGTGGAGTATTTTAGATTTTGCTGTTTCGCTTGTTCAATGGCGGGTTTGTCATTTAATTCAATGATAACCCTTACATTATCATGCGCTTTATATTGCTTGTCTAATTTCTTTTCAGTTAATTTCTTGTTGAGGTGGTTTTGTTGAAGCATTGTGTGTAATTTCGTTTGCGAGCGATTGAAGTCTGGTTTTGCTAAACTTCCTTGCGCATACGCTACTGTGGAGAACATCATAAGACCCGTGGTAAAGACAGCGATCTTCTTCTTCATGCATTTTCCCCTTTCAATTCGGTCTAGTAGTTAACTGATTATTGGAAATCTAGTAAATTTTCCTCATTAATAGTCTAATTGAACTACTATCTTGTGGTCAATACAATTTTTGTATTTTTCATAGTTTTGTGTAAACAAAATATTAAAAAAATGCGTTTTTATGCGAGTGTTGTCGATTAAATTAACCTTCTATTATACTACTTTCCATTTATCTCGACATTGGGAAAACGCTTTCAACAAATTAAGCTAATTAGTATATAAAATTTGGTATTTTCCCAATATACATTTTTCCCAAAAATGATATGATGTTTGTAAAGGGCCCTTTAAAATTTGGTTAACGTATTAGGAGGATGTTATGAAAAAAGGATTAACTGCTGTTCTTTCTTTAGGAATTATTTTCAGTTCAGCCTACTCTGCCTCTGCAGCCAATGAGCCCGGTACAAAAACGCAAAAACTCGTTTTACATGAAATCAATCAATCGGAAACAAAGCCGGTACATGTAACCTGGTCAAAAGAAGACCATTCCGTTCCTTCTTTTCTATTCGGAAAGCTTACAGATGAAAAATACCCTACAAAAAAAGACATTCTCGCATTCATAAAAAAGAACAAACATCTTTATCCTTTCGATCCGGCTTCTAATCTATTATTTGATAAAGTGGAAAAAGACAAGCTCGGAATGAAACATTATGTATTTAACCAATCGATCGAGGGAGTGCCTATTGACGGGGCGAGGTTCATCGTCCATACGGATAAATCCGGGAAAATTACTGCCATAAACGGTGGGATTCATTCCGATTTGCCAAAAACGTTAAAGAACGGAGCAAAGAAAAAAATAAGTGAAAAGAAGGCCATTAAAGCAGCCTGGAAATCTATTAAAGTGAGCCCGAAAAAAGATGCGGACAAGTCTTCCAATTCTCTTAAACCGGCTTCTAAAGTGAAAAATACCGTCGAAAAAGCGAAACTCGTCGCTTATAAGCATGATGGTGAATATAGCCTTGCTTACCGGGTATCTTTGCAATTTATTGATCCTTATCCGGCAAACTGGCAAATCTATGTTGATGCCGTGAAAGGAAACGTTATTCATCAATTTAATGCGGTTGCCAATGACGGTCCGGCCACAGGTTACGGCTATGGCGTAAATGGTGCCAGAAAAACGTTGAATACGTATTTATCCGGTGGAAACTATTACCTCTATGACACGACAAAACCGATGTCCGGCGTAATCGAAACATTTACAGCAAAAGGCGGAAGCAGCTTGCCTGGCAGCTATTCTATTGATGCAGATAATGCATTTACGTCCACATCACAAAGAGCGGATGTTGATGCCCATTATAATGCGGGAGTCGTCTATGACTACTACAAAAACAAGTTTGGTAGAAACAGCTTCGACAATCAAGGCTCTACCATCCGGTCAACCGTTCATTACGGCTATAAATACAACAATGCGTTTTGGAATGGCTCGCAAATGGTATATGGCGATGGTGACGGACAAACATTTACTTCACTTTCCGGTGCTGTCGATGTCGTCGGCCACGAACTCACCCATGCGGTGACTGAATCGACGGCAGGACTTGAATATCAAGACCAATCCGGTGCATTGAATGAATCGATGTCCGATGTATTCGGATACTTCATGGATACTGGCGACTGGTTGATGGGCGAAGATGTCTATACCCCGGGCGTTTCCGGCGATGGGCTTCGAAGCTTATCGAATCCTCCGCAATACAGACAACCGGATCATATGAGGAATTATGTCTACACATCAGACGATAACGGCGGTGTCCATACGAATAGTGGTATTCCGAACAAAGCCGCTTACAACACGATTACAGCAATCGGTGTTTCAAAAGCGGAAAAAATCTATTACCGCGCGCTAACTCAATATTTAACACCAACAAGCAATTTCAGTGACGCAAGAGCCGCTCTATTAAGCGCCGCAGCTGACCTATACGGTTCGGGAAGCGCAGAATACAACGCGGTTGCCAACGCCTGGACACAAGTTGGCGTGAACTAATTCAAAAGAACCCTGACTTTTCAGGGTTCTTTTATTTTCTGCAGTACATTAAACGTTTTTGCAAAAATTCAGTTGAAGAACATCCATACCATTTATACAACGATATGATTGAGGCCTACCGCCGCTGGCTGTAACGTTCAAGTTAGTCGTGTAGGAGGCTAATCATTAAGTGATGAGCCAATCCGCTCATACCACCTTACAGATGACTCATGCTGGGCCACAATGGAAGGGCATCACTTTTCCTCGAAAAGCGATGCCCTTTTTTCGTTTTTATACCCACCACATTTCAGCCGGTTGTTCGTTGATTAAAACAGATTGAAGGGTTGAAACGGCACGGGAAAACCCTTCTTCAATCGACATTAATGGATCTTCATGCTCTATGCTTACAACATAGTCATACCCGTATGTCCTTAAAGCGCTCATCATATCCGACCATTCATGGGTGCTATGGCCGCAGCCTACAGAACGGAAACTCCACGCACGGGTTTGCACATTGCCATATGGCTGCATATCCGTAAGGCCATACATATTAACATTATCCTGATCAATATACGTGTCTTTAGCGTGGAAGTGGTGAATCGCATTTTCTTTTCCAAGTATTTTGATAGCGGCAACCGGATCAATCCCTTGCCACCAAAGATGGCTCGGATCTAAATTGGCGCCGATCGCATCATTTGTTTCTTCTCTTAACTTAAGCAATGTATAGGGGGTATGAACTAGAAAGCCCCCGTGAAGTTCAAGGCCAATTTTTACATTGTGGTTTTTCGCATACTGGCCCCATTCTTTCCAATAAGGAATCAGCTGCTCTTCCCATTGCCACTTTAATACTTCTCCATATTCATTTGGCCATGGCGCGACAGGCCAGTTAGGGTGTTTCGCGCCTTCGTGATCCCCGGCTACCCCCGAGAAGCAATTCACGACTGGTACACCTAACATTTCTGCAAGCCGAACGGTTTTGACATACGTCTCATGGGATTGTTTCGCGAACTCTTTGTTTGGAGAAAGCGGATTGCCATGGCAGCTAAAAGCGCTGATCATAAGCCCTCTTGACTCAATTTCCCGCATGTATTCCTTCCGCTTCTCCCCGCTCTCAAGAAGCACATCTAAATCGCAATGCGCATTTCCTGGATAGTTGCCGGTGCCAATTTCAACGGCGGACACCCCGGCTTTTTTTACATAATCGAGCATTTCAGTAAACGTTTTTTGTGAAAACAAAACGGTAAAAACACCTAATTTCATACGTTTGACACCTTCCTTTATAAATTGAAAGCGACTGCTGATCTATTTTTGTTCATCAGCCGGGGCTTTACTTACCGGCCGTCTCTTTTAAGATTTGACAGTTAGCGGCTCAAGCGGCTTTGCATTACCGTAGACTGGCTTTTCCCGTTTGACAGGCTTTGCCCAGTTTACCGCATTGACAATGACGCGCTGAATTTGCTCATTGTGATAAGTGGGGTATGTTTCATGTCCCGGACGGAAGTAAAACACTTTTCCTTTCCCTCTTCTGTAGGTGCATCCGCTTCTGAACACTTCTCCTCCTTCAAACCAGCTGATCAATACGAGCTCATCCGGGGCCGGAATATCAAAGTGCTCACCATACATTTCTTCCTTCTCAAGCTGTATAAACTCTCCAATTCCTTCAGTGATGGGGTGGCTCGGATCAGCAACCCAGAGCCGTTCGGTTTCGTTTGCTTCACGCCATTTCAAATCACAGCTCGTCCCCATCAATGTTTTAAATATTTTCGAAAAGTGGCCGGAATGCAGCACAATTAGCCCCATTCCGTCCAACACACGATTCTGTACTTTTTTAACAACTCGATCCTCTACTTCATGATGAGCCAAATGCCCCCACCAAATTAACACATCTGTATTTTCCAGCACTTCATCCGTTAAACCGTGTTCCGGTTCATCAAGAGTTGCTGTTCTCACGTCAAAATTGGCCTTCGATAGGAAATTAGAAATGGCCCCATGAATTCCTTCGGGATAGATTTTCTTCACTTCCTCATTCGATTGTTCATGCCGGTTTTCATTCCATACGGTAACTTTAGTCATTTCGGTTTTCTCCTTTTCAAGATAATCGGAATCCTTACTACAAAGCAGGTATTTTATCAAAATAAACCGCTTTTCCCGTTTTAGAAGATTCATAGATGGCTTCAAGAATTTCGGTGACAACAAGTGCTTCTTCCGGTTTAACGACTGGCTCTGTATCATTTAAAATGCTTTCAATCCATAATCGTGCCTCAAGATCCGCTTCACTTTCGCTATTTTCATCATAGAAAGCTACTCCGCCAGTGTTTAATTCCACATTCGTCGTAAACAGTTTCCCGTGTTTTTCACCATGGATACGCAATCCGTCGTTCATGTCGGCTCCGCCTTCAGTGCCAGCTAACGTGCACTTTGCCTCTCCTACCTCTAGAGAATTAAGCGCCCAGCTCGACTCGAGCATGATCGTCGCCCCATTTTCCATCGTGATAAACCCAAACGCTGAATCCTCCACCGTAAACTTCTCCGGATCCCACGGCCCCCATGCATTAGCGGCGTTTTTCTTTTGGCCAAGTTTATGGTAGGTTGTCCCCATTACCGCTTTCGGCCTATAGTTATTCATCATCCATAATGTCAGGTCAAGCGCGTGTGTTCCAATATCGATCAATGGTCCTCCGCCTTGCTTCTCTTCATCAAGAAAAACTCCCCATGTCGGAACGGCACGGCGACGGATCGCATGGGCTTTAGCAAAGTAAATGTCCCCCAGCCCGCCTTCTTCGCAAACTTTATGTAAATATTGGCTGTCCTGGCGAAAGCGGTTTTGATAGCCTATCGTGAGCTTCTTCCCTGTCCGTTTTGCCGCTTCCACCATTCTTCGTGCTTCCGAAGACGTTTTCGCCATCG
Source organism: Fictibacillus gelatini DSM 15865 (assembly GCF_000430745.1). Lineage (GTDB taxonomy): Bacteria > Bacillota > Bacilli > Bacillales > Fictibacillaceae > Fictibacillus_A > Fictibacillus_A gelatini. The sequence continues at coordinate 17,349 of NZ_AUMP01000037.1, read as the reverse complement.
GTTTTTCACACATGACATGCTTCCCGGCTTCTAATGCACTGACGGTAATGTCGGCATGGGAATCGTTCGGTGTGCATACATGAACGACATCAATTGCGGGATCTTGCAACAATTCCTTGTAATCTTCATACACCTTTGACCCTGCTACCCCGAATTCTTGTGCGGCTTTATGTGCCCGTTCTAAAACGATGTCACAAAACGCAACGATTTCGACTTGATCTAACTTTGCAAGACTTGGCATATGCTTTCCATTCGCAATCCCTCCGCATCCAATGATTCCAACCTTTAATTTTTTATTCATCTTAATCCCTTCCTTTTTTCTAAAATTGAAATCGATTTCAAAACTAAAAAAATTTACAGTTTCCACTTTTGCTGAACGCCTTTTGACTTCCTGCTGACAAACGTCGTCAACAAAAATTTCTTTTTATCAACGTTAGTGGTAATTCTTGAACGTTTGGATGAAGTGAGTCTCCATTTATAAATATCGAGAGCATCCTATACGAAAAAATTATTCTAGTCTATGGGAACGATTTCATGAATTCGTTCTCACAAACTAGCTTATAGCATTCATTGGAAAACCTCAATATATATTTTGTATTTTCTAAATTTTTATTTAATACATTTTAATAAAAAGAGGGTGGGTCCCCCCTCTTTTTATCAAGATTATGAAACCTGGCTATTGATTTTTTCTTCTCTCGCTCCTAAAGCGCCCCTCTGCTCTAAATACGTAAACACCGCATTGCCCAGCGTTTTGGCTGCGATTAGCATGGCCCGCTCATCAATTTCAAATTTCGGATGATGGTGAGGGTACGTTGTTTCCCACTCCGGATTTTGCGCCCCTGTAAAGAAGAACGTTCCTTTTACATGCTGCAAATAATAAGCGAAATCTTCACCGCCCATATCCGGCTCCATTTCAAAAACGGACGAAACACCCGGCACGTTTTCAGCTAATTTTGCCAAAAACTCTGTTTCTTCTTTATGGTTGACGACAGCAGGGTAGCCTTTTTGATAATGATATGAATAGTCTACATCTGCAGATAAACATGTACCTTTTACTATCCGCTCAATTTCTTGTTCAATAAAATCTCTTACCTCTTCTTTAAACGTTCGAACCGTTCCGATTAATAAAGCACTATCGGCAATCACATTAAACGCATTTTTCGCTTCAAACGAACCGACTGACACAACAGCAGCGTCGATCGGCTTTACCCTTCTTGCGACAATTTGCTGTAAATTCGTCACTAGCTGGGCCCCGACTACGATGCTGTCTTTCGTTACATGCGGCTGGGCGCCGTGCCCGCCTTTCCCTTGAATTTTTATTTCAAAACGGTCGGACGCCGCCATGATCGGTCCTGACCGATATCCAATCTGGCCACAGGGAATCGTCGCCCATAAGTGCGTTCCGATGATGACATCTACCCCATCCAGGCAGCCATCTTCAATCATGGCGATGGCTCCCCCGGGGGCAAGTTCTTCGGCATGCTGGTGAATAAAAACGACATTTCCTTCTATATGTTCTTTTAACTGGTTTAAAACTTTTGCTAAAACAAGCAATGTAGCGGTATGTCCATCATGGCCGCAAGCATGCATAACTCCAGGAACTTTTGATTTGTAAGGCACATCATTTTCCTCCTGGATAGGGAGCGCATCAAAATCAGCGCGCAGTGCAACGGTCTTTCCTGGCTTCGCTCCCTTGAGGGTGGCGACTACCCCTCTTCCGCCAACGCCCGTACGCACTTCATGACCGAGATTGCGATGATATTCAGCGATAAATTCTGGCGTTTTTACCTCTTCAAATGACAATTCGGGATGCTGATGAAGATAGCGTCTAATATCGACCATTTCATGATAAAAGGAATCCAACAATGCAAACAACTTGTCCACGGAACTCATCTCCTTAAACAAACTTAGACAATACCTCTTTTACTTTGTTCTCCGCCTGTTCAGTAAATCCCTTTATTTTTACTACTTTCGCCGGATATGAAAAGCAAATCTTCAATTTTTGGTAAAAAAGTCACTGATGAATCCGCCCATTTAATGGTAACTTTTTCTGTATGTAAAAACGATTGAATTATCACGAATATGTTTTTTTTACATTTTTTAGTTAATCGGCTGATAAGTAAGCGAATGTGGCTGATAAATCGTGCAAAGTGGCCGTTATTCAACTAAAAGTGGCTGATATCTTTCATCAGCTTATCCGAATCACGAAAGAGTGTGAGGAATCATTTCCGGATCCTATCTTGCAAGTTAAGCATCAACAACACCAATTCGTGAACTGGCTTAAAGATTTTAAGTTTCCACTGGTGCCGGTGGAAGGAATCGTAGTCCTTTCAAACCCTAATTCGATCATAAAAACAACCGCCAATTGGCCTGAATATTTTACAACTATCATTAAGAGCCAGACCCTCCTGCCGAAAATAGAAACCTTTAAAAATCAGCACAATGAAGAACAACTCTCGAATAAAGAGCTTCGAAAACTGGAAAAACTTCTTATAAAACATCACACTCCACTAAATTTGGATGTTCTATCACAATATGAGATCTTGTCTTCTGAACTGTTGCAAGGCGTTTCCTGTCCGAATTGTTCTGCTCTCCCGATGAAACGAGCGTATGGAACATGGATCTGCTCTATCTGCTCGTTTTCCTCGAAAGACGCCCACTTAGCCGCCCTTCAAGATTATTGTCTCCTCATTCGATCAACGATCACAAACCAACAGTTTAGGGAATTTTTGAAGCTCCCCTCTAGTTCTATTGCCCGTAAGCTTCTTACCAGCTTGAATTTTCCGTATGACGGAGCAAAAAAGGGGAGGGTATATAACCTGTTGTTTGACGAATAAATAATACAAAAAAGGAACAGGCACCTGTTACACCTGTTCCTTGAATATTTTATTTAGTTGGCTGTCGAAAATTGCTCTTCTTCGGTGGAACCTGTAAGTGCTGTTGTTGAAGAGGTTCCTCCGGAAATTACTTGCGCCACATCGTCGAAATAGCCGGTTCCGACTTCGCGCTGATGGCGGGTAGCCGTGTAACCATATGCTTCACTCGCAAATTCGGCCTGCTGCAATTCGGAATAAGCTTCCATTCCGCGATCTCTATATTCCCTCGCAAGCTCGAACATGCTATGATTCAACGCATGGAATCCGGCGAGTGTGACGAACTGGAACTTATAGCCCATTTTTCCGATTTCGCGCTGGAAGTTCGCAATCGTTTCATCATCGAGCTTCTTCTTCCAGTTAAATGATGGCGAACAGTTATAGGCTAACAGTTTACCTGGGAACTTTTCATGAATCGCTTCAGCAAATCTCCGCGCTTCTTCCAAATTTGGCTCAGATGTTTCGCACCAGATTAAATCAGCATATGGGGCATATGCCAGTCCTCTTGCAATCGCTTGATCAAGCCCTGCTTTTGTGCGATAAAATCCTTCTGGCGTCCGTTCTCCGGTCATAAACGGGTGGTCATATGGATCAATATCGCTTGTAATGAGATTCGCTGCATTCGCATCCGTTCTTGCGATTAAGACGGTTGGCACACCTAATACATCGGCCGCAAGCCGGGCTGAAATTAAATTCCGGACCGCCTGCTGGGTTGGCAATAGCACCTTTCCGCCAAGATGCCCGCATTTCTTTTCGGAAGATAGCTGATCTTCAAAATGGACGCCTGCTGCCCCGGCTTCAATCATCGCTTTCATTAGCTCGAATACATTTAACACACCGCCAAATCCGGCTTCCGCATCGGCGACAATTGGAGCAAACCAGTGCGTGTCACTTTTTCCTTCCCCGTGCTCAATTTGATCGGCCCGCTGAAGCGCCTGGTTGATCCGTTTTACAACTTGCGGAACGCTGTTGGCGGGATACAAGCTCTGGTCCGGGTACATATGTCCAGCGAGATTCGCATCAGCTGCGACTTGCCAACCGCTTAAGTATATCGCTTTCAAGCCAGCCTTAACTTGCTGGACGGCTTGATTGCCTGTTAATGCACCGAGAGCATGGACATAGTCCTCTTCATGGAGCAGCTTCCAGAGTCGCTCTGCCCCCATTCGTGCCAATGTATGTTCAATTTGGATCGATCCGCGAAGACGCAGAACATCATCTGGACTGTATGGACGCATGATTCCATTCCATCTTTCCGCTTCCCAGGCTTCCTTCATTTCCGTGATCATTTGTGAATTCATTATTTTTCCTCTCCTTTTAACTTAAATGTATTTATATCCAGGGACAGTTAAAAATTCATTAAACTCATCTTCTTTAATCAATTTTATAAAGAGTTCCTTTGCTTGATTAAATTTGCCCGATGAGAAAACTTCACTGCCCAGGTTGGCCCAAATGATTTTCATTTCTTCCTCAACCAATTTTTCAACTAGTTCCATTGTGATGTTCCGGCCGTCTTCAAGAACGCCTTTTTCATGGCGAATCCATTGCCATACTTGAGCCCTTGAAATTTCGGCAGTTGCTGCGTCTTCCATTAAGTGATTTAGCGGGACCGCTCCTCTGCCTCTTAGCCATGCTTCTATATATTGAATGCCTACTGAGATGTTCGTTCTTAAGCCATTCTCTGTAATTGGGCCGGGTGATGGTTCGAGCAAATCACGGGCTGTTACATGAACATCATCACGCTTTTTCTCTAGCTGATTAGGCGCAGGCATGATACGGTTAAAGACTTCCATTACGGCTGGAACAAGACCGGGGTGTGCGACCCAGCTTCCATCATGGCCGTCATTTGCTTCTCTTTCTTTATCCGCTTTTACTTTTTGTAAGGCTTCTTCATTCGCTTTGGTGTTATTCTTGATGGGTATTTGTGCTGCCATGCCGCCGATGGCATGGGCGTTTCTTCTGTGGCAAGTCTTTACGACATATAAGGTGTATGATCGCATAAAGGGGACAGTCATGGTGACGAGCGAGCGATCAGGCAGTAAATATTCTGGATGATTTTTCAGTTTTTTGATATAGCTGAAAATGTAATCCCATCTTCCGCAGTTAAGGCCGGCACTATGGTCTTTTAACTCGTATAAAATTTCATCGGCTTCAAATGCGGCCAGGATCGTTTCAATAAGTACAGTCGCCTTAATGGTTCCCTGCGGAATGCCAAGTTCTTCCTGGGCAAAGACAAATACATCATTCCACAGCCGGGCTTCCAGATGACTTTCGAGCTTTGGCAAGTAAAAATACGGACCTGAACCATTTTCGATCAACTGTTTTGCATTATGGAAAAAGTAGAGCCCGAAATCGACAAGACTTCCAGACATCGGCTTTCCGCCATACTGTAGATGCTTTTCTTCTAAATGCCAGCCGCGTGGCCTGACAATTAAAGTAGCTGTATTTTCATTTAATTGGTAGGGCTTCCCTTCCGGTGAAACATAGGAAAGCGTTTTGCGGTTCGCATCGCGCAAGTAAATTTGTCCGCCAATCGTATTTTCCCATGTTGGCGAATTGGCATCTTCAAAATCGGCCATAAATACTTTTGCCCCGGAGTTTAGTGCATTAATGACCATTTTCGGATCCCCTGCAGGTCCCGTAATTTCAACCCTTCGATCTTGAAGATCTTCTGGGACCGGGGCAATCGTCCATTCACTTTCCCTTATCGATTTTGTCTCCGGCAAAAAGTCCGGGAGCATTCCTTCATCAATCTCTTGCTGGCGTTTTCTCCGATTGTCCAAAAGGGCATTTCTCGTACCCATAAACCGTTCGTGGAGTTTTCCTAAAAAGTTCAATGCTTCTTCCGATAAAATTTCATCGTAACCTTCATGAATAGGCCCTGTACAATTTACGACTGAATCTGTTTTCAACTGAGTTTGCTTCAACGTGCCTTCCTCCTTGCTCTATTTGATTTCAGGATGATGTTCATTTATTGCTTGTTAATCAATTCGGCCATTGCCATTACAGCGGCTGCAACTTAAACAGCCCTGGCCTTCACAGTTCTGGCAGCAGCCTTCCCTCTGGTGGTGACCTGTTCCATTACATTTCGGACATTCAAGTTCTCCATTTCCCTGACAAGTGAAACAATCCATTTTTAATTATCCTCCTTTAAATCCTACTGTTATAAAACAGTTGATATTCTTGTTAAATAATATATAACAAATCTTCAGAAAAGTGAATACCTTTTTTAAAAATTGTTATATTTTTTTCGTGTTTTTAATTCTGTTATAAAACAATACGGTGGTCAGACAATAAACTCTCGATTTCGGACAATAAATGATTAAGATTGGACAACAAAAGAAAAACTTTGGACAATAAAATTGCATTTTGGACAATAAACAATCTCCGATTACTAATATTTAGGATATTTTGACTTCAAAATTCCACTGAGACAGGACTTAAGGAGGACTAGACGCAGCGAATCGCAAAAAAATGAAAAAAACGAGGGGAGATCCCTCGTTTTTATTAAAGTTTTCCTAAAAAGTTTTTAATTTGACGATCCGGAATTTCGAGCTTTTCAGCAATCTCGGCCTTAGAAGCCTCAGGATACTTTTGCGAAGCTTGTTCGAACAATTGGCGTTTTTGCAAGTGCACAAGCTTTGAAAGTTGAAGTGAAATATAGATAAGCGTACTAGCGAGAATGCCGATAAGTAAAGAATAGCCAATCGATGCAGGAAACATAGAGAACCAAAAACCGATAACGGCGCCTAAAACGATCCAGAAAACGAGCAAATTAATCCCCCCATTTTTTCATCATTTTACCATTACGGGGCTATTTAATCTATCCGCATATTTTTACCTCCTTATCACACCCTATGAAAGAAACCAATCACGGAAGGGTGAAGAACGAATGGGAAGAGCGCATAAGCAGCGAATTACAAGAGATAAGAACAAATCTTCATTGCCTCAAGTGCCGAGAGCCAATCTCGTTTCGACGGATAGTGAAAATGAATTTGCAAAAGAACTCGATGACCGTTATGAATTTGAAGTGAAACCCGGGTTTGGCCCGACCGGAGTCAGGCGAAAAGATGAGGACAAGTGCTAAAAAATAGAGTTTAGCACTTGTTCTACAAAGATTTTATATAGGCATAGCTTTTTTCTCGAAAATGGTGAAAATATCAAATAAGCTGCTGATCAACTCAGCAGCTTATTTTTTACATATTAAATAATACATACTCGCCAGGGCCGATTAAAGCAACTCCGACGGCAACGGCAATAAGAATCAAGTTATATTCAAATCCATTTTGCGTCACCCAGTAGCCATTTTTTCCATGAACAGTGAAAATCGCAACGAGCATCGTGATCACGATAAGAATAGCTCCAATCGGGGTGAGGACCCCTGCTGCAAAAAGAAGGCCTCCGAGCAATTCGCCCGCGCCGGCTAAAAAGGCCATTAGCATTCCTGGCTTCATGCCTATCGATTCAAGCCATGAGGCTGTTCCTTTCAAGCCATGGCCGCCAAACCAGCCGAACAGCTTTTGTGTTCCATGCCCCATAAATGTAATGCCGACAACAAGCCGTATAATTAATAACCCTAGATTAAACATAATGTATCTCTCCTTCATTTTTATTATTAACTTATCTTATGTAAGTATAATATGATATTCCACTTACTTTTGTCAAGTTACTTTTCGAAAATAAAACAAAAAAGAAGGAAACCCGATTTAAGGGGCCACCTTCTGGTTAGTCTTTATTTTTTCCTTCAATGTATACATACTTAAAATCATCAGTTGCATATCCTGGTAGTCCGGTCCCCAACCGGCGTATGACATTTCGAAATCCCCTTTTGATTCTAACGCCAATTTTTGTTTGAATGGCTGCGCTTTAAGCCGGGAAGGTTCTTTAAGCCGGTTCTTGACATATTCTCCAACTTTTTTTACTTTCGACTTCATTCAGCATTTAGCTATACTATTGACATTTTTCGTAATTATGTTACTATTCAATTAATTCTAAATAGAAATTGAATATTTTGGTGATGAAAATGATGGATCGGATATATTTTTTTGAAGCCTGCGGCGTTATCCTATTAAATTTGGCTATTTTTGTACTAAGTCTTAAATTTCCAACTTACGGTTATGAAATTCTTTTAGGCTATACCTTAATTGTTTTGACTTACGTACTTATTAAAAGGCGGCTCGATCAAGAGTTTCGGTCTAACAAAACGTTTCTATTTAGTATTGTTCTATTACTAGCTGTTTCTATCTATAGCATGGTTGAAATTCTGATTTAAATCAAACAAAGCGAGCTCTATTGATTCAGAGTCTCGCTTATTTACATCGAAGTTTAAAATTTAAAGTTATCCGGATCCTGGCCGTTTCGCTTATTGATATTAAGTGCATCTATTTGTCTCATTTCATCAGGCGAAAGTTCAAAATCAAAGAGATCTCCATTTTCTTTAATCCGGTTTTCATTAACGGATTTCGGAATAACAACAATTCCGTTTTGCAAATGCCAGCGCAAAGTGACCTGGGCAACGGATTTCTGATGTTGTTCCGCAATTTTTGTAAGAACCGGATCATTTAAAATTTCACCTTTTAATAATGGCCGCCACGCTTCTAGTTGAATGTCGTTTTCTTTACAAAAAGCAAGCAGTTCTTTTTGCGATAATTGCGGATGGCATTCCACTTGATTGACCATTGGCTTTATTTCACAATCGGCCATAATATCTTCTAAATGATGAATTTGGAAGTTGCTCACGCCAATTGCCTTCACTTTTCCGTCTTTATACAGTTTCTCAAGCGCTCTCCATGTTTCTTTATACTTTTCTTTCACCGGCCAATGCACTAAATAAAGATCGACATAATCGAGGTCTAACTTTTTCCGGCTTTCTTCAAAAGCGGTCAATGTCGAGTCATACCCTTGATCGGTGTTCCATACTTTAGTCGTAATAAAAAGTTTTTCACGAGGAACGCCGCACTCTTTTATCGCTTTTCCAACACCTTCTTCATTTTGATAAAGAGAGGCCGTATCAATGCTTCGGTACCCGGCGCTAATTGCCGCCTTCACCGCACGAATTACTTCTTCCCCTTCTTCCGCCTTATAAACGCCAAGTCCTACCCACGGCATTTTGACCCCATTATGTAAAGTCGTTGTATCCTGGATGCTTTTTACCATTTCCAAATCCTCCTTCAAATGAAGACTTATTTTTCATTTTGCCATATATAGATTGGAACATAAAAAAATATGCTTTTTGTTGCACTAAAAAAATTAGGCCGATGCTTGCTATGTAAAATCATTGCCTGTCTTTAGCCTTCCATGATTATGGTTCGAATGGTTTTCCCGGGCAAAGTCATCCTCTTTTTTGCCATTAGTGTTATCGTTTTAGAGATTGTGTCGGGGTTCATCGGTTAATTGTTTAAAAGGAAAGCACCCCGGGTAAGGTTGTTTGTGTTATCTCCAAAATTTCATCGTTTTTCTAACGCATAGAGGTCATCTTCAATCGAAGCCATTCGATCGGCTACAAGACGCCGGGCATCGCTGATGGCCTGGTTATAAAGAATAGGGCCAGCGTGTTTCATGAAAAAGTCGAGCATGTTTTCTGCCGCTAAATGCCCGATTTCCTCCCCTCGCTCTTTGTAAAAGTATTGCTGGATTTCACTGATCATTTGTTCCTTTTGTTCCCGTGGGAGCTTTAAAAACATCATGATGCCATCATCCTCCTTTTTCTTTATTATCCATTACCTTCTTTGGTTTCTCCAACAATTAATCACCATAAAAAAAAGCCAGGTCTACACAGGCGGTAGGTTCTGGCCTCCGAATTAGTCTTTTGCATTGTCTTTTTCAAGAATCACAAGAATGCATCCGTGATGAAGATCATCGACATATTGTTCGGCTTGCCGTTCCGAAATGTTTAATGTTAATAACATTTCCTTTAAATCGTGATCTTCATTTTCTTTAAATAATTTTGCAAAAGGGCCAGCGGCAATAAGCGGCCCGATAACTGGTGCAGTTAATCCTGGAACCGCGATTAAACCGCTAATGCCTGTTAAAAACCCGGCAATGGTTCCGTAAGCTTCTTCATTTACCCCATTTAACGGGTGTTCTTCAGCAACATGGGTTTGATCCGCAATTTCGTCCATTTGCCGTTCATCTTTTGCAAGGATCGAAATCTCTTTCGGATCATATCCTTCTGCAATTAGTGAACGGATCGTTTTCATCGCTTCATTGTTCGTCTCATACACACCGATTATTTTTTTACTCATCCGCCTTTAGTCCTCCGTAGTCTTTTACTATATTTGTACCCTTAAAACGATTGATTAAACATTCTTTTCAAATGGAAATGGTATTGGTAAGATGAATGAAAAGCAATCGATGAGGGGAATCGAAAATATAGAGGGAGGCTAATATGCTTAAACAATCAACCATTGGAATGGCTGCGTGTATCGACATTGAAACGACGGGTTTAAGTATTTATAAAGAGGAAATTATCGAACTTGCTATCGTTCTCTTTACTTTTAACCGGCCGAGCGGTGAAGTTCTTGAAATCATTGATGAATATTGCGAGCTAAATGAGCCGTCTAAACCGGTCTCACCCGGTGCGGCCAACGTGCACGGCATCAGGCAAGAAGATTTAATCGGAAAACGCCTTGACAACAAACGGATTGAAAATATGATGGCACAGGCAGATCTTTTAGTTGCGCATAATGCCAGTTTTGAAAAAGGGTTTCTGAAAAGATATTTTCCATTGACGTCGGACATGCCATGGCATTGTTCAATGAACGGAATCCAGTGGAAACAGTACGGATTTACGTCAAAAAAACTTGGAGATTTGCTTTTCGAACATAACCTTCATGCAGATCGATTACATAGAGCATTAGATGATGTGAAAGCGACAATCCATTTAATTTCTCAGAAAAATGCCCATGGCGACTTTTATTTTAAAGAATTATTGCAAAAACCGATGGGAGCACGGGCAAAAGTATCTAAAAAGAAAAAGACAAAAAATTACTCCATTCCACTTCACCCATCTAGCGATATTTAAAGTAATGAAGCGGCTTCCATGATAAGCCGCTTCATTACTCTTTTATTTTAGCCACATCCAGATCATCCATAAAATTAAGATGATAAGGAGCGCTCCAAAGGTCATCGCCATCCAAAAAACATGGGCGTTCTGCTCACGCGTGTTTCCTTCATTTCTCGCTGCCATAATCTCTGCACCTTCCTCATTATAGATCATTATGGCTTTAGTATTTACAAACATGCGGGAGTTCATAAAAATTGTTTTCACATGCAAAACCTTACCATTTACATTTGTTCCGAACCAAAATATTTACTCATAATAATCGGTCTTTTGTTTTCAATATTGTTGTACAACCGAAGTTTTCTTTTATAAAGATTCATAGAGGATTTTCAATGAGGAGTTTTCTTTCCACATAAACAACTTAAAAATCCGTCTTCGAAGACGGATTTTAATCTACCTCTATTTCGTTTTTCCTTCTCTCTTATTAAATGCAAGTTCATAAAGGCCGGTTGACGACAGACCGGCAAGCGCTCCACCCCATAATCTTAATGTCCAATCTAGATCGGTTAAAGGCGCGGCCGCAAATCCGATCACGATTCCGAGCACGAATGCGATTGCAGGTACTAGATTTTTCGGTAATGAAAACGCCCGTTTTACTACTTCTGTTACGGCGGTTACAATGGGCAAAATAATGGATGCAAAAGCAAGAATTAACGTCATGCAAATCCTCTCCTATCCGGCATCATTTTCTTTTCATCTACGTTTTTTTCTCCATAGATTACTTGTTATCAACATATGTTATAGATACTCATCGGGTTGGTTGATCATAACTGTTGACGTTAATTTTCTTACTATTTTTAGGAAATGGGCTGATAAGTGGTCTTAAGTCGCTGATAAGTTTCTAAAAGCGGCTGATAATAGACGCAAAGCGGCCGTTATCCGCCAAAAACGTGGCTGATTTCCACCATAAAAAGACCGCCTATGATTGCGGCGGCCAAATTTCATATGTAATTTAATACGCTAACCAGGTCCAGAGCATCCATCCAACTAAAATGACAATCATCGCAATTACCGAAATGCTTAACCAGGTAATATCTTTCAAACCTGTTCTTTTGGTAGCCATCACCATACCGCCTTTCATTACAGATTTCAAACGTATTATTTCCCAGAAGAAACTAAAAAATCCCGCCTTAATTTTTGGGGGATTTCAGCAAATACAAAATGACTTGAGAAGTTCTCAAGCCATTTTGAATACATATGTTCTTGCTGTGGCGGAATTACTTTTTATCAAAAAGCGAAGAGCCTGCAATGCCGGGATGTGTCATTTCATACGGATCAAGGATCAAATCGAGCTCCTCTTCCGTCAGCACTCCATGCTTCAGGCAAAGTTCCCGAATCGATCGTCCGCTCAAGATAGCTTCTCTTGCTATCTGTGCTGCTGTTTCGTACCCAATATGCGGGTTGACTGCCGTGATAACGCCAACGCTCTTTTCAACATAGGCTTTTAGCCGATCTTCGTTTGCTTCGATCCCTTTCAAACAATGATCTGTGAAAACGCGGAATGCATTATTCATAATGCTGATCGACTGAATCAAGTTGAATACAAGAACAGGCTCCATGACGTTTAATTCAAGCTGTCCCGCTTCAGATGCCAGGCAAATGGTGTGATCATTACCGATCACCTGGAAGGCCACCTGGTTTATGACCTCCGCCATGACAGGGTTGACCTTACCAGGCATGATGGAAGATCCGGGCTGTCGGGCAGGGAGCGTGATTTCCCCCCATCCCGCACGGGGACCGGAAGCCATCAATCGCAAGTCGTTCGCGATTTTTGACATGTTCATCATACACACTTTGAGCGCGGCGGATACTTCGGTGTAGGCATCCGTATTTTGGGTGGCGTCCACTAGATGCTCCGCCCTGACAAGTGGCAATTTGCTAATGTCCGCAAGATGTTTCACAACCGCTTCGATATAGCGAGGGTCTGCATTCAGTCCCGTTCCGACGGCGGTTGCGCCCATGTTAACTTCATACAAATGCTGTTTTGATTGGTTGATCCGCTTGATATCTCGCTCGATTGCACGGCTGTAGGCTTCGAATTCTTGACCAAGGCGAATCGGGACCGCATCCTGAAGGTGGGTGCGTCCCATCTTGATGACGTGGTCGAACTGACGCGCTTTTTGCAAAAACACGCGATGCATATCGTCCATCGTATGAAGCAATAGCTCCAAAAGATTTAATACTGCGATATGAATGGCGGTTGGAAATGCATCGTTTGTAGACTGGGACATATTAATATGGCTGTTCGGGCTTATATAAGAATAGTCTCCTTTTTCTTTTCCCAATACTTCTAGTGCGCGATTAGCGATGATTTCATTCGCATTCATGTTAATGGAAGTGCCGGCCCCTCCCTGGATCGGATCGACGATGAATTGGTCATGCCATTTTCCTTCGATGATTTCCTGGGCCGCTTCCGCAATCGCGTTCCCTCTAGTAAAATCTAAGCGGCCGATATCCATATTGGCTAGCGCTGCCGCTTTTTTGACAATCGCCATCGCCCTGATTAGTTCCCCATGTATTCTGTAACCCGTAATAGGAAAGTTTTCGACCGCCCGAAGCGTTTGAATCCCATAATAGGCTTCTTGAGGCACTTCCTTTGCACCTAAAAAATCTTTCTCCATTCTCATGTGCTGTTTTGTTTCAATGAGGGTTGACATCATTGAATTTCCTCCTCCTCTTTAGGCCGAACACGATGTTGCTGCTTTTTTCTTTAGTCTTCTATGTCAAATCCAGGAGTCTTATCCCCGGCCATTGGCGTCTCCATGATTTCCTTAACTTCATCGATGCAATCAGTTTGTCCAAGAGCCCACATCAGCTTGGCGACGATGGCCTCTGTATTCATATCCCCGGATAAAATGACACGATGTTGGGCTACCTTGCGCCCCACTTCATAAAGAAGCAAGTCTTCCCCCTCTTCCAGGCATTGGGTGGTGATCACTACGGCAATGCCGGCTTCCGTTAGTTCCTTGACTTTCGTAAGCAAATTACGGCCCTCAAAAGGCAAACCGCCGTTGCCGAAACTTTCAATGATGACACCTTTATATAAGCCTTTCAAACAATCAAATATCTCCGGTTTGGTTCCTGGGTAAAGCTTCAAAAGAAACACATCCGGGCACAGGCTTGTATTCCATTGAGGTCCACCAGAAATAGGTGCCGGTTTCCAATGATAGCGAACTTCCCCCGACTCGATAAAAGCAACGTATGGATGATTGATGCTTTCAAAAGCATCATAGCTTTTCGTTCTCATTTTGACCGCCCTCGGACCAATGATTACTCGCCCATCGAATACGACAAAGACTCCGCCAATATTTTCACGGGCAAAACGCACGGCATCTGCCACATTCTTTTTCGCATCTGTTTTTTTAAAGCTAATCGGAACCTGCGACCCCGTTATGACAACAGGCTTTTGCAGTCCTTGCATCATGTAAGACAATGCAGCCGCAGTATATGCGAGCGTGTCCGTTCCATGAGTAATAACGAATCCGTCGTATTGCTCATAATTCCGGAATATGGCTTCAGCTATTTCCGCCCAATGTTCTGGCTGCATGTTCGTGCTGTCCCTGTTCATAAGAATTTGGCAAGTCACATCAACCGATTCCGAAGAGTGATTGAAATGTTCCAACAGCTCCTCAGCGGTCAAGCCGGGCGCAAGGCCTTCCTCTCCCTCAACGGATGCGATTGTTCCGCCTGTCGCAATTAACAATAATTTCTTCATCGCTTATCATCCCATCGTTTGTATTTCACTTTCATACGCATTACGCAAACAATTATACCTTATTATATGATTAAACCCTAATATAAATCAACATTCGTATTCATTACGCGCACTTTTTTCTTTCACACGGATGCAATGCCTGCTATAATTAAAGGAGAATAATAGAGGGGGCGGAGTTATCGATGCTACAACGATTAGCGAATCTTAGAAAAAGCAGAAATTGGTCTTTGCAGGAAACTGCCGACCGCCTTGGAATCGCGAAAAGCACTTATGCGGGCTATGAATCCGGATACCGGCAGCCTTCCTTGCAAGCTTTACTGCAAATCGCGAATCTATTTGAAACAACGGTTGATTATATTTTAAACCGGACAAATGATAAACAGGAGAAGCTCGAGCTGGTTGAATGTCTGGAATCAGAAATTGCCCTTTCATTGGATGGAATTCCTTTAACGAAAGAGGAGCTGTACGATTTCATTGCATTTACCCGCTTGAAACGAAGGATTAAAAACAACGATGAAGAATAAAAACGAGGTGCCATTCGTTAACTAAGAAAAAGTCGATTCCTAAAAATTCGGACCGACTTTTTCCCATTTTTCTATTGCTTTTTATAGTAATTTTCTATAAAATGCACGAATGCTTTAACAACATTCCACTCTAGCGATTCCTTATGATAATACATCCACGTTCTTCGCAAGATTAGATTCCCATTTTGGTCAGTTAAGTCAATTTGGTGTACATCATCTATCCCGGCGAGGATCCTGCTGGACAAAATGCCATAGCCTAAACCATTTACAACCATTTCCTTACACGTATCAACCTGGTCGACTTCGATGCTGATGAAGGGCGGATCCGCATAGTTTTCAGCCCACCAATGATCAATCAACGTTTTTAATAAGTAATCTCCTCTATAGTCGATTCTAGGAAGGTGGGGGAGATCGGTAATATCAATCTCTTCCTTTGACGTAATGCAAATTGTTTCTTCAAATAATAATTGTTTCGATAATCCTCTCCACCCATAATCCCCCCGGACAAAGCTAATATGAACATCTTTATTGTGTATAAGCTGAGTTACATCTCTGCTCCAGCCTGTAACCACTTTGAATTCCACATGGGGATATTGCATTTTAAATAATTTTAAAATATAAGGAAGTTCATAATTTGCAAAAAAATTGGATACACCCAATTTCAATGTGCCTGCAACCTCATTGCTTACATTCTTGCTCATATTGCGGACTTTTTCTTTTATTTTTTGATAATGATCCAGAGCCTCCTCCGCGCAATGGACAAGATATTCTCCTTGAGGGGTAAAATGAACTCCTCTGCTTTCTCTGGTGATTATTTTAACCCCCAGCTCCTCCTGCATATGTTTTAAGCGGTTCGTCAATGCCGGTTGAGTGATAAACAAAAGCCGGGCAGCTTTCGTCAAGTTTTTCTGGCTATAAAGAACCTTTAATATTTCCCAATCACGGTAATCCATTATCCCCACCCTTACTGCCATATAAATTTTTCTTATATTTAAATATAATTTTTTAGCATTTTATTTATTTTAATTATTGCATTATCCTTATCCGTAAGCAAACTATAATTGCTTTTCCTAAAGCGATAAAAAATATTCATGGGGGCATGTGGTAATGCTGAAAAACCAACAAAATCCATGGGAAAACTTTCATGGCCCAAACCTAGGCTATGTCATTGAACAATATGAACAGTATGTAAATGGAGATGACTCCGTTTCCCCGGAATTAAAGGAACTTTTTGCAAAGTGGGGCTCTCCTCTATCCTATGAAACAAACTCATCTGAAAAAATAGCTGAAAATTCCTCCTCTGCCTACAGCAGCTCAACGAATCTGGAAAACGTCGTGAAAGCGGTAAAACTGCTCGAGGCAATTCGTTCAGACGGGCATTTGGAAGCAACTATCAATCCGTTAGAGAAGCCAGCAAATGACGGGTCATTTATGGCTCTTGAAAAATATGGGTTATCCGAGGAAGACTTGAAAGCGATCCCGGCAAAGACGGTCTGGCCAGATGCGCCAAATGATGTGAGTACTGCTCTTGATGCCGTCAATCGGTTGAAAGAACTCTATACAAAGTCACTATCATATGAGTTTAGCCATGTACATGAAGCGGAAGAACGAAATTGGCTAACCCATATGGTGGAATCGGGTTCCATCCAACGTTCGTTATCAAATGAAGAACGCGTTCACTTGTTGCGCCGGTTGACGGAAGTCGAAGGCTTTGAACAGTTTTTGCATAAAACGTTTGTCGGGCAAAAACGCTTTTCCATCGAAGGTGTCGATGTGCTTGTCCCGATGCTTGACGATATTATTTTTGAAGGGGTCAGAGACGGGGCAAAAAATGTGATGATCGGCATGGCCCACCGGGGACGTTTAAATGTGCTGGCCCACGTATTAGGCAAGCCGTATGAAATCATCTTTTCGGAGTTCCATCACTCCCCGAATAAAGAATTGGTTCCATCGGAAGGATCGAAAGGAATCAACTACGGCTGGACGGGCGATGTGAAATACCATCTCGGCGGAGTACGCGCGATCAAGGAATCGAATTCATTGGAAGCCCGCTTGACATTAGCCAATAACCCGAGTCACCTTGAATTTGTCAACCCTGTCGTTGAAGGGTATACGAGGGCAGCGCAAGAAGACCGCACATCAGCTGGATTCCCGCAACAAGATGTGCAAAAATCGTTT
>NZ_AUMP01000036.1 GCF_000430745.1 Fictibacillus gelatini DSM 15865 | reverse complement strand
ATCATTGCCGATGTAAAAGAAAACGACCGCTTAATGCAAGAAGAAATTTTCGGGCCGGTTGTCGCGTTCTGCAAGGCGCGTGACTTCGATCATATGATGGAAATCGCGAACAACACCGACTACGGCTTAACAGGCGCGCTCATTTCGAACAACCGCGAGCACATCGAACGCGCAAGAGAAGAGTTCCATGTCGGCAACCTTTACTTCAACCGTGGATGTACAGGCGCGATTGTCGGCTACCAGCCATTTGGCGGCTTCAACATGTCAGGAACCGACTCAAAAGCGGGCGGCCCTGACTACCTCATCTTGCATATGCAAGCGAAGACGACAGGCGAACAGCTTTAAATTTTTTGCAAACCTCTCCAAAAGCGGAGAGGTTTTTTGCATTTAATCAAACGTTTGTTTAAAAAGGAAAAGAAGCTGTCCATACATAAACCCCCACCAATTGGAAAACTTAAAACCAAGTGAGGTGGGATGGATATGACTGACAAAGATAAAAATGAAAACGAAAAATTGGATTCGCCCATTTTAGATGAAACACAGCCGCATCAAATAGAGGCTCCATCGTTTAAAGGAACCGGGATCAAGATGCAGCAGCCGTTTGTTAATCGCTATGGTGTCGTGATCGGAGACAGTAAATACAACTCGGAAAACTCTCCATTAAACAATTGGAGTACGGAAACTGATCCCGAGATCATGTCAGGAGACGAATGGGTTCACCCGACAAACGATATCGGCTGGAATACGGCCGAAAATAAGGAGCTATTAGAAGAAAAGGTCAAACCGCAGGGGGTTCCATTCATGCACCCGGCTAAAGACGTGTCATACCGCAAAGATTAGACATCCACAATCACGATTGTGGATGTCTTTTTAAACGTTTAAATTTTTGAAGTAGAGGACAATTTTCCTTGCACGAAACCCGAATTTGTCCTTTATCGCCGGTCTCAAGGACAAATTTTATGTCGAAGAGCCTGATTGTGTCCAATAGAACACGTCTCAAGGACAAATTTTCCATCAGGATGTCCAATTTTTCCCTTGAAGAACCCAGAAATGTTGTTTATTGTCTAAAACATATGATTTATTGTCCAAAATGTGTGCCTTATTGTCCGGAACACATATTTTATTGTCCAAACGCCAACTTTTATTGTCCGAACACTGATTGTTATTGTCCAAACTCAGGTTAATCATCGCCCACACGACGCCCGGGGTAAAAGGCGCTTTCCGGATTGAGCGGGTTTTCTTTTGCTGTTATCTCATCAGGCTTGATCCGGTAGACAACGGCGGCACTTCCGTAAGAAGAGCGGTATTTGTTCACATGCTGTTTCGCAAGCGGTTGATTATAGTATCCGGGCACATATTTATCAAGCATCGCTTGCAATGCGCCAGTTGCTTCATCTAGATCGGCAACGGGGCTGGCCTTGCCGAATAGCATCACGCTCATGTAGGCTGTATCAGTTTTCGCCGGTACGGGATCGGCGATCGTGCCATACTCTGCGCAAACGGTGAAACAAACGCCCGGGTTTTCATACATGATTTTGTTTTTCCTGCCCTCCTCTGCGCCATGAAAATAGATGGCATCATTCCACCAGACGAAGTTAAGTGGCACAACATAAGGCTGATGGTCGTCTGCAAGCCCTAATAAGCCGACCTTTGCCTGGCGTAAAAAACTGTCAATCTTCTCTTGATCATTACATTGTCTCAGTACATATCTCATAGGGATCATCTGCAATCCGCTCCTTTGTTTTTAAAAACAATTATAAAAACTATCTGTACACTACAAAAGATACAATTTATAATTTTCAAAACGGTACAGATTGGAGCGAACGATGTGGATGTCAGTCCAAATTTAAATGAAAATGACAATCAGCCCTTATATATCCAGCTTTATGAATATTTTAAAAAGCAAATTCAAGTTAGCGGACTTTCTGCTTCAACGAGGCTTCCATCCATCCGCCGGCTTTCCGATGATTTAAAAATAAGCAAAACAACGGTACAAATGGCGTATCAACAGCTTCTTGCAGAAGGGTATATTGAAAGCAGGGAAAGAAGCGGCTTTTATGTTATAAAATTAGAAGAGGAATCGTTTGGGAGCATTCTGCCTGCACAGCCCCTCGCCTCTTTTAAAACTGAAGTTGGCGGGAAACAGACACGCATACTTTACGATTTTTACATGTCAAATATTGATTTCAACCATTTTCCGTTTGACAGCTGGCGCAAATGTTCGAATCAATGCATCAGCCGTGATCATAAAGACTTGCTATCATACGGCGATAAACAAGGTGAACGTGGACTTCGCTATGAGCTTAGCAAATATCTTCGGCGGGCACGCGGCGTTAATTGCTCGGAAGAACAACTTGTGATCGGTTCAGGCACTCAGGTGGTCTTACAAATAATATGCCAACTTACCGGAATTGACGGGAAAAAAGTAGCGATGGAAGACCCGGGCTATCCCGGTGTGCGAAATGTGTTTCAGCATTTTCGCTTCGAAATTGAACCGATTCCTTTAGAGGAGGATGGAATTCACATTGATGCACTTAGCAAAAGCGGAGCGAAAATGGTTTACGTCACGCCTTCCCACCAATATCCGATGGGAATGGTCATGCCAATTGCGAAACGAATGAAACTTCTCCAATGGGCGGAAGAAAACGGAGGCTTAATTATTGAAGATGACTATGATGGGGAGTTTCGTTATCGGGGCAAGCCGATTCCTTCTCTGCAAGGGTTGGATGCTCACGGAAACGTCGTATATGTTGGAACCTTTTCAAAATCGCTCTTGCCCGGCATAAGAGTTAGCTATATGGTATTGCCAGAACGATTGCTTAATATTTACAAGCGCATGCTGTTCATGTATGACCAAACGGCTTCAAGATTCCATCAAAAAGCGTTACAAGGGTTTATCCAAAGCGGCGAATGGGAACGGCATATCCGCAGAATGCGCACCATTTATCAAAAAAAGCATACGGCACTGCTGGAAGCTATAAAAAGCATCATGAAAACCAACGTCACCGTTACCGGACAGGATGCAGGGCTACATATCGTTTTAAAAGTAAAAAGTGATAAGACCGCAGATCAGCTCGTGAAAATAGCGGAAGAAGCGGGTGTAAAAGTATACAGTACGACGCCAATGTGGCTGAAAAAGGATAGCGCCGGCGATCCTCTCATTCTTCTTGGCTTTGGTGGATTATCGTTAGAGGAGATTTCTGATGGAATTGAACGCTTAAATGCCGCCTGGACTCCGTATTACAGACATAGATAGCAAGGTTTAGAGAGATTGGTAGTAGACTCATATTATGGAAATTGGTAAAATATGTACAGGGGTTAAGATGGAGGTTTAAAAATGCCAAAAACAACATTGTACATCGTAAGGCATGGGCAAACAGAATGGAACGTGGAGAAACGAATGCAGGGTCATAAAGATTCGCCATTAACCGAATTAGGAGAATGGCAGGCAAGGTGGCTGAGTGAAGCGTTAGCTCCTATTAAATTTGATGAAATTTATTCGAGTTCAAGCGGGAGGGCTGTCAAGACAGCGGAAATCATTAGTGGAAAACCAAAAGATCAAATAAAGGTAACAGATCAGTTAAAAGAAATGCATTTAGGAGTATGGGAAGGGGAAATTCAAGCCACTATTCGGGAAAATGATCAAAAGCGGTTCTCGAGCTTCTGGAATGATCCGGAGCAATTTGAAGCAAATGGCGGGGAATCGTTTATCGATGTTCAAAAAAGAGTGTTGCCTGAACTTCAAAGAATCATCGCAAATCATACAGGGAAGAACATATTAATCGTCACTCATACAGTTATTATAAAAATCTTGATGGCTTATTTTGAAGAGCGGCCTCTTTCAAAATTATGGGACCCTCCTTATATTCATCCGGCATGTTTATGCAAGGTAGAATTAGAAGAAGGAAAACACCGCATTTGCCTTCATGGAGACATCTCACACTATAAACATGAAGCGGTCGGCTTATATTAGAATAATAGTTTAACCTGCTAGATTTAAGGGTATGTACAATCTAGTGAAAATTTTGAAAAAGGATGATACTATGTGAAAAAATCAGGGTTTGTGTTATTGTCATTGGTTTTAGCGGCAATGGTTGTGGTTCAGCCGAAAGCGGCAAAGGCAAGTTCATCTGCATCAGGGCTATACAATGCGATTTATAAAGCGTTTAATGAAGTAGATTCAGAGATTACGGTGACTAAATATCATCCAAGTACGACGACAGCTGCAAACACGATTAATGCGGTTTTACAAAAGCATCCGGAAATCTTTTATTACAAAAGCGGGCAGTACAAATATACAAAGACGAGCAGCGGAAAAATCACTAGCATTAAGCTCCGTTTTACGTATACCCATTCAAAGTCAACCATATTGAAAATGAAAAAAACGTTAAATAGTACGGCCAACCAAATTATTCGCAAACATGTGAAGTCGTCTTATTCCTCTTTTCAAAAAACAAAGGCGATTCACGATTATATTGTGACCCACAATACGTACAATGCCCAGACCCAAAGCGGCACGTATAAATATAATACGGCCTATAGCGCGCTCATCGAAAAGAAATCGGCTTGTAACGGTTATGCGCAGGCCATGCAGCTGTTGTTAAATAAAACAGGTGTGAAAAATTATTACGTATACGGCAAAGCGAATAATGGGAAACAAACCGAGCTTCATGCATGGAATCTTGTGAAAATGAACGGGAAGTATTACCATGTCGATGCAACATGGGACGACTATCCAAAAGATCATGGCCGTGTCGTCAGCTATCAATATTTTGGTGTAACAGACGGCGTGATGAAGAAAAACCATTCATGGAGTACAAAAGGTTTGCCGAAAGCAACAAGTACAAACTACCAGTACATGTGGAATATGCTTTTCCCTGTGAAAAAAGGGGGCTACATTTATTACAGCAATGCACCCGATAAAAAGCTTTACCGGATCAAAGAAAACGGAACCGGAAAGAAGAGAATAACGGGCGACCGCGCGCTATGGCTAAATGAGAAGAACGGCTGGATTTATTTCAGCGACTATTCCCGTGGCGGCTATATTTACAAAATAAAAACCGACGGCTCCCATTTAACGAAAGTGAACAACGTCTGGTCGCAATATCTCTATATAAAAGGGAGCTACCTGTACTACACGAATGGCAATAATAACAAAACCTATAAAATTAAAATAGGATAATACCAGGACGAGAGACAAAGTCTCTCGTCCTTTGACTTTTCTGAATTCTAAAGTAGTGATGCAGTTGATTAAACCGTACGAACTCTGGTATCATCTATATATTGTGAATGTACAGTTTTGGAGGTGGCGAGCTTGTCTCGAATTTCAGAAGAACAGGTTAAACACGTGGCGCATCTTGCTCGGTTGGCAGTAAGTGAAGAAGAAGTGAAAATGTTCACCGAACAATTGGATGCGATTATCGGTTTTGCAGAAGAGTTAAACGAATTGGATACGGACAACGTGGAACCGACGACCCACGTTTTAGATTTAAAAAATGTGCTTCGCGAGGATGTTGTGAAAGATTCCGTTTCCCGTGAAGAGGCGCTTAAAAACGCTCCGGATCAAAAAGACGGTCAATTTAAAGTGCCGAACGTTTTAGAGTAGAGGAGGGACATCATGTCATTATTCGATAAAAAAGTTTCAGAACTGCATCAACTTTTACATAAAAAGGAGATTAGCGTAACGGATCTCGTTGACGAGTCTTATGCCCGGATAAAAGCAGTTGACGATCAAGTCAAAGCGTTTTTAACGTTGGATGAAGAAAACGCAAGGAAAAAAGCGAAAGAATTGGATGGAAAGTTAGGGTCAGGCGAAGAGCGCGGCCTTTTATTTGGCATGCCGATCGGGATTAAAGACAATATCGTCACAAAAGGCCTTCGCACGACATGTGCAAGCAAGCTATTATCCAATTTCGAACCGATTCATGACGCGACGGTTGTTGAACGATTACTTGCCGCCGAAGCGATTGCCATTGGAAAATTAAACATGGACGAATTCGCGATGGGGTCTTCCAATGAAAACTCTGGCTTTTTCCCGACCAAAAATCCATGGAATCTGGATTGTGTACCTGGAGGGTCAAGCGGTGGCTCGGCAGCGTCTGTTGCAGCCGGAGAAGTATTATTTTCATTAGGATCCGACACAGGGGGCTCGATTCGCCAGCCCGCTGCTTTTTGTGGAGTGGTCGGATTGAAGCCGACTTACGGTCTCGTCTCCCGTTACGGACTTGTGGCATTCGCATCTTCTCTCGATCAAATTGGACCAATCACCCGGTCAGTAGAAGACAATGCTTACTTGCTGCAAACAATTGCCGGACATGATGCAATGGATTCCACTTCGGCAAATGTGGACGTGCCTGACTATTTATCGGCATTAACAGGCGATGTAAAAGGGCTGAAAATCGCCGTGCCGAAAGAATATCTCGGTGAAGGCGTGGACAAGGAAGTGCGCGAGCGTGTATTAGAAGCTCTTAAAGTATTGGAAGGACTCGGGGCAACATGGGAGGAAGTGTCATTGCCTCATTCGAAATATGCTCTTGCTACTTATTACTTGCTATCCTCTTCAGAGGCATCAGCAAACCTTGCCCGATTTGACGGCATTCGTTACGGTGTCCGTTCTGACAATGGACAAAACTTGATTGACCTGTACAAGCAAACGAGAAGCGAAGGATTCGGGGATGAGGTAAAACGCCGCATTATGCTAGGAACATTTGCACTTAGCTCTGGTTATTACGATGCGTACTATAAAAAAGCGCAAAAAGTGCGGACATTGATCAAAAATGATTTTGATGAAGTATTGGCGAAATATGACGTTATTATCGGACCGACTGCGCCGACACCAGCGTTTAAAATCGGCGAAAAAACGAAAGATCCGGTCACGATGTACGTCAACGATATTTTGACGATTCCTGTTAACCTTGCCGGTGTTCCTTCGATTTCTGTTCCATGCGGGTTCTCTAAGCAAATGCCAGTCGGCCTGCAAATTATCGGAAAGCATTTTGATGAAAGCACGATTTACCGAGTTGCCCATGCGTTCGAACAGGCAACCGAACATCATAAGGCAAAACCGGAATTGGAGGTGTAATAGGATGAGCAATTTTGAAACAATTATTGGACTTGAAGTACATGTTGAATTGAAAACAAAATCAAAGATTTTTTGCGGTTGTTCAACCGACTTTGGCGCACCGCCAAATACCCATACATGCCCGATCTGTTTAGGGCATCCAGGGGTGTTGCCGGTCATGAACAAGCAGGCGGTTGATTTCGCGATGCGGGCTGCGATGGCATTGAATTGTAAAATTAACCGGGAAACAAAATTTGACCGGAAAAACTATTTTTACCCGGACAATCCGAAGGCGTACCAAATTTCCCAATTCGACAAACCGATTGGGGAGCATGGCTGGATTGAAATTGAAGTGAACGGAAAGAAAAAGAAGATCGGGATTACCCGCCTTCACTTAGAAGAAGATGCAGGTAAATCAACGCACGCAGAAGACGGATCTCATTCATTAGTCGACTTAAACCGTCAGGGAACGCCGCTTGTTGAAATCGTATCTGAGCCGGATATCCGCACACCGGAAGAAGCGTATGCGTACCTTGAAAAGCTGAAAGCGATCATTCAATACACTGGCGTTTCCGATTGTAAAATGGAAGAAGGTTCGCTCCGTTGCGATGCAAACATTTCCCTACGTCCACTTGGCCAGGAAAAGTTTGGAACGAAAACGGAAATTAAAAACTTAAACTCGTTTGCCCACGTGCAAAAAGGTTTAGAGTTTGAAGAAAAACGCCAGGAGCAAGTGCTTCTTTCCGGTGGCGAAATCCTGCAAGAAACACGGCGTTATGATGAAGCGTCGAAGAAAACCATTTTAATGCGCGTGAAGGAAGGCTCGGACGACTACCGTTACTTCCCTGAGCCGGATCTTGTTCATTTAAGCATTGACGAGGCGTGGATCGACCGGGTTCGTTCTGAAATCCCTGAACTTCCGGATGCCCGGAAAGCGCGCTATGTATCCGAGCTTGGACTTCCGGCTTATGACGCGATGGTGCTCACGCAATCGAAGAAAATGTCCGATTTCTTCGAAGAAACGATTGCAGCAGGCGCCGATGCGAAGCAAGCATCAAACTGGCTCATGGGTGAAGTGAGCGCCTACTTAAATACAGCTTATAAAGAAATCGATGAAACGCCACTTGAGCCGGCTGGTTTGGCTAAAATGATCAAGCTAATTACAGACGGCACGATTTCATCGAAAATCGCCAAAAAAGTGTTTAAAGAAATGATTGAAAATGGCGGAGACCCTGAGACGATCGTCAAGGAAAAAGGCCTTGTCCAAATTTCGGATGAAGGCGCGATCCGCGAAATCGTTATTACGGTCCTTAACAACAACGAACAATCGATCATTGACTACAAAAACGGAAAAGACCGCGCAATCGGCTTCCTTGTCGGACAGGTTATGAAAGAAACAAAAGGAAAAGCCAACCCGCCAATGGTCAACAAGCTCATTTTAGAAGAAATCGAAAAACGATAAAGCAAAGCCGCTGCATGTAATGTGCAGCGGCTTTTTAAATTGCTTGAGGTTGTAAAAGGATTTGGCGACAACGTAGAGAACTCCTTCAAGAAAGGAGCTGTTTTTCCCATGGCAGTATTTTTCTTACTATGATCCTAAGACACTCCGAATACCTGAGTGGTCAGAGCATCAAGAAGAATGGTAGAAAGTCATACAATGTATTACCAGGAATTACCCGGATGCGAGAAACGGTTTCATTCACCGAGATTATCATCCATGCAATGTCCTATGGGAGGATGGGCGCTTGACGGGCGTAGTCGACTGGGTTAACGATGCATTGGCCCTGCCGGAGTCGATGTAGGGCATTGCCGCTTAAATTTAGCCCTTTTATATGGAGCTGGCGATGCCGATTTCTTTTTAAGTGCATATAAGGGCGAGGCAGGTGACCATTTTGACTATCATCCATATTAGGACTTGAAAATGGCCTTTTTTGCCTGAACCGGTTGTTTATAAAGGCAGGATTGACAATGGAGTAAAAGGGCTATCAAACAAGCTTATGATGAAACGCATGGATGAATACATATTGAGCATACAAAAACGATTATAATGAAATATTAATTATATAAATAGAGCTTTTCGCCAAGTTAAAGCGTCACCTTAATGCTGTTTACACCTTATTGGCCTGGTGTTATACTGTCGAATGGTATTGAATACAGCAAGAGATTTTTAGAGGGTGTGAACAATTATGGCATCACTTTATCGAAAAATAATGTCATTAAATCCTAAAGTGATATTAGCGTTAGAGTATGTTGAGATTTTAGTCGGGGCAGCTATTGTCGGCCTGACTTTCAATCTTTTTCTTTTGCCAAATGAGATCGCGGCAGGAGGAATAAGCGGGTTAAGCACGATTCTCCACGGATTGTTTGGATGGAGCCCGGCTATTGTTCAGTGGGCATTTAACATCCCGTTATTTTTCCTTGGGATCATTCTGCTTGGTAAAGATTTCAGCATTAAAACACTTGTCGGGACGATTTTTTTGCCTCTTGTCGTTTTTTTAACGCAAAATGTTGAACCGCCGACATCTAATCCATTATTGGGCGCATTGTTTGGCGGAGTCGGGATTGGGTTTGGCCTTGGCATCGTTTTCCGCGGTAAAGGATCAACGGGCGGGACGGCGCTCATCGGCCAAATCATCCATAAATTTACTCATATATCATCAGGCATTTCAATGGTTCTTGTCGATGGATGTATTGTTATCTTATCCGCTGTCGTCTTTAGCCTTGAAAAAGCTTTATACGCACTTATCAGCATTTATTTGACCGGGAAAGTGATTGACATTGTCCAAATGGGATTCAGCAATTCCAAGATGGCGATTATTATTTCAGAACGGGAAGAAGAAATTCGCCAGGTCATTTTGAATGAAATTGACAGGGGAGTCACGAAGATTCCGGGTATCGGGGGCTATACAAATAACGATCGTCCGGTTCTTATGTGCGTCCTTGACCAGAGTGAATTGACGAAACTCAAACAAATCGTTGTGCGGGTCGATCCCGCAGCCTTCGTTATTGTATCAAACTCTGTTGAAGTGATGGGCGAAGGATTTCAAACATAAGAGAGGGGGCTGTCACAGAAAGTCATTGTTCGATGACTTCTGCACAGCCCCTTTTTTGTATGAAAATAAATCACATTTGTAGTCACTTTTACGAATTGATTTTCGAAAATTCTAACTATATAATCTGAAAAAGTAATCGTCTTTATTGCTCGAGGGAGGGAAAAAAGTGAATCAAATAAAAGAGAAAAGTATTTGCACAGTGACGATTCGCGACGTTTGGCAAGCACGAAAGCGCATCTCGCAGCTCGTAAGGAAGACGCCTTTAATTCAATCATCGATTCTATCAGAAAAAGTCGGTAGACCAATTTTTCTGAAACTTGAGACGGTTCATGAAATGGGTGCATTTAAAGTAAGGGGTGCAGCCAATAAGATTTTGTCATTAAGCAAAGAGGAACAAGCCCGTGGAGTGACCACGTTTTCAACCGGGAATCACGGGATGGCTGTTGCCTATGTTGCCAAAAAACTTGGCATAGACGCTGTAATTTGCATTTCTCATCGTGTACCTCAAGTGAAGGTTGATGCACTCAAAAGATTAGGGGCACGGCTCGAAATTTATGGAGAAAGCCAGGATGATGCAGGAGAACGGTGTTTTCAGCTGCAAAAAGAAAAAGGATTAACCGTCATTCCGCCGTTTGATGATCCTTTTGTCATTGCTGGACAGGGTACAATTGGGCTCGAGCTATTTGAAGATTTGCCTACGATTCAAGAAGTCATTGTACCTTTATCTGGCGGCGGCCTGCTTGCCGGCGTTGGACTGGCTGTAAAATCGGCTGACCCGAACATCAAGGTAACGGGAGTGTCAATGAATCATTCTGCCGTGATGTATGAAAGCTTACAAGCAGGAAAGCCTGTCAAAATGGAAGAAAAGGATACGCTTGCCGATAGTTTGCTAGGCGGGATCGGGCTTAATAACCAATATACTTTTAAAATGGTGCAGCAATACATGGACCGGATTGATCTCATATCCGAAGAAGAAATTGCGTCTAGTATGGCCTTTATGATGGATTACCACCGTATCATTATCGAAGGGGCGGCGGCAACGGGAATCGCTTCGGTCTTAAGAGAGGGAGCGAAAGAAGGAAGCGGCGATGTTGCCATTATTATGAGCGGAAATAACGTTGACCTCTCCGTGCTCGCCGATATCATAAAAAAATATGTTCATTAGCTTGTTCGGTTAATTTTCTTGGAGGGTGAATGGTGATGTTAACAGTCAAGGACGTCTTAAGTCTGGAGATTATGGGAAGCGCCAGGGTGAGGTCGGGAAAAGGGGTAGTAAACGAACGTTGTGTGCAATGGATTTCGGTTATAGAAATGCCCGTTGAAAACTTTGTCCGGAAAAATGAATTTGTGCTGAGCACCGCAATCGGTTGTGGGGATGACACCGATACGCTAAAGCAATTTGTCCAGGATATTATTGATTCAAATGCATCAGCACTTGTCCTTGCTTTAGGCCGCCACGTCTTTTCTATTCCGAAAGAAGTGCTGCAATTAGCCGAAAGACAAAATTTTATCATTATTGAACTTCCATGGGAGGTTCGATTTGCAAATGTCATTCATGATGTCATGCAACAATTAAATGGTTTGCACTATAAAGAGCTAGAACAATCGGAAAGAACGCAGCAGCAACTCTTGAAGTTAATTTTACAAGGAGCGGAACTGAACCAGATTGCAAGATTTGTTCAGGAAAATGTAGAATGTCCGGTAGTCATTACCGATCATGCAGGAAAAATCAAAGGGACAAGCCAACATGCCCATCCGGCAATAAAAGAATGGAAAGACCCGGTCACATCAGGGAAGATTGTACCCGCTAACACCTCACTCTTTTCTAACGATCCGATGTTTCAAAAAATCAAGAAGGTAGAAATGGCGGAAACAACACTTCTTCAGTTGCCGATCATGAAACCGCCGCGTGATGTCCAGGGGTATTTATACGCCCTTTTGCCGGCGAAAACATCTGTCGAAACCTTTTTGACACAAGAGCGGGTAAATGTGTTGGAGCATGCAGTGACAACTGCGGCGCTCTGGTTTTCTAAGGAAAACGCGATCGAAGATACAGAAATGCGCCTGCGCAGTGATTTTATTTTGGAACTTGCGACTGGTGAATTTTCGTCAGGGAATCATGCAAAATCAAGGGCAAAATCCCTTGGCATGAATTTAAATGTTCCATACATTGGAATAGTTGGTTTCCCGGAGAACTTAAGGGCGCTTTTCCAGAAGCGGAATGAAGATGTGAATTCTTATGACCACTGGCATGAAAACATGATTCATTATATTGAGGAAGAAATCGAATTCGCCGTTCAATCGTTAAATCGAGAAGTAATGGTCAGTTCACAAGAAGGGCATATCATTATTTTTTTAGAAACCCGGGCTGATAAAAAGGGTGAAAACGTTAATGATTTATTAGATCTTATAGAGCGCCGCCTGCGCCACTTACTGCCGGAAGTCGCCATATCATGGGGCATTGGAAATTACCACGAAGGGCTTAACGGTTTTAGAAAAAGCTATGAAAATGCGAAAGTTGCTTTAGAGATCGGAAGGCGGCAAAAAGGACGAGGGAGGCGTGTTATGTATGAAGATACACGCATTGACCGCTTGCTCTTAAGTCTGGCAGACAATGCCGATATTAAAGAAGTAGTTGAATCAACGATCAAACCTTTAATCGAATACGATGGCCAGGGAAGCATGGATTTAATTGAAACGTTTATCTCCTATAATCGCAATCACGGAAATGTAAGCCAAACGGCAAGATGTCTAAACTTGCACAGACAGTCACTGCTCTATCGCTTACGGAAAATCGAATCATTAACGGGGCTTTCCCTCATTGATCCTGACAATCTTTTTTTGCTCGATTTAAGCATTAAAATTTGGAATATCGGAAACGCCGAAAAGAGAAAGGTATTAGAGTGAAAGGATGCGCTATCATTCGCCTCTTTTTTCTTTTTTGTACAATTTGCAAGAATTGTTTTCGGAAAATTCATACAGTTGGACAGATGATTAAACGGCGGCTATTTTACTATGATAAACGTGTAGATAGACTATTCGAAAAATTTAGATACTGTAAAAAGAACAGGAGGGATTTCTCATGTCATTTACAATAGCAGAATACAAAGCGCGCATTCAAAAAACGAAAGAAAGGATGGCAGCCGAAGGAATTGAAATTCTCCTTATTACTGACCCGGCAAACATGAACTATTTATCTGGCTATGACGGATGGTCATTTTACGTTCACCAAATGTTAGTCGTGATCATCGATGAAGAACAGCCTTTATGGATTGGCCGGGGGCAGGATGCGAATGGGGCAAAGGTAACGACATGGATCTATCATGAAAACATCATTCCATACCCCGATGATTACGTTCAGTTCGATACGAAGCATCCGATGGACTTTGTCGCTGACATTTTAAAACAAATCGGCCAGGAAAAACGGACGATCGGGGTTGAAATGGAAAACTATTATTTTACTGCCAAATGTTATGAACAATTGAAAAAGGGACTGCCAAATGCAACGTTCAAAGACGCCACCTTGCTCGTCAATTGGGTTCGTATTATAAAAACGGACACGGAAATTGAATATATGAAACGCGCAGCTAAAATCGTTGAAAAAGCGATGAAAATCGGGATTGAATCAATTGATGCCGGAGTGCGCGAATGTGACGTGGCGGCGAGCATTTTCCACGCGCAAATCACAGGGACGGAAGAATTTGGCGGAGACTATCCGGCGATTGTACCGCTTTTGCCTTCCGGCGAGAAAACATCAACACCGCATTTAACTTGGACGGATGAACGATATAAACCGGGAGATACCGTCATTTTGGAACTGGCCGGTTGTTACAGGCGCTATCACTCTCCACTTGCCAGAACCGTAAACATCGGAAAGCCGCACGAAAAAATGAAAACACTTTCAGATGTTGTCGTAGAAGGCTTAAACGCCTGCCTGGATGCCATAAAACCAGGCATCACGGCTGAAAAAATTGAAGAGGTCTGGCGGAAAACGATTGAAAAAAGCGGAATTGTGAAAGAATCACGGCTCGGCTATTCAATGGGGCTTAACTATCCCCCGGATTGGGGCGAGCATACGGCAAGCATTCGTAAAGGCGATCAAACAATTTTAGAGCCGAACATGACGTTCCATCTTATTCCGGGCATCTGGCTGGATGATTACGGGTTTGAAGCGAGTGAATCATTCCGCGTTACAGAGACCGGCTGTGAAACGTTCGCTTCTCTTCCGAGGGAGCTTTATGTAAAAGAAGGCATTCTAGCAAAATAGTCCGGTGAGGTGAAATCATGCTTATTTTTACAGAGCAAGATATCAAACAATACGTTCAATTAAACGAAAAGGCATTAGAAGTTGTCGAAGAAGGGTTTACGAAGCTTGCCAAAAAGGAAGTTGTGATGCCGCCGATCATGCGAGTCGACATCCATGATGAAAATGGGGAAGTAGACGTGAAAACAGCGTACGTGAAAGGAAAAGACAAATTTGCGATCAAGGTTTCGTCTGGCTTTTTCAATAACTATAAGCTTGGCCTGCCAAGCGGCAATGGGTTGATGATGTTAATTAGCACGAAGACGGGGATGCCAGAGGCGCTGCTTTTAGATAACGGCTATTTAACCGATATTCGGACAGCGGCAGCTGGAGCGATTGCTGCCAACTATTTGTCAAAAGAAACGATAAATACAGTTGGCATAATTGGAGCGGGCGGACAGGCGCGGTTTCAACTCCGGGCGTTAAGGCAAGTGCGCAATTTCGGAAAAGTTCTTGTCTATTCTAGAACGGCTGTGAGGGCAACCGCATTTGCAAAAGAGATGTCAGAAGAGCTCAACATTGAAGTGATAGCGGCTAAAAGTGCTGAAGAGGTTGTGAAAATGAGCAATACGGTGGTGACAACGACGCCGTCAAAAGAGCCTGTCATTCAAGCGGAATGGCTTCATCCAGGGCTTCATATTACAGCAATGGGATCAGACGCCGAACATAAGCAAGAATTGGACGTCCAAGTATTAGCCAGGGCAGACAAGCTCGTTTGTGATACGAAGGCCCAGTGCATGCGGTTAGGAGAACTCCACCATGCCGTGGAGAAAGGTGCCGTTGCCGATCTGTCATCCATTATCGAACTCGGGCAGATTACGGCAAAAGAAGCTAGCGGCCGTGACAATGAACAACAAATTACGGTCTGTGATTTAACCGGAACGGGTGTCCAGGATACGGCGATTGCTCTTTTTGCCTATGATGAATTGGTAAAGCACAATGTCGGCATAAATGTGGAAAACAAAACAATTGATGGGGTGATCATATGACAAATCAAGAAAAGATCGGAACGAAAACCGTATGGGCAGGAGAAAGCGAATATTTAGTTCATGGCGCAACACAAGTGCCAGTCGTTCTCAGTGTTTCTTACGGATATGATGATATGGATGAATGGTATGACGTCGCGATTGGAAAGAAAAAAGGGCATATATACGGACGCAACACAAACCCGACCGTCCAGGCATTTGAAGATAAAATAAAAGCACTTGAAGGAGCTGAAGCGGCAACGAGCTTCTCTACCGGAATGGCTGCGATCAGCAATACGCTCTCAACATTTTTGTTTCCGGGCGACCGGATTGTCTCGATAAAAGATACGTATGGCGGGACGAATAAAATTTTTACAGAATTTTTGCCGCGTCAGCAAGTGGAAGTCACTCTTTGTGAAACCGGCCATCATGAACAAATTGAGGCTGAAGTGAAAAAGGGCTGCAAAA
Source organism: Fictibacillus gelatini DSM 15865 (assembly GCF_000430745.1). Taxonomy (GTDB): domain Bacteria; phylum Bacillota; class Bacilli; order Bacillales; family Fictibacillaceae; genus Fictibacillus_A; species Fictibacillus_A gelatini. The sequence goes on along the minus strand of NZ_AUMP01000036.1, from coordinate 22,773 downwards.
TTCTTTATTTAGAAACGCCGACGAATCCAACCGTTAAAATTACGGATATCGAAAGAATGGCAGAAGCTGGACACCGTGCGGGCGCACTTGTGATCGTTGACAATACGTTTGCCACGCCAATTAATCAGAACCCGCTATCTCTCGGCGCTGATCTAGTCATTCATAGTGCCACGAAGTTTTTAGGCGGTCATGCCGATGCCCTGGGAGGCGCAGTGTGTGGTGCCAAACACCTTATTGAGCAAATTTATCATTATCGTGAAATTAATGGGGCGACGATGGACCCGATGGCAGCGTATCTTATCTTGCGTGGAATGAAAACGCTTCATCTCCGTGTCCGCCAGCAATGCCAGGGCGCCATGAAAATTGCGAAGTATTTACAAACGAAGTCGATTGTTGAAGCCGTTTATTATCCCGGGTTAGAAACGCATCCGAATCATGAAATTGCCAAAAAGCAAATGGCTGATTTTGGTGGAATGCTTAGCTTTTCGGTGAAAGGCGGTGTCGATACAGTGAGAGAATTGTTGCCAAAGTTAAAATATGCCAACCGGGCGGCGAACCTTGGAGCTGTTGAAACGATCGTCGGTCCGGCGCGGACGACGAGCCATGTCGAATGTACGCCAGAAGAACGCGCTGCCATGGGAATTCCGGAAGGGCTAATCCGCTATTCGTGCGGCATTGAAGACGCCGAAGATTTAATTGCTGATCTCGAGCAAGCTTTTGCCCGGGTAGAAAACTCGATAAAAGTTTAATCTGCCCACAAGGAGGGATCAACAATGGCGATTCAACTGATCAAACAGGCAAATGGATTGTCTCAACAGCTCATCGCGTGGCGGCGGCACTTTCACCGGAATCCCGAACTTAGCTTTCAAGAGTTCGGGACGGCCCAATTTGTTGCGCAAACATTAAGGGGCATGAACGGAATCAAGGTGGAGACAGGAATCGGGGTTCATACGAGCGTGATCGGAACATTATCGGGCGGAGAGGGGCCGAAAATCGCGATACGTGCCGATATGGACGCCCTCCCCATTCAAGAGGAAAATCCGGAAGACTACCGCTCGCAAAACCCCGGAGTGATGCATGCGTGCGGCCATGATGCTCACGCTGCCATTTTATTAGGTGTTGCCAAACTTTTGAGCGAACGCTTTAAAAGCGGTGAATTAAATGGAACGGTCAAATTCATTTTTCAGCCAGCCGAGGAAAGCACAGATGAAAACGGATTATCCGGCGCTCCGTATATGATTCAAGCTGGCGCTTACGACGGCGTTGACGCTGCGATTGCCCTGCACATGTGCCCGTGGCTTCAGGTCGGCGAAGTCCAGGTAAATGATGGCTACAGCATGGCCAATGTTGACGTTTTTCAAGGAAAAGTTTTTGGGACAGGGGGGCATGGTGCATACCCGGAGCTCGGGACCGACCCGATTTGGATGCTCAGCCCCGTCCTTCAGGCCATACACGGCATTGTATCGCGAAAAGTTTCCGCGTTAGATGCGGCGGTTGTGAGCATCGGCCAGGTGCATGCCGGGACGGCGAGCAACATTATCCCGACAGAAGTTACCCTTGAAGGAACCATCCGCAGCTATTTACCGGAAGTAAGAGATTTGTTGTCTGTGGAAGTAGATAGAGCCTTTGCGCTTGTAGAACAATTGGGCGGGCGGTATTCGCTAGAAATTGAGCGCGGAGAACCGGCATTAAACAATGACAGTTCCGTAAACGGGTGGATTCGAGAGACGATCCGCTCTCTCTACCCCGAATGTAAGCTAGTTCAGCGCCCGTTTGGAATGGGCGGCGAAGACTTTGGCTATGTGACGGAAAAGTTGCCGGGAGCGATGTTTTTTCTCGGCTGCGGGCTGCCAGATGGCATTCGGCGCGACCTTCATACTCCCATCTTTAATCTTGATGAAGCGTGCCTGCCGATAGGCTGCGCGATCCTGGCCGAAACCGCAAGGAGGTTTTTAACAGGAGAGGTTCGATTACAGAAAAATAGTGAAGCGGGGGAAGCTGTCTATGAAACATAAATTGGCATTCATTGGTTTTGGGGTTGTTGGCCAGGGATTAGCTGAAATATTACGAGATAAAAAGGAGACACTTCTAAAAGAATTTGACCTTGAACCAACCATAGTAGCCATTTCCGATCTGATGAAAGGGGCGATCTATCATCCGGACGGACTCGATGTCGATACGGTACTGCAAGTGTTGGGCGAAACAGGCAATCTCGAAAACTACCCGAACGTACCTGGCCTTGTCATAGGATGGGACAGTTTTCAAACGATCCGCGAGACAAATGCCGATACGATTGTTGAAGTTTCATATACTGATGTGAAAACAGGGCAACCCGCCATTGACCATTTACGATCCGCTTTTGAAAATGGCAAAAATGTCATTATGACCAATAAAGGTCCTGTCGCTTTAGCCTACAGCGAACTTAACGAACTTGCGAAGAATAACGATGTGTACTGGGGCTTTGAAGGAACTGTTATGAGCGGGACGCCGGCGCTGCGAATGCCGGCTCTGGCGCTGGCGGGAAATGAAATTACAGAAATTCGCGGCATCTTAAACGGAACGACCAATTACATTTTGACGAGAATGGAAGAAGAGGGGCTTTCCTATGAAGCGGCTTTAAAAGAAGCGCAAGAGCTAGGGTTTGCGGAAGCGGATCCGACAAGCGATGTGGAAGGCTATGACGCAAGATACAAGATTGTGATTTTAGCAAATGATGTGATGAAAATACCGCTCAAAGTAGAAGAAGTGCCGTGCAAAGGGATTACAAGGATTACCTTAAAGGACATTGAAGAGGCAAAAGTGGAAGGAAAACGGTGGAAGCTGATCGCAAAGGTCCAGAGGTCCGGAGATCATGTGGCAGCGGCGATTAGGCCGGAAAAAGTGGATATCACCGATCCTCTCGCATCCATTTGCGGAGCCGTTAATGCGATTACGTATGAGTGCGATTTATTAGGAACTGTCACATTAAGTGGTCCGGGAGCAGGGAAAATAGAGACAGGCTTTTCCCTCTTAAGCGATTTAATCGCGGCTCACCGCAGGGCAAAGCTAGTTCGTACTTAAATCTACGAAAGGTGGGGTTTATTATGACAACTCAAGTTTCTGGCCGAAAGATGTATCTTGCAGGAAAATGGGTAAGCTGCGATCGAACCATTCCCGTTTACGACCCTCAAGATCACTCGATCATCGATACCGTACCTGCTGCAACAAAAGAAGATATGCTTCAGGCAATTGAAGCAGCAAAAATTGGCGCAAAAGCGGCGGCGAATATGCCTGTCCATGAACGAATGGCAATCATCCAAAAGGCAGCCGACTATATAGAGGAAAGAAAGGAACTGTTTGCCCGGACGATTTCGCGCGAAAGCAGCAAAACGATCCGTGAAGCCTATAAAGAAGTGAAACGGTGCATCGAGACGCTTCGCATAAGCAGCGAGGAAGCACGAAGGATTCAAGGGGAAACGATTTCATTTGACCAAATGCCTGGAAGCGAAAATCGCGTCGGCTATTATTACCGTTTTCCGATCGGCATCATCGGTGCCATCACGCCGTTCAATGACCCATTAAACCTTGTCGCCCATAAAGTCGGGCCAGCCATCGCTTCGGGAAACGCGATCATTGTCAAACCGGCAACGGTAACGCCGCTCAGCAGCCTATTGCTCGCGGAAGCATTTGCCCGGGCCGGCCTTCCTTCAAATGTGTTATCGGTCGTAACAGGATACGGGAATGAAATTGGTGATGTGCTTGTGACCCATCCGGCTGTGCGCATGATTTCCTTTACGGGAGGACTTGAAGCCGGCGAAGAAATTATACGTAAGGCGGGCATGAAGAAAATCGGGATGGAGCTTGGTTCCAACTCCCCCGTTATTGTTTTAGAGGACGCCGATTTACGGGAAGCTGTTGAATCGGCCGTATCCGGTGCCTTCTGGGCAGCGGGGCAAAATTGCCTTGGCGTACAGCGGATTTACGTTCAGGAACGTGTAATGGATGAATTTCAGCAAGCGTTTGTTGAACGAACGAGGAGCTATCGAGTTGGCGATAAGCAGTCGGAGCTGACCGATATGGGTCCGCTAATTACCGAAAAAGAAGCGATTCGCGTTGAACATCTCGTAAATGAAGCGATCGAAAAAGGAGCCGTATTGCTGACGGGCGGGGAGCGCAATGGCGCTTTCTATTCACCGACCGTTTTAATAAACGTCCCTGACGATTGCACGATTGCAAAGGAAGAAATTTTTGGCCCGGTCGTCCTCCTCTATTCTGTTCCAGATCTCGATACCGCGATCCAGGCAGCGAATGATGTGAATTACGGATTACAGGCAGGCATTTTTACAAATAACATCGAGAAGGCATTCCGTGCGATTAAACAGATGGATGTCGGCGGGATTATGGTCAACGACTCTAGCGACTACCGAATTGACAGCATGCCATTTGGAGGCGTGAAAGGGTCTGGACTTGGAAGGGAAGGAATCAAATTTGCGATCCAGGAAATGACGGAGCCGAAAGTGGTTTGCTTCAAATTATGAACGATTAACAATGAGCAATGAACTGCAAGAGGGTGATTACAAATAATAAAATGAGGAGGAACCTTCATTGGAATCATTGAAAAAAGAAGATATCACCATAGTTAATACAAAACTTGCAAAACAATCCGTCATTGCTACTTCGCTCGGCAACGCTATGGAATGGTTCGACTTCGGGCTCTATTCTTATTTAGCGGTTACTATTGGAAAAGTTTTCTTCCCGGAAATCGACCCTTCCGACCAATTGATTTATGCATTAGCGACTTTTGCTATTGCTTTTATCTCACGCCCGATTGGCGGTCTTGTTTTTGGCATGCTGGGAGATCGTTTCGGGCGCAAAAAAGTCCTGTCTCTTACGTTAATTATGATGGCTCTTGCGACATTAAGCATCGGTCTTATTCCGAGTTACGCATCCATTGGAACGGTCGCGCCAGTCTTGTTGATGATGGCAAGGCTGATCCAGGGATTTTCAACAGGAGGGGAATATGCGGGAGCCATGACATTCATCGCAGAATCAACGCCGGATAAAAAACGAGGCTTCATGTCGAGCGGTTTAGAGGTGGGCTCGCTCATTGGCTTCTGCGCAGGCGCTTCGCTGGTCACTTTGATGACATTCCTTCTTGGCTCTGAAAGGATGGTTGATTGGGGTTGGCGGATTCCATTTCTAATTGCTGGCCCTTTAGGGTTTATCGGGCTGTATTTTCGGTCCCGGCTAGAAGAAACCCCTGCTTTTAAAGCGATGGTCAAAGCCGAAGAAGAAGAAAAACATCGTGCTTCTCTTAAAGAAATTGTTACCGACCATTGGAAACCGTTGTTAATTTGCGTAGGAATCGTCCTCTTTTATAATACAGTGAACTATATGCTGCTTACTTATATGCCAGCTTACTTAACACAGGAACTTCATTTTGGAGAAACAAAAGGATTAATGTTGCTCATTATCGTGATGGTGATCACAATGCCGATTATCCTTGCATTCGGCTATTGGAGCGACCGCATTGGGCGTAATCGCATTATTAAGGGAGCTTTAATTGGCATTGTTCTCCTTAGCGTCCCAATCTTTATGATGATCGGTAACGGCAATAGCTTTATTGTTTTTTGCGGGGTGCTTCTCCTTAGCGGTTTGCTCGCTGCTTTCCAGGGGACGCTTCCAGCGACGCTACCTTCATTATTTTTTACGAAAGTGCGCTACGGATCACTTGCTATTACGTACAATGTCTCAACCTCTTTATTTGGAGGGACGACGCCTCTTATTATCGCCTGGCTCGTCAGCATTACGAAGAATCGCATGTTCCCCGCTTTTTACTTGATGGCTGTTTGTCTTTTCGGACTCATCATTGTCTCCTGTTTTGTCAAAGAAACAGCGGGCAAATCATTGCGCGGATGCCAGCCGATCGTTGAGGATCCGGATGAAGTAAAAGAAGTTTTGAAAAATCCGGCTCGAGCCCTCTGGTGGAAAGAAGAAGAAGACCATGAAGCAAACATGGAGGCAGCGGATGAGAGAAGTCACGGGATCAAGCCTAAAAAGGGGAAGATATACGGATAAGCGAATTGCCAAATTAATAGCGATCCGTAGTGGATAAAGAGCGCTTTTTCTTACGAAGAATAGATCGCTTCCGCTGGCCCTTATGCCGTAAAAAACAGAGGATGTCCAAAAGTTATGCTTTTAGGACATCCTCTTTGCATGAATGTTCAGATTGACAGCGATATTTGCTGTTTTTTGTTCAATTATGGCTCAAATTCGAGCAGATCTTGTCTATACTTCGGGGGATCACCCGTTTATTTTCCGAGCCGCATAATTCATTTTCCAAACTGCAGAATTTATTTTCCGAATTACAGATTTTATTTTCTAAACCGCAAATTTTATTTTCCAAATTCCCAAATTTATTTTCTAAACAGTAAAATTTATTGTCCAAACCAGCTGGATGATTGTCCGAAGACTGTTCAGGCAGCTTGTTCAGCGTACAGGCTCTAAATTGATTTGCTCGAGTACGTTTCGTAGCGCCATTTTTTCTTCTTCGTTTAAAGGTACGAGTGGTAAGCGGACATCTCCAACATTTACTCCTCTTTCATTTAAAGCGAATTTCACCGGCGATGGGCTTGGCGCAGCAAATAATGCTTTCATAATTGGAAGAAGGCTGCGGTGTTTGGAAGCAGCATCCTGCACGTCACCGCTTCTAAAGCGATTGATCATATCTTGCATTTCATTGCCAATGATGTGTGACGCCACCGAAACGACGCCTGCTCCACCAATCGAAAGCACCGGCAAGGTTAATCCATCATCGCCACTGTACAATGTGAAATCATCTGGCGTTTTTTCAATCATCTGCGCCATGGCATCCAGGTCGCCGCTCGCTTCTTTGATTGCGACAATATTGTCGATTTCAGAAAGGCGGATGACCGTTTCTACCGACATATTGACAACACTTCGACCCGGGATGTTATAAAGCATGACAGGCAATGGCGTTGATTCGGCAATCGCTTTAAAGTGCTGATATAATCCTTCTTGAGACGGTTTATTATAGTATGGGGCAACGAGCATAATGCCGTCTGCTCCCGCTTCTTCCGCTTTCTTTGTTAAGCTGATGGAAGCTTTCGTATTATTTGATCCAGTGCCGGCAATGACCGGAACCTTTCCGCCAGCCGCTTCTACTGTAACTTTAAATAACTCAACTTTCTCTTCCAGCGTCAATGTAGGAGACTCCCCGGTTGTCCCGGCCACAACTAATCCATCAGAACCATTATCAATTAAATGATGAACTAAAGTCCTCACGGCGTTAAAATCCACTTCACCATTTTGATCAAATGGAGTGACCATCGCTGTTAAAACTTGGCCAAAATTCATAGTTTCACACCCTTATATAGTTTTTTATAAGCTTGAGGGATCAGGGCCATCTATTTGCAAACGCAAAAAAGCAACAACGAGGGATTCGCTGTTGCAATAGGAACAAAATTGGTCCATTCGTCACCATGCATGAGATAGCCCTCCATATAGTTTCCTATATGACAGTTCTGTATTTATTCAATAGCAGAACCAGCTTCAAGAAAATGAGATTCTTTTCCGCTTCGGCAAATTCCCCTTTCCACAATCGTCATTGGCTCTCATTCTCCTCGTATTGTGTACTAATGGTCTTTGCTCCTCTATCCTCACTTCAATCGTATTGAAGAAAAGAAATGATTCAATTTGTTTTACTATAACAAGAGATTCCTTATCTTGCAAGGATAAATTAACAATCAGTCCGCTAGCGAATGCTTGAAAGCATAAATGACTGCCTGTGTCCGGTCTTGAACATTCAGCTTGCTTAAAATGTTACTGACATGGACTTTCACAGTCTTTAATGCGATAAAAAGATCATCTGCAATTTCCTGGTTCGTTTTTCCTTCGGCCATGAGAAGCAAAACTTCCATTTCACGTTTTGTCAGTTCCTCATGGGGCAAACGCCGCTCTTTTTGCCGCATTTTCGTCATCATTTTGCCGGTCACTTCCGGCTCCAATACAGATTGGCCATGGTAAGTAGAGCGGATCGCTCTGGCGATTTCGCTCGCTTTCGATGTTTTCAGCATATAGCTCATCGCACCTGCCTCAATAGCAGGATACACCTTTTCATCATCTAAAAAGCTGGTGACTATGATGATTTTTGCATCCGGCCATTGTTCGATAATTTGCTTCGTTGCTTCAATGCCGTCCATCTCCTCCATGACTAAATCCATCAAAATAATATCCGGACGCAAGCTTAAAGCGAGTTCGACCGCCGTTTTTCCATTGTCGGCCTCGCCGATGACTTCAATGTCCGGCTGAGCGGATAAATAGGAAGAGACGCCAATCCTCACCATCTCGTGATCATCGACAAATAACACTTTAATCATTGTCCTCCTCCTTTATCATTGGGACTTTGACCTCCAGGCGGGTCCCTTTATTAACAACGCTGATGATTTTTAGTGTTCCACCAATTTCCGCGGCGCGTTCATGCATGTTTTGCAACCCATAAGACCCCGTTTTTGTTTGTTCTACATTAAAGCCGATGCCGTCATCGGAGATGCGCATAATGACAAATTGATCGCGCTTGATTAGGAGAACGTCCAATGAAGTCGCTTTCGCATGTCGTAATGTGTTGGAGACGGATTCCTGAAGAATGCGGAATAAATGGTCTTCAATCCCTTTGTCAAGCGCCATTTTTTCAACCTTCCATTGAATGTTCATAGGGACTTTTTGCTGCAGCTCAATTAAAAGCTCCTGAATGCCTTCTTGAAGCGATTTTCCTTTTAACGCAACGGGGCGAAGATGAAGGAGCAGGGCCCGCATTTCCAGCTGTGATTGTTGAATCATTTCTTCCACTAATTTAAGCTGCTTCGTCTCACGGTCATCCGAGAGCGGTCTTGATTCAGTAATCGTGGACATAAGCATGGAAGCCGCAAAGAGCTGCTGGCTGACGGAATCATGCAGTTCCCTTGCCAGGCGGTTGCGCTCTTCGGAAACAATTTCTTGTATCCGTTTTTCAAGAACCTCCGCTTTTTCGTTCGCCATTTTTTGAGAGACCTTAGTTTGCTCGGCAAGATGCTTCTTTATCTTTTCAATTTGAGAAAATAGTGAATCGAATTCCTCAAGCTTTGCCTCTCGGTCAAATTCTGATTGCTTCCCTTGTTCCAACTCACTCAAAGAGTCTTCAACGAAACGTAACTGTCTTTGCCAAAAATATCCGGAAACAAGACCGAATAGAAGTCCGATAAGGATGCTCAGCACAGGTACAAAAATGGCAAACGGGAGGTTCCATAGCCTGCGGTCCCATAGCCCTGTCCAATCTGATAATGGATAAGCGATGAAAAACGTAACGACAAGCGCGAGAAACACAATCAATGAAAAAAGAATTCCGGTTAAAATTTGCCGCTGCATAATGCTCATATTCGCTTCACCTCTAAATTCCCAGTGATCATAGAGGTGATGATCTTGATTTTCTGCACCGAGTCGCCATAGCCCGGCGTTTGGACGTTGAGCGTTTCGTTAAACAATCTCGGTTCGCGATAGTCAAAAACCGCCATTGATCCTGCAATGATGGAATGGTGAACGGAAACTTCCACATCATAAGGAACGAGAATTTGGACGTTGCCGACAAGATTTCGGATCGAGATGACGCATTCTGATTTAGGGAGAATCGTATTGCTTAAATCGATGACAGTATCGCCAATGCCGGTTTGAATGTTAATGTCATTCCAGTCGTATACATGATCTGTTGTCTTTTGCTTTCCAAAAAGAACATTTTTTAATACGATCGGCCGCCTGCAAACTGCGTCCTTTCCCTGGCTGTCCTCTTGTTCTTGCAGAATGGGCCTTATATAATCGGGCTGTTTTTTAGATTGGGCAAAATGGATAATGACATAAAGGAGAATGGCTAATACGAAAAATTTAAAGGCGACCATATTGACGACCGTAATGACGCCAGTGATGACGCCAAACCAAAAAAAGAGTTTGCCCCACGTTTTCGATAGCCGCTTTTTCCCAATGTAGATAAACGCCATAGAAAATAACAAAGAAAAGATGAGACCCCAGCCGAAAAGGATAATCTCAATAAAAATCAATATGATGCCAATAAGAAAAACCCAGCTGAAAAAATCGGATTTTATTCTGTTCAACACGGGGTTCACCTTCTTTCTTTTACGAATAAAAAAGTATAGCTGCTTACTCGGGGCATAAGGACAACAGCAATAAGGACTCGCTTTTTTAAAAAGCCGCTGGATGCGTTATGTATGGTATGGCAGCAGAAAAAGGCGCAGAAACCTACGCCTTATTAGTCTACCACGAATTTGTTAAGAATTAGAATTTGTATCGCTTGATTTTAATTCTTTTTCTAATTGGGCGATCCGGGCATCAATCGTATTCCGATGGTACGACGTATTGACTTGATGCTCTAATCGGTTTAAATACATTTCAGTCTCTTCAAAACGGGAGAATGGTTTGCTCATGTCATTGGCCTGGAGCACTTTATTCATCCGGTAGTTGGCGCGGGCAATATTTTCCCGGCCCATTAATTCCATTCGTTTAATGTGCATTTCCTTTAACTTTCGCTTCATTTCTTCATACTTCTTTTCTAGCTCTTCCAATTGGCTGTTTGCCTGTCCGAGGGAAGCTTTAAGCCGGGAAGTTGCATCTTCATAGTACGCTTGCTCTTTTGCTGCAAATTCATACAGCTCATTTTCACCGGCTTTTAGCGCAATTTCGGCCTGGTATTTCCGCTTTTTGGCAAAATCTTGCGCTTGCTGATATTCGCGGGTGAATTCTTCTTTTAATAAATATTGGCGCTGAATCAGCTCCCGAACCTTCTCGACTTCTTGCTCGCACCGGCGCAAGTGCTGGTTGAGAAGAGCAATCGGATTTCTCTGCTCCTTTTTGTCTAATAGTTCATGAAGGTCGGATTGAATCGATTCTTTTAAACGTGTAAATAAGTTACTCATTCTTTATCGCTCCTTTATAAAATGATTGTGTTTCTTAATCAAATTGCTTTAGTTCTTTCCATTGCTTTTCAAAACTTGCAAAAGGATCTTCCGGTTCTTTATCGACCGACTTGTTGTCATTCCACTGTTTGTAAACAACGTAGAGAACCCAGATTGCGATCAGTCCAATAATGGATGGGACATTGGACACGGAAGCGCATAAAGCGATCAGCCCGATGATGGCCCAGCCGATTTTTCCTGACGTTGTTTCGGATCTCATAAATTTTTTAAACGCAAAGTAGAGAATGACAAGGCTTATCGCAAGCCCGATCATTGGACCAAGATTGGCTAATAGCACAATTGCCGCAATCCCTCCAACGAGAAGCAACCCGAATTTTTTCATTTGCATTTCCTCCTTTCAAGGGCAAGCTTGGCGGCTTTTAAGCAAGCCGCCGCCGCTTTCTATGTCTCTATCCTACCTGGATTCCAATTGTTTCATAACGAGCTTCGGCTATATTTTGGAATAGGTCCTGGGGCGTAGAGAGAATAGGCTTGTGTCGGATCCGGGCGGTTTGGCTGAATGATAGTCCATATCGGCTGAATTCGTGTTCAGTTTGGCGGAATCATGACCCGCATCGGCTGAATAAATGAAAACTGGTGGACTAAATCGTGTGCATGTATTGATATTTCTGGAGCCATCTGTTTAAATTATCAGTAATTTCAATCAAAAAGGATAAAAGGGGAGAACAGCATGGACAATGTCATCCATTTAGAAAATGTATCGTGGATAAGAGAAAAAAAAGAACTGCTAAAAAACATTGATTGGCGAGTGAAAAAAGGGGAGAATTGGGCGCTTTTAGGATTGAACGGATCAGGGAAAACATCGCTTCTCAATATCATTACAGGCTATCGTTGGCCGACGACTGGAAGTGTCCAGGTGCTTGGCAGCCGTTTTGGGGAAACAAACATCCAGGAATTGCGGAAATCGATCGGATGGGTCAGTTCATCATTACAGGAAAAGTTGCACGGGGCTGATGTTGCCCAGGAAGTCGTCATTAGCGGGAAACATGCATCAATTGGACTGTATGAGGATATAACGAGAGAGGATATCGACCGCGCCTTATTTTTATTGGAGTTCATGGGAGTAAGCCATTTAATGAATCGCTCGTATGAAACGTGTTCACAGGGCGAGAAGCAAAAGTTGCTGATCGCAAGGGCTTTAATGGCTGATCCAGAAATTTTGATTTTGGACGAGCCTTGTAATGGACTCGATTTGTTCTCGCGCGAAAAGCTTTTGGAAAGTATTCATGAATTGGCACAAATCTCGAACGCTCCGACTTTGCTTTTTGTAACACACCATATTGAAGAAATTCTTCCTATATTCGGGCATACGCTATTGCTCCGCCGCGGAGAAGTTTTTTCGGCCGGGAAAACGGAAGAAGTTTTAAAAGAAGAGAATCTTAGCGCCTTTTTTGAGCATCCTGTATCTGTTCTGAAACACGGCGAGAGGATTACCGTTCAATTAAGCAAACAAAATGTTCATCAATAAGACACGTTCGAGCAGTATAACAAATTGACTTTTTTTATAAAGTGAAGTTAAAATGTAATATAGATTTGCCCTCTCTTGTGCTTTATTCAAGAGAGTTTCTTATTTTGGTAGGTTTTATTTTTCGAAGAACAGTAATAAGTTTATAGAGGTTGATCAAACATCCGGGATCCCTCCATACTGCGTAGGCAGAGAGTTTTCCCGGAGAGGCCAGTCCCGCGTGTATTGGGCAGTCTCTTGCAACGCTTCAAACTTTACTTGATTAAAAGAGGTGAAAAAGTGAAGAATTTGCGAATGAAGGGCCAGAATGTATTAAACAAGCATCTTGGTTTTTTCTTTTTAGCTGTCGTTTTGTTTTGGCTGAAAACATATGTCGGGTATCTTACGTCATTTAACCTTGGCATCGAAAACACGATGCAAAAATTCTTATTGTTCATTAACCCGATTAGTTCAGCAATTTTCTTTTTTGGACTTGCTTTATTTGCAAAAGGAAAAAGAGCCTATATTTGGATCATTATCATCAACTTTATTTTATCGTTTATTTTATACGCGAATATCGTTTATTATCGATTTTTTAACGATTTTATCACGTTGCCGACTCTAACCCAAACGAAAAATTTCGGCGATCTTGGTGGAAGCATCTGGGAATTGTTGAAAGTGTATGACCCTTTATATTTCCTGGATACGATCATTTTAATCGTTCTTGTTGCGTTTAAATTGGTCAAGCCGGAGCCTGTTCGCGTAAGCCGCAATAAGATCGGAATCGTATTTGCGATGGCGATTGCCTTTTTCAGCACGAATCTTGCGCTTGCGGAAACCGACCGCCCGCAATTGTTGTCAAGAACATTTGACCGAAATTACCTTGTGAAATATTTAGGAACATTCAACTTTACGATTTATGATGCCATTCAGAGCACAAAGTCATCCGCGCAAAAGGCATCTGCCGACTCCAGCGACATGACGGACGTTCTGAATTACGTAAAAGCATCATACGCAAAGCCGAATCCTGCTTATTTCGGAAAAGGAAAAGGAATGAATGTGATTTACATTCATCTTGAATCCTTCCAAAACTTTTTAATCAATTACAAACTCAATGGACAGGAAGTAACACCTTTTATTAATTCGTTTACGAAAGATAAAAACACATTGTATTTCGATAACTTTTTCCATCAAACCGGACAAGGAAAAACGTCGGATGCCGAATTTATGTTAGAAAACTCGTTGTTCGGATTGCCGCAAGGGTCCGTTCTGACGACTAACGCGCGCAATACGTTCCAGGCGGCTCCTGCCATTTTAGGGCAAAAAGGGTATACATCTGCTGTCTTCCACGGCAACTATAAAACGTTCTGGAACCGTGACGAAGCATATAAATCGTTTGGATTCGATAAATTCTTTGACGCTAGCTATTACGATATGAATGACAACGATGTCGTCAACTATGGCTTGAAGGATAAGCCTTTCTTTAAAGAATCGATTCCGCTTCTAGAAACGTTGAAGCAGCCGTTTTACACGAAATTTATTACGTTATCGAACCATTTCCCATACCCGATCGATAAAGATGAAGCATCGATTGAACCTGCTACAACAGGGGATGGATCAGTTGACCGTTATTTCCAAACGGCCCGTTATTTAGATGAAGCTGTAAAAGGATTTGTCGATTACTTGAAAAAATCCGGTCTATATGACCACTCCATTATTATTATGTACGGAGACCATTACGGCATTTCTGAAAATCACAATGAAGCGATGTCGCAAATTATGGGCAAAGAAATTACGCCATTTGAGAATGCCCAATTGCAACGGGTGCCGTTAATCATCCACGTTCCGGGCATGAAGGGCGGCGTCATGCATCAATATGGTGGAGAAATCGATGTTCTTCCAACATTGCTTCACCTTCTTGGCATTGACACGAAAGATTATGTTCAATTCGGAACGGATTTATTGTCGAAAGAACATCAACAGATTGTTCCTTTCCGCAACGGAAGCTTCGTGACGCCTAAATATACCGCCGTAAATGGAAAATATTTCGATTCTAAAACAGGCGAGCCTGTTGAAAAGAACGACGAGATCAAACGGGATGAAGAAACGGCGCAGAAGAAACTGCAAATTTCCGATAAAGTTGTCTACGGAGACTTGCTTCGTTTCTACACACCGAAAGGCTTCAAACCGGTCGATCGCGATAAGTATAACTACAATCACCGGAAAGATGAGAGCCCGGTAAATAATAAATAAAAAGAAGATGGCCAAAAGAACACCTTCGTGTGGACTTTTGGCCATTTTTTTTAATTAAAATCGATAGACCTCCTCCGTTTAGTCTTCATAAATACCATGTTGAGCTTTTTTCCCCAATGGAGTAATCAGTCCATCCATGCTTACGAAATTTTTCTCTTGATGATATTCCTCAATGCCTTTTTCGCCTTTTTGCATCGCCCATAGTTTTAGTGTGTCTCGCTCTCCGACATATGAAAAAAAAGGTACGCTATATCCACAAGAAGTTTTCACTGCATGTATGGTGGCATAAATCATTTGCCGTGCGCCCGGGATAGGTTTGAAGTGAGGAATGAGCTCATCCCATTCCGAAGTCCCTGGAAGAATAACACGCCCTTTCCCATAAAGGCGAAGGATCATTGGAGCGCCTTCAAAAGCGACAAACATGAATGTAATTCTGCCGTTTTCCTCAAGGTGGGCACTCGTCTCATTTCCGCTTCCCGTCAAATCAAGGTAAGCGATTTCTGTCGGCGAAAAAATGCGCAATACATCATATCCCTTTGGCGACAGGTTAACATGGCCGTCCTCATTTAATGGCGCCGAACCGACAAAAAAGAGTTGCTGCCTTTTAATGAAATCCTTATGCTGTGGAAGTATTTCCGAAAAAAGCTTTCCCATGATTTCCCCTCCTCTTTTTCTTTCTTTTTTATTCGGTTCACCTGTACAAATTACCTTTTTGATTAAAAAATAGGGTGAAACCGTTGTTGATCTGTCACAAATCAAGCCGCTATCTCGTTATAGTTGTAAAAACGAAAAAGGGTGATGATGATGAAAAAGTCTGATGTGGCAATCGTAGGCGGAGGAATGGCAGGGCTTTCGGCTTCTATTTATTTGGCGAAAGCGGGATTGTCGGTTGTCGTCTTCGAACCCCTCGTTAGATCTGTGAAATGAGGAAAAACGATCACGAATCGTTACATGATTTAAAATGATTTCGTTCTCGGACAATAAATGCTCTTATTTGGACAATAAGTCATCCAATTTAGACAATAACATCTTACGTTTGGACAATAACTGAAAAGACAACTCATTTTATTGTCCGATACAGGCCATTTATTGTCCGATGGAAACGATTTATTGTCGGAAATCGACTGTTTATTGTCCAAATGCCATGAAAATAGCACCATACTACCACACTAGAGAAATTTGATCCTGTTTTTTGCTTTTATTTTTTTACAGGCTAAAATTAATTCTTGAAAATTAGCTGAAAGGGCACTAGCGTATATTCATTAATAGGAAAAACCCCCGAATGGGCGAATTTAGCCCGAATTCAGGGGTTTTTAGCTGGGAAAAATCACCCGGGTGAAGAGGCGTGACTAAATCTTCCAATAACGTTGATTTTCTCCCTTATCTATAGCGTATGGGGTTTGACTGCCGAAGTGATATACTTTTATGCATGTTGATAAAAATAGGTGATTATACCGGTCTTTTACCTCAATTTTAAACAAACGTTTGATTGAAACGGCTGTTTAGTTGATCGAAGTAAATGACCGCTTATTTTGGATTGTGGAAAAATGATCCAATTTTGCTTTTTAATCAACCAATCTTTATAATAGTAATGGTTACCTGTTTGTCCAATTTCATTTTTTTACATAAATCCAAGTTAGAAGTAAAGTAGGAGAATCGAATGAAAAGAGCTCGATTAATCTATAATCCAACATCCGGCAGGGAAACGGTGAAAAAGCAGTTGCCGTACATTTTAGAGCGGCTTGAGATGGCGGGGTATGAAACGTCCTGCCATGCGACGACTCCTGATGAAGGGGACGCCATCCGTGCGGCGCGTCTCGCTGCCGAACGTGGATTTGATTTAGTCATTGCTGCCGGAGGAGACGGCACGCTATATGAAGTCGTCAATGGCCTTGCGGATTTTGAACAGCGTCCAAAACTCGGCCTCATCCCGGCCGGCACGACAAATGATTTTGCCCGCGCCCTCGGCATTCCTCGCACGATTGAAGGGGCCTGTGACGTGCTTTGCGATGGGCATGAGATGCCGGTCGACATCGGGAAGGTAGATGATAAATATTTTATCAACATCGCGGGCGGCGGCCGGTTGACGGAGCTGACCTATGAAGTGCCGAGCAAATTGAAAACGATACTTGGCCAGCTTGCATATTTTTTAAAAGGGATTGAAATGCTTCCTTCGATCCGCCCGACACAGGTGGAAATCGAATACGACGGCAAGCTGTTTGAAGGCGAGATCATGCTGTTCCTCGTTGCCAATACGAATTCAATCGGCGGTTTTGAAAAGCTTGCGCCGACTTCTGAATTTAATGACGGGATGTTTGACCTCATTATTTTAAAGAAGACGAACCTGGCGGAGTTCATTCGCCTTGTCTCACTTGCGTTAAAAGGCGAGCATATTAATGACCCTCACATCATTTATGAAAAGGCAAACCGGGTGAAAGTACGTCCAACGGAAAAAATGCAGCTAAATTTGGACGGGGAATATGGCGGCCTCCTTCCAAGTGAGTTCGTTAACCTGCGCCATCATTTCCAAATGCTAGTCCCGAAAGAACGCTTGAAATAAGAGCTGGCCAAGAACGGTCAGTCTTTTTTCATAGTAAAGCCTTTGCCAGAGGCTAAATGTGGATTAGAGAGATTATGATCGTCTATCGATCAATTTGAGAAATTTTTGAAGAAGGACGAGTTGCAATGGATAAGGCAATCAAGCCAGTGACAAAAAACGAAATGGTCGAAGTGGAAATTACCGACCTGACCCATGAAGGCGCCGGAGTGGCGAAAGTGAACGGCTTTACACTGTTTGTGCCGAACGCTTTGCCTGGCGAACGGGCGATGGTGAAAGTAGTCGGCGTAAAAAAAGGCTACGGGTTCGGCCGTTTAATGGAAGTATTAAAGAAATCTGAGCAGCGGGTGGAGCCGCCTTGCCCGATTTATAAACAGTGCGGCGGCTGCCAATTGCAGCACCTTTCGTATGAAGGACAGCTTGACTATAAGCGGAAGCAAGTAGAGGAAGTGCTTGCCCGAATCGGGAAGCTGGAGAATGTGCCGGTTCTTCCTGTGCTCGGAATGGACGACCCATGGCGTTACCGTAATAAGGCCCAGGTTCCTGTCGGCGAGCGCGAAGGCGGACTCGTTGCCGGCTTTTATCAAAAAAGGAGCCACGAAATCATCGAGATGGAAAGCTGCTTGATCCAGCAGGCGAAAAATGATGAAGTTGTCCAAACGGTAAAGGGCATTGCCGAGAAGCATGGCCTCCGGGCCTATGACGAACAGCGGCATAAAGGGTTTCTCCGACATATTATTGCGCGCTACGGCCAGGTGACTGGCGACACGATGATTGTGCTCGTGACCAACGGGAAAGACTTGCCGAACCGGAAAAAAATTGTGGAAGAGATCGTGGACAGACTTCCAAATGTGAAGTCGATCGTGCAAAACATCAATACGAAACGGACGAACGTCATTTTTGGCGAGGAAACGAGAGTGCTCTGGGGTGCAGAATACATTTACGATTACATCGGCGACATTAAGTTCGCGATTTCTGCACGTTCATTTTACCAGGTGAACCCGGAGCAAACGAAGGTGCTTTATGACCAGGCGCTGAAATACGCGGAGCTCAATGGAGATGAAACGGTCATCGACGCGTATTGCGGGATCGGAACGATTTCATTGTTCCTCGCGCAAAAAGCAAAAAAAGTGTACGGCGTGGAAATCGTTCCGGAAGCGATCGAAGACGCAAGGCGTAACGCCGAACTTAATGTCATAACGAATGCGGAATTCGCCGTCGGAGAAGCGGAAGTTGTCATTCCGAACTGGAAAAAAGAAGGCATCACTGCCGACGTCATCGTCGTCGACCCGCCAAGAAAAGGCTGCGACGAAGCCCTGCTGAACACGATCATCGAAATGAAACCAAAACGAGTCGTCTACGTCAGCTGCAACCCGGCAACATTGGCGAGGGATTTGCGTGTACTTGAAGACGGTGGGTTTAAGACAGTCGAGGTGCAGCCAGTTGATATGTTCCCGCAGACGACGCATGTGGAAGTGATAGTGAAACTTGTTTTAAAAGATACAGTCCATTAAACTGTGCCTAATTAAGAGGAAAGAGAGGGGGAAAGATTGTAGTGTATCTTAATCTTTCCTTCCTCAAATACTTCAATCTTGTTAATCAGCCTTTGTAGAACCTGTTTTAGTACCTGTTCATCGTCAATGTCAAGGTTAGCCAAGCGTTCTATTTCCTTTTTAAAGAACTGTAATTCTTCTGCGGTATCTTTTCTAGTAGATAGAGCGGATTGAAGCTCAGCTTTTTTGACTGCAAGTTCCTTCTGTTGTTGGGCTATTCTTTCATTTTGAGCCTTGAATTAATCTATTGTGATATGCCCCTCTGTATGCAGCGTTAGAATATTATCAAACCGTTTGTTTACTTCTTTAAGTTGTCTCTCAGTTTGCTTAATTTCCTTTTCAAAGTTGGAACTTACAGAACTAACTTTCTTCTCTGCGATACCGTAAAGCTTTTCTAGTTTAAGACTATCTTTTATAAGACCCCTGAGGTCATCTTTAACAGTCTGCAAGAGAATACTTTCCTCAATGATATGTGAAGAGCAATGAACGGTTGTAAACTTTACATAGCCCCCACAAACATAAGCCCCTTTACGTCTATCAGGCTTAAAATGCATTCCACTTCCACAGTCTGCACATTTAGCGATATGAGCAAATAAACTCTCTTTACCGTTGCTTCTGTGGGTTCCTTTTTTCTTCATGAGTTCCTGAACCGCTCTAAAATCATCTTCCGTAATGAGAGGGGGATGAGTGTTTTTAATAATGATTTGCTTTTCAAGGTCTACCTTTTTTCTAATCTTATACAACTCAGAGTCACTTAGAAACTTTGTTGTTTCTTCTCTGTTGTGTACTAGGCTTCCTGTGTAAGCAGGGTTGTTTAGGATACCTTTTATTGTGTTCTGGTGCCATTTTGCTCCTGCATTAATGGCTCCTGCTACTGCTCTTGGTGTAGGTATGCCCCTTGACATAAAATCATTTGTAATTTTAAACATTCCCCACCCTTGGTAGAGGTAAAGATGAAAAATCTCTTTTACATAAGGAGCGGTTCTTTCGTCTACTTCTAGCTGATTAGTATGAGGGTTCATCTTATAACCATAGGGAGGAACAGACGCTTTATATTTCCCTTGTTTTGCTCGTTCTTTCAAGCCCAATTTTACCCTATGGGACAGCTTTAGGTTTTCTTCTTTAGCAAATACAGCTTTTAACTCAAAGGGCATTGAACTGTCACTTGTTTTAGAGTCGTAGAAATCCTCAGGGAGTATTAAGCGGACATTTTGTCTCTCAATCTGTTCAGCAGTCTGTAAACTTTGTACAGTGTTTCTTCCCAGCCTTGATACGGACTTAGCAATAACAACGTCAATATCCTTCTTTTCAAGGTCTTGTAGCAATTTGTTAAGCCCTGTACGGTTCTTTATTCCTGCCCCGCTTATACCATTATCAATATATCTTTCGATAACGGTAAACCCTTTCTCATGAGCTATACTCTCAGCTAAAGAGATTTGATTTTGTAAACTGTTCTGTTGTTCTTCCTTTCTCGTACTAACACGAGCATAAATTGCACATTTCATCAATTCGCCACTCCTTTAGTAGTAGGAGTGACATTAGTTCTTTCCTTATCGTAGGAAGCATTTGACATTTTGTCAATCATATATTCAAGAAATGATTGTACAATCTCTTCTAATGACTCTGACCCTATAAACTCTCTTTCAACTTTCATGAAAAATCCCCCTCTTTTAGGTAATGCTGCTTTGCTCAGCCTAGTAATCGTTTTAAGGAAGGGAATTGTTGCGAAAAAATTTTTTTGTATCATTATCGCAACAATTGGAGGGCATACCTCGATAACTATGTTGAAAGTACATGCTACTTTAAAAATTATTATTAGGGGGAGTCATTATGGTATGGGTAATGGAGAGGTTAGTAAATATGTCTAAGGAGAGTATAAGTGAAAATCATTTTGTAGCTGTTCCTAATTCATTAAGGAAATGTATTGGTCTTTCTGCAAACGATAAGGATGTATTATATGATATTTTATGGTCGATTAATGATAATGAAAGCTGTTTTCCATCTAAATCGACTATTGCGGAAAGGTTAAATATAGGTGAAAGTACAGTAGGGAGGTCATTGAACAAGCTACACTCAATGTACTTCCTTAACATTGAGAATAGAGTAGGAACATCTAATCTTTATTCAATATGTTTACTAGAGGATAATCCATATTTGATTATTAGTGAGTTAACACATTGGTATAAGAAGAGATACAAAACTGTAGATGTTCCGAAGAACTTTTGTAAATCAAAAGTTTCAAAGGCTATTTCAAAATATCTTGCTGAAAAGCATAAGGAATATGCGGATAGGTTGTTCGATTGCTGTAGTAACGAGGATTATAATTCAGTCCTAGAAAACTTCCTTGAAGAAATGAATAAGTATGTTGTAAATGCTACCAATGTAAAGATTGAATATAAATGGAACAAAGAAGTACCTTTATTCTAATTACTCTAATTACTGAGTCACCCCCTCTAGTCAAAATTACATGAGGGTAACAAAAGTTAATTCAATTTGAAATAGGGGTCACATCTACTTATATCAAAATGGCATATCTCCTATTAGCAAATTAAATGACTAAATAAAGTAAGTAGAATAAAGAAAATCAAATTAAATAGAGAAATAATTAAATAAAGATAATTAAAGTAGAGGGAGCGGGTTGACCGCTCCTATTTTTTCGGTAAATTGTTACTTAATTTTATATTTGTGAAATTTTTGAATTTAAACTTAAAATATTTTGTTAGTTATAAAAGAAAACCGCTCTATGTGGCAAACACATAAAGCGGTTGGTTGCAGATTGATTAACCCTAAAGAAATTCAACAATTTCTTTTTCTGTTGCCCCATGATCAAGTAAAAACCTTTCTAGGCTATCTTTGTCTACGCTGTACCCGTATTTGGTATTGATAGAGTAATAGCCATTTTCTATACGAGGGGCTTTTTCTAATTGTCCACGTTGCAAGTAACCCAACACTGCATTTTCAGTAAATGCTATGTTAAAGTGGTTAAGTATTCTACTAGTCTTTTCAATGCTAATCATTTAAACATCACCTCTTAATACGAGTTTTCGAAGGCTTTCCTTGGAAAAGTAAATTCTATTCTCAATATGCACCTTCTCAACATATGGAGAAGAAGATAATTCAAATAGCCTTTGAGTAGTAACTCCTAATATTTCGGCTGCTTGTGAAAAGCTATATAAATCCTTAGTTTTCACTATCATCTTTAGCACCTCCATTTTGGAGCCATTCAACTACAACCGTTTTGTTAAAACGAACTGATTTACCTACCTTTACACGTCCTGGAATTACTCCTTCTCGTGCTAGTTTATAGGTTGTTTGCTCACTCATATCTAGCAATTTTGATAATGAACGAACTGTTAGAAACTCTTTTTCCATACCGTAAAACCTCCTAATTTTAATATCCTTTTCCTTGACGCCCTCATTATAAGAACGGAACTTTATATTCTTAACAGCAAATCGAATAGAATAATGGAATAAAACATAAAATGATAAATAACAATAAATACTCTTAATATTTGCGTAAATAAGTAGAATTTTATAGGCAAGTAGAGAGAACGAATGTATAGTTATTACCTCTAAAAATGGTGGTATCTGTTTTTATTGCGGTTGAAGGTTTTAGGATGTCAACCTCAGTTGAAAATTCCCCAAAAATGCCGTTTTAAAATTCCCCATTATTAACACAAAAAGCTCTATCTTTCTATGGTATCACTTCCTTTCAATCGTGTTTGGGATTCCCTTTCCCCCGAGGGGGAAAGGGAATTGATCGAATATTCATTCACTGTTTTTTCCGTGTTGAAAAATCCTGCTTTCTTCTTCTCCTTGATTCGATAGCTTTCTCCTTTAATATTGATGGTATGTGAATAATGAAGTAGTCGATCTAAAATCGCTGACGCTAACACACGATCTCCAAAAATCTCTCCCCAATTTCCGTATGATTTGTTAGAGGTGAGG
>NZ_KE387236.1:39324-39921 GCF_000430745.1 Fictibacillus gelatini DSM 15865 | reverse complement strand
ATCCTCATCCGATAAATCATAAATACTTTTTAACAATAAATATTTAAACATACAGATCGGATCGATAGCAGTTCGACCGTTATCATGACAATATTTATCTTTCAATTCCTCGTAAACAAAGGAGAAATCAACTAGCTCATTTATTTTTCGTAATAAGTGATCTTTAGGAATAACCAAATCGTAAATCCCCATAAAAGGACTGAAAACCATAGATTGTTGTTTTTGAATCATCTTTATACCACCCACGAGAATTTGATAAGTTAATTATTACATAAAAAAAGTGTTACTTCCTTATATATTTTGGGAATCACACTTTTTTCGGGGGACTTTTTCAGTGGCCTCGTCTGGAGGTGGAAATCTGTCCAATAGACGCCATCTCAAGGACAAAAATAAGGCCTGGAGACGAAAATCTGTCCAATAGAACGGGTCTCAAGGACAAAAATGGGGTCTGGAGACGAAAATCTGTCCAATAGACGCCGTCTCAAGGACAAAAATGGGGTCTGGAGGGAGGTCACTGAAAAAGTCCAAGAAATTTTCAAAAATGCTTTTTCCTAAAAAATACATCCCCACTTTGGTAAGCGAAATGCATTGTAAACA
>NZ_KE387236.1:0-39094 GCF_000430745.1 Fictibacillus gelatini DSM 15865 | reverse complement strand
ATCCCCCACTTCCTAAGTGAAAAATACTGTTTTTTTGGGTTTTGGTTTTTCAAAAATTTTAGTTTTTTATTAAAAGGAACTTTTTCAGTGGCTTCGGCCGGAGGTAAAATTTTGTCCGATAGAACATTTACAAGAAGCCCTGATGTAGAACTATTTTCATATTTTCAATACAATAAAGGTAATTGGGCACTGTCACTTTTCAAATGGGTTATTAGCAATTTATCATTTTCGTCAGGAAAGAGTGAAATGAAAAAGACGAATGACTTGATCCAAAACAGGCGATAAAAGAGAGTGCGACTTTCGGCCGCCAATAGCAATAAGCTTGATGTACTCCTATATGAAAACAATCGCGTGAAGCACTTTTTATTCTTCAGTTGCCGACAAGGTCGATGACGTGAATCAACAGGTGAAACCCGGATCGATCATTTTGCTTCATCCGATATATGATCAAACAGGAAACGAATTGAAAACGATTGAAGGGATCTTAAGCTCTTTATCGAAAAAGGGTATCAGTTTGTGACGGTTAATGAGATGTAATACCGATCGTTGGCAAGCTTTCTTAAAAGGAGGAAGATGAAAATGCTAGCAACAATTGAAAAAGTTGAAGATGGGTATATTGCCCGCTTTGAACGGCTATTCGAGCATCCGGTCGAACAAGTGTGGGCAGCTTTGACGGAGAATGAAATACTGGAAAAATGGATGCCGAATCTGCAAGTGAAGGATCTTCGAAAGGGAGGAACCATTCACTTTGATATGAAGGATGGGTCGGGAACATTAATTGATATGGAAATTTTGGACTTCAAGCCCTTATCCGTCCTCGAATTCATCTGGGGTGCAGATCGGGTTCGCTTTGAACTATCGGAAAAACCAGACGGATGCCTGCTCGTTTTGAATGAATGGATCGGCACATTAACTGACCATACTCCAAAAGATTTAGCAGGTTGGCATGTTTGCCTGGATGTTTTGAAGGCTTTGCTCAATGGTCATGTAATGGACTTTCCAAAAGGTGAATGGGAAGAATGGCACAAAAAGTATGTAATGACAATAAATCGGATTCAAAACTAACTTCTGCTACACACTGCAAGGGGCTGTCACAAAAAGTCACGTTTCAATGACTTTCTGGACAGCCCTTTTCCTTTTCCAAAAACGACGGATTTGAAATGAAAAATTAGCCAATAGCACAAAAAATCAAAAAAGAGGCTAAATCGTAATGTATGATGAAAACAAGGACGGTGAACATTTTGGATTATTATAAACGCATTCAAGCGGGAGTGGATTTGATCGAAGAAAAGTTGAAAGAACCGTTGGCCATTCAAGAAATCGCTCTGGAAGCAGGATTTTCTCCCTTTTATTTTCAACGATTGTTCCAAGCGATCAGCGGGTTTTCCACGCAAGGTTATATTCGAAAAAGGCGGTTAAGCGAGGCGGCGAAACGCCTGGCACAATCTGATGAAAGAATCATTGATATCGCTTTTGATTATCAATATCAGTCACAGGAAGCGTTTACCCGTGCATTTACAGATCTTTTTGGAATCACTCCGGCGAAGTATAGAAAAAATCCCGGGTGCATTTCATTTCAAAACAAATTGAATTTTTTAGATTTCAATAAACGAAAAGGAGATGATTTGATGATTCCTAAACCAGTTTTTAAAGAATTGGAAACTAGACACATTTACGGATGCGAATATAAAACCAACTTGAACGATGGCCGGCATTATAAAGAGATCCCGGGTTTTTATGAAGATTTTAGAGTAAATGAGCATTATTTGAAAGTTCCTGATAAAACCCCCGATCAAGCGTATGGCGTCGCATGCCGTTTCCAGGATGAGGGAGAATTCTCTTTTGTAATAGGAGGGGAGGTCGACCGAGATACCAGAGTAACAGTGGAAGGATTCACTATTGTGGAATTGCCGGCCGGATTATATGCAACCTTTCCGAATACGGATGAAGTGCCTTCCATCAGGGACTATATTTATGGAGTATGGCTGCCGAATAGCCAGTATGAAAGAAGGGAAGGCCCTGATTTTGAAATAACCGATCTTACAAAAAGCATGGAGCAACAGCGTGTGGTAATGACAATTTATATCCCCATAAAAAATAAATAGTTCGTACAAAAGGTGAACCAGCTTGATCTGATTCGCCTTTTTGTGCTTTGGTTATAGGGCTTGCGTTCAGCCTTTGATTTGATCTACGCTGCAAAAAATTAAGTTTTCTAAATTTTTTTAAAAAATAGTGTAACAGGTATTGAATTATCAAAGTTGTTATAGTACAATGGGTGCAACAACGAAACAGAGGAGGAATCAAACATGGTGACATTGGAATTTTACCGTAACTTGCCAAAGAAAGTTTGTCGGGAATGTGGGTGTGAGATCGAAGAGCAACATGAATCATACATTTACGAATGCGAGCATTGCATGAGAAAACACGAAGAATAGGAGAAACAGATGAAAGTGGAAGAATATTTATGATGGCCCTGTTATTCAGAAGATGAATAAACAGGGCTTGTTTTTTATAAAAAAGATCCGGATTGCTCTTTAATATAAACGTACTGTTTATAAGCATCTTTAATGGCGGCAATTAATGCGGATTGAGCCTTGCCGTAATAATGGCTCCCAATTGCCTCCACAATCGGTTCGACACCATCAAGTAAACTATGCCCTTTCAGCAGCTGCCCGAGAAAATCCTGGGCGTGCCCAGTTGCGAGTGTACAAGAAGCATCGATAATGACCCAATATTTTAAATCTGCCTCGAGCGTAACCGTTAACGTATGATAAACGTCGCTTGCCGCCATCCCCTGTGGAAGCTTCGCATGTCCCGCCAGCATGACCGTTCTTTTCATTCCTAAGCCCCTCCTGATCTATCAGCGTTGTTTTAATTTAACTCTACTACAGTCCCTGTGAAAAGGAAATGAATTTGTAAAGCAGGCTTGATTGCGTTATAAAGGAAGTAAGTAAAATTTGGGAGGCAGAAATAATGATCGCTTATGAGTATGACCAAAATGATCTTTCCATTAAAGAGCAAATGAACGGGGACGATTTTGAATTTTTTATGAAAGCGAAAACAGAAGAGGTTGTCAGAAAGCTGCACGAAATCCGCGATTTTTTTGATAAAAACGATACATATACGGACGTGTTGTTTTATCCTTATCCGGACCACGAATATCAAATGATCGTCAGGAAAGATTTCTATGTAGATTTTCTAGTAAGCCTATTTAAGCATCAGTTACTTACAAGCTTGACGTGGAAATAATCACCTTCATTCCGGAGGTGTTTTTTAAATGATCCTTTACAATCACTCAACCTGGCCTTAATAAAACTCTTTTATAGTGATGGTAGAAAGAAAAAATCTTAAGGAGTGGAGTGGTACGAGTGGTTAAGAAGAAAGCAATGGCGGGTGCTGTATTATCTCTTGCGGCAATTGCAGGGCTTGGATTGAGCCAGATTACCGATGCCCACGGACCGAACAAAGCAAAATTTCATCATCCTGAAAAGGCGAAAAATGTCATTCTCTTTGTAGGAGATGGAATGGGGGCGGCTCACCGTGAAGCGATCCGGCTTGCTACTGTTGGACAAAAAGGAAAACTTGCAATGGACGATATGCCGTATGCCGGAATCGTCCATACAAGCTCTACATCCGCCGTGACGGATTCAGCAGCCGCTGCAACAGCGATGGCTACTGGTGTCAAGACATATAACGGAGCCATCGGAGTGGATCCGAATAAAAAATCAGTGAAAACAATCCTTGAAATGGCACATGATGCAGGCAAGTCAACGGGTCTGGTGACAACGAGCCAGATCACAGATGCCACCCCGGCCGCGTTTGGCGCCCATGTAACCGATCGCAAGAAGCAGAGCGATATTGCCAAACAATACATTGAAAAGAGCAAAGTGGATGTGCTTCTTGGCGGAGGAGAAGATTATTGGTACCCGGCTGGCGAACCGGGCAAATTTGAAGACCATTCGGCAAAAGATGAATCCGAGCAAAGTAAAGGAACAGAGGGCAATCTAGTAAAAAAAGCGCAAAAACTGGGCTATCAATATGTGACGAATAAAGAGGAACTAGAGAAAACGAACAGCAAAAAACTTTTAGGACTTTTTGCGAATGAAGAAATGTTTGAACAACGGCCAGAAGGCGAGGGAGACGTATACGACCCTGTCGTGCCGCTGCCGGAAATGACGAAAAAAGCCATCGACACGCTTTCAGCGAATAAAAAAGGATTCTTTTTAATGGTAGAGGAAGAAGGAATCGACGAAATGTCCCATGAAAACAATGCGGAGAAAATGATTAAAGCGGGCAGGCAACTAGATCAGTCCGTGGAAGTTGCGAAAAAATATGCAAAAAAACATCCAGATACGTTAGTCCTTGTCGTGGCCGACCATGAGTGCGGCGGTCTCACGATTGAAGAAGTAGACGGGAAAGATGAATCCGGCGATGGAATTTCGAAGGAAGACGGGCCGTTCAAAGTAGCTAACAGCACGAATCAGTTCACGATTGACTGGACGACGACTGGCCATGGCGGAGTAACTGTGCCTTTAACGGCGACTGGCGCCGGTGCCAAACAATTTGAAGGCATATATGAAAATACCCATATTTTCAATGCGCTGAAAAAAACGATGGGATTAAAGAAATAATGATGCAGACGGCCACCCAATTGAGCGGGTGGTCGTTTTTATAATTTCATAAGAAAAAGTTATCAATAATCATAAAGTAAAAAACATTTAATTATGTAAAGGATTTGGTTAAAATGAAAATAGATGAAATGAAAGAAGGCGATTCATATGGCCATCGATTTTCATAGCAGGGAAAATCGTTCAAGCTATTCGACAAGGGCAGCGGATCCAACTTGGGTAAAAAAAATTAATGATTTATGTGATGTTAAAGGCAAAAAAGTTTTGGACATTGGCTGCGGCGGCGGAATCTATACGAAGGCGCTTGCCATGATGGGGGCCTCATCGGTTACAGGGGTGGATTTTTCAAGACAGCAACTATTATCGGCGAAAGAGAACTGCAGAGGATATTCGAATATCGACTTTCGATTGGGCGATGCATTGGATACAAAATTGGAAAATGACCGGTTTGACATTGTCCTAGAAAGAGCCGTCATCCATCACATCAAAGATTTAACTTTGTGCGCCAATGAAATTTACCGCGTTTTAAAAACTGGTGGCATATGCATCATTCAAGACCGAACACCTGAAGATTGCTTGGTGGAAGGAAGCAAATCCCACATCAGAGGTTATTTTCTTGAAAAGTTCCCTCCTTTGATCCGTAAAGAAACATTAAGAAGACATTCAAGCGAGAAAGTACGCGATGCATTGCAAGAAGCAGGGTTCAAAGATAGCAAAGAATACAAACTTTGGGAAGTTAGAAAAACTTATAATGACATAGAGGAATTAGTCAGAGATCTCATGAACCGAACCGGCCGTTCAATTTTGCACGAACTAACGGATCGCCAACTTGAAGAACTTGCAGTGTACATTAAAAGGCAGAATTTTAAGCCGGGAGAACCAATTGTTGAAAAAGACCGATGGACAATCTGGCATGCGGTAAAATAATCGAATCGTTTAATTTATCTACGCTTAAAACGACAGATGCCTGCCATCTGTCGTTTATTCTACATCTATCAAAAAAGGATTTTTTAAAGGATAGATAGATTCAGATTTTGATAGGTTTGGATTGAAACAGACGAACATCGTTTTTGATTCATGAAAAGGCTGCCGATCACGTCACCGGCAGCCCGAGGGAAGTTTCCCCTATAATTAATGGATGGTAAATTGAATTTCCTCCCAACTCTTCCCCCTGTTTTTTGTATGAAGAATGGATTTCTTCGAGCATGCCCATCCATTGTGTGGATCTGTAAAATGGAGGCAGCGCGTCCCTTTGAGAAGATCCGCTTGCGTCCAAATCTCCCACTTTTTGAACTCCTTCTTGCTCTTATAGACGGCTCCGGCCTCTGCATCAATCGCCCGGCCGTGGTGTGCATCAATAAATGAAAGAGCGCCTCCTCCAGTAAAAGGAATCTCGTTTGAAGCCTTCCATGTTTGCCCAAGATTATGAGAAGTAAAGAACATCAGCGACTTTGTTGAACCATCATCCGTCATGACAGGAACGATAAGCAGATCATCTAAAGAGACCGGTTTGAAACAGGTCATCGCCTGCGCCGGGGAAGTCTCTTCTGATAGAAATGGCAAGTTCACCAATCTCCAGTTCTTTCCCCCATTGTTCGTCTTATATAAGCACGAGGGATTGCTCTGAGCTTTTACAGCTACCCAGCCGTCCATTTCATTGATGAATCGAATTCCAACCGGGACACCCGCAATCGGGACATGTCCAACTTTTCCCCATGTTTTGCCGCCATTCCGGGTTCTGTACAATATAGTAGAGAAAGGATCACTTGAAGCCAATAGCCAACCATTTTTTTTGCAGCTAAAATCAATGAAAGCGCTTAATGGTCTTCCATCTTCTTCGATTGGGAGAAGAGAATGCCCCCAGCTTTTCCCTTTATTGTGTGTAAAAAATACAGTCGGCGATAAAATTCCCTCTACCGAAACATAGCCAAATAAATAGGCAGTCTCCAGCCCGAAAAAAAACATTGATCGAATCATCGAATGTTCGGGTGTCACGTTTTTCCAATTCGAGGCGCCATCTTCGGTATAAAAAATCTCCATTCCTTCATTTTCTTCATTTTTCGCTCCCAGCCAACCGGCTTTATTGCTCCTCATTTGTATGCATTGTAAATGTATCTGTGCCATTTCCTCACCTCATAAAATTTCTTTTCATCATGTTATGCAAAATGAAAGAATGATTCTTCTAGTATTTATCACGGTGAAACTAGCATCAAATAACCATTTTCACTAGATTGTATTTCTGTCCGAGCACGAACCTTCTCTCACTGTATACATTAGTATTACTTGAGTGAAGAAGATCAATAGACTGATAAAAACACTCAATGAAAATCGAAGGGAGAGAAGCAAATGAACGTATCTATCATCATTCCGGTTCAAAACGAAGAAGCCACTCTCGCCCCTGTTTTAGAAGAATTGCAACAGTTAGCGCCTTATGAAATCGTCGTCGTTGTTAATGGTTCGACAGATCGCTCCAGGGAAATTGCCGAAAACTATGGATGTAACATAGTTTATTTTAAAGAGCCTCTTGGAATTGATGTCGGCAGGGCTATTGGCGCAAAAGCAGCAAAGGGTGATATTCTTCTATTTGTAGATGGGGACATTGTGATTGGGCATCAACAGCTCATTCCTTTTATAAAAGCCATTGAAGAAGGATGGGATATTGCACTAAATGATTTAGATTGGACGCTTAAACGGAAAATTCGCCCGCATCCAACCGCTGTCGCCAAGTTTGCCGTTAACCATATGCTTGGCAGGGGGGATCTGTCAATTGGATCGATGGTAGCTATTCCACATGCGATCAAGAAAACGGCATTGGAGAAAATCGGATGGCGGGCTCTTGCTTGTCCTCCACTTGCCTATTCCATGGCGGTCTTAAATCAACTTAAAATCGTCGCTCCAGCTTCCGTTGATGTCATCGGCACAAATAAAATCCGCCCAAATCATCATGGGAAAATGGAAGGATCGCCGTTTTCATTTTCAACAAGTGTCATTATAGGTGACCATCTTCAGGCCATATCCAGGCTTATTGCTGAAAGAGGGCCGCGCGGAGGGCTGACTGACGGAAACCGGAACCGATCCTTTCTCCACCATTATCCCCAACCCTCCAAGCCGCGTGACAAGAAAGCGAAATTCAGCGCCATAATACCGGCTGGCAAGGAGCCTGATACAATTAAAGGCGTTATTGATGAGGTGAAGAAAGCAGGAGTAGATGAAATCATTGTCGTATTAAATGGGGCAGATAAACAGACGAAACAACGAGCTATGGATGCGGGAGCTGAAATTGTCGAATTTAAAGATCCACTCGGCCATAACATCCCGCGGGCCATTGGGGCGATGCACAGCACGGGCGAAATTTGCCTGTTTATAGACAGCGATTTTATCGTTAAAGCTGAGGATCTCGTTCCATTTTTAAAAGCGGCGGAGGATGGCGTCGATGTGGCGCTGAATGACCTGGAATGTTTACTTGACCTATACCAGCCGCTTCATGCAGTCAGTGCTGCCAAATATTTGTTAAATAGCGCCTTGAAGCGCCCCGATTTAACGATGAACTCTTTAACCGCTGTGCCGCATGCGATCCGCCGAAACGTAATTGAAAGGATAGGTTTTGATTATTTAATGAACCCTCCGCTATTCCAGGCGAAAGCCCTATTAGAAGGGTTCAACGTGAAGCCCGTACATTACGTTGATGTCATCAAGCCGAACCGCCTGCGCAAAGAACATATCCGTGTGAAAGGCCGGGTGGCATCTACGGATCGGATTCTGGGGGATCATGTCGAAGCATTTGGCCATCTTTTTCATGTCATAAATGACCGATGTGGATATACGGACGGAAAAAGAAAATGGGAGTTCCTTGGAAATCATCATTCTGCTGAACGAAAAAAGGTTGCTGTTATCGGCCTCGGCTATGTCGGTCTCCCGCTTGCCCTTCATATCGCCAGTGAAAATTACGAAGTGGCCGGAATCGATATGGATCCTCGAAAAATTGAAAGTCTCCAAAAGGGGAAAAGCTATATTCCCGACGTTTCTGATTCAACAGTCGCCGAACGAATGAATGGACGTTTCAAAGCGATGCTTCCTGAAAACGGAAGCGAATCAGTAAAACAAGCATCCTATATTATCATCACCGTTCCTACACCGATTAATGAAAAGGGCGAGCCGGATTTAGAAGCAATGGTTTCGGCTACCCATTTTATCGAAAAGCATCTCCAAAATGGACAAACATTGATTTATGAAAGCTCGACTTATCCTGGAACGATGGAAGATGTGATTTTGCCCATTTTGTCCAAAAAAGGCATGAAAGTCGGGGAAGATTTTTTTCTATGTTATTCGCCGGAAAGAATTGATCCCGCCAATAAAAACTTTACGTTAAAGTCCATTCCAAAAATTGTGAGTGGGCAGACGAAGCAATGTTTAGAAAAGATCAAGTCGTTTTACGGAACGATCTTTGATCAGCTCGTGCCCGTCAGTTCGCCGAAAATCGCCGAATTAGCGAAAATTTTTGAGAATGTCCAGCGACTTGTTAATATTTCGCTCGTTAACGAAATCGATACATTATGCCGGAAACTTAACATTGATTTTTATGAATCATTACAGGCTGCTTCAACAAAGCCTTTTGGATTTACGCCGTATTGGCCGGGTCCTGGCATCGGTGGTCATTGTATACCGGTTGACCCGCTCTATCTCCAATGGAAGCTCGGGCAACATGGCCTTACAAGCCAGCTGATTCAGTCGGCTTGCGAAATTAACGACAATATGCCAAAAGAAGTAGCAGAGCGTGTGAAAAATGCACTTGAGGAGGATGAAAAGAATATACTGGTGATCGGACTTACTTATAAAAAAGACGTAAATGATGTGCGAGAGTCCCCTGCATTGAAAATATTCAAAACGCTTTTGGCGGAAAACTATAATGTCTGCTATCATGATCCATACATTCCATCAGTTGTGCTGGACGGCAACATCCATCAGTCCATTCCATTGTCTGAAATGACACTCAATGTATTCGATCTTGTCCTTATACTGACCGATCACTCTGGCGTTGATTATGAACTCCTTTCAGGGGCAAAGAAGATCATCGATACACGCGGGGTGTTAGCAAAAAGACAACGCAGTTAACCTTTGCCTTCATTTCATAGAAAATGAAGGCATTTTTTTACATGAAAATTAGCAGCTTGCAAGTTTATGCATTTAAGAAAATGTTTTCCTAGACATTTTCATTATAAGAAAGGAGTATAGAATTGGATAAAAAGCAATCTATAATTATTTCCGTTTGTGATGATAGACCGGCATTTGAACGGGCCCTTCAGTCTTGCCGTCAGCTTTCCCCTTATGAAATCATTGTCGTTGCCCATCCTGCTTGCGAACAGTCGATCAAGGCCGCAGCCAAATATGCCTGCCGGGTTATTCCCTGCCATGATCTTGAAACTCATAAAGGCCATGCACTGGGCGCCAAAGAAGCTACTGGAGACATATTATTGTTCGTTCCTTCCGATGTTGCGATTACGGCAGGCACATTAAAAAAATTTCTTCAACCGTTAATAGAAGGGACAGCGGACGTGGCAATCAATAAAATGGATTATTGGTTTTATAAAAAAGGGCAGCCTCAAGAAGCCGTTGTCTTCCCGCAAATGACGAACCAATTTTTTCGGCGCCCCGATTTGAAAATGGACTCTACTGTATTCGTTCCTTATGCGATGACAAAAGAAGTAGTCGATAAGATTCACGCAGATAATCTCGCCCACCCGGTCATTGCCTATTTTAAAATGATCCAGTACTCATTTAGAATCGTCAATCAATTGCCAATCGGCGATGTTTCAATGTATTTAAAAAAGATGGCGGAAACAAACGGTCCTGCACGTTCTATTTCCGAAAAACGGATGATCGATTACCATCTGGAGGCGATTTCTTTTTGGATCAAACAGTCGGGGGATCCAAGAGGCGGCCATTTTGACGGAGGAAGAAGGCGGGACATCGTAGAAGGATTAAAGTCTCATGGAGTAAGGACAGGACCAAACATCATTCCTGGTTGGGGACATCAACCGGAGAATGACGAGGAGAACCGGCTCTCTATCATTATTCCCGCTCAAAATGAAGCGAAAGTGATAGGTTTTATTATAGAAGAATGCCGAAAATTAGAACCGTTTGAAATCATTGTTGTGGCAAATGGCTCAACAGATAAAACGGAAAAAGTAGCACGACAATACGGGGCAACGGTAATCGTTTATAAGCAAAAACTTGGCCATGATGTGGGGAGAGCAGTTGGGGCTTATTTTGCCAGCGGTGACATTTTGCTTTTTATGGACGGAGATTTTGTGATTCCTGCAGTTGATCTGTTTCCATTTGTCCACGCCGTCGAACGCGGAGTCGATGTAGCGCTCAATGACTTAAATCATTATCTTACTAGCCGCACTCCGCTTCATATTGTGACAGCTTGTAAATATGCGATCAATGTGGCGTGCGGACGAAAGGATCTGGGGGCTGGTTCTACCGTTGCGGTTCCTCATGCACTCAGTAAAAAATGCGTGGAACAAATAGGCTTTGAAGCGCTCGCCACACCGGTTTACGCTCAAATTCAAGCCATTTTAAACGGACATATCGTCCAGAATGTTCATCGGATCGAAGTGGATAAAATGAATCGAACTCGTCCAAGTCAACATTTTTCAAAGAAAAAAGGCGAATTAGCGCCAACTACCTCCCTAATTATCGGCGATCATATCGAAGCATTTTTCCACCTGGCGAATCACTGTCAGAAATCCTCCTCCTAAACTATTATCCATTATAAAAAAGGCAAATAGATTGATATAAATGCCGTTTCTCCCTTTTAAAATCGACATAGTATGTTGGATAAAGGGGGGAAACCAATGTCTTGCACAAATCAACATTGTTTTGATATATGTTTTAAGGTTGTCATCGACACGGTCAATGATAGTGTTGAAACATTCGTAGATTGCGGCGACCAATGTTCCGGCATAGATATAGACTTTCATGATGGAATCATTACCATCGTCTTGCCGTTAGTCGCCTGTGTAGATACAACCTTAAATGATGATTTAAGTGTATCAGGTCAATTAGTTAGTCTTTCTTTTCCGCATTACCTCTAATTTGTGCTCTGGTCATGTTGCAGAAAAAGGTGTGCTTTATATTGGCACACCTTTTTAATTGTACCTTTCGCCAAATAATTGATACCCGCACTGAATTGACGAATGGATGGAAAACAACAATAAGAGTAGTGCAGAACGACAAGCGTCCCATAACAGGTATTCATAAATCTGTTGATAAAAAATAAATATAGTTGGAGAAAGGGGTGATGGTGGATGAGTGAACAAAACGGACAGTACGTTGAACAAGAACGGGAGAGACATGTGCATTCGCTTTGCAAACAGCATATGTATTGCCATGTGGTCGTAACGATGCAAGATGGAACAAAGACGGATGGAATTATATATCAAGTCGATGATCAAAATGTGTATATGCTTATCCCGAAAAAGCAAGCTGGCCATGGAGGAAGCGGACAATACCCGGGCAGGCAAGAGGCGGAAGACCAAAGGTTTTTTGGTCCGTTCGGTGTTGGACCCTGGGGGCCGGGGGGCGGTGGAAGATGGTGGTATTACTATCAATGGTATCAACCCGCCACTTTTCCGCTCGCATCAATTACAGGAATCACATTATTCCCATTTCCATACTATTACCCGGCATATCCATATATCTGGTAACATAAGAAAACCAATCGTCAGCTGAACGATTGGTTTTCTCGCATTTAGGAATTGGTTTTGCTCTTTCTTCCTTGATATAGTGAAACTGCCGACTTGACTAGAAATAAAAAAATAAAAAAATAGAGAAGGACTAATTCTGGAAGTTCCATCAGACGAAAGGGGCTTAACGCATTTTTTAGGGAAGTTATCAGGTCAGAGCCCATCAGGATATCGATGCAAAGGGATAGGCCAGCTAATAATCCCATTAACAAAATGGCAATGCCGAAAATTTTCATGTTTTGATCACTCTCCACCGTCTATTTTATCCTTTCAGAGGCTGCAGTATTATACAAACTTGCCTTGATGCCGGATTCCAATAGGCAGCCGGGATATTTTTCATTTATGAAGTGAATAAAAAATTTCGTATACTCCAATAACTGGCAGGGGAAAATGGAAAATAAAAGCCGATGAAAGGAAATCATGGACCATGCCTTCATTTTTCAAGAATCGGAAAGAAAAAAAGGATGATCAGGACGAAAAAAACAGCAAAAAATTGCCCCAGTTCATGGGTGAAACGCTTGCTGGAAATCTTGAAATTATTAAACAAAGGACTGGAAACAGTACGGATGTAGTTATCCGCATATTGAACATTGGCTTTCAATCAGAAATCAAAGCGGCGATTGTTTATGTTGAAGGCATCGTGAATGATGAATCGGTCAATGATTTTTTAATTGAGTCAATAACGAATAATCGTGCGTTAAAAGAGCGAATGACGAAGCAAAATGTGCTAGAGACCATTGCTGAAGAAACAATTGCGCTCGGGAACGTCCAGACGGTAAACAAATGGGACGAGCTGTTGGTTTCATTAATGTCGGGCGAAACAATCATTATCATTGATGGAACAAATGAAGCGATAATTGCTGGCACGAAAGGCGGAGAAAAACGCTCAATATTGGAACCGAGTACCGAGTTGTCGGTCCGCGGTTCTAGATCTAGCTTTACAGAATCGATCCGAACCAATACGGCCATGGTGCGACGAATCATAAAAAACCCGAATTTATGGCTCGAGTCAATTAAAATCGGCAAAGTGACGAAAACTGATGTTTCGATCATGTATATAAAAGGAATCGCTAATGATGAAATCATCGAAGAAGTGCGCAAACGTTTAACTAGTATTGACATCGACAGCATATTGGAGTCGGGGTATATTGAACAGCTAATTGAAGACCAGACGATGACAACCTTTCCAACTCTTTACCATACAGAAAGGCCCGATATGGTCGCGGGAAATCTCCTGGAAGGAAGAGTTGCGATTTTTGTAGACGGAACTCCATTTGTGCTGCTTGTGCCAGTGGTTTTCATTCAATTTTTCCAGTCTGTCGATGATTATTATGTTCGTTATGATATAGCGACGGCCATTCGATTTTTACGAATTTTTGTTTTTTTTATATCCTTGATCGGACCCGCTTCATATGTCGCGATTACAACATTCCATCAGGAGATGATCCCGACGTTGCTGGCCATCGCTATAGCAGCGCAGCGAGAAGCGGTGCCTTTTCCGGCGCTTGTTGAAGCTCTCATGATGGAAGTGGCTCTTGAAATTTTAAGGGAGGCGGGAATTCGCATGCCTAGGGCCATTGGATCCGCGGTCTCCATCGTGGGGGCGCTTGTTATCGGACAGGCTGCGGTGCAGGCTAGCATCGTTTCACCGGCCATGGTGATTGTTGTCTCCATCACGGCGATCGCCAGTTTTGCCACACCATCATTTGCGATTGCGATCTCCGCCCGTTTAGTCCGGTTTCTATTTATGCTCGCGGCAGCAACGATTGGCTTTTATGGCATCATTCTCGGATTTATTATGTTGATCGTCCATTTGTGCAGCCTACGTTCATTTGGCGTTCCATACATGTCGCCGCTTGCTCCATTGATTCCAGTAAATACAGGAGATACGGTCGTCCGGGTGCCGTGGTGGACCTTGAGGCAAAGACCAAGATTGATCGGCAATAAAAATAATGTTCGAGAGGGGAAGGGACAAAGGCCAGTCCCCCCTGAAAACCGTGGAATGGTAAATAACATGATTGAAAAAGGTGATCGGGATGATTCGTAAATGGATAGTCATGTTATTAATGATGATAGGCGTTACGCTCATTTCAGGATGCTGGAGCAAAAAGGAGTTAACCGACCTGGCATTGATTGCAGCTTTTGGAATTGATCTAGACAAAGAAGGAAGGTATGTTGGAACGTTGCAAATTGTCAATCCATCAAACGTAGCTGGCAGCCAGCAACCCGGTGGAGGCGGCGGACAGGGCACGGCTGTTTCTGTTCTTTCCACAACTGGAGACAATTTAGATGAAGTAAGCCGGAGGGCGTCTACGAAAATCTCAAGAAGGCTCTATTACGCACATGCCAACGTTATTGTTATTAGCGAAAAATTGGCCAAAAAAGAAGGAATCAACAGCATTCTTGATGCGTTTGATCGCGATCCTGAATTCCGAAATACGGCGACATTGGTAATAGCTCGCGGTACGAAGTCGGCGGATATTTGCAGGGCGTTAACAATCATCGATAAAATTCCGGCCAATAAAATCATCAAGACATTAAAAACGACGGAAAATAGATGGGGGGAAAATATCTTCACCAACATTCAGGATGTTATGAAGTCGCTCGTTTCTGACGGAAAAGAGCCTGTCATCACTGGGATCCAGTTAAACGGGGATCCCAGGCAGGCGAAAAATCTGGAGAATCTCCAAGTTTCATCTCCAGAAGCGATTTTGCAAACTAACGGTCTTGGCGTTTTTAAAGATGGAAAGCTAATCGATTGGTTTAACGGGAAAAGAGCCAGGGGAGTTGTATGGATTCTTAATAAAATCAAGTCCACGGACGTGAACATCAATTGGAGAGAAAAAAAAGATGCCATTGCATATGAAGTGATCCGCGAAAAAACGAGCGTCTCCGCCACTATGAAAAACGGCAACCCCAGGATGTCGATTCATGTCCGTGCAGAAGGAAACATCGGCGAGGCAAGGGCTCCAGTCAATTTAACCGATCCGGGTGTCTTGAAAAAAATTGAAAAAGTATTAAAAAAAGAAATCAAACATGAGATACAGGATGCTGTTCAGGCTGCCCAGAAAAATAAAGCGGATATTTTCGGATTTGGCGAAGCGGTTCACCGTTCCGCTCCGGATGAATGGAAAAAAATGAAACTCGATTGGAACGACAAATACTTCCCGAAATTAAAAGTTAACGTCAAGGTGGAAGCATTCGTACGTCGTACGGGCTTACGAAACAAGCCTTATAGCTCTAATATCGGGAAATAGCTAAATGATCTTAAAAAAGGTTGTGACAGGGTGGAAAAGGCGAAACTCAGCGCATACCAGCTGTTTGTCCTCGTATTATTGTTTGAACTAGGTAGCGCGATATTGGTTCCCCTTGCGATCGATGTAAAGCAAGATGCCTGGCTGGCCATTCTCCTCGGAATGGCGGGCGGCTGTTTCCTATTTTTAATTTACCTCTGCCTTTATTATTACTACCCCAACATTCCGCCGGCCATCTATATGCAAAAAATTATGGGAAAAGCGATAGGGAGGGCACTTGCCTTATTATACATTCTCTATTTTACGTACCTCGCGTCCCGGGTGCTTCGGGATTTCGGGGAAATGCTGGTGACTTTCGCCTATCCGGATACGCCGATGTTCATCGTGAACGCATTATTGATGATGGCGATCGTTTATACAATAAGCAAGGGAATTGAAGTATTGGCCCGGGCTGGGGAATTGCTTTTTGTATTAATTTATTTGCTTGCCATAACCGGCTTTATTCTAATTGTCGTATCGGGTTTGATCGACATCAATAACTTAAAGCCAATGCTGGAAGAGGGTATTTCGCCTGTAATAAAAGTCGTATTTACTCAAACGTTGTATGTTCCGTTTGGAGAAGCGATTGCATTTACGACGATTTTGCCTTATTTAAATAATCCAAAAAAGGCGAGAGTGACGGCTATATCATCACTCTGGTTAAGCGGCATCAATTTAGCTCTTGCCATGGCCATTAACATTAGCGTACTCGGTGTTGATCTTGCTTCACGTTCGCAATTTCCTCTTCTTTCAACGATACAGAGCATACAGGTAGCAGATTTTTTAGAACGACTTGATGTTTTTTTTATGCTAGCCTTGATTATTGGCGGGTTCTGCAAGATCGGCGTATATTTATATGCAGCGGTTTCAGGGGCGGCAAGCTTATTTAACGTTAAAAAGCCTTCGAAGCTTGTTTATCCAATCGGACTCGTCGTTTTAATTGTATCGCTCGCGATTGCCAGCAATTTTGCTGAGCACTTAAAAGAGGGGCTGCAGGTTGTTACGATTTTAATGCATTTTCCGTTTCAAGTAATCATTCCGTTGCTTCTTCTTTTTATCGCTTTTTTAAAAAATAGGAAAAAAACAGGGTGATGGAGATGGCCGGGTTTTCTGCTAAAGCCTATTTGGGCATGAAAAAAACAGCGCCGGCTAACGGCACTGTCCTTAAACAACATTTTCTTTCTTTTGGCCGGTTTCATTTAGCCGGCTGTTCCTATAGCCATACGTAAAGTAAATGATGAGTCCGAGTGCCAGCCAGATCAAGAATCCCTTCCATGTAAACGCCTGTAGCTGGAACATTAAATAGACGCAGAAAATAACGGCTAAGGCTGGTATGAAGGGAACCCATGGCGTCTTAAACCCGCGTTTGATGTCAGGACGGGTTTTGCGCAATACAGCAACGCCAAGAGAAACGGCGGAGAAAGCGAATAACGTCCCAATGTTCGTCAACTCGGCCAATTTATCAAGCGGAACCAGTCCGGCAAATGCAGAAACCAATAGCCCGGTTACCCATGTGCTCGTCATCGGAACCTTTCTTTTCGGATGGACGTTAGAAAGCCTCTTCGGGAGTAGCCCATCCCTGCTGATAGAATAGAACAAGCGGGTCTGGCCGAACATCATGACGATAAGGACCGTTGTAATTCCGACAATGGCTCCGAGTGAAATGAATCCTGCCGCCCAATCCTGATGGATGAACTGCAATGCAAATGCAACCGGGTCTTTCACTCCTAGCTTTTGGAATGGAACAATTCCTGTAAGAATTAATGAAACAATAATATATAAAATGGTACATATCGATAATGCCGATATAATGCCAATTGGCAAATTGCGCTGCGGATTCCTCACTTCTTCAGCTGCCGTAGAAACGGCGTCAAAGCCAAAGTAGGCAAATACGACCACCGCAGCTCCCGTAGCCACTCCGGAAAAGCCGAATGGCATAAACGGAGCCCAGTTCACGGGTTTGACGTACCAAACCCCAACGGCAATAAAGAGAAGAACGACCGCGATTTTAATAATGACCATAATAGCGTTGAATTTGGCCGACTCCTTAACCCCTCTGGAAAGAATAAATGTAACCAGTAAAACGATGAGAACAGCGGGCAAATCAATGATCGTGCCTTTCGCCGGATCAAACGCACTTGTCAGAAAAGTCGGAAAATGAATCCCGAATCCTGATAACAGCCCCTGGAAATACCCGGACCAGCCACTGGCCACAGCTGATGACGCGAGGCCGTACTCCAGCACTAAATCCCAGCCCAGAATCCAGGCTACGATTTCGCCAAAAGCA
This sequence comes from Fictibacillus gelatini DSM 15865, assembly GCF_000430745.1. Classification (GTDB taxonomy): domain Bacteria; phylum Bacillota; class Bacilli; order Bacillales; family Fictibacillaceae; genus Fictibacillus_A; species Fictibacillus_A gelatini. The sequence goes on along the minus strand of NZ_KE387236.1, from coordinate 21,138 downwards.
ACATAACTATAAGTGTAAGCGCTTCCAGACTCCGGCATCATCGAGGCAAATTCAGAATAGCATAGCGCCGCAAATGCGCAGGCTAAACCGGCAATTATAAACGAAAGGATGAGTGCAGGTCCTGCATATTTTGCAGCAGCGACTCCAGTTAAGACAAAAATTCCAGTTCCAATGATTGCTCCGACTCCGAGCATGGTTAAGTCCATTGCTCCTAGTACCTTTTTGAGCGAACTTTCTGAATTTTTTCCTCCTATTGTTTTTTTGCGAAATAAGTTCATGCCAATCCTCCTGTAGCAAAAAATATAGTCGATTTTTGTCAAATCTTCTACGAATATTTTATCCAAAACCAAACTTTTAGTAAAGTGGTAAATTTCAGAAAAATTTTACCATTACAAATAAAAAGGCAAGCTACCTATTCAATAGGTGCTTACCTTTACTTGGTCCAAACTATGGCGTTACGATCCGCTGCTTTCAACAGCTTTTTGAATATCCAAATAGCCTTTCCCTTGCGTGTTCGGCGACAATCCCCAATCTTCAGCGCCGGATAGCAGTTTCTGCTTCACTTCGTCAGGTGACAGTCCGCGATCGTTTTGAATGATCAATGCCACGGCACCGGCACAAATTGGGGTGGCCATTGACGTTCCGGATAACGAGAAGTAATTCTTGCCGACCCGGCTGGAAGAATTCGTTTTGTCTAAAAAAGAACCGGGAGAACGAGTAGAAATAATATTAACTCCTGGCGTAAGCAAATCAGGTTTGACCAATCCGTCGATGGTAGGACCACGGCTTGAGAAATCGGCGACAACATCGTCCTTCCTGTCGTTCGTATTGTTGTCTTTCATGGCGCCAACGGTAATAACTTTTGGACTGGTTCCGGGACTTGAAATGGTTTTTTGTCCAGGCCCGCTGTTGCCCGCAGCAACACAGACGACAATGCCACTGTCCCACGCTTTTTCAACGATTTTGACGACCGGGTCGTCCTTGGCCGATTGTGTAGCTTCACTTCCTAGTGACATAGAAATAATATCGATGTTGTATGTTTCTTTATTTTCTATACACCAGTTTACGCCTGCAATAACGGTCGACAACGAACCGGATCCCATCTTATTGAGCACTTTCACGCCGACAAGATTCGCCTCAGGGGCAGGTCCTTTATATTTTCCATCGGATAAGGACCCATTGCCCGCGGCATCCCCCGCGCAATGGGTACCATGGCCATTATCATCATAAGGCGCTTGTTTATTATTCACAAAATCTTTAAACGCGACGATGCGGTCTTTAAGATCTTCATGGGGATAGATTCCTGTATCAACGATGGCAATGGTAACGTCTTTGCCGGTAATTCCGGATTCATTAACGGCTGGAGCTTTAATGGATGCGCTTGCATTATCAAGCAAAAGACTTATTTTGCGGTCGTAATGGATCTTTTTAATGTGCTCGCAATTCTCTAGCACTTTTTCTAATGTTTTAATAGAAAGATGTGCGGAACAACAAGAAATGGCCGGGTATTCGTGCTTGATTTTCCCTTTATGCGATTTAAGGCTGGAGAGCCCGTTTGCAAACGCCTCCTCATTTAGCTCAAATTCGATAATGACCGGCAGTTTTTTCATTCTTTTTGCAACCATCTCAAATGGCCGATGAAGAAAACAGGGGATTTTCCGAAAAGGATGATAGAGTCCCACTAAATTCTTGCGCAACTCGTGATCCAGTTTATGGCTCATTTTACGCGCTAACTGGATGACCGAAAAACTAAACATGATGAATACCTCCTAGCATTCTAGTAATTGGTAATAGATTATGATGGCGGGGAGTAGAAGGTAACGGCTTTAGTTGATAGTTGGAAAAAGGGCTATTGATAGATTTATAAAGCATCCTGAAACGATTGACATCTGCTGCAAAAAGATTGAAAAGCGCCCTAAAATGATCGATAGTTCCTCTGAATTGTTTAATAAATACCAGGTTTATTTCTGGAATAGGAGATAGAAAACATAAAATTTTCAAAAAACGAATTGACGGGACTGAACTGCGGTTATATAATACATTACATAACATTATATATTGTTATGTAATGTTATATAAAAGTAAAGGAGGAGTCATCCAAATGAGCAATATTCAAGTAGCCGTCAATAGTCAAGTGCAAGAGGTTTTAGAGGAACTGAAAAAACGCACGATTAAAAATGTGTTTTTTGTCGCTTGCGGAGGATCATCCGCTTTAATGTATCCGAGCAAATATGTCATGGACCGTGAAGCTGTTCAAATTGTATCTGATTTATATAGTTCAAATGAATTCATTCATAGAAATCCGAAAGGCCTTGGCAAAGAGTCGCTCGTCATCTTGTGCTCTCATTCAGGAACAACGCCTGAAACGGTGGAAGCGACGAAATTCGCAAAAGATAAAGGGGCGATGACAGTAGCATTAACGAACGAGCCACAGTCGCCGCTCGCGAAAAATGCAGATTATTATGTGAAATATGAGTGGGGCGATGAAGCGAAAGCGATCAATACAAACTACAGCATCATGTATCAATTAACGTTCGGATTATTACAAGTGGCTGAAAAGAATGACCAACTGGCAAAAATAATGGCAAGCCTTGAAAACTTACAATCGGTTTATGACAAAGCGCTAAAAAAAGAAGAGGACAGCGCCCGGCAATTTGGCGAGTTACATAAAGATGAGCCGATCATTTATACGATGGCCAGCGGATCAAACTATGGCGTAGCCTATTCTTTTAGCATTTGCATTTTAATGGAAATGCAATGGATTCATTCGCATGCCATTCACGCGGGCGAGTACTTCCATGGTCCATTTGAGATCATTGATGAAAAAGTGCCGTTCATCATTCTATTAGGATTGGATGAGACAAGGCCGCTTGAAGAACGGGCGCTGTCTTTCTCTGAGCGGTACGGCAAAAAGCTTACAGTTCTCGATGCGAAAGAATTTAATCTTGAAGGAATTGATGAGGAAGTGAAAGGGTATATCGCACCGCTTGTGTTAAATCGAGTGCTCAGGCAGTATGCCGACCGATTGGCGGATGAGCGCAATCATCCACTTAGTAAAAGACGTTATATGTGGAAGGTAGAATATTAATAGAGTTGTTGAAAAGTAGGGGAATCCCTTACTTGTCCCTTTTTGGACAAGGTCAATGCGCTGATCTATTAAAAATTTCTATCTTTTTTTGAAAATTATATTATAATGTTATATAACGTTATAATATAATTTTCTTTTATCCATTTAAAAAAAGAGGGGTGCCATGCTTTATGCGAAAAAGATTCGGAATATTGCTTGTTTTTCTCGTCGCCGTTTCCGCATTGCTTGCAGGATGTTCCGGTGGGCAATCACCGTCCGAAAAAAATGGCGAAGTGACGCTAAAGTTTTTCCATCGCTGGCCGAAAGATCCTGAAAAATCGTTTTTTGATAACGCAGTCAAAGAGTTTGAAAAACAAAACCCGAAAATCCATATTCAAACGGAAGCCGTCCTGAATGATTCGTACAAAGAAAAAATTAGAGTAATGCTTGGAACGAATAATCCGCCGGACATTTACTTTTCCTGGAGCGATGAATTTGCAGACAAATTCGTGCGAGGAAACAAAGCGTTAGATTTAACGCCTTACTATAAAGAAGATGCAAAATGGTCTTCGCAACTTGTCCAGTCACAAATCAGCCCATTTACGTTTAACGGAAAGCAATATGGCGTGCCATGGACAATGGATGGAAAAACATTTTTCTATAATAAAGATATCTTTAAAAAACTGAATATTCAGCCTCCGAGGACATGGGAAGAGCTTATTAGCGTTTCGAAAGTATTGAAGAAGAACCACTATACACCGATCGCTTTTGGAAGCAAGGCTCCCTGGGCCATTTCACATTATATCGGCACGTTAAATCAAAGGCTTGTGGATGAAAAGACGCGTGAAAAAGACTATAACAGGGCAACGGGGGAGTTTAAGGATCCGGGCTATACGGAAGCACTGGAAAAATTCAAAGAGCTAGTGCCATATTTTAACGACCATCCGAATTCAATTGACCACGAGTACGCAAGACAGCTTTTCACTGCCGGGAAAGCGGCTATCATTTATGCCGAAACAGCGGAAATCAAGCTGGTGGAGCCAGGCATTAAGTTTAAGTTAGGATTCTTTGATTTTCCATCCATTCCAGGAGAAAAAGGCAGCAAGGATTTTCTGACAGGAGCTCCTGAAGGATTTATGATTTCAGCGAAAACGAAGCACCCGAAAGAAGCGATGAAATTTTTAGAGTTTTTAACGTCGAAACCAATGGGTGAAAAACTAGTGAAAGACGTTGGTAAATACAGCGCGGTAAAAGAAACGACAAACCGAACGAATGCAACCCCTGAGCAAATCGAAGCGGTGAATAAAATTTTAGATGCAAAAGAGATGGTTCCATGGTTTGATACCGATGTCGACATTGAAATTGTTGATGCGTATCTCAACGGGGTGCAAATGATGCTAAACGGGCAAAAATCGCCGAAAGGCATCATGAAAGATGTCCGAAAGGCAGCCGCATCTCTCAGAGAATCTTCTCAATAAGGGTGGGGCTGTCTCCCACCTTATTTCTCCATTAAGGGGTGATCCATAAATGTCGAAGAACAGAAAACTGCTTCCTTATCTCTATCTTTTTCCGGCAATTCTCTTTCTCATCCTATTTGTCTATATTCCAATCATTCAAAACATCGGTTTTAGTTTTTATGATTGGAACGCGTTTTCGCCTGAAAAAATTTTCGTAGGATTGGAGAACTATTTACAATTATTTCGCGATCCGATTTTTTACGAGGCATTAAAAAATAACATCTGGTACGCTGTTATCTCCATTATCTTTCAAGTGTTCGGCGCGCTTGTCATTGCGGCGATCCTGGAGGATAAGCTCGTACGCCGGTTCTCGCCGGTTTTCCGGACGGTCTATTTTTTGCCCGTCATCATCTCAATGACCGTGATCGCGCTTTTGTTTACTTTTTTTTATAATCCGGATGTCGGGCTGTTGAATCAATTGCTCCGCGCCATTGGGCTCGATCATCTGGCGATGGCATGGCTCGGCGACAGCAAGACCGCTATGTTTGCCGTCATTGCCGTCTCCCAGTGGCAGTCGATCGGCTATATTGCCATGCTGTATATCGTCTCCATTCAGAAAATTCCAAATGAGCTTTACGAAGCAGCAGAGATCGACGGAGCCAATAAAATTAAGATGTTTTTTCATGTAACGGTTCCGCAAACGAAGGAGATGTCATTTGTCGCTGTCATTATTACTTTAACGGGAGCTTTTACCGTATTCAATGAACCTTATATTTTAACAGGAGGAGGTCCCGGTAACGCTTCTGAAGTGCTCAGTACGTACTTGTATAAAACGGCATTTTCTAAAGATATGATGGGCTATGCTTCGACGATCGCGACAGTCATACTAGCGATTACGCTCGTAGTTTCCCTTATACAAATGAAACTGTTCAAAACGGGAAAGGAGGGATAAATCATGAAAGTGTCGGGACAAGCACTCAATGTTCAGGTAAACGTAAACGTGAGAAAGCGCAAAAAGAGAGTGAAAAGCTATGCGGGGCTGACAGGAACGTACGCTTTTCTCATTCTTTATTTGCTAGTGATCGCCTATCCGCTTTTTTGGATGGTCATGAGTTCGTTTAAAGATACGGACGGCATTTTCAATCATAGCTGGTCGCTTCCAACAAAATGGCTCGTTGAAAATTATGTAACCGCATGGAATACGGGGATCTCATCTTACTTTCTCAATAGTGTCATCGTCACTTTTCTATCATGCTTGATCACTGTAGCCGTAAGCGCCTTTGGGGCCTACGCGCTATCAAGATTTGAATTTAAATTCAAAACGATCATCCTCGTTTTCTGCATGGGGGGACTGATGCTTTCACCGCAAGTAAGCTTGATCCCTTTATATAAACTTATTCAATCAATGGGCCTTTTTAACACGTATTGGGCGTTAATATTGCCATACGTTGCTTATCGCATCCCATTTACAGTGCTGCTCATACGATCGCATTTCCTTTCGATTCCAAAAGAATTGGAGGAAGCAGCCTATTTAGACGGATGTTCAACCTTTGGAATATTTTGGCGGATTTTCGTCCCACTTAGCAAGCCGATTCTTTTAACGTCAACTATTTTGACCGCTTATTATACGTGGAATGAATTCATGTTTGCGATCATTTTCATTGATGATGATAAACTAAGAACGATACCTGCAGGGTTAATGCAGTTCAGGGATGCTCTTCAGACCGAATGGGGAGTATTGCTTGCCGGTTTGACGATTTCAGCGGCTCCGATCATCTTATTATTTTTATGTATGCAAAAATATTTTATCCGCGGACTGGCAAACGGCGGTTTAAAAGGATAGAAGGGCGGGATGATGATGAAGATTATCGCGATTGGCGATAACGTTGTCGATTATTACAAACATCAAAATAAAATTTACCCTGGTGGAAATGCGCTCAATGTTGCTGTTTTATGCAAGCGCTTAAATGTGGAATATTCATCCTATATCGGAATACTCGGAAATGACATGGCCGCGGCGCATATTATCGACGTTTTGGAAAAGGAGAAGGTTGACTTTAGCAGGATCCGCCAGGGTTATGGGGAAAATGGGATGGCGGTAGTCAGCCTTGATGAACATGGCGATCGGGTTTTCATTGGATCCAACAAGGGAGGAATCCAATCCAGGCTTGGAATCCGCTTGACGCCGGAAGATTATTCATTTATCGAAAAGCACGACTTGCTTCATACTAGCGTTTACAGCAATATCGAGCATGTGTTGCCGGATTTAAAATATGCGATTGCCATTTCTTTTGATTTTTCAACTCAAACGAATGAAGACTATTTAGAAAAAGTGTGCCCGTATGTACAATATGCCTTTTTCTCCGGCAGTCATTTAACAGAGGAAGAATGCCGTGTATTAATGCACAAAGCGTACAGGTTAGGCTCAAAAGTCGTTTGCATCACCCGTGGAGCGGATGGCGTGCTCCTCTATAACGGAGAAAAAGTGTATCGGAAATCCGTCATCCCGACGGACGTTATTGATACATTAGGGGCGGGGGATTCGTTTATCGCAGGTTTTTTAGTGTCTTACATGGCGGAGTCCAGTATTGAAAAAGCTTTACGCCACGGGGCAGCAAATGCTTCGGAAACATGCAAAAATTACGGCGCGTTCGGCTATGGATTGGACTATTTTCCGAAAAATGAGCTGGCGGTCCAATAGCTTTAGACACAGAAAAGGCCGCATTCTTCCATCAGGAAATGCGGCGATTTCAATAATGGGCCAGACTCTGATCCCAGCATTCTCTTAATTGATCCTCACTTTTAGAGAAATCCATGATCAAACGGATCACCTTATATCAATCTGGCAATAAATTTATTTAATTTTTCAAGTGTAGTTAAATTCTGATTGCACCGGCGGCTATCCAGGCAAATGTGGTTTCCTCTTGCAATATAGCCGCTTTGATGTGATCCTTTTGTTTGGCACATCAACAAGCCCACTTCTTCATATTTGTTGCATATCGCGCAAATGCCCTTTTTATTTAAATAGTTAAATGTCCCCTCCAAACCGATGAGCCGATTTTGGTATTGAGCGACAATATATTTTTTCCCTGATCCTTTATCGTCCCAGCCTAAGTAGGAAATCTCCGCTAGATCGATGTTTTTCAAGGAAGGAATGGTTAAATTCTTTACTTTGCGGAATAATTTTTTGATCATTTGTTCCGTTACCTGAAATGGAATTACATACGGCTTTAATGTTGACAAAAAACGCTCCTCATCCAACGAATCTTTAACCGTTACGATAGGGCTAATCAACTGTAGTTCCTCGTCGCCGGCGGCAGTGAACAAATTCAAGACTTTTTCCCTGGTGATCGATTGTAATGCATCAAGGACCCCTGGATCATTAACCGTCCGATGTCCATTAATAAGAATGCGTGTCTGGGCCTTAATGAAGTTATACTGATCGTTTCTAATAAAAGGTTCCATTTTACCACTCCTGTTCTCGTTTCATTGAAGCCTTCATCTTTCATTGTAAAAAAACAGATCATCTCAAGAAATGCAAAAGATGATTAACAAATAAACTCGCCATATAAAAAAGCACTGATCATCTCCTCATAAGATCATCAGTGCTTCAAAACTCATTTATTTAGAATAAACAATTTTTTTAATCGTTTCCGTTGCGAGAAAATATTCCCTGGATAATTCGTCAATCGTCTTTCCTTGTTTATATGCGATTTTCATCATGGCGTTTCGATCATCGACGAACTTTCGCGCTCCAGAACGCGTTCCCCATTTTTCGTGCTTCTCTGATGGCTTAGGAATATAAATCGTTTTGCCATGAACATACTTTTGGATTTCTGCGATCAGCTCTTCAGGCAAAATCGCAGCCGCATTTACATATTTCATTTCTGCCAGCCCCTTATTTTTAAATTGTTCAAAGAAAATAAGGTGCAAAGCTGGTATTCGAAATGAGATACGTCACCCGGGCGATTTTAGCTCGGATCCGCCCCATGCAAAGTATCGCCCCCAATACCAGGCTTTGCATGGGCCGTTGCAGAATCAGGCAATGCAAACTTCATTGCCATTCTCATCACCTCCCAAAAGGCTAATGTAACTTATATTATATCAAGCGACCGATGGAAAGTGGATGCTAAAAATTGAAAGAAGAGGGAATGGCCGAAAAACATCCTGAAATGATTGATATCCACTCATCCATTTTAGCGTACCCATCTATCATTTTATTTGCCTCCAAAGTTCATTTTTAACGCAATTCCAATTTTTGAGGGGTTCTATTCATTATCGATGGATTCCTTTTCACTTCAACCATCAATACTGAACGAGATTTAGCCATTGACCATCAGGACCGATGGTTATATGCGGAATTTTATGGTCTTCGAAAATTTTGTATATGTTGACATTCTTTTTGTTTATTTTGTTTAAATGTTCTGATACATCAATGTTGGTAAAAACTAGATAATCCATTGAGGTAGACCGTAAAAAAAATTCGTAAACGTACCATTTGTGGATGTCATTCACATATCCCAAGTGACCTATTTCCCTTGGAAAAACTCGTGGCAACGGGAATTTATTAACTTCAATAAAATCATTTGAAAGATGGTTTAATAGTTCTTGTTCATCTTCAGGAATAATCGCATAAATATAACATTCTTGCGGGTAAATGCTGCTTATTATATGAACAAAGTTCTCTTCATCTATTTCTTCATCGAGAAATATCTCGCGTACCTTGGGACCGTTTTTTGTCGAAAGCAACATTTTTAAAGCTTCTTCCATATCTGTTTGTAAATCATTTTTTGATAAGTCATATAATGTCCCGGAACCTTTGGAGCCCCCAGTAAAGTAATACCATAATAAAATCGTATGAGCATAAAAATCATCATCAAATTTTGGCCCATCATAATCTATCGCTATTTGAGAGCGATACTCTTTTTCTAAGCATTTCTCACTGGTTAAGTTGCCTATTCCATCCCCATCAATATCTCTACAAATCCATATTTTGAGATTCTGTTTTCCTCGACTTTCGAATTCATTTGCATATTTTTTTTGAAAAACCTTGCTCCATTCCTCGCTTAATCTTTCCAATTCAATTATATTTCTTTTTAATTCTTCGTTGATCTCACTTTCTGGAACGAAAACGTACTTGTCATCAATCTCATTCTTTTCACCTTTTATTAGTAACTTTTTAATTTTATCAAGCAAATTTTTTCCTCCTATCTAACCAGAAAATAGGACAACTGAAGCACAATCTACCTATTAAACTAAAAGCGCCAATTCCTCAATATATAATAGTTCTTCGGAGGTAATAAAGGCTGGCTAGACTTAAATTTTCGTTATAATAGTAGGAGTTCCTTCTTTTTCATAATAAAAAACGAGTTAGCATGTAACATTCGCTAGCTCGTTTTTAGCATTAAGGATTTTGTGGAATAGAGCTGTTAATCGTAAAGGTGACGCGGTCAGCCGGGTAATATAAAGCGGAAGTGTGGATCGGCTGGCGGTCAGCATCATAAGCGATTTTATCAATCTTGCAAAGAGGCGTCCCGACTTCGCAGTTCAAATATTTCGCTTCTTCCGCGTGTGCGGATATGACGTTGATCAATTCCGTTTTATGCGCCGGGTATAGATGATACCGATTTTTTAAAATTTCATAAGTTGAAATGGATTCGTGGATGTATTGATCCAAATTCGGCACTAATTTTAATGGATATGTGGAAACTTCGAATACAAAAGGCATTTCGTCATAAAATAAAATTCGTTTCATCTCTAAAATTTCATCACCGGGCTCAATGGCAAGGCTATCGGCAATTTCTTCGGAGGCATGTAAAATATTGAGGGAAATAATTTTTGTATCTGGCTTTTTGCCCGATTCGACCATAAATTCGGAATACCCGGTAATCGAGATCAATTCCCGTTTAATTTTCTGGCGTTGGACAAATGTACCTTTACCCTGCTGGCGAATTAAAATACCGTCGTCGACTAAGTCAAGCACGGCCTTCCGAACGGTAATCCGGCTTACCCCGTATTTATCGCACAACTCCGATTCCGTCGGCATTTTTTCTCCGGGAGAATAAACCCCCCGGTCAATATCTTCCAAAATGATCTGTTTCAATTGGCTATACAATGGTACCGATGTTTGATTATTTAGCTTCATTCAAATGACTCCCTTTTTCTCGTTACTTAGATTATAACGTATTATTATGTTATATGACAAATTTGTTCAAAAAATCAACGTAATCTCCTATTGTCAAAAAATCTTACCAAATGATGTGATTTCCGTCACTTCCTATGCTTTACGTTCCATTATAATAAAAATATACCAATTAAAAGAGAGAAGGGTATTTAATGGAACTCGCACGATCTTTCTATACTTGTCAGAGGCATTTTCCCAATTCAAATCTTTTTTCCACAAAACATTTCCATCAGTTGATTGGAATAATGGATGAAGTGAAAGTGAAAAAGGGAGCAAGTATTTATGAGGAAGGCGATAAAGCGAATAAATGGTTTTATGTAAAAAGTGGTACGGTGGAACTTTCGAAAACAGCGGACGATGGAAAAGAATTGACGATGAGTTATGCGCTCTCCGGTGATTTTTTTGGCGAATTAAAGGATGACAACCGTCCAACGCATGCATTGCGGGCAGAAGCAGTAGAACCGTGCACGATTGGCGCTATTCATCAAGAGGAACTGCAGCGCTTGTTTTTTTCGGACAAAGAGTTTGCCTTCGAACTAATGAATTGGATGGCTTACATTCAGCGCTCGATGCAGTTGCGAATGCGGGATCTATTATTTTACGGAAAGTTTGGGGCCCTCAGTTCTACTCTTATCCGAATGATCAACACATACGGATTCCAGGATGGGCCAGCCATTCGTGTGAAAATGAAGTTGTCCCATGCACAGCTTGCGAAAATGATTGGCGCAACGCGTGAAACGGTTAACCGGATGTTGAACCAGTTGAGAAAAGATGGCATCATCGAGGTCGAAAAGAATACGATGCTTATTTACGACATTGAACATTTAAAGAACATGAGCCATTGTGAAGGATGCCCGGCATCGATTTGCCGCCTATAAGATAAATTGGAGTGATTAAACATGAATATGGAAAAAAGTGACCGCTTGCGCATGATGCTTCAAGAAGCGCTTGCCCCAATAATAGAGAAAATGGAAAAGCTTGAGGTGGAAATCGCGATGATAAAAGAAAATCAAATTGCAATCAAAAAGAAACTGGGAATTGACGAATAATTAAAGTGACGCTCTATGGGCTTAGACATAGGGCGTTTTTTTATCCCGGAATATTTAAAGAAGAGGAGAAATGAATGAAAAACATTGCTCATTGATTGATAACCTGAGCCAATTGAACGATAAGTGAGTGGAATTGACCGAAAAACATTGCTCATTGATCGATAGCTTGAGCCAATAGACCGATAAGAATGTAGAAGTGGACCGATATCTCTTTTTGAATGATCAAAGATTATTTATGCATTAAGGAGATATAGGAAAAAGCACCTCCGATTGTGCCTGAAGGTGCTTCCCGCTCTAATGAACTTGTTCATTAAATGACATAATCCAAATGGAGCCGGCGACGATCGTGAAGACGAAGATGATGCCGAGAACGAGAGCCATTGCGTTATATCTTGGTTTTTTCTCATCTTTTAAATGCATGAAGAAAAACAATTGGACGAACAGCTGACAGATGGCCATGCCTAAAATCGCAACTGTGAGCGTTCCTTTTTTAAACGTATGATTGACGACAAGCAAGAGCGGAATGATTGTCAGTACAATCGATGCGATAAACCCGGTAACATACGCTTTCAAGGAGCCGTGATGTTTTTCAGATTCCATTTACATCACCCCCATTAAATAGACGACGGTAAAGAGGAAGATCCAAACGACATCTAAAAAGTGCCAATATAAGCTCATGACCTGGACTTTTCGCTTCGTTACCGATTGTATGCCATGCTTTTTTAACTGAATCATAATTGCGATCATCCAGACTATGCCGACGGACACGTGCAAACCGTGTGTACTCACTAACGTGTAAAAGGATGATAGAAACGCATTCGTCGAGATCGTAGCGCCTTCTGATACCATTTTCATAAATTCATTGATTTCAAGACCGATAAAAGCGGCACCTAACAGAACCGTCACGGCGAGCCACCCGATGAGCGGCTTCACCTTTCCTTTATTCATGGCAAGGGTAGCTAACCCGCTCGTGAAGCTGCTTGTTAATAAAATAAATGTTTCAGCGGTAAAGCCCGGAATTTCAAATAGTTCATTCCCTGTAAAAGGGCTATCTGTATGTGTGCGCAATACCGCAAAGGTGGCAAATAGACACGCAAATAATATGCAATCGGTCATGAGAAAGATCCAGAATCCGAACACTTTCATCGATTCATGATGTTCGTGTTCATGTTGAGGTGTAATCGACTGTTGCACGGCTAGGCCCCCCTTCTATACATCGCTTCTATCCGGCTTACTTCTTTTGCCGGGATGTAATACTCTGTTTTGTATTGGAACGAACGGGCCAATAAACAAATTCCGACACCAGCGAGTCCCGCTAGCCCGATCCAAATCCAATGGAATGTTAAGCCAAACCCGGCGATAAACCAGCATACCGACATTAAAAATGGAATGCCCGAGTTTTTCGGCATGTGAATCGCTTCATAGGAAGTGGCAGTCGGCTTGATTCCTTTTTTCTTCATTTCCCACCAGGCATCTTGCTCGCTGGCTTCAGGTATTTTAGCGAAGTTGTAGACCGGTGGAGGTGACGGAATCGACCATTCGAGCGTCCGTCCGTTCCATGGATCACCTGTCAGATCACGTTCGCCGCGCTTGATGCTGTAAATAATTTGCCATCCTTGCACGACAAAGCCGATTCCCATGAGAAATGCACCGACTGTTGAGACAAGGTTGTACGGCGCCCAGCCCATGTCCCAGCCGTACGTGTACACACGGCGCGTCATGCCCATGAATCCGAGCGCATATTGCGGCATGAAGCAAACGTAAAATCCGATGTTCCATAGCCAGAACGCCCATTTTCCCAACCTGTCGTTCAATTTAAAGCCAAAGATTTTCGGCCACCAGTAATAAAGTCCGGCTAAATACCCGAAGACGACGCCCCCGATCAATGTTTGATGGAAGTGGGCGATCAGGAAATAGCTGTTATGATATTGATAATCCGCAGGCGCGACGGCAAGCATGACCCCGGTTGCGCCACCAACAAGAAAACAAGGAACGAAGGCGAGCGTCCATAACATCGGCTGGGTCATCCGGATCCGGCCGCGGAACATCGTAAACAGCCAGTTGAAAACCTTCACGCCTGTTGGTATGCCAATCGCCATTGTCGTAATTGCGAAGAACGCGTTGACATCCGCGCCGGCTCCCATCGTAAAGAAATGGTGAACCCATGTGAAATAGGAAAGAACGCTAATGATCATCATCGAGAACACCATCGACGTGTAGCCGAAAATTTTCTTCTTCGAGAAGGTGCTGACGACTTCCGAATAAATACCGAATGCCGGCAGAACAACGATATACACTTCAGGGTGCCCCCACATCCAGATTAAGTTCACATACATCATCGGGTTTCCGCCGCCGTCCATCGTGAAAATATGGGCGCCAAAGAACCGGTCGACAAAAAGCAGGGCAAGCGTCACCGTCAGTACAGGGAATGTAAAAATGATCGTAATGCAGCTTGCGAGTACCGACCAGGAAAAGAGCGGCATTTTCATCAGTTTCATTCCAGGGGCGCGCATTTTCAAGATCGTAACGAGGAAGTTAATGCCTGAAGCCAGGCTTCCGATCCCGGAAATTTGAATCCCCCAGATGTAAAAGTTTTCGCCAACGCCAGGGCTGTGTGACAGTTCGGATAGCGGCGGATACGCAAGCCATCCGGCATCAGGCGAGCCGCCGATGACAAATGAGATGTTAAATAATAAGGCTCCGAAGAAAAATAGCCAGAAACTGAGCGCGTTTAAATAAGGAAACGCGACATCCCTCGCTCCAATTTGAAGCGGGATGACCCAGTTAAAGAGCGCAAACATAAATGGCATCGCCATAAATAAAATCATGATCGTTCCGTGCGTGGTGAAAATTTCATTGTAATGCTGGGATTCAAGAAATTTCGTGTCTGGCATCGCCAGCTGAAGACGCATTAATATCGCGTCAACCCCGCCCCTGAAAAGCATAAGGAGCGAACAAATAATATACATAATACCGATTTTTTTATGATCAACGGTTGTGATCCATTCCCGCCATAACCAGCGCCATTTTTTGAAATATGTCAAAACAAACACAATGGCAACAACCGTCACGACAATCGCGGCATCCGCGCCGTAAATGAGCGGATCGCCAGTAACAAAGAAGTCTTTCATCTAATTTCCTCCTTTCAGTTAGTTCTCGTCATGCTGATGCATGTGGCCATGTCCATGTTTCATTTCATGACTCATATATTTTCCGCCGTTTTTATCGACGATTTCTTCAAAAAGTCCAGCCGGGTAGGAAGAGAATGCCGTTTTTTCAGCAAGACCTTGCCGGGCGAGTTTTTCATACCCTTCTTTCGTTAATGCCGGGGCGGTTTTCTTCACCTGTTTCGTCCACGCGAGAAATTCGGACTGGGGTTTCGCGACCACCTTGAATTTCATATGGGCGAATCCTTTCCCGGTAAAATTGGCGCCAGAACCGTAATATGTTCCTGGCTTGTCGGCCTGTAACCAGAGCCTCATCGCCATTCCGGGCATCGTATATTCTTGCCCTCCTAATTGCGGCACCCAGAACGAGTTCATTGGCGCGTCCGACGTTAAGACAAATTGAACCGGCACACCGGCAGGAATTTCCGCATAATTGACAGTGGCGATTTTTTGATCGGGATATTGGAACAGCCATTTCCAATCGAGCGACGTCACTTGAATCGTCACCGGCTTCACGTTCGTTACCGGCGGCTTCACTAAGGCAAATGTCGTTTTTGCCGTATAAAAACCGAGAACGCCAATAATGACAATCGGAATGCCCCACCAGAAAACTTCAAGCCATTTGCTTTCATTCCATTCCGGCCGATAAGTAGCTTTATTTCCAGGTTTGTCCCGGTACCGGATAACAATAAAAACGAGAAGTGCCAGAACAGGGATAACAACAATCGCGCACAATATGGCCGATAGAACGATTAAGTCATATTCCTTTTGCGCGACAGGTCCCTTCGGGTGAAGCAGGATAAACCGTTTGTCACATCCGGCTAATAAACATGCAGACAAGAGAAGCAGCAAAGAAGTTTTCGCCATTGCAAGCTTCTTCATATTGATTCAGCTCCTTTCAAACAAAATGCTTCATAAAAGAAAGACACAGTCATCGTATACTTTTCTTTACATTTCGGATGTGACAAATGTCACAGGTTGCATAACGTTCACGAATTGCACACAATTTCATAGAAGGAGGCGGGAGCGGGCAAATAAAAAAACGAAAGCGGTCATCGCCTTCGTTTTGCTAAGGGGAAATTACTTTTCAATTTTCAAACGATTGAGGTGGTGTTTTTCAAATTCAATCTCATATTTTTCTTCGAGTTCAATTCTTCTTTCCATGATCTCCTCATTAGACTTTCCTTCAATACCTTCTTTTGTTAAATCGCGCAGGGCCAATCGGTCAACGAGTTCGTCCCAAAAGGCACGGTCATCATACTCGGCGATCAATTCCTCCATGGAATCTTCAAATTCCAATGTCGGATAATAGCCATCCAGTTTTTTATCAAATTCAATAAAATGCTCTAATCCGAACGGTTTTGCAAACGAATAAATCAATTGCTCTACCTCATTATACTTTTCAATTTCCTCGTTCCGATGGCTATTAAGTATCCAATGGCCAGCATATACAAGCTCAATCAGCGTTTCAAATTGTTTTTTCGTAAAATTAATTTTCACCGTTATCCACTCTCCTTTGTTTGTACAAGTTTACCATAAAAGAGAACATGGAAAAAATCTTCTCAGAATCGAGCGATAAGTAAAAGACCGGTGATAAAAGTTAGCTTTCTCCTGAGCTAACGCTTTTTCACGTGGACTGGAAGAACTTGCGGGGGGCAAAGGTACTTATTCCTTCCCAAACATTGTTATAATGAGAGATAACAACATGGTCGAAAGAGGAATTTGATGCAATTCCATTCCACATGAATCTATTCAATGCGATGTACGACCGGTTTGGTCTGGATGCGGATATCCGAAAAGTCGATGACGAACATTTCCGCATCAAAACAAACGCCACCATTAGTGAGGGCCTCGTTGGCTGGATTTTTAGCTGGGGACGCCAGGCGAAAGTGCTGAAACCAGACTACCTCGTTGAAAAAGTATGAGTAAGGTGTGCTTTTTTCGCATACCTTTTTGGCGATAATGAAAGGTACCTGTACTCTTTTCGCCAGTAAAAAGGCTTTCGTTAGTTGAAGGCCTTCCTGTAGGAGTAGAAAAAATATCCTTACACTAAAGGAGTGGTTATCATGGCACGTGTTTTATTTATTAATGGCGGATCAGAAGGGCATGTCAATCCAACGATTGGAGTTGTAGAGGAGCTGATTTCGCGTGGAGAAGAGGTAGTGTACTTTACGATCGAAGCTTTTCGGGAGCGTATAGAGAAGACAGGAGCTACTGTTCGGACGATTGACGGCGAAAAATTTATAAAAGCCTTTATCTCAGGTGGAAGAACTTATTTACTCGAAAGAATCAACGGCCTTTTGCATACGGCAGATATAATGATACCTGGCGTTCTGGAGCAAATCAAAGGAGAACATTTTGATTATATGATCCACGATTCCATGTTTGGATGTGGACGTCTGCTTGCCCAAATCCTTAAACTTCCGGCAATTAATTCGTGTACTTCTTTTGCAGAGACAAAGGAATCATTTGATCACATGTTGGACCAACAAAAAATTCCTGCAGAAATATACGATGAATTCCATCGCCTGGCGGAATTGGTGAAAGCTAAATATGCTGTGGAGATCCATTCTCCATACGAAGTTTTCTGTAATCCTGCACCCCTTACAATCGTTTATACCACCAGGGAGTTTCAACCTTTTGGAGAAACATTTGACCCAACTTACAAATTTGTAGGGCCATCCATTTCTTTACGGCGAGCGCAAGAAAACTTCGACTTTACTGCACTCAAGGAAAAAAGCCTTATTTACATTTCACTGGGCACGGTCTTAAACCAGAATATTGATTTCTATAAGCTTTGTTTTAAGGCATTTGAGAACACGGATCATACGGTGGTCATGTCGATTGGGAATAAAGTTCAACGATCTGATTTGGGGGAGATCCCCAAAAACTTTATTGTGAAAAATTATGTTCCACAAACGGAATTGCTGAAATACACGAAAGCATTTATCACGCATGGCGGAATGAACAGCGCCAATGAAGGCCTCTATTACGGGGTACCGCTTGTTGTAATTCCGCTAAGCGCGGATCAGCCGATCATTGCCGGACAAGTTGCTAAACTCGGAGCCGGCATTCAATTACAGATGCAAAGCCTGACTGCTCATCAACTGCGTGAAGCTGTCGACCATGTGTTAAGTGACCCATCTTTCCATAAAGCCGCTGCAACTATTAAAGAATCCTTTCAAAAATCGGGCGGATATCGCCAGGCTGTGGATGAGATTTTTAAATTTAGGCTTTGTTAAAGAATAATGTTGATCTTTGATACCTTTTTAAACTTATAGTATAATCTAAATAAGAACATACATTCGAGAGACGTTATAAGAATGGAAAAAGCGTTTTGTACCTTGTGAAAGCATATTATGCAACAGTTTAAAGAGTTTTTGCTAACATCATTTGTAGTTGAAATGACAGAGACTTATGATAGTTTGCGACTGTCAAAATTCAATGTGTAGTCCGTATTGTAGCGCAAGAGTTGTAGAATGGTGATATGCATAATCGTATCCTCAATAAGGACAAGCTTTTTAGTGGTAAGGCCTGGTTATCAAAGGAGATTGGAGTGTTAACAATGGGAAATACTGATAAGTTTGAAATGATAGCTAATAAATATGACACCCCTGAAAGAATCCAAATTGCAAAGGTTGCATCTGATGCCATCCGTAATTTTTTAGTTGACCCTAAAAGTAAGAATGCTATTGATTTTGGGTGTGGTACTGGTCTTGTCGGGATGAACTTATTAAATGAGTTTAATTCTATGCTTTTTCTGGATACATCACAAAATATGATTAATCAAGTCAGGGGAAAAATAACAAATTTTAATATTCAGAATGCAGATACATTATGCTTTGATATTGAAAAGGAAAGTTTAAAGGATATACATGCCGACTATATTTTTATGAATCAGGTTCTACTCCACATT
Source organism: Fictibacillus gelatini DSM 15865 (assembly GCF_000430745.1). GTDB lineage: Bacteria > Bacillota > Bacilli > Bacillales > Fictibacillaceae > Fictibacillus_A > Fictibacillus_A gelatini. The sequence continues at coordinate 2,298 of NZ_KE387236.1, read as the reverse complement.
CATGATGTTAAATTAGTTTTATCAAGATTATTTGATGCTCTAAATGAAAATGGACATTTGCTAATCGTAGATTTTAATAAAAATGAAAAAATAGTTTCGGATATTGTTCATAACGGATTTAATCCAGAAGAGCTAGCGAATATAATGACTAAAATAGGGTATAGGGATATTCAATTCAAAACTATTTATTCAGGAAGTAAAATATTCATGGGACACGATGCATCTATGTTTATTCTTGACTCAAAAAAGGTTCAACAGTAAAGGATGTACTAAAATTTGTAGTTATCCCAATGGCATCGATCACCCTCAAAGTAAGCATTCCTCAATAGTTTACCGTTTAAATCCGGTGAACCAGGCCATTTTAAAAAAGAAATCAAAGGAAGACCCATAAGGAGTTGTTCGTCTCCTGAATGGGGGCTTCCTTTTTCTATGCCAGCCATGATTTCATCAAATTTTCATTTAAATAGAGTACGATACCGATAGCGGTAAGAAAAATGGGGAAGGTGAACGTTATGGGCTTTTATGATGAACAAGTTGAGCAAGCGCCGGAGCAGAAAAGGAAGCGGAGCCGGGCTTTTCCCGCAGGATTAGCAGGAGCGGTTCTTGGCGGTCTTATTATGGTCTCGTCCATTTCATTGTTAGGGGAAAAACATGCGACGAAAGCACCTGAAGAGTCAGCTGGGGGCCAGACAAGCAGCCAGAGTATAAAAAACGTCGCCGTAAATGTCCATTCGAAGATGACGGAAGCGGTTAACAAGACAATGGATGCGGTAGTAGGAGTAGCCAACTTGCAAAATAAAAATTTAAATGATGCAACGGACGGGGAGAGTGGCTCCGGATCGGGAGTCATCTACAAAAAGGAAGGCGGAAAAGCGTATATCGTTACTAATCATCATGTCATTGCAGGCGCCAATCAGATTGAGGTCAGCTTACGTGATCACAAGAAAGTTCAAGCAAAGGTGGTTGGCTCTGATGAATTAATGGATCTTGCCGTGCTCGAAATCGACGGCAGCAAGGTGACAAAGGTCGCCGAATTAGGAAACTCCGATCATCTCCAAACGGGAGAATCCGTCATTGCGATCGGAAATCCGCTCGGCTATCTGGAAGGTACTGTAACGAAAGGGATCGTAAGCACTCCTGAGCGGACGATGCCAATCGATTGGAACAATGATGGTGTCGATGACTGGCAAGTGGATGTCATTCAAACCGATGCGTCCATTAATCCAGGGAACAGCGGAGGAGCATTAATTAATCAATCCGGGCAACTCATCGGGATTAACTCAATGAAAATTGCGCAAGATGGGGTTGAAGGGATTGGTTTTGCCATCCCGATCAACGAAGCAAAACCGATTATGAAGAGGCTCGAAAAATACGGCCATGTCAAACGGCCTTCTATTGGGATAAGCCCCATCTCTCTTTCTGAAGTTCAGGCAAACGATAGGCAACAAACGTTACATTTGCCGGAAAGCGTCAATTACGGAGCAGTCATTGTACAGGTTGAAACGAATTCACCCGCCCAACGAGCAGGATTACGGGAACTTGACGTCATTACTTCATTAGATGGACAAAAGATAGACGACGCGGTTGAATTGAGGAACTACCTGTATACAAAAAAGAAAATCGGGGATCAGGTGGCCATTGATTTTTATCGCCAGGGTAAGAAGCATTCCGTAAAGCTCACCCTTGTACAAAATGAAACCAATCAACAATAGCAGGCCATTTTTGATAAAATGATAATTGGTTCATAAAACGATTCGACACATATAAAGCGCTAGTATTTTTCAGATGAAACTTTTACTTCCTCCGAAAGAAGTCTCCCTCTTCAAACCGTAACGATGCGGTAGCGAGTGAAGGTTAAGGGGGAGATGAATTTCGGTTTGACGATAGCCGAAATCATTGCACAAAACGGAACATTCGTTCTATAATAATGAGTAAGGGGAGGTGATTCGATATGGCAAACAAAGCATATAAGTTCCGTCTGTACCCAACGCAAGAACAAGAACAACTTCTTGCAAAAACCTTTGGCTCAGTTCGTTTCGTATACAATAAAATGTTGGCTGAACGAAAGGAAGCATATGAGAAATTCAAGGACGACAAAGAAGCCTTGAAAAAGCAAAAATATCCGACTCCTGCCAAGTACAAAAAGGAGTTTGCATGGCTCAAAGAAGTCGATAGCCTTGCGTTGGCAAACGCTCAACTGAATTTGCAGAAGGCGTACAAAAACTTCTTCTCTGGACGTGCTGAATTTCCGAAGTTCAAAAACCGTAAAGCAAGACAATCCTACACAACCAATGTGGT
>NZ_AUMP01000033.1 GCF_000430745.1 Fictibacillus gelatini DSM 15865 | reverse complement strand
TGCCCCTGCCGATCCCTGGGGATACTGAGTTCTTCTATTCGTCCGTACTTCGTGTCTAAGCCCCGTGGGTAATAGCCGTTACGCTGCAGCTTTTGATCCGGGTTTTCTACTTTGATGAAATTCTTGATCTCCTCCTGAAGCAGGAATTCAATCTTCTCTTTCAAAAAATCCTTTACCATTTGATCCAATTGATTTTGTGACAGAATATCGGTTATACTAAAATTCATAGTAGGGTCTCCTCTCGTTCTGGAATCTTCGACAATTCCGAGAGTACCCTACTTTTTTTATTTTGAGAAGGCCTTCTTTGACTTACACAAGATATTTTACATCATCAATCATTTTACATCATGTAACGATTCGTGATCGTTTTTCCTCATTTCACAGATCTAACGAGATGTTCTTAAAAAAAGAATGTCCTCCTATTACTGAAAACCAAACTTTTTTTCTAGAAGGGGCACTAGTTTTTGCTAAACTTCCAACCCACAGCAAACCTTTTTGTGAAAACGCTTTAAACCTGTTAATCTTGTATTATATACGAAACTCAGGAGGGAAAAGTGGACGCTATTATTCTGACTACGGAACGTTTACAATTGCGAAAAATGAGAAACGATGATGTGAATCACTTAATGGAAATTTTCTCAGATCCTGAAGCAATGAAGTATTATCCTTCTACTAAAAGCGAAAAGGAAGCGTTAGAATGGGTAAACTGGACGCTGGACAATTACAGGAATTACGGTGTCGGCCTCTGGATCGTTGAAGACAAACAGACCGGAGAATTTCTGGGACAGTGCGGAATGGTCCTGCAAAAAATAGATGGGGCCGTTGAGATGGAGATCGGCTATTTGTTTGCCAGACGTGCCTGGGGAAAAGGCTTTGCAACAGAGGCTGCTTTAGCCTGTAAGAAATATGGGTTTGAGACATTAAAACTTCCTAAACTAGTTTCATTAATTGATCCTGATAACTCCCCTTCCATAAAAGTGGCAGAGCGAATCGGTATGACCGTGGAAAAGAAAATACATAAATGGAAGAAAGATGTGCTCGTGTATTCCGTTTGCAAATAACAGGGGAAAAAGAACAGTGAGGATAGATTCACTGTTCCTTATCCTGTTAAAAAATCTATCCTTTCAACTGCTTTCTCAAGTGATTCCGCTTTGCGACTAACGAATGAAACTCTTGTTCTAATTCGTTGGAAGGAAGTAGACTGAGTTTGCCGATCACTTCCGTAAGCTTAGTCTCAATTTGCAATAGCTCATCTTCTGCAACGTTCCGTACGGTTTGCTCGTTCCTGCCCTTATACTCTTTGAAGTTCCCGGAAAATGCAGTAATCGCTTGCTGCTTTATTTCAATAATACAGGTAGCAACGTTTTCAATAAAACGGCGGTCATGGGAAACGAAGATCACCGTTCCTTCGTAGTTCTTTAGCAGCTGTTCCAATGCTTCCATCGCTTCAATATCCAAAAAGTTCGTCGGCTCATCCATCACAAGCACATTCATATCGCTCAAAAACACTTTTGCAAAAGCGACCTTTACCCGCTCGCCGCCACTAAGCACTTTAACCGGTTTATAAACATCGTCGCCAAAAAAATGCAGGCGGGCAAGCACCGTTCGATTGGTCGATTCCGGATAAATGGAGGAAGCTTCAACATTTTCCAAAATGGTTTGTTCCCCATTTAAAATATCGAGGCTCTGGCTAAAATAACCGACTTTAACCGCAGGGGAAATCGTTACTTCTTCTACATCCGCTAAAATTTGTTTCAATAACGTCGTTTTGCCCACTCCATTGTTGCCAATGATGGCCACTTTATCTCCACCTTTAATCGTAAAAGTAGCATCTTTCCATAGCACTCGTTCGGCAAAATTCATCGACAAATGGTTAACTTGAATGACATGGCGTCCCAGTATTTCCTCTCCATTGGGCAAATCCATCTTAATCGGTGGCCAATCTTTTGGCTTCTCGACTTTTTCCAGTTTTTCCACGCGCGTTTCCAATGCCTTTATATTTTGGTGCATTTTTTTCTGTTTCGTCGCATGCTGCATTTTCCATAATCGAGATTCAGATGTGCCCATCCGCTTTGAAGGGGGTTTAACCATTTTGTTTGCCTTTTGCTCTTTTAATTGTGTCGCTCGTTCTAACTGTTTTTTCTTCGCCACATACTTTTCATAGCTCTCCTGTTGCTCATGCCTGATTCGCTCTTTTTGCTCAAGGTACCGGGTGTAGTTCCCGCTAAATTCCGTCACTTCCCCTTCTTCAATTTCCCATATTTTTGTGCAGAGCTGGTCTAAAAAGTAACGATCATGGGAAACTAACAGAATCGCCCCGCGAAAGCGCTTCAAATGGGTTTCGAGCGCCTCAACCCGCTCAGTATCCAGGTTGGTTGTCGGTTCATCCGCAAATAAAATATCCGGCTTTGCTGCTAGTGCTTTGTCAATATAGCGTTTTGTTATTTCGCCACCACTTTTGCATGAATCGTTTTTCTTTAACTGAGGCAATAAATAACGAGTAGCCGTTGTAGTAATCGTCCCTGTATCTGCCTTTTGCTCCCCGGCTAAGATAGATAACAGCGTCGTTTTCCCGCTTCCGTTACGGCCAACTAATCCGATCCGATCCCCTTCTTGGATTCTCAGTTTTCTGGCGGCAAAGAGTTTCCGGTCTTTAATTGATTTTTCGAGATGATTGGCTTCTAGAATAATCATGAAATCCCTCCTTTTCATCATGCAGTATCAACCGAACTCGCTGAAACAGCTATCGACTCTAATCTTCCACCATTTACACCAATGCAAAAAACCTCCTGATCCGTTTCCGAATAGGAGGTGACTTTTGGGCGATAGCGAAAAAGGCATACTAAAAAAGCAGTATTAAACACTCTTTAGCTATTGAAGTACACAACTAATCCTATCCAGAAAAGCATCGTTAATCTTTATGGTTGATCTAGAATGATGGATCCATATTTAAAAAGATGGATTCCCGATTTAGATCACCATTTTAGGACTTGTAACGAATGTTTTTTCTAAAAATAGGATTATAAAATCATGTACTTGCTTCACCCTTCCGTTTTTTGTTAATTTTATTCTATAGGAGCTGTCAAGAAACGTCAACTCATTTATTGCCCAACTTTTTCAGAAAATAAACGACGGCTTATAATTCTCTGAACATTTTTCCTTCCTGTCTGAATGTTAATCTAATGAATCGTCAAACGCCTCTCTCAGGTAATCATTTAATCTAGGAATTAAAAATTCGCTTCGATATTTGCTCGAAACTACTTGATTGCCATCCCAATAAACCCGGTCGAGCTCCCTGCTATAGCTTTGCTTTTTCAGGTGGACCCGGATAATCCCCTCCTCCGTTCTTTCAAAGCTTAACGTGTTTCCCATTATCGTTATATAGGCAAATACACCTGGAGATGGTTGATTGACAATAATGCTAATTTCATCGGTTTTCTCTTCCACCGTTCTTAATTTAAATTTCATATCACTTAAGAAAACATTAATTGAATGTTGCGTTTTATCAATATGTACCCGTGCATTATGATCCATTACATATCGTTCCTTTATTTTCTGTATAAGCTTTTCCGCGTACGACATAAAGCACCATCCTTTTATCTTCTCCTAGATTTATTTCGATAAAAACTTGCCTTTTCCTGCCTATTATCGACTGTCTATTTCTCTACGCAGATATACTACTCTTACTTTAATCGATCGTATGGCCTTGATTTCATCTAACGTATAGAATAGATTAAATCCGATAATAAGGAAGGTTTTTCCATAGGTAAAGGGATAGGCTGCCCCGGGGGAGGTGGGGAAAATTTTCAGCTAACTCCATTGAGGTTGCAGCCATAAAGGGGCCAGGACAGGCATTTTACACGAATGAAAAAAGACGGAAGAGGAGCCGGCTCTAGCCGGCTCCTCTTTCCATTTAATCGATCAGTTTTTTACCGCAACGCCTTTTTCTTTCGGAAAAAAGGCATTGCCGACAATTTCCCCGATTCTCTGGTTAACTGATTCATGTATTTGATGATTTTCAATCGTCAACAGCGGAAACAGCAATTCAGCCACCCGATAAGCTTCTTCTAAATGAGGGTACCCTGAAAAAATGAACGATTCGATGCCAAGATCGGCATATTCTTTTATTCGCTCTGCTATTGTTTCAGGATTGCCAACCAACGCGGTTCCAGCGCCTCCTCTCACTAAACCAACCCCTGCCCATAGATTCGGACTGATTTCTAATGCTTCTCTTCCCCCTTTATGCAGCTCAGCCATTCTTTTTTGTCCCGTCGAATCGTATCTGGCGAAGACACGCTGGGCTGATTCTATCGTTTCATCATCTACATAACGGATTAAGCGATCAGCCGCTTCCCACGCTTCTCGTTCCGTTTCCCTCACAATGACATGCAATCGGATCCCAAATTTGATGTTCCTTCCTTGTTGCTCTGCCAATCTCCTTACATGATTTATTTTTTGTTCGACTTGAGCCGGTGTCTCGCCCCATGTTAAATAAACATCGGAATGCTTTGCGGCAACTTCCTGCCCGGCTCTGGAAGAACCACCGAAGTAAATCGGAGGATATGGTTTCTGAACCGGAGAAAACAACAGACTGCCATCTTCCACCTTTAAATGTTTTCCGGTAAAGTTTACATTTTCACCTTTTACTAACGAACGCCAGATGGTCAAAAACTCATCTGTCGCTTCATAGCGAGCATCATGGTCAAGGAAGACCCCATCACCGGCCAGCTCCACAGGATCGCCACCGGTTACAACGTTGATTAAAAGACGTCCGTTAGATAGCCTATCAAGAGTCGATGTCATTCTAGCTGCCACCGACGGGACCATCAATCCCGGACGAACCGCGATTAAAAACTTTAGCCTTTCCGTTTCAGCAGCTAAAGAAGAAGCTATAACCCACGGGTCTTCACACGCTTTTCCCGTCGGTATAAGCACGCCCGAATAACCGAGGCGATCCGCTGCTTGCGCGATTTGCTTAAAATAAGAATACTCTGCAGGCCTTCCGCCTTTCACAGTCCCCAAATACCGTCCGTCTCCATGAGTCGGAATAAACCATAATATCTCCATTTGTCATCTCTCCCTTTTAATCAATTTATTTCAATTTTTACCGGCCTGCATTTTGCCCATCAAGAAGAATGAAGGCAGGCTGCTTTTTCGTGCGGATTTGATCGTATACTAAAAGTACGATTAACCAGGCGACTCCTGAAAACATAGAGATTTTCGTCAAAGGGGAAGTAGCGATCGCAATAAACGAGATGAGAACTAGCAGCAAGCCTATCATTGGCAATACTGGCCATAACGGCATCGGATATTTAATCTCTGTTTGCTGCTCTATCATGCGCCGCCTGAACGCCAATTCACAAACCAATATGATCCCCCAGGTCCAGAGCGAAGCAAATGCGGAAGCACTTGTAATCCAAACATACACTTTGTCGGGCGCCAAATAAGTAATGGCCACCCCGATGAATATCATTGCCGCTGTCGCCCAAACAGCGACATGCGGAATTTTATTTCGATTTAATTTGGCGAATCGCTGTGAATATATCCCCTTTTTTGACATGCTGAAAAGCATTCGGCTTCCTCCATATAAGCCTGTGTTGCAGGAAGACAGCGCGGACAAGATGATGATCAAATTGACAATTCCCGCTGCCAGCGGAATCCCGATTTTTGAAAACATTAGCACATAAGGGCTTCCATCATGAACAATCCATTTATTCCACGGAAAAGCGCAAAGCATGACGAGCATTGAGCCGATGTAAAAAAAGAGAATGCGGAACGTCACTGATTTAAAGGCTTTCTGCATCGCCGCATTTGGGTCATGTGATTCACCCGCCTCAACAGCAAGGGTTTCGATTCCGCTGAATGCCTGTACAACAAGAGATATTGCTGCGAAAATACCCGGCCACCCATTCGGCATGAACCCATCATTTATCCAGAGGTTGTTTATGCCGACAGCTTCCCCGTTGTTAAAAATGCCTGTTAAAATGATCAATGACCCAAACGCCATAAATACAAGTACAGCCAAAACCTTCAGTACCGCAAACCAGTACTCAATCTCCCCAAAAACCCTGACGGCAAGCAAATTCGACACTGTAAAAAAAATTAATGCAACGAGTCCGGGAATCCATGCAGGAAATGAAGGGTACCAGTATTGGACCAATTTGCCGATAGCCGCTAGCTCCGACATCACGGTGGCCACCCAATAAAACCACCACATTCCCGCGGTCAAAAACCCTATCCGCCTTCCAAGAAGGGCGCTGGCGTAATGGCTGAACGATCCGGCAACCGGATATTCCACGGTCATTTCCCCTAACGATCTCATGACGATGGCGACAAGAACCCCACAAATCACGAAATCGATCAATACGGCCGGCCCTGCTAACTTTACCGATACAGAGGCGCCATAGAACAGCCCGACCCCGATGACTCCCCCAATCGCCATCATTTGGATTTGCCGGTTTGTCAAGCTCCTGTCAAGTCCCTCCGATCCCGTTTCTTGTAATTGATCTCTATTTTGGTTTCTAGGCAAATGAACCACCTCCTAATTTTGAATCATCTCGTCCTAAACTATATTAAACACATGAATTTACTCGGTTTTAGATTGCAATGAATTCATGACCTGATGCCTTTTATGTGTGGAAAGAATTCTGCCCTTTGAAGCTATCACGCCATTTCAACAGCCTATTTTCAATGGCCCGTACCAATGAATCCGTAATTTTGCCAACGAGAGCGAAAATAATAATGCCGACAAAAACGACATCCGTATGGGAAAACTGCCTCGCGTCCATAATCATATACCCGACCCCTTCGCTCGAACCCATCAGCTCAGCGACGACTAGCCCGAGCCATGCGATGCCAAGCGATAGACGGATGCCTAGAAGGATGTTGGGCAAAGCAGCCGGCAAAACAAGCTTTGTCAATTGCTTATAACGGCTGAATGAAAGAATGCGCGCCACATCAAAGAGCTTCGCATCGACCCCTCTTATTCCAAGAAAGGTGTTAATGTAAACCGGGAAAAATGCGCCCTTGGCGATCAACAATATTTTCGATACTTCCCCAAATCCGAACCAGAGAATAAACAAAGGCGCTACCGCTAAATGAGGGACGGTACGCAGCATTTGGAAAGAAGGGTCGACATAGTGTTCCGCCTTGTTTGAAAAACCGACCAACATCCCTAATACCAATCCTAAACCAGCCCCTATCACAAAGCCGGCAGCCGCACGCCAAACGCTTATTTTCAAATGGGAGGCAAGGTCTCCGGAAACAGCCAGGTCCCTGAATGCTACCAAAATATCGAGCGGTGTCGGCAAAACGGTTTTTGAAATCCACTCGTAAGACCCTGCCAATTGCCAAATGGAAAGGATGAAAATGGGAACGGCCAATCCCCTTATAAAAACCTTTGCCCGGTCCCTCACATTTACTTTAGGCAACCGTTTGACTAAAATGTTTTTTGAAAAAATGCCGGTTGTTCCAGCAGCTCCTCTTGGCTGGCTCAATTTTTATCTCCCCCTTCTTTTTTCACTTCTTTTAATGCCTTTTTAATATAAGAATTATCGACCACTTCGTTCGTATTAATTTTTTTCTTTATGGCATCAAGCGAATATTGAAAGTCAGCTGTTTTTTGCTGCGCCTTCACAATGCCATCACTAATAGGAATATTCAATGCCTTGTTGTTTTTGATGACCTGCTTGATGATCTTTTGATCTACTTTTTTCACTTTCGCATAGAGGGATACCGCTTCGCTCTGGTGTTTCTCCTCCCAAAGGCGGGCTTTCTCGTAAACTTTCAAGAACCGAATGACTTGTTCCGGATGCTGTTCAGCAAATTTCGTGCGAACAACGGTAAACCCGGGAGAGTACACGTTCAGCAATTGTCCATCAGTTAAAATCCGCGCGCCTTTTCCAATAGTTTCTAACGATATGAACGGTTCCCAAATCGACCATGCATCCACAGCCCCTGTTTCAAAAGCTGGCTGCGCCTCATCAGGCTGTAACTGGATGATTTTTACATCATCCGGTTTGAGCCCGGCCTTACTAAGAGCGCGATAAAGCAAATTAAACCCGCTGCTTCCCTTTGCCACAGCGATCTTTCTTCCTTTTAAGTCCTTTAAATCTTTTATTCCACTCTCTTTCTGAACTAAAATGGCGTTTCCTTTCAGTCCGTTGCTTGTATTTGCGATTTCCTTAAACGGAATGCCAGCCGACTGCGCGGCAATGACAGGTGAATTCCCGACCTGGCCACAGTCTAATCGGTCTGAAGCAATTGCCTCAAAATGGGGAGGCCCACTTTGAAATTCCGTCCATTTCACTTCAATACCTTCTTTTTTAAATTCCTTTTCAAACCAGCCTTTCTCTTTTGCAAGCAGCAACGGGCCAATGCTTTGCTGAATGCCGATATTGATTGTTTTTAAACCTTTTCCGTCCTGTTCCGCTCCTCCCGCTTTTAAATCGCAGCCCGCTAAAACTAACAAAAACCCTAGAACAGCCAGTATGTATATCTTTTTTCTTCCCATCTCTTCTTCCCCCTTTATTAAATCCCGGATCCATCAAGCAAATGCACTTCTTCTGTCTTCTCAAATTCCGCCAATACTTGTTGCCTGGCCGCTTGAAACGCTTCATTCGTACGATTGCGAGGATATGGCAGCTGAATTGGGATCAACTTGCCTACAGTGCCTGGCCTTGGGCTCATAATTGCGACGCGATTGGCAAGATAGACCGATTCATCAATGTCATGCGTCACTAAAATCATCGTCGTTTGCCTTTCTTTCCAAATATCCAGTAAAACGTCTTGAAGGTGTTTGCGCGTGAAAGCGTCCAGCGCCCCAAATGGTTCATCAAGAAGCAGAACTTCCGGATCCCGGAGAAGCGCTCTTGCTATCGCCACCCTCTGTGACATACCGCCTGACAGCTCACGTGGATAAGACTTTTCAAATCCACTCAAGCGAACGATTTCTATAAGTTCGTGGACTTGCCTTCGCACTTCGGAATTCCTGAGGGAAAGATTCGCTGCGATGTTTTCCTCCACCGTTAACCACGGAAATAAGCGATGCTCTTGAAAGACAAATCCTTGTTTGGTCCCTGGTCCCTTCACTTCTCTGTTGCCGATTTTGACAAATCCTTCATAGTCACTATCAATGCCTGCGACGATTTTCAATAATGTGCTTTTTCCGCAGCCGCTTGGACCAATAATGGTAACAAACTCCCCTTGATCAATCGTGACATCGACATGTTCAAGAACCTTTACTTCACGTTGGCCTTTCAAAAAAATCTTCTCTTTTACAGAAATAGAAACGGTCATTTTTTCTCCCCTCTCTTCTTTGGACTTTGAATGGAACTATTACTCACCTCCTTAAATAGCAAAAAGCCCCTTCGCTTGATAAAAAGGAAAGGGCTGTCGCAAAGTCTTCTCCTTATCTATCAAGCTCTCGCTTGCAGGAATTGGCACAGTTCTTCAAATGCAGTCTGTTGCCGAGAGTTCATTGGGCCAGTCCCTCCCTCTCTCTTGATAAGTTTCGGTTATTCTAAAAAAACAAAAAGCCCTTAATCTTAGTTGAGATTAAGAGCCTTCGGTTGATCCGATCAGCTATTGGAAAACCGGCAATGGATTTAAAATTTATTTTATAATAATTCATATAATACCGATGTGTCAACTATGTTTTTTGTTAAAAAAATCAATCTGCTTTTTTAATGGGTCATAAGCAGGATTGTTTAGAAACAATCATCTAGAACGTAGAATAAAAGACAACTGTTTTTTTTATCAAAGCAGTTGTCTTTTTTAAGAAGACCATTTATCTTGCTTTTTGAAAATTTTCCGAAGCCAATAAACGAATAACAACAAAAGCGGCAACAGCACACTGTATACCCCGTCTAAAAAAGGCCAATAGGCGCTGATGACATGAATGATATAGGCGATATGGGGCGATACCAGCAATGAAAATACGATAACGATTAGACCCAATGGGAGTGCAAAAGGAAGGTTTTTCCCGTTTTTTATCTCCATTATTTGGACTAGTCCAAGGTTCATGATGTAAAAATAGAATGCGACTTTGATATAAGTCGTCAGAAGCCACATGACGGCTAATATAATTTCGATTCGCTGAATGAAATTGCCAATATTTATTTTTTTACTAAGGGCATACCCGGGGTAAATACTATTTGCGACATCATAAGGTCCTAGAACAAGAATGGAAACAGTGATAAATAGAATTAAAACGATTCCACCTAACATCGCTCCTATGATAAATCTCTTTTTAATTTTTTCAGCCTGAATAATATTAGGAAAAATCATTAAAAACACAACATCTTCCATAAAAGGAAAAGCAGTCGTTGCAAATGATCCCCGCAGTATCGGTTTCATTCCCCCTTCAAAGATCGGCTGTAAGTTCTGCAACTCAATTTGTGGTGTAAGACATACAATTAAAACGAAAAAAAGGGTAAGAAAGATTGGGAAAAATAGTTCAGCAGAACGTGCAATAACTTCTAATCCCAGTATTGCTGCCATAACAACGATACCAATAAAAAGAAAACTGATCGCCATCATTGGCGTATTCGGCAGAATTTCGGTAGTGAAAAAATCATCTATTTCTCGTGTATGTGTAGAAATGGATACGAATAGATAACATAAAAATAAAAATCCTACCATTTTCCCCGGCCACTTGCCAAGTATTTTCTCCGAATATTGAATGAGCGTTAACTGAGGGTAAAGCTTACCCACGGTACATATTAAATAAATAACGACGAGTCCGATGATCAATCCTACGATGGCGGCAATCCAGGCGTCCTGTTTGGCCTCAAAGGCGGGAATAGCCGGCAACACTAAGAGCGAATCCCCAATTGTAACGAGAATCACAAGTATGGTAAACTGCCGGGCCCCTATTTTCATTTGATTGTTTCCTCCCCTCATTACCGGAATGAAATTAAACAACTGTTCTATTAGTAGTATTTCCAAATGCTTTATTTACAAAAAGAAAAACACGAATGAAGTCCGGCATTAAACCGCTTCATTCGTGTTTTTAATTACCCTTTATTTGACCGGGATCCAGATTTCCGAATAATAATTGGGGTCGTTAGGATTGCCGTCCGAATATACTTCTAATTCAGGAGTCCCCGCAGGCTTAAAGCCGCTTGATGGGAACCATTCTGAAAAAATTTGTTTCCACACTTTTTGCATAGCGTCTGGCATGGCTCCATGCACCTCAAATACCGCCCATTTGGATGCTGGAATTTCCAAGCTTTCTAACCCTTCTGGCACATTACCATCGTATGCTGCAGCTATCCAATAATCGATTTCGTTCGATTGCCTCCCGCTTTGATCCACACAAACGCCAAGCACCCCTTTAATGGGTCCGTTGTTTAATTGAGCAAGCCATTCATTCGTTCCATTTTGATGAACGTCCTCCCAAAATTTCGGTATTCCTTTAAGATTCTCTCCATTTGCACATGAATACTCTCGTTTAACACCTACCACTTGAAACGCTTCTTTTTCCACAATCCTGTACTTCATCGGTTCTGCTCCTTTCAGACTCACCTGAATGACCAGGCGGTTATAAGATTGCAGCTTTCCCATTCCTTTTCGAGCTTCACGCGGAGTTACGCCATGCTGTTTTCGAAAAGCCTTTGAAAAAGCCTCAGGAGTGTCATAGCCATATTTATAGGCAAGGTCAATAATTTTGCTATCTGTTCTGGACAATTCTTGAGCGGCCAGCGTCAGTCGGCGACGGCGCAGGTACTCGCCTACGGATATATCGGTCAAAATCAAAAATGTCCGCTGAAAATGAAAGGACGATGCATTCGCTTGCTTCGCTATGTCCTCGATTGTTAGATCCTCCAGCAAATGCTCTTCCATATAGTTAATCGCCTTTTGCAATGATTCAACCCATGCCATTTCGCTCACTCCTTACCTCTATTGTAAAAAAAGGCATTAATTCCATCCTGTCATTTTATGCTCTGTTCGGACAGTTTTCGTTAAAAAAGCACCGTGGGTTTATTTTCCACGTGATTCTTGAACTTATCCAAAAAAAGCAAGGACGGCTGGAACTATGCCATTCCTTGTTTTATAGACATGTAGCATTATAGCATTTTCGTTTTAAACAAACGTTTGATTAACTTTTACATGGTTCTCTAAACATTATTAAAGTTGATGCTTTTCGAATAGAGATAAAGCCCATAATCTTGCATGGCAGAGGCTTGGCCCATTTGCCGCAGCATAGTAGCGATATTCCCGCGATGATAGGAGCCATGTGTGACAACATGGATTAATATTTCAGCAATGGAAGTTTTAAGAGACCCGGCATAGGGGTTGTCAACACTAATCACTTTGTTAAGATCACCCTGACTGTTTAAAAATGCTTGTACCGTTCGGATAAATCGGAACACATATTTTCCATTTCCCCAATGCTTTTTGTTTCCGTTTGCTCCCGCAATTGATGCTCGGACGCCAATGCTTCGGTCATGCTTTTGCCCGAGAGGATGTCAAGCCACGTGCAATCTGCGGCATAAATATGGGCCAGCACCTTTGCTACCGAAGAAAAACCGCTCTGAGTATCTTTATGGTAGAGGTCTTGAGGGAGTTCTTTCATATGATCAATGATTACACCATTTGCCCAAACATGGTAATCGTACATGTCTAAAACGGGATGAGCCATTTTATTTTCCTCCCTGGTAGTTGATAATCCCAGTTTAACGCAAGTTCACTGACAGCGGATGTCAGTGAATAAAAAGTGGAGTATCGGTTCATCCGACAAAAGCATTCACTTATTCAACCGGAAGCAACTGGTCCACGACAATGCTATTTACGGCATTGATATAGGCAATGGCGCTTGCTTTCATAATATCGGTATCGGTTGCCTTTGCCACATATCTTTCCCCCCGGTATTCGACCTGGATTTTCACTTTCCCCAATGCCTCTTTTCCCCTTGAAACACTGCTAATATTGTACTCGATCAATCTAATATCTAACTCGCTGATCTCAGTAATTGCTGAATATAGAGCATCAATCGGTCCGGAACCGACGCTGCTTCTTTCTATGATTTGATCGCCCTTTTTCACTTTCACGCTTGCAGATGGGAAATGGGCATTGCTGATCGCCTGCAAGTCTACTAGTTCAAAGAAGGAATCACTATAGTGCTTTATATCCTGAACATCATGTTTTGCATAATAGTTTTCTACAATAACATAAAGATCATGATTGTACACTTCCTTTTTCACATCCGCCAACTCAAGAAACGCTTCAAAGATCTCTTCAAATTGTGAATCGGTGAACTGATTGAAGCCTAATTTTTGTAGCGCATTTTTTACCGCATGGCGGCCAGAACGAGCTGTTAAAACAAGCTCCATATCTTCAAGCCCGACGTCTATTGGACTAATGATTTCATACGCATCTCTTGACTTCAGCAAACCATCCTGGTGGATGCCTGAGGAATGGGCAAAGGCGTTCTCCCCCGTAATCGCTTTATTAACTTGCACTTCAAGCCCCATCAAACGGCTCACAAGCCTCGATGTATTCATAATTTCTTTCGTGTTGATGTTGGTGTATGCGTTATAGACAGATGAGCGCGTATTCATCGCCATTACCACTTCTTCAAGAGCTGCATTGCCCGCACGTTCGCCAATTCCATTCATGGTACATTCAACTTTATCCGCCCCGTTTTTGATAGCTGCCAGCGTATTGGCCGTCGCCATGCCTAAATCATTATGGCAATGGACGCTCAAAAGCACACTGTCATTCAAATTTTTCAAACGGTCATTGATTTTAAAAATCAGTTCACCAAACTCTTCTGGTTCCGCATAGCCAACCGTATCAGGGACATTAATCATTGTCGCCCCCGCTTTCACTACTGCTTCAATCGTTGCCCATAAGTATTCAAAATCGGAGCGAGATGCGTCTTCCGTTGAATATTGGACTTCCGGCAGCAATGTTTTTGCATATTTGACGGCGTCTACACCGATATTTAAAATCTGATCTTTTGATTTTCCAAACTTCTTTTCCACATGAATGTCCGATGTTCCCAGAACAATATGGATTAACGGTTTCTTTGCGTATTTCACACTATGATATACCGCATCAATATCGGCTTTCACCGCCCTTGCAAGCGCTGTAATCATCACGTCATCCGTGTTTCCTACTTTCCTGGCGATTTCTTTGACCGCATTGAAATCACCGGCAGAAGACGCAGAAAAACCGGCTTCGATAATGTCGACTTGCAGCTTCTTCAGCTGGTGCGCCACTTCCAATTTTTCATGCAAATTGAGTTTAGCCCCCGGAACTTGCTCTCCATCTCTCAACGTCGTATCAAACATCCAAATTTTTCTCGTCATTTCAGAAACACTCCTTTGTTCGTTAATGTTTTGTTTTCCCGCGGTTAGTATTGCATACGTGGAAAACCTCTTGCGTTAACTGTTTTGCCGGATAAAAAAAGCCCCGTCTCTATATAACAATAGAGACGAGGCATTGCTCGCGGTACCACTCTAATTGATCAATCAAAATAAGATTAACCCACTCATTTTCGGCAGCCATCACTGCCTATCTTCATAACGGGAGAATCCGGCGTCCCCTACTTCAACGGTTCAGGGAGCAGCTCTTGGATGAGTTCAAAGGCGATAACTGCCGATTCCCACCAACCATCGGCTCTCTAAAGAAGCTTATCCTTCCTTCTACTATTTCCAATCTTTGCTTTTTGGTCATTTGATTATATGCAATAATACATGGATCAAACTGAATTGTCAACAGAATTTTTTAAAAATATAGGCAATATGAGAAATTGTGCCTTAATTAACAGGGTACCTCAATCATAAATCCCCCTGGCGCCTTGACGTAGAACGTGTATGCATGAGACCGCATCGGAGGCTTCACATCAAAGCCTGCTTCTTTTAACTGTTGGTTGATCTTATCCACCTGCTCTTCGCTTTTCTGGGGGAAACCTATGTGGAAGGTTTTCGGATAATTAGCCTCCCCTTTCATTAACGTTAACACGAAACCATCATCGTCCAGCATTACTGCAAAGCCATTTCCCTGGCTTGCCTTGCACGTTAAACCAAAATATTTTTCTAGAAACTCCCGGGTAGCCTGGACATCTGTCACGGTTAAATTTAGATGATTGAGTTTCATTCTTCCACCCTTTCCATCTTTTATTTTCTAATCTTTAGTCCCTAACACATCGGTATTTGGAGGTTCATGACCCATCATGCGCAACATCGCCGTAATCTGGCCTTTATGATGAAATTCGTGAGTGACCGTATGCATCAGCAATTTTCCAGGCGTTATCGCTATGACTTCCCCTCCGTCCCTCCAGGGAATCGTCCGCTCAATTGGTTCATCCATTTGATGGATAAGTGTTTCAAATAATTCATTTACTATAGAATCAATATGCACAAAGTATGCTTTTATTTCAGCCAAACCAAGTTGCGGCAGGTCCTTCTTTGGAGTGAGCGGCTTCTTCGTCTTTAATAACACGAATGAGCCAAGCCATGCGTTATAACAATCTGCAATGTGAACCAGAGTGTCCCTGACGCTTTGCCATCCAAAGCCCATTTGGCGTGTAAAGTCATCCAGTTTAAGCTCGCTGCAGAAGTCGAGAAGCGTTTTCCGGGTCTGTTTCACCCATTCATATTCGTTTTGCTGCATGGTTAACACTCCCTTATCATAAACTGATGATTATGGGGATCTAGAAAAAGATTCCTTCCCCCAATTCAATATCTATGATTCTCTTTTACGAAGTTATTTCCTTTTTTATTTTGCAAAAAAAAGAAACCCTATTTCAGGGCTTCAATCAAACGCTTGATGAAGAAGTATGTTCGAAGGCTTCACTCGGACACCGCGGGCTAAACAAAGGGATTGTAAAACCGGCTACCATCGTAAAAGGTCACAAGCATGGAGACAGTAAATAAGGCAACTACAGTAATAAGCGCAATATAATCGCTTTTTTTAAACGGACGGGCGCTATACCATGTGCGTTTTTTGTGCTTTCCGAAGCCGCGAAGGTCCATCACATTGCTGATCGTTTCAATCCGTTCAAGGCTGGAGAAAATCAATGGTAAGACAATCGCCAGCGCGTTTTTTGCCCGTTTGAAAATCGTTTCTTTCCGGGACATGTCTATTCCCCGCGCTTGCTGGGCGTGGGCAATCGTCTGAAAGTCGCGCTGGATATCCGGAATATACCTGAGGGCAATAGCGACCGCAAACGCCACCCGATAACTGACGCCGATCCGGTTCAAGGACGATGCGAATTCACTCGGGTTCGTCGTTTTAATGAATAGAAGTGCGGCAGGAATAATAGAAAAATATTTCAATGTAATATTCAGCTCATAAAACAATTGTTCAACAGTTACATCATATTGCCCCGCAATGTGAAACAACACATGTTTCGTTCCGTAAATCTTCACCCCTTCTAAAGGGGAAAAAATAAAGATCGCGATGTCGTTCAGAAGCAAAAAAAGGAAGATAAAGAGTAAAACAAATGACACTTCCTTCACTTTTATTTTTGAAACGGTAAAGATGATAAGGCTTGCGACGAGCATAAACAACAAGACACGCGTATCATATGTTAACATTCCTGCAAGCGACCACATGATAAAACAAAGGAATTTCGTTGCCCCGCTCAGCCGGTGAATCGGCGATGACCGGTCAACGAACGCTAACATATTTACTGCCAATTCCGTTTCCCCCTTTATCAACGTGAATAAAATGACGGACAAATTCACCTGGTTCGGGGAGCTGCAACCGTTCGGCAAGATCTAAAAGGGACGTTTCTTTTAAATTGGCTTCCCTAATAATGTTGCGATCCGTCAATACGTCAGCTGCCGATTTGTCCGCTAGCTTTCTTCCATTGGCGATAACAATCGCACGCGGGGTGTATTCCAGCATGAGATGCATATCATGCGTGATCATCAGTATTGTGACCCCTCTTTCATTTAACTCGACTAAAAACTCCATAATCTCTTTGTAATGGCGGAAATCCTGACCGGCCGTCGGCTCATCAAGGATAATCACTTCCGGCTGCAGCACTAAGATAGACGCAATCGTGACCCGCTTTTTCTGCCCGAAGCTTAGCGCTGATATCGGCCAATTGCGAAAAGGATACAGGCCGCAAATTTTCAATGTTTCTTCGACTCGCTCACGAATTTCCGCCTCAGGCACGCCACGAATGACAAGGCCAAATGCGACTTCATCATAAACAAACGTTTTCGATATCATTTGGTTCGGATTTTGCATAACGAGGCCAATTTTTAGCGAGCGTTCCTTAATCGTGTCATTTGTCATGTCCTTGCCGTTATAGTAAAGCTTCCCCCGCGTTGGCGCTTCAAACCCGCAAATCACTTTCGTCAACGTCGACTTGCCGGCGCCGTTTGCCCCGACGATGCTGACCATCTCGCCTTTGTGGATCGTAAACGAAATGTCCTTTAAGATTTCTTTGCCAGAGTCATAGTGGAACGAAATCGATTCAAGCTGGAGAACGGGTTCGGCTTTATATTTCGGCTCTGATAGGCCATCCTTTTTTTCAAGCCAGTGGAGCAAGTTATCCTTGCAGTTGTCCAGGTTCACGCTTTCGATATGGCTGGGAAGCATGTCCGGCGTGATGGCTGAACCTGAATATTTAATCGCCTTTAAATAGAGCGGTTCACGGATACCGCACTCTTCTAATACGTTTGTGGCAAGAAGCTCATCCGGATGCAAATCGCTCACAATCCGTCCCTTGTTCATGACAATAATGCGGTCGACATCACGATAGAGCACATCTTCCAGTCGATGCTCGACGATGACTACCGTCGTATTCGTTTCTTTTTGTATCCGATCGATAAGAGCGATTGCTTCTTTTCCGGTTGCCGGATCGAGATTCGCTAACGGCTCATCAAAAAGAAGAATGTTTACGTTATCGACCATAACACCTGCAAGTGCAACACGTTGCTTTTGCCCGCCTGATAATTGGTGAAGCGACGAATGAAGGTAATCATTCATGCCAACCATGTTCGAAACGGCGGTAACCCGGCCCGTCATTTCATCCTGCGGAATGCAGTCGTTTTCTAATGCAAATGCAATGTCTTCCCCGACTGTAAGCCCGATAAATTGCCCATCCGGATCTTGCAACACCGTGCCGACCATTTTAGACAATTGAAAAATCGACTGGTCCTTCGTTTCTTTCCCCATCATTTGCAGGCTACCCGTGATCTCTCCTTTGTACGAAAAAGGAATGAGTCCATTCATGCAATGGGCAAGGGTGCTTTTCCCGGACCCCGACGGCCCGACAATCAACACTTTCTCGCCTTCATAGATCGTTAAATCAATATTGTAAAGCGTTGGCTCTTGTTGACTCCGATATTTGAAGCTAAAATCGTTAAACGCAATAATGGGCTTTTTCATATTCATCTCCTGTCTTGAACGTAACTAATCTTTTACTGTTTACAGCCTTGAATCGACTTTAAAAACCGAAGGCATTGGCCTCCGGTTTATTTTTCAACTCGCAAACTGCCGCTTTTAGTGCGCGTTTTTGCATAAGCTGCCACAAGAAGCGTACCCAGCACTCCGACCGTGACCATATTTGACACTCCGGCAACGATCCCCTGTACAAACACTTTATTCGCCGGCTCCGCATAAATGAGAATATCGAGCATCGGAGCGATGAAAAACCAGCCAATCGCCTGCGCAATCACCTGAATGATATTAAAAGAAACCATTTGCTTCGCACCGAACTGTCCTTCATCAAGGTTGATTTTCCTGGACGCAAGGCCGAACAAGAATCCGACCAATGCCGAAACGATCACCCAGCTCCACCACGGTGTGCCATAGAAGATAGCATCCTTCAATGCGTGTCCGATAAGGCCAATCAAACCTCCTACAATTGGCCCAAATAACAGCGCCATAAGCGCCAAAAACGCATACGCTGTTTCCACCGTCGTGTTTGGAATCCCTGTTGGAATGGAGACAAACCGCCCTAAAATGACGAATACAGCTGCTCCGATTCCAATCGCTACTATCGTTTTCGTTGAAAGTTGGTTTTTACCCATTTACTTAACCCCCATTTTTCATCATCGCGGTGCCTTACGGATGGAAAGGCGCCAATCCGTGCCTGTGCCAATGTTGTACGCTCTTGCAAATGATCCTTGATTGATGGCGACTCCAACGTTATCCAATGAATTGATGAACACGAGCGGTTCGCCCTCTCTCGTATCGGCAAATGACCGCCCAAACAACATGATGTTATTGTAAACTTTGCGCTTGTGCGCATCGTTTGTGATAACCACTTCTATTTTATCGCCATAGTTGATGCCTAATTGTTCGATGAGCGAACGATGAATGTTCGTCCAGAGATTTCCGAAGCGTACATCCAAAATATCGATCGCTCCTGTTATCTCATCCTCTTTAACAAAAGCTTCAAAAAGCGGCAATGCCACAATCGATGAGACAGGCACACCCGTCCCGACCTCTTCAAATGAGATAACGTTTGACGCAAGCCTCGCCCCGGTATACGCATAAATGTCGCGCCCGTGGAATGTGTACGATTCATTCGAGTACGGAAGGCGATTGATCGTTTCATCGATGATCCGCACTTCCTCAATTCCAATGGCATGTGAAATGTGGGTAAGCGTGCCGTTATCCGGCGTTATAACAAAATGGCCTGAAGCTGTTCTCACACCAATGCTTCGGCGTGATGAACCCACTCCAGGATCAACGACGGAAACGAAGACGGTTCCCTTCGGCCAATAGTTCATCGTCTGCAACAGACGGTACGATCCTTCCCAAATATTATATGGGGGAATGTCATGCGTTAAGTCAAAAACGCGAATATCAGGATTGACTAAATGGGCAACCCCGTACATGGCACTGACCGCCCCATCGCTAATACCAAAATCCGATTGCAATACTAATGCTTGACTCATATCCCTTTCCTCCTTTACTTCCTTTACGTTAGGAAAATGGGCTTGCCGCCAAACTTAATTGCCGAAGCCTTCGTTTTCCTCTTCTCGCTTAGCATAGTTTTAAGAGTAAATTAAAAACCCCGCCCTAATCATTACGAAAAGGACGAGGTATGAATCCCGTGGTACCACCTTCATTCACTGCTTATTCACATAAGCAGCCTTAATTCGTACGGAGCAAAGCGCTGTATAGCCATGGTATACCTGGCTCTTATACGATGGTATGGTTAACGAGTACCAAATCTCGTCGGAACCTACTTATGCCTTGCTTCAGGCACGTTCAGCACGAAGCTCAGAGGCCATTGTTCAAATCCGGATTTTTTGCTTCTTTTCAGCTCCCGAAGCTCTCTTTAAAAAAATACCCGATCCTACTTTCCCTCATCATCGCCTTTACGATATTTATTCAGAATATTATAATACGTTTGAATAATTGTCAATACGGAAAATAAAAACTATTTTATACATAGTTAATGAATGATCGTTATGCAGCGAACAATTAAGAAACAAACTCGTCATTATAAAAAGCACTGATAGCCATTTACCAGATATCAGCCGCTTTATGTCGATATCAGCCACTTTTGACAATTTATCAGCCGCTTTCGCTTACTTATCAGCTACTTTTATCAATTTATCAGCCGATCAACTAAAAAATGCCAATTTCTCAATGGAGCGATCAAGGACTTTGCATGAGACCGAAAAGCAATCCGTAGTGTCCCATTTCAGCCAGCTCCTTATTTTTTATTGCAAAATAAGGGGCAAAGCCAATGATTAGAAAAGCTTACCCGGGCGATTTTTTAAAGAGACCGCCCCATACAAAGCGTGAGAGGAATTTAAGTTATCGCGTAATGGCTCTAATAATGATTGCAAAAAAGCATTCCAGTCATCTGAAGGCCGGGCAGCCGCTGAAGATGTAGTTAATCTCGAAAATTTAAGTCCGGGAGTTCAAAGCATGATCTACGAACTTGAAGAGATATTGTAAACTCTGAAAAGGAGTACCGCCACATGCCAGCTCGATCCTCATGTGGCGGCACTCCTTATCGAATATTCACAGGCAGACTATATCGATAACGCATTAATTTTAGCTATGATTTTTTTATAAACCGCCTTCATATGAGGTTCATTTGAATACGCGTCGATTTCTTCAAACGGAATCCATTGGACGCCGCTGTTCTCATCGGGCTTGATGGCAAGCTGTTCATTCTCGTCGCCCTCTAGTAAGTAGGCAACGGAAAGATGCAAATGTGGCGCTACATACTTCCCTCTTTTTTCATGCCCTACGACAGGCAAAATATCTAAAGAAAAGATGTCATCAGTCACTGGACGAATTGTTTCTACTCCTGTCTCTTCTTTTACTTCTTTTATGGCGACATGCAATAAATCTCCATCCCCGTCTGCATGACCGCCTGTCCAGGACCACGAGTTATAAATATTGTGATGAACCATCAACACTTTATCTCTATTTTTATTGACGACAAACGCCGAACTTGTGATATGCACGATGTCGTTATTTCTCGTGAGAACATCATCAAACTGGTCCAGACATTTCAGCATAATTTCTTTATCTTTTTGTTCTTGTTCATTAAAGGCTGAATAATTTTTAATCTGTTCGATCCAATTCATCTTTTTCCCTACTTTCACTTAGCTCTAGCAGTCCCATTTCAATGCACGTTTTTATTGCGAGCTTTTTAACTTCTTTCTGAAAATGTATTTCAATAAATTCCTCATCCAATCGTATAATTTCTCCATGCCCAAAGACCCGGTGTTGAATGATCTTTCCAGCCGCCAATTGCCCCGGATCCTTGAGCGCATTCGGGTTGTACGGAATGAATGTGCTTCCCGCTTTCACTACTTTCCTGTTTCGATCATTGCTGTCCGCCTTCGGATTCATTATCCGTTGAACATGTGAAACAAACGGAGATGGCTTAACTCTCTCGCCATCTTTTTTCTTATAATGGAGAAGTTCCAGATGCCTTTTCGCCCGTGTCATTCCCACGTAAAATAAGCGGGCGGCTTCTTCAAGGGCATTGTCATCCGCGGAGAGGCAGTCATCAGCTGAAGGAATAACGCCATCGATTAGATCAATCATATATACCCGTTCAAACTCCAGCCCCTTTGCACTATGAAAAGTAGAGAGCGTCACGGCATTTTGCCCTTTTTTGAATTTAGATGTCTTTAAAACGGACTCGAGATGTTTAAGCCGCCCTGCAAACTCCTCCATCGTCTTTAGTCCGACCGCAATCTCTTCTAATGTGTTCAAGATGCCAAATACGTATTCTTTGCGGAACCCGAGGCGGTCACACATTTTCTGAAGCGCCTTTTCATAGCCTAACCGCTTTCGAATAATGCGGATTGCATCTTGCGGCTCTTTCCCTCTCATTTTCCGAAACGTTTCCTTGCTCTCTTTCAACTGCTTTACTTGATAGTCTTGCAACTGGACATAGTTAAGCAAATTATCGAAAACAGATTCGTTATTATTTATTCCCATTACTTGCGCCATCTGTTTTTTACTAATGTACCCATTGAACTTCAAATGGATTTTCTCCAGAATACCTGGCCGCCTATCTGTATAACTCATTCGCATGAAGTTCAAAACATCTTCAACGACCCAGTGCGAAAAGAAGCGATTGTCACTATCCTTTATATAGAACGGAATTCCTGCACGATCAAACGCATTAATTAAAGCAATGGAAGAGGAGTTATTCCGATACAAAACGGCCACTTCAGAGAGATTTTCGACCTTTTTTATTTCTTGGACAAGATATGTTGTCTGATCGTTATACTCGGCAAATCTTTTAGTTTCGATCGGCTGATACGGGGAATTTTTTGTAAACATGTTCTTGTCGTACCGATTTTTATTTCGTTTGATGAATTGATTGGCGACATCCACGATATCCCTTGACGACCGATAGTTTTGCTCCATGAACAATATGTCCGCTTTTGGGTATACGTTTTTAAAGTTTAATAAATAGGTCGGCTCCGCTCCCCGCCAGCTATAAATGGATTGGTCATCGTCTCCGACTACGCAAAGATTCCCGTGGTTTTGAACAAGCTTTTCGATGATGGCATGTTGCACCAATGACGTATCCTGGCTTTCGTCCGTGAGCACATAATCGTAACGGTCCTGATACTTTCGAAGAAGCTCCTTGTCCTGTTTTAATGCCTGTTCAGCAACCTCCAGCATATCATCATAATCAAGCAGCAACTTGTTCGTACCGGATTTCTTGAATGCCTCATACTCTCTTAAGATCTGCTCGGCTTTCGGAACATTCACTTTAACTGATGGCCATTCGCCTTTCGGGATCATCTTGTTTTTAATAAAACTAATATAGGTTAAGAGCTCCTCCATTTGATCTTCGGTTATGTTTTCCCCGACCATCGATTGGAACATATTTCTCAAGATGATCTTTTTATGGAGCGGCGGATGATTCGGATCAAATGCTTCTTTCCCTTCGAAGCCGATGTTCCCCTCAATAATCTGATAAGGCGTTCCCCTCTTCCGAAAAAAATCCCGTACAACTTCAAATGCAAAACTATGAATCGTTGAAAAATCAACCGGAGGAAGGTCCGGAAATAAACGTTTGAAGCGTTCCTTCATATCATTGGCTGATGCCCGGCTAAAAGTCACCGCCTTGATTTTTGCAGGATCGATGCCCGTTTCTTCGATCAAATAACCGATCCTCATCATGATGGTCGTCGTTTTTCCCGATCCTGGCGACGCCAGTAAAAGCAGCGGCCCTTCCGTATGTCTCACTGCTTGTAATTGAATTTCGTTTAAAGAAATGCCCGATTCTATTTTCTTTCGAGTAAAAAAATCTACCATTGTCTTCATAGCCACTTTCCGTTGCCAAAACCTTATAAAACTCTATAAAGCTTTGTTTGCTTCCCTGTTCATCGTGTCTGATTTTGCCGAAGCTACTCTCATTTGGTATGATACTCCGAGGGCGTAAATTCGGATACAACGAATCGTACATATTAGTAGTGTCTTGCAGATGACTAGACTACTAATTTTCCATAGTTTGCAAGATTGATGGCAGCATTTATATCCCGATCCATTTCTAAACCACAAGTGCACGTGTAAACTCGATCAGAAAGTTTTAAGTCTTTCTTAATCGACCCACAACTAGAACACATTTTTGATGATGGATACCATTTATCCACTTCGACAAACGTTATTCCATACTTCTCGCACTTGTACTGTAGTTTAACTTTGAAGTCATATAACTTTTGTTTCCCGATCGCTTTTGCTAAATGCTTATTTTTCATCAACCCTTTCACATTCAATGTTTCCACGACTAGTGCGCCTGGTTTGGTTTTCACGATAGCGCATGTCACCTGGTGAATGTGATTATTACGGATGTTTGTAAGCTTTCGTTGCACTAAACGAATTTTCTTTTCGAGTTTTATAATGTTGCTTGTTTTGACGAAACGGTTTCCTTCCTTATTCATTTCATATTTACGAGAAACCCTAGGCTGCAACCGACGAAGGTGTTTCTCTGCCTTTTTGACTGTTTTTGTTTTGTTAATGTTTTTAAATCTTCTTCCATTTGAACATATCGCTAGTTCTTTTACTCCAACATCTATTCCTATAGTTTTGTTTGTTAGTTCTTGTTTTGGATTTTTTTGTTCAATCCCTACTGATAAGTACCAATACTTCCCGTCAAAACTGATTCGAGGATTTTTGTATTTTACGCCTATAGGTACTTGTTCAGATGTTTGAATCCAACCCACTTTTTCAATCAAAACTGAATCTTTCTTTACTTTAAGCTTTACGTTATCATTGTAAAAAGATGGTTTTGATTTCTTTTTGTTTTTAAAGCGTGGTTGATCAGCCAATCCCTTAAAGAACTTCTTATACGCATTACAAGCATCTTTAACCGCTTGCTTTGCAACATTATTGGAAACATCGTTCAGCCAAGAAAAATCTTGCTGTTTCTTTAATCGTGTCAACTCTTTTCTTAAATCTCCGTCAGAAATAAATGTACCGCCATGCTTATAATTTTCTTCTTGTTTAAAAAGAGCCCAGTTATATACCCATCTGGCTGTTCCAACTGATTTCCATAACTGTTTTTCTTGTTCGAAAGTTGGCTTCAATCTAACCTTTTTGGCAAGTATCAAAAAATTCACCTCCCTATTTTTAATTACGCCTAAACTACTTGTAGTTGCAAGTAGTTTGTATTAAAGATATAATTAAAACGAGGTGATTACAATGAAGCCATCAAGAGGATTGAAAACAAGAACCCCTCTTTCAAATGCAATAAAAACGGAATTATATATGGCTTTAAAGGAACTATCAGAACAAACTAAAGTACCAATATCAAAGCTCCTGGATGAAGCCATTGAAGATTTATTAACTAAGCGGCAAAACCCTGTTAATTAATAGCAGGGTTTTATAATCTTTTGCAAATTTTCTTTAAAGTTAATCCCCTTTTCATCGCTCGTTACTTTTGTACAAACCCTTCATCGGCTCTGAATGGCCACTTTCAATCCTAATCCAATATAGATCGCCCCTACAATCTTGCCGCCCCACTTGCCAAGCCAGGAAATCCGCTTGATAAGCCGCCCGAGCAAGCGTACGCTCATTGCAATCATCGTTGTGTAGAACGCGCCAAGCACCGCAAAAATTAAGCCAAGGACCAGAAATTGAAAAAAGGATGACCCTTCTTCCGGATGTACGAACTGCGGCAAAAACGATAGAAAGAAAAGAGCAGTTTTCGGGTTTAAAACTTCAACTAAAATCGCCTGGCCATAAGAGCTTACATTTGTCACCGAAGCAACCTCTGGCAGCTCGGGGGTTTTCGGCTTTTCCAAAAGAGCGCGAATTCCTAAATAAAGCAAGTAGGCTGCCCCTGCAAACTTGACAACATTGAAAGCGAGCGCGGAAGTCATCAAAATGGCAGAAAGCCCCACTGCTGCAAATAAGGTATGAATGAAATCTCCGGTCGCGATTCCAAGGCTTGCCATGACGCCCGCTTTGCGCCCGCTCTGAACAGTACGAGTGACGGTTAGAAGCACAGCCGGGCCCGGGATTAAAAATAGCCCTAATACGATAAGCACAAATGTACTCAAAGTAGACATCGTGAACAAATCATTCCCTCCTATTCATTTATTTTTCTGGATGTTTAATGAGCTTATTTTAACATACACCGTTATTCGGCAACTACCAGCCGTTAAATAACCAGGAGCACTTTTTGCAAAAATTCGGAATATGGATCCGTTTATATGATATTCTTTTTATAACTAATCGGATGCAGGAAGGTGTTTAAGTTGGAAAAATGGGAAATGGTTCTTCTTAAATTTATCAATGAGTGGCGAAATAGAAGCGATGTAACGGCTGCGCTCGTATGCGGAAGTTACGTGACAGGCAATCCCTCTAAACAATCAGACTTAGACGTACATATCATTTTATCAGACGATGTAGACTGGAGAGAAAGAGGAAATAAGATCATTGATGGTCTCCTTATTGAATATTTTGCAAATCCGCCACGGCAAATCCGAAACTATTTTCAGGATGATTATACCAACCGCAGGACGATGTCTATGGTTCAGTTTATTAGTGGGAAAGTAGTATTTGATAAGTCTGATGTTGTCAAGCAGCTTAAAATAGAAGCGCAAGAATGGATGGACAAACAATATGGCACCCTTAATCGATCGGCTCTAGAAGTGATAAAATATGGAATCTGGGACAATTGGGATAATCTAAAAGATTGTTATGACCAACAAAGGGCGGATTTTCATTTCGTATACTATAATTCCCTTGCCCATCTATTTGATCAATATTGCTCTTATTTAGGATTAGAGCGCATTCCCCATCATCAAATCTATTCCTATTTAACGGATCCGATGTTTAAGAAAAAATATCTTAAAGGAAGTTTCCCGGACGCCGCATTTAGCAACATGTTTATTAGGCTATTAGGAGCAGATGAAAAAATAGAGATGATGGACAGCTTTACACAATTGACACAATACGTTTTAGAAAAAATGGGCGGCTTTGAAATCGACGGGTGGAAATTAAAAAGCCCTGTGGAATCTTAAATATTTGTTAATGGAGTGCAGAAATGTGGGGATTAAAGGAGGGATACTTATGAAGGTTTTAATAGCAATAGATTCATTTAAAGGAAGTATTTCTTCTATAGATGCTAGTGAAGCTATTTCTTCAGGAATAAGGGATGTTGATCATGAAGCCGAGATTGTGGCTCTCCCTTTAGCGGATGGCGGGGAAGGTACTGTGGAAGCGCTCGTCCAGGCGACTGAAGGGCAGTTTATCCATAAAGAAGTAACTGGACCATTAAATGAAAAAGTGGATGCTGTATACGGTATTCTAGGAGATAAAAAAACGGCGGTTATTGAAGCAGCAGCTGCATGTGGTTTACCTCTTGTTCCTTTGAACAAGCGCAATCCATTGATTACAACTACATATGGTGTAGGTGAACTGATTAGGGATGCGATAAATAAAGGTTGCCGGGAATTTGTCATCGGACTCGGCGGTAGCGCGACAAATGATGCAGGTGTGGGGATGCTACAAGCGCTGGGCTTTAGCTTCTTAACTCAGCTCAATGAAGAAGTCTCCCCGGGAGGACAAGGTCTGCGAAATATTCGAAAAATTGATACAAGCCACGTAATCCCTGAGTTGGAAGCTTGCACATTTAAAGTAGCTTGTGATGTTAACAACCCCCTTTATGGCCCAAACGGCGCGGCTTATATTTTCGCCCCGCAAAAAGGAGCGACCCCAGAGATGATAAAAGAGCTAGATAAAGGGCTTGAAACCTTTTCCCGGATTGTTCGCAAGGAGCTGGGGAAAGATATTCATAACATCGATGGTGCAGGAGCTGCCGGCGGGCTTGGAGCTGCGTTTGCTGGATTGTTAGATGCCAGGCTCCAGTCAGGGATTGAATTAGTATTAGAAATAATCGGGATGGAAAGAAGGATGCACGGGGCCGATTTAGTAATTACGGGGGAAGGAAAGCTGGACGGCCAAACATCCATGGGAAAAGCCCCTCTTGGCGTAGCCAAACTTGCCCATAAGCATAAAATTCCAGTCATTGGACTGGCGGGCTGTATAACTGAAGAAGCTGATAGACTAAATGAACTCGGCATTACTTCCTTTTTTTCGATTGCCAATCGTCCCATGGCACTGGAAGAAGCGATGGATCCAATGGTAACATATAACAATTTAAGGTCTACTACAACACAATTATTTCGATTGCTTAAAGCAGTTCAATCAAATGCCAAATTGTGAGAATACAAAATGTGTAATTCGTGTCATCCCTTATCTTTTATTATTACTTTTTTCTTAAACTAATGCACCTGTTTGTTTGAGTAACCCTTCACTATGTGCACAGGTAAGGATCAAAATGAAGGGTTACTTACGAGCCGATTGCTATAATTAACTGCTCTCACGTACATTTTTAACAGGTTGGTTTTTCTTGAAGGATGGCTTCAGTTCAGCAATCAAGATAGCGATCATAATGAATACCGCCCCCGTAACCATACGTCCGGTCAATACTTCGTGTAAAAATAAAACAGATAACAGCATCCCGAAAAAAGATTCCGTAGATAAAATAATGGCTGCTTTTGTAGCTGTAGTATATTGATGAGCTTTATTTTGAAAAAGATAGGCAATCGTCGTTGAAAAGACGGCTAAATACAAAATCGAATAAACTCCTTCACTTGCCAATGATGTTGGTATATCTCCTTTAATCAGGACAGCCACTACACTTAAAAGAGAAGCCGTTATGAATTGTACGATAGTCAGTGATATAGGGTCTTCCTTTTTTGCAAAACGATTTGTATAAAAAATATCGAAGGCAAAAGCTACTGCACACGCAAGCGATAATAGATCACCTATGTTTACAGTCATGGAACTCTCAATGGATAACAAGCCAATTCCTGCCAGGGCAATGACGGAACCGGCCATTTCAAATCGATCAATTCTTCGCTTATACAGCAGGTAAGCAATAATCGGTACAATCACCACATTGACGGCAGTTAAAAATGCATTCTTAGAAGGTGTGGTATATTGCAAGCCAACCGTTTGTAAAACGAAACCCAGAAATAAAAACGTGCCAAGTATGGCTCCTTTCCACACAACGGATTTGGTAAGGGTTTTGAGTTTGAATCCAAATAGCATTGTAAGTAAAAGTGTAGCCAGTACAAACCTTCCCGCCATTACCTGATAGGGGGTTAAATATTGCAATGCAATATCAGTTACAACAAATCCGCTTCCCCAAATAATCGCTGTCACCAACAACATTCCATCACCTATATATTGTTTCATCTCTTTCCCTCCTTGACTAAAACCAAGAATACCACAAGAGAAAAAACAATAATTTGATAGTGATTCTAAAATTTTCAGCTTATTTTTGTATTCATTCCAAAGAGGTTTGCTCGATCAATTTATAAAGTAAGTACAATTTTACCGCCGTGGATAGATTCTCATAAAAAACAAACTCGTTACCAAAAGGCTCTATTAATTGACGTATTTTCGCCATGCGATAGCGGATAGTATTGGGATGACAATAATGTGCGTCCGCTACTTCCTTCACATTGCCTTTCTTTAACACAAATGTAACTGCGGTTTGTAGCAAATCCTTATCTATTTTTTCAGTTAGAAGAGGTCCCAAGTATTCTTTCACATACCTGCTCGCGAATTGTGCATCCTTTCGGTAGAGCTCTATAAGCAGACGTTCTGATGCCAGATCCGCGTAGTGACAAACAGGCTTTGTTTCAATGTTGGCCATTATCCGGGCATAATACGCTTCTCTGACAGCTAGATGAAGTTCCGTATGTGTCTGGTGGACTTGACCATAGCCAATTGTCAGTTCATCGGTTGGAATTCCATATAGGTTCATCCATTCGTTTAGTAGTTTGGCAAATTGGAGCCGCTCAGATTTGTCAGTCAATATGATCAGAATACTGTTTTTATAAGTGCAGACGATGCCTGACTTCAAAAATGACTGGAATTGAAGAAAGGGGTCTATCCATTGAGGGTTCTCTGATTGCATCATTCGAATATTGGCGGCAAACACGTATTTCTCAAATGGTTTATTCATCTGTTGTAAAAAGGACTGTAGTTGTAGCTCTGATACTTCGTCTTCGATCAAGCATCGCATCATATTTTGCAAAAAGAGGTCATTTTCCCTGCTTTTAATTGAATTCATCACTTCAAAAATAATTTCCTCAAAATATTCGTCTCCACCGAAACGTAATATCGGAAAATCTTGCTCATTTGCGAAATGCAGAACCTCGTCCGGCAATTCTCGAAAAATAACCGGCTTATAGGCTAAGGCACTCACCTTTAACTTAATGAGCTCTCTTATTGTCTCGATTAAAAGTTCCGGTTTTTGGAAAGCAAATAATAAGCTGCTGAGTACAAGACTATGAGGACTAAAAGCAGTTTCTCTCACTGGCTCAATACCGTTACTATATTCAAAGTCTAAAATTCCAACACTTGAAATGATTTTATTTAGTCCATTTTCGCCTGCAACAACCGAAAAGTTCTTTGTAACGGACAATTGAAATAAGTCCTTTACGGTCATCATAAAAATCATCCTTATTCATAACTTAGATAACCTGATTATAAACCATTTATTTACTAAAACATACCTTCTTGAGCTTATCTGCCGCCGTTAGTTGAATAAAGAGAAGCCTACGTACATTATTCTTAATTTAAATATAGTAATGGGTATTTTTTATAGATTCATGTATAGGTCCACTCATATAGCTTGTATGCTTCTACAGAACAAAAAGAATCCATTTTGAAAAAAGATTGATCAAAATGGATTCTTATCAAACAGAGCAAAGTTTCAGCTTTTTTAAAAGTTGGATCATTTCCTGCTTGTCTTGCTCCATCATAGCGTCCCGTTTGTTTACAAAGTTCGCTTCAATCGTTATTTGATTTTCTCCGCCAGCTCTAAAATAATTCCTTCTGGACCACGAACGTAGCATAATTTATAAGTATTTTCGTAGTTTTGTATCTCACCAAAAAGTTCTGCGCCTTTCTTTTTCAATTTGGCAACAATGGCTTCAATATCTTCAACAGCAAAGGCAATATGCTGGATACTCAAGGTATTTGCAAAAGATTGCTGAATGTCTTCTTCATGCGTATGGAATTTGACCAGCTCCAAAGTTGCCTGGCCGTCTGGCATCCCGAACATTACAACCGTCCCTCTAACATCATTCAGTCCGAGTATCCGTTCCACCCACTCTCCTTTCACTTCTGCTTCCCCTAACACTTCAAGTCCAAGGTCAAGAAAAAAGGCTTTAGCGGCAGGAAGATCCTTTACGATGAGACCCACATGTCTATTCTATTGATTTTCATTTCCCATTCCTCCTATGTTCCTGTTATTTTGCAATCCCGTATATATTTTTAGCTATAGACTTATTTTCGATTGCTAGAACAATTCCTTTATTTTTAAACATTATCCTTTTTCAATTAAAGGTCTCTTTATATATTAAGTTCGAGAACAATCGTAGGATGTGATTGATAAATCCCAGAACTTCTATAATTTTAAAGTAGTTTAGTAAAGTTTGTGGTTTATATCCATTTTGATTTTCGTCTGAATATTCATCAGCTTTTCTCGGTAAAATGGGCCCCCTTTCCAATATTCCCTATATTTTTTGGAAATTAAATGGTATAATAATTATAACTTCAGCCCTGTCTGATGGTTTCTAATAAAATAAAGAAGATGGTTAGCCTCAACACTTTTATTTAAGGTGCTCTCCAAAAAGCTCAAGTACTCCGCTATGGAAAAAATAGTAAAATGACAAAAGTAATCTATTATTCGGACAATTTTGCAGCTTCAGGGGCTGCGTTTCAACATCGACCAACAAAAGAGAATAAAAGGAATGCTTTATTTAAATTGAGGAAAAGCTTCTTCATTTGGAAGCTGGTTTAAAGTGGCTGGATATGCTGCCCGGCGATTAAGGGGGATGATAAAAATGGATTTTATCTTAGAAAATAAGTGGTTATTTCTTATTATTGCCGAATCCATCTTTTGGGTTTCCATTTTAACCTTTTTGCTGCTGCGTTACTGGTTCGGCTTAAAGCGTTTAAGCATTGCATTTTTCATCCTGTTCATTGTAAATGATTTATGGATTGCAATCATGGGCCTCTATGACTATATGAAAACAGGAAAGTTCTCCAGTTACCAAACTGTGATTGTTGTGTTTATTGTGTATGCACTCACATATGGAAAGAGCGATTTCAAACGGCTCGATTCGTTTATCCAGAGAAAAGTGGCGAGCTGGAAAGGACAGCCTGTTCCTGATGTGGAAGGCGTCAAGAAGCTGTATGGAAAAGCACATGCACAGCACGAAAGAAAGCAATTCTTTAAACATTTGCTTGTCTATGTGATTGCCCATATCGTCTTTGTTCTTCTGTTCGGCCTCTCCGACCAAATCAGCAGTCCACAGGACCTGACGGATGTGCTGAGCCGTTGGTTCTCAGAAAAGCAACCAATTTTCCCATCCAATAGTACGACTGTCAATAACATCAGCAGAATTTGGTCACTGATTCTGATTATTGATGGTGTCATCTCTCTGTCTTATACCTTCTTCCCCAGGCAAGAGAAGGCCAGAGACACCTCCAGTCTGGATCGCAAATAAAAGCAGATGGCCTCCCGCCCTAAGAGCGAAGAGGCCCTTTTGTTTCTTCTTTACTGTAAACGGCAAAAAAGCCTGCTCATGCCGCTCCCCTCTTTCCTTCTCCAATCCCATAGCCACAAGACTACCCGGCTTTTCTACGTCCTTTTCGCCTCAATTCCGAAGCTATTAAAGTTTGTATAAAAACAGGAGAAAACTGGCGGAAGCTTGATTGATCAAAGGGTTTAGGGGCATGCAGCCCTTTGGCAGCAGAGAAAAAAGCCGAGGAAAAACAGGAGTGGATACCTGCGTTTCGCTCGGCTCTTAGGTAAACTTTAATTGGTTTTTACAATTATTTTTTTCCAACTTCCCACTCTTATTCGACTGTCACGCTTTTGGCGAGGTTGCGTGGCTTGTCGACGTCGCAGTCGCGGTGCAGCGCTGCGTAGTAGGCGATAAGCTGCAGCGGAATGACGGATACGAGCGGTGTGAGGAATTCGTGCACTTTCGGCAGGACAACGCGGTCTCCTTCTTCCTGCAATCCGTCCATGCTGATGATGCATGGGTAGGCGCCGCGTGCGACGACTTCTTTCACATTTCCGCGAATGCTTAAATTTACATGTTCTTGTGTCGCAAGTGCGATAATCGGCGTGCCTTCCTCAATTAAAGCAATCGTTCCGTGCTTCAATTCTCCGCCTGCAAAGCCTTCAGCCTGGATGTAAGAAATCTCTTTCAGCTTCAATGCACCTTCCATGCAGACAAAATAGTCGGTGGCGCGGCCAATGAAGAAGCAGTTGCGGGTAACCGCCAAATACTCGCGTGCAATCTTCTCCATTTGTTCTTTTTGCTCGCAAAGCACTTCCATCGCGTTTGCAACAATAGCCAGCTCTTGAATCGGATTAAAGTCAAGCTTGATTCCTTTCGCTTTTGCCGTATCGACAGCCAGCAAGGCAAGAACGGCGATTTGTGCCGTATACGCTTTTGTCGAAGCAACCGCGATCTCTGGCCCTGCATGCAATAATAATGTATAATCCGCTTCCCTGGAAAGCGTAGAGCCGGCAACATTCGTGATCGTAAGCGCCTTATGCCCTAGTTCTTTCACCTTTACGAGAACGGCGCGGCTATCGGCAGTTTCCCCGCTTTGTGAGATAAAGATAAACAATGGTTTTTCTGATAGAAGCGGCATATTATAGCCAAATTCACTGGCAATATGGACTTCGACTGGAATCTTTGCCATTCCTTCGATCAACTGCTTCCCAACCAGGCCGGCATGGTAGCTAGTGCCGCAGGCAACGATATAAATGCGGTCGGTCTCCTGCATCGCTTCTCGGATGCTGCCTTCAAGCTCGAGCTCGTCATTTTCGTTTTTGTATTTGTTAATAATATTGCGAATGACAAACGGTTGTTCATCAATTTCTTTTAACATAAAATGCGGATAAGTACCTTTTTCAATGTCGCTTGCATCGATCTGTGCTTGATAAGGAGCGCGAGAAACCGTTGTTCCATCAAGCTTTTTGATCGTATAAGTGCTTGAAGTGACAATGACCACTTCTTTATCCATTAACTCAACGTATTGGTCGGTTAACTGAATCATGGCCATCGCGTCACTGGCAACGACGTTAAACCCTTCACCAAGTCCGACTAGAAGCGGGCTTTTATTTTTCCCAACATAGATGGTTGTTGAATTTTGGTTATCAATTAATGCTATAGCATATGAACCTTTTAAAACAGAAAGTGTTTGCCGGAAAGCTTCTTCCACTTCCATTCCGCCTTCGACAAAGCGTTCTACGATTTGAACGACTACTTCTGTATCGGTATCACTTTTAAGTGTTACGTCAGGAATATACTGTTTTCGTACTTGTTCATAGTTTTCGATTACACCATTATGGACAAGCGTAAACCGGCCGGAAGCGCTTTGATGCGGGTGCGCATTTTCTTTGCTTGGCACACCGTGCGTCGCCCAGCGTGTATGCCCGATCCCCATTTTCGCACACACGGATGCATCTACGCTTTCACGAAGGGCTGCAATTCTCCCTTTTTCTTTAAAAACATGCACACCATTCTCGTTTAAAACAGCGATCCCTGCTGAATCGTAGCCGCGATACTCCAGCTTCTCTAAACCATGAAGCAAAATTTCCTTTACATCTTCATTTCCAATATAACCGACAATTCCACACATAATAAAGATCCTCCCATAAAAGGGGGCAGGAGCGGGGCTCTCTGCCCCACCTATGTTTTTTTATTTGTGTGGTCACTGCTCTTGCCTTTGTACAGGAAGTCGCCTTGCCTGCTTTCCGCAAAAGCTTACGATTGGACCCAAACCGAGAGGCATCCGCCGAACATTCGATAAACCTCTTCCTCGTCAACTATTTCCTTTCATCTTTCGAAATAGTTCTGGCGCTTGTCAAAAGTAAGTTAAACCTCTATGCTCCTTTCTATTTTTGAGTAAAATCAAGAATTTTATCATACACTGAATTTCGCAAATCGTCAATTATTAAAAAATATGCATAAACGACATCAGTTGTGAGCCGTTTATGCATAATTCCACTTGAGTTATACTAATTCCGCTTTGACCACTTCTGCAATTTGATCGGTGTACTTTTGGCAAAGCTCTCTTGTCGGCGCTTCAACCATTACGCGGACAAGCGGTTCAGTGCCTGATGGCCGAACAAGAACCCGGCCGTTTCCTTGCATTTCATTTTCTACCTTTTCAATTTCGGCTTTGATGGTTTCATTTCCTTCAAGCTTCGATTTATCTTCAACTTTTACATTGACTAAAAGCTGAGGGAACTTCTTCATTTCTGCAGCAAGTTCGGATAATGGCTTCTTCGATTGCTTGACGATGCTTGCAAGCTGGATGGCTGAAAGCATTCCATCACCGGTCGTTGCATAATCAAGAAAAATAAGATGCCCTGATTGCTCGCCGCCTAATGAATAATTTCCTTTTCGCATCTCTTCCATCACATAGCGGTCTCCTACGGCAGTTTGTAAAGAGGAAATGCCGTTTTCCTCTAACCCCTTATAAAATCCTAAATTGCTCATCACCGTAGAAACAACTGTATTTTCATGTAATCTGCCCTGTTCTTTTAAATATTTTGCGCAGATAAACATAATTTGATCCCCATCAACAATGTTCCCTTTTTCGTCAATGGCAATTAAACGGTCTCCGTCACCATCAAAGGCAAGACCTAAGTCAGCTTCCTTTTCAAGGACGAATGCTGCAAGCTTTTCAGGATGGGTTGATCCTACCCCTTCATTAATGTTTAATCCATTAGGGTTTGACCCCATCGTTGAAAGATCGGCTTCTAAATCGGCAAACAAATGCGGAGCAAGTGAAGATGTAGCGCCATTTGCACAATCAAGCGCAATATGAAGGCCCGAAAAATCGCCATGAACCGTTTGCTTTAAATATTGAATGTACTTTTGGCCACCCTCGAAATAGTCGCTGACAAAACCAAGTTCTGCGCCAATTGGACGAGGCAGGTCATCCGTTTCTTTGTCTATTAATGCTTCGATTTCTGCTTCTTGCTCATCAAGCAGCTTGAATCCATCATGCCCAAAAAACTTAATACCGTTATCAGCTACCGGATTATGAGATGCTGAAATCATTACCCCTGCCTGTGCTCCGACAGCCTTTGTCAAAAAAGCGACACCAGGAGTTGAGATAACGCCAAGCCGCATTACTTCTGCACCAATGGATAATAAACCGGCAATCAGTGCACCTTCGAGCATATGGCCGGAAATGCGGGTGTCCCTGCCAATCAAGACTTTTGGCTTCTTTGTTTCTTTTGTTAAAACGTAGCCGCCAAAACGGCCAAGTTTAAATGCTAGCTCGGGTGTGAGTTCGGAATTTGCTATGCCTCTTACACCGTCGGTTCCAAAGTATTTTCCCATTAGTCTCTCTCCTTCGTATCATCTGCACTGCTTTTTTCCGCACTGCTTTCTGTTGCTTTTTCTTCAATATTGACTGTTGCTTTTGTTTCAACGGGATCGACCGTGACATCCCCGGGACTCTCGAGCTGAATGGTTACATTATGTTTGCCAGCGTCAAGTCCGCTTAAATTAACAAAAGCGCCAAAATCCGATTTCTTTAATTGATCAACGGTTTGTTTATTGCCCGTGACCGTAATATCTACTGTGGCATTATTCGGATCAAGAATGGTTGCCTCCTGACCTTTTGCCAAACCATTCATGTCGATTGGAATGTCATGAATGGTTTTTGTTTTATCCGTTTTATTTTCTTTAACATCAATATGAATTTCGATTTTTTTTGGTGAAACCTCTTTCACGCCGTCTGGAATCGGAACATCCATAAAAAGCGTTGTATCTTTGGTTACTTTGCTTAAGTCAACCGCTAGTCCTTTTAACGTGCCAATGGAATCGAGTACGCTTGACGGCCCTGCCAATTTTACTTCTTTCGGTTTTGTCGTAATATCGACAAGGGAAAGCCCTTCAGGAAGTTCTCCGGTCTCGTCAATAGAAACCGGTACTGTTTTTTCAGGCCTGTGAATCGGGACTTTCACATGAACAGTACCTGGTTCTATATTTACATCCAAAAACTCCCCTTGCGAATTGTAAGCTCTAAGCGGAACTTGCTTTTCAATTGTATCTTTCGCCGAACTAACATCCACATAGCCCGTTATAAAGGAAATATCATCGACGTATTCCTTAATTCCTGTGACTTGAACCACCTTTGGCGAGAATTCTACATCACCCGTTGCATAGCCTTCTCCGAGTTTTTTCAAATTTTTCAGGTCAACATTAATTGGCATGCTTTTTGTTTCTTTATTATGAAGGGTGATTGTTACTTGTTTTGGGCTAACTTTCGCCGACAGGCCATCAGGCAGATTCCGAACCTTTACCGGTACTTTGTGCACGCCCGGACCTAATTTGCGCAAATCAATATATACTTCAAATGAGCGATTGATCTTTGTCACCTTTGTCATTAAACTGGATGGCCCGCTTAACTCGATATCGACCGAGCGCGGTAAATCGGTTAAAATATATTTTTTCTGATCAAAGTAAGGGTTAATTTCAACCCCTGTTACCTTTTCATGAACAGCTGATGATTTATACCAGGGAGATCGGTTTTCTTCCTGATGGGATTGGAATGAGACCATCGTATACATAAGTAAAGCAATTAAAAAGGCAACAATCTTCACAAACCAGTTATTGTTTAGAAGCTTTTCCATTTTTCTTCCCCCTCCAATTCCAGCGTGATGAGGAAGTTGATCGATTGGCGTGTAACAACTCCGCTGATAATAAGTTTCGTAAAGACTCCTCGTCTAAGTTACGGTAGATCTCTCCGTTTTTCGTCACTGATATCCCGCCCGTTTCCTCTGAGACGATGACAGTAATCGAATCGGTCACTTCGCTTATGCCAATGGCGGCCCGATGCCTCGTTCCAAGCTCTTTCGAAATAAATGGGCTTTCTGAAAGCGGCAAATAGCAGCTGGCCGCAAGAATCTGGTCATTTTTTATAATGACGGCGCCGTCATGAAGCGGCGTGTTCGGGACAAAAATATTATTTAGTAGTTCCGATGTTAAAACGGCGTTAATCGGAATTCCGGTTTCAACATAGTCCGTCAATCCCGTTTCCCGTTCGATAGACATGATTGCTCCGATTCGCCGTTTCGCCATATAGCTTGTCGACTTCACAATCGCCGTAATGGATTGTTCTACTTTTTCCTCCATCTGTCCGGTTCTGGAGAAAAATTTGCCCCGTCCAAGCTGTTCTAAAGCCCGTCTTACTTCCGGTTGGAAAACAACAATGATCGCTAACGGCGCCCAGTTGATGACTTTTTCCATGAGCCAGCTGATCGTTCTAAGACCGAAATATTGACTCACTAAATATACAAGAATAATGACGGTAATCCCTTTTAATAATTGAACTGCTTTCGTGCCACGGATCAACATGATAATTTTATAAATCACATAGGTCACAAGTAAAATATCAATAACCGGGCCTATATAATTAAATAATTCAAAATCTCCAATTGATAGCATATCGTCCCTCCCATTCTTGAAACGATGGGTGAAATTATTAGATTCTGGCTTCCCGCCAAATCCTTACTAGCGAAAGCCGTACATTTCTTATACTTATGGCGTAAAAGTGGCCGCGACGTCGGGTGATCTTCTAGCAGCCCATTTACACTTCAACGTGAAATAAAAATGCAACTGCTTTATTATAGCATATTTAATGTTGGACACAAAAAAAGGCCATCCCGCATCAGGTATGGCGCATTTACCGATCTTCACTTATAAAAAGGTGTTTTAGTTTATACCAGGCCCAATCGACGACTTGATGAATTTCTTTGCTATCTCCGGTCACTTCTCCGGCGGAAGCCATGTAACGCTCTCCTTTTATTACGACCACATCGCCTTCCACTTTTCCTTCAATGCGGACATCCCCATTTTCAACAATTAAATCTCCTTTTACCGTCTCGCCTTTTGGAACAACCACTAAGTGTGAGGAAGGGATCACTTTTACATGTTTTGAATTTGTTTCGACCGATAATTCGTTCCCTTCATTCCAGGTCGCCAAAACAGAGGCAGACATTAGAACGAAAAAGAGGGAAGCTGCTGTTAAGACCGGATGTTTCTGAAACCATCGTCTTCTTTTGATTTTTGTTGCACTTAGCGGCAAACGGCTCATTACAGATTCAGTAAATCCTTCCGGTGCCGTTACATGCCGTGCCTCCCTTAATTCATCGAGCAATTCAGTCATGGCCGTAAAATGTTCCCTGCAAAAATCACAATGGCTCATATGTTGCCTGAGTTCATATTGTTCTTCTTCGGATGCCTCGTGATCCAACACTTTATCGATTAATGACATATAGATTTCTTTTTCACATGACACACGTCTTCACCTCGATTTTGTAACCATTCTAAATACCTTTTTCAGCGCTTCCCTGCCTCGGTGTATCCGGGTCTTTACCGTAGGGACAGGAAGATCCATAATCTTTCCGATTTCTTCGAGCGACAAATCCTCGACATATTTCAAAAGAATGGCGGTTCTATATTTTTCCGGGAGCTTTATAATTTCCTGCTGCAATTGGTCATGCTTTTCCTTTTCCACCACTGCCTCTTCCGGCAATGGTTCAGCCGTTGCCACCTGAGAATAAAGTGTTGCCCCGTCCGCTCCAGGCACCTCTGCATCAAGGGAAAAATCGGGTTTCTTTTTTCGTAAACGGTCAATACAGAGATTGGTCGCAATTCTGTATAGCCATGTGGAGAATTTATATTCACCGTTGTATTGATTGATTTTTGTATAGGCTCGAACGAACGTCTCTTGAGCTAAGTCCTCCGCTTCATGGCGATTTCCAACCATTCGGTAACAAAGCCGATAGATTTTATCTTTAAACAGCTCGACAAGCCCTTCAAAAGCCTCATGATCCCCTTCTTTTACACGGGATACAAGACTTTTAATAAATGTTTCCATATGTTCACCACCATCTTGCGGTTCATTTTTATTACGTCTTTGTTCCATAAAAGTTTCATTCTGAAAAACAATTTTTATTTTACCATTTTTTGTTCATCAAATAAAAATTTCATACAATTTTTGCAAATAAAAGTTTCATAGAACAAAATGCCGGGAATACTTAGATCAAATTATACTATACCAGGAGCGTGTAGGTTTATGAACCGGAATCGATTGTTAAATGAAATTGAAATGTCAAGGCAAAAAATGAATGAAATGTCCCAATATTTGCCGTTAATTTCAGAAGAGTTGCTAGAATTAAGCCAGCACATTGATGAACTGCTAAATGAATTTGATCGATTAAAATTAAAAAACAGTTACTCATAAGGCTGAGTAACTGTTTTATCATTAAACGCGCCGAAAAAATTCGCAGGCAATGTTTCCCGGGCTTTTTGAACATTTCCTAAAGTAATTTCTCTCCAAACAAAGACCCAATCAGCGCAACAGCAGTGGTTGCTGTTTTATTCCGTTCATCAAGAATCGGATTAATTTCAACAAATTCTGCACTTGTGATCAGATTCGCTTCAGCTAACATTTCCATTGCTAAATGGCTTTCTCTATAGCTAATGCCGCCAAGAACCGGTGTGCCAACGCCCGGTGCATCATGAGGGTCTAAACCGTCAAGATCAAGGCTAAGGTGAACGCCATCTGTTTTTTTGGAAAGATACTCTATCGTCTCTTCCATTACCTTTGTCATTCCCATGCGGTCAATTTCATGCATCGTAAAAACTTTTATTCCTTTTTCTTTAATGAGGACACGTTCACCTTCATCTAATGAACGAGCTCCAATAATAACGATATTTTCTGGCTTTACTTTCGGCCCATATCCGCCGATTTGAGTTAATGCCTCATGTCCAATTCCAAGACTTGCAGCTAACGGCATCCCATGAATATTACCGCTTGGAGAGGTTTCAGCTGTATTTAAATCACCATGAGCGTCATACCAGATGACCCCTAAATTTTCATAATGCTTCGCTACCCCGGCTAACGTTCCAATAGCGATACTATGGTCGCCACCTAAAATTAAAGGAAAGCGGTTTTCTTTAATCACTTCTGAAACTGTTACCGCTAATTTTTCGCTTGCTTCGGCGACTTCTTTTAGATTTTTTAAATTTTCTTCATTCGTTTGACCGATTTTTTCTGGACGGCCAATTTCAATATCACCATGATCAACTACGTTATAATTTAAGTTTTCAAGCCGTTCTGTTATACCTGCATATCGAATGGCGCTTGGCCCCATATCTACTCCACGTCGTGTTTGTCCTAAGTCCATTGGTACTCCGATTAATGTTACATCTTTTTTCATTTTGGTACCCCTTTCATCCAATCTTCTTCTTTATTTTATCCCTATTTTTTCAGATGGTTCAACTGGACAAAGTTTTGTATGGTTATGCTAAAAAGTAACCGCTTTCTAAGCCTTTTGTGAATAATTATTAGACAACTCCGAGAATAGACATTTATCGATACAAACAAAAAAGCTTAAGTCACTAATAGACTTAAGCTTACGATCACTATGTATGGTGGAGCCTAGCGGGATCGAACCGCTGACCTCCTGCGTGCAAAGCAGGCGCTCTCCCAGCTGAGCTAAGGCCCCGTATGTAAGTGGAGCGGGTGATGAGAATCGAACTCACGACCAGAGCTTGGAAGGCTCTTGTTTTACCATTAAACTACACCCGCATCAATGGTGGAGGGGGACGGATTCGAACCG
The DNA here is from genome assembly GCF_000430745.1 of Fictibacillus gelatini DSM 15865. GTDB lineage: Bacteria > Bacillota > Bacilli > Bacillales > Fictibacillaceae > Fictibacillus_A > Fictibacillus_A gelatini. The sequence continues at coordinate 800 of NZ_AUMP01000033.1, read as the reverse complement.
CCGAACCCTGAGGGAGCGGATTTACAGTCCGCCGCGTTTAGCCACTTCGCTACCCCTCCACATAAAAAAAGGTTTCTTACTTGAAAGATTTATTTTATTTTTTAACAAATGAAACCTTGTTAAGCAAAAAATGGTGCCGGCTAGAGGACTTGAACCCCCAACCTACTGATTACAAGTCAGTTGCTCTACCAATTGAGCTAAACCGGCGAAGTAAAATGAAGTTAATTCAATACCGTTGTCTCTTCCTCTACAAGCATTTGCTCCGTAGTCATCTGCGTCGAGACAAGTCGTAGCACAATCGAAGAAGCAATGCTCCTTGCTCTACCAATTGAGCTAAACCGGCACTATATAAAATGGTGGAGGATGACGGGATCGAACCGCCGACCCCCTGCTTGTAAGGCAGGTGCTCTCCCAGCTGAGCTAATCCTCCGAATAATTGGTGACCCGTACGGGATTCGAACCCGTGTTACCGCCGTGAAAGGGCGGTGTCTTAACCGCTTGACCAACGGGCCAGTAATGGAGCTTCCAACCGGGCTCGAACCGGTGACCTCTTCCTTACCATGGAAGCACTCTACCTGCTGAGCTATGGAAGCATGGCTCCACAGGCAGGACTCGAACCTGCGACCGATCGGTTAACAGCCGATAGCTCTACCACTGAGCTACTGTGGAATAATCATTTAGTAATCCACAAAAAAGTTTGTAACAGCCTGGCAACGTCCTACTCTCACAGGGGGAAGCCCCCAATTACCATCGGCGCTGAAGAGCTTAACTTCCGTGTTCGGTATGGGAACGGGTGTGAC
>NZ_AUMP01000032.1 GCF_000430745.1 Fictibacillus gelatini DSM 15865 | reverse complement strand
TCCTTTCAGTCTTCAGAGGATCCTCGGTCATTCACGTTTAGAAATGACTATGCAATATGTGCATATGTGGGGAGATGATTTAGTTTCGAAGCATGATCGATATGCACCGAAGATAGATTTGCCCACCTCATAAGAGGCGGGCTGTTTTTATTATTTTACACGTAATCGCTGACCCACATAAATCTTATTTACATCCTTCAGATTGTTCCAGTTTTTGATTTCAGCGACAGTTGATCCATTTGCCTTAGCCAAACCAGATACAGTGTCACCACTTTTGACCGTGACGTATTTTTTCGTATCTTTCGGTTTTGGAACAGCCTTTTTATTATCGGCCGAATTAATCCACGAACCAGGAACGCCCTTTTTATCCGTGACGTTAATCATGCCTTCGGATTTATTAAAGACAAAATAACTGCCGGGGGCGACTGTTCCTTTTGCATTTTTCTTCGATTTTGCATCAGCCGCAGAAACATAACCGTTTATGATTCGGTTTACTTTGTATTTTTCGTCCTTTACGACTGGTTTAGGCGATGATGTGTTTGCAGGCTTTGATGGTATTGGTTTTGTAGATATATTCTTGCCAACAAACCATTCAAGAGACTTGCTGCCAGTTAATTTGTTCAAATCGAGATCACCATTATATCCGGGCAGTCTACCTGTAGAAGTGTACTGCCACAAGTCGCAAGGAAAAGCCGGCTTTATAGCATGAAATTTCCCATTATTGTCGCCATAGCGCGGGATCCAAACGGCGTCGAATTCACTAATATTGATATTAAAATCCTCATAAAGATGATGAGCGATGTAAAGCCCGACCTTTTTAGCGCCTAGCTCACGCAATTTCCTTTGATAAGCAGACACTCCCGCCCGCATATCTTTCATAGACTTTTCCTCAACATCCAACCACCAGACCTCCGGGTTAAATTCTTTCGTGCGGTTGTAAAAGTCTGTTGCCTCTTTTTCCATGTCGCTAATTGACACACCGCGAACCCAGGCATACGCATGAGTAGGAACGCCGCGTTTGCGTAACTCGTTATGATGTGTCTTATAATGCTCGTCAACGACCTGTGAGCCGTACTGTGTACGAATAATGGCCAGGTCCAGGCATTTTGCAAATTTATCATAATCGATTTCACAGGGTTTTTGATGATGCGAAAGGTCAACAATATTGTCCATTGTGGATTCTCCTTTTTCAAATAAAATAAAAAAGAGCAACGATATTACTCGCTGCTCTTACTTCGTTAATCCTTCACGTTGCAATACTTCTTTCTGTTTTTTGCCTTTTGCAGTGACATAGTTGTTACGGAACCAAGCTACGGCTGCGGTAACGAATGTAAAAACGGTAGAAAGAAAAGCGGTTTGTTCGTCCGCTGTGCCTGGAATCTCGTAAAGCCCAAGACTCACCAAAAACTGATTAATAAGCGCAATTGCCAATACGATCGTTCGAATGATTGTCCCTTTGTCCATTATTTAAATCCTCCCTTTTAATGTTGAAAAAAAGCATAAAAAACAGCGATGCCTCCACCGATCAGCCCTGTGATAAAAGCGTTGGTAATGGCTCGTCGTAACCACTTCGTGTCATCCGAAATATCTGCCAACACTTTGTTGATCTGAATAATATCGCGGTCATGGATCAAGGTTTTGTTTTGTAAGTCCCGGATGTCTTTTTTCATCAACTCTTGTCCATTTTTCAATTCTGCAATTTCTTTCTGAATCGTCTGCTCAAACAGATTCATAGTCTGTTCCTCCAATCCAATTGACCCCCTTTGCTTCATCGTTTAGTGCATTTTAATAAAGAGAGCTGGGGCTCCCTAAAAACTTCTGTTAAGCCCCATCTCCCAAATTCATTATTTTTATTAATTTTTTTGAATTCACTAGTCCCTTCGGCGTAAGATCGTTTACTTCAAGGTCGATTCCAGCGGCCAAAAACATTTCATAGGCAGCTTCTGTACAGTTCATCCGTTTAACTGCGTTCATAATCGGAATTTTTGCCATAATAAATAGCCCGTTACTAACTGTACGAACTATATCGTATTGAGTGTGTAAATTTTCCATTATAAAGGATTTCATCGCAGCTTTTTCTTTTTCAGTAAAGTCTCTGTAAAAACGGTAAACGTCTACTTTTCTTTTAGGATAGCTTATGTGTCTAATCTGTAGTGGATAACGAATATCCGTCTCCACAACATGGTAACTGTCTAACACAATTGCTACATGACTATAGGGCGACGACGTTACGGCTCGAATGATCTTACTACTAAGCGTTGTCCCCTTTATAAAAAGTAAATCGAACCGCTGCATGCCGCCGCCCCCTAACTTAAAAGCCCTTCACGCTCTAAAGCCTGTATATAATCGGCCATAAGTATATTTGCTTTTTGCTTTATATCTACAGCCCCGGGTATTTTATAAGCTTCAGTAGGAGCCAAGATGTTTGCAAAATCAATAGACGAAGCCGCAATTACCTGATCGAGAAGAGCCAGGCGATCTTTTGCTGCGGTATCTAGTTTGGTCTGATCTACCGCACCAGCCAGGTCTTTGATAAGCCTGGCTTGCAGATCAATGAGATGAGTGAGATACGCAATAATAATTACTGGCGGGCCGAGCGTTTCAAATTTTTGTTGAGCAACTTCCTGATATTGCTTCTTTTTTTCATCCATGATTACTTCACCTCACTAAATTAAAATGCCGAAAGCATATACGTCCCGGAATTTGTCAGATGTATTGGTAAAACGAACGTATACTTGATCGGCTGCAGTTGACAGCTGTGCGATACCGTCCTTAAACTCTACAAAACTGGTTACTGTGGCTCCGACTTCCACTTTAATATTAGGCGCGGATTCTAAATAAAGTTGAATTGTTTTAGCTGGCGTACCCAGTGGAATTTTTTCATTTCGTACCTGGCCACCCGGGTGAATCGCCAGAATTCCGTCACCCATATTTGCTGCAAAACTTGCTAAATTAGTGGAAAAGCTTTCCAGGTTAAAATCTTCGTCGTAATAGACCAATTGGCGCAAGTTATTCGCCTGTATCGATGCCTTTTTCGCTTCCAAGACTTCTTCGTAAGTAAACGCATACGGATCGTCCTGAAAGCTTACAGTCTGGTTAACAACGTTGTCGATCATTACCGGTTCGAGATCTACCCATTCAGTTGGCACCTGGGCGGGCACATCTACTTCTTTTCCATCGATTACGTACGTATTCGCTATTTCTTCGAAGGCTACAGCTTTATGGGCTTCGGTTACTTCATCGTAAGTTTCCCTGCCAAATTCATCTACCGTAACATTATCTTTGTACAGCGGTAGGCCCTGGGCATTTGTTTTTTGATTCTTTCCATGTACTTCTTCTACGATCTTGCTTAAAGTTATTTCGTACGGAAGCGACATGGCGTATTCCAGTGGAAAAGCCGAGCGATTAAGCCCGGCAACTTTGTGAGTGATTCGATTAAAAACTACAGTTTGCATTTACTAAGCCCCCTTCGCAGCCAGTGGTCTGCCCGGTAAACGGAAGACGTCTACAGCAGCCCTGGGGTCACCATCGACTGACATCGCTGGTTTATCCATTGTCATAATAACAAGTTGCAATTCTCTTGAGTCCGTGTTGATCGCTAAAAACATACTTCCATAAATAACTTTTGCTAAAGAGTTTGGCACAGATGTAATTACGCCATAATTATAACCGTTTATTGAAGCCGCGCCTCGTTTCGCTAAGCTGGTACCCAGAAATGTAAGCGATCCTACTTTAATTTGCCTGTAATTTTGTGCAGTAGCGTGGTTATATTCTTCGTGATATAAACCACCACGCTTTAATAACCCATTAATGTTACTTGCTACAGCGCCCTGGGTATTTAGGTCATCATTTACGTAGTCATGCTGATTAACATTTACCCCTATAGGTAAAATACTTAAAAGTGGTACTGGAGATGATTCCATAGTAACCCCAGGCTTTTGCCTGCCCGTTCCATAGGATGTTGCGAAGTTATTTTTAGCTGGAGACGTTACGGGCTTTAAGTTTATACTTGCACCAGTGTAAATACCTTGATAAGGCACAAAGTCACCCCAGGTAATGACGCCGCCGTTTTCATCTGTTGGTACCAGTGCTTCAATTTCCTTTGTTTCTTTTCGGACGTAGAAAGTGTTACTTAGTCCGGCGTCCCTTCTTGGGTTTTCGGGTACTAGTAAATCGTAGCCTGCTTTACTTATTAGACTAATTTCTATAGAAGCTGTGTCTATGTTTATAACGGAAGGTGTCACGCCGTCAGAAGCATCTGTATAAACTAAAATATGTGCATATCCGTTAGCATCGATAAGACTTGATACGCTATTAGAAGACATGGCTGTTCTTGAAATCATCCCGTTTGAATGACTAAACCTGCCGCCATCAGTAGCCCACGAAGAAGAATTTGGGTAATACCAGGTTAGGTATACTTTATTTCCACCTACCGTACTACCGAAAGACCAAACGATAGGGGAAAGTGTGCCGATTCGATCTTTAAGGCGCTGTACTTTTTCTGCTACAGTTAAACAACCTTTAAAGAAGTCTGAACCGTATTTCTTTTCCGCAATACCAACTAGATCGAATGACAATAAAACCTGCGGTATTTGACCGTTCGCGCTAGTAGAAAGGGATAGTAAGTTGTTATCCAAGTTTTTAACAGTGTCATATTGCGCCTGGGTTGCTTCTGTTCCGAAGGCCGACGGTGCTTGTATGCTGGTATTATAGGCAGTCTTCATAATATTAGGATTCACAGCCGTACTTCCTGCTACTTTATCCTTAAAATCGTCTATAATAGCCAGGGTGCCTTTTATCAGCTTCTGCCCTTTAAATTCCCCGGCCAGGGTATCTGTATAGACTTCTGAAAGCCCGCCCTGCCCAGCTGGCATATTTAAACTGTATTCTACTAATATGTCTTGGGCTACCAAGTTAGCAGGGAGCGTGCCTAATGTAAATTCAGCTGCGTTTGTACCTAGTCCTGTCCATGTGCCAGGTACAGTCGTTACCGTTCCGTTAATATTTGCCTTGACCGTCGGGCTGGAAGTGCTGGCCGTGGTTTCGAATAACGTAGCACCTGCACTAAAGGTAGTAGTTCCCGAAAAGCTTACAGTAATGGTTTTATTTACGGCATCAATAGCCGTTACGGTATACGTAAAGCTAGAATACGTTACACCGTCTGGAAGCAACATCCGGAAAGTATCGTTTACTGCAAATTTCGATACGTCATCTACTTTTATGGTACCTGTGTTTGTTACGTTGTTAATGGTTTCCATCACTTTTGCTAGGGCAGTGTCTGAATCGATTACGCCTGTAATAGTCTCTCCGGCCCGCCCCGTTATTTTGACTTTGTCCCCAGCTTCCCATGCACCAGTATTTGTTCCTGTTCCCTTCGAAATGATTACACCTTTTTCCTGGGTTTGATTCTGTACTTTCGCGATTTGTTGCGTAAGTTGCGATACAAGGGCATCGCTGTGGACTTTTCTTTGGTTATTAAAGGCAGGCATTATTCTTGCGTTTCCAGACATAACATCTGCTGGTATAGTAGCAAAACTTGTACCTCTATCAATATTTGAGACCGATAAATCAGATATAGGACCTTTAAATGGATAAAATCGCATAATATCACTACCAGTGGAAGTCCAGCCCCCAGCGAACAATGCTATTTTAGAAGGTGCTAGCATTCCAGAATATGGGGCGCTAGCAATAAGCACACCGTTAACATAAGCAGCTATTAAGTTTGCTGCTTTATTCCATGTATACCGTAAATGAACTAAACCCTTGTTTTTAAGCGGGTAGGCAGAAAGTTGGTTTGTAGGGGCTGCCCCTTCTGTTTTATACGTTAATAAATATACTCGATTATCACCACCCGCAATTGAAGCACGTAAAGCTAAATGATTATTGCTATTATACAAGGCTACTATGTCCCCAGCTGTTCCTGTAAAATCGTTAGTTTTATCTGCATCGATGAAGCAGTCAATTGTTCCCTGTTCCTCGGTTAAGTTGGCTATATTAACTACTGGAACACCACTAGCTTTTATTCCTATTCCCGTGGGCATTGGCAGATATGCAGGACTGCTTATTCCTAAGTCCCCTCCAAGTTCAGCAACGGTCGTTCCATCGAAAGAAGCATAAAATACGTGGTTGCTGTCAATAGGCGTCTTCCTTATACCGTGATACGTCTTAACCATACGTTTTCTGTGGTTTGTTTGTAGTTCAGTACTTAACAGTTTTTCGAATGCTTCTACAGCTAGGGGGTCATAGTCCCAACCCGTAAGGCTTACCTTATGGCGAAGGTCCATAATATCTCGTTCAGCTATGACATTTGAATATAGGCCGTCCGGCCTTTCGCTGTTGACATAAAAATTGTGTCCATTTACGGCTGATTTACCTGGCCAAATAGCCTCTACCAAAAGTTGTGTATCGCTTATTCTACTTATAATTTTACCCACAATCGCAGTTCCAGTTACTCGAGTTAGGATTTTCCCGGGTGTAAATGACGCTGGTAGTGGAGCTGTAAATGTGATGATAGTGCGCTCTCCTGGTGAAAAATTGTAATACCCGTTCCAGTTAGAAGCGTTAGGGTCTGTATCACTAACGGTTACAGGTGATTGCTCACACTGGGAAGCCCCTGTAGGATTTACAGCGGAATAGGTTCCGGTATTACGTCGACGTACTCTAAATAAAGGAATAGCATATACGTACCCGTCATACGTTTTTAGGGCTGCTTTGCTAGCATCTGTCCCGTCCCCACAAACAAAAAGGCCAGCGTCATTTTGTGTAGCGATCCCGGGGTAGTTCCAAGAAGATGACGATTTTCTAATCCCCAAAAAGCCCCAGTACATTCTTTTAGTAAAAAGGGTATCGATAGAATAAGAAGAAACGTCGATAGGTGCATTGTTACCGCCCTGGGCTGTTACTTTGGTGTTATACTGACTACCACTTGTAAGTTCTAAACCATCCTGGAATTTTTCGAAGTCAACTCCGTCTGCTACCCTAAAGCGACATTTCCAGCTTTGATCGGTTTGGTCGCGCCAGGCTTCCAAAAATACCAGGTCGAAACGCTCTCCAGATGTTGGCGGGGGTGATAGCTGTAGCTTGTGAAGGCTTGCACCTACGTCAGTAAACGGTACAAAGCTAGCGCTGTTTTTATTAAACGTTACCACGTTACCGTTTATTAAAAAGTTATGATTTACGTCACCAGGTACAGCTAAAGCATTAGCACCTTTCGTGTACCATCCAGACCCTGGCGTTTGTACTTGACCTGGGGCAATTTGGGATAAAGCTGACGTATAGCCGTCCTTAATTGAGGGTGTGTCCAAAACCCCACTGGGTACAGCAGCTTTTGCTAAATCTGAAGCCAGAAAAGTCTGTGCATCTGCAATCCCCTGTTCAATCCGATTCATATTTCCAGCATTAACAGGTGTCCCCTCTTGAATAACATTTCCTTGAGCGTCTTTAATCCTGTCTTGCCATAGTTTTTTTGTATAAGGCATCTAAATCCCTCCTTTTTAAATCGAAGTGATTGATAACTTGTATTGGAAATACACCAATAAGCCATTTGCCGCTGTTTTCGTGATATTTTTAGGACTGTCGTCAAAAGTTTCTCCATCTGGATCCAATAATTCAAATTTGGTAACGGTTCCGCTAACTGAATCGTCTAAATACAAATAAACCGTAACAATGTCACCGGTAATATCCGTTTTGAATATCGGTGTCCTGTACTTTTTCCCGTTCATTGTATACTGACCGTCTCTAATAAAATTGAGCAACAAATTTTTTGTTTTTGTACGGCCAGTTGCTGTTACTGCCAATTAAATCACCTCTCCCGCAACAAAAGTTCCGCAAATCGGATAATCTTGTAGAACAGAAAAAAAGCTGCTGTTTAAATCAATACTTGAAACGAAAACAGCAGTATCATTTGAAACTATCTCATCACCGGTTATCAAATTTCCAGCATATTTCTCAAATGGGTAAAGGTAATGGTTGGATTGACTTTGGATAGCAATTTCGCGTTCCAAAATATATTTCCATTGTGTAGCAACGCCACCAGTCATAACCTTAGCCAACTCGGAAAATGGAATACCTACATCTGGTCCATCATGACCACGAACTGTGATAAACAGCATGGCTGGCTCTCCCGCAAATGGCCCGTCTTTTAAAGTCCATCCCTCTTGAACAGAAACAAGACTCTCGCCAAGATAAACTTGCAGGAGCTGAATAATCGTTTCGATATCTCCGTCAGCAAGATAGTTAACTATTATACGAGTTTTAAGTTTGAGCCTATACTCTTCATCAGAAACACCCGCGCGATATTCCTGAAGAATTTCTTCGCCGATCCGATCAAGGACTTTGCCTTTGGCGTTATCGATATCACGCCATAATTCCATTACATCAAATGTGCTTTGTAAATCGTCCAATTGATCTGCAACAATCGTAAAGACTTTTCCAATGTTGCTTTCCTTCATTTTCAGAAATACGTCTGTAAGTTTCGAAAGCATATCATCTAAAAAACTCATGTGATCACGACCTTACTTGTGCTCGTTTTTGCGACTTGATCGGACGATACGACAATATTTGATTGTGAATAATTAATTCCATCTGTACTTAATTGGACAATCGCATCATCTACCCCATCGATGGATAGGGCTACAGCAACTAATTTTGCGTAAACAACATCCTGATCAAGCCCAAGTCCAGGATATTCGAAGCCATTTTCATCTTTCCCACCAATATAGCTCAGGATTTGGTTTTTAACTCTTTGAATTCCATCCGACGGGAAATTTGCACCCTTTGTCAATTGAACTTTTACAAAAACAGAAATTTCGGTTGGTCTTGAAAATCCGATTTGGTGCAAATTGCCCTTTGAATCTCGCACATCAATAACCGTTGTCCCATACGATTGTATTCCTCCGGCTTTTACAGAAAAAATTGCTTGGGCAACTGCTTGATCTTCTCCACCAAAAACAAATGGAGCAATAGATTTTGGCGGGATTCCGTTTTTTTCGACCATTGCAGTGTTTTGATTAACAATTGCGTCCCTTACGCCAGGTACTTCTAAAAGTCTTGCCTTAATACTTTCTGTTCCAGATGCTCCTTTTTTTGAGGGATATTCTTGAAAACGAGCATAAAACTCTGCATCAGTTTCCCGTTCTCGCCCTCCAGCGGTTGGTTCGAGATTTGTAATGGAAGAAACATCAGCAAGGGGAGTTATTATTTCGGTTATTTGACCGGCTGTCATATTCCCTCTTGATCCAGTCTCCACAGCATAAATTTCTGCAACCCCCTTACCGGATCCATCCAAAGTAATTTCCTCTGTTGTTTCAAAATGGATACCACTTTGAGTGCCAACGACAAAACCCGAAGGAATAACTGCACCCGGGTTTCCGGTGATGTTTATTTTTCCATACGCGTAATCGGCGTTAAGGCGTGTCATACCTTTCAACTTAGCCAACCGATCAAGCGAGACACCTTCGGCGGTGCCAGGAAAAGAGTTATTGTATACTTTTTCAGCTACTTGCCATACAACGGCCAGAAACCAGGCAAACAAACGGATCAGAATTCCCATAAAGGAACGTGGAGTAAGATTCAACTTTTCTCCGAATAATTCTTTTGCTCTAGCTTCCATTTCTTCAATAAGATCGGCATATGTCTTTCTCTGAAAGCCGTTTTCGTCAACCATCAATTTCCACCCCCTCTACGGAAAGTGTTTCTCCATCATCTTTTTTGAGCGTTAGCGAAATAGTCCTTGTCCGAGATTGTAGATCATCATTAAATGCGATTTCTTCGACCGAAGCAATGCGATCCTCTTGAGAAATTGCCTCAATAATATCGTCTCGGGCTTCATCCAGATTGAAGTCCTTTCCAAGGATGTGGTCAAAAACAAGTCCGTGATCTTCTTCAAGAAAAAACTCGCCCTTTCTTGTTTGGAGGAGCATTCGAACGGATTGGGCAAGCTCTTCATCTCCCTCGATCATTGCGATATCGCCATTTTCGATTACAATGTCACCATCAACTATTTTTGGAGAAAAAATATTCAAAATAGCACCCCCAGAACGACTGCATCCCTAATGTCATGCGTTCGCCGGTATTCAGGATCAAAGGGCTTGCCGCCGTTCAGATTATCAAGAGCACGTTCGGCAAAAGCGACAAAAACAACGTCGCCGGTTTGAAGAACAGGCGAATACGTTTTTATAATCCCATCTACTTTATAACGATGTCCAAGAACCGGGGCATCCTCTATTAACGGATACCGATCTGTGTCTCCATTCTTATCAACAGACAAAAAAAGAAGCTCCACGTCGACCGTGCGCTTCCCTTCATTGAATTTTATAACCCTTGCCGGAGCAAAGGTATGTAAGCTCAATTTGATACGTCTTTCTATAAGATCAAAAAAATTTGTATCTCCGGCCATTAGATCACCTCGAAATCACTAAGAAAGTCACTGCCATTTGCGGTATGAGTGCCTTTTCGAACACGATATTTCCCTTTTGCTGTTTTGCTTTTTATTTCAATGATTGAAGCAACGGTAATTCGGTGCTGAAGAAGGCACTTTACCTTGTAACCTTTAACGCCATCCTCTTCGAATGGTTCTGGGCTACCGATAAGACCAGTTTCCTCATTTAAAACAAACCGTTCATCGTTCCCCTCTTTTATGGAGCGAATGACTAATCGGCCGCGGCGATAGTACATAGAAGCTTTACAATCGTGAACGACTTCCTCAAGATTATTCAAGATTAGACCGGTAACCGTGTAACCCTTCTTGTAAACAACATCCTTGGGCAGCTTAAATTCGGCAAGCTTTATGCCTAAAATTGAACAAAGCTTTTTAATAATCGTTGAACCGTGGGTCCCCGCCTTAAAGGTGATCTTCAATGATTGTTTCTTCCCCTTCTTAGCCGGATCAGCTGTCTTCGATGTTACTTTTATCCGGGAATAATCCTCACCTTCGAGAAAATAAATGGCTGTAATTTTGTCTACGCCTTCTCTCCTGGTTAGAATACGTGAAATCTTCCCACTGGCAATTACACCATAATCTCCTTTGTATCCGGCCTGAATAGTGCAAGTATCCCCCCGGGTCATACGATGAATGGAATCGTTTGATAGGTTATAAATTTCCACCTTGCTTTCGTTCGGCTTTGCATCATCATCAAAGGGGGATTCGAACCGAATCTCCAGATCCTCATTAGAAAAAGTAGTTGAGTATTTCCCACTTATTGATACCTTAATAACGCGACCGAAAAGGTTATCCGCTGCCATCGGGTTCACCTTCCCCATCCGGAACATCATCGATAAATAAAAAGACCGTCTCACCAAAATTTTCAAAGGTGATACGATCTTCTTTTCCGGATTCATCAAGTGGTATTAAAGATGGCGCGGGAAGCCTTTGATCAGTTATATCGGACCACAATTCCCGATTTAAAATTAGTTTTTCACCAAGAACAATCGGCTCTTCATTCAGATCGAACAAATTAACGCTGAAAAAATCACCTATTTCATTGTAAAAAACCTCCATTACAAAGGTTTCTTCTGCAAAATCAATTTCAAAACGAACAGGAAGCTCCTCTTTGTCGATTTCAATATAGTCTTTATTCAAAAAGATTCGCCTCCTATTTAACTCTTAATTTAACGCCGATCGGGATGCGTCTATCAGGGTACTTATTATATTTTCTTAAAGTAGAAATAGGAGTCCCATATTTTTTGGACAGTCCCCAATACGTATCACCAGATCTTGTCTTGTGATAAACAGCAGAAGTTTTTTTCTTCGGTGTCGGTTTCTTCTTACCACTGTTCGATTTTGGCTTACGCTGTGGCTTTTGCTTTTTCGGCGCTTTTTTCCAGGGTGTTTTGACAAGACGGACAAACTGCAATTTTATTGAAACCGCACTACCGTTGGCAGTTTCAGCCGTCCGATTATCGTCAATACTTAATATGATCACATTTTGAGCGATCGTCCGACCTGTGTATGAAAGAATTTCCCCTTTGCGCATCGAGTCCCTTAAATACTGTAGCCGTGTCCTATAATCTGAACCTAAAATGTAACCATTCAAGGAAATGGTCTGTGCATTTTGTTGTACATGATCAGTAAAAGGCTCACCTTTTTCTACTGGATAAGAGGTGGCATCGACGGAGTTCCCTATGGATTCATCGGTGATTAATAGATTTATTTTTCCTAGTTTCGCCATTACCGAACCACCTCTATGTCATAAATGCTTATGAGCTTTTTCCATTGTTCATCTAGTGCCTCTTGAACTGCTTTTTTAACATCAACACGACTATCACTAGCACCTGAAATCTCGATATTAATAGTAGGGTTATAGTTTATTGTTGGACGGGAACCTCCGGAAGGAACAGGAGAACCAACTGAAGGGGAATAATTGCTTCCCCCTTTATTGGGCGAATAACCCAACTCCGAATTCGCCTGTTCCAAAAGTCCGAGTGCTCGTTTCCTTTTGCTCGGCTGCGTCGGGATAATGAACTCTTTCCAACCGTTTTCGGCAAGCGTAGCCCATTGTGGTTTTGTTGCGATGCCTCCATTGGCATAACCTCGATAAGGTCCTCCATGAGCCATCGACCGAATACCAGGCGTATTAAAGACGGTTCCGTAACGAGCTTTTATATACCTGATTGCGGCAACTGCATTATGAACCGGGTTCCATATGTCATTCATACCCGGCAGCTTGTATGCCTCGAAAGTCGGCGGAATGGTTTGCATCAAACCGCGAGAAGCAATACCGCGCTTGGCGTTAATGTCCCATCCGTTGTATGCACGTGGATTTCCTCCAGATTCCTTCATGGCAATGGTAACAAGTGGAGAAAACCACGAATCGGGTACGCCGGTCGCTGCCATTGCCGCCCGGATCCATTGCGCGACATTTCCAGATGGTTTGCTACCGCTGAACATACCGCCGAGACTATCCATCTGTTTCTTAACAAAATCAATTGCTCCGCTTTTTACAAAATTAATGGCACCTTTTCCAATACCACCAAACACACCAGGAACATCGGGTGGCTTTATGCCTAAACTACTAAATATCTTTTTCACAAGTTTTCCTGGATTGGACATATACGACCAGACATCAAGTGCAAGGTCTTTTGTTTTATTAACAGCAGCACTGCCTACATTTTTCGCACTGTTATAAGCACTAACCGATGTATCTTTGATCCAGTTTCCAACCGCCCTTAGTCCGTTGCCGATAACATTCCCAGATTTATAGGCAGGGAACAACCCGTTTAATGCTTGCAAGGTTTGTTTTCCGGAAAGAACCTGGGTTCCTTTTGGCAGATTCATCAGCGTATCTGTAGCAGGAGATAACCCTATTTGACCTTTCGGTGTTCTGAAAAGTTCATGTTGGCCACCGTCACCTAAAATTGCGGGACCTCCCGGATGGTATCCGGTACCTCTTGCATAGCCAGGAATGTCAAGCTTCGGAATAAGATGATTTTTGACACCTAACGGTTTTAGGACCATGTTATTGATCCCATCTTGAGTAATTTTATTTACGATATTTTCAAGGCCGCCGGCAAGCTTACTTCCTAACGCTTTCACCCCGTTCAAGGCCTTTCCAGCCATGCTTTTAATCCCGTCACCGATCTTTCCGGGCAAAGCTTTAGCAGCATCAACAATATTCTTAAATGTCGAGCTTACCTTGTCTTTAATCCCCGTAAAAATAGAGGCAGTAAAAGTTTTCGCCGTATTCCAACCCGATTTAATAAATTGAACGGCCATATCTAATCCTGTTTTTATTACAGTCTTTATGATGCCCCATGCGCTTTTAAGAATATTTTTAACTGCTGTCCATGCCCCCGACCAGTCGCCTTTTAACACCGAGGTAAACAAACGAATAACGTTCGTTACTATATTCAAGGCATTTTTTATGATCGACATAATCGACGGGAAAACAATTTGGACAATTTTTAAAATAAACCGTATTGCTGGGATTAAAAACGTATTGATTACTTGCACGACTACTCTTAAAAGTGCGGCAATGATCGGTATAACCATTTGGATAATTTGTAGTATAACTGGAAATACCTGTTGAACAGCTTTAAGTATTGCTGGAATAAGTGTTATTGCAATTCTAGTGATAATTGGGATAATTGCAGAAAACAGATCAATCACTACTGGCATTATGGTTTGGATAACGGTCAAAACCACGGGTAACACCGTTTGGACCGCCTTTAAAAACAACGGTATAACAGTCATTGCAATTCTAGATATTACTGGAACTAGTGTTTGGATGAGCGAAATAACTACAGGCAGCACGGACTTTACAACCTGTAACACCATCGGCAGAATTTGAGAAAATGCATGAGATAACATCGGTAAAACAGTTTGCACTATCTGAATTACCGCGCTCATTATAGTAGATTGAACCTTCATCCACGCTTGAATAAGCTGACCAATCAATGGGACAACTTGTGGTATAAAACTTGCAAAGGACTGTGCCAATTGCCCAATTAAAGGAGCGACAGTAGCCACGGTTTCAGAAAACATTCCACCCATTGTACTAAATAGATCCTTCAACGCTTTACCTAACTCTACGAAAGTCGGTTTTAACGACACAAAACTTTGAGCAATTATTTGTCCAGTTTTCTGGAATTCTGGCCCTAATTCTGTTGCCATTTGCGAGAAGGATTGAGCAAACACATCAATGATCGGTTTTATAGCTGAAAAAACAGATGCTAAAAAACTCTTTATTCCCGACCAAATTGAAACGAATGTATTCCGCACACTTTCATTTGTCTTAGATAAACGGTAGAGAAAACCTATTAAGCTAACAATTCCAGTGATTACAAAACTAATTGGTCCAGTTACTCCTAAAAGACTTAAGCTAATTCCTGTTATTGTTGGAGCTATTAACGATACAATACCGCCAAGGCTCGAAAAACCCGTTTTTAACTGATTAATAAAGCCCTTAGTAATACCGCCGACTTTTTCTGACAATCCTTTTCCGATAAAATCAGCAATCTTGGTTCCGATTACGGAAAAGAAAGCAGCTGTTTTCTCTACAGCAACTTGAAAACCGTATACTATCGATCGTCCCATCTCACTAATTTCGTTTACAATAGTAATTCTAAGGTTGTGTGTGGATTCTAAGGCATTATTCCACATTGCAGAGGTGACTTTGCTGATTGCATCAACCGCTATTAGTACTGTGTTTTTGACCACAGACCATGTTTTACTAACAACATTACGCAAGGTTTCGAAGTGCTTCCATAACAAATAAATAACAGTAACTAACCCAACTATTGAAGCGGAAACCAGAAGAACAGTTCCCATCATAGCACCTAGTCCGGTTACCAACGGGCCAATTAGCATCCAAACGCTCGCAAATGCCGCCTTCATGCCAGCGAATAATCCAATCCCTACTGCGAGTGGAGCTAAGAGTAAAGTTACAGCCGGTATTAAAAGGAGAAATCCTTGAATTATTTTCGCTAAAACCGGATGCGCCTCATTAAATTTAATCGTTAAATCTGCAATGTATTTGATAAATTTAAAGACAGGTACCATTACTGATGCGAAAACATCAACCATCGGCTGAAAAGCCTTTCTCATGCTTTCCTGCATTTGATCGAATGCTTTCGCGTAACCAGGCACACTGTCACGAGCCGCTTTGTGTAAACCGTGATAAAACATGGCTCCTGCGGCAAGAGCAGCAATCGCGACCATTTGATAACGCATTGTCCCTTGATTTATCATCCGCTGCATATCGAGCAATTCTTTCATTTTTGCGTTTGGGCCTAACAAACGTAGAGCCAAAGCTGCTGCATTCCCGTTACGTGCCATTCGTTCAAGACCACTGGTAACGGCTAACAAAGGCTTATTAACTTTTAACAAAGAGCTTCCAATCCGATCATAACTTGATGCGATTTTATCGGACTGTCCACTCATGGCCGACATAGTGGCGACCGTTTGAATGAGACTCTGACGGGTAGAAAGATTGTTGTTGATCATCTGATCAGAAATCTTTTTGTGCTGTTTCCCAAGTCTTTGGATCTCAGCCATAAAATCATCAGTAGTACTGGTGTAATGACCCATTTGGGACCCGAGCTTTCGCATATCATTTTTGACAAGCAATAAATCTTTCCTATGCTTCATCAATTCGTTGTGATTCTTAATTAGTGATTTCCTCATCTCGTCGCTCATACTGGACCAATCTGCGGCCAGATGTGCTGCACTCATACCGGATGTTCGCGCTAATTTACGAATCAAATCACTTTGACGGCTTACCTGCTTATTAAAAGCCTGGGACTCCTTGATCATTCCTTGTGTAGCAGATTTAAAGGTGGAAGCCATTTTATTTACTTCACTTCCGACCCCCATTGCTTGACGTTTAAATTGATTGATTTCACGGTTAACGTTCATTAAAGGAGAAGTATCCGTATACAGTCCGATATCGACCGTAAGATTGCGGAGCTGTTCCATTGATTCCCTCCTTTCTTTCTTATTTTTTCTTCATGGCTTTTTCTTCTTGTTCCGCCTTAATGTCCATAGCAATATTGGCTTTCATTAATTGTCGTTTTGACATACGTGTGGCTTCGGTATAAGAAATAACTTTGTGAACAATCGGGCGCCAAAACCACCACTCGTTTTTTACTTCCGCCCGAAGCCTCGCCGGGTCATCCGAACTATTTTCCTGTTCTAAGAAAGCTCATAGTTTCTTTGAAAACCTCTTCAAAACCATCGTGCTCATCGAAATATTCCCAACTTACTTTTGGATCAACGATAACGTGTTTAAATAATTCTTCCGCTAGTTTTTCGTTTGAAGGGACACCGTTTTCCGTCATGATTCTGTCCTGAATTCTGATAAATTCTCGTGTACCAGGATGTTGTAAAACATATTCTTGTCCCTCTACAGTGATCGTTTTTTGTGTTCCAATTTTAGGCATTTTAAAAACCTCTCCTTTTATATGCAGATATAAAGAAGCAGCCCGATTGGACTGCCTCGTATGATTGTTTTTCTTTTTAGAAAGAGCCATCTATATCACTCTTCGGTATAGTCAAAAACTTGGAACTCAAATTCCCGGGAACTCGCCTCATCAGAAAACTCCTTTCCTGGAGACTTCTTGATCCGCGCTTGCGTTCCGCCGGCCTTTTCCTTCTGAACCCCGTCATTGTAATTCACCCAGATTGGAAACGGCTTTTTCGTTTTTGCCTTTTGCATCAAATAAGAATATGAAGGTGATGTTTGCGAAAGCGTGATTGTAATAGTGCCCAGAGGATTGTTTGTTTCAGAAACAATGACTTCCCCCATAGCGCTGACTTTTGTTTGAAAGGACTCTTCATCTTTTTCAGCTTTAATAAAAGTACCGTCATCAAAGCCGGTAATGTATCGGCCATCAACGGTTACAGTGGCGTATTTCGCATCATAAGTAGCCATGCCTTACCCTCCCTAAATCAAAATTTGACCTGTAATATTGGCACTGTGAATAGCGCCGGCCAATTGAAAAGAAAAAGACAACCCGTTGTATACACGGCTTGCCCTATCCCCTGCAGGAACGTCATTTCGTGATTTTGCGGTAACTGTATATAATGGATTTCCATCATTATCTGCAGCAATGATTCCGTTAGTGAAGGCCTGCTTAAGTGTAGTCGTTGCAGCTCCTTCAACCAGGCTAATACCACGGCCATCATACGGTACCTTTGGATTGTTCGAAAAGACTGCCTGTATTTCGTTTTCCATATTGACTTTGATCCAGTCCTTGCCGTGCATGACGTCAATGTATTCCCGACTGGCGACCTGTCCTTCGCTCGTTTGCGGTCTTCCCGATTTTGTTACATAAACAATTGCACCGTCCGTATGGATTGTAGCAAGCTCTGACGCGCTAACGTTGAGTGGAGTAATTCCATTAAGCTTTTTAAATTTCCATGTGATGGAGCCGACAGGCTGACTACCTAATTCACCCACTAACGCCGCGTCTGGATGTTCTGTATCGATTGTATGATAAAAAACAACGGTCCGGTCATAAGCCTTTTGTTTGAATCCGTTTCGATCTGCTGCAGTTGAGACCTTAGCGACAAACATTTTGAAATTTTGACTTTGAACAAAATCAGCAACCGCAAGCTGCTCGGTTACGGTAGCATCTGCAGTTAATACAAAAAACCAATCATAATCGTAATATTTATCGAGCACCTTAACAGGGCTGTTATCGGTGGTTCCAGCCGTATCATAAGTAGCGATAGCAATTTCTTGCGGACGATGTTCCTGGGCAAAAATCGCTTGTGCTTTCTTAAAAGTGTTCGTTGTGTCTGGAAAGTCGACCTTTACAGCATCCAAATCGCTGTAGTTTTTAATAGTACTTGTCCCGGTCTTTTTGGCAAGAATAAGTGGTTTGCCAAGGCCGACTAAACCAGCGGGCTTTACCAGGTCAATTGTGACCTTAACATCTTGTAAAGGCATTCTACATACCTCCTATATTAATAGTTTCAATGGTTTCGGTTATTTGGCGAACCTGTTCATCGGTCGCCCGGAAAATGACGTCGAAACCATGTTTGTATTCGTAGTTATCGATTAAAAAAGTAGTGCGGTTTTCAATGTTTCCGACACTAACAACTGCCATATTCCTGTCCTGGATAAATTCTTGGCCCAAAAATAAAAACCACTGATGCACCTTGTGAGCAAGGTCAATCGTGGTTTCGTTGTCAACAGCAAAAATATTAAACGATATAGTAAACTTGTATTGCTCCGTTCGTTTTTCAGTTCCGTTGGGAGATTGCATTATTGATCCCTTCCCCCGATCTTTGACAAAAGGGGAAGTAATATTATAAACCCCGTACGGCAACAGCGGTTGCGGGGCAGTCATATTGGCTTTGACAATCTGTAGACCAGTGTCCTTCTTAATTTGGGCAATAATCTCTTTAATTGCCGGCAGATTCATTTCCCGCCCACCTCGCATAATAAATAAAGACATCCGCATAATCACTGTAGTCCTTAAAATTCTGAATCGTGTACGGGATGCCTTTGTATTCGATTTTTTGTCCGATTTTTAACGGTTGTGTCGTGTAAATCTTCCGGTCCTTTTCGGAATAAGTGCCGGCTTCAGCGTACCTTAGGTCGTCTTCGGAAAGAGGAAGGATGATTCCGACCATGTTAACAGAAACTTTGCTGCCCGGGATCCAGTCGCCGTTATCCGCCCAGCGCCCTTCTGATTCCTCACATGCAACAAAAGGAACTTGAAATTCCTCTACAAAATCGGCAAATTCGAATGGTTTCATTCAACCACCTCTATTCCACTTGATGGCGAATTGAGCCTACTAAATGTCCTGTATCCATTAACGGATTTGATGAACCTTTTACAGCTTGTGTAGCAGCACTATTCGGCGGCTCTGAGATCGAACGTAATTTCTTCTGAATCAGCTCAGCAAATTCCATGCCAATCATATTAGCGAAAACATCTGGATCGATTCCGCCAGAAATTACATCCTCGATCATCGACTCTATTTTTTTTGAAATATAGTCAATGTTTTCGTCATATCCGGAGCGTAAAAAAGACCGTTCCGGAATAGTGACGGACTTTAAGAGAACGAAAAGAACCTCGAAATCATTCTTGCCTTTCGGAATGGCCAAAACATTAGTGCCTGCCGGGCGGAACAAATCAGGGAAATCGGATGCTCTTTTTCCTTTTGCCTTTGGGCTGACAGGAACGGTCAAGAACTGGCTGTTTTTTGGGCGGATCGTCGTTCCAAACTCATGAACCCGGGCAATCATCACCATTTCAGAATCATCGGATCCGAACACACCAACCCTGATTCGCTTTTTGTTGAGCCTTTCCAGATTCCGAGTGAGTTGGTCCATATTGTTGGTATCTTTTATGGTCACGCCGGTTTTTCTTCTCATAGGAACCGAACCTTTCGATATGGCTTTAAAAGCCGGTGAACCTCGTTCATTGTGCCGCCTTCAAAAAAGGACTTGCTCATATCGCCGAGCGACTGGGAAGCGACATTGCTGTTTTCCTGGTATGCTTTCACAAGCTTCGTGATGGACTGCTTTACACCAGAAGGAAGAACCATATTTCCATTCTCATCTAAAAAATCCTGGCGACAAAACGTTTTGGTGTAGTCGATGGCATCTTCTAAAGCAACGGATAAAAAGGCATCTTGGGAAGTATCAGACAAAGATATTTTAAGCCGCGTTTTCAGTTCATCTAGTTCCATTGATTTCACCTCTCGCATTCAAGTCCGAGATTAGGCATCATTTTTTCAAGATATTCCTCTCTAATTGAAAAAGGAATACGTTCATCTTTTAAGATTTCTATGAGACCGCCAACAAGATTTTTGAATATGTCCAAATCCTGTACGTTAATACTCATCTTAGCCATTTTTCAGCCTCTCTTTCTTCCAATCTTCAAACGTCATACTTTCAAGTTCCTTGGAATCGGGCTTCGTGACCTTTTCTACGGAATAAGTAAGGAAGCACCGGCAGTTGATATCCTCGCTAGCTATCCCAAACTTCCCCGGAGCCGGGCCCTCTCCGAGTTTACCCTTGAAATTCTGCTCAACTGGAATCTTTTTGCCGTTCAGCATGCGATGATCGGCACTACCTTTAGCATCCTTCTTTCCAATACCACGTCCGGGCCGAACACGCTCATCCTGCATGGAGTTCCATTCCTTCATCATGATTACGCCGTTCTTGTTAGCGTGAATCGCCGAATCCAGTTTTCCGTTTTCTTTTACCCGGTGAGCCTCAGTCCTGACGATTCTCATTGCTTTAACGGCATCATCTTCCAGAGCGCCTTTGAGACGTGTAGCCATAGTTTTATAGCTTTCGCCTTTGACAAGTCCCTGTGTAATTTCCTGCCTTATTGTATAAACAATCAAGGAGCGATTCCTTTCGAGACGTTCGCTCAATGTTAATCCGGAAATCGGATTTTCGATCATGGCCATGATCATGTCAGCGGAAACGGCAGAATAGGCAAGTTTGCTGAGAGTGTCGGTCTCAACCGCCCAGGCTGTAAGATAATAACCGTCTAAATAGCTCTCACCTAAGACATCATAAATAAGCGATTTTAGCTGTTTGTATCGAGAACCTAACAACCTATCGATCTGCTCCATAAACTTCGTCAGGCGGTCGTATTTCGCCATTTCAGCATAGGTTAAAACGCCGCCTGTTTCGTACTTCTCATAAAGTTTCGCAAGGGCCTGCCGGATCTCATTAAGCGTGACAGCATATTGCATTGCGATAGTACGTTCAGAACCCTTTACTCTTTTATTGACAAGCCTTTCAATTACTTCGGCAGATTTATTTAGATTTTTCATCTACATCACTTTTCTTTTTGGACGCTGCTTTTGGTGCCTCTACTTCCTCGTAATAGTCTTGTTTTAATAAACGTTTACCATGTTCTTCATCTACCAGCCAGACATGACCAGTCTCCGTGTTTTTAACCCACATATCTCTACACCTCCTCATAAATAAAAATAAAAAGAGGGCTAATTTTACCCTCTGGATTATGCCGGACGTTTCGCGCTCAATACCGCTAATGCTTCTGGCCGCACAACCTTCGCTCCATAGAGATGGAGGCCTTTTAACGCATCAGCAAAGCGCTTTTCAGGGCGATATGCTTCGACCTGGTTAATTTGTTCTGCATAAGACCAGGCAATGTTATGACCTGCAATAATTTTAAAGTTTTCGTTCGCACCGGTTACTTTAGGCACGTTGTTTGATTTCAGTACGTTAAAGCCAGCTGCACGACCGATCTGACCATTTAATAGGCGGGTGTCGGATGGGAGGTTTCCAGCTTTTACGAATCGATCATCTTTCAACATTAGTCCTTCATACCAAGGAGGAACGATAACGAATCGGCCTTCTTCAGGTACATTGGCCTCATCTAATTTCACGGACAAATCAACAAGATATTCGTAAGCATCCGTTTTTGCTGGCTGAACAGGAGTCGTGTCATCCCCGATCTTGTTAAGAGCGTCAACATAAAGACTTGCGATATATTTATCAGCAGCATTCCTGAGAGCATAAGCTGCGTTTTGCATAGCTTGACTCATTACTTTTGGATTTTGTTGAGCCGCATCAATATCATCAACTTGGAAGTTGAAATACTTAGATTGTGTGATTTGAAGCGTTCGAGTTGAATCAGTCAACGTTTCAGGATCACTCATATTCGTATTTTTTGTGTAATCTCCGATTGTGACATCACCGACTGTATTAATTTTTACGGTGTCGCCCGCGTTACGGATAAGGCCTTCATAATCCCTATTGATAATATTTTCTTGACCATAAACGAGTGACTTTTGTAAAGCTTGTAATAAACGGGCGCTCCAAATCGTAGGGATAAAATTTGTTAATGGCATATTAGTTCATCCTCCTATTGTTTCCCTTGCAGGAATTTTTCAATTTGCTCCCAGTTTTTATTGATTTCTTCTGGGGTCATCTTTTCAATTGCTTCTTTCGTTAATGGCTGTCCTGGCGGTGATGGGGGGTTCGGATTGCGGCCACCCTCTTTAAATTTCGATTCCACAGCCTGTTGAACAGCAGCGGAAAACACTTCTTCAAACATGGCAAGATTTTGAACGGTGGAGTCCTCATCTTGACCGATAAAAAAGTCTACAAGTTTTGTAGGCAACTGTTTTTCTGTAGCCACAGATAACGCTTTGTTACGCAACGATTCGCGTACTTTTTCCTGTTGAATCTTCTCTAATTGCTGTTGCATCTCTCTGATCTGTTTTTGTTCGGGTGTTTCCGGCGGAAAACGCTTTGCAATCTCTTCCTCCAATTTTTTTGGAAGAGTCTTTGTTTCGTAAGTTTTAATAGCATCTGTAACACGAGAGTCCGTAAGGGATTGCAACCATTTCTTTGCATCCTGATTCTCGTTGACAAAAGCCTGTACAACGTCAAGAGTCAAAGTATTATTCTGTGGACTTGGCGGCTCTGGCGGTGTTGGATTACCTCCTCCTGTCGGCGGATTCCCCCCACCTCCATTTCCTTGTTCTGAAAAATATTGAAGATTTAAAGGAAAACGGTATTTCGGTTTAAATAAATTCGGAATATGGTTTAAATAATTTTTGAGCATTAGAATTTCCTCCTTGCCCTCTACAGTTGCAAGATCAGCCCCTGTAAAGTTCAATAATGGTTTTCGTTCTGTTCTTTAACGCCTACAGAGCGAAAAAAAAGGCAATAAAAAAAGCCCCTCAATGAGTTGCTTACTATTTCTGAATCGAATCGCCTTTGACAATACCCTCGACCGGTATCATTTCTTGACGTTCTTCAGGAATTTGCATTAATTTTTTCTTCGTTTCATCAATCGATTCATCAAAATAATCAAGATCAATACTGTCTTCGCGTTCCTGTCGCATCAAATCAAGCTCGTAATCAACGTCATCAATATACGGGATCTGTGAAAACAATGTGCGATCCGAGTGAATCCCCTTCATCTTTTGTGAATAGTCTCCAATATAAAGTAAGTCAATTGGCACGTTACGCTTGAACTCCCAAAAAATATCGAGATAATTCAAAGGGATATTTTTGCGGGCCCAAGCACTGCACAATACTTTGAATTGTTGGCGAAGGCCTTTACTAAACTTGAGCGCCTTTTTGCCGGCTTTGTTCTCAAGAGAAAGCATCTTCCACTTTCTACTCTCACCAGACTGGCTGCCACCACTAAATTTTTCATCAGTCATATCAACAGAAGATGAAAACTTATGGATATTCTCATTAAGTGTCTTTTTGTTGTTCTCGACGAATGTATCGTTGATATTTTTGGTAATGAAATCAACATCACCATTCTCATCTACTTCGAAAGCCCCGGTTTGTTTTGCATTTTCAATCACTTCTGCATCCACGTCAGCACCCTTGAATTTCATATAAGCATTTGCAAACGTTTCAATTTCGTTTACGGAATCGCTCATAATCTTGTCATAGGCATCAATCAGTGTTTCGGTCTTTTCGAAGTCCCCTTTTTCCTCATCATTGTTAGGAAAAAGAATTAAAGGGACATAGTTAAACAAATGCGAAGAGTGCTTCTCACTCACATCCGGAATGAACTCATCGTCGCGTTGAATGAAAAACATTACATTGCTATCGTCATACCATTCGACCTTAGTAATGTCCTCATCCTTTTCATTTTTAACAGTGTAATATCGAATTGCATTGGTGACGACCCCCTTGTTTTCGATAAAGACGGATTCCCATGGAAAGACGTTCATGATTCGTTCGTTTCCATCCGTATCGATATACAAAAGGCGAGAGGCATAACCACAAATACTCATGAGCTTTCCAAGTTCACCGTCCAGGTCATCGACTGCATTTAACACAGTGAAATCGGACAGCTTGTCTTTAAAAACTTTAAATTGAGCATCAGTGTAATCGCGTTTATCAATCTGATAGCCAATGGGCTTTCCAAAAAGATAGCCAACAACCTGGTCAATGATGTAGCCGCGGTAATCATGGATTAATTTATTATTTGGTTTTTTCGGATCCTTAATGACCCGGCTTTGAATAGGGATTCCCTCACCATCGTAACGATTAAATAAACCAATCATCTTGTCACGATGCGGCTTATGCCAATCGAGAACTTTTTTTATAATGGCGGGAAGAGATCCCTTTACTTCTAACTGTATAGTCGATCGTTTCAAATTTTCACCTCCTAGTAAAGTGATGGAACAGCGCGGGCTTTTTTCTTTCTGGATAATGATTGCATTCCATATCGGAGGGCATCCATCAAATGGTTGAATTCGTCAATTGGCTTGTTGAGTGTATTGCCTTCTCTGTCTTTGTCATAGACGTAATTATTTATTTCCTCGATAAAATGAACGCAACGAGGATGGATAATAATTTTGTAGTTTTGAATTAACTGAATACCATGCATCACGCTGTCTTTTCCTTTTTCACAGCCCTTGATACGTCTAAGACCCAAACGTTTTAACTCATCGATTGACTTCGGCTCTGCCGAATCGGCGATAATCGGGCTTTTCTCATATCCTTTTTTAGCCAACCGGTTATAAATCATTTGGTTACTCAATCCTTTTTCGTAAAGCTCATCAAAGATATAAATTTCTTTTTCTTTTTGATCAACAGCAAAAGCGACAAAGGCCGTCGGATCATGAACATATCCAAAGTCCAAGCCGTAACCGGTTGTTTGAACCTGTTGAATAATTGTTTCATGGTCGAATTCCCTAACCTCAAAGTTTTCATAAACAAGCCCTTCTGCAATTCCCCACTCTCCATCACAAACAATACGAGCGCGGCGAGGATTTGTTTTATATAGACTGGTATATCGTTTCCTGTCCTGGTCATCTAACCATTCATTAACGCGGAAAGTAGTTGTAATAGCAAAAGTGTCGTCCTCTTGTGTTTCAACATCAAAAAAAACACGCTTCAACCAGTGGCGCTCAGACCAAGGGTTAAACGTGATTGTTACTTGCTTAAAAAAATCAGGATCATCAAATGAACCACGGATGGATTCAACGACAGTCCTGAATTTATCTTCCGATTCAATTTCATATGCTTCTTCAAACCATAACCAGCAAAGGATACCGACTTCAACAGTAATGGACGTAATTTTAAGTGGATCATCAAGTCCGCGGAAAATAATTTTCTGGCCAGTTGGTATATAAGTGAGTTCCGGTAGGCTTTCATTTGTTTTCCACAAATGAGAAACGCCTAATTTATTTATTGCCCATTTTAGATCGGTATAGGTAGATTGCCTCAACGTATTAGAAAAACGGCGAACAACAAGAAGATTCGCCCACGGGTGTTTCATCATCCGATAAATAAAGTTTAAAGCTGTGGTTTTGGACTTTTTGGAACCACGGGACCCCTTAACAACTCGGTAGAAGTTCTTGTTATGCCAGAAACGATTATACCCGCCGCCGATCAGCTTACGAATATTAATCTTCTTCCGGGACATCATCAACGAACACCGGCACTGTAAATTCTACTTGTTGTTTTTCTGTCCACATTCCAAGATGTTTTCCGAGCAGTTCAAGGGCTTTTATTTTGTCATTTAACTTTACCTTTTTAGTTTTCTTTTCGATCTCGGTACCGTTCGGCAAAATGGTGTTATTAACGGTTTCTGATACTTCGGAAAGAACGGAACCATCAACATCTTCAGAATTAATAATGGAAACGCCGAATTCATTCCAATTAACGTAATCCTTGAGATCGGCAAAAGCAATCTTCGCTAATTGTTCGATAACCCGGTCTTGTGATACTCCAGTCCTTTTAGATCGTTCAGCCATAGCCCTGGCAACAGCCTCCGAAACTGTAGTTTTCTGTAGGAGTTGATACCCAATCTCAGAAGCCCGCTTAACACTATAGCCAGCCCGTATTGCCGCCTGCGTAGCGTTCAAATCAATTAAATATTCTTCTACAAATCGTTGTTGCTTAGCCGTTAGTTTAGCCACTACACATCACCCACCTCCAGTATTTATGTTTGTTTGGTGCAAAAGAAAAACACCCAAATTTGGGTGTTTAATATGAAAGAGCTATAATTTCATCCAGTCTCTTATTTCTTTTAATCCATTATATGTTTTTGATAGCTTACTGTTATCAGATAAATATTTTTCGCCTTTTTCTGTTACATACACTGTTCCTTCAAATAAACAAGGTCTATTATCGGCATAAAAAATTCCATCCAAATAGCCCTCTCTTTTCAAAAAGCTGATAGCTTCATCAAAAACATCTGAATCAACATCGAAATCATTTTCCGTTAAATTGTTATTTCCGTTATCTATTTCTTTTAAGATTGCATACCTTAATTTTTTCTTATTAATTTTTATCCCCCCCGCATCACAAAATGTGAAGCTTGTCCTTTAATGAGCACTTTCTATAAAAATTTGTTTGTACGAAAAATAAAAACTCCCCAAAAGTATTATAGTCGAAATAATATTTGCGATGGTCTTTGGTACTTTTAACATATTTAAAATCAAAAAACAAATCCCATATGCCATTACAGGAATAGCAACTAAAGCAAATATTTTACTGGCTAAACTGCCAAACAACTCACTCATTTTTTCAATTATTTCTTTTGGCATAAAAATCCTCCTTTTCTCTTTTATCGGAAAAAAGAGAGGATAAATTTATAAAAAGATAACTTATAGGATGACTTTTAAACCTTCATAATTTCAAATATCCGAGTCTTATTGTTTGGGATCATATGTGACTTATAACTATTTTCCGCTTGCTTATGAATGAAATTTTCTTTGATATCAACAATTTTGTATTTATTAGATCTATCATCATAACTTAAATGAACAGAATCACTTAATATCATGACATTTTTATTTTCAATCATAAACAAATATATCTCCCGAGAAGTATATTCACAATTTAACTCTAAATCCTGTGGAACTTCATCTTCATAATATGACAATTCAATCCCCCCTTCCACCTACACCATTCGGCAAAAAAGAGGAAAAATCCTGCAAATGGATTAAAGTATTTCCCTATTTAAAATCACATACTCAACCCGTCTGATGTCATAATTAGTCGGCGAGAACCTTTCTTCATACGAAAACTTTTTACGATTCATGCGTTCATTCCACTCAATCCATTTATGAAATGCTTCTTTGCTGTCTTCAGCCTGGACTATGTATTCCATGTTGTCATGAGTAATGATGAAAAAATCTTTTTCGCTTTCACACGAATCGCAAATAGGCGGTTCATCATCATCCATTACAAGAATGTCAGTAGGATGAAATTGGACACCACATTTTATACATTTCATAAATTAATCCCCCTTTTCGACATACATTTTTCGCCAAAAAGAGAGAAAATTCCTTCTAAATAATTACAAATTTTATGAAGAAAAACACCCATCTATTCGATGAGTGCCAGTGTGTTTACGATACAATATTGATACTATCATAATAACATCAAAAATGCGGAATAACCTGCCAACGTTCTGCTTTTTTTCTGCCATTATGCTGCCGGTTCTGGTTCCTCCATTACTTCAATGCGTAAAATAAACGCGAGCTTGTAAAATGCTCGGCCCTTCACGCGATAATATTTCCTTTCGCTCATCCCGAGCTCGCTATAAACCTCATAATCAAAAATATCCTCATGGGTCATATAACGCCTAATGATTATTGCTCGTTCTTGATACGAAAGTCGATTAACAGCCTTTCGAATTCTTTCAATATACTCTTTGCGGTATCGTTCCTGATCCACATTTGTAATGGCCGCATCTTCAGTAGAAGAATGGAAACCGTTATTTGAAGGAGGAACTAATGAAAAGGTTTGCGTAACTTTGGGTAATCGTTCCTCCGGCTCCATTAGAACATAGAGGCGGTACTTTTCAAGTGCCGCAGCAACAGCATCCTTAGTTGCTTCGCGGTCGATTTTTGGTAGTTGAAAAGAAAGTTGAGTCATTTTAGTTCCTCCTATCATTTTATTTCTGGCGAATAGCGCCCCCGCGCCTTTCGTATACCGGGCGATGGACACCCATAAGGTCTAATATATCTCGATATTTTAATTTCTCTCCAGACGGCTTCTGTGGCTGTTTCTTGTGTTTCTTTTTCTGCGGCATGTTCTGCCTACGCCACTCCTTCAATTGATCCCTCAATGTTTTCACGTCAACACCCCCTGCGATGAGGCCAGCTACACGAATATGTATAGTGACCCCCTAATATATCAGCAAAATAAAAAGGACACGAAGGAGGACATCTTTTGTGTCCTCTTTTCGTGCCCCGATTGTTTCGGTAGCATCATTTTTTTGTATATGAAATTTCGTAATGGGTTGGCTTGCCGTTTTGCCATGTAATAATCTGTTTGCCGAACCCGATCCCTGGCTTGTCCACTTTATCCAATTTGCCATCTATAACGCGATAGACTGCATTTTCCATCAAATCTATTTCCGCTGTCATCATTTTTTCTTTATTCACCGGTAACGCCCCCATGCTATAATGGAATTGGAGAGAGCCGGGGCAACCGGCTTTTTTTGTTTATACTCGGTTAATTTTGTTAATACTATTTTTAAACCTTCCACGTCACACGCCAGGGGGATCAGAGCCCTGGCTTTACTGTGCAAATTCAAAAATGCTCATTTGTTTGTTTTCGAAATTTGTTAAAAGCAATTCTGTTGCATCAGGTCGGGTGTAACCCTCTCCACTAACAACTGTATTCTTTTTGGCCGGGAGCTCGAGTCTGTTCCATCCATAATAAAGTTGGTTTACCAGGTCGTCTGCATAATAGGAAACAATTGCTTTTCCTTTGATATTGCAAAGTAATTCTGCAAGCTCCCTATGATCTTTTTCACTGAACTTTCCAGTATACCGGCTTTCGCAGCCAACATAAGGCGGATCAATGTAAAATAGCGTTTCCGGACCGTCATACGTTTTGATAATATAACGGAAATCGCGGCACTCAATAAATACCGATCTCATACGTTCTCCGAAATCCTTCATCCTTTTGCATATACTTTGATAGACAGCCGGTGTATTATGGTGTACGCTATGCTTCCATCCGGATTTATGATTAAGACCACCGCCATTTATTCCACATCGATTGACATAAAAGAATTTTACGGCCCTTTCAAAATCGTTCATTGTCCCTTCGGATCGCCGGTTCTCAAACAATTCATTTTGCCAAGTTTCGAACAAGAATCTCGAGTAAGGAAGGGATGAGCATGCATCCTCTAATCGATCCGGATCCTTACGTAAAACCATTAAGAAATTGACGACATCTCCGTTAATATCGTTGTAAACATCTACTTTTGACGGAGTCTTTACGGCCATAACATGCGCCGCACCTCCAAACGGTTCAACATAACAGGAATGTGAAGGCATGAGTTCAATTATTTTCTCGGCTAACATGGCTTTACCACCAAACCATATAAGGGGAGATTTGACCATTACATTGCCACCCCTTTCTTTTCGATACATAACTCCGGTAAATTTGCTCGGACAAGTGCTTCTGCAAATGGAGGCGGTACCGCATTTCCGCATCGGGCCACCTGCTCCTTTTTCGGATATTGCTTCCCGGTAAAATCCCTGTCTATGATATAGTTGTCCGGGAATCCTTGAGCTGCAAATAATTCGTGAGGCTGCAACATCCTCATTCCTATATCCATGATTTGATAGTTTTGACCATGTACTGTGACAAGTCCAAACCGATCCTTAGTGGTTACGGTGTGTAATGGTTCTGTGAGTCTTTGGCCAACATCGGTTCCGTAATACTTAGTCAAAAAAGCAGAAACTAAACTAGCTTTATTGACCGCAGTTACCGCCCATAATGGTTCCTTTAACTTTTGTCCTACCGATGAGCTAAAATTCTGCATAATGTAAGCTGATACCAACGCAAATCGATTTCCCCCGGCCGTTATGCTGTGCAACGGTTCATCCAAACCTAATCCTCTTACTTCGTTTTTTGTAGTTTCAGTGTAATAGCTTGATAGAAATGAACATGCTGTTGGCTTCACTGGAGCAATAAAAGGCTCCTTATTTTCAATAACAAACTTTTTAATACCTCGAGCAATCCGGCGCATAGTGTTTTCACTCAATGGCTTTTTACGTTCGAATATTGATGGCGTACCAATATCCCAATCAATGATTTCACTCGCAGTTCTCCAGGGTTGTAGTTTACCCGCATGTACCTGAAGACTGTTCGGATCTCCATGTGTAGGTTTCGGCCAAACTATCGGACGGCCGTCACAGCGGGCTATCATGAAAAATCTTTTTCGGATTGTTGGAGCGCCGTAGTCGCATGCACGCAGTTCCTTGAATTCAACTTCATAACCGAGTGCCTCGAGTGATTTAACGAAAGAATTAAATGTTTTGCCTTTTTGTGATTTATCGGGATACCCTTTTTCATCCAATGGACCCCATGTCTTAAATTCTTCTACATTTTCTAAAATTATGACTCGAGGCTTAACAGCTATCGCCCATTTAACAGCAATCCAAGCAAGCCCGCGTATCTTCTTTTCGACCGGCTTACCGCCCTTCGCCTTAGAAAAATGCTTACAATCGGGGGAAAACCAGGCTAGTCCAACTTTTCTCCCTCTGACTGCTTTGACAGGATCAACATCCCAAACTGACTCGCAATAATGTTCTGTATCGGGATGATTTGCCTTGTGCATGGCGATGGCGGCAGGATCGTGATTAATGGCAATATCAACGCTCAAACCAGTTGCCATTTCAATTCCGGTGCTGGCACCACCGCCCCCAGCAAAATTGTCAACTATGATTTCTCGGAAAAGGCTTAACTGCAATCGTTTCACCCTTTCCTCGCTAATGGCCACGTCCAATCAACTTTTCTTTGCGGGCCCCGGATAATCTTTTGTCGTTTCGCCCAAGACTGAAGCGCGGTATCAACGCTGTTCATAAAGTTTGCGCCTTCCAGGTTTAAGCCCTTCTGCGGCGGCAACGAGCGATAATGTTCAAGCTCATCTGGCGAAAGATAATAAACCTTTACCTCGTTCATGAGAATCCCCCTTTTTTTCACTTTCTCTTACGTATTTTTGGAATTTCCGTACCACCAAGCCTCTTGCAATCTCCGCCATGTTTAGATGAACAAGAACGGTAGAGAGGACAGCGAAAAAAGCATGTCATAAGCTTATCCTCTTCTTTCATCCATTCCGTTCTTGTATCAATAAAGATGACCTCGGTCATTACGCAACACTTTCATCGGTGTCATTATCTTGCTGTTCTCCATCTTTTTCAGCAGTAGGAGAGGATTCGGGCTCAATTTCCGGCTTTTCCTCTGATGCTTTAGGTTCTCCTTTTTCCTGCCCTTCTTTCCATTCCCACCATTTCTCAGCTAATGGAGCAACCCGGGCCCGATAATCATCCATGAGTTCTACAATTTTTCCGGAGGATATTTGAAGTTCGGATGCTAATCGTGAATACGATTCCCCTTCCAGCCGGCGTTTAAAGATGTTCGCAAAATCTTTTGGGAGATCATCATAAGTCGGGGCCATGCCGCTAAGAATAAATTCATCAACAATATTACGTTCGGTTTGTTTTTGCTCTTCTATCGTTTTAATCTTTTCAAATGGTAGACCGAGATCCGCTTCAAGTTGCTCTGCTTCTGGTTCTACTTCTTTAACAACGCCTTTATCGTCCACCTTGTATTCTTTCAATGGCCTTTCAGTACGAGCATTCAACGTAATGCTGTAATTTACAACAAGAGATTCCAGGGAAACATCAACTTTGCAATCAATCATTTCCGAAAGCCTGTCCAGTTTACCGTCAAGACCTTTGTCGTTAATCTCAAGAACAATTTCCTTTACACCCTTTGGCTTCAAATTCACTTTCTTAACGACAGATTTAAAATCGATATATGACATAATTGGTTCCTCCCCTTAAATAATGGATAACTGCTGTTCCTGCGCTTCCAATGGTTCAACCATGATTTCAATACGCGGTTTTTCGCTATAAAACTTTGAAACATGTAAATCTACAATCTGACTGTCATCTTTCCAAAGAATCTGGTTACAAGCATCCTTAATGGCCTTAACAAAATTGTCTGCGTCCGGCTTTGTGGTCGGTCGGATCTCCCCGCGTTCAGCAGCCGCCTTTTTCTTTTTACTGAAACTTTTTAAAGTGGGCTTGTACACCTTTACGTTTAATACCAACGGTCCCTCTAACAATTTGGCGGGAGCGTTTTGTGATGCAACTAATTTCACATATTTTTTGTACTCCCGAGACTTAGCGGGATCGTACATGCGAACTCGACCTTGAATGGTGCTTGCGCGCGGGCGGCCTTGTGAAACAGGTTCCCCGTAAACTGTGAATTTGATCATCAAAACTCCGACTCCTTCCGTTTCTTCTGGAGCTTTTCTTCAAGCTTCTGTGTAACTTCTCTTTGCTGCCTCAGTTTGTTGCTTGTTTGGATGTACTGTTTTTTGATGCCGACCAATTGGCTGTAAGCGGCAAGATAACTATTTTTAAATTTGTCAAGTTCTTCTTGCAAACTATCAATCTCCTGTTGCAAAAGTCGTTTATCCTCAATCATTTGGTAGACAAACTCTTTGGCGGTTTCGGCTTCGTGTTGGGATTGTTGAAGTTGATTTTCCAAGTCGAAACATTTAGATATGAAATATGGATCTTCTTCATCTAGTAGCCGTTCCACTTCACTGACCAGATCAATACCAATTCCACGAAGTAATGAAAGATTATTGCAGTTTCCGTCAAAAAGGATGCTTTTAAATTCCTGCAATTTATCAGTCATTCAGATTCCTCCATTCCCTGTTCCGCTGCATCAAATAAATTGTCAAATGATTCCGGGTTCCCGTTTTTATGCCTGTTAACAACCTCTAAGCCAGTTCCATACAGATAGTAAAAATAGTTGTAAAATCTTTGTAGTAGCTCATTTTCCTTCTGCAATCGTTCCACTTTAGACTCCAAATTCTGCAATACATCAATAATTTCCAAAACATTATTTTGTATTTCTCTTGCGCGTTCTTCTACGTCATTCATTGGCATTCCCTCCCTCCACACATTTCAAGGCGGCCAAGCAAATGGCGAGTGGGGCGGTTTCTGCTCGTCCTGCAATCAAATCCGAGCCGTTAAAAACACGGAAATCGTATCTCTTTTCATCACAATGTGACTCAAGACTAATACCGCCGATGTTACTTTCTAGCCATTCAACCACGAGCCAAGCATCAGAAATATTAGTGGAAGGTCTGAAATTCCTCTGTGATGTAAACCATTTTGGAATGTCACTATTATCAGAAGCCCACCAAGCAAACTCGTTTTTATCGGTACGTGAAACCCACCCCATCACCTTTTCAGCGATCAATGCATCAAGTTCTTTTCCTGCTCTCAAAACACCACATCCCCTTCCCGTTTCAAATTCATAAAGCGAAATTCGTCCTCGAGCTCAGTGAGCGTTAATTCGTATAGCTGCCTGCCGTCTGGATGTTCAAAAACCCCACATGTAATAAGCTCCCGGATCAGCATCTTTTTCCGCCCCTCAACCGCCCGACGGAGTAGGCCTGGAGAATTAGCAAGTTCCATGCCAGTCACCCCTTGCCACAATTTCTTCAAAGGCTTTGTCGAAGGCTTCTTTTTCCTCGTTAGCCAACTGCAACCGCAATTCGCAATTGGCAACCTTTCTCTTGAGTTCTTTGAGCTCAATTTCTGCTTCTGCGATGCGGTTTTTTATGTTTTGCTCGTACACCCTCCAATTCATGATATTGACCCCCTAATCGGCTAAAATATGCCGTGTTTTCGTGGCTTACATTTTCGTTTCCTTGCTCGATCGATAAGCAAAAGGGCTACTTCATCGATGTCTCTGTCAAACCGCTTGGCGATAAATTCAAGCGAGCAGCCGTCTTTCCACATTTCGTCGAATTCATGTACTTCTTGCTCGGACCAGGCGAAATCTAAATCCTCTAGGCAGATGTACGTTTTCGGTCGAGTTAGGTACGTTTTCTCAAGTTCCGTGATCGTTTTGGCTTCCCTCATGAAGCCGTTTCCTCAATTTCTTTCGGATATTCAGAGAAATACGCCCGAACCCATTCGTCAAATTGTTTGGCGGCTTCTGCAACCTTTTGAGGATCCGTCTCAGGTTTGAAAAGATACATTCCGCAGCCGAGTTCCTTCATGTCTGGCATCTACTTCCCCCCCTATGCCAATCGATAGTTTAATAACTTCCTGTCACCCTCAAGGACAACCGTATAATCTTTGCTCATTTGATAAATACGGGTACCGAGCGCCTCATCAATGTCGCACAGCATGTCCACATTTAATTCAGAGGAGACCATAATCGGCTTATGATTCAAATACCGATGATTGATAACGGCGTACATTTGCTGAATCTCAAATTTTGTAGCACCGGTCTTGAAAAGATCGTCAATGAACAGGACATCGACACGTTTCATTTTCGTAAGTTTTTCCTCTAAACGGTCGAAATCGTTTTTCAGATCATTGAACCCTTCAACGAAAGGGAAATACAGTACGCTCACTTGTTTTTTGTGTATCAGATTGTTAGAAAGAGCCGTTAGCAAATGTGTTTTTCCCGATCCCGGCTGACCGAGAAGACATATGCTATTACAACGATTGTCTTTAATAGAGTCATAGTCTTTGTAATAGTCAATTGCACATTGATAGGCCTCATGAATAAGCTCATGTTTGCCCTCAAGGATAAAGTTAGAGAAGGTCATTCTTTGAAATTCCTCTGTTATCTCACTGAATTTCATCAAATGCGCAGATTGTCTTTTGCGGTAACACTCGCAATCTATCAGCGTTTCTATGAATTTCGGCAAGCCGTTTGGCCAAGTTTTCTGGTTCCCGTTTTCATCAAGATCAGGAATGTTTTTAAGGATGAAGCCCTTATCTCTACATTTCGGGCAGTTATAATTCTGGCTTTCTCTTTCCGAGTCGGCCGACTTGGCCGCCTGTAATTGAATCGCTGCTTTTCTTTGGAGGTCTGCCAGAACGTCCTGGATACCGGAGAATCTTTTGGTCACGTTTAACCTCCTCCTTCGCCTTGTTGTTGTAAAAGTTGCCTAAAATAACTTTCTTGCAATAACCAAATGATGTTATTTCATCGCCAGGATATTGAGGTTTAAAATCTTGAAACGCTTGGTCTACACCGCGCAAAACCTCTTCAAGTGGAACGCCAGCTGATAGGACAGCTTTTATACTCTGGTAGTCGGAGACCTTCGGAGCCTTGCCGGGTTTCCCGCGTACTACCATGAAATGTTTGGCAATTAAATCCACATCGTCATAATGCTCTTCTGGCTGTGGTGGCATCTTATCAACAACATCTTTTTCATTCTTAAGACATTCTTTATCATTCTTGTTTATATCCACGGGGTGTTCCCTATCTGTTTCCTTGCTGTTACCCTCAACATCTTTCGATTGGTACAAATCCCAATTTAACAAGGTTATTAGTGTGTATTGCCTGTTACCCTTACCACGATTTATAGTGATCATCGATTGATTTTCTAACCAGTTTAAAATAGTGGAAATGGTCTTTGGGTTTGGTTCTTTCCATTTCACCCCCTCATACCACCCAACGTCTTTCGCAATATCCCGGACAGAAGTTAAATGTTGTCCAGCTTTAATGGTCAAAAACGTTCCATCACGCATTGGAATTTTATTTTCTTGATGATTGACCTTATATTTGAGATATTGCCAAACCCGGTGATAAAGAGGGGGCATCATCCATATGTCACTTCCGAGCTCCTTGCGGTAATCTTTGATGTACCCCTGCAAAATATCACCCTCCTAAATTAAGCCGGGACAATTCGCCTTGTTCCTGTCTCACGATGAACCAAATGCATTTCATTATGTAGATTCTTGATGATAAGCCAGTTTTCTGGATTTAACCCCATTGCCTTTATATGCTCTTTCTGACGTTTTGTTGGCCGTTTACCGTTCTTCATTCCGCGTTATCCTCCCTCACACAAACGATATATTTTCCCTTCTTGACACGTTGTGGATTAAAACCGGGATGATTTCTTTTCAAATAACCATATACATATTGCTTAAACAATTTGGGGTTCCAATCGGCAATCTTCCAGTAGAAAGAGGGAATGCCGATCGGATACTCTATTGTCTTTTTCATCCTTGATTAAATAGATTGTTGAGCTCTTCATCTGTTGGATCCGGCTCACCAATATCATTTGGCGGCGGTGTTGTTTCTTCTTTTTGTTGATCAGGCTGATCCTCTTCTTCAAAAGGAGGAGTTACATCGATGATTTCAACCGGTTCCGGATCTGCGGTGATGTCTTTTCTAACAACTTCATCCTGGGCGGCCTGTTCTTGAATCTCAATTGAAATCGGAAGGTACTTCCACATATGGCGGATAACCGTTTTTTTGGCCATTTCCTCATAGTCCGTTACCCACGGACCATTCTTAGAAGCCTTAGAACGCTTTTTACGCTTTTCAATTTCTTCAACGTCCATTACCTCGAATTGGTATCCACCGTCTTTAAAATGAGCCACAGCGTAGGCATGAGTCATTTTTCCGCGGTTACCGGTTGCTGGCTTATGTTCGAGTTTCGGATGAAGGCCTAAGGCATATTCGAATTCATCATTTTCATGCACTGTATAAGCATAAATGTTTTGAATTTGCCCCGATCTACGGGCCAAGTCGATCATGCCTTTATATCCGATAATGAATTGAACGTCTTTTTCCCAATACTCTCTACCGTCTGGTCCCTTTTTCTTGTTATTAAAAGGAACGAAATAACAATGTCCGATTAACCCGGGTTCGAGACCTAATTGTGCTGACTGCATAACAGCACCCATTAGGGAGGGAACTGTGCATTCAAGAAGCGTTGGATTTGTACGAATCGTTGTAAGTGCAATTCGTGCAAGTCGATCAGGATTCATGTGGGAAGGCAGCGCCTTTTCAATTTCAGGCGCCATCTTCTTAAGGTAAGCTGCAATCGTTTGGGCCGGGGAAGCTGCAGGAGCATTACCCCCGTTCTTTCGATTGGCCAATTGATTCTTGAGTTGTTGATTTGTAGCCAACTATGATTCCTCCTTATTTCACCGCTAAACGGCGGTATGAAGATTGATTCAAGTACTGCTGATAAAGTTCCGGGTGATCTTTAGCAAAACGTTTGCTGTCAAAACGATTGCTAAAGATGGATTTCCATGTGATGGTCCGTTCGCCGGCATAGGCCTTTTCGTTATCGCCCATCATCGCTTTCAATTGGTTCTCGTATTCTTTCTTGCGGGCTTCTAATTCTTTCAGTTCCGCGCTAACCTGGTCTAAAGCAGAAATGAGAGTTTCTGCGTCCGGCGGCAATTCGATTTCTGTCTCTGGCTTTGCTTCCGGGTAAAGTGCTTTTAACAAATCAGACGAAGCGTCCGAACCATCAAACATTGGCGGGATTTCTTTTTCAACGTGATTGAGCCAGAAAATCTTTTCCTCTTCGATCAGGTACTTTATGATTTCCTCATCGCGTTCGATCTTTTTATAAACGAATTTGTTGCCTCCGATTAAAACGGCGATCCACCACGCCTCGTAGCCTGTTACGGCCATATAATGCTGGCATTGAATCAGATAAGAAGCAGGGATTTCATCATCTTTCCATTCGTCTTTCAGATATTCAGAAGCCGTTTTGCATTCGAGCCCGGCCTTTTCTCCGACAATCAATCGGTCAACGTTGGCGAGCATCCAGGGATATTCAGGATGTTGGAGAATGGCATTTCTCCGGCGAACTTTTAATCCAGTACGCTTTGAAAATTCTTGGGCCACAACTTCTTCTAAAACATTTCCAAAATAGGCGGCTTCACTTTGTTCCTTTTCTTTAGGAGCTTGTCCGATCTTATCCAAATAAACAGCAATCGGTGATTTCCATTTGTTTAGACCAAGGATTGCAGCAGCATCTGAACCGCCAATCCCTTTCTTGCGGGACTGTAACCATTGCTCGTGGCTCATTCCATTGGTAAGGGTTAATACAGTAATGTTCAAGCTGTCGCTACCTCCCCACGCTTACTATTTAATTCAAGATAACGATTGTATTGTTCACGGTTTTTGAACTGGAATACTGGCTGATTATGCTTGTTAAAAGCGATCTGCCCTCCAACCTGTGATAAACGCCATTGGTCAAAAGAATCCCTGCTGTATTCAATTTCAAATGGTTTCAAAATGCTTGTCCTCCCTACTACTATTGAATTTTTTGTCCGAATCCCCTAAAATAGGAATTAAGAATATTTGACAAGTGCTATCTAACCGTCACACAGCAATGTGATGGTTCTTTTTCTTTTCCTGCTCGTAGCGCCGTCTCACTTCACTCGCTGAACGATTTAGTCTGCAAGCAACGATAGCAAGTGCAATGTCAAAACTTTCTTTTCTACTCAAAACATCGATGTGATTCACCATGTAGAAAATCTCGTTTACTGTCCAGCTTCCGGATTTTAAATGCATTCTCCTCACCTCACTCTGCGGTAAAAAATTTGAACCCGTAAACTTCTTCAAGGTACTTCTCAAGATCGTCTTTCAAGATCAATTCGCCGGCTTCTTTATCCTCGACTACGTCATCGCCAGAAACGATTTCGTTTCCGTAGTAATCGATTCCGAAATGCTCCGACTGTTCGACCATATCTGCCGGATAACCGGTACGCTCGATCTGTGTGATCATTGGGTGTTCAATCATTTCTAATCCTCCTTTCTACGCTTTGAATAACACACGTCACAAATTTTTGTACCGAAAAACGGATGAACGGCTTCCTGCATCTGTTTGCAGTAATCGCATACCTCGTTTTCGTAAATCACGATGTTTTCGATGAATTCGTCATCATCCTCAAAATCATCAAATTCTCTCATTGTTACACCTACCTTTCTGGTGCTCGGTCGCCACCATCAGAACCAGGAACGAAGTGGAAGGGGGATGGGGAGAACATCGTTCCTGATCCTGATGCAAGAGGCCGAAGACCCTTGCGGATTCTATTCCAAGAATGATAGAATAGTATTAGTTACTTTGGTTATGCAGTTATGTCGTCTACTCACGCGCTAACTGCTTTTTTTAATGGATTATTTTTTTGTTGGAACTGAACTTTTTTCTCTTTGATTTCTTGGGCTAGTTCAAAATATGTCTTTGCTTTCTCTCTTTTACCTATGCTGTAATAAAGCCATCCGTATTTTCTAAGTGCCCGGCAAACATACTCCATTTCCATGCCATCCATTTCAAAATTTCCGTTTGAGTTCTCCACTCTTTCCTTCGCGATATCAAACTGGCGCTTTTGCCACCCTTCTAACCAGTCGCTGTATGATCTCATGGCCGTTTTAACCATTCCTAATTCAGCCGGTAACAATTTGATTTCTGCTGCTGTTCTCATTGCTTGTCCCTCCATAAAATTTTTGAATGTGCTTGAGAAAAACTCGTAAATCTTCAAAGCTACTAATCTCTTCAAAAGCGACTTCTAATTGCTCGGATAACAAAGATCGATCCATTCAACTTCTCCTTTTGATGTATCCTTTTGACCGAAGTTTCGCATGCTGCTTCTTCCACATCTTTAGCCAGGAAAAACCATATTCGATACAGATGATTGCAACGAAATGAGTTAGAGCAATAATGGCGTCGATCGCTTGTATGATAGCCTCTTCTAATTGATGCTTTTCGTGCTCTTGTATGTATTTGGGCTTTGTTGCTAACCTCACGCCTCTGATCGACTCTAAAGCTTCATCCAATTCCTCCAAAGTTTTGTCCTTTACGGTGGAACGGTGAAGGTCCACTGCCTCTCCATCCAATTTTGAAACCCAGCTCCCACCTGTATAATCATGGGCCACCTCCATCGCGTAAAAAGGATTATCGAACTTCTCCATCAATGAACGGGAAATATCTTGTGGCACTTTTGCCCTCTCCGTCTCATATGCCGAAATGCTTTCGCGAGAAACATTTAGATCGAATGAAAGTTGAAGTTGAGAAAGATCCTGTTCCCTCCTTAGTGCTTTGATCACTTTACCAACTGCCATGAGTTATTTTCCTCCCTTTACCAAATATTCAAATTGTAGAATTTATAATAAAAGATAGATAGCTTGATTGAGTCGAAAATAGCAATTTTCCTTTCGTTCCTTGAAAAGTTAATAATCTGATAAAAAAGGGCTATATAGCGCGATCAAAAAAGTTTGAGTTGCAATCCATCCACTCCGTATGCTCTTCGATCCACTTCATGAGCATGTGAGTGGGAACTTTCGGCCTTCCAAATTCCCTGATCACCGGGAAATCAGCACGATTTAAAAGTTCAGATGCTTTTGTGTCCTTGATTCCAAGGAAATCCTTTAGTTGATCTCGGGTTAATAATGGCGGCCATTGGTTGGCAGTATCCATTTTTTCTTTCAGTTTTTCAAAGGCTTTCTCAGCGATCTTTGCGGCGATGATGTCCATCGCTGCATCGTCGAAATCGAGTTTTAACAATAGTGCCCCCTCCTAACTTGCTTTTTTAAGTAGTAACCGGAAGGTTTCTTTCCCTTTCGGTGTAATCAAGGTTTGAACATCGGCCTTACCATTTCGTTCCCACTCTTTTAATTTGAAGAGATCCGGAACGTACTGAGCATAAGGCTTAAGTTTTCCTTTGGCGTCACGATAGATGTATTTGTGATCGAGTAGCCAATTGATCAGTTGCCGCTGACCGACCTCCAACTCTTTAGCTGTATCCCGAAAGTTTGTGAGTAAGTTTCGATCTACTAGTGCATCGAAATAATCGGCTTTCGGTTGCATGACGGCAATCTGTTCATTTTGTTTTCTTACGGTCGCCAGAGTTGCCTTGAACATGGTTTTCGTTTGTTCGTCAGCGTGCGGCAAATATGTTTGAATGAATAAATCGTCATTTGCAACATATCCACCAGTTTTTCGGATGGTCGGAAGAACTTCATCGAAAACCCATTTTTCAAATTGTTCTGCACTTGGGAGCTTGGATTTCACAATCAGACGATAAAGGTTGCCTTCACTTATAAATTTTTTATTCTGTAATCCACCATTTGAAGGGACCTCGTAAAACGCGACCCCCTCTTTCTTGCAATGTTTTGACAAAGCATCATGAGGGTTTGCGTATCCTAGTATTAATGCAACGTCAGTAGCTGGAAAAAACTCTTTATTGTCTTTTACTAAAATTTGTAGTTCTCCAAACATGGAATGGTTATATGTTTGTAATTGGTTCACATTCTTCGCCTCCTGATTTCATTATAAAAATCGGAAAGTTTCCAATTGTATGGGATAGACGACATCGCGCGAACTTTCAAGAAATATCTAATTACAAAATAAAGAAAATTATAGTTGTTGCTTACCGCAAAATGTCGTTTATTCTTGTTCAACTGGAAAAAATTTTGATTTTAATAGTCAAGTCCTATTTTTATAAATCAGGAAACAGTTTTTCAAAAGGTACATTAAATATTTCTAAAAGGCCACTCTCTACTTCAAGACTCGGCTTAATTCTCCCGTTTTCTAGATGAGAAATCGTTGAGGTTGAGACA
Source organism: Fictibacillus gelatini DSM 15865 (assembly GCF_000430745.1). Lineage (GTDB taxonomy): Bacteria > Bacillota > Bacilli > Bacillales > Fictibacillaceae > Fictibacillus_A > Fictibacillus_A gelatini. Next base: position 6,479 of record NZ_AUMP01000032.1, on the reverse strand, counting down.
CTTAGTAATTTCGCGAGTTCACCCTGAGTAAGACCTTTTTTCTTACGCTCCAAGATTAAGCGTTCACGCTTTACCCCTTTAATGTTGTTCCATTCTAAACTTGGAACTTTAGTTTTCTTTTTAGATTTTCGTTTTTTTCTTTGAATTGACATTTCTTCACCGCCTTTCGTGGGTTGGAGGTTCATCAGCTGGCTTCCTTAGGCTGAATTAGTTTTGATACATTTTGTATCAATATCTATCTGAAAAAGATCAGGGAAAAGATCGCGGTCTCTAACACCATAAAGTTTTTCAAACTTAAGCATGGTTTTGCGACCAGGATTTCTTTCAGCTTTTTCTATTTTTCTAACGTAGACTTCTGAGATATTCAACATTTCGGCCACTTGTTTTTGTGTCCAGTCTCGTGAAGTTCTTTCGTTTACTAATCGTTTTCGCATTTTATTCACCTCTTTTCTGATACGTTTTGTATCACTGTATCTAAATTATATTTGATACATTCTGTATCGTCAATACTTTTTTGATACTTTTTTTATCATCTATTTAAAACGATACAAACTGTATCTATAATAAAGATAAATTAAATGATTATAGAGAGGAGGATGATGAGTGTTAGGGAAGAGATTAAAAGACTTGAGGGGTAAAAGAACTCAAGAGGACATTGCAAATTTAATAGGAATTTCCCGTGCTCGTTATTCTCACTATGAAAACGGTCGTAGTGAACCCGACACTGAAACCCTTCAGAAGATGGCTGATCTATTTAATGTGTCAACAGATTATCTTCTTGGGCGTACCGAAGAAAAAACCGGTTATTTAGAATCATATACACAATCCGGAAAGTCTGTTATTCTCCCTTACAGGCTTACGATCAAGAATAAGCTTCCAGACGCAAATATAGTTAAAATTTCTGATGAGAAATTAGGTTTTTCAAAAGAAGAACTAAAAATATTAGAAGAAATAAAAAAGCACCCTGTTCTCTTCCACGATCTTGCCAATGCACCGGAGAAAAAAATCAAACAACTGATTAAGATGTGGGAATTTATCAAGAAAGATCTTGATGCAGATGATGAGGACGACGAAGATATTATCGATGATTAAAGCACGCTTAGGCGTGTTTTATTTTAAACAAATATCAGATATTTATCCTAACTTATATTATTCTTTTAATTCCGCCCGTTATTGGGGGTATTTATTTTTTCTGTATCAATGGGACATTCACCCATTAATACATATAAAAAGTAAAAAGGGGCTAAAAACATGGGGAATTATACTAAACTTAACTATCGGTTTGGCATCATGGAATATCCAGTGACTTTAACGGAAATGGAGGAATTTATTTTAGAATTTCCAAAGTCGGAACGAAAGTTCTATGAACTTGCCATAAAAGCATTAAAAAAAGTGATCAAGGATAATGAAAAGATTTTTTCATTTGAAACAGCAAATCCCACCTTAACAAAGACTGGCTTTATCATTGTGGCAGAAAGCAAATTAGTTTTTGTAACGATGAAAGGCGGATTATTTGGTGGCGCTGAGACTGAAACCATTCAATATAAAGATATTGTTGAAGTTGATTTCGATATCGCTCCAAATCCTTTTGGTAAAGCTCTAATGGAGTTGGGGATTCTTTATTTAAAAATCAAAGGAGTTTTCGGATCGAAAAAAAGAACGATTCGTAATATACCAGAGAATAATCTTGATAGCGTCGTTAAAGCAATTAGAGATAAAGTAAAAGAACGTACAAATCAACTATGATGATATCTTGAGGGGGATAAAATGAAACGATTAATTTTAACATTACCTTTGACTCTTTCATTATTGTTAGGGGCATGTGAACAACCGCAAAAAGCAAGCACAGATAATAACCAAACCAAACAGGCTGCACAAAAAGAAACTGATCAAAATAAATCAAAAGAAAATAACTCTGCTGCAACTGAAGACAAAGGAACATCAAAAAATGAAGCAAAAACAGAAACAAAAACAAATCAAGCTACAAAACATAATACTACAAAACCTCAAAGTAAAGTAAACCGAGCAGCTGTTACCCTTATTGAAACAGTAGACGGAGATACAATCAAAGTCAACTATAAAGGGAAAGAGGAAACAGTTCGTTATTTACTTGTAGATACACCCGAATCTAAAAAACCCGGCACTTGTGTTCAGCCATTCGCCAAAGATGCCGCAGAGCGAAATCGCCAACTCGTGAACAGCGGAAAACTTACGCTTGAGTTTGAGAAAAGTCGCACTGATAAATACGGCCGATTGTTAGCTTATGTATTTGTTGATGGGAAATCAGTTCAAGAAACATTATTAAAAGAAGGCTACGCTAGAGTCGCCTATGTATATGAACCACCCTACAAGTATCTCTCAACATACGAAAAAGCAGAAGACAGTGCTCAAGCGAAACATCTTAGAATATGGTCACGATCCGGTTACGTAACAAACAGAGGATTTGTCGGTTGTGTTGCAAAAGTTATAAAGACACAACCGTCTAAACCGAAGGTTCCTTCTACTCCAAAACCAGAACCGGTTAAAACCAATTTTGCAAACTGTACCGATCTAAGAAGAGTATATCCAAACGGTGTGCCGTCCAGTCATCCGGCTTATCAGCCGAAAATGGATCGGGATCACGACAATTATGCGTGTGAAAGAAATTAATTAATTGTTCGGGAGGAACCCACCCTCCCCTTAATTTCATATTTAGGAGTCGTTACACCATGCAACTGGGGCAATTACTTCCTACAACTAAATCAGACTATTGGGAAGAGCGAGCAGAAGCCGTACTCTCACACTTTAATTTTCAATCTGCAGATGAAATTGACATATTCGAAATTTGCCGTCGTTACGGGATTAAAATTTTGCCCTTTGATTTTTATGAAGGTAACATCAAAGGCGGAATTAAAGCCTTCTCTATTCCAAAAAATCGCGGCCGCCGCGGACTAATTTACATTCGACCTGGTTTGAATGCGATCGAAAAGAAATTACTTCTTACAGAGGAATTCTGCCACATTTACGCTCACCATACATCACAGATTGGAATGGACAAGCATTACATTGGCAAACTTGAAGCCCAGGCAAAACGAATGTCAGCTTATCTTCTTATGCCCGCACGATTTTTAGAAAGTGTTTATATTGCGGCAACCGATCAGGCTGTATGTATTTCTGAAATTGCGGATCACTTCCTTGTAACAGAAAAATTTGCACAGTACCGGCTGCAATTGGTGTTTAACCGAAAAGTGGATCTCATTGCTTCGATTGGCGGTAAGGTCGGGGCGATTAAGTGGTTGGAATAAAATAATTTAGGAGGAAATAAAGTTGGCTAACAAGACAAAACAATTTAGTTTTACTGCTTTTCAATTTGATCTTCATTATATAAAACAAACTAACAAGCTTCGTCTTGGAAAAAAAGTTAAAAATGATGAATACGCCATAACATGGGACTTTCAGTTTGTTTATCGCTTACTCAAAACGATATTTGACGAAGAACCATTAGCTCGAAAAATGAACGTTAAAGACGAATGGTTTACTTTGCTTGATGATTTACAACAGGATGAAAAATATATCTACGGGAAATTCAAAAGTGCCGCATATGGAACAAAAGCAAATCTTATTCATGCAGATACTCTTGAATCAAGAGAAAATCCAAAAGACAAAAGAGAAGGAGAAGAGATGTATACGCACTTCCTGATAAGGAAGGAAGATGGATTTATGTTATTGCAATCAACCGATGTTAGAATGGGGCGCTCAAAAGTACAAACTTATCTTGAAAAATTCGGATCTGAAACAATTAGTGCCTCGAAATATACCGATTTGAACATTTGCTCACTTGTCAGCTCTAATTTATTAGAGGACATTAAAAAATTAGATAAAGTTAAATCTACAATCATAGAAATAAGTACAAAAGAAAAGTCTGATGAGAATGAATTTATTCAAGAGCTTCAAGAAGAAACCGACAGTATATATGGCACGCATGTTCTTTTGGAATTTAAAGCTAGATATGCTCGTGAGGGACTTGGAAAAATGATTCCATTTATTCAAAAATATAAAGGTCAGAAAGGTGTTACTGCTATAAAAGTAGTCGGGGAACAATCAGGGTCAGATCGTACTTTTAATGTTGATTCTTATTCTGAACGATATCGACCTGCAATAAAAGTAGATACTAATAATAGTCCGATTAGTGATGATTTATATGATAAAATAAAGAAAATTGGTGATGATAGAGACCTATTAAAAAGAGGAGAATAATCATGGGTCAAAAAATAAAAGCATTTTGCAAATCGAATAGGTTTGTACTCGAATCATTTAAGGAGTATCGGAAGTTTTCGACTTCATCCGAGAAAGTTTTTGATTTACTTTTTGCTCTTTTGATTGCTCTTGGACTAACAATAATTCCTGTTTTGTTTTTTAATGTGAATATAAAGCAATTTATAAACAACTTTCAGACACTAAACAATATTGTTATAACAGCTATTTCAATACTTGCAGGATTTAATGTTGCAAGTATCGCGGTTATTGCAAGTTCACAGTCTGATGTAATAAGAGAATTAAAAAATAAGCCAAGCGAAAAAGACCCGAAAACATCCAAATTCTCCATCTTAGTAATTTTTTTCACTTGGGCTATTGTTGTCCAATTGATAATTGTTTTAATTGGTATTTTGCTTTACTTCGCAAGTCAATTTTTCGTTCCCAAAACTTTTAAAAATGATTTAACTCCTTACTGGTTATGGACTGTATTTGTAATGTGGTTAGCTGGGGTTCTTCATTCGATATTTATATCCATTCGAAATGTAAAAATGCTTTATTTATTTATAGTGAAAGGTGTTTAGTTTTTTGAGTCCTATCCGGGCTTTTTCTTTTCATCATTAATCGAACATATGTTTTTGTATATCTTTCAAAAGGGATATATATTTTTGGGATATTTTATTACCAAACCGAACATTTATTCCATTAACTTTTACCTTATCCGAAGATGGCAAAATGTTATTTTAAAGGAATCAATTAAATTAGTGTTAGCCCTTATCGGGTTTTTCATTATAACGTAAAACAGAACATACATTCCAAAACAAACAATTTATTATACAAGCCGCTGATGCTAAAGAGATTTTATCTTACGCGGAATGTGCATTTATATAAAAAATCAAAGGAAAGGAGAATGATCAATGTACTGTAAAGAACTAATCAAGGGCAAGAAGTGGGTTTGCGTTGCTGATGGTCCATCGGATCCTGTAACGGGTAAAAGGAGACAAATTTCTCGCCGTGGAAAAACTAAGAAAGAAGCTGCCAAAAGGGTTGAAGATGCGATAAGAAAATTAAAGGAAAACGGCATTGATGAGAAAAAAGTAAGGAAAATGACGTTTGATAAACTTGCTGCGGAATGGTTAAAGGTATACGTATTAACAGGGGTAAAGAAAAACACTGTCAGGATTCGCCGAAAGGAAATTAAAATCCTCTTAAGATATATCGCCAAGGTAAATGTAGATAAAATATCATCCAAAATGTATCAGGACATCTTAATTGATTTATCAAAACCAAATAAAAAAAGAAAACCTGTTTCCTATGCAAGAAACACAATTGAAGGCGTCCATACCACAGCTGGGATGATTTTTAGATATGCAGTTCAAGAAAAATTGATAAAAGAAAGTCCAACAACTTACGCCGTTATTCCTAAAAAGCGAAAAACAGTTGAAGAGATTGAAAATGAGGACATTGAAGAAAAGTACCTAGAGATAAACGAGGTATCCGAGTTTTTAGATGCGGTAGAGAAATACGGCCTGTATTTGGACACTGAATGGTTTTATTTGCTTGTATTTTCCGGAATGCGTTCTGGGGAACTTTGCGCCTTAAAATGGACCGATATTACCTTTAATAAAAATTTAGTCCGTGTTACTAAAACGTTAACAAACGAAACGAATAACATGAAAAAATATGAACTCACTCCACCAAAAACAGAAGGTTCAGTTCGGACATTCGATATTCCTGAGTATGTGATGAATTTACTAAAACAGCACAAAATCAAACAAATGAAGCTTCATGAGGCAGGAAGACTAAAGTACAAAGAGGACTTTCATGAAGCGAATTTTGTGTTCTGCAGGGATAATGGGTATCCATTCGCTCCTAAAAACATCCTGGTACGTATGGAAAGACTTATAGAAAAAACAACGATTAAGAAGCATGCAACCCCTCACATTTTTCGGCATACTCACATTAGCATGTTAACTGCTGCGGGAGTCGATCTTGCAACGATTATGGAACGAGTTGGACATGAAGACATAAAAACCACAATGAAAATCTATACTCATGTCACAAAGAAAATGAAAGAGGATGCCTCACAAAAGATTAATCAAACTTTAGTGGACATCCTCAATAATAAGATTTCGATGTGAAATGTTAGCGAAATGTGATTTTTTTGGATTGACAGCTCATTTATAAAGCTGTCAATCGTTGATAAATCAACACTTTCTGGCGACTTATTACATCATGCCGCCCAT
>NZ_AUMP01000031.1 GCF_000430745.1 Fictibacillus gelatini DSM 15865 | reverse complement strand
ATGTGAACACTTACATGGGTCCAGTCATTGACCAGGCCGCGTACAACAAAATTATGAAATACATTGAAATCGGCAAACAAGAAGGGCGCTTAATGACAGGCGGTGAAGGGGACGACTCCAAAGGCTACTTCATCCAGCCAACAATCATTGCCGATGTAAAAGAAAACGACCGCTTAATGCAAGAAGAAATTTTCGGGCCGGTTGTCGCGTTCTGCAAGGCGCGTGACTTCGATCATATGATGGAAATCGCGAACAACACCGACTACGGCTTAACAGGCGCGCTCATTTCGAACAACCGCGAGCACATTGAACGCGCAAGAGAAGAGTTCCATGTCGGCAACCTTTACTTCAACCGCGGATGTACAGGCGCGATTGTCGGCTACCAGCCATTTGGCGGCTTCAACATGTCAGGAACCGACTCAAAAGCGGGCGGCCCTGACTACCTCATCTTGCATATGCAAGCGAAGACGACAGGCGAAACACTATAAACAAATTATGCATTGCAGCTTTTAGCCGAGCTGCAATGCGAACTTCATAGGGGGGGTACTATCCATGTTAGCGGCAATTTCAAAAAACTTTTTCCTTGCAGTATCTGAGAACAAGACATTGAATAAAGCGGCAAGAAAATGGGGACTAAAATTCGGAGCCTCGAAAGTCGTTGCCGGCGAAACGATCGAAAGTGCAATCCAGGCAGTAAAAGAATTGAACGATAAAGGTATCGTGGCAACGCTTGACCATTTAGGAGAGTTTGTGTCAAGCCGTGAAGAAGCGATTGAATCGACTGATTATTGCGTGAGAACGCTTGAAGCTATCGCTACATCCGGTGTGAAAAGCACGTTGTCCGTAAAAATGACGCAACTCGGTCTTGATATCGATCATGACTTTTGCTTTGACAATATGTGCCGTATACTAGATACAGCAACTAAACATAACCTTTTTGTCAGAATTGATATGGAAGATTATTCTCACTGCCAAATTACTTTGGACATTTTACGAGAATTGCGGAAAACATACGACAATGTCGGTACGGTCATTCAAGCGTATTTATACCGGACGGAAAAAGATATCGAAGAATTGAAAGGGGTTTCGCTCCGCCTGGTAAAAGGGGCGTATAAAGAGCCGCCCGAAGTTGCTTACCAGGATAAAAAAGACGTTGATGAAAATTATTGGAAAATTATTAAAGCCCATCTTCTCAGTGGAAGCTTTACCGCTATTGGATCACATGACCATAACATTATTGCGAAAGTCAAACAATTCGTAAAAGAAAACAACATTCCGAACGATCAATTCGAGTTCCAAATGCTATACGGATTTAGAACGGAAATGCAGCAGCAATTGGTTAAAGAAGGGTACAATATGCGCGTCTATATCCCGTACGGCGACGACTGGTTCGGATACTATATGCGCCGTTTAGCCGAAAGACCACAAAACGTGGCATTCGCTTTAAAAGGTTTCTTTTCAAAATAAGATAAAAGAGTTTATTTAGCCTGTTCCTTGACTACTTAAAGGAATAGGCTTTTTTCTTACAAAATCGTAAGCCAACTGTAAGGTAATTAGATGGCTCCTGTTTCTATCCATCTGTAAAGTTATAAGTGAAAAATTAACGAATATGGATAGGCCGCCAATTAAAGGCCCAATCGAAATGGGAGGGAATACAAGATGAATGTCGTATTAGAAGCGAAAAATGTTTCTAAAATCTATTCTACAAAAGGAAAGGGGAATGAATATAAAGCGTTGGATAATGTTTCATTTACCGTGAAGGAAGGAGAGTTTGTCGGGATAATGGGTCCTTCTGGCGCCGGGAAAACAACGTTATTAAATATGATTTCAACAATTGATAGCCCAACGTCTGGTGAAATTTACATTGACGGGAACAATATCGTCAAAATGAAAGAAGATAAGCTTGCGTTATTTCGGCGCAATAAACTCGGCTTTATTTTTCAAGATTATAATTTGCTTGATTCGCTAACCGTTGCAGAAAATATTGCACTTCCTCTTGCGCTGGCGAAAGTCAATGCAAAAGAAATCGATAACCGGGTTAAAAAAATCGCAGCAACTTTTGGGATTGAGCGGATTTTGAACCACTATCCGTATCAAATTTCTGGCGGGCAGAAGCAGCGCTGTGCCGCATCTCGCGCGATCATTACAAATCCGACATTAATTTTCGGAGATGAACCAACAGGGGCGCTTGATTCAAAATCTGCAACAGATTTGTTAGAAAGCTTAACACAACTAAACGAAAAGGCACGGGCGACGATATTACTCGTCACACACGATGCGTTTGCCGCAAGTTATTGCCGCCGTGTCCTTTTTATTAAAGATGGCCGCATTTTTAAGGAACTGTATAAAGAAGAGAGATCGCGCAAACAGTTTTTTTCCTCGATTTTGGCTATATTGTCCGACATCGGAGGTGGCGTAAGTGACGTTATTTAACCTTGCGATCCGAAATGTGAAGCGAAATTTCAAAAACTATTTTCTTTATTTCGCTTCAATGATTTTCAGCATTGTTATGTATTACACCTTTGTGTCGCTTAAGTATAATTCACAAATTGAAAAAGCGGCGGACGCGTCAACGAAAATTTCAGGAGGGTTTAGTGTTTCAAGCGTTCTGCTCATTTTATTTGTGGCGCTATTTATGATTTACTCTAACGGCTTTTTTACACGCAAACGAAAAAAAGAAGTCGGTTTATACTCCCTTTTGGGCCTGCGGAAAAAGCAAATCGGAAAAATGCTCTTTTACGAAAATTTATGTATGGGTTTAATTAGTCTCATGATTGGGATTTTGATAGGTGCTTTGCTTTCAAAAGCGTTTTTAAGCTTGCTTCTTGTGCTTATGGGGCTTGATTTGCACGTAACCTTTGAAATTCCTGTAAGAGCAGTCCTGCAAACATTTGCCGTCTTTTTCTTGATTATTCTATATACATCCTTTCAAGGATATCGGCTCATATACCGTTTTAAGCTAATTGAGCTGTTTTCTGCGGAAAAGGAAGGAGAGGGCGTCCCGAAAGGATCCTGGTTGATGGCGGCCGTCGCCATTTTATTCATTGCAACGGGCTACACAATGGCGCTCTTTTTTATGAAAATTGCTACTAAAGGTCTCGGGTTGTTACCGCTCGCGTTCGCCATTCTCTTTTTTACGGTCACCGGAACGTACATGTTGTTCCATTTTTTTACGGTTGCTATGTTGAAACGAGCGAAAAAGAAAAAACGTTCCTTTTATAAAGGAATGAACATTTTTAGCACATCGCAGCTTTTATACCGGATCAAAGGAAATGCGACGTCACTTGCGACGATTAGTGTTCTTAGTGCTGTAACGCTTTGTGCCGTCGGTTTTTCGGCAACAGTATATATAAGCACGTTTCAGACGGCAGACCAGATGCGTCCGTTCAGTTATTCATATGTGAAAAAAGATAAACACCTGGATGAAAAAGTGAATGCCGCATTAAATAGAGAAAAAGCGAATCATCCGGTGACAAACGATGTCGCGCTAAAAACGGTGTTTGTCAAAGGGGAAGTAAGCGGTGTTCGGTATGTTAGCAACATCCGGTACATGATCGATGAAGGATTCCATCTTATGCCGGAAAGTGAATTTCATTCATATATGAAACAAATCGGCAAAAGTGAAAACGTGCATTTAAAACCCGGAGAAGTATTTGCGGTCGATGGTTCATATGATGATAATTTAAGCGGATTTGATGATTCATATGTCCATAAATCCGTCCAGCTGAATATTGGTAAGTCTTCGATGCGGATGAAAATTAAAGGCGCCGGTGCTTATTACCTTTCAGATTTTGGTGAGTTCGTACTAGTCGTGCCGGATCATGTATACGACAGGGTGAAACAAACTGGCAAAGAGCGGGTTGTCCGCAATATTACTGTGAAAAACGAACGGGACAGCGAAGCGCTCTCAAACAATCTTGCGAAGGCTGTTAAAAACAGCGAGCAGTACAGCGATTATTATCACTTGTTTAGTGAAGGGCTGCAAAGTTCAGGACTCATGATTTTCATCGGGGTTTTCTTAGGATTAGTCTTTCTGCTTGCGACAGGGTCAATCATTTATTTCAAACAAATGATGGAAGCGGCTGCGGACAAGCCACAATACGACATTTTACAAAAAGTCGGAGTAACAAACCAGGAGAAGAAGCGCGCGATCCGAAAGCAAATGGCCGTCGTCTTTACCGCTCCTCTCATTCTCGGAGTGCTTCATACGCTATTTGCTTTAAAAGCATTGGAAAAAATGATGCCGGTAAGCGTCGCCATCCCTATTTTCATCTGCGTGCCGGTGTATATACTTATTTATTTTGGCTATTACGAAATGACTGTTCGGTCGTACTATAAAGAAGTAAGCTAAGAAGAGATATAATTTCATTTACCGTATTGAAAGCATAATCTTAAAAACTGCATTATTAACCCGGATTTTCAAAAAAGAAGAAAATCCGGGTTACCTTTAGTTTTTCTTTTAAGAACTTTCTTTAAGGTTGTAACGGCTGGTTTTTAGTTGATTAAAAATGGTATACTGACAATGGAAGATTAAGCTTTGGCAAAGGAGCAATGGGAATGATACATAAAACATGGCTTGAAAAAGAAACGATAAAAAAAGTGAAATGTGTCCATACAAACGCTGAAAAGTATATGGTGGACCGCGTGTTGACTGCCGGAAAAACGTACGACGTGAAAAATGAAACCGAAGACTTTTATTTTATTGTCGACAATACCGGAAAAGTCGGCGGCTATTACAAAAATTACTTTGAGGAACAATAAAAACAACAGCTGCGCGCTGTTGTTTTTCAGTTAATTGAGAGACTTTATAAACGCATCAACTTCCTTATTAAACAAGTCAGCTTCCTCCAGAAACGGGCAATGGCAGCTATTTTCAAAGACCACTAGCTTTGAGTTCGGGATGTTTTCCTGTAAATGCTTCCCTGCGGCAACAGGAATCAGTTTTTCTTCTCTTCCGAAGCAAAGTAGGGTCGGGATCTTAATTGTCGGCAATAGTGAACGATAGTCGACCACCGATTGATCAAATAGAATGGCGCTCGCAACCGATTCCAGTAGCTTACTTACTTCCGCGAACATCCAGTCCATTTCTTCATCGGCAAGGCCATTTTTAAACATTAACGGAATAAATTCTTTCACAAATGAATCTCTGTTCGTTTGAATCTCTTTCATAAAGTGGATAAGCGTTTCCATATTAAACGCGCCGATCGGGAAATCCGGCCATTTGAAATCCGATGCTAATTCATCGATAATGACCGTTCCTTTTATATTTTCTTGACCAAACTGCTTCATATATTCCCAGACGACAAATGCCCCCATTGACCAGCCAACCAGCACAATGTCTTTCAGATTAAAAGTTTGTATAAACTTATGAAGATCTCCGGCATATCCCGTAATCGTATGACCGGAGTGAACGTGAGATGACTTTCCATGGCATCTTAAATCTAAAGCAATCGCCCGGTAGTTTTGACGAAAGTAAGGAAGTTGTTTTTGAAAGAATTTGCCACTCATCCAAACGCCGTGGACAAAGATGACCGGAGTACCTTCACCAAGCGCTTCATAGTATAGTTTTACATTGTTTTCTAACTTCAAATAAGGCATGCAATCCCCCCTCTATCGGTTATTAGATGATACTTACATAATAAGTTTGCTATTCCTGAAATATGTTGTTTTATAGCTCCTATTTTCATATATGGATAGCAATAATCCGGAACTTGTTCGAATAAAATAAGGGGAAAGAAAATATAAAAAGGAGGGAGGATAGACGCAAGTAATTCCTACTTGACGTATCGGAATACATGTAATATAGTTTTTTTATTAAACGAATAAAGGGGGAGAAATAGGGTGTCTACATTTCTCGTAATTGTCAACATCGTTATTATGCTACTTTTAATTTCCGTCCTATTTTACATGCAACGAAAGCACGTTTCTTTCTCTAAACGCGTATTTACGGCATTAGGAATAGGAATTGTGTTCGGGCTTATTTTGCAATTTATTTATGGTCCGACATCTAACGTCATTGTTCATTCGGTAGATTGGTTTAACATTGCAGGTTACGGCTATGTTAAATTGCTGCAAATGATCGTCATGCCGCTCGTCTTTATATCGATTCTTGTTGCATTTATTAAGACGAAGTTGTCAAAAAATGCAGGTAAAGTCGGAGGTTTAGTGATTGGGACATTGCTCGTGACTACCGCCATTGCAGCGGCCATCGGCATTGCGTCGGCGCTTTCGTTCCATCTTCAAGGAATTGAGCTTCATAAAGGAGATGCTGAGACGCTTCAACTGCAAACGGTGAATCAAAAACTAGATAGTATTCAAAACATGACAGCACCGCAAAAGATTCTTGAATTGCTTCCTGGCAATCCATTTCTAGATTTCACAGGGGCTCGCCCTACATCGACAATTGCTGTTGTTATTTTTTCCGTTATTATTGGGATTGCCTTTCTCGGTGTGAAGCGAAAAAGCCCTGAACAAGCGGAATTGTTCGCGAAAATTGTAGATTCGCTTTACGCCATTGTCATGAGGGTCGTAACACTTGTGTTGCGTTTAACTCCATATGGAATACTTGCATTAATGACAAAGATTGGGGCAACGAGTGATTTAAATGCGATTTGGAAACTGGGCAAATTTGTGGTTGCTTCTTACATTGCGTTAATCGTCATGTTCATTATTCACTTACTTATTCTTTCTTTATCGGGGTTAAGCCCTTTGACCTATGTGAAAAAAGCGCTGCCGGTTCTTACATTCGCATTTACATCGAGAACAAGTGCAGGAACGCTGCCACTAAATGTGAGCACACAGACGAAAGAGTTCGGAGTTCCAGAAGGCATCGCCAATTTTGCCGGCTCGTTTGGGCTATCGATCGGGCAAAATGGATGTGCAGGCATTTATCCAGCTATGCTGGCGGTTATGGTTGCACCATCTGCCGGGATTGATCCATTAAGTCCTTCATTTATTTTGACATTGATCGTTGTCGTCGCACTAAGCTCACTCGGTGTGGCAGGTGTCGGAGGGGGAGCAACATTTGCTGCACTTATTGTCTTATCGACGATGAACTTGCCTGTTGCAATCGTTGGACTTCTTGTTTCGATCGAGCCGCTAATCGACATGGGCCGCACAGCGCTGAACGTGAGCGGAAGCATGACGGCAGGGCTATTAACAAGCAAGGTGACAAAAGAATTAGATACAACTGTTTATTCATCACAAGCAAGTAGCCAACAACAATTAGAGGCTTAAACCGATCAGGTCGCCAAACTTCCGGCGGCCTGATTTTTTGTATATAGTAATAATGTTCAAAATAGTTAACAAAATAACGAAAAAAATTTATAATAAAAAGATGGCAAAAATAACAAGGGGGTTTATATGGACAATTTTCAAACGTATCTTGACCAGTATGCTGAATTGGCAATTAAAGTAGGGCTAAATGTCCAAGAAGGGCAGCATGTTTTGATCCAGGCACCTATCCATTCGGCGGATTTTGTCAGAAAGGTGGTAGAAAAAGCCTATCTTGCAGGAGCTAAAACCGTTTACGTCGATTATAACGATGAAGAATTAACTTTATTAAAGTATAGGCTTGCGCCGCAGGAAGGCTTAAAAGAGTTTCCGATGTGGAGAGCAAACGGATATGTCGAAATGGCTAAAAATAATACAGCTCTACTGCAAATTTACGCACCAAATCCAACGCTTTTAAAAGACATTGACCCTGAAAAAGTCGCCATTGTCAACAAAACAGCGGCAACAGCAATGAAAGAGTTTAATGATTATACGATCACGGGAAAAATCAGCTGGAGCATTATTTCCGTTCCGTCACCAGAATGGGCAGCTCAAATTTTTCCTGGGGAAAGCAAGGAAGAAAGTGTAAAAAAGTTGTGGGAAGCTATATTTACCGTTACCCGGGTGATGGAAGAAGACCCTATACATAAATGGCAGTCGCATATTGAGAATCTCACTCGAAAAGTGGACTACTTAAATGAAAAAAAATATAAAAAGCTTCATTATCAATCAGAAGGAACCAACTTAACAATCGAACTTCCAAATGAACATCAATGGTTATGCGCCCAATTTACAAATAAAGCGGGAACTTCCTATGTTCCGAATATGCCGACAGAAGAAGTATTTACTGTTCCGGTAAAATATGGGGTTAACGGCGTCGTAACTAGCAAAAAGCCGTTAAATTATAACGGAGTATTAATTGATAATTTTTCACTTACATTCCAGGATGGGAAAGTCGTTGATTTCCAGGCTGAGACAGGTTATGAAACATTGAAAAATCTTTTAACTATTGATGAAAACATTTGTTATTTAGGGGAGGTGGCGCTTGTGCCGCACAATTCTCCGATTTCAAATTCAAATCTTATTTTCTACAATACATTGTTCGATGAAAATGCCTCCTGCCATATTGCGTTAGGCGCCGGACTGCCAATGTGCATCAAAGACGGATCCGATATGACGAAAGAAGAGCTGGAGAAAATCGGACTAAATGATAGCATCAATCACGTCGATTTTATGATCGGTTCTCATGATTTAGCTATTGATGGGGAAAAAGAAGACGGATCAATTGAACCAGTTTTTCGCAATGGGAATTGGGCTTTCTGATTTAAAAAAAGATAGAGCAAAATGATGGGGGAATCCTTTTAAACCGGAAGATGTAGCGAAACTTTTATATGCTGAACGAGAAAATTATCGATACAAGAAAAGTCATGCAATGATTATAATTCCGTGAAATAGCATACAGTCTTTAAAAAACGAGGGTGTTATTCAGCCTATAATTTGCTGAATGGCACCCTCGAGTTTTGTTTTTAAAACATCCATATCGCATTTTGAAGAAGCATCAAGGGGTTAAATGGAGAATAGGAATGATAAAAAGAAAGTAAAAGACAACCTCGGACAAAGAAGCAGTCGTTATTTAACTTAAAGGGGGTGGCAATTAAAATTGAGGAAATGGCATGAAATGGTATTTGATAAACAAAGGATGTTTCGGATTCGGATTTAGAATTTTTAATTAAATAGGAGGACGACTGTTTGGGTTTTAATGTAGCGATAGTAGGAGTTGGCGGAGTAGGTCAAGTTTGCGCATCAGAAGTAATCAAAAAACGTTATTTATCCAGGCTGGTTCTTGCGGATATTTCTACAATTGAGGCAGAAATCTTTGCAAATTCATTAAGGAAAA
This sequence comes from Fictibacillus gelatini DSM 15865, assembly GCF_000430745.1. Classification (GTDB taxonomy): domain Bacteria; phylum Bacillota; class Bacilli; order Bacillales; family Fictibacillaceae; genus Fictibacillus_A; species Fictibacillus_A gelatini. The sequence goes on along the minus strand of NZ_AUMP01000031.1, from coordinate 39,175 downwards.
ACACTTCAGCAGCGATTTCGGTTTATCAAGTAGATGCCAGCAGCAAAGAAAGTGTTGCCTCTATTTTGAATGGCATCGACGTACTGCTTCATGCAGGGATTCCGAAATTTAATTATACGGTAATGCAGGCGTGTATCGATACAAAAACCCATTATATTGATATGGCTTCCGATAGCCCGGACGACCTACTATCTCAACTGGATTGGGGTGATAAATTTAAAAAAGCGGGAATTTTAGGCATTATGGGGTTAGGCTGTGACCCTGGATTTTCAAATATTGCGGCAAGATATGCAGCGGATCAACTGGATACAGTTAAATCCATTACGATTCTTGATGGAGATAATTCTAAAGTGGACTATGAAGGCTTTTGCACCTATTTTAGCCCACAAACGGCCATTCAGGAATGTCTGGCAAGACCAAATTATTGGACCGCAAAAGATGGAATGAAATATTATCCGACACCATTTGCGAATAAGGATGAGTTTGAATTTCCAGACCCAATTGGCTGGTTAGATTGCTATGTGGTAGAACATGAGGAACCTACAACCCTTGGTCAGTCAATCGGGAAAGGATGTGAATATGTAGAGTTCCGGTATGCGCTTCACCCGGATTTTGTAAACACCCTTAAAGTTTTACGTTTTTTAGGGCTTGATAGTGATGAACCCATTCAAGTAGGAGGGGTGAACGTAATTCCGCGTGATGTTGTCGTAACAACAATGCCGAAACCTGCTGAACTTGCCGGAAAAATCCATGGCTATTCATGCGTTGGTGCGAATGTGAAAGGGACGAAAAATGGTGAAAACGTTGAATTATTTGTCTATACAATCGCGAATCACGATGTAATCTTTGAAAAGGCGGGCTTTCAAGCAACAGTCTGGCAAACCGGCGTTCCACCCGTTGTTGCTGTTGACATGATGGCTGAAGGACTTTTAAATGAAACTGGATGCATTCCACCCGAGAAGATTGCCCCCGTTCCTTTTCTTAAGCGCTTAAAGGCAAGAGGCATGGAATGGTATGTGATAAAGAAAACGAGTCCAATTTTGATGGCTTGAAAATAAAAATGAAATAACACCACCCGTGATAATGATAACGGGTGGTGTTCTCTGCGCTTGACCCTGTCAATTGGGCATTAACGGGCTTTCGATTTAAAATTCACATTGATCAAGTGGAACGACTTTAGTTTTTTTAACGAATTTATATCCAAGCCAAACGATAATGAATAGCGGCAATCCGATATAGGAAACAAGTACACTGTACCAATCAATTGAACCACCCATAAAGGCGGAATAGTTTTGACCTAAAATGACAACGAGACAAAGCGCAAAAGCGAATAATGGACCGAACGGGAACCACTTTGCTTTATATGGCAATGCATTTATATCGAGTCCCCGGGCGACATACGCTTTCCGGAATCTGTAATGGCTGATCGCAATCCCGAGCCAGGCGATAAATCCAGACATGCCGGAAGCGTTTAACAACCATGTATAAACAACCCCGTCGCCAAATAACGATGCTAAAAATGCCACGCAACCTACGAGTGAAGTAACGATCAATGCATTGACCGGAACACCGCGGTTGTTTAATTTAGCAAGAAACTTGGGCGCTTTTCCTTCCCGGGCCAAATCCCAGAGCATCCGGGTTGAAGCATACATCCCGGAGTTTCCCGCAGATAAAACCGCCGTTAAAATAACCGCATTCATAACAGAAGCAGCGAAAGCAATTCCCGCTTTATCAAACACGAGCGTAAAGGGGCTTACTGTTACATCGCTGTTGGCGAGGTTGCCATTTGTATAAGGGATTAATAAGCTAATAACGAAAATGGCCAATACATAAAACAACAAAATACGCCAGAACACTTGACGAACAGCCCGCGGGATATTTTGACGGGGGTCGTCACTTTCACCGGCAGCTACGCCAAGCAGCTCCGTTCCTTGGAATGAAAATCCTGCCGCCATAAATATGCCGAGAGTTGCCATGAATCCACCGTGAAACGGCGCATCTCCTACGGTGAAGTTTTTAAACCCGATCGCATCTCCGTTCATAATTCCAAAAATCATAAGGAAACCAACGATTAAAAAGACGATCACAGTAATTACTTTTATGATCGAAAACCAATATTCCGCTTCTCCAAACCCTTTAACGGATAAAAAGTTTAATAAAAACATAATAACTAAAAAGAGACCGCTCCAGAGAAGAGAGGGGCTATGCGGAAACCAGAACTTCATGATCATCGTAACAGCCGATAATTCAGCAGCTATGGTAATTGCCCAGTTATACCAATAATTCCACCCTAATGCAAACCCGAGAGAAGGATCGACAAATTTTGTTGCATATGTGCTGAAAGAACCGGCAACCGGCATGTATGCTGCCATTTCCGCAAGGCTTGTCATTAAGAAATAAACCATAATTCCTATCGCAATATACGCGAGAAGAGCTCCTCCAGGACCGGCCGAGTGAATCGCGCCTCCGCTTGCGAGGAATAACCCCGTACCAATCGTCCCCCCGAGTGAAATCATTGTTAAATGCCGTGACTTCAAATTCCGTTTTAATTCTGTTTTTTCGCTGGCAGTTGGATGATCTGCCAGATTTCTTGCTGCGCTTTGCATAAAATAACACTCCTCTTTCGTTTATTTGGAAGGAGTGGGAAATAAAAAAACCGCCGAAAGGAATCGACGGTTGTCTAATCTACCCGAATCATGCACCTTCCGTAAGATAGCGCACCACGTTTGATTGGATTACAAACGCGGCAGTTCTGTTCCTATTCGGAAACAGCCCCAGCTTAAGCCCCCAGAGATGGACTTAAACTTCGGCAGCTTTTCCTTTCAGATGGAGTCATTGACGTTCTCTGCATCTCGTCCCTCTTACTCATAAAAGCCGCGACCTCTACCTCATCGGATTGATGAGGATTTTAATCTGTATTCATTTAATAAGACATTTTTATTATAAATGATTCGACATGATCAGACAATAGTTTTCTAAAGAATACTTCTTGTATGGAATTAACAATGTTTTACATTGTTTTCATTGTGAATTAATAAACATGCGATAGCATAAAGTAAGCAAAATGAAGGGAGAACGAAAAATGAAAGTGAGTCCAAAAAGAATAAAAAGTACAATTTTTTCATTAACTTTTGCTTCCGCCATTGCTTCTATATCTATTCCTTCATCTTTAAATCCTTCAATAACTCTGGCGAAAATGAATGAAGCACCCACAACACGGCATATTAAAGAGCTCCCCCTCGGAAAATCCGGACTCCCGGAAAAGCGAGTAATTAAACAGCTCACTGAAGGTGTTACGTTCATTTCCATTGAAAGAGGCAAGAAATCGAACAACGAGTATTATACGGTGGACATTGGCTTTTTCAATAAAAAAACGGATGCGGCTATGATGATTGAAGACTTAAAAAACAAAGGGTATGACACTTATTTACATACGATTAAAAATGATTCAACCAACGATGTGAAACATCACAAATTAGGCTATTTAGTTCGAGTCGGCAAGTTCCCGGCGGAAAAGGAAGCTAACAATTTAAATAAAAAATTAAAGTCTGACGGCTTTTTAAATGCAAAAGTTACATACACTGGATTTGATAGTCCAAGGACAACCGGCCCGTGGTCCATTCATGTAATAGAGATTGATCGCCACCGATTTAAAGGCACTATTTCAACTTCTCTGGCAATGGACAAGGTTGAAGGAAAAGAAACCGTTTCAAGTATGGCGAAGCGAACACAATCGATAGCGGCGACCAACGGCGGCTATTTTGTGATGGATGCCAAAGACGGGACTCCAGGCGACCTGGCGGGAATTTCAGTCCATAAAGGACAACTTGTAAGCGAAGCCGTTAACTCCCGCACAAGCTTTATTTTACCGAATGCTAAGAATAACGCATCAATTTCAAAAGTGTCTACTCATTTGAGCATTCAATCATCAGATGGAGCGAAAAGAGAACTGGACGGGATGAACAGGCAACCTGGATTTATTCGAAGCTGCGGGGGCGTTGGCGGCGATCTTCCGACACAGCTTCCCATGCATGATTTTACTTGTAAGGATGACAGTGAACTCATCGAGTTCGATCCGATATTTGGGAGGAGTACACCAGAGGGCAAAGGTGTTGAAGCCGTATTGAATGCTGAAGGAAATGTCGTTGAGGTCAGAGAACAACGAGGGGGGCCGATCCCGTTCAATGGGTCTGTAATAGCAGGAACGAATGAAGCGGCCCTATGGTTGAAAAAACATGCCAAACGAGGAATGAGGCTAACTACTAAACACTACCTTTATGTTGATGGCAAACCATATGCCGCAGGAAAAGGAACAAACATTGTCAATGGCGGGCCACGTTTGTTGAAAAATGGGAAAATTTTTGTTAATGCGGAACAGGAAGGCTTTCATGCCAATGAAGAATTTTTCTACCATTTCGGGATCACACGTCACCCACGGACGATGGCCGGTATCAAAGCAAACGGAAATATATTGTTAGTCACTGTTGATGGAAGGAATCCGGAGCGAAGTGTAGGGACCAGTTTTAAAGAAAGTGCAAAAATAATGAAAGCATTAGGAGCTAAAGAGGCATTAAATTTGGACGGTGGAGGATCAACAGCTATGGCAGTTGGCGGAAAGCTCATTTCTCATCCGTCAGATGCCGCGGGTGAACGGCCGGTCGGTGATTCGATTACGATATTGCCTAAATAAATATTCTATTCATTTATCCCATTGAGTAACTTTACCCAATGGGATTTTTTATTTAAATAAGCTATTAAAGTAGCATTTTTAATGGTACGATAAAAAAGAAAATTCAATTATTTCCAATATTAAAGAGGTGTTGATGATGAATCCATTATTGCCGAAAATATTTCAACTTGAGGAAACAACGATCAACAATATTCAAGAAGCGTTTCAGAATGGAAATTTAACATCAAAAGAATTGGTCTGCATGTATATGGAACGGATATCCCTTTATGATAGGCAAGGTCCAGGCCTTAACACGATTCTTGAGTTGAATCCAGATAGCATACATATCGCCGAAGCGTTGGATGAAGAAAGAAAACAAAAGGGGGCGAGAAGCCCGCTTCACGGGATACCCGTTCTTATTAAAGACAATATCGACACGAATGATAAAATGCATACAAGTGCCGGGTCTCTCGCCTTAAAAAATGCCTATGCTGCACGAGATGCATTCATTGTAAAAAAGCTTCGTGAAGCAGGTGCGGTCATTCTTGGAAAAACAAACATGACGGAATGGGCGAACTTTATGACCGAAAATATGACGAACGGATACAGTTCGCGTGGAGGCCAGGTGCTGAATCCGTATGGCCCGGGAACTTTCGATGTGAGCGGTTCAAGTTCCGGGTCTGGAGCAGCCATTGCAGCTAATCTTGCGACGGTAGCAGTCGGAACAGAAACGTCAGGATCTATTTTATGCCCGTCATACGCAAACAATATTGTCGGCATTAAGCCAACAGTCGGCTTGCTTTCAAGAGCGGGGATCATTCCGATTTCAAACAGCCAGGATACAGCTGGCCCAATGGCAAGAACGGTGACAGATGCCGCCATTTTACTCGGCATTCTTGCAGGAGCGGATGAAGAGGACCCGGCTACTTTGAAATCAATCGAAAAAGCAAAAAACGATTATACGGCCTATTTGGATAAAGGAGGCTTAAAAGGGGCGCGTATCGGATTTGCTAAAAAACGTTATTTGAAAATGCTATCGAACTCACAACAACAAATTATGAAAAATGCGATTTCGATTATGGAGCAGCGAGGCGCGACGATTATTGAATTAAATGAAACGTCGCCGTTGGAACATGAAGAAGGGGATTTTGCCGTTTTGCTTTACGAATTTAAATCGGGAATCAATGATTATTTAAAGAGGCTCCATCCAGCAGTTGGCGTTCGAACATTAAAAGATATCATCCAATTTAACAAGGATAATGCTAAAGAGTGCTTAAAATTTGGACAGACCCTCCTGTTAGAAAGTGAACAAACGAGCGGAACATTAACTGAGCCCGAATATATCAAGAGCAGGTTAAATCAAATCGTAAAAGCCCAGAAACTTGGGATTGATAAAGTGATCGAAGAACATCAGTTAGATGCCGTTCTTTATCCAGGAGAATTCGGGTATGAGATCGGAGCGAAAGCGGGCTATCCGTCAATCACCGTCCCTGCCGGCTTTGATGATGCAGGTGCGCCATACGGTATTATTTTAACGGGAAGGGCATTTTCCGAACCGACTTTAATTCGTCTCGGCTATGCATTTGAGCAAGCTTCACTATTTAGGAAGCCTCCTGTTTTAGAATAAACCATGCTGTCCGCCCCCTTCAACTAAAGATGTGAAAATGATTAAATTTGAACGTGTGATAAATCGATTGACAAAGCGTTATCATCAGTGATATTATGATGAATTTGATAATTCAACATTGTTATGGTATCGTTAAACTAGATACTTTATTGGAGGTGGATGAATTGTTTCAAATTGGCGATAAGATTATTTATCCAATGCATGGTGCAGGCGTAATAAAATCCATTGAGGAAAAAGAATTCCTGGGTGAAAAGCATCGATATTATGTGATAAGCATGCCGATCAGCAACATGCAAGTAATGGTTCCTATTGGGAAATTATCGAAACTAGGCATTCGCCCGATCGTTAATCATTTAAAGCTAGAAGATGTCTTACGCATATTTCATCATGGAGAAACAACTCAATTACTTCCGTGGAAACAAAGGTACGATTTGAACATGAAAAAAATAAAAACAGGAAAAATAGAGGATGGCGCTGAAGTTGTTCGTGATTTAATGAGAAGAAATAAGGAAAAAGCGCTTAATTCAAGCGAAAAGCGGATGCTGGATAATGCGCGACAAATTTTAATTAGTGAATTAATGTTAATCGGAGACTGTACAGAATTGCAGGCAACCGATCTGTTAAATAACTCAATTGATTAGACTAGACATAGAAAAATTATATCTTTTATTAAAACTCAAGAGAACCAGATCGCCTGAGATCTTTTTGTTCCATTTGAATGAATATCCCCACGATATATCCCCATTATTTTCTTCACTCATACGTTATTATGCCGATTCAAAAACTATAAGGTCATTTACCCTTTGACCAGCTATTAAAAAGGAAGATTGTTCAAAATAGAAGGGGTTGAATGATATGGAAATGATTTTTGTTAGACACGCGGAAGGAGAGCATACGATCAATCTACCGGACAGTCTTCATATAGCTGACCCATCGTTGACGAAGCAAGGAATAGAACAAGCAAACTCTTTAAAAATACGGATTCCCTTAAATCAGGAAGAGCTATTAATTGTCAGCCCCATTCGGAGAACATTGCAAACGGCGATGTTATGGAGCAAGGGAACGCCGTGTTTAAAATATGTTACGCCTTTTGTTGGTCCAAGGTTGTTTCCGCTGAAGCAAAATGGAAAAACATTGCCCTGCGATCGGCTGATGCCCATTTCTGGTCTTAAAAACGAATTTCCGGACTTTGTAATTGACAATAATGCTTCATCAGTCTCTTGGGAGAACGGTATCAATTGCTTACCGGAAAATCAATTCAGTATACTGGCAAAACAATTTATAGGATGGTGTAACAAGTTCAACAAAGAGAGAATATTCATAGTCACTCATGATGGGACGATTACTGCTTATCGGCAATTTCTTATGGGAGAACAATTAACGCGGGATGATTTTCTTGGAGAAACAGGATGGATTAAGATAACAGTTTGAATATTACATATTTAGATCGATCACTAATGAAAGGTTCTCCAAGTTTAGGAGAACCTTTTATCTTTAACATCAACCTATTTAGATTCGAAGCGGAGATGTTGCTCTTTAAAAGATTCTGATGGCTCTAGTTTCAGGTGCTTTTTTCTAAAATACCCCCAAATAGCTGACATTGTTAACAGTAAAGCAGCGATGATAAACACCGTTCGCACCCCATAAGTTTCAGCCAAGTAACCGAAGATTAAGGACGATATTCCAAAAACGCCAGTAAAAATAGCATCTCTTGCCGAAAGCACTTTCGGAAGCAGTTGATCCGGACTCGTTAATTGGATGACGGTTTGTTGGCCAATTGCTTTTATTTGCGTCGCAAGTCCAACGAGAACCGATAAAAATAAGGAAAGCAAGGGAAATGGCGATAACCCGAAGCCTAATGTGAAAAGGCCAACGAATAACGTTCCGGCGCAAATTCCAATATGAAGGTTTTGTTTCATAAAGGATTCTCTTTTAAAACTAAGCAGCCCTCCTAAAATGAGGCCGGCAAAAAAAGTTGAATTAATGTAGCCCCACCATGCTTCGCTTTGATGAAGGATGTCTTCAACGTAAAGATATAAGATCGCTGCAATCCAAACAACATTGCTAATGGCATCAATGAAGTCGATGAAAGCAACTGTTTTTAATGAAGGAGTGATCCATATGGCGAGCCAGCCCTCTTTTAATGAGTTCCACTTACTAGTAGAAGAGGCACGTACCGTTTTTTCTTCATTGTCCCGAATAAAGGCCATCATGAACGTTGAAATAAAGAAAAGGATGACCGTTAAAGCCACTAAAAAGCCTCCATTAAAAATGGCTACTAGCATCCCGCCGATCGGCCAACCCCCTAGTTGTACAATTTGGTCAACAATTGAAATGAAGCTATTCGCTTTAATGAGATCTTCAGACTTTATCAACCGGGGAAGAATAGCGTTCCGTGCGGGTGTTGCCCAGCCATCAAGAAACGCAATGAGGGCAACGAGAGGAAAAATAAAGTAAACCCGATCCGGTTGAAATAAAGTCAATAAGTAAATCGACACAATGCATAATAGAATGCTTTTTGCGAGCTGAGAATAGACAAGGATTTTTCTTAACGGATAGCGGTCAATGACCCGGGGGGCTCCTATCCCGCCTAAAAATCGCGAAATTGTAATGACAAACGGGACGAATGCCATTAATGTGCCTGAACCAGTTGCTTTGTAAAGAATGCTGATAAGCCCGACAATGTAAAAGAGATCTCCACAGTTGGCCAGGGTTTGCCCAATCCATAAATAGTGGAAAGAACGTTTTGTACACATCTATCCTATCCCCTTTGCAAAATATTCAATTTTTTAAAAGGATAGGATCTTTCACATTGGATTTTTCCTCCAGTTTTTTTGTATCTCAATTATAGCGAAAATCATTAAACCTTGCTATGGAGAGCAGGAAAAATTTTTATTTATAGATTCATAATCCCGTTGATCAAGAATACACTTGAAACTGACGGAATACATTAGAATTTAAATTTTTAAAAGGGGCAAGCCATACGTTTAAAGGGGGCGATGGAATGGAATCCATTGGCCGGAGTGTCATTCGTAAGGACGCAGTGGCAAAAGTTACAGGAGCCGCAAAGTATACGGCAGATTTAAAAACCGTTGGGTCGCTTTATGCAAAATTGGTGACAAGTCCATACGGCCATGCCCGGATTTTATCGATAGATACGTCTGCCGCAGAAAAGGTTAACGGAGTACATAAAATTTTAACAGGAAAAGATACCAACATCTTAACAGGTGAAGAAATTAAAGACCGTCCCATTCTAGCTACTGATCGCGTCCGTTATCACGGTGAACCTGTTGCTGTCGTGATTGCCGATACGCTTGCGATCGCTAAACAGGCTGCCAATTTAGTGAATGTATCTTATTCCCCGCTTCCTGTTATCCGTTCACCGAAAGAGGCCTACCAGCAAGGTGTTCCGCTCGTTCATGAACATCTAGGTGACTATGAAAAAATTGCCGAAGTTTTTCCAAAGCCCGGAACGAATATATGCAACCATACAAAAATTCGTAAGGGGAGCATGGAAATTGGCTGGGCAAAAAGTACGGTCGTAGTCGAAACGGAAGTCTCATTCCCTCCGTCCGATCATTGCGCCATGGAAACGAGAAGCGTCAGCGCAGAAATTTTACCGAACGGGCAAGTGATCATCCATTCTTCATCGCAAGTGCCCTTTACGATTAAAAAAATGCTTAGTAGCATTTTTGGACTGAACCAGGGCAAAATCACGGTTCATACACCTCTTGTCGGCGGGGCATATGGAGGAAAATCGGCTATTCAATTGGAGTTTATTGCTTATCTTGCTTCAAGTGCGATAGGTGGACAAAAAGTACAATTAATCAATTCTAGAGAGGAAGATTTCATTACTTCACCCGTTCACCTTGGACTTGATGCGAAAGTCAAATTAGGGTGTGATGCAGAAGGTTATCTACAGGCTGCGGAAATTACGCTGCTTTTTGACGGCGGTGCCTATTCCGATAAAGCGGTCGATATGAGCCGGGCAGCGGCAACAGACTGCACAGGTCCTTATCAAGTTGAGAACTTATGGTGTGATTCATTCTGCATGTACACAAACCATCCATACGCGACTTCTTTTCGCGGATTCGGCCATCCAGAATCAACGTTTGCCGTCGAACGCGCAATCGAACGTTTAGCGGAAAAACTCGGCATGGACCCAATTGAATTTCGGTGGAAAAACGCTATCAGACCGGGGCAAACAACACCGACACAAGTCATTTTAAATGAGAGCAGAATCGGGAATGTGCGCCGCTGCATTGAAAGAGTAAGAGAGTTGATTAATTGGGAGGAAGGCCGGCGAATTGAAATTACTCCTGAACGTATTCGGGCGAAAGGGGTAAGCTGTTTTTGGAAAAACTCGAATATCGATACAAATGCCGGTTCTGGTGCCATTTTAAAGTTTAATGAAGATGGCACTGTTCATCTGAATTGCGGCGTCATTGAAATCGGAACCGGATCACGAACTGTTCTTGCACAAATTGCTGCCCAAAAGCTGGGAATCGATGTGGACCAAATTTACGTTGAGATGGATATCGATACGAGCTCCACACCTGAACATTATAAAACGGTTGCTTCCCGCGGACTGTGGATGGCCGGGAGAGCCGTGTTGGCCGCAGCCGAAGATGCCATCGGTCAATTGCTGAACGTAGCCGCTCAAGTGTTCCGTGTTTCTTTAGACGATCTCGATATCGGAAAGGGATTCGTTTTTCTAAAAGACAATCCTGCAAGAAAGCTCGCATTGAAAGAACTTGTCTATGGCTATGTCTACCCGAATGGCAATGCGATCGGAAGCCAGGTTATCGGGAGAGGAAGCTATACGCTGCGCGGGATGACTTTTTTAGATCCAAAAACCGGAAAAGGTGTGCCAGGCCCTGATTGGACGGTTGGTGCCCAGGCGGTGGAAGTGGAGTGGAACAAGCGGGATTATACGTATAAAATTTTACGGGCGGTCACCGTCATTGATGCCGGAACGATCATCAATCCAAAGCTGGCACAGGGCCAGGTAAAAGGCGCCATGCATATGGGTTTAAGTTTTGCTAGCAGGGAGGGCTTTATATTTGGTCCAAACGAAGTCGTTGAAACTACCCAATTCCGCACATACAAAGTTCTCCGGTATGGAGAAAATCCGGATTATACGGTCGATTTCGTCGTGACGCCATCCCGGGAAACGGCTTATGGGCTGCGGGGAATTGGGGAACATGCGCTCATTGGCATGCCAGCCGCGTTAGCGAACAGCCTCTCAACTGCTGCCGAAGTGCATCTTAATCGTCTTCCGCTTACCCCGGAACTTATTTGGCGAATGAAGACAGGTGGTGTAAGATGATTGGATTTGACTTTGAATATTATCGTCCTGCCACGTCAAATGAAGCGGTTAAACTCTATGAATCGCTTCAGGCACAGGGAAAGCGTCCGGTCTATTATGCGGGCGGTACCGAAATCGTCACATTTGCCAGGCTTAATCAAATTGAAACAGGGGCTGTCATTGACATTAATAGTATTCGTGAATGCCGGGTCTATCAGTTTAATACCAGTGAGCTTGTTATTGGAGCGACAGTAACGTTGACGCATCTGGCGGAAACGTCCGCCTTTCCCCTTCTTTCAGTCACAGGCGGACGGGTTGCTGACCATACAGCTCGAAATCAAATTACCATCGGCGGAAATATTTGCGGTGAAATCAATTATAAGGAGGCACTATTGCCTTTTTTGTTAGCGGAAAGCAATGTCATCATCGCCGGAAACAATGGCTATCAAGACAAACCGATCATGGAAGCATTTAATAAGCGTTTGCAATTAGAGCCCGGGGAATGCCTTGTTCAAATTTTAACTGACCGAAAATATTTAAACTTACCGTACTTCAGTGTAAAGAAGCGAAAGATCGATGTGATCGATTATCCGCTTCTTACGCTTACTGCATTGAAGATCGATAATACGATCCGTGTAGCCTTCAGCGGGCTTTGCGGATACCCGTTCCGCTCAAGGGAAATTGAAACGATTCTTAATAATCATGAACTTTCTCGTGAAGAACGAATCGAGCAAACGGTTCTACATTTGCCCGCACCTGTGCTGGACGATTGGATTGGATCGGCAGAGTATCGATTGTTCGTCTTGAAAAATACGTTAGAAGACATGTATTTGGCATTGGAAGGGGAGTCATTATGACAGATCAATCCCACACTCGTTTTTCTGTGGCTCTAAATGTAAATGGTGTGAAAAGAAAGACGGAAGTCCGTTCGGCAGACATTTTGCTTGATGTCTTGCGAAATAATTTTGGGTTAACTGGCGCGAAACCGGGGTGTTTAAACGGAGATTGCGGATCGTGCACCGTTCTTGTCAACGGATGGCCGATCAAATCGTGCATGATGCTGGCGGTTGCAGCAAGCAATACGAATATCGTAACAGTAGAAGGATTGAAAGGCTCCGCCACCCAGCGGGCCTTTATTGAAAAGAATGCTTTTCAATGTGGCTATTGTACTCCCGGTTTCATCATGAATATTGAAGGACTTTCGGCCATTCATCCTGATGCCGACGACAGTATCATTGAAGAGTGGCTCCAATCCAATATATGCCGATGCACGTCCTATGAAGAAATTAAAGCAGCTGTGTATAAAGTGTTAGGGAAGAAACCAGAAGCAGGCAGATAATACGTAATGAACAGCCATATCAAAAAAAGGTGCAGAGCTTTCTGCATCTTTTTTCCTTTTTTCGTAATTATCCGCTAGAATAAAATCATGCTTATTATTTTTAAAAAGGAGATTAGAATCATGAATGAAAGCTTTTATGTTGGATGGGGAACTCTTGCACTTATTAACGCGGGTCTTGCACAGGGGAAAAATCGCACCGGACTAAACTGGTTTTTGTTGTCTATTATTCTTGGACCTTTAGCGACGCTTGCCTTGCTTTTCATTGAAAAAAGAGAAAAATAATTCGTTTTGTACAAACCGTTAACGATTAACTCGAAACCTCTTTTTTGCCTATTTCATTAAATGATAGAAGGTTTTTGTACGATTGACAGTATGTTTTAAAAATAGAACACTTTTAAAAAAAGGATTATATCAGAGTTTGTCGAATGATTCTAAAAGAGTTTAATAGAGGGGAGAAAACGTTTATGGATTTACGCTACCCGGTTGGGCAATTTATATTTGATAGCCATATAAGCCCTGAATTAATCGAGGGTTGGATAAAAGAAATTGAAAATGCTCCTATCCAACTGAAGGAGGCTGTGCAAGACCTTAATGATGAACAGCTGGATACGCCATATCGCTCCGGAGGCTGGACCGTTCGCCAGGTCGTCCATCATTTAGCCGATAGCCACATGAATAGTTTTATTCGTTTCAAATTGGCCATAACAGAAAATAATCCGACGATTAAACCCTATAGGGAAGATAAATGGGCAGAACTTCCCGATTCGAATCTTCCTATTACTATTTCACTTGTCTTTTTAGAAGCATTACATAAAAGGTGGGTCGCTTTATTGCGCTCATTAAACGCTTCAGATTTTGAAAAAACGTTTAACCATCCTGAACTAGGCGATCAATCGATTGCAACGGCCATTGGCTTGTATGCCTGGCATGGTCGTCACCATATTGCCCATATCTCTTCTCTGCGCGAGCGGTCAGGATGGTAGAACAATAAAATTCTTATTCTAATTGGAAGTGAAAACATGAAAGGCAACGTTCATTTAATAAAGCCGACAATCAAGTTACAGGATGAATATCTCTCGTTTTACGAAGAATGGAAAGATTCGGGTGAAGAGATGATCCCGAGGGTGATAAAAAGAGAACCGTATCCGTTTAAAGAACTGGTTCAATTTCTAAGAGATTCGGAAAGCGGGGAGAATTTACCTGATTCTTACGTTCCCCATTCGACATATTGGCTCGTGAATGAAGGAAAGAAGATAATCGGGGCAGTGAATATCCGTCATGAACTAAATGAAAAGCTGTTGAATAGCGGGGGACATATTGGTTACGGGATACGTCCTTCAGAAAGGCGGAAAGGCTATGCGACCAGGCTTCTTACATTAGCACTGGAAAAAACAAAGGAAATGGGATTAAAAAAGGTTCTAGTCTGTTGCAACAAAGATAACATCGGGTCTGAACGAACAATTTTAAAAAATGGCGGAGTGTTTGAAAATGAATACATTGAAGATGATGGAAACATTGTCAGACGCTTTTGGGTTCTTTTGTAGGTGAATTGAAGTTTCGGAAAAGAAGAGGGCATAAAACCGGGGGAGGCCAGTTCCTTCTTCTTTTCCTACTGAGGGTCAAGCTTATTCCACATTTTACACCAACGCTTTAAAGTTGTAAATATCAAAAGATAACAAAAATTCAGATGGTTGGAATTACCTTTTTTATCCGAAAGACTCTGTTTTAACCGGGCCAAAAGCCTCTTGTTTTATAAGGGATACGTTTATACACTTTTACATATGTCAGTAACCATCACCAGAGGAGGGTTCCAATGCCAATTAGCCACTATGGTGTATTAAAAGGAAAAGTGACGGATTCGATGAAAGGAAATGAAGACAGCCCTCATTACCAGGTCCTCGTTGAAGATGATCAAGGGACTAAGTACCGAATAGCGATCAACATTAAATCGCAATCTTATCCTTCTGAAGTTTTGTACTTTGTTAGCGACGATTTTAATTCTGGCAATATTACGCTGCTGCCTGGCATACCGTCCGGTTTTACAGAAATTAACGATAATCGTTCAGGGCTCGCCCTCGATTATATTCGCGGAAATTTATTTGACCCTAAGAAAATGATTCCATTGCCGGCAGATACACCGGGACCGGACAACGATTTAAATGATAAAATCAACTACTATATTGAAAAGGCTAAAAATGAAAAAGCGGTCATTTACGCATATGGAGATAAGTGGGGACCAGAGCCCGATAAACCAGATCAATATTTTAACTTTTTGCCTGGCAACGGCATCCATGATATCCATATGAACCAGGGCAACGTTGGCAAATGGGAAAAAGATAATGGAACATGGCAAGATGGCGGCGTTTTAATTTATTTTGAGGAATCTCAAAAGTGGATCGGCATTTTTTTGGCTTTCCAATCACAGTCATGGTGCACGGATGACCAGGGGAATGCGACTCGCCCCGTCAGTGAATGCAACTATTTGAATGCCGGAAAATCTAAAAAATAACTCCGCGCGGAAGCGGAGTTATTTTTTATGATGGTACTTTCTTCGTAGCCAGATGTGAAGGATTCGGCTGTTCCTTTGTTGTTCTCATCCGAATCCCTAACGAGCAAAAAACGATTCCTAAAACGCCAAGCAAAATATAGAGCATTCCCATTCCAATCCCGCCAATTGCCTGGCCTGCAATAATGCCCAAAGCGCCAACCATTTTGCCAATTTGAAAAACGAATCCATTAAACGCCATATACGCCCCGCGGCGAGAGTCATCAACGATATCTGCCAATAATGATTGTCTTGTCGGGACATATAAAAGTTCACCGATCGATAAAACAATGACGGCCATAAAGAGCAATAGTACATTGTTTGAGAAAGCAAGAAACGAATAACCGAATCCAAATAAGAGAAATCCTGTATACATGATCGGTTTGTCAGGTTTATGGCGGATCCATTTGGATACGAAAGCAGTAAACAAGACAATTATAACTGTATTGACGACTGTTAGAAGACTTAACAGCTTTACCCCGTCAACTATCAGATGTCCCATTCCAATCAAAGAAAACGTTTGAGGAATAATTTCTTTTTCCAATCTTACGGCAATAAAATTGTTTCGCTGAAATTCAATGGATAATACAGCGATGCCTCCTAATGTAAATAAGAGGAATGGCCAGTCTTTCATAACCGATTGATAGCTTTGAATTAGCGGTTTTAAGCCATACGAGCTTGTTGAACGTTGGGACGGCTTCATTTGATACGTTTCGATAATTAATGTGGCCGTCATCCAAAGCGTAATAAGCGACATCACAAAAAGCGCAACAATCAGCTCAAAGAAATGGCTGTTATATAGCCAGCCGCCGACGATAAGCCCGAGCATAATGGACAAATTGACAGCCCAATAGTTAATGGAATACATAAATGCACGCGTTTCTTTCGTACTGACGTCAATTAACATCGCTTCCGCTGCCGGATTGACAATCCCTGATGAAATGCTGATGGCAAGCAACATGAAAAACGTCATCCACGCTGATGTAAACCATGGGGAGTTCGCCAGAAGCATTCCGAGAAAAGCGATAACTTTCATCCATTCACCTGCTACCATCATCCGCTTTCTTCCGAGTGTATCGGCCAAATGCCCCCCGTATAAGCTCGCTATAAACTGGACGACCGTCTGGATCATCAATAAAATTCCCGCCCATGATGCATTCAGTTCTTTTGTAAAATAAATGGCCATAAAAGGAAAGATCATCGAGCCGATCACGCGGCTTAAAAATGACGTATAAATTCTGATTCGAATATTTGGGTGTAGTTCTTTAAACATTGCTACAACCTCCTTTTCAAATTATTTTGCACTTTCAAAAAGGGGTTAAAAAGGGTACAATTCAAATAAAAATGTCCCCTTTTATCTTTTATATAGAAGCTCAAGGAGAAAGAAATGAAAGACATATCTTATTTTCAAATGAGGGCTTTTCTCTATCCAAGGGAAACTCAATTATCAGCCCCGTTTAAGTTACATGAATTAGAAGAAATATGGTTTTGTACGTTGAAAAATGTAAAACGGAAGCTTAAAAAGTTCGAGGATGACGGTCGTTTAGAATACTTGCCCGGAAAAGGGAGGGGACACTTGTCCCGGGTTATTTTTAAACAGCCATTTCAAGAAGAAGTCCGGAAAACGCTTGACGAATATGTAAAAGACGATCAGCTTGATTCGATTATCCAGCTGATGCAGCTGCCGATTCCAAAATCATGGTTTACTCATTTTGTAGGAGATGTACAAACGTTATTCGGTCTGCAGAAAGAGAATGGATCCAAAGATACGCTCCGTACGATTATGTCACGAAACATAACAACTTTGGATCCTTTGTTTGCATCAATTGCGTTTGAATCCTTTTTAATTCAGCAGCTTGGCGACACACTTGTCCGTTATGATGAGACGGCGGATTCCATTGTGCCACATCTTGCACACCATTGGACGGTTAATGAAAACCATACGGTATGGACGTTTTATTTAAGAAAAGGAGTCCGTTTTCATCATCAAAGCGTTTTAACGAGTGAAGATGTCATTCATTCGTTTCAACGCTTTATTAAGTACTCTACTCCGAATTTTTGGCTAGTTCAAGAGATTCTTTCGATCGAAAAATTGTCAGAATTCACCGTCCGGATTACTCTTAAAAAACCAAACCCGTTTTTTCTTCGATATGTTGGTTCCGCCAACTTATCTATTTTACCGAAGGATATTCCATTTGATGAACATCAATGGATCGGGACTGGTCCTTTTCTTTTAAAAAAACGTTCAGAAAAACAGCTGATTCTTGAAGCTTTTGATTATTATTTCCTTGAGCGGCCGTTTTTAGATGAAATTGAATTTTGGCGGGTCTCTCAGGAAACGATGCAGGTGATGACCTATCAGGTGGGGAAGGAAATCGAATGTGACCATCCCATACAAAAACAGGAAGTGGAAAACGGATTTCGTTTTCTTTCGTTCAATTTCAGGAAACCTTCAATCGTCCATCAACATTCTTTTAGAAAAGCGGTCTATCATTTATTGGATATAAAAGAAATGTGGAAAGAATTGAGGAGGGGAAAACTGGTAGAAGCATCAAGCTTTTTCCCGCAAAAATCTTCACCGGTGCTAAAAAGTCGTAGTCTTGTAAAACCATTGTTAGAAAAAGCTGGCTATAATGGAGAAACACTGACCCTTTTTTCCTTTAGCCATCCAAAAGCGATGGAAGAAGCTGAATGGCTGGTGAACAGGGCGAAGAAGGAAGGACTACGGCTTCGAATAGAAAATCTTGAAATGAAAGACTTCTATACTTCTAAATTAGAGAATGAGGCCGATCTTGCATTTATGGGAGAAGTTTCTTCAACAGATGCTCACTTATCATTTCTGGCTGCCTTTTATAATAATGCCCTTCTTTTTCGCAGGTTTTTGAAAGAGGATGATCTTTGTTTGATCGAAGGGTGGCTGGATCAAATGAAACAAGAAACAACGTATGAAGGCAGGGAGGCATGGATTGATAAAGTGGAGGACTACATTAGGAACGAGCATCTTTTCATTTTCACGCACCACCCGATTAAATACCGAACGTTCCATCCAATGATCCAGGACATTCAATTCCAATCATACGGCTATGTTGATTTGCGAAAATTATGGATTCAATAGATAAAGGGCAATAGCCGACATTCTAAAAGAATATCGGCTATTCAACCTTCGTTTAATTATGCTTCTAAAAATAAAAGTCAACTATTCTCCGCTTCAGCAGTACAAGTGTTCTTCTTTCGGATTTTTGGTAGTGTATTTATTTGGATTAACTTCCTCAACGAATCGATATTTACTAAAATAATACCGAGAATAATCGTAATCACCCCAAACAACATAAACCATGAAAATTGTTCATTATACAAGAAAATCCCCAACCCGAGTGCAATTAACGGGGAGATGTAAAGCCAGGTTGATGGAAATAAGGGGTTGGTTTTCGCAACAAGCCAGTAGTAAATCGTATGTCCTAACATGGACCCTGCAATGATTAAATATAAGAGGGATCCGATCGAACTTCTTGTTGCCAGTGTTTCGATGTGAATAGACTCCGTGAACAATGATAAAATGAGCAGCATCGCCCCGCCGTACATCATTTGAACGGCATTTAATGCCACAGGTGATTCATCCACAAAACGTGGAAGAATATGTTTGGAATACAACGTGCCCGATGCATAGCAAAGTTCTCCAGCCAGAATCGTAATGCATCCGATCATCCAAAAGAAACTCACTTTAATTGTCATGCCAGGCAAAATCAATAAAACGACGCCGGCAAATCCAACCAGGCAGCCGATCAGTGATTTTCTGGAAACCTTTTGCCTCAAGAAGAGCGTTTGAATCAACAGAATCATAATCGGGCCGGTAGCGGATAATACGGCCGCTATTCCAGAAGTAACGTAGTTTTCAGCCCAATACAGCGTTGCAAAGGTGCCAAATGTCAGCCCCATTCCCGTAAATAGCAATTCTTTTCGATAAAGAAGGGAAAAATTCGTTCGTTTTTTCAAAAGCATCCATATCATCAGAATGGATCCCGCAAGCAGAAAACGAAGGCCTGCCATGAATAAAGGCGGCGCGCCCGAATCGATTCCGATTTTTATGGCCAGGAAAGTCGTTCCAAAAATCAAGCACATCAGTACATAGTTGAAAATGATCATTTAAGTTCCTCCTCTTTTATAAACATCATAAAAGCTAAAGGACAGAACAGATATGATACAATAGAACAGATGAAGTTGGCAATTGGTTACAATTAAAGCTAAAAGGGCGTGGCGATCATGAAACCCTCTGATTTAATAACTAAAAATTCAAGCCGTCTTTTTGAGCAAATTTACGACCATATGATGAATAGAATAGAGCGGGGGGATTGGAAAGAAAATGAAAAGCTCCCTTCTATCAGGGCACTGGCTGAGGAATTGAACGTCCACCGCCTTACCGTCTTCAAAGCATATCAATTACTGAAACAGAACGGTAAAGTATATGTAAGGGACAAATCAGGCTATTATGTCATGCCGGAAAATAAACCGTTATTTCAACGATTGGATTATCCAATCCTATCGTCTTATGTACAAAAAAGCCACTTATCCGAAATTCATGGCATACCGGCCACTTATCAATTTTCTCAAGCCCTGATTGACCCCACTCTTCTTCCAAACTATTATTTTTCGGAATATGTGAAAAAGGTATTTGATCTTTATCCGAAAGTGCTTGGAACGTATTCTTCCGTGCAAGGAGATGAAGAGCTCAGGGAGTCTCTCGCCTGCTATTTTTCAGTGCATGAGGGCATCCAGGCAACATCAGACGATTTATTAATTACAACCGGCGCACAACAGGCTATCGATTTAATTGCAAAAGTTCTCATTAAACCGCAAGATGTAATATTAATAGAGCGGCCGACGTACAGTGCAGCCATCGATATTTTCAGGCAGCAGGGCGGACGAATGATCCCGGTAGAAATTCATCCCGATGGTTATTGCTTAGAGCAAGTTGAATTGAGTATGAAACACTATAGGCCAAGACTCTTTTATCTCAATCCTACTTTCCATAACCCGACTGGCTATACAGTCCCACAAGAGCAGCGCAAACAGTTGGTCGATCTCGCTGAACGTTACCAATGTCTTCTCGTAGAAGACGACTCTTACCGTGACATTTATTTTGGAGAGGAGCCGCCTCTGCCTATTTATTCATTTGATACGGATGGCTGGGTCATGTATGTCCGCAGCTTTAGCAAGTATATAGCCCCAGGTCTAAGGATTTCTGCTGTCGTAACCAATCCATCACTAATGAAGCATCTTTTAACCGCGAAATCGCTTGCCGACAATGGCACGCCTTTGTTGAACCAGAAAATTTTCTTGCATTACTTCAAATCCGAGCGGCTCCGGAAACACCTGGAAAAGCTCCGGATCGCCCTGAATATCCGAAAGGACGTCATGGAAGAAGAACTCAGGGAAACAGGTTGGGAATGGTTAAGTCCAAAAGGCGGGCTTAATTTGTGGATCAATTTGAAAAATAAAGAATCGATGGAAGAACTGCTTGCCAAAAGCATTGAACAATCCATCTCGTTTGTTCCCGGCTCTATTTTTGATCCGAACAGGGAGCTTGAGTCATGGATTCGGCTGAGCTTCTCTTATATTAATGAAAAGCAAATAAGGGAAGGGATGAAGCGTTTTGTTAATCTATTCTAAATTACACGGAAATTTGCAACGAAATAGCCGGTGTTTTTATGAAACAAATTTGGAGGATTAATGGTGTTGAAAATACGAAACGTAAACATGGGAGATTTGCCTGAACTTGTAGTCATTGAACATCTTTGTTTTACAAAAAAAGAGGCAGCAACGAAGGCAGCGTTTATAAAACGAATTCAATTCATTCCGGATAGTTTTTTGTAGCTGAAGAGGACGGTTCGATCGTAGGGTTAGGTAATGGACAGTCATTGCAGCCCCATATATTACAGACGACTTATTTACTGATATAAAGCCAAATCCAGTATCTGGAGGTCACCAAAGCATTTTAGGATTAGCAGTATCTCCACATTTTCAAAAACGTGGCATAGCATCAGCGCTACTTGAACATCTTGAACGGAAATGGTCGCTTACTTAGCATCAGATAAAGCAAATTACATGACCGGTTCGATTGTCGTCGTCGACGGCGGATTAACTTTATAATGGATGGCAAGGGGCTGTCACAAAAAGTCATGTTTTATGACTTTCTGGACAGCCCCATTTAGTTATTGATGATTTACTTTCACTTTTGTCCTTATTCCAGACCATATGGCAATAATGAGCCCGCCGACAAGATCGGCAATCAAATCCGTCATCGTATCTTTATTGCCGCCGCCCTGAAGTGTCATGCCGAACAATTGATCCGAGCTAAATTCGTATATCTCCCATAAAACACCGCCAAGCAATGCAAAAGAGAGTGTAAACAAAAAGACAAACCATGGGGATATCGCTTGCCCCGCATCTCTATGCACAAGTCTTTCATAGAGTGCCACTGCAGTAAAAGCGAGAATAATTCCGCTTATGACGTGCATAAACGTATCCCACCAGCCAAGGCCATACAATCCGACGATAGATCCTAAATATTGCGATCCAAATAAAAATATCAAGTATGAAATGACGATTGGCAAATTAAATTGAAGCTTTGTGAAAAGGGCCAATAATAAAGGAACTGCACCGCATACAATACCGCCAATCGCAACGAGTGATTTAAACGATTCACCATTTGCATAATAATAAATGGATAAAATCACCATAAATAGCACGTAAATTGAACTAAGTATAATGACAAGCTTGCGATTCATCGTATCACCCCTTATCCTCGGATTTTTTGGGTCTTTAAGCTAAAGTAAAGAGAAAGAAGAAAGCCGCCGGTCAGGCCGCAAATCAGATCATACATTGTATCCTTATTACCGCCTCTTTGCATCGTATGTGTAAAAAATTGATCTCCTGCAAACTCATAAATTTCCCATAAAACAGTCGCAGTGACCGCAAGCGAAAGGAGAAAAAGAAAGAAAATCCAACGCGAGATGCCTTTTCGGACTGGCTGAGGAATCAATACTTGATACAAAGTGATTCCAATATAGCTTACGAGAATGCCTTTATAAAAATGCAAAGAAGAATCCCACCATTTGTATTTCAAATAAAAACTTTCGATGGATCCTAAATAGGTCGTACAAAAAATTAACACATAGTAACCAAGCAATGACGGAATATTAAAAGGATTGTTTTTTAAAAACAATAAAAATAGAGGCACTGCGCTTACACCGATTCCTCCAAGTGCCACTTGCCAGCGGGAAGAATCGTCCTTCATAAAGTAAACGATAAATAATACAGCGAAAAATACGATAAGTATTTCACTAAAAATAATGATTATTTTTTGTTTCAATGCCATCACCTATTTCCAAAAGAGTCCTTATCAATATGTCCATATTTATGCTGGTGAAACCATAGTTGGAAGTGATCGATGAATTTCTCTTTTGTTTCGGCCCGATTTTTTAATAAAAATGGTTTTAACTTAAAAACCAACTTGACTTATAGGAATAATATAGATATGATAAAAATTAATTTTTAATAAAAAGCGAATTGTACGAATTGCTAAAACAAGTCATTTAAATATAAGTGAATGATGAGTTTATATTTTTTTGTGAGGTGGGTATCGTTGCAACTTCAGGTAATCAACAGTCCATTTAATGAGGAGCAGGTGGAGCTCCTTAACCGTCTTCTGCCAACTTTGACCGGGTCTCAAAAAGTCTGGTTGAGCGGATATCTTACAGCATTCCATTCTTCTTCGGTAGCAACTTTAGACGATAACGTAAGAGCATTTCCCGCCAGAAACCATGAGACGCCGATTTCAAAGGAAGTTACCATCCTTTTCGGTTCACAAACTGGAAACGCACAGGGACTTGCGAAAAAAGCTGGCAAAACGCTCGAGGAAAAAGGGTTTCAAGTAACGGTCTCGGCAATGAGCGATTTCAAGCCGAACAACTTAAAGAAAATCCGAAACCTTCTAATAGTTGTGAGCACACACGGAGAAGGCGATCCACCTGATAACGCGCTCTCGTTTCATGAATTCCTTCATGGCAGACGTGCCCCGAAACTTTCCGATCTAAACTATTCTGTACTGGCATTAGGTGACAGCTCATATGAGCATTTTTGTCAAACAGGAAAAGAATTTGATCAGCGGCTGAAAGAGCTCGGGGGAACACAACTTTATCCGCGGGTTGACTGTGACGTTGATTTTGATGAGCCGGCAGGTGAATGGTTGGACGGAGTGCTTGGCAGGTTAAGTAAAACGGGGGATACCAATGCCTCAAACAGGCCATTAACAACACAGCAAACAGCAGAATCAACGTATTCAAGATCGAATCCTTTTCAAGCAGAAGTGCTTGAAAATATAAATTTAAACGGCCGCGGTTCGAATAAGGAAACACGCCACCTTGAGATTTCCCTTGAAGGGTCTGGTTTATCCTATCAACCGGGCGACTGTCTTGGCATCTATCCAGAAAACGATCCTTCACTTGTAGACCAGCTTCTTGAAGAGCTGAAATGGGATGCTGAAGAAAGTGTAACCATTAATAAACAGGGAGACATCCGATCTCTTAAAGTAGCTCTTACTTCCCATTATGAAATTACGAATCTATCAAAATCGCTTCTTGAGAAGGTGGCTAAGCTATCGGAGAATAAAGATTTATGGGAACTTTTATCTCCAGGCAATGAAGAACGATTAAAAGCATATATAGAAGGACGCGATTTGCTTGATTTAGTCCGTGATTTTGGTTTATGGGGGGGATCAGCACAAGAGTTTGTTTCCGTACTCCGTAAAATTCCACCACGACTATATTCGATCGCAAGCAGCCTGACTGCAAATCCGGGCGAAGTGCATTTGACGATTGGCACTGTCCGGTATAATGCACACGGACGTGAACGTAAAGGGGTTTGCTCCAGCTTTTGCGCTGAACGCCTTGAGCCGGGCGACACTCTGCCTATTTTCATTCAGCATAACGAAAACTTTAAGCTGCCGGAAAATCCGGATACGCCGATCATTATGGTTGGACCGGGCACAGGCATCGCACCGTTCCGTTCCTTTATGCAAGAGCGCGAAGAAATAGGTGCCGAAGGAAAATCGTGGCTGTTTTTCGGAGATCAGCATTTCGTAACGGATTTCCTTTATCAGACCGAATGGCAAAAATGGCTGAAAGACGGCGTGTTAACGAAAATGGATGTTGCGTTTTCCCGGGATACGGAGGAAAAAGTCTACGTGCAACACCGTATGCTTGAACATAGCAAAGAACTGTTTGAATGGCTCGAGGAAGGGGCGGCAGTTTACATTTGCGGAGATGAGAAAAATATGGCTCATGACGTCCATCACACGCTGCTTTCGATTATCGAAAAAGAAGGCGGCATGAGCCGTGAAAAAGCAGAAGCCTACCTTGCCGATATGCAACAGAAAAGACGCTACCAGCGGGATGTATACTGATTATGGAATAGAAGGAGTTTTCGACATGGTCAATAATAGTTTAAAAGCACCAGAAGGCCCACCAAGCGATGTTGAGCGGATTAAAGAAGAAAGCAATTATTTGCGCGGTTCATTGAAGGAATCGATGCTTGATCGAATTAGTAGCGGCATTCCTGATGATGACAACCGCCTTATGAAATTTCACGGCAGTTACTTGCAAGATGACCGGGACCTAAGGAATGAACGGCAAAAGCAAAAGCTTGAACCTGCCTATCAGTTTATGCTGCGTGTCCGCTTGCCAGGCGGTGTAGCGACTCCAGATCAATGGCTCGTCATGGATGAATTGGCGCAAAAATACGGCAATGGAACCTTGAAATTGACGACAAGAGAAACGTTCCAAATGCATGGGATTTTAAAATGGAATATGAAAAAAACGATCCAGGAAATCCATGCAGCTCTTTTAGATACGATTGCGGCATGCGGCGATGTAAACCGTAACGTCATGTGTACCTCGAATCCATATCAATCGGAAATTCATGCCGAAGTTTATGAATGGGCAAAAAAATTAAGCAATGATTTATTGCCGCGTACAAGAGCTTATCATGAAATTTGGCTTGATGAAGAAAAAGTGGCAGGCACACCGGAAGTAGAAGAAGTTGAACCAATGTATGGTCCGCTTTATTTGCCAAGGAAGTTTAAAATCGGCATTGCTGTTCCTCCATCCAATGATATCGATGTTTTTTCTCAAGACCTCGGGTTTATTGCGATTGTGGAAGATGGGAAGCTTCTCGGTTTTAATGTCGCTATCGGCGGCGGCATGGGGATGACGCACGGTGACAAAGCAACATACCCGCAGCTCGCTAAAATTATCGGCTTCTGTACGCCAGACAAACTTTACGAAGTCGCGGAAAAAACGATCACGATTCAGCGAGATTACGGAAACCGCTCCGTCCGCAAAAATGCACGGTTCAAGTACACTGTTGACCGGCTAGGGCTTGAGGTCGTCAAGGCTGAGCTGGAAAACCGCCTTGGCTGGCGACTTGATGAAGCAAAGCCGTATCATTTCGAGCATAACGGTGACCGTTATGGATGGGTGAAAGGTATTCAAGGGAAATGGCATTTCACCCTGTTTGTCGAAGGAGGCCGCGTTACGGACTTTGATGATTACAAGCTGATGTCGGGCTTGCGTGAAATCGCTAAAATCCATACCGGAGATTTCCGCCTGACGGCAAACCAGAATTTAATGATTGCCAATGTTTCCAGCCAGAAGAAGAAAAAGATCGAGGAGCTTATCGACCAATACGGGTTGACAGACGGGAAACAATATACTGCGCTTCGCCGCAGTTCGATCGCCTGTGTCGCTCTTCCTACATGTGGTCTCGCAATGGCGGAGGCTGAACGCTACTTGCCAAGTCTTATCGATAAAATTGAGAAAATCGTTGAAGAGAACGGCTTGCAGAACGAAGAAATTACGATCCGCATGACGGGGTGCCCGAACGGTTGTGCGCGCCATGCACTCGCTGAAATTGGTTTTATCGGCAAAGCGCCGGGAAAATACAATATGTACCTTGGCGCGGCATTTGACGGCAGCCGCCTGAGTAAAATGTACCGTGAAAACATCGGGGAAGAGGAAATTTTAAAAGAATTGCGGATGCTTCTTTCCCGCTACGCCAAAGAACGAGAAAAAGGTGAGCATTTCGGCGACTTTGTCATCCGCGCCGGGATCGTTAAAGCCACAACAGATGGCACGAACTTTCATGACTGATTGATTGCTATAAAGATAGCCAGTCTATCATTTCAATAGGAATGATATGACTGGCTATTTTTGAATATTTTTCTGAACAAAAAGGAGCAAACATGAAGTTTGTCGAAGTATACTGGTAAACGAAATAAAGTGGGTAACAAGTAAAGGAGCATTACCTTTGAACAAAATTAAACAATTATCACTCCCGGCGAATGCAAGAGTTATTGTAATCTCCGATATTCACGGAGAATTAGAGCTTTTTAAAAGGTTGCTAGAAAAGGTGAATGTTGAAGCGTAGGATTACTTAATCATCAATGGCGACCTTTGTGAAAAAGGCAGCAACAGCAATGGCGTCGTAAGGTACTTAATGGAACTTTCGGCTAATCATCCAAACGTTTACGTCATAGAAGGGAATTGCGATACGTTAGTAGAAGACCTATTGAATGAAAATCCAAAGTTAAATAACTACTTACGTACGAGAAAGCGTTCTTTACTCAACGAATGGCTGAAGGAATTGGGGTATTATGTTAACTATGAAACGAACGTCAAAGATACAAAAAAACGTTTAATCCATCATTTTTCAGAAGAAATGAAATGGCTGTCGGATTTGCCAACTGCGATCGAAACAGAAGACTATATTTTTGTCCATGCGGGTTTAGAAGAGATTGAGAATTGGAGAGATACAGATCGGGCGACTGCCTTAACAATGCCATCTTTTCTGGAAAAGTCACATCACGCAGACAAGTTTGCCATCGTCGGGCATTGGTCGGTTGTCAATTATAGTTCACATGTCCCCTCTCATAATCCGATCATTGACCGTGAGAAAAAAATAATTGCCATTGATGGAGGAAACGTCATTAAACCAACCGGACAATTAAATGCGTTTATCATTGACAGGTCGCCTTCCGAAGATAGATTTTCGTATACATACGTGGATCATTTGCCGAATGCTAACGTGTCAGAAGAATACCATGCAGAACTTGAAATGTTTGGTTCGATTGCATATCCATTTTATGATGTTGTTCCGGTTAAAAAAGGCGAACACTTTTCTTTATGCAAACAGCAAGAAACAAACAAGCTGCTGCATGTAAAAAATGAATATCTTAAACAACAAAATCAACCAGGGCTTTTAACTGTGAAAAGTGATTTATCCTGTGCGCTATTATCCGTAAAGAAAGGAGAACTCGTTTCCATCATCGATGATAGCTGTTCCGGATATGACTTAATAAAAAAGACGGGGAAGTCGGCTGGATACGAAAAGGCATACTTGTTAATACAAACTAAATTTGCAAAATAGATAAAGGGAAAGATATTTTATGACTTCTCCTTCAGAGATTTCATTGTGGCAACACTCATCCAGGAGGGGATTAACTTGAAATATGAGGCGTTCACGAATTTAGAAGTAGAATCGTACTGGTATAACAGCATGTGTTCACTACATGAAAGCATTTTTTCATCGAAAAGATCCGATACGATCAAGGAAGAGTTATCCTGGAGACCTCAGTTCCTTATACTGGTTGCAGTACATAAAGACCGTGTTGTTGGATATAAAATCGGCTATCAGGATCGCAAGGGCAGGTTCTACAGCTGGCTGGGCGGAGTTGATCCGGAGTATCGCAATCAAGGGATTGCATCAAAACTCATGCTTAAACAACACGAATGGTGCAAGGATCAGGGTTATGATGTGATCCGCACGCAAACTAAAAACAAATGGAAGAACATGCTCATTTTAAATTTACGCCATGGATTCGATATCGTTGGAACATATACCGACGAAAAAGGGGAACCGAAAATCATTTTAGAGAAAAGGCTTTGACACCTCCACGGCTAAAGCTGATGGGATCCTTCGGTAGTTAGCGTGCAGTCCAATTGTTATATACTTATATACTAAAGAATAAATGATAATGAGAATACGTGATTCTTGGTGGTTAAACGAGATCGCAAAAATAAAACAAATAGGAGTTGAAGTATCATGCAGCGTTTATTTATTTGGGTCGAAATTCCCGTTAGCAACATGGAACGAGCCAAAACGTTTTACGAGCAGATTTTTAAGATTGAAATGCCAAAAATGGCGATGGGTGATTGTGATTATGCGTTTTTCCCTGTTCAGGAGAAGTTTAATGGGGGGGCTCTCGTTCAAGGCCCAAATCACAAACCAGCAGTAGACGGAGTCACTGTGTATTTGGACGGAAGCCCCGACCTGGCAACAATTCTGTCACGGGTTAATGAGGCAGGTGGAAAGGTGATAATGGAGAAAACGTATACTGGCGAGGCCGGCTATTTGGGGCTCTTTCAAGATTCTGAAGGAAATCGCATCGGACTACAGCATTTGTGACCTTCCACAAACGAGATATTTCTACCTGTTTCCCGCCCTAAAGCAGCCCTGTGACTGAGCCTTTAAGCCATTAGGATGAAAAACATCTTTAACGGCAGTACTACAAAAAATAGCAACAATATTTTTTGTAGTTATAGGATATTATTTCTGAAATGAATAAGTTCTTTCTCGAACCTTTCAGCCTCTTCAAGGAAAGGATAATGGTTGCTCTTATTGAATATGACCAGCTTTGAATTAGGGATCTGCTCATGCATTTCGAATGAATAAGTTACAGGGCATTGCACATCGTATTTTCCGCACATGATTAATGTTGGGGTTGAAATCAACTTTAATTTTTTTGTCACATCAAATATTGGATACTCCCGATTAAAGTAATTTAACCGGGCTGCGGACATTTTCTTCTTAATGCCTAAGTTAAATAACTCATGATACTTGTCCGGCTCATATAAGGACAATTTTGTTCTTTCGGATGAAAGCTCATTTCTTTTCTTTGCAGATAAATCGGAGCGCTTTAACGTTTCGATTAATTCCTGCATCCGGTTAAATTGAGGATGCTTTGGATTATAAATACAATCCGCTGAAAATGTCGAATAATCCCTTGCTGCTGCTCCAACAATGACAGTAAACTTCAAGCTGCTTGAAAAATGGATGCCATAGATAACGCCTAACATACCACCGGTTGAATGGCCGGCAAAGCCCCATTTCTTATAACCTAACGTTTCACGAATGGCTTCTAAATCAAATATGGTTTCCAACATGCTTAGTTGGTAAGACTCATAAGCTTTTTCCGAGTTCCCGACTTCTCTCAAATTAATTAAAAACACTTTATTGGTCTTTGTAAATGCCTCAGCGAATTAATCGCCTGTTTCATTAAATTCAGAGTAGAGATGTGTGACACAAAGAGGCTCACCTTCACCTTTTACAAATATTTCAAATGTCCCGCGATTTGTGCTTAATAAATGGTTTATCCAACGATTCATCAGTTCCTCCAGTTGTCTTATTTTTTATTTCTTTTCTTGAGCAAGGTCATTAAATCCTTTAATAATCGGAATCATTCACAAAGTTTTCATTTTACGCCTGGTAACAGCTACGTTGGTCCCGGGGTAATTTTTATCAAATTTTTCTATGTATATGGAATAATAAAGATAGCAATAGATGCGGCTTTCTCTAAAGGGCGGTCGGCTCACTCCCAAAGAGAAAAGGGGGATGATGCCTGTGACAGTTGCTGAAGCAATCACTATAATGATGTCATTTGGTACATTTTGTAGAAGGACATAATAGAGGGTTCATAATGTAATCAAAAATCACCATTAAACTAGTAATTTACAATTTTAATGAACCCACTTTTAAGTCCTACGAATGGTACATAAAAGTGGGTTCATTGCCGTTTCAGAAGGTAAAAGTGGGTTCATTATTTCCATTACTAACAGTAATAAAAAGGCAGAATCCTACAAAATAATTTAATATCAAAGAAGGAATTAGCAGATTCATGTAGAATTTAAGAAATTGTTTGTAAGCTAGATCGCGAGGTGATAATTCATGTATTCACCGATTCCAATTAAGCGAAGTAGTAAGTTTGGAAACAACTATTGGGAAGCGTATAGCCCAAAAGTTCAAAGAAATGTTCGTCTTTTTAGTGACTTAGAATATGACTATTGGATTCTAATTGAAACAAACCCGAAAATACAAGCTTTCTGTGAAAGACCACTTGAAATAAAACAAATTTACAACGGAAAAATAGTAAAAGCGATGTTCGATATGTGGATTAAATGGGAAAACGGAGAGGAACAGTTTGTTGAGGTTCAATATTCTGTTAGCAATCGATCCGTTAAACTTGCCTCGATTATCCAACAACTATGGTGTAAACATCACCAAAAAGACTTTCTTATTAAAACAGAAAAAGACATTCGAGAAAACCATATTTTACTTTCAAATATGAAAACAATCTTACCTTACATAAGCAATCGTCCTCATCCCGTTGAAACAGACTTATACAACATAAAAAGATATCTCTCCAAAGTAAAAAGATGTACAATCGCTGAATTAGACCATTATTTGGCCCTCGACCGTATTAGAATAAGAGAAGCAATCTTTTGGCTCCTATATCATGGACAAATACAAGCAAATGTTGATACTACCCCGATTGGTTCTAGTTTGGAGGTGTGGACGAATGTCTAGAAATAGATTTTTTGAAAACGATAACATAAATCCAAAACATTTAGACACTTCATTATGGCCAAATGTTTTATTGGATCAGATTGACGATGAATTTAAACCTGTCTTTTTAAAAAGAAAACAGGCGGTTGAACTATATCTTAAAAACGACAAAATGTTAAAGGAAATTTCAGCCCTTACTGGTATCAGCCCTTACTGGTATCAGCCCTTACTGGTATTAGTAGAAAACATATTCGTGAATATACAAAACGATGTTTGCAAACGGACGAATATGGAGAAATATGGGGATTTAGAGCATTAATCCCTTATAAACATATAAAACAATATAAACGTAAAAATTTATCCCATGGCGTATCAACAAATTTAGTTGGCGCTTTTGAGTTACTTCTTGAAACTTATCCTTCCATAGAAGAGACTATACGTAATTACTATTTAAAAAACCGCAAAAAGACCTCTAAGATTAACCAAAAAGTTCTTCATAAAAAATTTCTAAATGCTTGTCGTGAGATTGGCCTTACACTAAATGACTATCCCTTTAATACAGAAACCAATGCTAAAAAGGCACTTCAGCGCTATACAAAAAAACTAGAAAAACTTCACTTTCTAAATCACGAAGCCCAATCAAAGCATGATTTTTTTACAAAAGAAAATCAAAATTCCCCTTTGCTTATTCGTCCTTATCAACGTGTTCAATTTGACGGTCACCGCATTGACACAGCTATAGCTGTCGTTTTTAAAACCCCTGAAGGGGACGAGGTTATCGAAGTTATGAACCGAATTTGGCTATTAGTCATTATTGATGTTGCTACAAGAGCGATTTTGGGTCATCATCTTTGTTTAAACAAAGAATACTCATCTAGCGACGTCCTACGTTGCATACGAAATGCAGTCGTTCCCTGGAAACGCAAATCGTTAACCATCCCAGGTTTAAAGTATTCTTCAAATGGAAGCTTTCCCTCAGATTCATTGAAAGAAGCACAATGGGGTTTATGGGATGAGTTCCTTTATGACAATGCCAGAGCAAATTTATCAAACATAGTACGTGATCGTTTAACACAAATCGTTGGTTGCGCCGTGAATGCAGGGCCGGTTCGTGTGCCAGAGCGTCGAGCCATTATTGAAAGATTTTTTAAAACGTTAGAAGATAACAGTTATCATCAATTGCCAAGTACAACAGGCAGTCATCCTAGAGATCCTTTACGAAAAGACGCGGAGCAAAAGGCTATTAAATATAGAATTTTGTCCTCACATTTGGAGGAAATTACGGACGTCCTTATTGCCAATTATAATGCAACTCCACACGAAGGGATCATTAATTTAACCCCGTTAGAAGCTTTGCAACAACGTGTTTCACGAGGTATGCTTATTCGAACAATCCCTGAGGAACAAAGAAATGAGGTGGCATTTTTCTCGATGAAAGTAGAACGAGTGATCAAGGGAAATAGGCAACACAGAAAACGGCCGCATATTAATTTTGAAGGCGTTGTGTATCACAATGAAATTTTATCGCGTTCCTACGATTTAATCGGAACGAAACTAACTTTATTGGTTAATACCGAAGATTTAAGATCCATACATGCCTATTTACCGGATGGAAGTGAATTTGGAACATTAACTGCGTCAGGAAAATGGGGGATTTCCCCACATGATTTAAAAACAAGAAGATTACTCAATAAACTGCGTAATCGAAAAATCATCCATGTCTTAAATGAGGATGACCCTGTTGAAATTTTACAACGGTACTTAGAATCAGAATCAAGGAAAAAAAAGAATGTCAGAAATACACTGTCCACATTAAATCGCTATCTCGAAGAATATTCATCTAAGGAACTAAACGATCAGAAGAATCTTGAAAAAAGCAAAAAGCAGAACGAATTAGAAGGATTAGAAACACGACAGAAACATGAACAATTGACAGATAAACCTTCTTCAAGACGATTGACAAAAACTATCTCTTATTAAGAAAGGAGGAGAAGTGTTGAAACTGGAACAAATGGTAAGTATTTCTGAACAATTGGGAAGACCTTACGTTCCTAAAGGAAGCCATCCAGTTGAGAATGGGAGATACCTTATTGCCACAAATGAAATTGATCGATTATTTGAATCGATTTGCCAATGGATTGATAACCGAGCTCCCGGTGCGATCGTTTATGGCAGACCTCGTTTAGGAAAAAGCAAGGCTATTGATTACATTATGAAAATCTTACCTGATGAATATAAAAAACCTTCCTGTTTATAAGATCATCTGTCGTCACTATAAAAATGCGAATGAAGGCGTATTTTTTGAAGATATATTAAAGGATATCGGGCACAATTTGGCCTTTAGTGGAAAGGCCAATATTAAACGGGATCGATTAACTAGATTTTTAATTGAACAAGGAGAAAAGTCGCAGCAACATCGGATCATTTTGTTTTTAGACGAGGCTCATCGGTTACACGAGTTACATTATGGATGGTTGATGGATATTTATAATGAATTAGATTGCGTAGGTATTCATCTAACCGTAATTCTTGTTGGCCAAAATGAATTACTTTATCAACGATCAGCTTTCATACGGGCAAAAAAAGCGCAAATTATAGGAAGATTTATGGTTCATGAATACGAGTTTACCGGTATTCGCAACATTGAAGATTTAAAACCTTGTTTGTCAGGATATGATCACGATTCAGAATACCCCATAGGAAGTGAGTGGTCGTATGCCCGTTATTTTTTCCCGGAAGCCTTTAATAAAGGATACCGTTTGGAACACTGCGCAGAAGAATTAATGAAGATATTTAATGATTTACGACGGAAAGCTGGGCTAACAAAACCTGTGGAAATTCCGATGCAATACTTAACGTTAACGGTAGAATATGCGCTTCGAAAATTTGGAGCTAACGGACAGAATTTGGACTGGTTAACTACGGCTTGCTGGGAAGAAGCCATATTGAAGTCGGGTTACGTAGAAGCAGAAATTCATCAGGAGATCATATAGGGGGAGGGAAAATGCCGATAAAAAGAAGATTTCTATATATAAACGACGCCTCCCCGTTGCAATCACAACCATTTACTTGGCGAAAGGAATGGATATCTCCTTATGAATCCCCCTGGAGTATATTTGAAAAGTTTAAATATGCCAATCGAGCTACGGTTAAGGATTTATTTGATTTGTTCGGTACAACATATAGTAAAAGTCTAAAAGCTTCGAATTTAAGCCAAAAAGCTTGCAATTTAATTACTTTAGAAGGATTAGACGAATCTTTATTAAAGAAAGCCTTCGGTTTATCCATCAAAGAGGTTAATAGACGTACCATTAATATGCTCACCAACATTTTCCAGAAAGACGATCAGCAACTCTACTTTCATACAATATTAAAGCTTTGTCCCAAGTGCATTAAAATAGGGTACCACAGTATTTTTCATCAATTTAGTCTGATTCATCGTTGCCCATTTCATAATGTTTCATTTGTTGAAGGTTGTCCCAAATGTAAAAGGACAATGTTTTATCAATTAACGGATCGGTACACAAAGGAGCCTTTTCGATGTAAATGTGGCCATCTTTTATTTTCACTAAAAAATGGGCAACGCTATCCAGTTG
This sequence comes from Fictibacillus gelatini DSM 15865, assembly GCF_000430745.1. GTDB lineage: Bacteria > Bacillota > Bacilli > Bacillales > Fictibacillaceae > Fictibacillus_A > Fictibacillus_A gelatini. The sequence goes on along the minus strand of NZ_AUMP01000031.1, from coordinate 4,416 downwards.
CCTGGAAACAAATGAGTATTCAAAACCAATTTAATCCCTTAAAATATTGGATTACTTTTAATTTAAATAATGTTCATGAAAAGTTTTTTCTAAATATTCATCCTGACTCGGATTTGCAAAAAAATGATGGAGTGATGGAATTTATATTAGAAGCTGTTTCGTCAAACTATAAGACCAATCGATCGGAGATTCACCGAAAAGTTACATTTTCATCTCGAATTTGCAATTTACAACTAAAAGATGAACACTATGAATTCAATTTAAAAAAGGAAATATATCAATCATCGAGGGATACCATAAGGTCCATCGTGTCACATATTCAAAAGATTTTTGATAATCATTCCAGTTGTATTAGGCGATTGACCACATTAAATTTCAACTATAGTCCATACAAACCATTCAAAAATTGCCCCTATGCTTTTTCATTTGTACATTGGAGGCAATTTATTGAAGGAGCAGACAGTGTCTATGACTTGGGCTTAAAACGAAAAGAGGTTCCATTTTTCAATTCGACTGAGTACTATTTTGCTACGAATCAAGATCATAACTACTTGAACGACCTTCTTTTTTGGCTTAGAAAAGCCTGTCAAATCGAAAATATCGCTACATTGAAATGGATAATAAACCGTGTTATGAGCCATTTGACGGTTAATCATCTAAAAAATTGGTTAAGAATATCACATTTGTATGTGAAAAAAAGGTGGTGTTTTATGCTGCTCCATTTAATTTAGAGCATTTGCCATTTTTCTTAATCATCATTCCCAAAAATCAATCTCACCCGATTGAATTTCATTGGTGGACAAGTAAAGAAACTCTTCATATCGATAACCTTTTACAAACGGATTTGGCTTGTCCATTCGTTACTGAACGAAATTATAACAATTTCTTTTTATGATTCAAGATGGCGGAGATTTTTGCATATGCTGTATTATTCCATTGATCCAAAAGGCGATTGCTCCCCCAATTGCTTTTTTTTCAATGCAAAAAAAGTTATTTACTTTTAACGATCTAAAGCCGCATTCTTCGTATGAAAAATGAGGCTACTAGGGATAGAGGTAGCTAACGTCCTATCTTTCGCAAAGTAGATACCAGTAATTGGACAGATTGCGTTTAGGTGTTCAATTGCTGGTTTTACCCCAACAAGGGTTTGGTGAATAAACTCGAATAAAAAAGAAAAAACTAAACCAAATAATACAAAAAGCTTTACATAAGGGGGACACTCTAGTGAATAACTCAAGACAATGGCTGCTTAGTGGAACTATTCTTTTATTCATGCTAGGAATGATATTTATACCTCAAATTGCTATAGCAAAATCTGAAACGAATCTAAATTGGCATATGCAATTACATAAGGGACTAAAAAAAATATGCAAAGGTTGTCACGTTGACCCTATTTCACAAAAAAAGTATATATATATTACAGTGCCTAGTACAGAGAAAAAAACAGTTGACAATAAGGTACGAAAATTCGTTGATAATGTTTTAGAAGAACATGGTTATGATGCTTATACGGTGAAAGTTGTAAGGAAAAAAAAGATAAAAAATCAACTAAATGAAGAAAAAGTAAGACGATGGATGATAAAGATAATAAATCCTATTAAAGATGAAGTAATCGGCAAAACTAAATACCAGACATACGATATAGCGATTGACTTTCATCCCGCTCCTACAAAGTTGATTTTTAAAACCTATATTAAAAGTTCAGATTTGATGGCAAAACGGAAAGCAAAAAAAATCGAAGCTATGATAAAAGATTATATTAAAGCAGAGCAATTGGATCAATTAATCGATGGAGAGCCTTATAAAATAATTGTTAGAAGCAGGGACAATAAAGAACTAAATTAATCAGTTAAGCTTTTTCATTGTAATCAATGTTTTATATATATTAAGTGTAGTATAGATAATGGATATCAACAAAGTAAAAACTGAGAGTGAGCAATTTTTTTCTCATTCTCAGTTTTTACTTAAAATTTGTTTCTCTTAGTCCCAAAGCTGGAGACGTACATATTCCGATTGATATTCTGCAACTCCAACACAAACCTGTAATTCAGCCTTACCATTATCACCATCTGGTTTTATTGGAAAAGAAAGAAAGTCATTAGCAAAACGTGAACGCGTTTCATAAAGTTCGTCAACACCAGTTCCATCAAGCTCCCAAATCCATACAATCCATGTATTCCCAGGTAGTGAATTATTTGAGACTTGAACCGCAAAATCACCGCCACCCGAAGTTGTATTTACACAATTATCAAAACTCTTCTGATAATCTTTGTATAACCAAAACCATGGATTGTCATATTTGGCATCCCACTCTCCTGCCCCCATCATTGGACCATCTTTAGCAAATGCTGATGTTGGAATTAACAAAACCCCAACCATAAGACATACTGAAATAAGTTTTTTCATTTCTATCCCTTCATCCCCTTATAATGTAAATTTTTTGTCACAAATTTTACATTCGATTTAAAATTAAAAATACCTTCCTTTTTTGTTTCTTTAAGATATTAAAGAAACATTCACTTAACGAAAGTGTAGATAGAAGTAAGAAAGAGTAAAACCTATTGGGGTATAAAACTCGTAACAGAAATTTTTCAGGAGGGAAGAGAATGTCTAACGTCATTCCATTACATCAATCCAAACCTTTGATTGAAGAATACAAAGCGTATATTTCTGGAAAATCAGCGAAAACGATTGATGCATACATACGTTCTATTCATCAATTGACAGAATGGATTTCAGCTAAACCCGGAAGTGCAGGAAAATTCCAACCGGAGCAATTTACAAAAACGGCTATGGAAATGTATTTAAGTTATTTAGAGGACGAGGGATATAGTATTAACCATCGAAATCGTATCAAATCTGCAGCATCCAGTTTTGCACGCTGGTTAATTGAGGAGAAGGGATTACTACAGCAAAATCCGACTCGAGGCGTTGACATTCCACCACAGCCATTATTAGCTCCGCGTGAATTGAGTAAAGATCAGCGTTATGTATTGAGAAATCTTGTGGAACGGGAAGGTGATCTCCGAGGAAAAGCAATTTTTGCACTTGGATATTGGGCCGGGCTTCGTATAAGTGACGTGTCTTGGTTAATGGTAAAAGATACTTACATCGGTCCGAAAATCGGGTGGCTACGTGTCGGATACAAAGGAGGGAAGAGGAGGGAGATTGATTTATTGAACCAGGTACGCCGACCACTTTCCAATTACTTGGAGCATGGAAAACGAATAAAGGATAGCCCATATGTCTTTACATCACAACGCTGTGAACAGTTAACAGAGGCAGGAATTCACCACTGGTTTAGAAAACTAAAGTCACTAGCAACTAAGGATGAATGGGATCTGATTCATGATGTAACGTTCCATCATTTGCGTCACGACTTTGCACACCGTGCCCGGGAATCTGGTTGGACCATTGAAGAAATCGCATATTATCTTGGTCATGTCACAAAAAAAGGTACACCGGCTATTGCTACAACTGCTCGTTATACTCAGGTAAGCAGGAAACAAATCAAAGAAAAACTGTATCAAATTAAAGGTTAGTTAGGAATAAAATGCAGGTGTTTACTATGAATTTAAGACATGCATGTCCTCTCTATAAAAAATGCAAGATTTGCGAACAAATAAAATATTATTCTGAATTCCCACCTAGAACCGGGCGAAAGCGCAGTTCCGGAGCAAGGAAATCTTATTGTAAAGTCTGTGAACCTAGAAAACATGAAAAAATTCTTCCTGCAATACCGTGCAATTATAGCTTTGATATATCACTATTATCGTACGGTGACATTAAAGTGAAGGAAAAAAAGAAAAATGGAAGATTTTTTGAATACTATGTTCCTGTACAGATTGCTACACAACTGGTTACTGAAGAAGCTGCAGGGATTGTTCACGAAGGGTTGATTCATAAATTATACAACAAAGAGGAATTTCGGCATTTGATCATCGAAAGAAGCTCCTATACCTGTTTTTACTGCGGAAAATATGGTGATACAATTGACCATTTAACCCCAAAGTCAAAAGGTGGATTAACTACACCAAAGAATTGTGTTTGCGCATGTAAACGATGTAATCAGTTGAAAAATGATGATGATGTAAAATATCTTGTGTAAGTCAAAGAAGGCCTTCTCAAAATAAAAAAAGTAGGGTACTCTCGGAATTGTCGAAGATTCCAGAACGAGAGGAGACCCTACTATGAATTTTAGTATAACTGATATTCTGTCACAAAATCAATTGGATCAAATGGTAAAGGATTTTTTGAAAGAGAAGATTGAATTCCTGCTTCAGGAGGAGATCAAGAATTTCATCAAAGTAGAAAACCCGGATCAAAAGCTGCAGCGTAACGGCTATTACCCACGGGGCTTAGACACGAAGTACGGACGAATAGAAGAACTCAGTATCCCCAGGGATCGGCAGGGGC
>NZ_AUMP01000030.1 GCF_000430745.1 Fictibacillus gelatini DSM 15865 | reverse complement strand
TGGTGGCGATGGCGAAGAGGTCACACCCGTTCCCATACCGAACACGGAAGTTAAGCTCTTCAGCGCCGATGGTAATTGGGGGCTTCCCCCTGTGAGAGTAGGACGCTGCCAGGCTAACCAAAGAGACGAAATCATTCGTCTCTTTTTTTGTCATTAGATGATGTCGTTCATCTCATTTCCCACTTTTCACTTCCCGCCTCTAATTTCCGGAAAGACAGACACAAAAAATTGGAAAAACACATACATTTTAAATACACGCAAATGTTTTTAAAAAAGGACGTATAGAAGGCATAAAATTCGGCAAGAATGGGAATATGGAGGTGGAAGAAATGAGTTCATCACATACATCAGGGGAAATGTGTTTAATATGTGAAGAAACAAAAGAAAACGGCATTCATATTCTTCATCAATTTATTTGTCAGGAATGTGAAGAAAAAATTGTTGCAGCAGAACCAAACGATCCATATTATCAATTTTATCTCCAACAATTACGGAAATTAAAATTAGTGAATTCTACATTATAAAAACAGGTGAGAATGCCTGTTTTTTATTTTTTCTATGTTAAAATAAATAAAAGTACATTAAAGGATTTTAAACCATGTCTAGTAAAACACCAATTTATGATGCATTGGTCCGGCATAGCGAAAAATCGCGCTGGTCTTTTCATGTCCCCGGTCATAAAAATGGAAAAATCGGGATTGGTCAACATTTTTCATCTATTTTGCCGCTTGACCTTACAGAGCTGACAGGGCTTGATGATTTGCATGAAGCTACAGGTATCATCGATGAGGCACAACGATTAACGGCTTTATTCTATGGGGCCAATCATAGTTATTTTTTAGTCGGTGGGAGTACAGCAGGGAATCTCGTCATGTTGTTATCCGCCTTTCAAGAAGGCGACGCCGTGCTTGTGCAGCGCAACTGCCATAAGTCGATTATTAACGGCCTTCATTTAGCGAAATTGCGCCCTGTGTTTATCACTCCTCAAATTGATCCTATCGGCAAATTTGCAACGGGTGTTACATTATCCACTGTAGAAAAAGCGTTTCAACAATATCCAGAAGTAAAAGGGCTTGTTTTAACTAATCCCAACTATTATGGAATGTCAATGGACTTATCACAGATTGTCCAATTCATGCATTTGAAAGGACTGCCTGTTTTAGTGGATGAAGCACACGGAGCCCATTTTGGCATTGATGATCGGTTTCCAACATCGGCTTTGTCTTATGGCGCTGATCTTGTTGTACAATCGGCACATAAAACGTTGCCCGCGATGACGATGGGGTCTTACCTACATAGCAACAGCTCCATTATAGATGAGGAGAAAATCAAATATTATTTACAGGCCGTTCAATCGAGTTCGCCTTCTTATCCTATTATGGCTTCCCTTGATCTGGCAAGGGCCTATTTAGAAAGTTTAACGGAACAGCGGATTTCGAGGATTTTATCGCAAATTTCGAGTTTTCGTCAGGGGTTAAATGATTTTCCTCAGATTAAAGTGGTAGGGGCTTCTTGCAATTGCCAAATGGATCCGTTAAAAATTACGGTACAAAGCCGATGCTGCCTCTCGGGCTACCAGCTGCAAGAAAGACTGGAGGCGTCTGGCATTTTTACCGAGCTTGCTGATCCGTACAATGTTCTTTTTGTTATGCCGCTCGGGGAAATTAGCCAAATGGATGTGCTTCTTCAAACGATAAAGAGTATTTTAGCGAATGAACGAGTAATAGAAATCGATTGCTTGAAGACAAATTCGAGCGAAACGATCAGCATGTTAGAGCTGTCTTATCAAGAGATGTTAAGCAGAAAATCAGTTGACCGCCCGATAGCCGAGGCAAAAGGGGATATAGCGGCTGAGTCCGTTATCCCTTATCCGCCAGGAGTTCCATTGATTGTTAAAGGGGAACGAATTACGAAAGAGATGATTGATACGTATCATCACTTGCTTAAAATGGGGGCCCGTTTTCAAGGCTGTCATCATGGTCAATTAAAAGTTTATATTTAAAAGTAAGGAAGATTGCGACGTGAGAGGATTATTTATTACACTTGAAGGTCCTGATGGTTCAGGGAAATCAACACAAATCAAAAAACTTGCCCATTATTTTGAAGAGAAAAACGTTCCATATGTCATAACACACGAACCGGGTGGGACGCCAATTAGTGACAGAATTCGTTCTCTTCTTTTAGATCCAGCGCATAAAGAAATGGCGGATGAGACCGAAATTTTATTATACGCTGCCTCACGGGCACAGCACGTTAAAGAAAAAATCATGCCGGCGTTAGCGGAAGGGCGGATGGTCCTCTGTGACAGGTTTGTTGATGCTTCCATCGCTTATCAAGGGTATGGATTGGGTGCGGCGATTGAGACCGTAAAAATGATTAATAGGTTTGCGACTGGCGGACTCGTTCCGGATCGTACATACTTAATCGATATTTCCCCAGAAGAAGGACGAAAACGGATGATCAACAGAAATTCAAGAAGCGGCCTTGATCGAATTGAACAAAAACAATTGGAATATCACGAAAATGTGCGGGCAGGATTTCTTCAATTATATAAGCAATCGGAAGAGAGAATTCTTCTGATCGATGGGGCTAGGCCGGTAGAAGACGTTTTTCAAACGATTCGGGAGGATGTTGACAGACTGATAACGAACTTTAAGTAAAAAACGAGGAGGGCTTTTTTATGAAAATGGTTATAGCAGTTGTACAAGATAAGGATAGTAACCGTCTGGCGGATGCGCTTGTCAAGCATCAGTTCCGCGCAACAAAACTTGCCTCAACGGGAGGATTTTTAAAGGCTGGGAATACGACGTTTATGATTGGCGTCGAAGACCACAGGGTGGATGATGTGCTTGAAATCATTAAGGAAAATTGCCAGAGCCGGGATCAACTTGTTGCCCCAGTATCGCCTATGGGTGGCAATGCCGATGCTTATGTGCCTTATCCTGTTGAAGTAAAAGTAGGCGGTGCAACTGTATTTGTTCTCCCCGTTTTAAACTTTCAACAATTTTAATTTTGATAAACGTAAAGCACTTTTTAAGAGAAGGAGGGAAATCATGGGCTGGGAAGAATTGCGTAAAAAACAACCGAGAGTCGTTAAAACATTAACCAATAGCCTTAAAAAAAATCGCCTGGCTCATGCTTATGTATTTGAAGGGGGCAATGGCACGGGAAAAATGGAAACGGCTTTAATGCTTGCGCGGGCATTTTTATGTCGTGAAAAAAATGGGGTTTCTCCCTGCGGCGAGTGTTCTGACTGCAAAAGGATCGATTCTGGAAACCATCCGGATGTCCATATCGTCTCGCCGGAAGGTCAGTCGATTAAAATCGACCAAATTCGCGGGTTGCAAAAAGAATTCTCCTATCACGGTATGGAGTCAGAGAAAAAAGTCTATATCGTTGAACATGCTGATAAAATGACCGTCCAGGCGGCAAACAGCCTGTTGAAATTTCTTGAGGAACCTACATCGCCAACCATTGCCTGTATTTTAACCGAACAAGTGCACCGATTGCTTGACACGATTCTTTCCCGTTCCCAGGTACTGTCCTTTTCTCCACTGCCACCTGATCTATTAGTGGAAGCATTAACAGAAGAAGGCATCTCTCTTCCACTGGCGAAAATAACAGCTGCGCTAACAAATGATAAGTCGAAAGCGCACGAAATTTGCCGTGAAGAGTGGTTTGCACAAGCTCGTGACAAAGTGATACAATTGACTGAAGGGCTGAGAAACCGTCCTAACCATGTTCTTGTCACACTACAGGAAAATTGGTTGTCTCTTTTTAAGGAAAAAAATCAGCTCGACATCTTTTTAAGCCTATTATTGATCTGGTATAAAGATCTTTTATTTATACAGCTTTCAGAGCCGGACAAACTTATTTTCATTGATCAGGAGGATCGGTTAAAGGAACAGGCGCTACAAAATTCACAGAAACGCCTTAGTGAGAAGATGCTCGCAATTTTGACTGCCAAGCAGCGTCTAGGGGCAAATGTGAACCCCCAGGCTTTAATGGAACAGTTAGTGCTACGATTACGGGAGGGATAAAAGTCTGTGTATGAAGTAGTCGGTGTCCGCTTTAAGAAAGCGGGTAAAATATATTATTTCGATCCCGGGGATCTCGAAATAGAAAAAGACACCTTTGTCATTGTTGAAACAGCAAGAGGAATTGAATACGGAAAAGTTGTCATTGCAAAAAAGCAAGTAGAGGAGCAGGATGTTGTTCTCCCTTTAAAAAAAGTCGTGCGCAATGCCAATCAAAAGGACATGCTAACTGTAGAGGAAAATAAAGCAGCTGCAGAGCACGCGTTTGAATTATGTACGGCGAAAATCGAAGAACACAAGCTTGAAATGAAATTGGTCGATGTGGAATATACGTTTGATCGAAATAAAGTTATTTTTTATTTCACGGCCGATGGAAGAATCGACTTTCGCGAACTCGTGAAAGATCTTGCTTCCATCTTTCGAACACGTATTGAACTCAGGCAAATTGGAGTTCGGGATGAAGCGAAGATGCTTGGCGGAATTGGCCCATGTGGGAGGATGCTTTGCTGCTCCACGTTTTTAGGAGATTTTGAGCCGGTTTCGATTAAAATGGCAAAAGATCAAAATTTATCATTAAACCCGGCCAAAATTTCCGGTTTATGCGGCCGTTTAATGTGTTGTTTAAAATATGAAAATGATTATTACGAGACTGTCAAAAAAGAACTACCTGACATTGGCGAAGCAATCGCCACACCTCATGGAAAAGGTCGTGTTGTGGGGTTGAATATGCTTGAGAAGCTTGTTCAAGTTGAGTTAACGGAACTGGAGAAAATAACAGAATACACACTGGATGAGCTTGTAAATATGGATGAATTATATACACAAGCTACAGAATAATGAGGTGGATGGCACGTGGAGAAAGATCAAATTTTTTCCCAGGTGACCCATATGGAACAACAACTAGCCGAGTTAACCGAGCAACTCGGGTCTTTGAAATCACACCTGGCTGCATTACTTGAAGAAAACTACCATTTAAAAATGGAAAATTATAATTTAAGGAAGGCTTTAAAGAAAGAGGATAAGCCTGCGCATACCGATGAACAAAAGCCGACAAAAGAGAAAGAAGGGGCGGATATCGGAGAAGGATACGATAATCTTGCCCGTCTTTACCAGGAAGGGTTTCATATTTGCAACATTTTTTACGGAAGTGTGCGAACCGAAGGGGATTGTATGCTTTGTGTAGAGTTTTTAAATAAAAGGTAGGAGTCTTTCCAAGAATTTTGTTGGAAAGGCTTTTATTTTAAAGAATTGGGTGTTGAAATGGAAATTGAGTTAAAAGATGATGAGCGTCTAGATTACTTAGTCGATCCACAGTTAAAAATCATCCAAAGCCCGTCTGTTTTTTCCTTTTCGCTTGATGCCGTTTTGTTAAGCCGGTTTGCTTATGTCCCGATCCAAAAAGGGAACATTATCGATTTATGTGCAGGAAACGGAGCGGTTGGATTATTATTAAGCCAGCGCTCAAAAGCGCACGTTACCATGGTGGAAATTCAAAAGCGTCTAAGCGATATGGCCCAAAGGAGCGTTGCCCTTAACGGATTAGAGGAACAAATGAAAGTGGTAAACGGCAATATTATTGATATGCCAGAGCTTCTCGGTCACGGGAGATTTGATACGGTAACATGTAACCCTCCTTATTTTCGGGCGGTCAATAAAAGGGATTATAATGAAAATGAACATCTGGCCATCGCCCGCCACGAAATTTATTGTACGCTTGAAGACGTTATTTCCGTAAGCAGTCAATTGTTAAAGCAAGGAGGAAAAGCTGCCTTCGTCCACCGCCCCAATCGTTTAATGGATATTCTCGCACTTATGAGGAAATACCGAATCGAGCCGAAAAGACTTCAACTGGTTTATCCGAAGTCAGGCGAGGAAGCCAATATGCTCTTAGTGGAAGGGATGAAGGATGGAAAACCTGATTTGCACTTACTGCCGCCACTCACCGTTTATAAAGAAAATGGCGAATATACATCTGAACTGAAGAAGGTTTTTTATGGACAGTAACCATTTTGTTTATATTCTCCAATGTAAAGATGGCACGTATTACACGGGTTATACAAATAATGTCGAAAAACGGGTGATGATGCATCAAGCGGGAAAAGGGGCAAAATATACAAGAGGGAGAACGCCGGTCAAACTTGTTTTTCAAAAGCGATTTCCAACAAAAGAAGAAGCAATGAGTGCGGAATATCAAATTAAGCGATTTTCTAGAGAACAAAAAGAGTTGTTAATTCAAGAAGGAAGTGGCACGTATGTGGCAACAAAAAAGCTATGAGTCTGATCATCCATCCGGGGTACTCTATCTTGTCCCAACACCGATCGGCAATTTAGAAGATATGACATTTCGGGCCGTCCGAACGTTGAAAGAAGTAGACAAAATTGCGGCGGAAGATACACGGCAAACGAAAAAATTGTTAAATCATTTTGATATCCATACACCGTTAGTCAGCTATCATGATCATAATAAAACAACAAGCGGAAATAAAATCATTCAAGCGTTAAATGAAGGGAAAAACATTGCCCTTGTTTCTGATGCAGGGATGCCGGCCATTTCCGATCCAGGGTATGAGCTAGTGGTACAGTGTGTTGCTGAAAAAATTCCCGTCGTTCCCCTTCCGGGAGCCAATGCTGCTTTGCCTGCCCTTGTCGCTTCTGGACTTCCGAACGATAGTTTTTACTTTTACGGCTTTCTGCCAAGAGGAAAAAAGGAAAAAAAGGAACAGCTTACCCATTTGGCCAATCTCCCCTTTACGCTTATTTTTTATGAAGCGCCGCATCGGTTGAAAGAAACCCTTCAATTCATGCATGACCACTTAGGTGATCGACACGTTTGCATTGCGCGAGAATTGACGAAGAAGTATGAAGAAATAATTCGTGGAACGTTGAGTGAAGCTTTATCGTGGTGCAAAGATTCGGAAGTGCGAGGCGAATTTTGCCTTATCGTAGAAGGAAATAAGGACGCTGCCAGCTGGCAAGAAGAAGAATGGTGGAGGCATTTATCGATTGTGGAACATGTCGAACATTATATGAAAGAAAAGGGCTTAACAAGCAAGGAAGCAATCAAACAAGTGGCAAACGACCGTCAATTACCAAAACGTGAAGTTTACAACACTTTTCATATTGAAGAAAAATAAAAAAAACGAAGTGGTTCATCCACTTCGTTTTTGGCTATTATTTATTAGCCGTTTGAAGGTATTTTTGAAGTTCATTCATTACTTCGCGAGCGCCTTCAGGGCTAAGAATGATTTTTCCGCCTGCAATTGTATAGTTATCGTCGGATACTTCCCCAGTAACAGCACAAGTCATGTTTGGTTTATACTTTTTAAGGATAATGCGGTCATCATCAACGTAAATTTCCAATGCGTCTTTTTCTGCAATACCAAGAGTTCGGCGCAATTCGATCGGAATAACGACACGTCCTAATTCATCAACTTTACGAACAATACCAGTAGATTTCATAATTTATTCTCCTCCTAAGTGAATTAAAAAATTTTTATCTCTAAAGTATAAAATCGTCGGAATTCGACAAGTGCTTTAATGTTTTTATCATAACAATATTTCCAAAAGCAGTCAACAGAAAAGCTTGTAATTTATTTACCCGGTTAAAGCACATGTTAATCCTGCAATGTTAATAAAAAATTGGTTTCATTATTATTACAACTCTTCAAAATAATCACTGGGAATTGTGTAATCCTAAAATTATGACAAAGTTCGACAAAATCATGTTTAGAATTTACTAATCTTGACATACATTTGTCTCTTTAGGTATATTTTGAAGGAAGATGGGTGCATAATGAAACTATTTATATAAAGTTTTTTCGAATGGTTTTTGTATTTTATGTCCTAAATTGAACATTTTTTTACACAATTTGAAGTTAAAGTTCACGACTACTCGGCTGAACGCCGAGTTTTCTACTAAACATACATATTAAGGGAGGTTTAATGATGGGAGAGAAGACGTTTTATATCACAACCCCGATTTATTATCCGAGCGGGAAGCTTCATATCGGACATGCTTATACGACGGTGGCTGGCGATGCGATGGCCCGTTATAAACGATTAAAAGGCTTTGACGTGATGTATTTGACAGGTACGGACGAGCATGGGCAAAAAATTCAACAAAAAGCAGAAGAAAAAGGGGTTTCTCCAAAAGAATACGTCGACGAGATTGTTTCGGGGATAAAAGAGTTATGGAAAAAACTTGACATTTCTTATGATGACTTTATTCGAACAACAGAAGAACGGCATAAGACGGTCGTTGAAAAAATTTTTAAACAGCTGGTCGACCAGGGGGACATTTACCTTGGCGAATACGAAGGCTGGTATTGTACGCCGTGTGAATCTTTTTTTACTGAACATCAGTTAGTCAACGGCAATTGCCCGGATTGTGGACGTGAAGTGAAAAGGGTGAAAGAAGAAAGCTATTTCTTTAAAATGAGCAAATATGCCGATCGCCTTTTGCAGTTTTACGAGGAGAACCCGGATTTCATCCAGCCTGAATCCCGCAAAAATGAAATGATTAATAATTTTATTAAACCGGGGTTAGAAGATTTAGCCGTTTCACGTACCTCTTTTGACTGGGGAGTGAAAGTTCCGGACAACCCTAAACATGTGGTCTACGTATGGATTGATGCCCTCTCCAATTATATTACCGCTCTGGGTTACGGGACCGAAAACGATGAAAAATATAAAACGTATTGGCCGGCAGATGTTCATCTCGTCGGAAAAGAAATTGTCCGGTTCCACACCATTTATTGGCCGATTATGCTCATGGCGCTTGATTTGCCGCTTCCGAAAAAGGTGTTTGCCCACGGCTGGTTGCTTATGAAAGATGGAAAAATGTCGAAATCTAAAGGAAATGTCGTCGATCCGGATACATTAATCGACCGATACGGCTTAGATGCACTAAGGTATTATTTACTCAGGGAAGTGCCTTTTGGTTCTGATGGCGTATTTACACCGGAAAGTTTTATCGACCGGATCAACCATGACCTGGCGAATGACCTCGGCAATCTTGTCAATCGTACGGTAGCGATGATTAACAAATATTTCGATGGAATGATTCCTGCTTATGAAGGAAATGTAACGAAATTCGACCAATCACTTGTTGAATTTGCAGGCGAAAGCATTCGGAAAACAGAGGCTGCGCTTGAGGACATGGAGTTTTCTGTAGCGCTTAGTTCCATCTGGCAGCTCGTGAGCCGAACAAACAAATATATTGATGAAACAGAGCCATGGGTGCTGGCAAAAGATGAAAATCGAAAAAATGAGCTAGCCTCTGTTATGTATCATTTAGCGGAGACCATTCGGATTATTTCTGTCCTGATTCAACCGTTTATGACCAATGCCCCGAAAAAGATCTGGGAACAGCTCGGCGTTCACGATAAACAGTTGATGTCATGGGATAGCATATACGAATTCGGCCAATTGCCAAAAGGGACAAACGTGCAAAAAGGAGCCCCTATCTTCCCACGGTTTGAGACGGAAGTAGAAGTCCAATATATAAAAGATTCAATGGGTGCCAAAAGCCAGGCTGCTCCTCAAGTAAAGATAGAAAAAGAGGAAACCGAAGAAATTACGATTGATGATTTTATGAAAGTCGATCTCCGTGTGGCGGAAGTTGTCGAAGCGGAGCCGGTGAAAAAGGCGAATAAGTTGTTAAAATTACAACTTGATTTAGGGTTCGAACGTCGCCAGGTGGTTTCTGGTATTGCAAATTATTACAAACCAGAGGAATTAGTCGGTAAAAAAGTAATTTGTGTAACAAATTTGAAACCTGTGAAACTTCGAGGAGAACTGTCGGAAGGGATGATTTTAGCCGGTTCAACAGATGGCCAATTAACGCTAGCTACTGTCGATCAAAGCCTCCCGAACGGTGCGAAAGTTAAGTAAAAAAAGCGGGGAATCCCCGCTTTTTTTCTGTAATATTACAAATCCCCTGTAACGAAAGTGTAATTGAATTGTTAACCAAAGAGCTTATCATACTATGTTAAACTTTTAATCATATTTAGGAGGAAAGTCTCATGTTTGATACACATGCCCATTTAAATGCAGTCCAATTTCAAGAAGACGTTGAAGAAGTTATTGAGAGAGCATTGGCAGAAGGCGTTGAACATATCGTTGTCGTCGGATTTGATACGGAAACGATTCATGGAGCAATCAAGCTGGCTGAGAATTATGATTTTATTTATGCGGCTGTAGGCTGGCATCCTGTTGATGCGATCGATATGCGTGATGAGGATTTAAATTGGATTGAAGAATTAGCGAGCCATCCGAAAGTGGTTGCGCTTGGAGAAATGGGACTTGACTACCATTGGGATAAATCACCGAAAGAAGTTCAAAAAGAAGTTTTTCGCCGTCAAATACGGCTCGCAAAAAAAGTCAACTTGCCAATTATTATACATAATCGTGAGGCAACAAAAGATGTCGTTGATATTTTGCGGGAAGAAGGAGCAAAGGAAGTCGGCGGAATCATGCATTGTTTCAGCGGCAGCCTGGAAGTGGCGAAAGAATGCATGGACATGAACTTTTATATTTCTTTCGGAGGGCCGGTTACTTTTAAAAATGCGAAAAAACCGAAAGAAGTAGCAAAAGAAGTACCTATCGACCGCTTATTGATCGAAACCGATTGTCCGTATTTAAGCCCGCATCCTTTTCGCGGAAAGCGAAATGAGCCGTCTTACGTGAAGTATGTAGCAGAAGCGCTGGCTGAGTTGAAAGAAATGCCGGTAGAACAATTAATTGAAAAAACATCCGAAAACGCCAAACGGTTATTCGGCATTACTCGATAAAAGGTATTCCTATTTTTTATTCAAATCCAAAAAGAAGGAAGGGGGGATCCGAAAAAAGCAACTACATTTATTCTATAAGGGGGATTGATCATATGTTCAGCAACATAAGGGGGGTTTTTTCACGGTATGTGCGAAAAAAGTTACTTATGTCGACTGCAGCATGTATGGTGTTAGGGATAACAACAGGATTTGTAAGCTATGAAACTACGAAAAACGATGTGACCATTATCGTTGATGGGAAAGAGCATAAGGTACGTTCGCACGCCGATCGTGTAAAGGAATTGCTTCAAGAAAACGACATTCATGTCGACAAACATGATGTTCTAAAGCCTGGATTAAACACGCGTGTCAAAGATAATTTAAAGGTGACGTACATTCCTGCTAAAGAAGTTCATCTTAAAATCAATGATAAAGAAAAAACATATTGGACGACGAAAAAAACGGTTGAAGATTTTTTAAAGGAAACTGATTTGGATCTCAACCAACATGACCAAATTTCGCCCGGATTAAACACGGCTATTGCCAATGGGCAAACCATTACCCTAAAGCCTGCGTACTCCATTCAATTATCCGTCGGCGGGAAAAAAGCGAAACAAGTTTGGACCACTTCGACTACGGTCGCTGACTTTTTGAAACAACAAAATGTAAAAGTAGGAGATCTAGATAAAGTAAAGCCTGGCATGAATTCGTCATTAAAAGACGACATGAAGGTAAATGTCATCAAAGTAGAAAAGGTCATCGATGTAGTGGAAGAAGATTTGCCTTTCGATACGGTCACGAAGAAAGACCATTCCTTAACGAAAGGAAACAAAAAAGTCGTGAGGTCCGGCAAAAAAGGCCGGGTGGCAAAGCGTTATGAGGTCGTACTTGAAAACGGGAAAGAAGTTTCCCGAAAGCTTGTGAAAAAGAAAAAGCTTTCAGACAGTAAAGATAAAGTTATTGCTGTCGGAACAAAAGAGAGCCGCGATTTACCGGTTGTTTCACGTGGAAAATCGCATGCATCTTCCGGCCGGGAGTTTTATGTTGAAAGTACCGCATATACCGCCAATTGTGCTGGCTGTTCAGGGAGAACGTCAACAGGCTTTAATTTAAAAGCCAATCCAAATGCGAAGGTTATTGCCGTCGATCCCGGGCTTATCCCGCTTGGAAGTAAAGTATATGTAGAAGGCTACGGCTATGCTATCGCGTCCGATACGGGCGGAGCCATTCACGGGAAGAGAATCGATGTATTTGTTTCTTCCAACGCAAAAGCCAACCAGTGGGGACGTCGGACAGTCAAAATAAAAATTATCGATTAATGATTGTACAGGGGACTTATTCCTCTGTACTTTTTATTTTGCGAGCCGTTTAGCTGCTGTTTAGGTTATACTAACTTTTAGACGTCAAAACAAGACAAAAGGTTTCACTATTTTTGGAGGAAAAAATGAAAATTAAAGAAATTATCGTTGTAGAAGGAAAATGTGATACAATCGCCGTCAAGCGGGCGGTTGAGGCTGATACACTCGAAACGAACGGATCAGAAATCAGCCAGGCAACGATTGAACGAATCAAGCTAGCCCATGAAAAACGTGGCGTTATCGTTTTTACAGATCCCGATTTCCCCGGTGAACGCATTCGGAAGATTATTTCCCAAAGCGTTCCTGGCGTCCAACATGCTTTTCTGCCAAAAAAAGAAGCGATTGCCATCAATAATAAAGGTGTAGGGGTCGAGCATGCGTCAATAGAGGCGATTCGTGAAGCGTTAATGAATGTTAAAAAAGAGTATGTGGCCGATGAAGAAGTTATCTCATGGAATGACTTAGTATCGGCAGGTTTAATTGGCGGAAAACACGCCAAAGAAAGACGGGAAAAACTCGGGTTGCTTTTAAAAATTGGCTATATGAACGGAAAACAGTTATACAAACGGCTTAAAATGTTTCAAATAACTGATGAAGAATTTGCACATGCGATGAAACAAATTTTGCAGGAGGAACAATCATGACAAGAGACATTTCCACTCCTCAAACGACGAAAGAGATTATCGAGAAACATGGGTTTACCTTTAAAAAAAGTTTAGGTCAAAATTTTTTAATCGACAAGAATATTTTAGCGAACATTGTAAAAGCCGCTAACCTGACATCCGAATCCGGCGTTATTGAGATCGGTCCCGGGATTGGCGCATTGACAGAGCATATTGCGAGAAATGCGAAAAAAGTCGTTGCGTTTGAAATCGATCAGCGCCTCTTGCCAATTTTACAGGAAACACTTGCGCCATACAGCCATGTTAAAGTCGTCCATTCGGATATATTGGAAGCCGATGTTCACTCAATAATGGAAAAAGAATTTAAGAACATTCAAGACATTATGGTCGTTGCGAATCTACCTTACTATGTGACGACGCCCATTATTATGAAACTGTTAACGGATAAGCTGCCGATACGTGGGATTGTTTGTATGATTCAAAAAGAGGTGGCTGATCGATTGGCAGCAGAGCCAGGAACGAAGGATTACAACTCGTTATCGATTGCTGTTCAATATTATGCCACTGCTGAAACGGTATTAAAAGTGCCAAAGACGGTCTTTATCCCGCCGCCAAATGTCGATTCGGCGGTCATCCGGTTAAATTTAAGGGAGGAGCCACCCGTTCATGTTGAGGACGAGGCCTTCTTCTTTAAAGTAATTCGAGCCTCATTTGCCCAGCGCCGAAAAACGTTGTGGAATAATTTGCTGAACAATTTGATCGCAAAAGAAAAGCGGGAAGAATTAGAAGAAGCATTAAAAAGTGCCGGAATCGATCCAAAGCGAAGAGGCGAAACGCTAACGATCGAGGAATTTGCCAGGCTTTCAGATCGGCTCCTTCCGCTTGTGAAATAATATCATGTTTCTCCCCTTTGCTTCATATCTTTTAAAGATAAAGAATCCATTGAGACGAATACTTGCAATAGGGGGAGTAAAATGAAACTTGAAATTGGAGCCATTGTTGCAAGAACTTCTTATAAATGCGATTTGCTTTTTCGAATCATTGGCTTTAATGAAGATAAAACAATCGCGGAGCTCGCCGGGGAAGAAATGCGTCTTTTGGCAGATGCCCCTGTTGAAGATTTAGTGCAAATGAACGCAAGACAGCAAGATGAATTACGGAAAGCGGCACAGGAAAAAGTGGAATCTTCATATAAATTATTTCGCCAGGATTGTTTTTTGCTCAGGCAAAAACGGGAATACCTATCGACAAATGGGTATGAATACGATCAATCCTATTTTGAGCTCCCGGGGCGTGTGCTCCATGTTGATGGAGATCCGTTATATTTAAATAAATGTTTGGATCTTTATAAGCGATTTGGTGTTCCGGTTTACGGCATTCATATGAAAGAACCGGAAATGCCTGAGCGTGTCCCTTTTTTATTGGATGAAGTGCGCCCGGATATTCTGGTGATTACCGGCCATGATGCTTATTTAAAGAGCAAAGGGCTGATGTCAGATATTAACGCATACCGGCATACGAAGTTTTTTGTTCGGACGGTTCGCGAAATACGAAGGAACAATCCGCATCTTGATCATTTAGTCATCTTTGCAGGCGCCTGCCAATCCCATTTCGAATCGTTAATCAAAGCAGGGGCGAATTTTGCTAGTTCTCCTGCTAGAATCAATATTCATGCGCTAGATCCTGTATACGTTGTTTCTAAAATAAGCTTAACGTCGTTTATGGACCGGATCAATGTCATGGATGTTCTTCGCAACACGCTGACAGGCCGGGAAGGATTGGGCGGAGTCGAAACGACGGGCTTTTTACGAACGGGAATGCCAATTAAAAATTATGTCGATTATTAAATCCATCCAACATTAATTGGATGGATTTTTACATAATTTTGTAAAGTTGTTACATACTAAAGTGGAACAAATAATTTTTTATCATTGACAGTTTACGTTTGTCGCTGATATAATTTAAATTTTATTTTGACAAAATATATCGATTCATGTTATAATTTGTCTTAGTGAGGTGGAGCCGATATGGGTAAAACGATCGTGGACATAAAACGTGTTTTAGAGTCCAACGTGGGTAAACGACTTTCATTACGTGCAAACGGTGGCCGTCGTAAAACGATTGAACGTCTTGGCACGCTGGAAGAAACGTACCCAGCCGTATTTATTATCAAACTGGATCAGGACACCAATGCTTTTGAACGAGTTTCCTACAGCTATGCAGATGTATTAACGGAAACGGTTGAGTTAACTTTTTTAGATGATACCAACCAGGTGGTTTAAAGGGCAGTAAGAGATTATCTTACTGCTTTTTTTATTGGTTTGAAAAAGATCCTTTCCAAACCACTGCAAGATCAGGAATCGGATATTTCTCCATTTGCCGTTTCCAATTTTACATAACGTTAGCCGCCTGGCTCATACTATATGTATCGCATATTGTGAAGGGGGTTTGCATCATGGGAAGACGAAGAGGCATTATGTCCGAAAAATTCAAAGTTGAATTGGCAAAGGAACTCGGGTTTTATGATACCGTCCAAAAGGAAGGTTGGGGAGGCATACGCGCCAAAGATGCGGGAAACATGGTGAAGCGGGCAATTGAAATTGCTGAGAAAAACCTTGCCCAGAATAAATAATATGCGAGATCCCGGAGCTCTTTATAGCTCCGGTTTTCTTGTTTTTGTTTTTATATGATATGATAGCTTTAGCTTAATTTATAGTAGGGGAAGTTTGCATGAATGAAAAAAAGATATCGGTGAAAGCACCCGCTAAAATTAATCTTTCTCTTGATGTATTGGGAAAGCGTGAGGACGGGTATCATGAAGTAGAAATGGTTATGACAACGGTAGATTTGGCCGACAGGATCGAGCTGACGTTGCTTAAGGAAAATAAGATTGTCATTGAGTCAACGGGTGGGTTTGTCCCTCTTGATGCACGCAATCTTGCTTATCAAGCGGCATCGCTTTTAAAAGAAATGTACAACGTCAAAGAAGGGGTTCTCATACATATTACAAAAAACATCCCGGTCGCAGCAGGCCTTGCTGGAGGGAGCAGTGACGCTGCAGCAACGCTTAAGGGATTAAACGAAATTTGGGGGCTCGGTCTATCCATTGATCAACTTGCAGAACTTGGCGCTAAAATTGGATCCGACGTTTCATTTGCCGTTTATGGAGGAACAGCCATCGCCAGAGGACGAGGAGAAATCATCGAACATATTAAAACACCTCCGGCCTGCTGGGTGCTCCTTGCTAAACCGCCAATCGGCGTGTCGACCGCTGAAGTATATCGAAAGTTAAACGTGAAAAAGATTAAGCATCCGAACGTCAAAAGCATGGTTGACGCGATTAACCGCCAGGATTATAAAGGGATTTGCGACAATCTTGGAAATGTGCTTGAAAGTGTCACATTGCCTAATTACCCGGAAGTTCGGCAAATAAAAGAGCAAATGATGCGCCTGGGAGCAGACGGCGTGCTCATGAGCGGAAGCGGACCGACGGTTTTTGGTTTATTCCAGCATGAATCAAGAGTGAACAGAGTGTATAACGGGCTCAGGGGATTTTGTAATGAAGTGTATGCCGTTCGTTTATTAGGCGACCGGGAGTGAGCCGCGTTTTTAGCTGCAAATGTAAATGCACTATCGAGCTATTGCTTAAAACCGTATAAAAATGGTATATTAACTTCAAATCATTCGGTTTTTTGGAGGGTCGTGATGAAGTTAAAACGAAGCGGCAGAATGGTCGATTTAACAACCTATTTACTGCACCATCCACAGCAATTAATTCCATTAACTTTTTTTGTTGAACGGTATGGGTCGGCAAAGTCGTCCATAAGTGAAGATTTGGCGATTATTAAAGAAAATTTTGAATGGCAAGGGATTGGCACCATCGTAACGATTCCGGGGGCTGCCGGAGGCGTGAAATATATTCCCTCCATGTCCAAAAAAGAAGCGACAACGATTATTCATGAGTTGATTACCTTGCTTGAAGATCCGAGCCGAATTTTGCCTGGCGGCTATTTATATGTTACTGACATCATCGGTAATCCGAGGCTGGTAAACCAAGTCGGGGCTTTGTTTGCCTCCGTTTTTGCGGGCAAGAAAATTGATGTGGTCATGACGATTGCTACAAAAGGGATTCCTTTAGCTTATTCAGTTGCCTCTTTATTGAATGTACCGGTTGTAATTGTAAGAAGCAACAGCAGAGTAACCGAAGGATCAACCGTCAGCATTAATTATGTATCCGGCTCGACAAAGCGAATCCAAACGATGGCTCTGGCAAGGCGAAGCATTCAAAAAGATGCAAATGTGCTCATTATTGACGATTTTATGAAAGCAGGAGGCACCATTAAAGGGATGATTAGCCTTCTTAATGAGTTTCAGGCACATGTAGCGGGTATCGGCGTGCTTGTTGAAGCTGAAGATGTATCCGAACGCCTTGTGGATGATTATGTTTCCATTACCCGTTTGGCGAAAGTAGATGAAAAAGAAAAGCGGATTGAAGTCGAAACGGGAAATTATTTTAATCAATTTGAGGAGGAACAGAAATGAAAAAGGTTGAAACATCTAACGCGCCAGCTGCAATTGGTCCATATTCTCAAGGAATGATCGTTAATAACGTCTTTTACAGTTCAGGGCAAATTCCTTTGAAGCCGGATGGAACGCTCGTAGAAGGAGATATTGTCGCTCAAACCCACCAGGTATTTGCCAATTTAAAAGCGGTATTGGAAGAAGCGGGTTCTTCTTTAGATCAAGTCGTTAAAACAACGGTTTTTATAAAAAATATGGACGACTTTGGGTTAATTAATGATGTGTACGGCCAATATTTCAGTGACCATAAACCGGCCCGCTCCTGCGTAGAAGTGGCAAGACTGCCAAAGGATGTCCAAATCGAAATCGAAGTCATTGCACTTGTAAAATAAAAAAAGAAAAAACACTGTTTTAAACAGTGTTTTTTCTTTTTTGTCCAGCGCAAGCAGCCCGGCCCTTCGAGTTTCGGTCTGCTTCCCTAAGGCGGCAGCCACGAGCATCTACTTCACGAATAAGCTTCGAGTTGTCTCGTGTGCTACAGGCTTCTGTGCTTCTCGTGTAGAAAAAGAGACAGTGAGGATGAGGCGCAAGCAGCTGTCGGGGCTAAGCGGGGTGCTTGCGCTTTTCTTTTTTGCATAATTTTTAAAAAATTTTTTGTTTTGAAGAAGGATTCTGCGATTAAATGGAGAAATGATGTAATACGTTCTTATTTATGGAAAAAGGTGGTGTTTTAAAATGGAAGTGACTGACGTTAGATTACGACGCGTCAATACAGAAGGACGTATGAAAGCAATTGCATCCATTACAATTGATCATGAATTTGTAATTCATGATATTCGGGTGATCGATGGAAACAACGGAATGTTCGTTGCGATGCCAAGCAAAAGGACGCCGGATGGAGAATTTCGTGATATTGCCCACCCCATTACTTCAAGCACACGCGAAAAAATTCAAGATGCGGTGCTAACCGAATATCACCGAATGGGTGAAATTGAATCTGCGTTTGAAGAAGCAGGCGCATCGTAAAAAAATAGAAAATTCATGGAACTCCGTATTTTTTCGGGGTTCTTTTTAGTTTTGTCAAAATTAGACAATAGAATGACAAATCCTTCACACTCCTTGAAAAGCAAGTAATTATAAGATATATTCGTAGTGGAATAAAAGGAGATTACCAAAGTGGAGGTTCATAATGATAAATCGATATGCAGTTGTATTGGCTGCAGGTCAAGGGACAAGAATGAAATCCAGTCTATATAAAGTGCTTCATCCGGTTTGCGGCAAACCGATGGTTCAACATGTCATTGACCAATTAAATGAATTGGAAGTCACCAAAATTGTGACGGTTATTGGACATGGGGCAGAGAAAGTGAAAGAGTCGTTAAGTGGAAACACTACTTTCGTATTGCAAGAGAAGCAGCTTGGAACGGCTCATGCTGTCATGCAAGCAGAAAGCGAAATCGGTTCTTCTGAAGGGCTTACGCTTGTTGTATGCGGGGATTCACCGCTTATTCAGGCGGAAACGATTAGAAAGTTGATGGAAGAACATGAAAAGGCAAAAGCGAAAGTAACCGTTTTAACGGCAAAGGCAGAAGATCCGACCGGTTATGGAAGGATCATTCGGGACGCTATCGGCAATTTAGAACGAATCGTCGAACAAAAAGATGCGAGTGCTGAGGAAAAGGCAGTGCAAGAAATCAATACAGGCGTCTTTTGCTTTGACAATAGAACATTATTTGAGGCTTTGAAAGAAGTTAATAATAATAATGCGCAAGGCGAATATTATTTGCCTGACGTGATCGAGATTATCCGGAAAAAGGGAGAGATTGTAACCGCTTGCCAGGCAGCTTCATTTGAAGAAGCACTTG
This sequence comes from Fictibacillus gelatini DSM 15865, assembly GCF_000430745.1. Lineage (GTDB taxonomy): Bacteria > Bacillota > Bacilli > Bacillales > Fictibacillaceae > Fictibacillus_A > Fictibacillus_A gelatini. The sequence continues at coordinate 37,986 of NZ_AUMP01000030.1, read as the reverse complement.
GTGTGAATGATCGGGTTGCGCTTTCTAAAGCCGAAAGTTTAATGAGAAAACGCATTAACGAAAAACATATGAGAAATGGCGTAACGATCATTGATCCGGATCATACGTATATTTCCGCGGATAGCGTCATTGGACGTGATACGGTCCTTTATCCGGGAACCATTATTTCAGGAAAATCTGAAATAGGCGAGAATAATAGTATTGGACCAAACACAGAAATTAAAGATAGCACGATCGGAAATGGAAATGTCATTCGCCAATCCGTCGTTCATGATAGTACAATCGAGCACTTTGCAACAATTGGGCCATTTGCTCACATTCGTCCGTTATCTACAATTAGTGAAAAAGTGAAAATAGGGAACTTTGTTGAAGTGAAAAAGTCAACAATGGCCAGTGGAAGCAAGGCCTCTCATTTAAGCTATATTGGCGATGCCGAAATCGGAAAAGATGTGAATCTTGGTTGCGGCTCAATTACGGTAAATTATGATGGTGTCAATAAATATAAAACGAAAGTAGAAGACGGTGCCTTTATCGGCTGTAACTCCAATCTTATCGCGCCTGTTACCGTTGGCAAAAATGCCTATGTCGCAGCCGGCTCTACCGTGACAAACGACGTTCCCGATGAGTCGCTGGCAATTGCCCGCGCAAGGCAAACGACAAAGGAAAATTATGCTGTAAAATTAAAAGAAAAACAACAAGAACGTTAAATGGTTTATTTTAAATTTTTTAATTCACGGAAGGAATGGATGTAAATGGCAACCTATAATGACCCTAAATTAAAGGTCTTCTCACTCAATTCAAATCCCGAATTAGCTCAAGGGATTGCAGATCATATCGGAATCGAACTCGGCAAATGTTCAGTTACTCGATTTAGCGACGGTGAAGTTCAAATCAACATTGAGGAAAGTATTCGCGGTTGTGAAGTATATGTCATTCAATCAACAAGCAACCCGGTAAATGAACATTTAATGGAGCTATTAATTATGATTGATGCGCTAAAACGCGCTTCAGCAAACACCATTAATGTTGTAATGCCGTATTATGGGTATGCGCGTCAAGACCGAAAAGCACGCGCCCGTGAGCCAATTACAGCCAAACTGGTTGCAAACTTATTAGAAACAGCAGGGGCGACGCGCGTCATCGCGATTGACTTGCATGCTACGCAAATTCAAGGGTTTTTTGACATCCCGGTGGATCAATTATTAGGTGTCCCCATTTTATCCGATTACTTTAAAAGCAAAGATTTAGAGGATATTGTCATTGTTTCACCGGATCACGGCGGTGTAACCCGTGCACGGAAAATGGCGGATCGCTTGAAAGCACCGATCGCTATCATTGATAAGCGGCGTCCACGTCCAAACGTCGCTGAAGTGATGAACATTGTCGGTAATATTGAAGGAAAAACGGCGATTATTATCGATGATATTATTGATACGGCTGGTACAATTACGCTTGCGGCGAATGCATTGGTTGAAAACGGTGCGAAAGAAGTTTATGCGTGTTGTACACATCCGGTACTATCAGGACCTGCAATGGAACGCATTCAAAATTCAAAGATTAAAGAACTAGTTGTAACCAATACGATCGTTCTCCCAGAAGAAAAACGAATCGAAAAAGTGAGCCAACTTTCGGTCGCGCCACTATTAGGAGAAGCCATTATTCGCGTTCATGAACAGCTTTCCGTGTCTAAGCTTTTTGATTAAATGAATGAAATCACCCTTCCAAAAATGGGTTTGAAACTTCCTGAAAACGGGTAAAGTGAAAGAGAGACTCTTATTTTAGGAAGGGTGAAAGTATTTATGGCAACAACATTAAATGCGATTAATCGAAACCACTTTAAACGGTCGTACAAGCATAGGCTTCGGGAGGAAGGAAATGTTCCATCTGTTTTATATGGAAATGGGACAGACCCGCGAAATCTTGCGGTTCAAGAAGTAGAGTTTATTAAAGTCCTTCGTGAAGTTGGAAAAAACGGCATTATCTCGTTAAAGACGGAAGATAATGAAACGTTTAATGTAATGGTTCAGGATATGCAAAAAGATTCATTAAAAGACTCGCTCACCCATATTGACTTTCTTGTCGTTGATTTAAAGAAGAAAATTGAGGCTGATGTTCCGGTACATGTAACCGGAGAATCTCCAGGTGTTAAAGAAGGCGGCGTGTTGCAGCGTGTTCTTCATACGGTCAAAGTGAAGGCATTGCCTAACGAGCTGCCAGAACAGATTGACGTTCATATCGACCAATTAATGATTGGCGACTCTCTCGTTGTAAATGATCTCCCGCAATCGGCTTCTTATGAAATTCTTAATGATGAAAATGAAGTCGTCTTAACCGTTTTGCCTCCGACCGTTCCTGAAACGAACGAGGCTGAACAAGATGGAGATGATAAGGCCGGAAAAGCCATAGATGCTGAAGACAAAGAACCATCCGCTTAAATAAATTGTGGAAAACGCAAGCCACTTGAGCTTGCGTTTTTTTCGCATTTATGTGGATATGATGTATAATAAAGTGATACTAGTAGCGACACTAAAAGGTGAGGATCAAATTGAAATTGTTTGTAGGTCTAGGTAATCCTGGAAGGGAATTTGAAAAAACCCGTCATAACATTGGGTTTATGGTGATAGATGAGTTGTCAAAAAAATTCAATATCCCATTAAATCAATCGAAACATAAAGGCCTCTACGGATCGGGTATTGTTAACGGTGAAAAGGTCTATTTATTAAAGCCGCTCACCTATATGAATTTATCCGGGGAATCCGTGCGCCCGTTTCTTGATTATTTTTCGATACCGATTGAAGACTTTGTCGTTATCTATGATGACCTTGATACGGCGGTTGGAAAGCTTCGCCTGCGAACAAAAGGGAGTGCAGGTGGCCATAATGGCATTAAATCCATCATAGCCCACTTAGGCACACAGGAATTTAATCGCATTCGTTTTGGAATTGACCGGCCTAAAAATGGTGAGCCTGTAGCGAAGTATGTGTTAAGTAAGTTTCTTCCTGAAGAAGTGGAAGTCATCGAATCGTCCATTGAACGGGCGCTAGAAGCTTGTTCTCTTATGTTAACGGAATCATTTGACAGAGTGATGAATAAATTTAATGGCTAAGACAATATACGTTTAAACAGTTATGCCCGTATATGGAGCCTTCGTTCTGCTCATACTAACAATAGGTGCGTAAAGAACGAAGGAGGCTGTTCGAATGGCAATACATTATACGTGCAAGCATTGTAAACATCGAATTGGAACGTTAAATGATGTAGAGTTAACGTCACAACAGTTAGGCTTTCACGAGCTGACACATGAAGAACGCCAGGAGATGATCGTGTATGATAATAAAGGGGATATTCATGTGAAAACAGTTTGTGAAGACTGTCAGGAAGCGCTTGATCGAAATCCGGATTATTATGCATTACATTCATTTATTCAATAAAGGAAATTTGCTTTGGTGACCAACCAAGGCCTTTTTCTATGTTTGTACTTTTGGTTAGATCCATTAAGGGGAGGTTAAAATGCAAGGTTTAAAGCACTATTTCAGCAAGGGGGAAGATTTTCGTGCTGTTTTAACAGGGCTCGACGAAGGTTTAAATGAACAGCTTGTTGCTGGACTTTCCGGTTCTGCACGTACGCTATTAATCGCCTCACTCTATGAACATACAAATCAACCCCAGCTTGTTATCACCCATAATTTGTATCAAGCTCAGAAACTATATGATGATTTATGCAGCCTACTTCCTGAAAATGAAGTTTATCTTTATCCGGTCAATGATGTCATTTCATCGGAAATGGCCATCGCCAGTCCTGAATTAAAAGGGCAGCGGCTTGAAGTTTTAAATTTTTTATTAAATACGAAAAAAGGAGTCATTATTGCCCCGGTAGCGGGTGTACGCCGCTATTTGCCGCCGGTTGACCGATGGGAAAAAAGTCAGCTGGCGTTTTCAATCGGGATGGAGGTTGACTTAGACCATGTACTCAAGACACTAGTAGCTATTGGCTATGACCGTGTCGGCATGGTGTCGAGCCCGGGTGAATTTAGCGTGCGCGGGGGCATTATTGATATTTATCCATTAACGGAAAAACTTCCTGTGCGGATTGAATTATTTGATACAGAAGTAGATTCTATTCGTTATTTCGAAGCGGATACGCAGCGCTCGGAGGAAAAAATAACGGAAATTACAATTGGACCGGCGGAAGAACTTCTTTTATATGAAGAAGAGTTTGCCAGAGGTGTCGGCAAGATAGAAGACGGCCTTGCCAACACGTTGAAGAAGATCAATGATAAAAAAGTAAAAGAGTTGCTCATCGAGCGAATTAAGGCAGAAATCGACCAATTAAAAGAAAAACAAAGCTTTCAAGGTATATACAAGTATATTTCACTTTTTTACGAAAAACCGGCTACTCTACTAAACTACCTTTCGAATAATGCCATCGTCATCATGGATGAAGTTGGCCGTATTCAAGAGATGTTTAGTCAGCTTGAAAAAGAAGAAGCGGAATGGCATACGACCCTCCTTTCTCAAGGGGAAATTTTAGCAGACATCCGTCTGGCTCCCGATCTATTAATACCGGGGGGGAAAATTCCATTCCCAATTATTTATCTCTCTCTATTTTTACGCCATATTCCGCATACACACCCGCAAAATATAGTAAATGTCGAATGTAAGGGAATGCAAAATTTCCATGGACAGCTTCATGTATTAAAAGGTGAACTGGAACGTTGGAAAAAAGGGGATTATTCGGTAGTTTTTCTCGCTGCAGATAAGGAGCGTGCGGATCGTTTAGAAAGAGTGCTTGCGGATTACGACATGACAGCAAATCTGGTCAGCGGGCAAACGGAATTGCGGCCGAAAGTCAATCATATTATGATCGGCGAGCTGGCAAGCGGATTTGAATCGACAAAGCAAAAACTTGTCGTCATAACGGAAGAGGAAGTTTTTACAAAGAAAGCGAAAAGACGCCCAACGAAACAAAAAATGTCGAATGCCGAACGGATCAAAAGCTATTCCGAGCTGAAGGTTGGCGATTACGTTGTTCATGTCAATCACGGCATCGGGAAATACCTTGGGATTGAAACACTTGAAATTAACGGCGTCCATAAAGACTATTTGAATATTCAATATGCAGGCAATGACAAGCTGTATGTTCCTGTAGAACAAATCGACCAGGTACAAAAATTTGTCGGCTCTGAGGCAAAAGATCCGAAAATTTATGCGCTTGGCGGAAGTGATTGGAAAAAGGTAAAAAGCCGGGTGAAGTCATCGGTTCAAGACATTGCAGATGACTTGATTAAACTATATGCAGAACGTGAAGCGAGCGTTGGCTATGCCTTTTCAAAAGACGGGGCCGAACAGCAAGAATTTGAAGCGTCCTTCCCTTATCAGGAAACGGAGGACCAACTGCGTACGATCAATGAGATTAAAGAAGATATGGAACGGCCACGTCCGATGGATCGTTTGCTTTGCGGCGATGTCGGTTATGGAAAGACTGAAGTTGCCATTCGCGCCGCTTTTAAAGCCGTCATGGATGGAAAGCAAGTTGCTTTTTTAGTGCCGACGACCATTTTAGCGCAACAGCATTATGAAACATTCCGCGGGCGGTTTGCCGACTTTCCGGTGACGATCGGTTCGTTAAGCCGTTTCCGAACGAGAAAAGAGCAAAATGAAGTGATTAAAGGACTGAAAAACGGTACAGTCGACATTGTCATCGGAACCCATCGATTGTTATCAAAAGATGTGCAATATAATGACCTCGGTCTTTTAATTATTGATGAAGAACAGCGATTTGGGGTTTCCCACAAAGAGAAAATTAAGCGATTAAAAGCAAATGTCGATGTTTTAACGTTAACAGCGACGCCTATTCCGAGAACGCTCCATATGTCGATGCTTGGCGTTCGCGATTTGTCAGTGATTGAAACGCCACCGGAAAACCGCTTTCCGATTCAAACCTATGTTGTCGAATATAATGCTTCATTAGTCCGGGAAGCGATCGAGCGTGAACTTTCCAGAGGCGGTCAAGTATACTTCCTTTATAATCGGGTCGAGACGATCGAGCGAATGGCCGAACAAATCTCAACACTCATCCCTGATATTCGGGTTGCCTATGCCCATGGGCAAATGACGGAGAATGAGCTTGAATCGGTCATGCTTGAGTTTTTAGAAGGCAATTTCGATGTTCTTGTCTCAACGACGATCATTGAAACAGGTGTCGATATTCCGAATGTAAATACACTAATTGTCTATGATGCAGACAAAATGGGCTTATCCCAGCTTTATCAGCTCAGGGGGCGTGTAGGGCGCTCAAACCGCGTCGCTTATGCTTACTTTACGTATCAACGGGATAAAGTACTAACAGAAGTAGCGGAAAAGCGGCTACAGGCCATAAAAGAATTTACCGAGCTTGGATCCGGCTTTAAAATCGCCATGCGTGATTTATCGATCCGCGGGGCAGGAAACATCCTTGGTGCGCAGCAACACGGATTTATCGATTCTGTTGGTTTTGACTTATACTCGCAAATGCTTCAAGAGGCCATTAATGAGCGTAAAGGCTTGAAAAAAGAAGAACAGGATGAACCAATTGAAATTAATATTGAAGTTGATGCGTATATTCCTTCAAGCTATATCGAAGACAGCAAGCAAAAAATCGATATGTACAAACAATTTAAAGCTGTGCGTTCCCTCCAAGACGTCGATGAGCTTCATGATGAATTAATCGACCGTTTCGGGGAATATCCAGAAGAAGTGGAATGTCTCTTGCTTATTGCGACCATTAAAGAACTTGCGAAGCAGGAAGGCGTCGTCTCGATTGGGCAAAAGGGCGATGTGATTACGATGTTGCTTTCAAAAGAAGCGACAACAAAGGTTGATGGCGCCAAACTGTTTGATGTCGTCAATAAAATTGGCCGTTTTATTAATCTAGGCATGGAACAGGATCAATTGAAAGTCGTTCTGACGAAAAAACGGATTTCAGATAAAGAGCTTCTAAAGGCAATGGAACAGGTCTTGAGAAAATTGAAATCGGTAAAAAAAGAAAAAGCTAAGGTTGCGTCAATAAAAGCCGAAAAATAACGAATGGGCTTCCCGGGCAAAAGCAATTTCTTTCGTGTATAGAACTGATGATGTAACAAATAATAATTTCAGGGGAATGGAACAATCTACAAAAGAAGGTTTCATTATCGTCTTCATCCAGAGTTTACATCATTAGAAAGCGAGGACATTATGCATGAAAGCAACGGGTATTGTTCGCCGCATCGACGATCTCGGTCGTGTAGTTATTCCGAAAGAAATCCGCAGAACACTCCGTATTCGTGAAGGGGATCCACTGGAAATATTTGTAGATCGCGATGGAGAAGTCATTTTAAAGAAGTATTCGCCGATCAATGAACTCGGCGACTTTGCGAAAGAATATGCGGAATCTTTAGCTGACAGCTCCGGCTGCCTTGTTCTTATCGCTGACCGTGATTCATTTATTGCGGTTGCCGGGGGGCCAAAGAAGGATTACTTAAACCGGGGCGTTGGCCGAATGGTCGAAACGTCGATGAGCGAACGAAAAACAATGATGGATTCATCCATTAGTGAAATCGAAATCGTAGAAAACTTAAGGGAATCCTATTCGTATGTGATCGCTCCAATTGTCGCAAGCGGCGATCCAATCGGAGCGGTTCTCCTTCTGGCAAAGGAAGGAAAGAAAACGGGCGAAATTGAGCAAAAACTTGCCGAAACAGCCGCCGGTTTCCTTGCACGCCAAATGGAGCAATAAAGAAGGAAGCAAACGCTCCCTTCTTTTTTTTATTCTTAACATTGTTCAAAGAAGAACGGAATCACGATTATGCTATAATACGATGGAAATACTATTGATGATCATGTGGAGAAGTTACTATGAATAATGTGTCTAATGGAATGTGGCGGGGCGCCTTTTTGTTAACGGTTAGCATGTTAATTGTTAAAGTATTAAGCGTCGTTTACCGGGTTCCTTATCAAAACATTACAGGCGATGTCGGTTTTTATGTCTATCAACAAGTCTATCCGTTATACGGCATTGCTGTTACGTTTTCATTCATCGGATTTCCAGGAGCATTGTCACGATTCATTTCAGAAAAACGGGGAACAGGCCGAGCAGATGAAATTAAGCCCATTTTACAAACGGCGCTAAAGACCTTTTTTCTTCTTGGCCTTTTAGCCTTTTTTGTTCTTTTTTTCGGTGCAGCACAAATCGCCCGCTTAATGGGGGACGAAAGACTAACAGCGCCGATACGAACGGCTTCTTTTCTTTTTCTTATCATTCCGTTTGCATCGGTCATCCGGGGGCTTTTTCAAGGATTTGAAAGGATGCAGCCAACAGCCGTTTCACAAGTGATCGAACAGGTCATTCGCGTGTCAAGCATTCTTGGAATTTCGTGGTGGCTGACCTCAATTGGTAAAACTATTTATACAGTCGGCAGTGGCGCAGTCGCGGGCTCTGTAATAGGAGCGATAGGCGGTCTCGTTAGTTTACTTCTATTTAGGCGAAAAACCGATTTCCCGTTCCATTCGCTTCTTTTACCAGGCGAGTTCGCACTTAAAATGGCGCTGGAACTAATCAAAGCTGGAATCGCTTTTTCGGTAAGTTCTCTTTTGTTTGTTATTTTTCAGCTTGCGGATTCTTTTTTATTTATTAATCTATTAGTTAAACACGGGGTATTACTAAGTAATGCCAGAGTGATGAAAGGGATATTTGACCGTGGGCAACCGCTGTTGCAACTAGGAACTGTTTTTGCCACCTCCTTATCGTTAGCCATTGTGCCTGTTATAGGGATGGCCCGCGCCAGGCAGGATGTGGAGAAAATACGACAGTTGTGTGGCTTTTCTTTAAAAATGGCTTTTCTTCTCGGGGGAGCTGCGTCAGTAGGTCTTGCGATCATTATGGAACCAACGAATCGGATGTTGTTTGAAAATGCAGCCGGATCCCGTGAGATCGCCATGCTATGCCTTTCGGTTGTATTTGCGTCCCTTATCATGACATCGACAGGACTTTTGCAAGGACTTGGATTTAGTTTCATTCCCGCTTGTTTCGTCTTAGCAGGCTTTTTCGTCAAAGCTGCTTTCGACATTCTCTTCATGCCCCACTTTTTTATAATGGGTGCAAGTATGGCGACGGTGGCGGCATCACTTGTTGTTGCTGCTCTCAATCTTTTATATCTCGAACGGAAAATCCATTTTTTCTCGAAAACTAGATTTTATAGCATTCGGATTTGCGGTGTGATGATCATAATGGCAGCTGTCACGTTTTTCTTTAAAGAAGGGTTAACCGCTCTTCTTGGGACAGGCCGAATGATGTCGGCAGCAATAGCCGTTAGTTCATCGCTTGTTGGCGGTATTGTTTTTATTCTTTTACTTTTAAAATTCCACGTGTTTTCCGAAGATGAACTGGAGCATATTCCGAACGTCCATAAACTCCGTCTGCTTTTTCAGCGGTGGAGAGAAAGAAGGAGTTAATCATGGCAAAGAAAATAACAGTATTAGGATTAGGAGCAGGCGGATTAGAACAAATGACGATCGGAGTTTACCGGCTGCTAAAAAGTGGACGGGAAGTTTTTGCCCGGACTAAAGACCATCCCGTTGTTGAAGAATTGCTGGCTGAAGGAATTAACATGGTCTTTTTTGACGAAGTCTATGAAAAGCATGAGCAATTTGCGGACGTTTATCGCGAAATTGCCGACACCCTTTTCAAAAATGCGGAAGCAGAAGATATTGTCTATGCAGTGCCGGGCCATCCGCTCGTCGCCGAACAAACCGTTCAACTATTGCTCAATGAAGCGGATCATCATGGAGTAGAAATCAATGTTGCTGGCGGGAAAAGCTTTCTTGACGAAATGTATGCCGCTTTAAAAATCGATCCGATTGAAGGATGCCAGATCGTGGATGGCACCAGTTTAAAAAAGGAAGAACTGCAAATTCGCCATCATCTGATCATTGTACAGGTGTATGACGCATTCATTGCATCAGAGGTAAAGCTGACATTAATGGAAAAGTATCCGGATGATTATGAGGTCGTTGTTCTCACCGCGGCTGGCAGCCAGAATGAAAAAATAGAGCGGGTTCCGCTGTTTGAGCTTGATCATTGCGCCGAATTAAGCAATTTGACCGCCGTTTACGTTCCTCCTGTTCAGGATGAAAAGTTGCTTTACCGGGATTTTGACTATTTGCGGGGAATTATTGCTGAATTAAGAGGCCCGAATGGCTGCCCGTGGGATAAAAAGCAAACCCATGCGTCGTTAAAAAAGTATTTGCTTGAAGAAGCGTACGAAGTGCTGGAGGCGATTGATGAAGAAGATGATGACCATCTCGTTGAAGAGCTTGGTGACGTTCTTTTGCAAGTGCTCCTTCATGCCCAAATTGGAGAGGATGAAGGCTTTTTCTCCATCCATGATGTCATCTTTTCGTTAACTGAAAAAATGATCCGCCGGCATCCGCACGTATTTGGCGAGACAAGCGCCAAAACGGCCGATGAAGTCGTACAAAATTGGGAGGCCATTAAACGTCAGGAAAAAGGAAATGATCAGAGAAAATCTATTCTTGATGGTGTACCGAAAGCAAGTCCGGCGCTATATAAAGCATTGGCCTATCAGAAGAAAGCAGCGAAAGTCGGTTTTGATTGGGATGCGATCGAGCCGATTATCGAAAAGTTAAATGAAGAATTTGCTGAATGGAAAGCGGCGCCGAATCATGATGAACAAAAGAAAGAATTCGGTGATTTGTTGTTTACAATGGTCAACCTGGCGCGCTTTTACAAAATTGATCCGGAAGAGGCGCTTGAGCTGACCAATCGCAAGTTTTATCGGCGTTTTCAGTACATTGAAGAAGCGCTTCAAAACGAAGGGCTGTCAATGGAAGAAGTGGACTTGAAAAAAATGGATCAACTTTGGGAGAAGGCAAAACAATTTTTTTGATTCTTGAAGGATTCTGTTTTTTAATAGAGAATAGTTTCACGAGAATGAATGGAAACCCTTCATTTTAAAAGGATTCATTCGAAATTTTTGGTGAAAGAAAAAGGAGGTTTTAAGGCTATGAACAAAAATGAACTCGTATCGAATATTGCTGAGAAATCAGGACTGACGAAAAAGGATGTAGAGCTAGTCATTAATGGATTAATTGATGAAGTGACAGATGCGCTTAAAAGCGGCCAGAAGGTTCAATTTGTTGGGTTTGGCACATTTGAAACGCGTGAACGTTCCAGCCGGACAGGGCGCAACCCGCAAACGGGAGAAGAAATTACCATTCCGGCAGCAACAGTTCCAGCCTTTCGTCCTGGCAACAAGTTAAAGGAAGCAGTTAAGTAAGATGAGACTGGATAAATTTCTGAAAGTTTCCCGCCTGATTAAACGGAGAACGGTGGCGAAGGAAATTTCAGATCAGGGCCGAATTGCGATTAATGGCAATCAGGCGAAAGCCTCTTCTATTCTTAAGATAGGGGATGAGCTGTCGATAAGGTTCGGTCAAAAGCTTGTTACTGTCCGGGTTGATGAGCTAAAAGAAACAACGCGTAAAGAAGATGCCGACAAAATGTATACCATCATCAGAGAACAATCCATTGAAAAAGAACCTGCAGAATAGGTTCTTTTTTTGTGCTTTCTTCTAAAGTTGCTTCTTGCAACTTTGTTCTAAAGTTGTCCCTTTTTTCATAAACATAAACCGAGAAGAGGGGGATTATCATGAACCAATTTTATGACTATGGATCATTAAATAAAAACTCTGTTCCAGAGCATGATGTGAAAATGTATGGACGCAAGAAACTTGAAATTACGGGTGTAAAGCAAGTTGAAAGCTTTGATAATGAAGAATTTTTACTAGAGACGACGATGGGTTTTTTAGCGATACGCGGAACCGATTTGAAAATGAGGAATTTGGATGTCGAAGCAGGCCATGTTTCCATTGAAGGGAAAGTATTTGATCTCGTTTACCTGGATCAGCAAAGCGGTGAAAAATCCAAAGGGTTTTTTAGCAAACTGTTCAAATGACGCTCACTATCCAATTTCAAACCATGCTTTCTATGGTCGGCATGGGTATTTGGTTAGGGATGGCCATCGATACGTATGGCCGTTTTGTTCATGAAAAACGGAAATGGAACTGGCTCCATTTTATAAATGATATTTTTTTCTGGGTTCTGCAAGGGTTAATCGTCTTTTACGTCCTGCTCCACGTCAATCATGCGGAGATCCGTTTTTACATTTTCGTTGCTCTTCTTTGTGGCTTTAGTGCGTATAAGGCATTATTTCAAAATGTTTATAAACGGCTATTGGAAACCGTTATATCCATGATCATCACTCTTTATCGGTTTGTGGCAAAAATGGTGTCAGCCTTTCTTATACGTCCGGTTAAGTGGTTGATTATGCTCATCATCGCTCTTTTACTTTCGGTGGCTAAAGTAACATGGAAAATCCTTTTATTTATTTTAAAACTACTTGCTTCTCCGTTTAAATGGCTTGGTTTATTGATTTGGCGTTTCATTCCGAAACAAAAATGGTATAATGTAAAAGAAAAATGGCTGAAAAAAGCAGGGATTCTTATTTCTCTGAAGAATAAAGTCAAAAACTGGTTTCGGAAATAGAGACGAGGAGGGCAGGTATGAGTCAACTGAACAAGAAACGGAACATTACTGAATTAAACTCCAGCTATGTGAAGGAACATCATCTTCTGAAGCGAAAAGAAGCGAAAAGAAAGAGAGGGTTAATTCGCAGGCTCACGCTTTTTGCGATTGTTGCTCTTGTTTTTGCCTTTGTGATCATATCCACTATTTCCAGGCAAACGGCTGCCATTGAAGAAAAGGAACAACAACAAAAGCAGTTGGAAGGTAAATTGCAACATTTAAAAGGTAAAAAGGCACAATTAAAGGATAAAGTGCATAAACTGAATGACCCTGATTACATTTTGGAAATCGCGAGGCGTGATTTATTCATGACAGAAAAAGGCGAGACGCTTTTTAACATTCATGGGTCTTCGTCCGATTGACATTCTTTTTTCCCCCCATGTATAATAGAATTACATTTAATTACTTAAGGAGGAGCATTTTCTTCATGTCAATTGAAGTAGGCAGCAAGTTGCAAGGTAAGGTTACAGGGATTACTCATTTTGGGGCGTTTGTTGAACTTCCAGGAGGAACAACCGGACTTGTGCACATTAGTGAAGTTGCAGATAATTATGTAAAGGACATAAATGAATTTCTTAAAGTCGGTGACGAAGTCGAAGTGAAAGTCATGAACATCGAAAAAGATGGGAAGATTGGCTTATCGATTAAAAAGGCAAAAGACAGACCGGCCCCTTCACCAAGAAATGGAGGTTCTGGATTTAATAAGCCGAAGAAAGGATCTCACCGTGGAGGCGGGTACAGTGCCATGTCCTTTGAAGATAAAATGAGTAAATTCTTGAAAGATAGTGAAGACCGGCTTGCAACATTAAAACGCCAGACGGAATCTAAACGAGGCGGTCGCGGCGCTCGGCGTGGCTAATTGCTGCTTACGAGAATGCTCAAGACGCACTTTCAGCTACTTTCAGCATCCTTTTTCGGGTGCTTTTTTTATTTTGAAAAAGATTTTAAAAATTATGCGGAAAAAAATTTCGAAATTGGGTTGACAGCTTTTTTGTTATCTTGTATTATACTGTTTGTGTCGTTAACGTGGCGGTGTAGCTCAGCTGGCTAGAGCGTACGGTTCATACCCGTGAGGTCGGGGGTTCGATTCCCTCCGCCGCTACTTTCTAGAAGTTAGAAATGAGAAGTGGGAAGTTAGACTGAATGTCTTTCTTCGATGAAAAATAAAAAATTCCAACCTCTAACATCCGACATCCAACACCTAAAATGGCCCGTTGGTCAAGCGGTTAAGACACCGCCCTTTCACGGCGGTAACACGGGTTCGAATCCCGTACGGGTCACCATACATAAAAGTTCACCCCTATTTTTCTTTTTAAGAAAAATAGGGGTTTTTTCATAACTATTTTCATGTAGGCCGTTAAAATTATCGCGTTTTTGGGAAAATGAAACATACGATCGCGTAAATTATCTGATGGTATTTTGTAATTTTCCCAAATTTATCTCTACCATTTTATGTTATACTTTTAGTTGGAATTGAAATTTATGGAATTGAAGTTAGCTGAAAATGAGAAAAGTAGAAGGGGGATATGAAATGGCGAAAAATCAAATCAGTGAACATTACATGGCTAATTTATTGAACAAATGGTATTTACATATGCGGTCACACGAGGTAGAACAAGCGGAAAATGTAAAAAAAGAAATTGATGAAAAACTGCCGAATATGGAAGAAAATCAGGATTTATTATTATATTATTCTTTATTGGATTTTCGTCATAAAATTATGACGAAAAACTTCGCTGAGGATGACATCCTTTTAGGAAAAGTTGAACCTTTTAAGGAAAATATGAATCATATCCTTACTTACTATTTTTATTTTTTTCAAGGAATGTACTATTGGAAAACTGGAAAATATAACGATGCTTTAACTCAATATCAATTGGCGGAAAAAGAACTGGGACATGTACCAGATGAATTTGAAAAAGCAGAATTCCATTATCGTGTAGGTTTTGTTTATTATGATATAAGAAAAAACATTTTATCGATAGATCATGTTAGAAAAGCGCAAAATATATTCGGTCAAGATGAGGCTTACATACGAAAATATGCAGATTGTGAAAATTTGTTAGGTATTAATTGCATTGCATTAAAACATTATGAAGAAGCTGAGGAACATCTTCTTACTGCGTTAGACTATGCAGTAAAGAGTAATGATCAAGAACTAGTACTCCACGTAAAATATAATTTAGGATACCTTTATTCGGAACAAAACTTATCAGAAGTTGCAATCAACCGTTTAGTTGAAGTAAAGGAATATAATTTTAACAGCTGCAAAACAAATTTTTTGTTAGCGAGAGAATACTTTAAAACAAATCAGAATGAACAAGCATTGTTTTTACTTGAAGAAGGTATAAAGTCTTGTCATAATTTAAAAAATACTGAATACCTTCACCATTTGAGTATTTTAAAAGCTTTTTATTCCCCAGAATTAGAAACATCTCAAGTAGAATCAGTTGTCCAAGAAGCGAATGTATATTTCAAAAAAGAAGGTTTATGGTATTTTATACAAGAATATGCCGAACGGCTAGCAAAAAGGTTTTATGAAGAGCAAAATTATGAAAAATCCAGTTATTACTTTAATTTAAGTTATGAAACAAAGGAAACGATTTTTGAATTGGAGGCGTTAAAATGAAGAAACAGATCAAATTAATGTTAAGCATTTTTGCGGTTTTTGCAATTTTGGGAACTACACATTATTCTCAAAAATCTGACCAGATAGCACAAGCAAATTTGAAGGTTTCGACACTGTTCGTCGATGACCATGGAAGCGGAAGGTAAGAATAAATTTAAGTCTGTCCATTAAAAATGTATACGACTTCATTAAGATTAACCGGGGTTTTCATCTCCGGTTTTTTAACTTTAAAGACCAATGCGAAAGGGTCAAGCAATGAATGAAATTAAAGTCGTTTACGGAGATATTGATGAGGCTTTATCTCGTTTAAAATCAGCAGTCCCGTCCGAACAGCCTTCATTTCCTTCTGTAAAAGAAGGAAGCAATGTCCTGGATGTGATAACAAAATTAAAGAGTGTGAATGAATCATTACGTAAAATCATTCAATCGTATCAAACGTTACTGCTGGAAAATGAAAAGGCATCGGAGAAGGCTGTCCAGTCAATCCATGAAGCGGAAGAAAAACTAGCTTCATCGGCAAAAGAAAAGAGGTGATAAATTCATGAAGGTATTGGACGTCAAAGCGTTTACTGAATCAATTAGTGACACCGAGAAGTATTTGGAATCATTGAGCGAACAAATCAAACAGACAAAAGATGCGATAAAAGGGATCATTTCTCTCGAAGACTCGCTTAAGGGGAAAGCCGGGCAGGCGATCCGCTCATTCTACCAGGAGTGCCACCTTTCGTTTTTGCTATATTTTGAATCGTTCATTGAAGATTATAAAGCGATATTAAATTCGATCAAAACCCAATTGAAAAATTTTGAGCCTGATCCAAACGGTTTCATTAGCGAGAGTTTTTTAGACGATGATGTAAAGAGCGGACTTAACAAAATAGAGAGAACAACGATCAGCATTGTCAATGAAGCGAATGAGGCGATGAAAAAAGTCCTTGATATTATTGACCTGCCGGATCTGGATGAAACGGAAGTTGTCGAGAGTATCTGGAAAGCGAAACGACACAGCAAAAATACAATCGAACAGCTTTATGCTTTTGATAAAGCACAAACTTCCGCACTTGAAACAGTTGAAAAAGACCTCGCTGTGATGGTGAACTATATCAAACAGATCGATTCGGCCATTAGAACTGGTGAAGTGGGGATTTCAAACTACTCCGTGAAACAAATTACATCTTATGATACGTATAATGAATTAATAGCAAACCTTGCCCAAAAGACCAATCCTTATGAAAATTCATATAGACGCCCGGACGTTGACGAGCAATTAGAGGCGGCTTCGTACATAGAAAATATTCAAGATAGAGACTTAACGAAAGAAGAATATGAAACTCTTGAAGACAAAAAAGTTTTAACAGTTCCGGTTATTGATGTTTACTCAGAATTCCATGGCGATTATCATATATATGCAAATGGAATAATTGTTAGAGATTATTACGATAACCATTTCAAAAGAAAGTTTGAGATTGTGGATGAGATTCCGGAGCAAAGAGTGGAAACCGGACGAATTTTAGACTCTCCATTTGAGGGCACCCCGTTAGAAATTTTAGATTATGTCACGCTTGGAACCCTTATAAAGAAAGGTGCGACTCACTTAGCAAAAGATGTTGCAAAGGGATTAGGCAAAAAGATAGAAAAAAAGTATGCAAGTAAAGTGGTAGAAAAAAACACAAAAATTATTTATCCTAACAAACCGCATACGAATAAAACACCCGGTCATTGGGAAGCAATGGTCGAAAAAGCGGAAGAATTAGCTAAACGTGAAGATGTCAGAAGAGTTTATTTAAACAAAGGGCTCTCTAATGAAATACCAGGAATTAAACCCAATCGGCGACCTGATATAATGGTTGTTAGAAAAGACGGAAAAATTGATCAGTATGAAGTTCCTAGTAAATCAGATAACATTGAAGATTTACTTGAACGTATGGAAGACAATAAAAGACTTTTAGGTGATGCTGCAGGGGATATATTTATATTACCAATAAAAAAATAAAGGAGGTCTATTGATGGCTGAAAAATCAACTACTTCAATTGTATTATACGGTGATATTGATTCTTCAGATTCCATAACATGGTTAGAGTTTTATAATTATTCTTTGGAATTTGCGGAATCCATTGGTTTTACTCCAAATTACCTTGGGATTTCTGGGGAATCATTTAAAAGTGGTAAAATTTCCACGATAAAACGAACGCAAAAAAGGCTTCTTACTTCTCTTGAGCAAAATGAAAGCATTTCATCCATATCTATTTATAGTCTTCCAGAAAATTTTGAGGTAGCTGCTTTTGATTATAATGTTTATATTTGTAGAACCAATCGACTACAGTATCCTCATATAATTATTACATTACAAAGTGAAATTTTTGAAAAAATTGATCATAAAGTGTTGGTCGATAAGTTAAAGCAGTTTATTGCTTTTAAATCGGGTCAAATATTCAAACTTTCTAACTTAGAAAGCCCCCAAATCTATGCGTCAAAAGCTAATTCGTTAGAAACGTTTAAAACATTAGAAGTTATTTCGGACTTTTGAATGAAACACCCTTGAATGGTATGAAGCCCATCAAGGGTTATTTAATGGATTTATCGTTTCTTGCGGTTTTTCTGAGGAATCCGTCGAGAAGTTTTTCTATGCCGCTCTGTTGTTTTGACAAAATGTGTATGGACTTTCTGTTTATAATGAAAACCATAAAAAAACTACGGGTGGTGTGAGAAATGTTTCAAAAAGTGGACAAGGACGTGGTGGAACCTTTAAGAAGCATGATCTGGTTGGAAAAAACGCAGAATCTCTCCGTGAACCTCACCAAACGCTTTTTAATAAAAGTAGAGCATCTTCTTACAAACTGGAGGCTCTTATTGTTTTGCATTGGCTTTTTGCTTGGACGAGCTATGATTCTCTCTGAAATTTCGCCGTTTGCCCTTCCCTTTATCGCATCGATTGCAGTATTGCGCAAAGAACGGGCAGGTGTTGCCGGTTTATCTCTTTTGATTGGTGCCGTCTCCAACTCCCCGATGAATGCTGTCTTTATTCTATCAGGTGTCATTATGTATGCAGTGTATCAAAAGGTTATTGATCTATTTACAGACAAGCGGACAAAATGGCTTCCTGTTGCCGTTTTTTTAGCCAGCTTTACAACAAGAATGGTGCTTACATATATTATGCAAGGGTTTCCGACAAAAGCTGATTGGGCGATTGGCGTTGTCGAAGGGGGCCTTGGCATGGTATTAACCTTAATTTTTCTGCAAAGCATCCCTCTATTAAACATTAAGCGCATCCCGCAACCATTACGAAATGAAGAAATTGTTTGTTTCATGATATTGCTTGCTTCCGTAATGACTGGAACGATTGGCTGGGAGATTCAAGGTTTTTCCGTTGAACATATTGCATCTCGTTATTTAGTTTTGCTTTTTGCCTTTGTTGGTGGAGCGGCAATCGGTTCGACTGTCGGCGTAGTTACAGGGTTGATCTTAAGCCTTGCCAATGTCTCAAGCCTTTATCAAATGAGCCTTCTTGCATTTTCAGGCCTTCTCGGCGGTTTATTAAAGGAAGGCAAAAAGGTCGGTGTCGGCATTGGTTTATTGATTGGAACGCTGCTCATCGGACTATATGGACAAGGAAATGAAGAAATTAAACAAACGTTAATGGAATCCGGAATCGCTATTCTTTTCTTTTTATTGACGCCGAAAGGGGCAATTGCGAAAATTTCCCGCTACGTTCCGGGGACCCGGGAATATTCGATGGAACAGCAGCAATACTTAAAGAAAATCCGTGACGTGACAGCTCATCGTGTAGAACAATTTTCGTCGCTTTTCCAAACGCTTTCGGACTCTTTTTCATCCGCCGGCATCAGTCAATTTGAGGATGAGAATGAACGTGAAGTCGATTTGTTTTTAAGCAATGTAACGGAAAAGACGTGCCAAACGTGCTTTAAAAAGGAACAGTGCTGGGCTGTCAACTTTTCTACAACATATGAATTAATGACGAAAATTATGAATGAACAAGAACTATCCGGCGAAATCCGTGATCGGAAATTAAAAAGAGAATGGGACAAATATTGCATTAAACCGCAAAAAGTGACGGATTTTATTGCCCAGGAATTAACGCAATATAAGGCCAATCAGAGACTGAAACAGCAATTAAAGGAAAGCCGGAAACTTGTCGCGAATCAGCTTTTCGGAGTTTCCCAGGTAATGGGGGATTTTGCAAAAGAAATTCAACGCGAACAAGAAAATCATCAAATACAGGAAGAACAAATTAAAGAAGCGTTATATTATGCAGGAGTTGAAATTGGTCATATCGATATTTACAGCCTGGAAGAGTCAAATATTGATATTGAAATGAGCCTTCCGTATTGTAATGGAAGCGGTGAGTGCGAGAAAATTATCGCTCCGCTCTTATCGGACATATTGGAAGAAACGATACTCGTTAAAAAAGAAGAGTGCGGCTATTACAGTAATGGGTTCTGTCACGTTTCGTTCGAATCCGCCAGAGAATTTGCCGTTGAAACAGGGCTTGCCAGTGCAGCAAAAGGCGGGGCTTGGCTTTCCGGGGATAGCCACTCCATGATCGAGCTTGGTTCGGGCAAGTTTGCGATCGCGATTTCTGACGGAATGGGCAACGGCGAGCGGGCTTATAAAGAAAGCAATGAAACCCTTCAGCTTTTGCAAAAAATATTGAAATCCGGCATTGATGAAGAAGTGGCCATTAAGTCGATTAATTCCATTTTATCACTACGTACGACAGATGAAATTTTTTCGACGCTTGACCTTGCCATGATGGATTTGCAGGATGCATCCGTTAAATTTTTAAAGATCGGCTCAACGCCGAGTTTTATTAAAAGAGGCGACCAGGTTATCATGATTGAAGCGAGCAATTTGCCGATGGGCATCATCGAAGATTTTGATGTGGAAGTGGTCGGCGCGCAGCTGAAAGCGGGCGACTTGCTCATTATGATGAGTGATGGCATCTATGAAGGGCCAAAGCATGTGGAGAACATCGATGCATGGTTGAAGCGGAAAATTCGTGAATTTAAGACCGATGACCCGCAAGAAATTGCCGACTTATTAATGGAGGAAGTCATTCGGTCAGGCAATCAAATCGAAGATGATATGACAGTTGTTGTGGCAAAAATAAAACGAAATACACCAAAATGGGCAACGATTCCATATTATCCGAAACTCAAAATTAAACGTGCCAATTAACCCGCTCCTTCTATTATTTTCAAAAATAGATTAAAAGCCTGTGCCCGGGTATAAATTCCTCCTTTCGTGCCAAGGATGGTAATAGTAGTTAAAGGACGAAAAGAAGAGAGGGATAAGGTGTGAAAAGAAAAGGTACACTGCGGCAAATTCTATTAATTACAGATGGTTGTTCGAACCAGGGAGAAGATCCTGTGGCGATGGCCGCCCTTGCCCGGGAACAGGGGATTACAGTGAACGTCATTGGCGTCCTTCATGAAGATACCCCCGAATACCAGGCTCGTGGACTAAGGGAAGTAGAAGAGATTGCATCGATGGGTGGCGGAATTAGCCAAATTGTATACACAAGGCAACTTTCGCAGACAGTTCAAATGGTAACGAAAAAAGCGATGACACAAACGATCCAGGGAATCGTCAACAGCGAATTACAGCAAATCCTCGGCAACGATTACCGGGTCGATGATCTGCCGCCGGAAAAAAGAGGGGAAGTCATTGAAGTCGTTGACGACCTCGGAGAAACGATGGATCTTGAAGTGATTATATTAATTGATGCTTCCGGGAGTATGGAAAATAAGCTGGCAACGGTACAAGAGTCGCTGATTGACTTATCCATTTCATTGAATTCAAGAATTGGAGATAACCAGTTTTCCATGTATGCATTTCCAGGTAAGAAAAAAGATGTTGAATTGTTGATGGATTGGAACGGCCGCCTTGATTCACTTACAACGATATTCAGCAAGCTATCATCTGGAGGGATTACGCCAACCGGCCCGGCGATTAAAGAAGCCATTCAAGCCTTTACGATAAGACGTTCAAAAAGGAGCTTGATCCGCGATGATGCATCATCAGATGAATTTCTCGAAGAGTCCGGTATGTAACTTAACGCCTGGAACGGTGATCGTCGGGAAATGGCACAAAAACCGGTACACTCTCATGCGGCGGCTCGGGTTTGGAGCAACGGGCGCCGTTTATCTTTCAAAAGACGCAAACGGCAATAAAGTAGCAGTGAAAATTGGACAAGACAATATGTCCATTACGTCTGAAGTGAATGTGCTAAAGACATTTTCAAGGGTCCAGGGAAACGTCCTTGGGCCCTCTTTAATCGATGTGGATGATTGGTATTACGAAAAGAAGCAATATCCGTTTTATGCGATGGAATACCTTGAGGGCGAAAATGTTTTATCCTTTATGAAAGGAAAACGAGAGGAATGGGTCGGCATTTTACTCGTTCAATTGTTAACAGACCTCGAGCGGCTTCATAAGGCAGGATGGGCATTTGGCGATTTAAAGCCAGACAATTTAATAGTAGTCGGTCCGCCTTATCGCATTCGCTTAATCGATGTCGGCGGCACGACACTTATTGGACGCTCCATCAAAGAATATACGGAGTTTTTTGATCGCGGCTATTGGGGATTAGGGTCAAGGAGAGCTGAACCTGAGTACGATCTATTTGCGGCGTGCATGATTATGTTAAATATGGCCTATCCGGCGAGATTTGAAAAAAAGGCGCAGCCTGAGAAACAGCTGGCAGCAGCCGTAAACAAAAGCCCACTTCTTAAGCGCTATCGCAAAATTGTCATCAACGGACTATTCGGTAAGTACAATAGTGCGGAAAAAATGCGCAACGATCTTGTTCATACCTTAAGTACGTATAAAAAACAGGCGCCAGTAGCTGACCAGGAGGCGATGTCAAGGAGTGTTCGCCGCAGCAATCAAAAGAAAAAGAAAACAAAAATTTTATTCGAAACCCTTCTTCTGGCGTCGTTTTTATTTATCGTATACATGTTTTATCTCGTTAGCCAGACAATGTGAGTGGGTTTTCTATGAAAAGGATGCATTATTTTAAAAAAATTATGGTATTATTTCTATGGAAATGCAAAGGATTTGTTTGATTTCACACAGAAGGGAGGTACTTAACGAATTGTGGCCAGCGGTCGATCAATTTGTAGAAAAGCATCGTTTACTGACAGAAGGGCAAACCGTCATTGTTGGTGTTTCCGGCGGTCCTGACTCGATGGCGCTTCTTCATTATTTATGGAAAAAGGAGCAAACAGGCTTCATTCGCGTGATCGCTGCCCATGTCGATCACATGCTGCGTGGAAAGCAATCGGAAGAAGATTTATTGTATGTCAGGGGTTTTTGCCGGAGCCGCGGCATTTTATTTGAAGGAGAGCAAGTGGATGTCGGGGCGTATAAACAAAAGAAGGGCTTAGGCACACAAGTGGCAGCTCGCGAAGTCCGGTACGCCTTTTTTGAAAAAATAATGAACAAATATAGCGCAGATAGCCTTTGTTTAGCCCATCATGGAGATGACCAGATTGAAACGATGCTCATGAGGATGACGAGGGGAGGGCTAATTTCTTCTATAGGAGGGATGCGGATCCGGCGGCCGTTTGCAGGCGGAGAAATTATCCGCCCGTTTCTTGGAATAATAAAGAATGAAATAGAGCATTATTGTAACGTAAATAACATTTTTCCACGACGGGATCCTACAAATGAAGGAGATGACTACACGAGAAATCGATTTCGCCATCATGTTCTTCCTTTCTTAAAACAAGAAAATCCAGCGGTTCATGAAAAATTTCAATATTTAAGTGAAACTATTCATGAGGATGAAACGTACTTAATAGAGCTGGCAAAAGAAAAGCTAAAGGATTGCATCATCGAGAAAAATAAGACGGTGGTCCGTCTTGCGATCTCTAAATTTCTGGCAATGCCAATTCCTTTACAAAAAAGAATGATTACACTAATATTAAACTATCTATATGAAGAAAAGCTTACATCTATTTCCTCTGTACATATCGAACATTTTTTAACTTTGCTCACAAGTGATCATCCATCTGGAACGCTTCATTTTCCAGAGGGGCTATTGGTCACACGTTCATATGAAAGTTGTACGCTATCGTTTGAACGGCCGATCAAGTGGGAAGGGTACGAATACCAATTAACCTTTCCTGCAAGGATTCGACTGCCCTTAGGAGAGTTGACCGCTGAATATAAAGAGGATGATGATCCGTGTGGATTTCGGGGAAAAGATGTTTTTGTATGTGCTGTAAATGATGTAAACTATCCAATTATCGTTCGCTCGCGGGCGCCCGGTGATCGTATTCATTTAAAGGGCATGAAGGGTTCCCGAAAAGTAAAAGATATATTTATTGACGAGAAAATAGAGAAACACTTACGCGATGTCTGGCCAATTGTAGAGGATGGAAATGGCAACATTTTATGGATTCCGGGCTTAAAACATGCGGAAATGAAAACGTCAATGAATGCCGACCGATGGATAGTTTTACGCTATAAAAATTTTTGCCAGGACGTCTAGGAGGCTGTACTACATGCATGATGACATTCAAAAAATTTTAATTAACAGGGAGGAACTTCAAGCAAAGGTTGAAGAACTTGGAAAACAATTGTCGAACGACTATAAAGACCGTTTTCCGCTTGTTGTTGGAGTATTAAAAGGTGCCCTGCCTTTTATGGCCGATTTAATTAAGAGCATGGACATCCATCTCGAAATTGATTTAATGGCCGTCTCCAGTTACGGTGCATCTACCGTCTCTTCCGGTGAAGTGAAAATTATTAAAGATTTGGACACGTCGCTTGAAGGGCGAGATGTAATCATTGTCGAAGATATAATAGACAGCGGGCTTACATTAAGTTATCTCGTGCAATTATTCCATCATCGTAATGCGAACTCTGTGAAGATTGTAACGCTGTTAGATAAGCCAACTGGACGTAAAATTGATATTAAACCTGATCTTTATGGGTTTGTCGTTCCGGATGAATTTGTTGTTGGCTATGGGTTGGATTACAGTGAGCGCTATCGTAATCTTCCATATATCGGGGTTTTAAAACGAGAAATCTATGAAGATAAGTAGACGCTTGATGAACCTCACATTGAGTAAAAAGACAATCTTTGAGGTAATCGTTTCATTGTCGTTGAGGAGGTAAGGAATGAATCGCATCTTCCGAAATACCATATTTTACTTATTGATCTTTTTAGTTGTTGTTGCGATCGTTAGCTTATTTAACGGTAAGAATAACGAAGTGCAAAAAATCTCATACAGCGAGCTTTTAAAAGACATCGATCAAGGAAAAGTCGAGAGCATTGAACTTCAGCCGAGCGGCGGAGTTTATTCGGCGAGGGGACAGCTGAAGTCTTACGAGCCTGGAAAAGTTTTTGAAACGAACGTTCCTTTATCACCTGAGGCTGCCAGGCATATTGAAGATCTGGCAAAAACGGCAAAAGTTGATTTTAAAGAACAGGAACAAACAAGCGGTTGGGTAACCTTTTTCACATCGATTATCCCGTTTGTCATTATCTTTATCTTATTTTTTGTCTTAATTAATCAAGCTCAGGGCGGCGGCAGCCGTGTGATGAACTTCGGAAAAAGCAAAGCAAGGCTTTATAATGACGAAAAGAAAAAAGTTACGTTTAGAGACGTCGCGGGTGCGGATGAGGAGAAGCAAGAGCTTGTTGAAGTCGTTGAGTTTCTGAAAGACCCGCGCAAGTTTGCCGCACTCGGTGCGCGCATTCCGAAAGGCGTACTTTTAGTCGGACCCCCGGGGACTGGTAAAACATTGCTTGCCCGAGCCGTCGCTGGTGAAGCGGGCGTTCCGTTTTTCTCCATTTCCGGTTCGGACTTTGTTGAAATGTTTGTCGGTGTCGGGGCTTCCCGTGTCCGTGATTTGTTCGAAAATGCAAAGAAAAACGCGCCTTGTATTATCTTTATCGATGAAATTGATGCAGTAGGGCGTCAGCGTGGCGCAGGACTTGGCGGTGGTCATGATGAACGTGAACAAACGCTCAACCAGTTGCTCGTTGAGATGGACGGTTTTGGCGCGAATGAAGGAATTATCATCATTGCCGCAACGAACCGGCCGGATATCCTTGACCCCGCACTTCTTCGCCCGGGTCGTTTTGACCGTCAGATTACGGTTAACCGGCCGGATGTTAAAGGTCGTGAAGAAGTACTGCACGTTCACGCCCGCAATAAGCCTTTAAGCAAAGAAGTTAACTTAAAAACGATTGCGATGCGTTCACCTGGCTTCTCAGGTGCCGATCTTGAAAACTTATTGAACGAAGCGGCGCTGGTCGCAGCACGTGCCAATAAGAAAGAAATTGACATGGAAGACATTGACGAAGCGATTGACCGTGTCATTGCCGGACCGGCTAAGAAGAGCCGCGTCATTTCCGAAAAAGAGAAAAATATTGTCGCGTATCATGAAGCAGGACATACCGTTATCGGTTTAGTGCTTGAAGGGGCGGATACGGTGCATAAAGTAACGGTCGTGCCGCGCGGGCAGGCCGGAGGCTATACCGTCATGCTTCCGAAAGAAGACCGCTATTTCATGACGAAGCCGGAACTGTTAGATAAAATCGTCGGTCTTTTAGGCGGACGTGTTGCAGAAGAAATTACGTTCCATGAAGTGAGCACTGGTGCTCATAACGACTTCCAGCGTGCGACAGGCATTGCCCGTCGAATGGTAACGGAATTCGGAATGAGCGAACGTCTTGGACCGATGCAGTTTGGTTCAAGCTCTGGCGGTCAGGTTTTCTTAGGCCGCGATTTCAACAATGAGCAAAACTACAGCGATGCCATCGCTCACGAAATTGATCTTGAAATTCAAGCGATCATTAAAGATTGTTACGAGCGTTGTAAAAAGATCTTGATCGAGCATAGAGATAAGCTTGAAATTATTGCTCAAACGTTGCTAAAAGTTGAAACGTTGGATGAAGAACAAATTAAAGAGCTTGTAACGACGGGAAAACTCCCTGAGAGAAAAGCATTCACCTCCGGAAGCGATGATGTGAAAATTAACATCCATAAAAAAGACGAAGAAGAAAATAAAGAGTAGGTATGAAATTGGATGTCCATCCTGGGGCATCCAATTTCTTTTTATGGTAAACTCAGGGGGAAAAGCAATTCTTAAAAGGCGAGGACGGGAAATTATGATTTTTGTTTTCGATGTAGGGAATACAAATATTGTTTTAGGCGTATATGAAAATAATGAATTGATCCATCATTGGAGAATTAGCACATCACGTGAGAAAACAGAAGACGAATATGGAATGCTTATTCTCGAACTATTCCGCCATGCTAAGATCGATCAAACGATGGTGGAAGGAATCGTTATTTCCTCTGTAGTTCCGCCAATAATGTTTGCTTTAGAACGGATGTGCAAAAAATATTTTTATAAAAAACCGCTCATTATCGGACCGGGTATTAAAACAGGATTAAACATTAAGTATGAAAATCCAAGAGAGGTCGGTGCAGACCGAATTGTGAACGCGGTGGCGGCCATTCATTATTACGGAAGTCCGTTAATTGTTGTTGATTTTGGAACGGCAACAACCTATTGCTACATCAATGAAAAAGGGCAATACATGGGTGGTGCGATTGCACCCGGAATTAATGTCGCGACAGAAGCGCTATTTACCCGCGCTGCAAAACTGCCGCGCGTTGAAATCGTAAAACCGGATAGCATTGTTGGCAAGAACACGGTCACTGCGATGCAGTCTGGGATTTTATATGGATATGTCGGACAAGTTGAGGGCATTGTTAATAGAATGAAGGCGCAGTCCAGGCTTGAGCCGAAAGTTATTGCAACAGGAGGCCTTGCCGGATTTATTGCCAGTGAATGCAACGTGATTGATCACGTCGATCCGTACTTAACCTTAAAGGGGCTTCAACTAATTTATTTGAAAAACAAAAACGAAGATAGATGAGAAGGTGGACATATGTCAGATTATTTAATAAAAGCGCTCGCTTTTGATGGACAAATACGTGCCTATGCGATAAAAACAACGGATATGGTAGGAGAAGCACAACAGCGCCATGACACCTGGAGAACAGCATCTGCTGCCCTTGGCCGGGCCATGACGGCGACTACGATGATGGGAGCTATGTTAAAAGGAGAGAATAATAAAGTAACGGTAAAAATCGAGGGCGGGGGACCGATCGGTGTCATCATCGTTGACTCGAATACGAAAGGGGAAACGAGAGGGTATGTGACAAACCCCCACGTCCATTTTGAACTGAATGATAAAGGAAAGCTCGATGTGGCAAGGGCAGTTGGACGAAATGGCTTTTTATCTGTTGTAAAAGATATTGGATTGCGCGAAAACTTTACCGGACAAGTTCCGATCATTTCCGGAGAGCTTGGCGAAGACTTTACATACTATTTTGCATCGAGTGAACAGGTTCCTTCTTCTGTTGCTTTAGGAGTACTTGTCAATACGGAGGACAACAGCATTTTAGCCGCCGGGGGCTTCATTATACAAGTAATGCCTAACGCAAATGATGCGACCATTGACTTATTGGAAGAAAAGATTAAAACGATCCCGCCTATTTCAAAATTAATTGAAAAAGGTTTATCGCCGGAAGAAATTTTATATGAACTGTTAGGGAAAGAAAATGTTAAGATTCTTGAAAAACTCCCGGTCAAATTTCAATGTACATGCTCAAAAGAGCGGTTTGGCAGAGCCATTATCAGTCTTGGAAAAGAAGAAATAAAAGCGATGATCGATGAGGACGGCCAGGCTGAAGCGCATTGTCAATTTTGTAACGAAACGTACCTTTTTTCACGTGATGAGCTGGAGGAATTGTATAAAGAAAGCAAAGGATAAATCGGAGTGGGGCAATTCCCCACTCTTTTTTGGCATTTCGGAATATAAGATCACTTCTAAGTCAAAGCATACGTGCAACGTTGGCTTTGACTTCGCTGACAGGTTTACTAAATCCAAGTTTTCTAAAAATAATAGAAAATAATTGACAACTAATTTCTGATCACATACAATAAAACCAATAAACATACTCGGAATTAGGAGTGATAATAATGGCAAGGGTTGCGAATTCCATTACAGAATTGATTGGGCAAACGCCAGTCGTCAAATTGAACCGTTTAACAGATGATTCACAAGCAGATGTTTATTTAAAATTAGAGTTTATGAATCCAGGAAGCAGTGTTAAAGACCGAATCGGGCTCGCGATGGTGGAAGCGGCTGAGAAAAACGGCCAATTAAAAGAAGGAGACACCATTATTGAACCAACAAGCGGAAATACCGGAATTGGGCTTGCGCTTGTTGCCGCTGCGAAAGGATATAAAGCGATATTTGTGATGCCAGATACAATGAGTATGGAGCGTCGAAATCTCCTGCGCGCATACGGGGCGGAACTTGTTCTTACACCGGGTGCGGAAGGAATGAAAGGGGCGATCGCAAAAGCAGAGGAGCTGGCTAAAGAGAACGGTTATTTCATGCCTCAGCAATTTAAAAATCAAGCCAATCCGGAAATTCATCGTTTAACAACAGGCCCTGAAATTGTTGAACAGTTTCCAGATGGCCTGGATGCTTTCGTTTCAGGGATCGGTACAGGCGGAACAATTTCCGGAGCCGGCCAGGTGCTAAAGGAAAAATACCCGAACATTAAAATTGTCGCAGTAGAACCTGCAGATTCACCTGTTTTATCCGGCGGAAAGCCCGGTCCTCATAAAATTCAAGGACTTGGTGCCGGTTTTGTACCAGATACATTAAATACCGAAATTTATGATGAAATCATTACGGTGAAAAATGAGGAAGCGTTTGAATGGGCAAGAAGAGCCGCTCGCGAAGAAGGGATTTTAGGAGGCATCTCTTCAGGGGCAGCCATTCGTGCCGCGTTAAAAGTAGCATCAGATCTTGGAAAAGGGAAAAAGGTTCTTGCTATTATTCCAAGTAATGGTGAACGCTATTTGAGCACTCCGCTTTACCAATTTGACGAAACTGTATAATAAATGGAAACAAAAAACGCCCTGAAAGGGGCTTTTTTTGTTGCTGTCATCATGTACAATAAGACCATAAGAGAAAGCAGGAGCGTGAAGCGAGTGTCACAAAAAGCAGCTAAAAAAAGAAAAGTGATATATGAACAAATCCCGATGAAGCCATTCGAATGGTTCGAACGGTATCATGCATTATCTGTAAATATGGATAACCACGTGCTTCTTGAAAGCGGACGTAGCGGAACATACAGCATCATCGGCCTGTCCCCGGTTGCGATAGTAAAAGGGAAAAATAACCGATTAACGATTGTCGAAAATGGAAAGCAATCCGTAAAAAACGGGCCCCTACTTCAAAATGTGAAAGAGTGGTTTTCCCACCATTTAAATGAGCCAATCGAGGGGCTTCCCGATTTTTACGGTGGTGCGATCGGCTATATTAGTTATGATGTCGTTCGTGAAATTGAGCGCCTGCCAGAGATGGCCATTGATGATCTCGATATGCCAGATATTTATTTACTCGTTTTTGACGATGTATTTGTCTATGATCATCAAAAAGAAGTCCTCTGGATTATTGTGAATGACACAGAGTCCGAAACGCTTGCACAAAAACGGCTAAAAGAACATGTTCAAAGCTGGACGGCTGCCATTACTGAAAAACCCGTAAAAAGGCATGTTCATAAGAAAATCGAACAAAAAGATTCTTTTTCATTTACAGAAGAACAGTTTATGAAAGCTGTCGATAAAGTAAAAGAGTATATTGCAGCAGGCGATGTCTTTCAAGTGAATCTGTCAGTGCGCCAGTCAAAGCCGCTTGAAACGCAAGCGATGGACATTTATGAACAGCTGCGGCTTATTAATCCTTCACCGTATATGAGTTATTTTCATACACCAGAGTTTCAATTAGTAAGCGGATCACCAGAACTTCTTGTGAAAAAGAAAGGCAGCGAAATCAGTACACGTCCTATTGCCGGAACCCGTTCACGCGGAAAAACGGAAATGGAAGATGACGAACTTGCCAAATCGCTTATCGAAAATGAAAAAGAACGGGCCGAACATGTCATGCTTGTTGATCTGGAGCGCAATGATCTTGGTAAAGTGAGTCAATACGGTTCGGTAGAAGTCAATGAGTTTATGGTTATTGAAAAGTACTCCCATGTGATGCATATTGTATCGAATGTGCGCGGGATGCTTCGCGAAGAATGTGATGCTTTTGATGTCATCGAAGCGGCGTTTCCGGGTGGTACGATTACAGGTGCCCCAAAGGTTCGAACAATGGAAATCATTGAAGAACTGGAACCGACGAGAAGAGGCATCTATACAGGCTCCATAGGCTGGATCGGGTATAATGGTGATTTAGAGCTGAACATTGCGATTCGAACGATGATCGTAAAAGATGGGCTGGCCCATGTTCAAGCAGGGGCGGGCATTGTCATTGATTCAGATCCAAAAGCCGAATACAAGGAATCGCTAAAAAAAGCTAAGGCCCTCTGGCGAGCAAAAGACCTTAGTGAAAATCAATTAATGGATCTTGGACAAAGGGAGCAAAACGGATGATTTTAATGATTGATAACTATGATTCATTTACGTTTAATCTTGTGCAATTTCTAGGTGAACTTGGCGAAGAATTAATGGTGAAAAGAAATGATGAAATTACGCTCGCTGAAATTCGCGCATTAAACCCTGACTTTTTAATGATATCACCAGGGCCATGCACGCCGAATGAAGCGGGTATTAGCATGGATGCGATTCGCGCATTTGCCGGGGAAATCCCGATTTTTGGCGTTTGTTTAGGCCATCAGTCTATTGCTCAAGTATTCGGGGGCGAAGTCGTTCGCGCTAAGCAGCTTATGCATGGAAAAACATCACCCGTTTTTCATGACGGAAAAACCATTTTCGAAGGAATTCCGCAGCCCTTTTCGGCAACAAGATACCATTCACTTATCGTCAAAAAAGAAACACTTCCAGATTGCCTGGAAATTACAGCCTGGACAAAAGAAGATGAGATTATGGCCATTCGGCATAAAGAACTTCCGGTTGAAGGTGTTCAATTTCACCCTGAATCGATTATGACTCTTGAAGGGAAAAGACTGTTGAAAAATTTTATTTCAACCTATAAAGGAAAATCATCTTTATGTATATCTATTTAAACGGTCAACTCGTTAAAGACAAGGATGCCGCGATTTCACCTTTTGATCATGGCTTTATGTACGGACTCGGTGTTTTTGAAACGTTCCGTGTCTACGATGGCCATCCGTTTTTATTGGCTAACCATGTTGAGCGGCTTCAAAGCGCGCTAAATGAATTAAATATTGACTATAGCCTGAGTCGCGAACAAGTCTGGGAAGAAGTGCAGTCTTTTTTAGAGAAAAACGAATGGTCGAACGCGTATATTCGATACAATGTGTCAGCAGGAGCCGGAGAACTCGGCTTGCAAACGGCCCCTTATTTTGCACCAACGATTATTATTTATGGGAAACCGCTGCCACAGGACGGGCCTTATGTCGAAAAAGAGCTTGTCATCTTAAAAACGAGAAGAAATACACCCGAGGGGTTTTCACGCTTAAAGTCTCACCATTATTTGAACAACATTATTGGAAAACGCGAGCTGAAAAATCCACTCGAACAAGAAGGCCTTTTTTTAACGAAGGACGGTTTTATAAGTGAAGGAACCGTCTCCAATATTTTTTGGATAAAAGAAGGGACTTTATATACACCTTCACTTCATACAGGCATTTTAAACGGCATCACCAGGCAGTTTGTCATGGTTCTTGCAGAACGCTTAGGAATGGTTGTCTGCGAGGGGATGTATATCTCTGAAGAGCTTTTAGAAGCGGAAGAGATTTTTTTAACGAATTCCATTCAGGAAATCATTCCTGTTTCATTATTGAATGGCCGAACGTTCCCTGGTCAATCTGGAAAGCACACTAAGAAGATTCAATCGTATTACAATTTTAATAAGCGCAAGCTATGGAGTATTAAGGATCTATTGATAGCAGGAGTTGAAAGCGAATGACACAATTGCAAGAGAAATCATCACAAACGATTCAATGCGGACCATACACTCTCGATTTTTCTAAAAAAACATTTGTAATGGGGATTCTGAATATTACTCCGGATTCGTTTTCAGATGGAGGACACTACACAAGTGTGGAAAAAGCTCTCTTGCATGCTAGGAAAATGGTGGAAGATGGAGCTGACATTATAGACATTGGTGGGGAATCAACAAGACCCGGTGCCGAAAAAGTAGGTCTTGAAGAAGAAATCGCCCGTGTGATTCCGGTTATTGAAGCATTGGCAAAAGAAATAAATGTACCTCTTTCGATTGATACGTATAAAGCGGAGGTAGCAGAAAAAGCGGTACATGCCGGCGCCCATATCATTAATGATGTATGGGGAGCAAAAGCCGATAAACGGATGGGAGAAGTTGCCGCTAAACTCGCAGTTCCCATTATATTAATGCACAATCGCGACAATATGGAGTATCAAGAGCTAATGGCTGACATCATATCCGACTTAGAAGAAAGCATTGAAATTGCAAAGAAAGCCGGTGTTCGTTCCGAAAAGATCATTTTGGATCCAGGGATTGGGTTTGCCAAAACATATGAAGATAACTTGGAAACGATGAAAAGACTGAATGAAATTGTCGATTTAGGTTATCCCGTTCTGTTAGGAACATCAAGGAAGTCGATGATCGGTCACGCTTTAAATTTACCGGTGGATGAACGAATGGAAGGAACAGGCGCGACGGTATGCCTTGGAATTGAACGAGGCTGCCATATCGTCCGGGTTCACGATGTGAAGGAAATGAGCCGGATGGCAAAAATGATGGATGCGATGCTAGGAAAAGGACGTGGGATCGATGGATAAAATTTATATGAACCGAATGGAGTTTTACGGTTATCACGGTGTTTTTCCAGAAGAAAATAAATTAGGCCAGCGTTTTTATGTTGACCTTATATTAGAAGCGGATCTTGAACCTGCGGGAAAATCAGATCGGCTGGAACAATCGGTGGACTATGGAGAAGTATATAAAACGGTAAAAGAAATTGTGGAAGGCGAACCGAAAAATTTAGTAGAGTCCGTTGTAGAGTCCATTGCTTCTACGCTCCTTTCCCGTTTTGAAAAAATTAAACAGTGCACGGTAAAAGTAATTAAGCCGGATCCTCCTATTCCCGGTCATTATGAGTCGGTAGCGGTTGAAATGACGAGGAGAAGATCATAATGGATAACACCGTCTACCTTTCTTTAGGTTCAAATTTAGGAGACCGCGAAGGCTATCTTAGACAAGCAATTGAGTTTTTGAATGACGACTCTAGTATTTCGGTGGAAAGTGTTTCCTCTATTTATGAAACTGATCCAGTCGGATACATCGACCAGCCTCCGTTTTTAAATATGGTAATTAAGCTTCAAACAAGCTATTCTGCCACCCGGCTACTTGCGCTTATCCAAACGATTGAACACCGTTTAAAACGGAAGCGGGAAATTCATTGGGGACCGAGAACAGTTGATCTTGACATTTTGTTGTATAATAGTGAAAGTATCACAACTAAAACTTTGCGCATTCCGCATCCAAGAATGACGGAAAGGGCATTTGTGATGATACCTCTTCGCGAAATTGCTCCGGATGTGACTCTCCCGGGTTGGCAGTTTTCGCTAGACCAAATCCTCAGCGAACTACAGGATAAAGAAGGTGTACGCATATGGAAGAGGAAAAATGGGGACGGCGTATTCGAGCTTTTCGAAAGCTGAAAGGATATACACAGGAAGAGCTTGCTAAAGATTTAGGGATTTCTGTTTCGGTACTTGGTGAAGTGGAACGGGGAAACCGAAAGCCGAAAGAAGAATTGATCAAAGAGATTGCAAGCATATTCCAGGTTTCTATAGAAGAATTAATGCCAGAGCAACACGGGAAAGAGGTGAAATTGCATGTTAAAAATTCGTGACATCGAATTGAAAAATCCCGTCGTATTAGCACCAATGGCTGGCGTTTGCAATCCGGCATTTCGCCTGATCGCCAAGGAGTTCGGAGCCGGGCTTGTCTGCGCTGAAATGGTGAGCGACAAAGGGATTCTTTATGAAAACGAAAAATCGTTAAAAATGCTTTACGTCGATGAGCGTGAAAAACCGTTAAGTTTACAAATTTTCGGAGGCGAACGGGAATCATTGGTGGCTGCAGCGAAATATGTAGACAAAAATACGAATGCGGACATTATTGATATTAATATGGGGTGCCCGGTTCCGAAAATTACAAAATGCGATGCGGGAGCAAGATGGCTGCTCAATCCCGATAAAATTTATGAAATGGTTTCGTCTGTCGTTGATGCCGTTGAAAAGCCAGTAACGGTAAAAATGCGTATTGGTTGGGACGAGGATCATATTTTTGCGATTGAAAATGCCCGTGCAGTAGAACGGGCGGGAGGATCGGCGATCGCTGTTCATGGTCGTACAAGGGTTCAGATGTATGAAGGAAAAGCAAACTGGGATATCATTAAAGAAGTAAAAGAAAACGTATCGATTCCGGTCATTGGTAATGGAGATATCTCTACTCCACAAGATGCAAAACGTGCATTAGATGAATACGGCGTTGACGGTGTCATGATTGGCCGCGCTGCTCTTGGGAACCCGTGGATGTTATACCAGACCGTAAAATATCTCGAGACGGGAGAAGTAACACCTGAGCCTACGGCACGGGAAAAAATTGATATATGCATGCTTCACATGGACCGTCTCATTGATTTAAAAGGAGAAAACGTTGCGGTTCGCGAAATGCGTAAACACGCCGCATGGTATTTAAAAGGACTGCCGAAAACGGCACAAGTTCGCAAAGATGTAAACAACCAAACGACTCGTGATGAGATGAGTAAACTACTTTATCGTTATGTTGACGAACTAGAGGCGAAGCAGCAAGAAGAGGCAGTATAACAACAAACAGCCAGAAACATTTCTGGCTGTTGTTGAATATAATAACATCTTGGTGATTTCATCATGCTTTTCATTTTTAAAATGGAGGGATTACAAATGGCGTTTTCACCGGTGATGCTGACAAATGAAGGAACGAGGAAACTCAAGCAGGAGCTGCAAGATTTATTAAGTGAACAACATTCACAGAAGTTAAAAGAAGAAGAGTCTAACTTCCTTTCCGAGAGAATCGAAGTAATAAAAGAAGTTTTAAACAATGCAATCATTCTTTCAGATGAAAAAGAAGCGGGGGATTCTGTAGAAATAGGAGGAACGATTACGGTTTTAGACTTAGAATATATGGATGAGTATACATATACGATCGTTCACCCTCTAGAAGCGGATCCGCTAAAACATAAGATTGCTCTTGATTCTCCAATAGCAAAGGCTATACTCGGGAAAAGATTATTTGAAAAAGTTGACATCCCCTTACCAGGGGGTGTACTCTCATACAAAATTGTTGATATACAAAACTGCAAAAAGTAGGAGTGGGTTAAATGAGCCAGGAATTGGAATTAAATGATCTACTGCGGGTTCGCAGAGAAAAAATGAACGCCATTCGTGAAAAAGGGATGGATCCGTTTGGTACAAAATTTGTGCGTTCCCATTCAGCAAAAGAAATTGTTGAACAATATGGGGATATGACAAAAGAAGACCTTGCTGAACGCAACATTAGTGTTACGATAGCCGGCCGGATTATGACTAAACGTGGCAAAGGTAAAGCGGGATTTGCACATATTCAAGATCTTACTGGACAAATCCAAATTTATGTCAGAATGGATGCGGTTGGAGAAGAGCAATATGAATTGTTTGATTCGATCGATATTGGAGACATTGTTGGTGTAACGGGAGTTGTTTTTAAAACAAAAGTAGGGGAACTGTCTGTAAAAGCAAGCGATTTTCAGCTGTTAACGAAATCGTTGCGCCCCCTTCCTGATAAATTCCATGGTCTTAAAGATGTAGAACAACGTTACCGCCAGCGCTATGTCGATCTCATTATGAATCCTGAAGTAAAGGATACGTTTATTAGCCGAAGTAAGATTATTCGCGCGATGAGACGGTATTTAGATGATCAAGGCTATTTGGAAGTAGAAACGCCGACGATGCATTCAATTCCTGGCGGAGCGGCGGCACGTCCGTTTATTACCCATCATAATGCGCTTGATATGGACCTTTACATGAGGATCGCCATCGAGCTTCATCTAAAGCGTTTGATTGTTGGCGGATTAGAAAAAGTATATGAAATTGGCCGTGTCTTCCGGAATGAAGGGGTTTCCACACGCCATAACCCGGAATTTACAATGATGGAGCTTTATGAGGCATATGCTGATTTTCACGATATTATGGAACTGACAGAAAATATGATTGCTCATATTGCAAAAGAAGTATATGGATCAACGACTGTTCAATACGGAGAGTATGAAGTCAATCTTGAGCCGAAGTGGAAAAGAGTGCACATGGTTGATGCTGTTAAAGAAGCGACGGGAGTAGACTTCTGGGCACAAATGAGCGATGAAGAAGCCCGGTCTTTAGCGAAGAAACATAATGTGCCTGTAACAGAAAGTATGACATATGGCCATATTGTCAATGAGTTCTTTGAACATTTTGTTGAAGAAACGCTTATCCAACCTACCTTTGTATATGGACATCCAGTGGAAATTTCGCCGCTTGCGAAAAAGAACCCGGATGACCCACGCTTCACGGATCGTTTCGAATTATTTATCGTTGGCCGTGAACATGCAAATGCATTCTCCGAACTTAATGACCCAATCGATCAAAGAGAACGCTTTGAAGAACAGCTAAAAGAACGCGCTCAAGGAAATGATGAAGCCCATTTAATGGATGAAGACTTTGTAGAAGCTTTAGAATATGGAATGCCACCTACTGGAGGACTTGGCATTGGTATTGATCGTCTTGTCATGCTTCTTACGAATTCTCCATCGATCCGTGATGTACTGTTATTCCCGCAAATGCGCCATGCTGATAAGTAATCATCGCAAAACCCATACGTCTCGTATGGGTTTTCAGAGTGTGGGGAAACCTAAGTTTTCGCCACACTTTTTTATTTAGAAGAAATTAATCGACTTCTCACTCCTATTCATTCAGCCGATTTTAAAGATCATTCAACGTAATTTGATCATAATTCAACGAAAACAACCCATAATTCAACGGAAATTGATCATAATTCAACCAATTTTAGAATTAATTCAACCGATTTAAGGCATAATTCAACGAATGAAGAAATCAAGTCTATCTGTCTGCTTTTGTCCATTTGAAAGGCTGTCGATTTCTTTCTCGACAGCCTGAAAACCCATACGTCTCGTATGGGTTTTCTTACCCAAAATGAAGAATAAAGTTTTTCTAAAAAAAGTATTGCACACGTTTTTAAAAGGTGGTATATTATTTCTTGTCGCCGGAAATACTACTTAATCGCAAGAACAAATAAGTTTTTTTAAAAAGTAGTTGACAAGAAAAGCGGCAACGTGGTAAGATGATAAAGTCGCCAAAACGAGCGACGGAACAAAAAACATCTTTAAATGTTCTTTGAAAACTAAACAAAAGCCAGGTAAGTCAGGGATAAACCATCCCGCAATTCTTATTTGAAATGATTGAGCAAGACAAACTTTATTGGAGAGTTTGATCCTGGCTCAGGACGAACGCTGGCGGCGTGCCTAATACATGCAAGTCGAGCGGACGGAAGGAGAGCTTGCTCTCTGGAAGTTAGCGGCGGACGGGTGAGTAACACGTGGGCAACCTGCCTCATAGATGGGGATAACACCGAGAAATCGGTGCTAATACCGAATAATAGAGCGGAGCGCATGCTCCGCG
>NZ_AUMP01000029.1 GCF_000430745.1 Fictibacillus gelatini DSM 15865 | reverse complement strand
CCTAGGTGAGCCGTTACCTCACCTACTAGCTAATGCGCCGCGGGCCCATCTCATAGTGTCAGCTCAAAGCCGACTTTCAAGCGCGGAGCATGCGCTCCGCTCTATTATTCGGTATTAGCACCGATTTCTCGGTGTTATCCCCATCT
Source organism: Fictibacillus gelatini DSM 15865 (assembly GCF_000430745.1). GTDB lineage: Bacteria > Bacillota > Bacilli > Bacillales > Fictibacillaceae > Fictibacillus_A > Fictibacillus_A gelatini. The sequence goes on along the minus strand of NZ_AUMP01000029.1, from coordinate 58,257 downwards.
ATGAGGCAGGTTGCCCACGTGTTACTCACCCGTCCGCCGCTAACTTCCAGAGAGCAAGCTCTCCTTCCGTTCGCTCGACTTGCATGTATTAGGCACGCCGCCAGCGTTCGTCCTGAGCCAGGATCAAACTCTCCAATAAAGTTTGTCTTGCTCAATCATTTAAAGTAATTAACGGGATTTTATTATCCCTGACTTACCTGGCTTTTGTTTAGTTTTCAAAGAACATTTAAAGATGTTTTTTGTCCCGTCGCTCGTTTTGGCGACTTTTATATCTTAACACCTTGTTTCCTTAGTGTCAACATCTTTTTTTGACGTTTTTTCGAAAGCTGCTTGTCTTGCAGCGACAAGAAATAATATAGCATGTATTCTATTCTGACGTCAACTATTTTTTTAAAAAAATTTTTTCATTAAAAATCAGGCATACATCAATTGTTCTTACATATGTTTTTTCTAAGAAGGAATGGACAAGGGGGTCTTCTTATGAAGTTTTTTTGCGTCGTTAATGGTAAAAAGATAAAACAATACATGGTGATTGTCTTTTCCGCCTTTTTTGCTGCTTGTTTAGCCTTTATCGGGCAAGAGCAGCTTACCGTCTTTTCTACAAAAGATGGGCCACGCGCTATCTATAAGGGGGAGGACAAGGGAAATAAAATAGCCTTAACCTTTGATATTAGTTGGGGAGAAAAACGCGCCATTCCTATTCTTGATGTTTTAAAAGAGAATGGCATAAAAAATTGCACATTTTTTATTTCTGCCGCCTGGGCTGAACGTCATCCTGAAGTTGTTGAGCGAATTGTAAAAGACGGCCACGAAATTGGAAGCCTTGGATACCAATTTAAAAATTATACCGATTGGGAAAACGGGCAAATTCGCCGGGACATTTTATTATCACAAGAAAAAATTAAGAAAGTTTCCGGAAAAACGACTTCATTATTACGCCCGCCAAACGGAAACTTTGATAAACGGGTTTTAAAAGTGGCTGAAAGCCTCCATCATACGATCGTTCATTGGAGTATTGATACAAAAGATTGGCAAAATCCCGGGGTGCGAACCATTATTAAAAATGCTACAGTAGATATCCATCCTGGCGATATTCTTTTAATGCATGCTTCTGATTCCGTTAAACAGACGGAACGGGCACTTCCTACCATCATCGATACATTGAAAAAAGAGGGATACTCTTTTGTCAGCGTCAGCGAACTCATCGCCAACACTAAGGCTCAAAGCGAAGAAATAAGATAATAAAAAGAACTTCTGCCTACCCTTGTGCAGAAGTTCTTTTCGCATTTTGTTGATTAAGGCGGTGCAAGATTAAAATTTGATACGCATTGCACAAAATTAATGGGACAAAGGCCATCCAATTGGCATAAACATCATTTTGTTTTAAAACCGGCACCCATTCCACTGTCGTTACAACAACAATGAAAAACAATGTAGGAATAAATGCTCCGCGATTCGTCGCCTTTTGTTTAAAGTACGCAACGATTAACCCGATCACAAGCACTACAATTGGAATGATAAAGTAAGAGGCGATCGACTCTCCTTTTTTATAAAAAGCCGTATAACGGAGATAAAACAGGTCAAATAATACAAAAACAGTAATGACCAATTGAACTCCATTCCATAATGCCTGTGATTTAAAAATTCCTAAACCAAAGCGATGAACCGTTAAGTAAGCGAAAAAGCCCATTTGGCTGAATACACTATAAATGGCGCCAAATCCAATTAGCCCCACTATGTATAGAAAAAAAGCTTTAATCCCGCCCGTGGGCAATTTTAAAATAAAACCGGTGATAATATCCGCGCCAATTCCAATCAGCAATGTTGAAAAAAATAAAAAAACAACATCCTTTGATTTCACTCCGACTGCCTCCAAATCAGTTATCCTTTTCGATTGTACCAATCCTTGATTTAAAAAGCCAGTTTTCCTTTATTAACCTGAATAAATCACCCAAACTAACCAAACCTAAAGGTAAGAAAGGATAGAAGGGAGAAAGAAGAGACGTGAAAAAGAAGACTTGGATAGTGGTCCTCTTCTGTTTTCTTCTTTTTGCAATAAATGGCTGTGCGCAAAATGAAGCCCAGGGTGTAACCCATACCGACTATGAAGCGACCAAAAAAATGCTTGTAGACTTATTAAAAACAGAAGACGGGAAAAAGGCCATCAAAGAAGTGCTGTCTGATGAAAAAATGAAACAACAGTTATTGCTTGATCAAAATATCGTTAAAACGACTATTGAACAGCAGCTTCTTTCTGAAAAAGGTCAAAAGTTCTGGGAAAATGCTTTCAAAGATCCAAAATTTGCCCAGACGTATGCGAAAAGTTTAAAAAAAGAACATGAACAATTGTTGAAAAGTCTTATGAATGATCCAGCCTATCAACAACAAATGATGAAAATACTGCAAAATCCTAACATGGCCAAAAAAGCGCTTGACCTTGTCCATACTACACAGATGCAAAATGAAATGAAAAAAGTAATGCTTGAGACTTTTAAAAGCCCTCTCATTAAAGCCCAAATTTCCGATATGGTGACAAAGGCCGCCCATGAAGAAATTGCCCAAACTGGTGAAAAAGAAAAAGGCGAAAAAAAACAGGGCGGTAAATAAGCTGCAACCCCTCTTATAAAGAAGAGGGGTTGCTTTGTTTTATTTTTTTAACTGGTCGATAATCTTTTCCGCGATTTCAGTGTAAATGGCGCCAATACGGTGTTCAGGCCCGTAAATGCTCGGCGCAAAATCATTCTCGTCAATTTCCGGTTGCCCAAGCGGCAGCTGTCCTAATAGAGGGGTGTTCAATTCTTCAGCCAGGCGCTTGCCCCCGCCTTTGCCAAATACATATTCTTTTTCTTTTGTTAGTTGACTTTCGAAATAGGACATGTTTTCAATAACGCCAAGAATCTCATGGTCAGTCTTTAACGCCATCGATCCCGCCCTGGCAGCTACAAATGCTGCTGTTGCATGTGGCGTCGTGACAATGATTTCTTTGCATTTCGGGAGCATTTTATGCACATCAAGGGCAACGTCGCCTGTACCTGGCGGCAGGTCGAGCAGCATATAATCTAACTCTCCCCATTCTACTTCACTAAAGAAATTCATTAGCATTTTGCCGAGCATCGGCCCTCTCCATATAACAGGCGTATTTTCTTCCACAAAAAATGCCATTGAAATGACTTTGACACCAAATCGCTCAACTGGATATATCGTTTCACCGACAACACGTGGCCGTTCTGTAATGCCCATCATATCTGGTACGCTAAATCCATAAATATCCGCATCAATTAATCCGACTTTTTTTCCAAGCCGGGCAAGAGTAGTGGCCAAATTCACGGAAACTGTCGATTTCCCAACGCCGCCTTTCCCGCTGGCAATCGCAATAAATTCCGTTTTGCTATTTGGCGATAGTAATGGAGGAACGCTTACATTTGCTTGTCCCTGATTGGATTTCATTTCCTCAAAGCGCAGCCCGACGGATTCTACACCTGCATTTTTTAAAGTGGCAACAATTTCTTGTTGAAGTCTCATTTGTTCCGGGGTGCCTTCTTTGGCGACCATAATCTTAAGGCTTACATAGCCTTCTTTTACTTTAATTTCGCGAATTGCGCCTGTTTCTGTAAGGCTTTTATGTAAAAACGGGTCTTGAATGCCTGCTAATAATTCAATAACTTTTTCTTCAGTTAACAATGAAGCCACTCCTTCTTTATGAATTCATATATATTTAGTATAGCACAAAAAAACCTTGTCCCTAATGTTTCGGAACAGGTTCATTTGTATAGTATCGAAGGATGCCCTGGTATATACATGCGGCAACTTGCATTTGATAATGCTCCGTTTTCAAAAGCTCCCGTTCGGTTGGATTGGATAAAAAGCCAACTTCAACCAATGTTCCAGGTATTTTTGCTGTTCGAAGCAAGTAGATACCATCAATTGATTTTGCAAGCCGATCCGTATTTTCGAGGTTGCGTTTTATTTCATCCTGTATAAATTTTGACACTTCTTCCCCTTCTTTGCCTGTTGGATGGTAAAAGACTTGAGCTCCCCTCCATCGCGGGGAAGGAATAGCATTCAAATGAATACTTACAAATAAATCCCCATTGGACCCATTTATAATTTCTTTCCTCTTTCGGAGATCTTCCGTTTTTCTGGCACTAATTCGCTTCGTATCATCATCCGCCAGATCTCTATCTGTTTCGCGCGTCATAATGACAAGCGCTCCTGCTTCCTGCAAGTAATCGCGAAGCTTTAAGGCAATATTAAGCGAAATATCCTTTTCAATAACACCACCATCACCGACGGCGCCTCCATCCATTCCCCCATGGCCCGGGTCAATAATAATGATTTTTCCCGTTAATGGTAAATTCCATGATTTCCAGGAATGATTTTCGGAAAATTCGTAAGTTAAAATAAAGATAAGTGCCGCAACACCTAAAGCAAAGGCCGTAAGCTTTGCCCATTTCTTCATCCTCGTTCCTCCCATATTCCCATATAGTACGCGTTTGCCTATATGGTTATATATATGGGACAAGACAAAATTTATGAAGAAACAGGCAGTGTGTCTTATCAAATTTTAGTGAAGGCGCATTTTGTAACGTTTTTCTCCGTTTTGATATCCTTCCATCCACCAGCGGTCGACATAGCTCACGCAGCAGCGATGAAGAGACTCCATCATTAAATCGGTCCCCCAGCACCAGAACTGCCAATAGTCATATAATCCTTCCACAATTTCTTTCTGTGCGCTTTCGCTTCTTTTTTTTATGGAATGAAGCGGTTCACCATAATAAGCAAATCGGCTATATGCCGCTCCTAATAAATAAGCGTCAATGGCGATATCGATGCATGCATCTTCAATATCTTGCTGATACAAAAGGGAATACTGGAAAAAGGGCTGGAAAAGCTCCTGAAATTCCTTTTTTATTTTTGCAAGCGAAAGGTCTCGAAGCACCCTTCGTTCATATTCAACTTTTTTACATCGCTGTTTTTCTTTAAATGTCGTAATTACGATTGCCATGTTTTTTCCTCTTCCTCTTATATAATTTCTCTTTCTTATTTAAATGGTTTGCTAAAGAAGAGGCGGTCATCCTATATAAAAGATGGCAATTAAAAAAGCGAAAGCGGCTTAATTGCATTATAAAAAACCCCGGTTCGAAATAGAACCGGGGTTTTGCGTATAGAATAAAATTAACGTTTTGAGAATTGTGGAGCACGACGAGCGCCTTTAAGACCGTATTTCTTACGTTCTTTCATGCGAGCGTCACGAGTTAGGAATCCTGCAGCCTTTAGGGAACCGCGGAATTCTGGGTCTGCTTGCAATAGCGCACGGGAAATTCCATGACGGATTGCACCCGCTTGTCCTGTAAATCCACCGCCGTTTACGTTAACAAGAACATCGTATTTACCTTCTGTTTCCGTTTCGTTAAGCGGTTGTTTTACGATAAGTTTTAATGTATCTAATCCGAAATATTCGTCAATGTCACGTCCGTTAATCACGATACGTCCATCACCAGGAACTAAACGTACGCGAGCAACGGAGTGCTTACGACGTCCAGTACCATAATATTGTACTTGTGCCACGTGAATACCCTCCTTTTAAATTATCCGCGTAATTCGTAGTTTTCTGGTTGTTGTGCTTGATGTGGATGCTCAGCACCAGCATATACGTGAAGCTTTTTAAACATTTGACGTCCAAGGCTGTTCTTTGGAAGCATGCCTTTAACTGCTAATTCAAGCATTTGTACTGGACGAGTTGTACGCATTTCAAGCGCTGTTCTTGTACGAAGTCCACCCGGGTGGCCAGTGTGGCGGTAATAAATTTTGTCAGTTAATTTCTTACCTGTTAAATGAATTTTTTCAGCGTTAATGATGATCACATGGTCACCAGTATCAACGTGCGGTGTGAACGTTGGTTTATGTTTACCGCGAAGGATGGATGCAACTTCACTTGCAAGACGACCTAACGTCTTTCCTTCTGCGTCGATCACATACCATTTACGTTCTACATCTTGAGGCTTAGCCATAAATGTCGTACGCATGAAATTTCCCTCCTATATTTTCAGTCGCTATATCGCTCATTAATTTTATAATTCATCAGATTTCTGAATAATATCTTCCGGGGCAGGGCAGATACTTTTAGAAATACCAACTAATATAATAAAACAGTATAACAACGATGTCAAGCGTGTCATGAATAAAATTGCTAAATGGAGTTTTTTACTTTTCGTATGTTACTTTGTACAAATAAAGGCCGTGGGCGGGCGCCGTTTTTCCCGCTAAACTCCGGTTTTGCGCAAGCAGCATGGCTTTTACATCATCTGCCGTTGCTTTCCCCTGGCCAACATCGAGCAACGTTCCGACAATTATTCGAACCATATTGTATAGAAAACCATTGCCGACAATGCGGAAAATCCATTCGTCTTTTTCTTCAAGCAGCTCTAATTCATAAATGGTCCGCACCCGGTCTTCTACTGTTGATTTTGCCGATGAAAAAGAAGTGAAGTCATGTGTTCCAAGAAAGGCCTTCATTGCTTCCTTTATCTTTTCCGCGCAAAGGAAATGCGGGTAATGATAGGCATAATGCCGGCGGAATACATCCTTCTCCTTTGATCGTAAAAGACGATAACGGTATTCTTTCTTTATGGCGTCAAAACGGGCATGAAAACCTGGAGAAGCTTCGTTGACCTCTTTTACATAAATATCCTCAGGCAATTGGGCGTTCAATGCATTTTTCCAATTCTCCGGATCTAAAAGCAGGGGACTATCAAAATGAAATACTTGTCCAACAGCATGAACGCCTGCATCTGTTCTGCCTGAAGCAGCGATCCGAATGTCCTTTCCTTTATGAATCCTTTTTAAAATGGACTCAATTTCTCCTTGTACCGTTCGTCCGGCAGGCTGGACTTGATATCCGCTAAACCCGGAACCGTCATAAGAAATAGTCGCTTTAAAGCGTTTCATTCACAATCCCTCACGATCGTAACAGGAATAAAGAAATGGTCAATATAAGGAGAACAGCGATTAATATCGAATCTCCCATTCCCCACTTTAAAATACGGAGCTTTGTCCGTCCCTCTCCGCCTCTATAGCCACGGGCTTCCATCGCCAATGCCAACTCTTCCGCCCGTTTAAAGGAAGAGATGAACAATGGAACGAGGAGAGGAATAAAGGCTTTAATCCGCTCTTTAATCGGGCCGCTCGTAAACTCAACCCCGCGGGCCATTTGCGCCTTCATAATTTTTTCCGTTTCTTTTAATAATGTCGGAATAAAACGAAGAGCGATGGACATCATTAAAGCAAATTCATGGACAGGGAGCTTAATCCGCTTTAACGGGCCAAGCAATTGCTCAAGACCGTCCGTTATATCAATTGGTGTTGTCGTCAACGTCAATAAAGATGTGACAAGAACGAGAAAGATTAAACGAAAAGAAATAAAAGACCCTTGAACTACACCCTGTTCATAAATTTTAAGCCAGCCAAATTGAAAGAGTAACGCCCCGCCTTTCGTCATGAAAATATGGAGGGCGAATGTAAATAAAACGATGATCAAAATTGGCCTCAAGCCTTTATATAAAAAGCGAAGCGGCACTTGTGAAACGACAATCGCAACTGCCGTAAACAATCCTAGCAATCCATATGTCACCCAATTATTTGCTAAAAAAACAATGAACACAAATAAAAACACACTGATTAGCTTTGAACGGGGGTCAAGCCGATGGAGAATCGATCGTCCGGGAACGTATTGGCCAATAATCACATTCTCTAGCATGAGGAGCCTCCCTTCTTCAACTGCTTACATAAAGCTGTTGCCACTTCATCAAGTGTAAAGGAAGAAAGGTCGATTGCCTCACCTGTTCGATTTTGCCATTTTAAAAGAAACTGAACGGTTTCAGGTACATCAAGGCCCACTGCCTGAAGCTTATCTCTTTCGGAAAAAATTTGCTTCGGACTGCCTTCCATATAAACCTTTCCTTTTTCCATCACGACGATTTTGTCGGCGTAAGTTGCCGCGTCTTCCATACTATGTGTAACAAGAACGGTCGTTAAGTTTTTCTTCTGATGGAGCTGGTAAAATAACTCCATAATTTCAACCCGTCCTTTAGGATCAAGCCCGGCTGTCGGTTCATCTAAAATTAACACTTCGGGGTCCATGGCAAGAACACCTGCTATCGCTACACGGCGCATTTGGCCGCCGCTTAGTTCAAATGGTGAACGGCTAAGTATACCAAGCGGCAAACCGACCAGTTCAAGCATTTCTTTTGCTTTCTCTTTCGCTTCCGCTTCCGAAGCGCCAAAGTTTAAAGGGCCGAACATAATATCTTTTTCAACCGTCTCATCAAAGAGTTGATGTTCTGGATATTGAAAAACAATACCGACGCGCTTTCTTAAGCTTTTAAGCTGTTTGTTATTCTTACCGGCTGATATTATCTGGTCCCCAATAGCAATCGTGCCGCTCGTCGGTTTTAACAGACCGTTTAAATGTTGAATCAATGTTGATTTCCCTGATCCTGTATGCCCAATGACAGCCAGAAATGTACCGGAAGCAATTTGAAGATTGATATCCTCAAGGGCAACTCTCTCAAACGGTGTGCCGATCATATAACGATGTGTAAGTTGTTTTATGACAATGTCCATAATGCTTCCACCAGTTCTTCTTGTGTTAAGTACGCTTTCGGTAATGGAATACCTTTTTTCTGCAAAGACAAGCTCAGTTTTACGGAAAAAGGCAAGTCCAGCCCTGCTCCGATCAACATCTCACCATCCTGAAAAACCTCTTCCGGACCTCCTTGCATGATGGCTTTACCTTGTTTCATGACGATAACCCGGTCTGCCCGTATCGCTTCTTCTAAATCATGGGTAATTGAAATGACGGTAATTCCTTGTTGTTCATTTAGCGCTTTCACGGTTTCAATGACTTCCTTGCGTCCCATTGGGTCAAGCATCGATGTGGCTTCATCAAGGATGATAATGGATGGCTTTTGCGCGAGTATACCCGCGATTGCGACCCGCTGTTTTTGTCCGCCTGATAAATGATGCGGCTCGGCATCTAAAAACTTCTCCATTTTCACTTTCCGAACCGCCTCATCAATCCGCGTTATCATTTCTTCACGCACAACGCCGAAATTTTCAAGACCAAAGGCGACATCGTCTCTGACGCTCGTCCCAACAAACTGGTTGTCCGGATTTTGAAAGACAATACCGACCCGTTTGCGTATTTCCCATAACTCGTCCGCTCTGGCCGTATCATATCCTTCAACGATAACCCTGCCTGCCGTTGGGATGAGCAGGCCATTGAGCAATTTTGCAAGTGTTGATTTTCCTGAACCGTTATGGCCTACAATCGCCAGCCACTCACCAGCGTAAACGGTCAGATTCACATCTTTCAAAATAGCCGGCTCATCTTCACGATACGCGAACGAAACGTCGTTAATGCTAATTAACTCCTTCACTGCTTGATCCCCCTCAGCTAGAACTCTATCTCATCTCTAAACAATCGCTTTACCTCTAATTATTTTACATAAATGAAAGAAATAAAAAAAGGGCAGACACCCGTCCCACCCTTTACGATTATTAAACTAACTCAATGATAACCATTGGAGCTCCGTCACCACGGCGAGGCCCAATTTTTGCGATACGCGTATAACCACCATTACGCTCTGCATAGCGAGGTGCAATATCGTTAAATAGCTTTTGCAAAGCCATTTCTTTCACTTCTTTTTTCTTTCCGGTTTCCTCGTTCTTTACGATTTCTACTTTCGCAGCTTCGTTACGAACAAAAGCAGCCGCTTGACGACGTGCATGAAGATCACCACGTTTTCCAAGCGTAATCATCTTCTCAACAAACTTACGTACTTCTTTCGCGCGAGCTTCAGTCGTTTCAATACGCTCGTTGATGATTAAGTCAGTCGCTAAGTCACGAAGCATTGCCATACGAACCGCAGACACACGACCTAATTTTTGGTATGCCATTATCCTTTTCCCTCCTTCTCACGCTTTTTAAAGCTACTTATGTCTCTATTCTTCAGAACGTAATGAAAGTCCAAGCTCAGCCAGCTTCTCTTGAACTTCTTCAAGAGACTTTTTACCAAGGTTGCGCACTTTTATCATATCTTCTTCCGATTTATTCGCAAGTTCTTGAACGGTATTAATGCCTGCTCTTTTTAAGCAGTTATAAGAGCGCACAGAAAGGTCAAGCTCTTCAATGGTCATTTCAAGAACTTTTTCTTTTTGGTCTTCTTCTTTTTCAACCATGATTTCTGCTTTTTGCGCTTGATCCGTTAACCCAACAAAAATATTTAAATGTTCGGTAATGATCTTCGCTCCAAGAGAAACTGCCTCTTCCGGACGGATGCTGCCATCTGTCCATACATCAAGTGTTAACTTGTCATAGTTTGTCACTTGTCCTACGCGGGTATTTTCAACCTGGTAGTTTACACGAGAGATAGGTGTATAAATCGAATCGATTGGAATTACGCCAATCGGCAAATCTTCACGTTTGTTACCTTCCGCTTGGACGTACCCGCGGCCGCGCTTAGCCGTCATTTTCATATTGAAATGAGCACCTTCTGCTAAAGTCGCAATGTGAAGATCCGGATTTAAAATTTCAACATCACTATCATGTGTAATATCCCCAGCCGTTACGACTCCTTCACCCTGTACATCTATTTCAAGAGTCTTTTCCTCATCAGAATAAATTTTCATTGCCAGTTTCTTTAAGTTTAAGATGATCGTTGTCACATCTTCAACGACACCTTCCACTGTTGAAAACTCATGCAATACGCCATTTATCTGAATCGTAGTAATAGCTGCACCAGGAAGTGAGGATAGTAGGATACGACGCAAGGAGTTGCCTAATGTAGTCCCATATCCACGCTCAAGTGGTTCAACAACAAACTTTCCATATGTGGCATCGTCGCTGATTTCAACCGTTTCAATTCTTGGCTTTTCGATTTCGATCATTCAACAAAACCCTCCTTCAAACGTCGAACCTCGGTTGGACATAAAGTCCAACCGAAATTCCTCAGTAGGCATTCCCGACCAACAACTTAATTAATGTTTGTCACCAAAACTTTTTTTATACATGTCCATTATAGACAACATTTAAAAAATATATACCAACGCTTTTAAAATTATACGCGGCGGCGTTTTGGCGGACGGCATCCATTATGAGGAACAGGAGTAACGTCACGAATGGCTGTTACTTCTAAGCCTACCGCTTGAAGGGCACGAATAGCAGCTTCACGTCCGGCACCAGGACCTTTAACGGAAACTTCTACAGTTTTCATTCCGTGTTCCATTGCTGTTTTACCAGCTGTTTCAGCAGCCATTTGAGCAGCAAATGGAGTGGATTTACGAGAACCTTTGAATCCTAAGTGGCCAGCAGTCGCCCAGGAAACAGCATTCCCATGAGTGTCAGTAATCGTAACGATCGTGTTGTTGAACGTAGAACGGATATGTGCTACGCCACTTTCAATATTCTTTTTGACACGACGTTTACGTGTATTGGTTTTACGTTGTTTTGCCATTTAGTATTTACCTCCTTTGCTTACTTTTTCTTGTTCGCTACTGTACGACGAGGTCCTTTACGAGTACGTGAATTGTTCTTCGTATTTTGACCACGAACTGGAAGACCGCGACGATGGCGGATTCCACGGTAACTGCCGATTTCAATCAATCGTTTAATGTTGAGGGATACTTCACGACGAAGATCACCTTCTACTTTATGGCTGTCAATTACTTCACGAATTTTGTTCAGTTCATCTTCCGTTAAATCACGAACGCGAGTATCTTCGGAAACACCAGCTTGAGCAAGAATTTGTTGTGCTTTCGCTTTACCGATTCCGTAAATGTAAGTTAATGAAATAACCACTCGTTTATCGCGCGGAATGTCGACTCCTGCAACACGTGCCATTATTTAAGCACCTCCTTAGGTTTAACCTTGTTTTTGCTTGTGTTTTGGATTTTCGCAGATAACCATTACAGTTCCTCTACGACGTATAACTTTACATTTTTCACAAATAGGTTTGACTGATGGTCTTACCTTCATTTCTACTACCTCCTTATGTCACGGAGTACGATTTTTATTTAAAACGATACGTTATACGACCACGTGATAAGTCATATGGAGACAATTCTACGGTTACTTTATCTCCTGGTAAAATGCGAATGTAGTGCATTCGGATTTTTCCAGAAACGTGAGCTAGAATCTTATGGCCATTTTCAAGCTCTACGCGAAACATGGCGTTAGGCAGTGGTTCAATAACCGTACCCTCTACCTCAATTACGTCTTCTTTAGCCATCGACTTGTTCTCCCTTCTTCAGAGCAATGACTTTCTCGTCGGAAAACTTCGCTACTGCATAACGTAGTTTGCCATTTGTTACACGGCCCGTTTCAAGAATACTTCTTGCAACCTCCGGAGAAATAAAATCAAGTAATTCTAAGTGGTTCAGGTTTTTGCGTTTGGCCCGATCGAATTTTCTTTTGTCACCGTCAGCAATAAGGACGTAACGATCATCAAGGATGTTAACAATTACGCTCAAACTTTCGGCATCTCTTCCTTTTTTAATTCGAACGATCTGACCAACTTTCGGTACCGAATCAGCCTCACTCACTGTTTCCTCACCCTTCACTTAGATCGTTGTTAAGATTTCGTAGCCTTCCTCACAAATTGCAATTGTATGTTCAAAGTGAGCACACCACTTGCCATCCGTTGTGACAACCGTCCAGTTATCGGATAATGTTCGAACGTAACGAGATCCACTATTGATCATTGGCTCAATGGCCAGTACCATTCCCTTCTTAAGGATGGGCCCCTTGCCGGGCGGTCCGTAGTGGGGAATTTGCGGATCTTCATGTAAGTCTTGACCAACACCATGCCCTACATACTCTCTGACCACAGAAAACCCATGGCTTTCAGCATAAGTTTGAATGGCATGGGAAATGTCAGTCAATCTTGCACCTGGTTTCGCTTTTTCTAAGCCTTTGTAAAGCGACTCTTCTGTTACATCAAGAAGTTTTTGAGCTTCTTCGCTAATTTCACCGACTCCGTACGTCCACGCCGAATCTCCATGATAGCCGTTGTATTTTGCCCCAATATCAATTGAGATAATATCGCCATGATTCAATACTCGGCTACCGGGAATCCCGTGTACAAGCTCTTCATTTACGGAAGTACAAATGCTTCCTTTAAACCCATTATAGTTTTTAAATGAAGGAATTGCACCGTGTTTACGGATAAAGTTTTCAGCGATTCGGTCAAGTTCCTTTGTTGTAACTCCAGGTTTAATATACTTTTTTAGTTCTTGATGAGTGAGGGCAACAATTCTACCCGCTTCCCGCATGATGTCAATTTCGCGCGGCGTTTTGCAGATAATCATTTTGCCAACGCTCCAATGTAGTCATTAATATCTGAGAAAACCTTATTAATTTCTTGATCACCATCAATGGTTTTTAAATAACCTTTTTCCATATAGTAATCAAGTAATGGTTTTGCTTGCTTCATGTTCACTTCTAACCGAGTACGAACGGTTTCTTCGTTATCATCTTTGCGCTGGATAAGGTCTCCACCGTCCTTATCACATATACCTTCAACCTTAGGCGGGTTAAAGATCACATGGTAGGTAGCTCCACAAACTTGACAAACCCTGCGGCCTGTTAATCTTTGCATAAGATGCTCGGTATCTACTGAAATGTTTAGCACATAATCAATCTGGCGACCCAGCTCGTGCAGAATTTCTTCAAGCGCTTCTGCTTGTGCGACTGTACGAGGGAAACCGTCAAGTAAGAATCCTTTTGCGCAATCATCTTTTGCAAGTCGTTCACGAACAATCCCAATCGTTACATCATCAGGTACCAGGTTGCCTGAATCCATATACGATTTGGCTTTTAGCCCAAGAGGGGTTCCCTCTTTAATGGCTGCTCGGAACATATCTCCTGTAGATATATGCGGGATTCCATACTGATCGACTATTTTTTCCGCCTGTGTTCCTTTACCGGCTCCAGGCAGACCCATTAATACAAGATTCATCTAATCCCTCCATACCTCACTACACTAGACTTGAGAGGGGAAGAAGGTTCTTCCCAAATCTCATTACTTGATGAAGCCTTTGTAATGCCGTTTAATCAACTGGCTTTCAATTTGCTTCATTGTGTCTAACGCTACACCGGTAACAATCAAAAGGCTTGTTCCGCCAATTCGTATCGATTGCGGTAAATTAAGCCCCGGAATGTCAATAAATAGCACCGGCAGGACAGCGACTGCCGCAAGGAAGATAGAACCTACAAACGTTAATCGGTATAAAATTCTCGTAATATATTTCTGGGTATTTGCACCCGGACGAATACCAGGAATGTACCCGCCTTGTTTTTTCAAGTTGTCAGCCATTTGTTCAGGATTCACTTGAATAAACGTATAGAAATAGGAGAACCCGATAATTAAAAGCGCATATATAATCATTCCGACTGGTTTGGTGTAGTCAAACGTATTAATAATCCATTGTGTTACATCATTTTGTTTAAAAAACCCGGCAATCGTTCTTGGCGTAACGATTAAGGAAATCGCAAAGATAACCGGTATAACTCCCGCCGCGTTCACTTTAATTGGCAAGTGTGTGGATTGGCCTCCAACTGGCTTGTGTCCGACGACTCGTTTTGCATACTGAATCGGAATTTTACGTGTACCTTGTTGTACATAGATAACACCGGTAATAATCAAAATTACAGCGATCAGCAATATGAGCAATTTTACAATAGCCATAAACATTTGCGTGTTTTCGCCGCTAAATTGCGTTTGAACCAATTGGGTAACCCCAGTAGGAATAGCTGCGGCAATCCCCGCGAAAATTATAATGGAAATTCCGTTTCCGATTCCCTTTTGAGTAATCTGCTCGCCTAACCACATAAGGAAGGAAGTACCCGCTGTTAAAACTAACGCGATAAATAAATACGTTGTAACGCTCGGGTCTTCAATTAAGCCAGGAAAAATATTATTAAATCCTATCGACATCCCAATGGCCTGGATAAAACCGAGAACAATCGTTCCGTACCGGGTGACCTGGGCAAGCTTTTTCCGTCCAACTTCCCCTTGTTTGCTCCACTCCGTAAATTTCGGAACAACATCCATTTGCAAAAGTTGAACAATAATGGATGCAGTGATGTACGGCATAATCCCCATCGCAAAAATAGAAAAGTTCTTTAATGCTCCACCACCGAATGTGTTCAAGAAACCAAAAATACTTGAATCTCCAGCATTAAATTGCAACGCATCTCGGTTAACACCTGGTACCGGTATAAATGTTCCAATACGGAACACGACCAGCATGGCGAGTGTGAATAAAATTTTATTTCTAAGATCACCCACACGCATCATATTGGAGATTGCCTTGAACATTAGATCACCTCAGTTTTTCCGCCAGCAGCGATGATTGCATCTTTTGCAGAGGCAGAGAACTTGTGCGCCTTAACTGTCAGCTTAACTCCTAACTTGCCATTACCTAAAATTTTGATTCCGTCTTTCTCTTTGCTTACTAAACCTGTTTCAATTAGAAGTTCTGGAGTTACCTCTGTTCCTTCTTCGAAACGAGCAAGCTTCTCTAAATTAACAATCGCATACTCTTTGCGAGTTGGGTTTGTAAATCCACGTTTAGGCAGACGGCGTGCTAATGGGTTTTGTCCACCTTCAAATCCCGGGCGAACTCCACCGCCTGAACGAGCATTTTGACCTTTGTGCCCACGTCCGGCAGTTTTACCATTTCCAGAACCGATACCACGACCTACACGTTTACGGTTTTTACGGGAACCTTCTGCTGGTTTCAACTCATGAAGTTTCATTTGAGCACCTCCTCATGTTTAAATTCTATAGCTTATGCTTCAATTTCTTTAACTGTAACAAGGTGAGATACCTTGTTAATCATTCCGCGAATCGCCTCATTGTCCTCGTGTACGACGGTTTGGTGTAATTTACGTAAACCAAGCGTCTTAACAGTTACGCGTTGTTTTTCAGGACGACCGATAACACTACGAGTGAGGGTGATTTCTAATTTCTTAGCCATCTAAGATTCCCTCCTTAACCTAGTAGTTCTTCTACTGATTTGCCGCGAAGTTTCGCAACATCCTCAGCACGCTTAAGATTCTTTAAACCTTCAACAGTAGCGCGAACCATGTTGATCGGGTTGTTTGATCCAAGGGACTTGGAAAGGATGTCACCTACTCCTGCAAGCTCTAATACCGCACGAACAGGTCCACCTGCGATAACTCCAGTACCCTCACTAGCAGGCTTTAAGAATACTTTTCCTGCGCCAAATTGTCCTGTAATTTGGTGAGGGATCGTTGTCCGAACGATTGGTACTGTAATTAAGTTTTTCTTAGCATCTTCAATGGCCTTGCGGATCGCATCCGGTACTTCTTGCGCTTTACCAGTTCCGAAGCCAACATGACCATTTTTGTCACCAACGACAACTACTGCAGCAAAGCGGAAACGACGTCCACCTTTAACAACCTTTGCTACACGGTTGACCGTTACGACACGTTCTTCAAGTTCAAGTTTATTAGGGTCGATACGCATCAGTTTCCCTCCTTCTATTAAAATTCTAATCCAGCTTCGCGAGCTGCATCTGCTAATGCTTTTACTCGTCCATGATATAGATAACCGCCGCGGTCGAAAATTACAGCTTTAATTCCTTTTTCAGCCGCACGCTTGGCGATTGCTTCTCCAATTTGTTTCGCAGCTTCTACATTTCCGCCGTTTGGAACATCCAACGTTTTATCTAATGTAGAGGCAGACGCGATTGTCACTCCGTTTTGATCATCAATAATTTGCGCATAAATATGCTTTGATGAACGGAATACATTTAAACGAGGGCGCTCAGCTGTTCCAACAACAGAGCGGCGAACGCGAGCATGTCTTTTCTTACGAGCGACATTTTTATCCGCTTTCGTGATCATCCTATGCACTCCTTTCTAGCTTACGGCCTTATTTACCAGTTTTACCTTCTTTACGGCGTACAAACTCACCTTCGTAGCGAATTCCTTTGCCTTTGTATGGCTCAGGAGCACGAACTGAACGGATGTTAGCGGCAATTTCACCAACACGTTGTTTGTCGATTCCTTTAACTACGATTTTTGTGTTCGAAGGTACATCGATTTCAATTCCTTTTTCAGGAACAATTTCAACCGGGTGAGAGTAACCAACGTTCAATACAAGCTTATTGCCGGACTTGGAAGCACGATATCCAACCCCGATCAATTCTAGCGCTTTTTCATAACCATTTGTTACACCGATTACCATGTTGTTAAGTACACTACGAGTTGTTCCGTGTAATGCACGGTGGTTCTTGTTATCGCTTGGACGCTCAACAAGAATGTTGTTATCTTCCACTTTGATTACAATATCGTTGTGGAATTGACGAGTTAATTCACCCTTAGGTCCTTTTACAGTAACAACGTTGTTTTCTTTCACGTCTACTGATACACCATTTGGGATTTCAACAGGTTTGTTACCTACACGAGACATATTGACACCTCCATTCTTAACGATATTACCAAACGTATGCTAAAACTTCGCCGCCCACTTGTTGTTGACGCGCTTCTTTATCCGTCAAAATGCCTTTAGATGTGGATACGATTGCGATTCCGAGCCCTCCAAGCACGCGTGGAAGCTCATTTGATTTTGCATAAACACGTAATCCAGGCTTACTAATACGTTTTAAACCAGTAATTACACGCTCATTGTTGGCACCGTACTTAAGGAAGATGCGAATCATTCCTTGTTTGTTATCCTCAATGTATTCTACATCGCGTACAAAGCCTTCACGCTTTAAGATTTCTGCGATCTCTTTTTTAATCTTTGATCCAGGTAGTTCTAATTTATCGTGACGAACTGTGTTCGCGTTGCGAATACGAGTAAGCATGTCTGCAATTGGATCTGTCATGACCATTATGATTTACCTCCTTCCCATTGTTTCAGGGTTTTACCAGCTGGCTTTTTTCACGCCAGGAATTTGACCTTTATAAGCAAGTTCTCTAAAGCAGATACGACACAATTTGAATTTGCGTATAACTGAATGAGGACGTCCGCAACGTTCGCAGCGAGTGTACTCTTGCACTTTGAACTTTTGCTTGCGTTGTTGCTTAGCAATCATTGATTTCTTTGCCACGAGCTCTCCTCCTTTGGCTTTAAAGTTTATTTTTGAAACGGCATTCCGACTTGAGTTAGTAGTTCACGAGCTTCTTCGTCAGTTTTAGCTGTAGTAACAATAACGATATCCATACCGCGAACTTTGTTTACTTTATCATAGTCGATCTCTGGGAAAATCAATTGCTCTTTAATACCAAGCGTGTAGTTGCCGCGACCATCAAAAGCCTTTTTAGAAACTCCGCGGAAGTCACGAACACGTGGAAGCGCGACAGTAATTAGCTTGTCAAGGAACTCATACATGCGTTCACCACGAAGGGTTACTTTTGTTCCGATCGGCATTCCTTCACGAAGCTTAAAGCCTGCGATTGATTTTTTTGCGCGAGTGATTACCGGCTTTTGGCCAGCAATTTGCGTTAGTTCTTCGACAGCTGTATCTAGCACTTTAGAGTTGCTTACAGCATCACCAACACCCATGTTAACTACGATTTTTTCGATTTTTGGTACTTCCATTACAGAAGAATAGTTAAACTTCTCAACGAGAGAAGGAACAATCTCATTTTTATAACGATCTTGAAGACGGCTCATCTATAATGCCCTCCTTTCTACTTGCCAATTATTTATCTAAAACTTCACCGGATTTTTTCGCAACACGTACCTTTTTACCGTCAACTTCTTTATATCCTACTCGGGTAGGAGTACCAGTCTTCGGATCAAGAGGCATTACGTTAGAAACATGAATCGGTGCTTCTTGGCTGACGATTCCACCCTGTGGATTAGCCTGAGAAGGTTTCGCGTGTTTTTTAACAATGTTTACACCTTCGACAAGGACACGGTTTTGTTTCGGAAAGCTTTCAAGGATAACGCCTTGTTTGCCTTTATCCTTACCGGAAATCACTTGTACTTTATCGCCTTTTTTGACATGCATTGCCATGTATTGCACCTCCTTACAAGACAATCAATTAGTCTTGCGTTCTTTTAAAAATTAAAGTACTTCTGGAGCAAGGGAAACAATTTTCATAAATTGTTTTTCACGAAGCTCACGTGCTACAGGCCCGAAGATACGAGTTCCACGAGGACTCTTATCATCTCTTACGATGACTGCAGCATTTTCGTCGAAACGAATGTAAGATCCATCGTTACGGCGAACACCGCGTTTAGAACGAACAACTACTGCCTTAACAACGTCACCTTTCTTAACAACGCCGCCTGGTGTAGCGGATTTGACAGAACATACGATAACGTCACCGATATTTGCGTACTTGCGGCCAGAACCCCCAAGAACTTTAATGCAAAGTAACTCTCTCGCACCGGAGTTGTCTGCTACTTTCAAACGAGTTTCTTGTTGAATCATGCAAATTGACCTCCTTTCGGATATGGGTATGATCCGAACATTTGTTAGATAATAACTGCTTCTTCAACGACTTCAACTAGACGGAAACGTTTATCTTTTGATAACGGACGAGTTTCCATAATTTTAACGATGTCGCCGATTTTTGCTGTGTTGTTTTCATCATGTGCTTTGAACTTTTTTGAATACTTAACGCGCTTATTGTAAAGCGGGTGTTCTTTGTAAGTTTCTACAAGCACTGTGATCGTTTTATCCATCTTGTCAGAAACAACACGGCCAACGTAGACCTTGCGTTGGTTGCGTTCACTCATTTTAGCGAACCTCCTTATCCAGAATTAACCGTTAGTAATCCCTAGCTCTCTTTCACGTAAAACCGTTTTTGCACGGGCAATTGCTTTACGAACTTCACGAATGCGGGCCGGGTTTTCCAATTGACCTGTAGCTAGTTGAAAACGAAGGTTGAAAAGCTCTTCTTTTAAGGATTTTGCTTTTTGTTCGATTTCAGCAGTGGTCATGTTACGAATTTCATTAGCCTTCATTTGTGTCACCACCCACTTCTTCGCGTTTTACAAACTTACATTTTACTGGAAGCTTGTGTGATGCCAGACGTAATGCTTCGCGAGCGATTTCTTCAGAAACTCCCGCAACTTCGAACATTACTTTTCCTGGTTTAACAACTGCTACCCATCCTTCAGGAGCACCTTTACCGGAACCCATTCGAACTTCAAGAGGCTTAGCTGTATAAGGCTTGGATGGGAAGATTTTAATCCATACTTTACCGCCACGTTTCATGTAACGAGTCATCGCAATACGAGCAGCTTCGATTTGGCGGTTTGTGATCCATGAAGCTTCAAGTGCTTGCAAGCCGTATTCTCCAAATGCTACTTCTGTACCGCCTTTTGCACGTCCACGCATTTTTCCGCGGTGTTCACGACGGTATTTCACACGTTTTGGCATTAACATAATTATTTGCCTCCTTCCTCTTTTTTCGTTCCTTTTGTTGGAAGGACTTCTCCACGATAGATCCAGATTTTTACACCAAGTTTTCCGTACGTGGTATCTGCTTCTGCAGTTCCATAATCGATGTCTGCACGAAGAGTGTGAAGAGGAACAGTTCCTTCACTATAAGATTCAGAACGAGCAATATCAGCGCCGCCTAGACGACCAGATACTTCTGTTTTAATTCCTTTTGCACCAGCACGCATTGAACGTTGGATCGCTTGTTTCATTGCCCGACGGAATGATACGCGGTTTTCCAATTGGCGAGCAATATTTTCAGCAACTAATTTCGCATCAACGTCTGCTTGCTTAATTTCAAAAATATTAACGTGAACGCGTTTGCCTGTAAGGTCGTTAAGTGCTTTACGAAGCGCTTCAACTTCAGTACCACCCTTACCGATTACCATACCAGGTTTCGCTGTTTTAATTGTAATGTTCACGCGGTTTGCCGCACGTTCGATTTCCACACCGGAGATCGCCGCGTCTTTTAAACGTTTTTCAATATACGCACGAATTTTTAAGTCTTCGTGTAATAGATCAGCATAGTCTTTATCAGCGTACCACTTTGACTCCCAGTCACGGATAACGCCAATACGTAGTCCTACCGGATTAACTTTTTGACCCACGATTTATCCCTCCTTCTTTTCAGAAACAACGATAGTGATGTGGCTGGTACGCTTGTTAATACGGCTTGCACGTCCCATAGCGCGTGGACGGAATCGTTTTAACGTAATACCTTCATCAACAAAAGCTGATGAAATCACAAGGTTGTTTGGTTCCATTTCATAGTTGTGTTCCGCATTTGCAATAGCAGACTTAAGCACCTTTTCAATAATAGGAGAAGCTGCTTTTGGTGTTAGACGTAAAATCGCAAGTGCTTCGCCTACTTGCTTGCCTCGAATGAGATCGATCACGATTCTTGCTTTACGAGGAGCAATGCGCACTTGTTTAGCTACAGCTTTAGCTTGCATTTTGTATACCTCCCCTCAAATTAGCGTCTTGTTTTCTTATCATCGGCAGCATGACCTTTGTAAGTACGAGTTGGCGCGAACTCACCCAACTTATGTCCGACCATGTCTTCAGTTACATAAACCGGTACGTGCTTACGGCCATCATAGACAGCTAAAGTGTGTCCGATGAATTCAGGGAAAATTGTTGAACGACGAGACCAAGTTTTGATAACTTTTTTGTCGTTTGCTTCGTTAAGCGCAACAATCTTCTTCATTAAGTGGTCATCTACAAAAGGTCCTTTTTTCAAACTACGACCCATACGTGAACCTCCCTTCGCGTATGTACTACGGTTCTACCCGAACCGTAGAACAAACACGTTATTTTTTACGACGACGTACGATGTACTTGTCAGATGGATTATTTTTCTTACGCGTTTTGTATCCAAGTGTAGGTTTGCCCCATGGAGACATTGGTGATTTACGACCGATTGGCGCGCGTCCTTCACCACCACCGTGTGGGTGATCGTTAGGGTTCATTACAGATCCACGAACAGTTGGGCGAATGCCTAACCAACGAGAACGACCTGCTTTACCAATGTTCACTAGTTCATGTTCAAGGTTACCTACTTGACCGATCGTTGCACGACAAGTCAAAAGAATCATGCGAACCTCACCTGATCCAAGACGAACAAGAGCATACTTGTCTTCTTTACCTAGAAGTTGAGCTTCTGCACCTGCTGAACGAGCGAGTTGTCCGCCTTTTCCTGGTTTAAGTTCGATGTTGTGAATGGTAGAACCTACAGGAATATTAGCTAACGGAAGAGCGTTCCCTACTTTAATGTCTGCTTCTGGGCCAGACATGATTTCTTGACCGACTTTAATCCCTTTCGGAGCAAGAATGTAACGTTTTTCCCCGTCAGCATAGTGAATTAAAGCGATATTAGCCGTACGGTTTGGATCGTATTCGATTGTAGCAACGCGGCCTGGTATTCCATCTTTGTTGCGTTTAAAATCGATGATACGGTATTTGCGTTTATGTCCACCACCCTGGTGACGAACAGTTAGTTTACCCTGGTTGTTGCGTCCTGCTTTTTTACTAAGCGGAGCAAGCAATGATTTTTCCGGTTTGTCTGTCGTGATTTCAGCAAAGTCTAATTGTGACATTCCACGACGACCGTTAGTAATCGGTTTAAACTTTTTAATAGCCATCTTGATTTCCCTCCTTTACCTTTGGCTTTTAAACTCCTTCAAAGAAGTCCAATTCTTTGCTTTCCGGAGTTAAAGTTACAATTGCTCTTTTACGTTTTGAAGTATATCCAGCATGACGACCTACACGCTTAAATTTCCCTTTGCGGTTTTGCGTGTTGACGGATGCAACTTTCACACCAAAGATTTCTTCGAGTGCGTTTTTGATTTGTGTTTTGTTTGCACGCGTATCTACTTCAAAAGTGTATTTTTTCTCACCCATGATTTCAGTAGAACGCTCGGTGATTACAGGGCGCTTAATAACGTCTCTTGCGTCCATTATGCAAGCACCTCCTCTACTTTTTCCACAGCATCTTTCGTCATAACCAGTTTGTCGTGGTTTAACACATCAAGCACATTTACACCACTTGCTGTAACAACTTTTACTCCTGGAATGTTGCGAGCAGATAATGCTACATACTCATTGAAGTCACCTGTTACAATTAGTGCTTTTCTGTCTGCGGATAGATTTGTTAACACTTGCTTCATTTCTTTTGTTTTCGGAGCGTCAAAAGAAAGAGCATCTAAAACAACTAATGCATTGTCGATTACCTTAGAAGAAAGAGCAGATTTAATCGCTAAACGGCGAACTTTCTTTGGCAATTTGTAAGCATAGCTTCTTGGGGTAGGACCAAATACTGTTCCACCGCCAACCCATTGTGGAGAACGGATTGACCCTTGACGAGCACGTCCTGTTCCTTTTTGTCTCCATGGCTTACGTCCGCCACCAGATACTTCAGAGCGGTTTTTTACGTCATGTGTCCCTTGGCGTTGAGACGCTTGCTGCATAATAACAGCATCAAATAGTACGGCTTCATTTGGTTCAATACCAAATACAGATTCGTTTAATTCGATATCGCCTGCTTGAGAACCGTCTTGTTTGTATAGAACTACTTTAGGCATCGATGCATCCTCCCTTCTTATTTAGCTTCTTTTGCTTTTACAGCTGTATGAATTGTAACGTAGCTCTTTTTCGCACCAGGCACGTTACCTTTAATTAATAGTAAGTTGCGTTCTGCATCTACCTTAACTACTTCAAGGTTTTGCACAGTAACAACATCTCCGCCAGTACGTCCAGGAAGTTTCTTCCCTTTGAATACACGGTTAGGGTCAACTGCACCCATAGAACCAGGACGACGGTGGTAACGAGAACCGTGGCTCATTGGCCCGCGGGATTGTCCGTGGCGTTTAATAACACCCTGGAATCCTTTCCCTTTTGATGTTCCAGTTACATCAATGATGTCACCTTCTGCAAAAATATCAACTTTGACTTCCTGACCAACTTCATAATCCGCTACAGATACATTGCGGAATTCTTTCACGAAGCGCTTAGGGCTTGTATTTGCTTTTGCAGCGTGACCTTTTTCAGGTTTGTTTGAACGAACTTCCTTTTTATCGTCAAATCCAAGTTGGATCGCTTCATAACCGTCGTTTTCAATAGTTTTCTTTTGAAGAACAACGTTTGGAGTAACTTCAACGACAGTAACAGGAATTAAATCACCGTTTTCTGCAAAAACTTGAGTCATCCCAATTTTTTTACCTAAGATTCCTTTGGCCATTTGTCACACCTCCTAATAAGATTTAAACCATATTTAAACGTTTTTATCTATTCAATCGTACAATTATAGCTTGATTTCAATGTCTACACCTGACGGAAGATCTAAACGCATTAATGAATCAACCGTTTGTGGCGTAGGTTCGATGATGTCAATCAAACGCTTGTGAGTACGCATTTCGAACTGTTCACGGGAATCCTTATATTTGTGCACCGCACGTAGGATCGTGTAAACAGCTTTTTCTGTTGGAAGCGGAATTGGTCCAGATACTTTCGCACCAGAACGTTTTGCCGTTTCAACAATTTTTTCAGCAGATTGATCAAGAATTCTGTGATCATATGCTTTTAATCGAATACGAATCTTTTGCTTTGCCATTATTTTCCCTCCTTTATTCGTCCATTTTGTAAAATAGACTTACTCCCACGGAAATTTACCTGACGGCACTCGCCATGGCAATGGGGCCGGGTGTGTCAGCAACCTTCCGGATCATCGCAATTGAATGACCAACATTACTCATTATAGTAAAAATGAGCGCTCAGTGCAAGCTTTTCTAGCACTATTTTTGTCTGTCAAACACTTTTTCTATTATAAAAGGTTTAAAGGCGAAAAGCAACTTCCTATTTTTTCTTGGCAAAAAAGCGAAAGCGCCCCGCTTACTCCCGACAAACGGCTCAAGGATCACAGTCTTATTTCGCAAAAAGAAAAAACGAGGCGAAATCACGCCTCGTTTTTTGTTGAGATTATTCAGTGATTGCTGTAACAACACCAGAACCTACAGTACGTCCACCTTCACGAATAGAGAAACGAGTTCCTTCTTCGATCGCGATTGGCGCAATAAGTTCTACAGACATTTCGATGTTGTCACCAGGCATTACCATTTCAGTTCCTTCTGGAAGTTGGATGATACCTGTTACGTCAGTTGTACGGAAGTAGAACTGAGGACGGTAGTTAGAGAAGAATGGAGTGTGACGTCCACCTTCTTCTTTAGAAAGAACGTAAACTTCAGCTTTGAATTTTGTGTGAGCTTTTACAGTTCCTGGCTTAATTAAAACTTGTCCACGCTCAACTTCATCACGGGAAATACCACGAAGAAGTGCACCGATGTTGTCACCAGCTTCAGCATAGTCAAGAAGCTTACGGAACATTTCAACACCTGTTACAGTTGTTTTCTTAGGCTCTTCAGTTAAACCAAGGATTTCTACTTCATCCCCAACTTTAACTTGTCCACGCTCAACACGTCCTGTAGCAACTGTACCACGACCAGTGATTGAGAATACGTCCTCAACTGGCATCATGAATGGTTTGTCAGTGTCACGTGGAGGTGTTGGGATGTACTCGTCAACAGCGTTCATAAGCTCGATGATTTTTTCTTCCCACTCTGCTTCTCCTTCAAGAGCTTTAAGAGCAGAACCTTTAATTACAGGAATGTCATCTCCTGGGAAGTCATATTCAGAAAGAAGGTCACGTACTTCCATTTCTACAAGCTCAAGAAGCTCTTCATCGTCAACCATGTCACATTTGTTTAAGAATACAACGATGTAAGGAACACCTACGTTACGGGAAAGTAGGATGTGCTCACGAGTTTGTGGCATTGGGCCGTCAGCAGCAGATACTACTAGGATAGCTCCGTCCATTTGTGCAGCACCAGTGATCATGTTCTTTACATAGTCAGCGTGTCCTGGGCAGTCAACGTGAGCATAGTGACGAGTGTCAGTTTCATACTCAACGTGTGCAGTTGAGATTGTGATCCCACGTTCGCGCTCTTCTGGAGCACCGTCGATTTGGTCGTAAGCACGAGCTTGTGCTTTACCTTGTTTCGCTAATACAGTTGTAATAGCAGCTGTAAGAGTTGTTTTTCCGTGGTCAACGTGACCGATTGTACCAACGTTACAGTGTGTTTTGGAACGATCAAATTTCTCTTTAGCCATGAGAAAGATTCCTCCTTAATATGTGGAAAATAATTATTTTTTATATAAAATAGGCGAAACTCTTCATCCCACCTATTTTAGATTACATGAAAAGCACTTTTCTGACAACAGAGATTATTGTCCTGTCGCTTTTTTAATAATTTCTTCAGCAATTGACTTAGGTACTTCTTCATAATGATCGAAATGCATTGAATATGTTCCGCGACCTTGTGTACGAGAACGTAAAGATGTCGCATAACCAAACATTTCAGCAAGCGGAACCATTGCACGAACAACTTGAGAGTTACCACGAGCTTCCATACCTTCAACGCGTCCACGACGGGAAGTTACGTCACCCATAATATCACCCATGTATTCTTCAGGAACAACGACTTCGACTTTCATGATCGGCTCTAAAATTGCAGGGTCGCAGTATGCTTTCGCATTTTTCAACGCCATCGATCCGGCAATTTTGAACGCCATTTCGTTCGAGTCAACATCATGGTAAGACCCGTCAACGATTGTAGCCTTCATATCTAAAAGCGGGAATCCGGCTAACATACCGTTTTTCATTGCTTCTTCAATACCGGCTTGTACAGCTGGAATGTATTCGCGAGGTACTACCCCACCAACAATTTTGTTTTCAAATGTAAAGCCGCTTCCCTCTTCAGCTGGTTCGAACTCGATCCATACGTGTCCGTATTGACCACGTCCACCGGATTGACGAACGAACTTACCTTCAACTTTAGCCGCTTTACGGATCGTTTCACGATACGCAACTTGAGGAGCACCAACGTTTGCTTCAACTTTGAATTCACGGCGCATACGGTCAACGATGATATCGAGGTGAAGCTCACCCATACCAGAGATGATCGTTTGTCCAGTTTCTTCGTCAGTTTTTGTACGGAACGTTGGATCTTCTTCTGCAAGTTTCGCTAAAGCCATACCCATTTTATCCTGGTCAGCTTTTGATTTAGGCTCGATGGATAAGTGGATAACAGGCTCTGGGAATTCCATTGATTCCAAAATAACCGGCGCTTTTTCATCACAAAGTGTGTCACCAGTTGTTGTATCTTTAAGACCAACAGCCGCGGCAATGTCTCCAGCGTATACAACTGAGATTTCTTCACGGTGGTTAGCGTGCATTTGCAGGATACGTCCTAAACGTTCACGCTTACCTTTCGTTGAGTTTAATACGTAGGAGCCTGCATTAACTGTTCCGGAATATACACGGAAGAACGTTAACTTACCGACATATGGGTCAGTCATTACTTTAAACGCAAGGGCAGCGAACGGACCTTCATCTGCTGATTCGCGCGTTACTTCTTCTCCTGAATCAGGGAGAGTACCTTTAATTGCCGGTACATCAACCGGTGAAGGCAAGTAGTCAAGAACTGCATCTAACATAAGTTGAACGCCTTTGTTTTTGAATGCAGATCCACAAATTACAGGATAAAACTCAACATTAACAGTACCCTTACGGATGGCCGCTTTCAGCTCTTCAACTGTAAGCTCTTCGCCTTCTAAGTATTTTTCCATTAATTCTTCGTCAAGCTCAGCAACTGCTTCAATTAACTTGTTACGGTATTCTTCAGCTTGATCCTTATATTCTTCAGGAATCTCGCGTTCTTGAATATCTGTACCAAGATCATTTGTATAGAAGTATGCTTTTTGCTCAACAAGATCAATAATGCCTTCGAATTGATCCTCAGCACCGATAGGCAATTGAATCGCATGAGCGTTCGCTCCTAAACGGTCATGTAGTGTGCTAACTGAATATAAGAAGTCAGCGCCGATTTTATCCATTTTGTTAACGAAAACAACACGTGGTACCCCATATGTTGTTGCTTGACGCCATACGGTTTCAGTTTGCGGTTCTACACCTGATTGAGCATCAAGTACTGCAACGGCTCCATCTAATACACGCAATGAACGTTCTACTTCTACTGTAAAGTCTACGTGTCCTGGTGTATCAATAATGTTGATACGGTGACCTTTCCATTGAGCAGTAGTCGCTGCGGAAGTAATTGTGATTCCGCGCTCTTGTTCCTGCTCCATCCAGTCCATTTGGGAAGCTCCTTCGTGAGTTTCACCAATTTTATGGATGCGTCCAGTATAGTAAAGTACACGTTCTGTTGTTGTCGTTTTACCAGCATCAATATGAGCCATGATCCCGATATTACGTGTATTTTTTAAGGAGAATTCTCTTGCCATGAATTTCTCTCCTTCCTATGAATAGGAATTATATAGTATAGGGCGAGACAGCCAGAAAGCTGTCTCTAATATGAACTTACCAGCGGTAGTGAGCAAACGCTTTGTTTGCTTCTGCCATTTTGTGCATATCTTCGCGTTTTTTCACAGATGCTCCAGTATTGTTAGCAGCATCCATGATTTCATTCGCTAAACGCTCTTCCATCGTTTTTTCCCCGCGAAGTCTTGCGTAGTTTACTAACCAACGAAGTCCTAAAGTCGTACGACGCTCCGGACGAACTTCAACAGGAACCTGGTAGTTAGCACCACCGACACGGCGTGCTCGTACTTCAAGTACAGGCATGATGTTTTTCAACGCTTGTTCGAAAACTTCCATCGGATCTTGGTTTGTGCGCTCTTTTACAATATCAAATGCATTGTAAAGAATAGATTGTGCTACCCCTCTTTTCCCGTCAATCATAATTTTGTTGATTAAACGAGTAACAAGTTTAGACTTGTAAATTGGATCAGGTAACACATCGCGACGAGGTACAGGTCCTTTACGTGGCATGGTGTTCCCTCCTTTCTCCTTTTCTAATAACCATTTCTATTTTAATTGTGTTTATTTTTTAGCGGCTTTTGGGCGTTTTGTTCCGTATTTGGAACGACCTTGCATACGGTTGTTTACTCCTGCCGTATCAAGAGCGCCACGAACGATATGGTAACGAACCCCTGGTAAGTCTTTTACACGACCTCCACGGATAAGCACAACGCTGTGTTCTTGAAGGTTGTGTCCGATACCCGGGATGTATGCAGTTACCTCAATGCCGTTTGTTAAACGAACACGCGCATATTTACGAAGTGCAGAGTTCGGTTTCTTCGGCGTCAATGTACCTACACGAGTACATACTCCACGTTTTTGAGGTGAAGAAACGTTCGTTTGCGCTTTTTTAAAGCTGTTGTAACCTTTGTTTAGTGCTGGAGAGTCAGATTTTTTAACTTTAGACTGACGTCCTTTTCTTACTAATTGGTTAATTGTAGGCATTTTGTTTTTCCTCCTTTCCTTCATCGGATTTCAAGACCACCGATCCAGGTGGTTCATCATTGGACAAAAGAAAGTTTTTGCGCGTGATGCGCAAAAACAAGTTTTTTATCCTTTTATAGCAACAGTTGCAGCTCCAACGTCGATTCCACAAGCTTTACCAAGCTTTTTCATCGAATCAACCATCGTAACAGGGACGTTCATTTCTCTTGCGACTGTTAACACTTTTCCCGTTACTCGGGAGTCAGCATCTTCAGCTACGACAAGCGCTTTAACTTCCCCATTTTGCAAAGCTTTAATCGTTTGTTTTGTACCTACGATTATTTCTTGAGCTTGTGTTACTTTTTCATAAGACATCCGTTTATATCCTCCAAAGCAACATTTCTTTAGGAGCACTAGGATATAATATCACTTCAGTGCTCCTATTGTCAATACAAGAACATTTAAAAATTAAGCAGATCTCATTTTTATTCTTGAGATACTAACTCCGTTGATTCTTCTTGTTCTTTCTCAGTCTCTTCTGAAGAAAGTGGAGAATCAACGGCAATGTTTCGGTAACGGGCCATACCTGTACCCGCAGGAATCAATTTACCGATAATAACGTTCTCTTTAAGACCGAGAAGTTCGTCACGTTTTCCTTTAATTGCAGCATCTGTAAGAACTCTTGTTGTTTCTTGGAAAGAAGCTGCGGACAAGAAGGATTCCGTTTCAAGGGATGCTTTTGTAATACCAAGCAATACCGGTCTTCCTGTTGCCGGGATGCCGCCTTCTAGCAATACTTTTCTGTTGACATCAGTGAAGGAATGGACATCCATTAGCGCACCAGGTAGTACGTTAGTATCACCGGCATCAATAATACGAACTTTTCGAAGCATTTGGCGAACCATAACTTCAACGTGTTTGTCGCCAATTTCTACCCCTTGCATACGGTATACTTTTTGAACTTCACGCAAGAGATACTCTTGAACGCCTTCTGCACCTTTTACTTTAATTAGCTCTTTTGGATCGATAGAACCTTCCGTCAACACCTGGCCGGCTTCTACATTATCTCCGACAGCCACTTTAATTCGAGCGCCATACGGTACGGTATACGTTCTTGTTTCAATTTCACCCTGAACAAGAATTTCCCGTTTGTCTTTTGCTTCATTAACGTTAATGACTTTGCCGTCAAGCTCGGAAATAACCGCTTGACCTTTCGGGTTACGCGCTTCGAACAACTCTTGAATACGCGGCAAACCTTGAGTGATATCGTCCCCTGCTACACCGCCTGTATGGAAGGTACGCATCGTAAGCTGTGTACCTGGCTCACCGATTGATTGTGCAGCGATAATCCCAACAGCTTCCCCAACCTCAACATCTGTTCCGGTTGCAAGGTTGCGGCCATAACATTTTTTACAAACGCCATGACGGGTATCACATGTGAATACCGAACGAATCGTAACTGCTTCGATTCCGGCTTCATCAATACGGGTAGCCGTATCTTCCGTAATTAGCTCGTTTTTCGCAACGATGACTTCTTTCGTTTCCGGATGGTAAACGGTTTTAAACGCCGTTCGCCCAACAAGGCGCTCATGCAGCGTTTCAATCACTTCATTGCCTTCTTTAATGGCACTGACAAGAAGGCCGCGATCTGTTCCGCAGTCATTTTCACGTACGATAACATCTTGAGCAACGTCAACAAGACGTCGAGTGAGATAACCTGAGTCTGCTGTTTTTAGAGCTGTATCAGCAAGACCTTTCCGTGCTCCGTGGGTTGAGATAAAGTATTCGAGTACGGTGAGACCTTCACGGAAGCTCGATTTAATCGGCAACTCGATAATTTTACCTGCCGGGTTGGCCATCAATCCGCGCATACCTGCAAGCTGCGTAAAGTTTGAGGCGTTACCACGGGCACCGGAGTCACTCATCATGAAAATCGGGTTACGCTTATCTAATGTAAGCATCAACTTCTTCTGAATTTCATCCTTTGCCGAACTCCAAATGTTAATGACACGTTCATATCGCTCATCTTCCGTAATAAGACCGCGACGGAATTGTTTCGTTACTGTTGCAACTTTTTGCTCGGCTTTTTCTAATATTTCTTGTTTTTCCGGCAGGACGACGATGTCAGATACACCGATCGTAATACCCGCTCTCGTTGAGTACTTAAATCCAAGGTTTTTCATGCGGTCAAGCATTTTTGACGTTTCCGTAATTTTGAAACGTTTAAAGATTTCCGCGATGATTTTCCCTAAGAATTTTTTCGTAAATGGAGCGACTTCTTCCCGCTTCTCAATTTCTTCTTTAACATTTACTCCTTTAGGAATAAAGTATTTTTCTGGTGTTTCAACCTGTAAGTTTTCTGTAGTTGATTCGTTAATATACGGGAACGAGTTTGGCAAAATTTCATTAAATAGCAACTTACCGACTGTTGTAATTAACAGTTTATCAAGCTGATCTTCTTTAAACGATGGCTTATTCAAGCTTGCTACTGGAACAGCTACACGAGTGTGCAAATGCACATAACCGTTTTCATAAGCAATAATCGCTTCATTGGCATCTTTAAAGACTGATCCCTCACCGATCGCGCCCTTTCGTTCCATCGTTAAGTAGTAATTTCCGAGTACCATATCCTGCGATGGTGTAACAACTGGTTTTCCATCTTTCGGGTTCAGGATGTTTTGCGCCGCTAACATTAAGAGACGTGCTTCAGCCTGCGCTTCAGCGGATAGCGGGACGTGAACCGCCATTTGGTCACCATCAAAGTCCGCGTTATAAGCTGTACATACGAGTGGGTGAAGGCGGATTGCACGCCCTTCCACAAGCGTTGGCTCGAATGCTTGAATACCTAGACGGTGAAGAGTTGGCGCCCGGTTTAGCAACACCGGGTGTTCTTTAATCACATCTTCTAAAACATCCCAGACTTCAGGTTGAACGCGTTCAACTTTCCGTTTTGCGCTTTTTATATTATGCGCAAGGCCTTTGGCGACAAGTTCTTTCATAACAAACGGCTTAAAAAGCTCAAGCGCCATTTCTTTCGGTAGGCCGCATTGATACATTTGCAAGTGCGGACCGACAACGATTACTGAACGGCCAGAGTAGTCAACACGTTTACCGAGAAGGTTTTGACGGAAACGGCCTTGTTTCCCTTTCAACATATGGGAAAGGGATTTGAGCGGACGGTTTCCTGGGCCAGTTACCGGACGACCACGTCTACCGTTATCAATTAACGCATCGACCGCTTCTTGCAGCATCCGTTTTTCGTTTTGTACGATAATGTTCGGTGCCCCAAGATCCAACAAACGTTTTAAGCGATTGTTACGATTGATAACACGTCGGTATAAATCGTTAAGGTCAGATGTTGCAAAACGGCCGCCGTCCAACTGAACCATTGGCCTGAGTTCTGGCGGAATAACCGGAAGAACATCCAAAATCATCCAGGAAGGTTCATTTCCGGAATGCCGGAATGCTTCCAATACTTCCAATCGCTTAATTGCACGTGTGCGGCGTTGCCCTTGTGCTGTTTTTAATTCTTCTTTTAACTGACCGACCTCTTTTTCAAGATCGATGTCTTCAAGCAATCGCTTGATCGCTTCAGCACCCATTTGAGCTGTAAAGCCCTGACCGTATTTTTCACGGTAAGAACGGTACTCTTTTTCAGAAAGCAACTGCTTCTTCTCAAGCGGAGTTTCTCCCGGCTCAGTAACAACATAAGAAGCGAAATAAATGACTTCTTCAAGCGCCCGCGGAGACATATCAAGCACAAGCCCCATCCGGCTCGGAATGCCTTTAAAGTACCAAATATGGGATACTGGTGCTGCAAGTTCGATGTGACCCATCCGGTCACGTCGAACTTTAGCACGCGTTACTTCAACACCACAACGATCACAAACAACGCCTTTATAACGAACCCGCTTATACTTTCCACAGTGACATTCCCAGTCCTTCGTCGGTCCAAAAATGCGTTCACAGAATAAGCCATCCTTTTCAGGCTTTAATGTACGATAGTTGATCGTCTCCGGCTTTTTTACTTCACCTCTTGACCACGAGCGGATTTTTATCGGTGAAGCTAACCCAATTTTCATATACTCAAAATTGTTTACGTCTATCAAGGAGCGTACCTCCCTTTTGATATCCTGATTTATTCACTCACAGTGTAAGACTCAAGGTTTAAATTTAACTTTTCGTTGGCTTGATCATCTTCATCATCAAGCTCGCGCATTTCAATTTCTTCATCGTCACTTGATAAAATTTTTACATCCATGCCAAGTGATTGAAGTTCCTTAATTAATACTTTAAACGACTCAGGAACGCCCGGTTCAGGAACGTTTTCGCCTTTGACAATAGCTTCGTATGTTTTTACACGGCCAACCACGTCATCTGATTTAACCGTTAAAATTTCTTGTAGCGTATAAGCGGCACCATATGCTTCCAGCGCCCATACTTCCATCTCACCGAAGCGTTGTCCGCCAAATTGAGCCTTACCTCCAAGCGGTTGCTGGGTAACGAGCGAGTACGGACCTGTTGAACGCGCATGCAGTTTGTCGTCAACCATGTGCGCCAGTTTGATCATGTACATAATCCCAACCGATACACGGTTATCAAATGGGACACCCGTCCTTCCATCGTAAAGCACCGTTTTTCCGTCACGGGCCATTCCCGCTTCTTCGAGGGTCGACCACACATCTTCTTCACGCGCACCGTCAAATACCGGCGTTGCTACATGAATGCCAAGTTGCCTTGCTGCCATTCCAAGGTGGAGTTCAAGCACTTGACCGATATTCATACGTGAAGGTACCCCGAGCGGGTTTAACATGATGTCGATTGGCGTACCGTCTGGCAAGAACGGCATATCCTCTTCCGGCATAATGCGGGAGATAACCCCTTTGTTTCCATGGCGTCCTGCCATTTTATCCCCTTCGTGGATTTTACGCTTCTGTACAATATAAACCCGTACAAGCTGGTTCACGCCAGGAGGAAGTTCATCTCCATCTTCCCGATTGAACACTTTCACATCAAGGATAATTCCATCCCCGCCATGCGGTACTCTAAGAGAAGTATCACGAACTTCACGTGCTTTTTCACCAAAGATCGCATGTAACAATCGTTCTTCAGCCGTCAGTTCCGTTACCCCTTTTGGCGTAACCTTACCAACAAGGATATCTCCATCTTTCACTTCCGCACCAATACGGATGATTCCTCTGTCATCTAAATTACGAAGGGCGTCTTCGCCGACATTCGGAATATCGCGCGTAATTTCCTCTGGTCCAAGCTTTGTATCGCGTGCTTCGGATTCATATTCTTCGATATGAATTGAAGTATATACATCGTCTTTCACGAGACGCTCGCTCATAATAACGGCGTCCTCATAGTTGTAACCTTCCCATGTCATGAAACCTACAAGAACGTTACGTCCCAGTGCTAACTCACCTTTTTCCATTGAAGGGCCATCAGCAAGGATTTCTCCTTTTACTACACGGTCGCCTTTCTTAACAATTGGACGTTGGTTGTAGCATGTTCCCTGGTTGGAACGAATAAATTTCAAACAGTTATATTTATCTAGTTCGCCATGAACTTCTTTACCATCAATTACTTCAATACGTCGAACTTGAATTTGTTTCGCTGTTACCCGCTCAACAATTCCATCATGTTTACAAATAACTGCTGCTCCCGAGTCTTTAGCGGATACGTGTTCCATACCCGTACCGACAATCGGCGCTTCCGGAACCATGAGTGGAACCGCTTGACGTTGCATGTTTGCGCCCATTAGCGCCCTGTTGGAATCGTCATTTTCCAAAAACGGGATACACGCAGTCGCGGCGGACACTACTTGTTTTGGAGATACGTCCATATAATCGATTCGATCTCGTTTGAAAACGGTATTATCTCCACGGAAACGCGCAATAACGTTCTCTTCCAGGAATTCCCCGTTTTCACCGAGGGCAGAGTTAGCCTGTGCAACGACATAATTGTCCTCTTCGTCAGCCGTTAAGTAATCGATCCGACCGGTTACACGGCCAGTTTCTGGATCAACATAACGGTATGGCGTTTCAATAAAGCCATACTCATTGACTTTAGCATAGCTGGATAGCGAGTTAATCAAACCAATGTTCGGACCTTCAGGCGTTTCAATCGGACACATGCGCCCGTAATGGGAATAGTGAACGTCACGAACTTCCATTCCCGCACGTTCACGGGTCAAACCACCTGGCCCGAGTGCCGAAAGACGCCGTTTATGGGTCAATTCCGCCAGCGGGTTCGTTTGATCCATGAACTGAGAAAGCTGAGAGCTTCCGAAGAACTCTTTAATCGCCGCAATCACCGGACGGATGTTAATTAAGGCTTGCGGAGTAATATTGTTTGTATCCTGGATAGACATTCTCTCCCGAACGACACGTTCCATCCGTGATAAACCGATTCTAAATTGGTTTTGGAGAAGTTCTCCAACAGAACGCAGGCGGCGGTTTCCAAGGTGGTCAATATCATCCGTGTTTCCGACATTATGAAGAAGGTTGAAGAAATAGTTAATGGATGCAATAATGTCTGAAATCGTTATATTTTTAACCGTTTTGTCAACATTGCCGTTTCCGATGACTTTAATAATTCTCTCGCCTTCAATATCATCCGGAGAATAGATATTAATCGATTGCAGAGTAATTTCTTCATCCTCTGTCACACCGCCAATTGGTGTTACTTTACGGAATCCAACGCCGTTTTCTAAGTACGGGAGGATTTTATCCAATGTGCGGCGGTCAAGCAATGTCCCGGCTTCAGCAATGATTTCACCTGTTTCCGGGTCCACTAACGTTTCCGCTAGTTTCTGATTGAACAGCCGGTTCTTAATATGAAGTTTTTTATTAATTTTATATCGGCCAACACTGGCGAGGTCATAACGCTTCGGATCAAAGAAACGAGACTCTAATAAACTCTTGGCGTTGTCTACCGTCGGCGGTTCACCAGGACGAAGACGCTCATAGATTTCTAGAAGTGCCTTTTCCGTTCCTTCTGTATTATCCTTTTCAAGCGTGTTACGTAAATACTCATCTTCTCCTAACAGATCGATGATTTCTTGATCAGATCCAAACCCTAATGCGCGCAGCAATACGGTTATCGGAATTTTTCGCGTACGGTCTATACGAACGTAGACGATATCCTTTGCATCGGTTTCAAACTCAAGCCAGGCGCCGCGGTTTGGAATAACAGTTGCAGTGAATCCTTTTTTACCGTTTTTATCCATTTTTTCACTGTAATAGACACTCGGCGAACGAACAAGCTGGGATACGATAACACGTTCCGCACCGTTGATCACGAATGTGCCTGTATCTGTCATTAACGGGAAATCTCCCATAAATACTTCCTGCTCTTTTACTTCGCCTGTCTCTTTATTAATGAGACGCACCTTGACGCGAAGCGGCGCAGCATATGTGACATCACGCTCTTTCGACTCTTCTACAGGATATTTAGGTTCACCGAGACTGTAGTCGATAAACTCTAAAACAAGGTTTCCTGTAAAATCTTCGATCGGGGAAATGTCTTGGAACATTTCTCTTAGTCCCTCATCAAGAAACCATTGATAGGAAGCCGTTTGAATTTCAATTAAATTTGGCAATTCAAGTACTTCACTAATCCTTGCGTAACTTCTTCGTTGGCGGTGGCGTCCAAACTGAACTAGTTGACCTGTCAACTGATTCACCCCTCAAATCCAGCGTTTTTTTCGTGTTACTTGTATACTCTAACATTCTAGTATGGACGTTCAATAGGCGAGACCATCTGTTTCCCGGACTTTTTGAACTTTCCCTTATGAATGTCAGAAAGACAAAAAAGAAAAAGGGTTTTTTTAGTTTAAAAACCACATTTTTCATTGGAGCAACCGATTATATTATTTTTCCCAACTCTTTCATCTGATATACCTTGAGCAGAAGTTGATATGTATAAAATGGCTATACAATAAGTTAGCCTCATCAACTTTCTCAAAACAAAACGTTTTGAAATGGGTATTGTTCAGGTATATTATCAACATCCACATGACTTTAAAGCACAGTTATGGGAGTATGAATTCATTGGCATTTTATAATATTATCATATACCCTATACTACGTCAATTTTTTTTGCGCGAATAATATAATATCCTTTTTTCTTTTCTACAACGTCTACTTGCCGAAAAAGCTCTTTTAGCTTCTCCGTCGCGGAAGGAGCTCCTTGCTTTTTTTGAATAACAACCCACAGTTCTCCACCATCCGCTAATTTTTCTTCAGCTTGTTCAAAAATTTGGTGGACTATTTTTTTACCTGCACGAATAGGAGGATTGGTTATTATCGCAGCAAATCCTTCTTCATTCACATCATGTAACAGATTGCTTTTTTTAACAGACGTATTGGCGATCTCGTTTGCGTCCAGGTTTTTTTTCGCCAGGTCAAGCGCACGTTCATTAATGTCAACCATGATCACATGACGGTCAGGTTCTGCTTTGGCAAGCGCCATGCCAATTGGACCATAACCACAGCCCACATCGCAGTAATCTCCTTTTACATCAACCGGCTGAAAAGCTTCTATTAACAAGCGGCTTCCAAAATCAACTTCATGTTTCGAAAAAACCCCGGCATCTGAAGTAAATGTGAATTCGTGGCCCTTCAGGCGAAATTTCCACGTTTTCGGCTTGCTGGGTATCTCAGGCCGTTCAGTATAATAATGGTCACTCATCTTCTCACCCCTTATTATCTAGTATGGACGAACCTTGTTCAAAATAAAAAGATTCGCCTCGTAATAGGCGAATCTTTTCGATTAGCATGCATTATTTTACTTCTACAGAAGCTCCAACTTCTTCAAGTTTCGCTTTGATTTCTTCAGCTTCTTCTTTAGATACGCCTTCCTTAACAGGATTAGGAGCACCGTCTACTAATTCTTTCGCTTCTTTTAGTCCTAGACCAGTTAGTTCACGAACTACTTTAATAACTTTGATCTTAGAAGCTCCACCGTTTGCAAGAATTACATCGAATTCAGTTTTTTCTGCAGCAGCTTCTCCACCAGCAGCACCACCAGCTACAGCTACAGGAGCAGCAGCAGTTACACCAAATTCTTCTTCAATTGCTTTTACAAGATCGTTTAATTCTAAAACTGTCATTGTTTTTAAGCTTTCAATGATTTGCTCTTTTGACATTTTGTTTTCCTCCTCAAGTATAATTAAAAATTAATAAATGGTTGCTTAAAAGGTTACGCACTTGTGTTTTCTTTTTGTTCAGCAACGGCTTTAGTAACCAACGCAAAGTTGCGGATAGGCGCTTGAAGCACGCTGAGTACCATAGAAAGAAGTCCTTCGCGGGATGGAAGTTCAGCAAGAGCTTTCACTTCTGCAGTTGTCGCAATACGGCCTTCAATTACACCAGCTTTAAGTTCTAAAGCCTCGTGTTTTTTCGCAAAATCGTTAAGGATTTTTGCCGGAGCTACTACATCTTCTTTACTGAATGCAATCGCAGTAGGCCCAACAAGATGTTCGTTAAGCTCAGATAGACCAAGCTCATCTGCCGCACGGCGAGTCATCGTATTTTTGTAAACTTTGAATTCCACACCAGCTTCGCGAAGTTGCTTACGAAGTTCTGTTACTTCGGCAACGTTTAATCCGCGGTAATCAACAAGAATCGTTGATTGGCTTTCGCGCATTTGCTCAGTAATCGTCTGCACCAATTGCTTTTTTGATTCAAGAATGCTGCTCATCCTTACACCTCCTGTAAAAATTAGTGAAAAATCATACCGTAGC
The DNA here is from genome assembly GCF_000430745.1 of Fictibacillus gelatini DSM 15865. Classification (GTDB taxonomy): domain Bacteria; phylum Bacillota; class Bacilli; order Bacillales; family Fictibacillaceae; genus Fictibacillus_A; species Fictibacillus_A gelatini. Next base: position 19,165 of record NZ_AUMP01000029.1, on the reverse strand, counting down.
TATAAGAAAAGCCTTCATGATAGACATGAAGGCGTAGTTTCAGAACATAGATCAGTATAGAATGATCGTTTCCGTGCTACACACCTCGGCAGGATAATTAAGCGAATTTCGCCCCTGAGTCTACGGTATGAGAATCTATTTAATTCACAACATCATCTACTATAACAGGTTTGATGATGGAAGTCAACTATCGTTTTAATGCAAAGTTAGAAGGGTTAACTTTAATTCCAGGTCCCATCGTAGAAGAAATCGCAACGTTTTTAATGTACGTTCCTTTCGCAGCTGCCGGTTTTACTTTAAGCAATGTTTCAACGATCGTCGCTAAGTTTTCAGCAAGCTTTTCGTTATCGAAAGATACTTTACCGATTGGAACATGTACGTTACTGTCTCTGTCTACACGGTATTCTACTTTACCTGCTTTAATATCTTTAACTGCTTTTTCAACTTCGAACGTTACAGTGCCTGTTTTAGGGTTTGGCATTAAGCCTTTTGGTCCTAAAACACGGCCAAGCTTACCAACTTCAGCCATCATATCAGGCGTTGCAACGATGACATCAAAGTCGAACCATCCTTGTTGGATTTTGTTAATGTAATCTGTATCTCCAACGAAGTCTGCCCCTGCAGCTTCAGCTTCTTTCGCTTTTTCACCTTTCGCAAATACTAGCACGCGTTGTGTTTTACCAGTTCCGTGCGGAAGAACAACAGCACCACGCACTTGTTGATCTGCTTTTTTAGGGTCAACCCCAAGACGAACAGCTACTTCAACAGACTCATCAAATTTCGCTGTTGCCGTTTTCTTAACAAGCTCAATCGCCTCGGCTGGATCATATGCTTTTTGGCGGTCGACTAATTTTGCCGCCTCCAAGTACTTTTTGCTTTTTTTAGCCATTTTAAAATTTCCTCCCTTATGTGGTATAGCGGATATTCCTCCCACTTGTATGGAGAAAAGGCTTTTGCTTCTCTCCATCTAACCAATAAACGGCCACAAAGAGGCACATTTATTCAGCAATAAAGGTTGCGAACCGATATCGGCAGGATGTAATCCTTTGCTCGCAACCCCCTTAGAATCCATGAGATTAGTCTTCAATAACAATACCCATGCTACGCGCTGTACCTTCAACCATGCGCATCGCAGCTTCGACGCTGGCAGCGTTCAGGTCAGGCATTTTTGTTTCTGCAATTTCGCGAACTTTATCACGCTTTACAGTCGCAACTTTTGTACGGTTCGGTTCACCAGAACCAGACTCGATTCCCGCAGCTTTCTTAAGAAGAACAGCAGCTGGAGGAGTTTTCGTAATAAATGTAAATGAACGGTCTTCAAAAACCGTGATTTCAACCGGAATAATTAAACCAGCTTGATCAGCAGTTCGAGCGTTAAACTCTTTACAGAATCCCATGATATTAACACCAGCTTGCCCTAATGCAGGTCCAACTGGTGGAGCCGGGTTAGCTTTTCCAGCAGGGATTTGCAATTTTACCATTTTAATAACCTTTTTAGCCACGCGACACACCTCCTTAAGTCCGTGATGTGGTATATGGGTTTACACCCTCCCACTCAAATATGCATTCTCTTTAACAAGAGAAAGGCTTTGTTTTTAAAAATACCAAACAAAATAAAGTCTAACATTTTTCAAAGACTATTTCAAGTCTTTTTCAATTAGATCTTTACCACCTGGTTGAAATCCAGTTCAACAGGGGTTTCACGACCAAACATATTCACATGGACTTTCAACTTGCGTTTGGTAGGGTCAATTTCTTCAATCGTTCCAACGAAATCAGCAAACGGCCCTTCTTTTACTTTCACCGCTTCCTTAATTTCAAAATCAACCTCGATGCGAGGCTCTTCCATCCCCATACCTTTTAGAATATGATTCACTTCTTCAGGCAGGAGCGGTGTCGGCTTTGAACCGGCTCCAGCCGAGCCGACAAATCCTGTAACACCCGGGGTATTGCGCACCACATACCATGAATCGTCCGTCATAATCATTTCTGTTAGCACATACCCAGGGAATACTTTTTTCATTGTCGTTTTTGTTTTGCCGTTTTTTTCTTCCGTCGCTTCCTCTACAGGAACGAGCACACGGAAGATTTTATCCGACATCCCCATTGACTCGACACGTTTTTCCAGGTTTGTTTTCACTTTGTTTTCATACCCTGAATACGTATGAACAACATACCAGTTCTTTTCCATAGTTACTTTAGGACTTGTGAACGTCCTTTCCCTCCTAAACGGATATACTCTAGCATTTTATCCAGGAAAACTAATATCTTATACATCATTTATCCCAGGATTAATTCAATGAGTTTTGAGATCCCAAGATCAACCAGCCAAAAAAATACGGCCATGAAAAATACTGTCCCTATCGTAACAGCCGTATAGCGAAACAGTTCATGACGCGTTGGCCAGGAGACCTTTTTCATTTCTTTACCCACATCAGACAAAAATTTCGCAGGCGACTTTTTTGTTTTTTCAGCAATGTCTGCCATTCTTTTACCCCCATTCCTTTTTGTCAATGTATACAAACTTTCGATGCATCGATCGATGAATTAATAGGGTTACTTCGTTTCTTTGTGGGTAGTATGTGCATTACAAAGCTTACAAAACTTTTTAACCTCGATTCGTTCGGGATTCGCTGTCTGATTTTTCATTGTAGTATAATTACGACCATGACAAATACTGCAGGCTAAAATGACTTTTTTACGCATGTATAACACCTTCCGTGTTTAAAAAACCCACTTATTAACGATATAGTGCTACTTTTACCACATTATCACAGGCCAAATAGCTTGTCAATAAAGGCTAGAGTGTGAAAAAGAGCAGGATTACCCTGCTCTTTCTATAGGCTTACTTCACGCAGCTCTAAATATTTTTCTAATTTCCGTTTCACCCGTTGAAGGGCGTTGTCAATGGACTTAACATGCCTATCCAAATCTACAGAAATCTCCTGATAAGACCGTCCGTCCAAATAAAGCATCAACACTTTCCGTTCAAGGTCGCTTAGGATTTCACCCATTTTGACTTCAATATCGTCAAATTCTTCCTGGTTAATAATTAGTTCTTCGGGATCTGTGACTTTTGTTCCTGAAATGACATCTAAAAGCGTACGATCAGATTCTTCATCGTAAATTGGCTTGTCCAAAGAAACATAAGAGTTTAGCGGTATATGCTTCTGTCTTGTTGCTGTCTTAATCGCTGTAATCATTTGCCTTGTTATGCAAAGTTCAGCAAATGCTTTAAAAGAAGATAGCTTGTCTTCTTTAAAGTCGCGAATAGCTTTATATAGGCCAATCATTCCTTCTTGAATGATGTCTTCTCGATCAGCACCAATCAAAAAATAGGATCTTGCTTTGGCACGCACGAAATTCTTATATTTATTAATTAAAAATTCAAGCGCGGCACTGTCGCCATCATGGACGTGTTCTACTAAATTCTCATCATCAAGTTGTTCATACTTAAGAACAGTCATTTCTTTGAGGTTAATGCTCACGACAATCCCCCCGACCTAATGAAAACCAACACATATAGTAATATTATACAGCAAGCTTTAAAAATGCGTCAACATTTCTTATGTTTTCCCTCTTCTCCATTTTTCGAATATTTCCACAAGCTCGTCCGGGATCGGTATGGAAGCAAGGCTTTTTTTCTTTTTTGTGTCCTTTACTTTCACTTGAATCTTTTTTTCAACCTGGTTTACTTCCGTTTTCAATTCCCGTGACGACTTTCTGAGGGCTCCGCTTCCAAAGATTGCTCTTTGCTCGGCATAGTCTGAGGTTGCGACATAAATCCGGGTATTGATATTTTTCAGCTCCAGCGTTAATTTTTCAATCCGTTCATCCGCCGTTTCATTCTCCCTCGTAAAAATAACTTCAACGCGGTAGTCTTTTGACTTTTTTTCTATTCCCGGCATCATGTGCGCATCAAATACGACAATGACACGATATCCAGTATATGCCTGGTATTCCGCCATTTTGTCTATTAATACATCTCTCGCTTTTGCAAAATCAATTTCTTTTAAGTGTCTGAGTTCTTCCCAGGCTCCAATTACGTTATAACCATCAACAATTAAAACAGTGTTCATGATGATAGCGGATGACGTTTTCGATACACTTCATACAGCAATAAACCTGCTGCTACAGAAGCGTTTAAAGAAGTAACCTTCCCCCTCATCGGAAGACGGATAAGAAAGTCACACGTATCTTTTACTAGCCGTCCGATGCCCTTTCCTTCACTGCCGATAACAAGACCGAGCGGCATGTTAAAATTCGCTTCACGATAATCTTCTTTACCTTTCATATCCGCTCCAACGAACCAGAGTCCGCGTTCTTTTAATTCTTTCATCGTTTGCACCATATTGGTGACACGAACAACCGGGACGTATTCGATTGCACCTGTTGAAGCTTTGGCAACGGCTGCCGTTAATCCGACTGCCCGCCTTTTTGGAATAATAATACCGTGGGCACCGACTGCATCTGCCGTCCGCAAAATGGAGCCAAGATTATGAGGATCCTCGATTTCATCAAGTAAAATAAAAAACGGTTCTTCGCCTCTTTCTTCCGCCTTTTTAAACAGATCTTCCATATCGGCATATTCATAAGAAGCGACAAACGCCATAACCCCTTGATGATTGGCCCCGTCGCTTAATTGGTCAAGCTTTTGCTTCGGCACGTGCTGAACGAGTACATTTTTCTCCTTTGCAAGCTTGATTACCTGATGAATCGGCCCTTTTTGGGAGCCTTCGCCGATCATGATTTTATTAATATCCCGTCCTGAACGAAGCACTTCTAAAACGGGATTTCTTCCTGCTACCCATTCGTGGCTCATGTTGATTCACTCCCCTCTTCTTCAATGATTTGACACGTTTTTTGTAAAATTTCCGTTAACCGTTCGTTATTTTCCAATAAAAAATGATAGCCCAATAAAGCTTCATAGCCTGTCCCATAACGATAGGTTTGAATGTCCGTATTTTTAGGGACGGTTCCTTGTTTCGCGTTTCTTCCGCGCATAATAATGCCTGCCTCTTCCTCGGTAAAATAATTTTCGGCAAGTAATTGCGTCACGACTTTCGCCTGGGCTTTTGCTGAAACATAGTTCGTTGCCAATTGATGCAGCTTATTTGGCTTGACTTGTCCAGCATGTATCAGGTGATGCCGAACGAATGATTCAAGAACGGCATCACCCATATAAGCCAATGTCACACCATTTAATTGTTTAATATCCGCTAATTTCATGATTGTCTTTTCCAACGGACGCCCTGTGGTGTATCCTCAAGGATGATATTCTTCGCACGGAGTTCATCGCGTATTTCATCCGCCCGGGCAAAGTTCCGTTCTTTTCGCGCCTCATTTCGTTCTTGAATTAATGCCTCGATCTCCTCATCTAACAGTTCTTCTTCCTTTGTTAATGTTAAGCCAAGAACGCCTGTTAATTCTTCAAATAACCCGATAAATGCAGAAAGGACGGTTGTCGATGTGTTTTCTTCTTGCAAATAAAGGTTCGCTTCCTTCGCTGCTTCAAACAAAACAGCAATTGCATTTGCCGTATTGAAGTCGTCGTCCATTTCACGAATAAAATCTTGACGAAGTTCTTCGATTTTTTTTGTCCACTTTTCCTCATTTTGCGCCAAGTTGGCACTGATGGACAGGCGATGCTTCACATTTTCGTAAGCCGTGCGAATACGATTTAACCCGGTTTTTGCACTTTCTAACAGTTCATTGCTAAAATTAATCGGGTTTCGATAGTGAACGGCAAGCATAAAGAAACGGATAACCTGTGGATCATGCTCTTTAATCATGTCGTGGACAAGAACAAAGTTGCCGAGTGATTTGGACATTTTCTCATTATTAATATTAATATACCCGTTATGCATCCAATATCTCGCCATCGGTGCCTCATTTAAGCATTCGGATTGGGCGATTTCATTTTCATGATGCGGAAAGGCTAAATCCTGGCCGCCGCCGTGAATATCAATCGTATCTCCTAAAAATTTCTTTGCCATTGCCGAGCATTCAATATGCCAGCCTGGCCGCCCTTTCCCCCATGGACTTTCCCAGGAGATTTCTCCTTTCTTCGCTGCTTTCCAGAGCGCAAAATCAAGCGGATCGTGCTTTTTTTCACCGATTTCGATGCGGGCGCCTGAGCGAAGGTCATTGATGGATTGATGAGAAAGTTTGCCATAGTCCTCGAACGCTCTTGTTTTAAAATAAACGTCTCCTTCGGCTTCATAGGCATAGCCCTTAGCAATCAATTGATCAATAAAATCAATGATTTCCGGCATCGTTTCTGTCACGCGTGGATGGCAATCCGCTTTCCGTACCCCAAGCGCGCTCACATCTTCATGGTAAGCATGAATAAACCGTTCAGCAATTGTTGGAACATCTTCTCCAAGTTCGTTTGCAGCTTTTATTAACTTATCATCGACATCTGTAAAATTGGATACAAATTGGACATCAAACCCGCGATATTCAAAATAGCGCCTGACCGTATCAAAAACGATCGCCGGCCTGGCATTGCCAATATGAATATAGTTGTAAACGGTCGGTCCGCACACATAAATTTTTACCTTTCCTTCTTCCAGCGGTTGAAACGTTTCTTTTTCCCGGGTCAGCGTATTATAAATAACAATACTCATCGTACTCCACTTCCTTTTTGTAAATGTTCGATTTCTGTTCGCAACTTTTCAATTTCATCTTGAAGCTCGCGAAATCGATCAGCCACCGGATCCGGCAGGTCGCAATGATCCAATTCTTTTCCTACTTTTACGCCATCCTGAATAACGACACGCCCCGGGATACCGACTACCGTGGCATTTGGAGGAACGTTTTGAAGGACGACAGATCCTGCCCCTACCTTTGAATTTTTTCCAATTGTAATCGATCCTAACACCTTTGCCCCAGTTGCAATCAGGGCATGATCCTCAATTGTCGGGTGGCGCTTTCCTTTTTCCTTCCCCGTTCCGCCGAGCGTAACTCCTTGATAAACGGTGACATCATCCCCGATAATACATGTTTCCCCAATGACAACACCCATTCCATGGTCGATAAAAAACCGCCTGCCAATTTGCGCCCCGGGATGAATTTCGATTCCGGTAAAAAAACGGCTTACTTGTGAAATAACCCGGGCAAGGAACCGAAACTTTCTTTGAAAAAGCCAATGAGCGACCCGGTGTGCCCAGATGGCATGAAGACCAGAGTACGTAAGCACAACTTCCAGCGTGCTGCGCGCTGCAGGATCTTTTTCAAATACAACTTGGATATCTTCACGGAGTTTCCCCCACATCATTCTAACCCCCTATTTTGTCATCATTAATTGTGTAGATGCTTTTAGCAAAAAACAAGGCCAGGCGGCACTTTGCCTATAAAGAAAAGCGCCCCTGTGCGTTTTAGCACAGAGACGCTTAATGTTGCGCGGTTCCACTCTGTTTAACGGCAAATTTCCACCGTTCCCTTTTCTCCGTAACGGGGAGTTTCCGCCTTTGTCTATTCTAGAAGTGGGAAGTGGGGACTGACTCTTCCTTCTGTACCCAACTGCTTCTATTTCGACAAAGGGCTCCGAGGTGCACTTCGACTTATTCTTTCTTAAACCACTTTCAGCCAATGATGGTTCTCTCTTTCAAGAAAGGCGATAAAGTCTACTCTCCTCTTCCTTGCTTTACATCCATTTTAATTTTCTTATACTATATTACAAATAAAGCAAAATGTTAACTAATTTCTTTTAAAACTTTTTCTAATCTAGCAATAACAACATCTTTCCCAAGCAATGATAAAGAGTCTGGAAGTTCAGGCCCGTGGGTTTGCCCTGTTGTTGCGACACGAATCGGCATGAATAAGTTTTTCCCTTTTTGACCCGTTTCTTTTTGTGTCGCTTTAATGAGCGCTTTTACATCGGCCGGCTCAAAGCTTTCACTTTCTTTTACGTGGTTTAAAAATGATTCCATTACTTGCGGGACCGTATCCCCTTTTAAAACGTTAAGTGCTTCCTCGTCATATTCAATCATTTCTTTAAAGAACATTTCCGATAGCTCAACGATTTCCGCTCCATAGCTCATTTGATCTTTGTAAAGGGCAACCAGCTTCGTGATCCAATCCCGTTCTTTTTCTGTTACATGTTCACTTACACGCCCCGCTTTAATAAGATGCGGCAGCGCAAGGTTCACAACCGTTTCTAAGTCTTGCTTTTTCATATATTGATTGTTCACCCATGTCAATTTCTGATTATCAAATACAGCTGGTGATTTGGATAAACGGGCCGGATCGAAAATCTCAATGAGCTCCTTCATGCTGAAAATCTCTTCTTCTCCTACCGGCGACCACCCTAACAGTGCAATAAAGTTAACCATCGCTTCCGGCAAGTAGCCTAATTGCTCATATTGCTCAATAAACTGGATCACCGATTCATCTCGCTTGCTTAGTTTCTTGCGATTTTCATTCAATATCAACGTCATATGGCCGAAAATTGGCGGCTCCCAGCCAAATGCATCATACACCATCAATTGTTTCGGCGTGTTGGAAATATGCTCATCACCACGAAGGACATGGGAAATCTTCATATCATGGTCATCAGCCGCAACGGCAAAGTTATAAGTCGGAATGCCATCTTTTTTTACAATGACAAAGTCGCCAATGTCATTGGACTCAAACGATACATTGCCTTTAACGATATCGTCAAATGCAAACGTTCGATCAGCGGGCACGGCAAAACGGATGCTTGGCCTGCGTCCTTCTTTTTCATAAGCTTCTTGCTCGTCCCTTGTCAAGTGACGGCATTTTCCGGAATAACGAGGAGTCTCCCCTTTTGCCATTTGCTCCTCGCGCGCTTGTTCCAATTCTTCTTCCGTACAGTAACATTTATAAGCAAGACCTCGCTCTAACAGGTCTTCATAAAGCTCTTTATAACGATCCAGTCGTTCCATTTGGCGATAAGGGCCATATTCCCCGCCGACATCAACACTTTCGTCCCATTCTATGCCTAACCATTTCAAATATTTGAATTGGCTTTCTTCTCCGCCTTCTTTATTGCGCTTCTGGTCCGTATCTTCAATTCGAACAATGAACTTCCCACCCATATGGCGCGCAAATAAATAATTAAACAACGCCGTTCTCGTATTTCCGATATGTAAATTCCCTGTTGGGCTCGGTGCATAGCGGACCCTTACTTCTTTCGACATTCTTTTTCACTCCAATAATCGTTTGTTTTATATTTTATTACGATCTTGTAATTAAAACAATAGCTTGAGCGGCAATACCTTCCCCACGGCCCGGAAATCCAAGTTTCTCGGTTGTTGTTGCCTTCACATTCACTTGATCGATTTCCACTTGAAAAATAGAGGCAATCACCTGACGCATTTGTTCAATGTATGGCGCCATTTTTGGTTGTTGCGCAATAATGGTACAGTCAACGTTGCCGAAAGAATATCCTTTCTCTTTCACAAGCTTCCATGCATCAAGAAGCAATTTTTTTGAATCCGCATCCTTAAACGCAATGTCTGTATCCGGAAAATGCTTGCCGATATCCCCGAGACCAGCCGCCCCTAGAAGGGCATCGGTAATGGCATGAAGCAATACGTCTGCATCCGAATGACCGAGTAAACCTTTTTCATACGGTATCGTCACACCGCCAATGATTAATGGACGATTGTCAGTTAATTGATGAACGTCAAACCCTTGTCCAACACGAATCATTATATTTTTCCCCTACTTTCTGAAAGTATCGCTTTTGCAATCACTAAATCCTCGACTGTCGTTAATTTAATGTTAAAGTAATCTCCTTCAACAATGGATACGGTCTGCCCATACCGCTCAACCAGGCTTGCGTCATCGGTGCCGATGTAATTTTCCTGGGCAGCCTGTTTGTGGGCGTCAAATACGATAGACAGACGAAAAGCTTGTGGTGTTTGGACAGCCCACAAGCTTGAGCGATCGATCGTTGTAACCACTTGATGATCCATCACTTTTTTTACTGTATCTTTAATGGGAACGGCGATAACTGCCGCTCCCGTCTTTTCCGTTAACTGAACCAATTGATGAATGCTATCTTGCCCGATAAAAGGGCGAGCCCCGTCATGAATGAGCACGATGGAGTCGTCTCCAGTTAAACGTTTCAAACCTTCAAACACGCTCTGTTGGCGTTCTTCGCCACCCGGGACAATCTGGGTGACTTTACAAAACTGATAGCTGGCTTTAAGATGCTCCAATTGATCAAGTTCGTTTGTATTGCCGACAAGTATAACTTCCCGGCACCATGGATCGTTTTCAAATACTTGTATCGTATGAGAAAGGATAGGCTTGCCCGCAAGCTCGATCCATAGTTTGTTTTTTCCCGCTTTCATTCGCTTCCCTTGCCCGGCGGCGGGAATGACTACGCTATACATTGACATTCAATATACCCCGCTATTTAGTAAAGTTGTCCACCTTTACATATTTAACAAATATTACAATGCTTTCTCAAGCAGCTTTGGCTTGGCGAATATCATTCTCCCTGCTGATGTCTGAAGGACACTTGTCACAAGGACATCAATTGTCTTTCCGATATAATTACGCCCTTCTTCAACGACGATCATCGTGCCGTCATCCAAATAGCCAACACCCTGGTTGTGCTCTTTTCCATCTTTAATGACTTGAACGACTAATTCTTCTCCAGGAAGTACAACGGGCTTTACTGCATTAGCCAGATCATTTATATTTAATACTAACACATTTTGAAGCTCGCAAACTTTATTTAAATTAAAATCGTTCGTCACGACGATACCGGATAAAAGCTGCGCGAGTTTCACTAGTTTGCTGTCGACTTCGGATACTTCCTCGAAATCTCCCTCATAGATTTCAACCTTAATAGATAGCTCCTTTTGAATCCGGTTTAAAATATCAAGCCCTCTTCTTCCGCGATTCCTTTTTAATACATCCGAGGAATCAGCGATATGCTGCAGCTCTTCCAATACAAACCGGGGAATAATAAGCGGACCTTCCAAAAACCCGGTCTGGCAAATATCCGCTATTCGTCCGTCAATGATAACGCTCGTATCAAGGATCTTGTATTTATTCCGTTTCTTTTCTTCTTCCGCTTCTTTTTTCCGTTCTTTTCCTGCGCGATTAAGCGAAAATAACGAGCCGAGTTCCTCTCGTTTCTTAAAACCGACCTGGAATCCAAGGTAACCTAATAAAAATGTAATAAAGAATGGCAAAACCGAACTCACAACTGGAATGCTTACATGATTTAATTGTATTGAACCAAAATAGGCAACAATAAGTCCAATAATTAATCCTAACGTTCCAAATAATACTTCCGCAACCGGGGCTTTAACAAGGGTTTCCTCTACCCAGCGAATCAATCCGACAATATAGTCAGAGATCCAAAATGTTAATAAAAAGAAAATAAGTGCACCAATGACAGCTCCGGCATATGCAGACGTTAATTGTGACGGCACATTCCCTATATTTAATATCCGGATAAGGTCAGGTACAAATAAAAAACCGAGCATGCCGCCGACAACAACGAAAAACAGTTGAACAAATCTTTTTAGCATGCGTTTTCACCTCCCCTAATCATTATTTACAGAATGCCGTATTTGAAAACATCAGATCATTATTTTCATAAAAATTTATATATGCCTGTCTACAAAAAGCTGTTCTTGAATTCTTTTTAGGCCATCCTTTATTTTTTTCGCACGGATTTCCCCGATTCCTTCCACTTCATCCAAATCTTTGATCGATGCCCGAAGAATATGAGGCAAATTTTCAAAAGTATCCGTTAAATTTTCAACGATCAATGAAGGCAATCTCGGGATTTTCGATAGAATCCGGTACCCTCTTGGGTAAATCGGCTCCTCCTGATGGCTTATCGACTGAGAATAACCAAGCAGTTTGGCAATGACATTTTCATCAAATAGTTCCTCACTTGAAATCTTTTTTAATTGGCGAAGAATATGATGGGGATCCTGCTTCTTATCTTTCATATAGTCTTTAATTAAAAGAACCGCCTCATCTTCAATCTCACCGACCAATTCTTCCATTTGCATGCGAATTAGCCGCCCTTCGACACCAAGTTCATTTACATATTTTATGATTTCATTTTTTATCCTTAGAACCATTTCAATGCGATGAATGACTTGAGAGACTTCCTGGAACGTCACAAGCTCCTCAAATTCAAGCGCGCCGAGATTCGTTACGCTCTGATCATAGACGACTTTATATTTTTCAAGTGTTTGGATGGCCTGATTGGCCTTCGTTAAAATAACGCCAATGTCTTTTAAAGAATATCGTATTAACCCTTGATATAATGTAATGACGTTACGCCTCTGGGAAATGGAAATGACCAGATTCCCCGTTTGCCTGGCTACCCGTTCAGCTGTCCGATGGCGAATACCCGTTTCACTTGAAGGAATCGACGTATCGGGCACAAGTTGTGTGTTTGCATATAAAATTCGACCTGCATCTTCATTTAAAATAATTGCACCGTCCATCTTCGCCAATTCATAAAGGGCTGCAGGAGAGTATTTGCAGTTAATGGAAAAACCGCCTTCTACAAGCTGCGTCACTTTATCATTATATCCAACAACAATTAGTCCACCCGTATTCGCACGAAGGACATTGTCTATTCCTTCCCGAAGCGGTGTTCCCGGCGCAACAAACTTAAGCATTTCGCTTATGATCGTTTCTTTTACCGTATGATCCATTGCTTAACCCTTCTTTCACTTCAGTGGCTGCAATTTAAGCCCCTTCGTTCTTTCGCTCAAATGAGATTAATGATTATCGGTCTAAAGCGCAAACTGCAGAGCTTCTTCTACAGTAGACACTCCGATTACTTTGATTCCTTTTGGTACTGTCCATCCACCAAGGTTTTTATCGGGGATAATGGCCCGCTCAAACCCCAATTTTGCCGCTTCATGGATCCGCTGTTCAATACGGGAAACGCGACGAACCTCCCCTGTTAACCCTACTTCACCTATTATACAATCCGTCGGGCGTGTGGGAACATCTCTAAAACTTGAAGCGACGCTTACCGCAATGGCTAAATCAATCGCGGGCTCATCCAAACGAACACCTCCAGCCACATTTAAATAGGCATCCTGGTTTTGCAGTAGCAGACCGACCCTTTTTTCAAGAACAGCCATAAGCAGCGAAACTCGATTGTGGTCTATCCCGGTTGCCATCCTTCTTGGATTTCCAAAGCTAGTCGGCGTGATTAAAGCTTGAATTTCAACAAGCATCGGTCTCGTTCCTTCCAACGAGGCAACAACCGTTGAACCTGCCATCCCTTTCGACCGTTCTTCAAGAAAGATTTCAGAAGGATTTAACACTTCGGTTAGACCCATTTCTTTCATTTCAAATACTCCGATTTCATTCGTTGACCCGAAACGGTTCTTTACCGCCCGTAAAATTCGAAACGTATGATGACGCTCCCCTTCAAAATAAAGGACGGCATCAACCATATGTTCTAAAAGCCGCGGACCGGCGATTGAACCTTCTTTCGTCACATGTCCGACAATAAAAATGGCGATTCCTTTCGTTTTCGCAATCCGCATAAAATGACCTGTACATTCCCTCACCTGCGAAACACTTCCTGGTGCGGATGTCACTTCAGAACGGTAAACGGTTTGGATAGAGTCGATGATGACGACCGCAGGCTGGAGTTCATCTACCGCCTTTTCGATTAACGCAAGGTCGGTTTCCGCAAGAACAAATAAATCTTCTACTGCAATATTTAAACGGTCGGCACGCAATTTCGTTTGCTTCACCGATTCCTCACCTGATATATAAAGGACTTTCAATTTTAAGTCGGCCAGTTGCGCTGATGTTTGCAGCAGAAGCGTTGATTTTCCAATCCCGGGGTCTCCTCCGACTAAAATTAAAGAACCCGGAACAATTCCACCGCCAAGCACACGGTTTAATTCTGAATAATGAGTATGAATGCGCGCTTCCGCCTCGCTTTTCACTTCAATGATGGATTGCGGCTTTTGAGCGGACTTCGTTTCAGAAGTCAATCCGCGAGTCGGTCCGGCAGGCTTTATTACTTCTTCGACCATTTTATTCCACTCGCCGCATCCGGGGCATCTGCCCATCCATTTAGGCGATTCGTATCCGCATTCCTGGCACATAAATATCGATTTCGCTTTGGCCATTTTTTCTCCTCTACTAATAATGATCTATACATTTCGTTTTTATATATCCTATTTATTTTATATTAACAAAAACCTAACAGCCCTTTCCAATTCGAGATAATAAAAATGCATAATAATTTTCTATTAAGATTCGACAAAAACCCGGAAGATACTCTCTTCCGGGTCTGGCCAGTTTATGAATTTACGCCAACAGCTTCAACAACAAAATCGTTATCCGTTACGTCTATTTTTACCGTCTGCCCTTTGGAAATCGTACCTTTTAGTAATTCTTCGGACAGGCGGTCTTCAATTTTACGTTGCAGTGCCCGGCGAAGCGGTCGTGCACCGTATTCCGGATCGTATCCTTCCTCTGTAATTTTATCAAGTGCAGCATCTGTGATTTCAATATCAATGCCCTGATCTTTTAGCCGTTTAGAGAGCGACTCGGACATTAGTGTAATAATTTTCTTTAAATGCTCTTTTTCAAGTGCATGGAAGACGATAATCTCGTCGATCCGGTTTAAAAACTCCGGTCTAAAGGAACGTTTTAGCTCATCCATCACTTTTGATTTCATGTCGTTATATTTTTGGTCTTCACTGTGAACCGTAAATCCGAGTGAACGATTGCGTTTGAGCGTGCTTGCGCCGACATTGGATGTCATAATAACAACAGTATTTCTAAAATCGACAGTTCTTCCTTTTGAATCCGTTAATCGGCCATCTTCAAGAACTTGAAGTAAAATATTGAACACTTCAGGGTGAGCTTTTTCAATTTCATCCAACAAGATAACCGAATAAGGCTTGCGGCGAACTTTTTCAGTCAATTGTCCGCCTTCTTCATGGCCGACATACCCCGGAGGCGAACCAACGAGACGAGATGTTGTATGTTTCTCCATGTACTCAGACATGTCAATACGAATAATTGCATCTTCATCCCCAAAGAGCGCTTCGGCTACAGCTCTTGCAAGCTCCGTTTTCCCTACGCCTGTTGGCCCGAGGAAAATGAAAGAACCGATCGGCCGTTTTGGATCTTTTAAGCCGGCCCGCGCCCTGCGAATGGCTTTGGAAATCGACTGTACGGCTTCTTCCTGGCCAATGACGCGGCTATGAAGAATTTCCTCTAATTTTAACAGACGTTCTGTTTCTTCCTCCGCCAGCTTCGACACCGGAACCCCCGTCCAGCTAGAAACGACCTGGGCAATGTCTTCTGGTGTTACTTCCGTATTTTCTTTACCCTGTTTTTCTTTCCATAAATTTTTGGTTTGTTCTACTTCTTCACGCAAACGCTGCTCCGTATCGCGCAGGGAAGCTGCTTTTTCAAACTCCTGGCTTTGAACGGCTGCATCTTTTTCTTTCCTGACCTCTTCAAGCTTTTGCTCTAATTCTTTTAAATTCGGCGGTGCCGTATACGAACGCAGCCTTACTTTTGATGCTGCTTCATCAATTAAATCAATCGCTTTATCCGGTAAGAAACGATCGGAAATGTAACGATCGGATAATGTAACCGCCGCTTCAATCGCTTCATCTGTAATTGTTACGCGATGGTGAGCTTCATAGCGGTCACGTAATCCTTCAAGAATTTGAATGCTTTCCTCTTTTGTCGGCTCATCCACCGTAATCGGCTGAAAGCGCCGTTCAAGCGCCGCATCTTTTTCAATATATTTACGGTATTCATCTAACGTCGTTGCACCGATACATTGCAGTTCCCCGCGGGCAAGGGCCGGTTTTAAAATATTCGAAGCATCGATAGCGCCTTCTGCCCCTCCTGCACCGATCAAAGTATGGAGTTCGTCGATGAATAAAATAATATTTCCGGCCTGGCGAATTTCGTCCATTACTTTTTTCAAACGATCCTCAAATTCGCCGCGGTATTTTGTTCCGGCAACAACTGTCCCCATGTCTAACGTCATAACCCGCTTGTCGCGAAGTGTTTCTGGCACTTCATTATTAATGATTTGTTGGGCGAGACCTTCGGCAATTGCCGTTTTCCCTACTCCAGGCTCCCCAATTAAAACCGGGTTATTTTTCGTCCGACGGCTTAACACTTCAATCACGCGTTGAATTTCTTTTGCCCGGCCGATGACAGGATCAAGGCTGCCATCCTTTGCAATTGCCGTTAAGTCTCGGGCGAGGCTGTCTAATGTCGGAGTGTTTGCACTTGCAGATGAACCCCGGTGTCCGGAAGAAGCTTCATTGCTTCCGAGAAGTTGAAGCACTTGCTGCCTGGCTTTGTTTAAGCTTACCCCAAGGTTATTCAATACACGGGCAGCGACCCCTTCTCCTTCACGGATCAATCCTAGTAGAATATGCTCGGTGCCAACATATGAATGGCCGAGTTTTCGCGCCTCATCCATTGATAACTCAATGACTTTTTTAGCACGTGGAGTGTAATGAATGGTTTGAACGTTTTCCTGCCCGCGTCCAATTAAAGCTTCTACTTCCTTTTGAATTTTCTCAGGCCCGAGGCCCAATACGTGCAATGCCTTAGCTGCAATCCCTTCCCCTTCGCGGATGAGACCAAGTAACACATGCTCGGTGCCAACATTGTTGTGGCCTAAACGAATGGCTTCTTCTTGCGCAAGCGCCAATACTTTTTGTGCTCGTTCAGTAAATCGCCCAAACATCATATTCAATCACTCTCCTAAGTTTTTAGTTACTTTCAAAATTGCGAACAAAAACGTTAAGCGTTGTTTTCTAATTTTAATCGTTCACGAATGAGGGCGGCCCTTTTTATGTCCCGCTCATCCGGATCGAGTGATTCACCCGAATATTGCTGCAAAAACCCGGGCTGTGTAAGTATCATAAGTTCATTTAAAATCGATTGCGACAATCCTTTTATGAGGCCTAAATCAATACCTAAACGAACATCGGACAAGCATTTGGCAGCTTCTTTTGACGAAATGATACGGCTATTGGCTAGAACTCCATAGGATCGAAAAATACGGTCTTCCAATTGAACTTTTAAGCTGTCATATAACGTCTTCCGGGCAACTCTTTCTTGCTGAATCAATTGCATGACAACACTGTGCAAATCCTCGATAATATCTTCTTCTGATTTTCCTAATGTCATCTGGTTAGAGATTTGAAAGATATTGCCTTGCGCTTCTGTTCCTTCCCCGTAAATGCCTCTCACCACTAACCCAAGTTGATTGATGGCCGGAATAATGCGGCTCATTTGCTTTGTTAATACAAGAGCGGGAAGATGCATCATGACGGAAGCCCGCAGGCCCGTACCGACATTGGTCGGACAACTTGTCAAGTAACCCCGGTGTTCATCAAAAGCATAATCGACCCTTTGTTCAATCCAATCATCAATTCCATTTGCAAGTGTTAATGCTTCCCTCAGTTGGAACCCGGGGAAAAGGCATTGAATGCGAATATGGTCTTCCTCGTTAATCATAATGCTTACCGATTCGTCATTATTTAATAAAACTGCCCCATACCGGGATTGTTCAGCCAAATGTGGGCTAATTAAATGTTTTTCTACAAATACTCTTTTTTCATTTGGCTTTAACGCATCCATGTATAACAATTCAAAATTCCCGATGGTGCTATACGTTTGATCTTTTATACCCTTTTCGATCGTTTGAATAACACTCTCTGCTTCATTTTTTGAAGCAAGTGTAGGAAAAATATAATCTTTTAAGTTTCGTGCTAAACGGATTCGGCTGCTTAAAACAATATCTGAATCCGGACCTTCTTTTTTCATCCAGGGACAAATGGCTTCACTTATAAAACGTTCAAGTGACATAGAGTATTACTCCCCCTTCCCTTTCTGAATACGTTTTTCTATGTTCCGAATTTGATCCCGAATTTCGGCCGCTTTTTCAAACTCTTCTTGCATCACATACTGTTGCATCTCTTGCTTCAAAGTTTCCAATCGCCTTTTTTCTTGAAGATGATTGCCGATTCGAAGTGGGATTTTGCCCGCATGCCTTGTATTTCCGCCATGAACCCGTTTTAATATTGGATCAAGTTTTGGATCAAATACATCATAACAGTTGCTGCAGCCAAAGCGCCCAACTTTGGCAAACTGGTAATACGTCATTCCGCATCGCTCACATTTAAGCGATGGCTGAATAAATTCTGAAGACGTATTGTCTGAAAAGTAAGGATCCCCATGAAGCAAACCGGATAATAATTGGTGGATAGAAAAAGTATTCGACCCCGGAATAAATTCTCCTTTTTCTTTTGCACAATGTTCACAGATATGAAACTCCATTTTTTTGCCGTTTAGAATTTTTGTAAAATGAAGTGTCGCGGGGCGTTCATGACATTCCTGACAATACATGATTTCTCCCTCCCTAATTAGTAAATGTGAACCGAACTTATCTGGTTCTATATTTTAATGTGTGGATCATCGCTTTTAAAAGTTCAGCCCTTAGCTGATCGCGTTTCGGAAGGTCGATCGTGAGCACAGAACGGTTTATCACGCTTAACATAATCCGTGCTTCCCTTTCAGAAATAACTTGTTCTTCGTGCAGCCTGACAATAACATTTTCGGCATTCGCTTGTGAAATATGATCTCCGATGAGAACAAGCAATTGGTCAATAAGATCGACATAATCCTCAGTTTGGACTTTCATTATTCGAATGTAACCGCCACCGCCTCTTTTGCTTTCAACTAAGAAGCCTTTCTCAACCGTAAATCTTGTATTAATGACATAATTAATTTGGGAAGGGACACATTGGAATTTTTCCGCAATATCGGTTCGTTTAATTTCTATCGCTCGTTCCTTTGCATTGGCTAAAATTTGTTTTAGATACTCTTCAATAATATCCGATATGTTTTTCATCCTCTCCCCCCTTCCGTTTAGCAGTAATCAAAGAATTTAACAGGAATGTTACTCGCAAATTGACTTTGACTATCTTTGACTTTGTACTTTTATTATATCGAGTGACCGGTTCTTTTTGCAACTTTCTAGCTAAACATTATTGCCGATTCCCTGCCCATTTAACCGCCAAAATACTTCAAATTCTTTAAAGAATACCTTAAACAATCAAGGTTTTTTCTTTTGGAACAACAAAAAGACTCCGCTGGAAAATCCAACGGAGTCTCAATTGGCCTGGCA
>NZ_KE387235.1:31392-62878 GCF_000430745.1 Fictibacillus gelatini DSM 15865 | reverse complement strand
GGGCAGGCGATCCGTTTGTTCTATCAGGAATGCCACCTTTCGTTTTTGCTTTATTTTGAATCGTTCATTAAAGATTATGAAGCCATTTTAACATCGATCAAAAATCAGCTGAAAAATTTTGAGCCTGATCCAAACGGCTTTATTAGCGAAAGTTTTTTGGATCATGATGTAAGAGCGGGACTTCATAAAATAGAGACAACAACCATCGGGATCGTCGATGAAGCGAACAAGGCGATGAAAGAAGTCCGGGATATTGTTGATCTTCCTTTCCTTGATGAAACAGAAGTGGTGGAAAACATCTGGCGAGCGAAACGACATGCGAAAACGACGATCGAACAGCTTCACGCCTTTGATAAAGCGCAAACCGCCGCGCTGGAAACGGTAGAACAAGACCTCGCCTTGATGGCAAACTATATCAACCAGATCAGCTCGGCAATCAAAAGCGGCGAAGTGACTATTTCAAATTACTCGGTAAAACAAATCACATCGTATGAAACCTATAATGACTTGATAGGCGACCTTGCCCAGAAGACAAATCCTTATGAAAACAAGTATAGACGCCCGGATGCGGACGAACAATTAATCGCGTCTTCGTACATCGCACAGTTACAAAATAAAAACGTAACGAAAGAAGAATTTGAAACGCTACAGGAACAAAAAATCAAAACGGTTCATGTCATTGACGAATATGCGGAATATGACGGTGATTACCATATCCTCGCCAATGGAATGATTGTAAGGGAATATAAAGACAAGAATTTTAATAAACAATATCAAATTGTCGATAAGGTACCAAAAAACCGGGCAGGAGGGGTCCGAGAATTAGATTCCCCATTTGAAGGCACTCCATTAGAAATCGCAGAGTATGCCGTCCCCGGAGGACTTATAAAAAAAGGCGTCACCAAACTCGGGAAAAAGGCGATTACGGGTATCGAAAAGAAAGTGGTGAAGGAGTATACTAAGGGTATAGATAAAACTGTTAAACCTAATGACGTAGTACCATATAGACCTAGTAATTCACCTTTAGAAAATCATCATGGTGTTATGGATGTATGGGCTAAACATAATGTTCCAAACTATGTAAGTAGAGGTGGGAACACCCCAACAGTAGCACTTACAAAAGAACAACATGCTGCTACAAAAGCTGTTTATAGAGAATGGTTATATGAAAAAACAGGTAAGAAGGTTGGGGGCAAAATTGATTGGCAATCAGTCTCTCCAAGGGAGATACAAGAACTTACAGAAAGAATGTTTGATGCTGCAAATGTTCCCAAATTAGCCAGACAAGAATATTATAATTCTTTTAATAAATATAATTATCGGGAGTGAAGCTAATGGAAAAGATAAAGCAGTTGCTTACACAAATAAACACTTTACCACATTGTCGTATCTTTGAGCCTTCTGGATTACCCATTATTGATGAAGAAAAGCATATTTTACCTAATGATTTAAAAGAGTTTTATAGTCTTTGTGGGGGATTAGTTCTATTTGAAAATGAGGAATATCCAATTTATATTGTATCTCCTGATAAATTTGTATTGGCAAATCCAATAATTGTAGGAGAATTATGTGAAGAAGATATTTCATCTAACTGGTATATTATTTGTAATGATGGAACGGATGAATATTTAACGATTGACCTCAATGAAGATAGACTAGGTAAATGCTACGATAGTTTTTTTGACCGACATGGGCTTGTAGGTGAGTCCCAGATTATAGCTACTTCGTTTACTGATTTACTTGAACGACTTATAAAAAATAAAGGGCAATATTGGTATTGGCTAAGAAGTGATTTTATCTCCCTAGGTGATGCATATGATGATATTGAATAACTAAATCATTTGTATAGAGAAAAAAGTTGACCTTGATTGGCTATAAGCCTTTCAAGGTTTTTTTCAATAAACAAGTGAACAGATTAAACAAACAAAGGATGCGGTGAAAGGAATTATTTCTCTCGAAGACGCCCTTAAAGGAAAAGCGGGACAGGCGATCCGTTCATTCTACCAGGAATGCCACCTTTCATTTTTGCTTTATTTTGAATCGTTCATTGAAGATTATAAAGCCGTTCTGCAATCGATGAAAAACCAGCTGAAAAATTTTGAGCCTGATCCAAACGGCTTTATTAGCGAAAGTTTTTTGGACCACGATGTAAGGGCCGGACTTCATAAAATAGAAACAACAACCATCGGGATCATCAGTGAAGCGAACGAAGCGATGAAAAAAGTCCGGGATATTATAGATCTGCCCGATCTAGATGAAACTCATTTGGTTGAAAGCATCAGACAAGCGAAACGATACAGCAATCATACAATTGAACAGCTTCACGCCTTTGATAAAGCGCAAACCGCCGCGCTGGAAACGGTAGAACAAGACCTCGCCCTGATGGCAAACTACATCAACCAGATCAGCTCGGCAATCAAAAACGGCGAAGTGAATGTTTCAAATTACTCGGTAAAACAAATCACATCGTACGATACGTATAATGACTTGATAGGCGACCTTGCCCAGAAGACAAATCCATATGAAAATACGATTAGACGCCCGAATGCGGACGAACAATTAATCGCGGCTTCGTACATCGCACAATTGCAAAATAAAAACGTAACGAAAGAAGAATTTGAAACGCTACAGGACCAAAAAATCGAAACGGTTCATGTCATTGACGAATATGCGGAATATGACGGTGATTACCACATCCTCGCCAATGGAATGATCGTAAGGGAATATAAAGACAAGAATTTTAATAAACAATATCAAATTGTCGATAAAGTACCAAAAAACCGGGCGGGAGGCGTCCGAGAATTAGATTCCCCATTTGAAGGCACTCCATTAGAAATCGCCGAGTATGCTGCTTTCCCTGCAACTCTTGTAAAAAAAGGAGTAACAAAACTGGGGAAAAAGGCGATTACGGGTATCGAAAAGAAAGTGATGAAGGAGTATACTGGAGGTACGGGTAAAGAAACTTATCAACATCTAAAGGACTATAAGAATAATAAATATTTTACTCGGAGTGTAGTATATAATGCAGGTAAAGATGGAACAGGATTTACTTATAAAGTATATCAAAGAGGGGATATTAATTGGGATATGGTTCGAACAAAAGGTGCTAAAAAAGGGCGAGGGTTAACAAATGCTGAAGCATCTGCAAAATACGGACTTGCTCCAATCCTTGATGACGCAGGTAGTGTTGCAACATTGCATCATTCACAACAAAAAGGTGTTGGACCATTATATGAAGCTTCAACTAGGTACCATAATATCAGTAATGCTAAGAAAGCTCCGCTACATCCTTATAAAGGAAAGTTGAACCCATTTTATCCAATGGATGAGACAACTAGAGGAGCATTTCAAAAAGTAGACTCTATCAATTATTGGAAAATACGAGGAGAAGAAGCTTTAGGAGGAAAATAATATGAGTATTTTGCCTGAGAGACTAGATGAAATTCTTGGAGAAGAAATATATAAACGCGAGGATAGCAAACTAGTACAGGATGCTTTAAGAAGGCTAGGTGTAAACGCATCAGATACTTTTCAAGAATTTTATAACCATTATGAAGGGCCTTTTTGGGAAGAGAATGTACCCTTTGAATTACTAGATATAGCAAATGAAGAAAATAATATTGAATCATACACACTCATTTCTAGAAAAGAACATGGTTTTCCGAACGAGTATCTGGTTTTAAGCGAAATGTCAGCAAATGCTGTATTAGTGCTGGATACTGTAACGGATAAAGTTTATATAGTTAATTTTGAGGGTGGAGATGAACTGCTGTTAAAAGGAAAGTTAAAGGAAACTTGGTCATCGTTTTTTGATTTCTTAAAAGCATATTTTAATTGTTAGTCATGTTTCAATAAAACCTTGATTGGTCAAATGCCTTTCAAGGTTTTTTATTTTTAGAACTTTATTTTTAAAGACAATACTTTTGAAAAACTTATGATGGTTATACCATCAAGAGGTATCGTATTAATACTTAGTTTGTGAAAATAATAAAGATAAATTGGCGAGTTGATATTTACATTGAAAGGGATAGTTATGATGCGGAATGGCTGACAAACTACGAGATTGACAAAGCTCGTGGCGATAAAAAATGGATAACGTGAAAGTGTTTACTAGTGCTCAAGTCTGGGATATTGTTGATCTTCCTTTCCTTGATGAAACAGAAGTGGTGGAAAACATCTGGCGAGCGAAACGACATGCGAAAACGACGATCGAACAGCTTTACGCTTTTGATCAAGCGCAAACCGCCGCATTGGAAACGGTAGAACAAGACCTCGCCCTGATGGCAAACTACATCAACCAGATCAGCTCGGCAATCAAAAGTGGTGAAGTGAATGTTTCAAATTACTTGGTAAAACAAATCACATCGTACGATACGTATAATGACTTGATAGGCGACCTTGCCCAGAAGACAAATCCATATGAAAATACGATTAGAGGCCCGGATGCAGACGAGCAATTAATCGCAGCATCGTACATCGCACAATTGCAAAATAAAAACGTAACGAATGAAGAATTTGAAACGCTACAGGACCAAAAAATTGAAACGGTTCATGTCATTGATGAATATGCGGAATATGACGGTGATTACCACATTCTCGCCAATGGAATGATCGTAAGGGAATATAAAGACAAGAATTAATAAAGATTAAAAAAGATTATACTTGTGTAATAGACAATTATGCTTTAGATGAATTTATCGATGAATGTTTAATTGAAACGGAAGAATTAAAAAAAATTATTTTATTTTGGCATAAAGAATACAAAACAATTATAGATGGTAATTAAACAAAGGCTCCAAATAAAAGGGTACTCGAATCAATCGCTTTTGCTAGAACAATATAAAAAAATGAAAATAAATTAGTAAACTAAAAGCAGCGCTTTTATCGATAAACCAGATGACCCCATCAATAAATTCAGTAATTGCCCTTTATTGTTCCTTTAAGGTTCCAGGTTCGTTGAATAGATCAGGCAATTCAACCGCCATGCGACTATGGGATTCAAAGATTTTCTGGTATTGTTTGTTAGTTTCAGTTTCTTCATTAAGTCAATTAATTTGTTAAAACTTCCCGTTTATTTAGTGGTTGGACAGGCCGGTGGTTATCCACGAAGATGGCGCCGAATGCATCAAGTTGGTCTTTAGACATTCTATTAGCTGCTGTAAAACGATTCATTTCACCCCTTCTGAACAGGGGGAGTGGTTAGAGAACCGTTATAGTGGAACGATTTCTTTTGGCAATAGATTCGCCGGGTTAACAGGAGCTTCAAGCTTTATATCCTCTTTCATTTTTTTCGTCGGGAGTTTCGACCAGATTTCATCCAGCTCCTTGTTTTCTTTTCCAGAACCCTGGGTACGGCAAGGTTTCCTTTACTATTTTTGAACGAGATGCCCTTCCATGTTAAAGGATTGTCCATTAAGTTGGTTTTCGCCCGGTTTGTGGAAGTGCATTTACATTCGTTTATATTTTTCGCTTTCAATTATTATAAAATTGCTGCCGGTTGCATCATTGGCTTGAACCGTATGCCCATTATTCATTATTGTAAACGTCGCGGGTTTATAGTTGGTTTTTAGTTTTTCCATTGTTTGATCCAGCTTCACTTTTTGAAAGTTCGATGTTAATTGGAGATTGCTCTTTGCCATTCGCGCATTTCGAAAATGTGGAATCTAAGCTTGACCATTTATTAGGGCAGCGGTTTTCTTCATATGACCAATGGGTTTCATCTTCTTTTTTTGCCTCTGTCTTTTTTCTGATGGTTGTGTCGTTGCTGGTGTAGAAGCACGGGCGGTTACTACGAGGAATATAATAGTTGCTAGTGCCCCTTCTAGAAAAATAGTTTGAATTTGAGTAATCGAAAGAACACCTCGTTAGATCTGTGAAATGAGGAAAATCGATCACGAATCGTTACATGATTCAAAATGATTTCGTTCTCGGACAATAAGGGCTCTTATTTGGACAATAAGTCATCCGGTTGAGACAATAACATTTTACTTTTGGACAAATAAGTGTACAAAATACTAAATTTATTGTCCGACTGAGGCTACTTTTTGTCCGATGGAATCGATTTATTGTCGGAAATCAACTGTTTATTGTCCAAATGCCATGAAAATAGCACCACACTACCCACTAGAGAAGTTTGATCCTGTTTTTTGCTTCTAATTTTTTTTACAGGCGAAAATGGATTCTTGAAAATAAGAACTTTCTTAGCTGAAAGGGCACTAGCAATCTACAAAAAAGGCCGTTTCTGTTCATTTTTCTCTCCCTTTTCCCCTGAAGATCATGGCCAGGTTGACTTCAAGCCCGGAGTTACGTTATGACTTTACATTGATTTTCGCTTTTCTTGTATGCGGCTTCAGTTAAACCAAATTGCAGCTGGAATCCTAGAATCAATAGAAGCAATAAAAGCACTAAAATTAGTTTTTTCACTTGATTGAGTCCCCTTTCTTTGCACGGGTGTTTCATAATGAGCAACGTTGTTCCGTAAAAATCGATTAGTAGGATAATAACATTATCGAAAAATACCTTCAAGCAACTATTGAACCGGTTCGCAAAAGTCTTTTATAGGTAAATGGAACTATTGAATTTTCTCTAAAAAGAAAGGAGGGAATGTCCGAAGAGAGGTCGAACGTTAAATTTACAAAAAATCATTTTATGAGGTGGATCATGACATTAGTCGGCTTATTGGGAACATTGCATACGGATGAAACAAGATCATGGGCCAAGTATCCATTGAGTTTAATGCGGGAAAAAATTTTGGAGTTTAAGCCTGAAATCATTTGTGGGGAAGTACGGCCAGAAGACTGGAACGAATACCAAAAGAATAAAACATATTCCGGGTATTTAGGTCCGAGTGAATATAGGCAAACGATCATCCCTTTATGTGAAGAATACGGCATCCCATTTTGGCCGATCGATGATTTTTTAGATGAACATGTCAAATTGGACCATTTTGCTCCATATTCGAAGGAAGAACAAGAACGATTGTCTTCCGAATTAATGAATAGATATGAAGAGATATTTGAAAAGGCGAAACGTGATCCCATACCGTTCAACTCATATCAGCTCAATCAACTGATTGAAGAGAAACAAGAATGGTTGAGGAAAGTTAACCCCGAAGTGCAACAGATCATTTGGGATGAGCGGAATAAAAAAATGATCAAGAATATTAGAAAGGTGATAGAAGAAAACGAAGGAAAGAGCATATTAGTCACTATCGGGGCAGAACATGGCTATGTTTTTCTAAAAGCCTTTCAGGAGTTCAGGTGGAACGTGGAATTTCCCATTGGCTAAAATAAGGCCAACTGTTCCGCCTTTTAGAAAATGTTCTCAAGCTAATCTTCGGGTATTTCTATTGAAACGGCTTGAATTTCTTCTTATTATAATCAAAGAAAGAAAAGGTTGATTCAAATCATGTTGGATCAACCTTTTTTATATCCTCAGGGTGTTCAGGAGCCCGTCGAGCGGTAGTGTCTGACGCCGATTTGCCAGATTAAGAAACAGGGCATAATAAAGGCGATCCCGGCTATCGGCGCGAGCATATAAAGGAAAGCGTTTCCGCCGCTTTTACCGAGAATGTAGAGCAGAGGCAAATAATTGACAGATCCAAAAGGGATGACAAATGTAAAGAAGCGGGTTACCCATTTCGGATAAATCGAGAGCGGGTATTGCGCCATCTCCCTGCCTCCATCCGTAAAAATGTTGGCCACTTCCAGACCCTGGATCGTCCAAAAGCACATCGTGGCGGCAAGCATAAAGATTCCTGTAAAAATAAAAACGCCGCTTACAATCATTAAAATAAGAGTGATCGCTTTCATTACACTCCAATCGATGGAAAGATGGCGTAATGCCCAGACAAGTACGATCACACTTTGAAGCATCCTTCCGAATCTCGTAAACT
Organism: Fictibacillus gelatini DSM 15865; assembly: GCF_000430745.1. Taxonomy (GTDB): domain Bacteria; phylum Bacillota; class Bacilli; order Bacillales; family Fictibacillaceae; genus Fictibacillus_A; species Fictibacillus_A gelatini. The sequence continues at coordinate 54,984 of NZ_KE387235.1, read as the reverse complement.
CGAACTTTGAGCCGAGCACTTGAACGATAGTGCTTCTAGGGCGTACGAGCAACCGGTCAAAATCGCCGCCTGCCACAAGAGAAGAGAAAGCATCAAATCCACGGGCAAAGCATTCGCTAATGGCAAATGCCATATGAATGACGGCAAAACAGAGCGCCACTTCGAAAAAATCCCATCCTTTAATTTGCCCAAACCGTTCAAACAGGAAATAGAGCCCTGCAAACATGGAGAACGGTATAAAGAACTGGCCGATCGTGAGCAGCCAAAACGATGCCCGGTACTGCATTTGCGATTTGAAAAGAATGAGAAGATATTTGAAATAAAGTCTCAGGTTCATTCAACCTCCTTGTATGACGACTCTTCTTAAAGCTTTATTTAGAGCCATTCGGCCTAGCCAAACGAGAACAATAAGCCAGATAAGTTGTATGAATAGGCCCGTAAGCGCTTCATTCTGCGGAATATGGCCCGAGTAAACCCGGAACGGAAAATCAGCAGTATAGCGAAACGGAAGCAAGTTTGTCACCTTTTGCAGCCACGAAGGCATAAGAGGGATCGGAATGACCAACCCTGCGAAAAATTCTCCAATCACCCCGAACATGAGCAAAGATCCGACAGGCGACATCGTAACGAAAACAGAAATGTAAATAAACATCGAGATGGCGACTAAAAGAAGCAATCCTAACATCAACGCCGCAAGAAATAAAAGGAAGGATGTAAACGTCGGCGGCCATTTCATTCGATAAGGTTCCGGCAACAAAAAGGCGACAATAAGAATCGGGAAGCAGCGGAGAAAAGCGCTCGATAGCCGCTGGGCAAGAAGCTTGGCATACCAAAATCCGTATATCCCGCATGGCCTGCAAAGCTCATAGGCGATATTCCCGGTTGTGATGAGGTTAAATAGCTCGTTATCCCGAAACCAGAGCATGATGAAAGCGAGAAACGCTTGCTGAAGCCAGATGTATGAGACTAATTCGTTTAAAGATATGGGCGGGTTATGTAAGGCTTGTTGGTAAAAAGCTTGAAAGATAAGGAGATACATAAATCCCCAGAAAAATTGCGTCGCAACCCCCGCAAGAGCCGCTGCGCGATACTGCATGCCAGTAAGCAAACGGAGCTTCAACACAGAATAATACGCATTCATAGTTGGTACTCCTTATAGAGCTGAACGATCATTTCTTCAATCGGCGGCGACTCAATCGAGACATCGATAAGGTCAACGTGAAGGGACAGCTGGTTAATCACTTCAGAGATCATTACTTGCTCTGTATCGACGCTGAGGACCGCTCTTTCTGGCGACCATGAAAGAAACGAGCTGCCCGGGATATGAAATTGGTTTCGGTTTTCGCGATAATCGGCTGTTATCGTTTTATGGGTTGCAAACCGCTTTCGTAACGCTTCCAGTTTCCCATCGTACAACAGGCTTCCTTTGCCGATTAAAATGACCCTATCAGCCAATGCTTCGATATCAAGCATGTCGTGTGTCGTCAAAATGATGGTCACGCCTTTTTCTTTATTGATCGTTTTAATGAATTGACGTACGGCAATTTTAGAAACGGCATCAAGCCCGATAGTCGGTTCATCCAAAAATAATAGTTTCGGATTATGAAGGAGAGAGGCAGCAATTTCACAACGCATCCTCTGGCCAAGGCTTAATTGCCGTACGGGAGAATGGATCAGATGCTGCAAATCGAGTGTTTCAATGAGGAGATCCAATGTCTTTTTATATTCATGGTCCGGAACGTTATAAATATCGCGAAGAAGCTCAAATGAATCGATAACCGGCACGTCCCACCACAACTGGGAACGCTGGCCGAAAACGACGCCGATATGTTTCACATAGGAAACACGGTCTTTCCACGGCGTGTATCCCATAATGGTGCACGATCCCCGATCGGGAACCAATATGCCGCTCATCACCTTAATGGTTGTCGATTTCCCTGCGCCATTCGGGCCGATATATCCTACGATTTCCCCTTGCCCAATGGTAAAAGAGATGTCTTTCAATGCTTCCACAAGCGTATGCTCACGGTAAAAGAGCGCTTTCATCGCTTGCCGTAAGCCGGTAGAACGTCTCGCAACTTTGAAGGATTTGCTTAAGCCTTCTACAGTAATCAACCGCTTCCCCTCCTAACATTTTTGAGTCGAGAAGAGAAATGTTACCATCAACTATGCAAGGTGTCAATGACTTTTTTGGAAAGTGTTGAAAGGGACACGAGAGATTGTCCGAAGAGTTGAAAGTAGAAGAAGACAAGAGATGTCTATGCTCCCCCGGGCGAAATGGACGTCTATAGGACAAAAATGGAGTCCTCAGCATGAAAGATTGTCCTTTAGAACGGATCTTTTGTAAGAAGATTGGCTTTTTAACAAGGATTCCTTAATAAAAAAGAGAAAGTAATACATCAATAAGGGCGCATATAATTATCAATGGTTTATCATTTGAAGCCGGAAGAAGGGAGAAGAGGGAGTTTAAAAAATAATGGGAGGGATCGTGTATGCCAGTGAAAAGAAGCTTTTTAGTAACAGCATTGAAAATCTTTACGCTTGCAGTATTGACGTTTGCCACCATTCAATTAAGCGGATTAAAAGCAAAAGCTTCATCAACGAAAACGGCCGTTGTCGATGCAACAAGCCTTAATGTTAGGAAAGGACCGGGAACGTCTTATAAGAAAATCGGCTCCTTAAAAGATAAAACAAAAGTTACTGTCTATTTGATCACGAAAAACAACTGGGCGAAAATAAAGTACAGTCAATCAACTGCTTTTGTCAGCAACGAGTTTCTCCGATACTATCAAACGATGTCCCGTTCCAATGCCAAAAAAATCGTCAGTAAGCCGGTTAAGCTGCTGCGAACGCTTCCCGACCGTTCCACAAGAAAGAAAATTCATCTTTATTTCGGCTCCAGCTTTACGAGCAGTTACATTGACAAAATCATCAAGTATGATATGGAACCAAACGGCAAAGATAAATACGGAAATACGTTGTACAGCTATATCGGAACCGATGCGCCTTACTATTACTTTTTTGATTTTGATTGGAACGCCGACTACTCCCCGAAAAAGCCAACAGTAACATACTTCGTGAAAAATAACACGGAATACTTATATATTAAGCAATACATTACGAGTGAATTAGCTGAATATACGCAACACCTTTATTTGTACAAGACAAAAGGCAACTGGAAAGTATATAAATGCACCTATTAGGAGAGTGGTTGAGGCTCTCCTTTTTTTATCATTTTTTAGCAAAGAGCTTACTCTATTTGTAATCATATTGGGATTCAGCCGAACGATCCTCTCATGTATCATGATTTTTCCGGTACCGCATGCTTATTCGCCGGCTTGACCGATTTATTCCTCTAATAAAGGAGTTATTCATCTAATCAAAAGACTTGTTTTTGACAGGCTCTATGGGACAAAATTTTGTATCCAGCACTGATAATTGTCTTTGATACAGGCTCTATGGGACAAATTTTCGCCTCCGAACGAGGTCACTGAAAAAGTCCAAGAAATTTTCAAAAATGCTTTTTCCTAAAAAATACATCCCCACTTTGGTAAGCGAAATGCATTGTAAACACGATGCTATCCCCCACTTCCTAAGTGAAAAATACTGTTTTTTTGGGTTTTGGTTTTTCAAAAATTTTAGTTTTTTATTAAAAGGAACTTTTTCAGTGGCTTCCCTCCGAACATCATAATTGTCCATGAGCCACGTTCTATGGGACAAATTATTGCTTTCAAGCTATTTTTTTTTCCTTTAGTTGTTCTATTACAATATTTTACATCCTCTTTTATTTTGACATGAAACCAAATGGTTGTATATAATCTGAAATGAAACCAAATCGTTTCATAACATAAAAAGTCGGAGGATTATACAAATGGATAACAATACAAAAATGCAGGACATCGTTCATACAGGAGTATTCAATGCCCCAATAGATAAAGTATGGAAAGCGGTCGCCACGAAAGACGGCCTTTCTGCGTGGTTCATGCCAAATGACATGGAGCCTGTCGTCGGCCACGAGTTTCATCTAAATGCAGGGGAGTTCGGAATGTCACCTTGTAAAGTGACGGAAGTGGATCCGCCTAACCGATTATCTTTTAATTGGGGAAAAGATTGGACCCTGAGTTTCGAACTAAAGGATCTGGATGGCAAAACAGAAGTCACTATTATTCATTCTGGCTGGGATGCTGAAAAAGCGACAGAATTTGGAGCGCCTCACACGGCTGTCCGTGGCAATATGGATAAAGGCTGGGCGGGGCTTCATAAAAAATTGGGAGCGTACGTCGAGGCGTAAAACATGGGTGAACCATCACCGAAACATGATGTTTTCAAAGCTATCGCTGATCCCACTCGCCGCAAGCTGCTAAAATTGCTTGCCGAACAGGAACTACCTGTTACCGCCATAGCAGGGCATTTTCCGATGAGCCGGACGGCGGTTTCTAAACACCTGCACATTTTGGCAGACGCCGGGCTCGTGAAAGAAAGGAAAGCCGGCCGTGAAACGAGATATCGAACGGAGCCAGAACCGCTTCGAGAATTGAATGATTGGCTCGCTTATTTTGAACGGTTTTGGGAAAACAAAATGGCCATGCTCAAAGCGTATGTCGAGTCCGACGAAAAAATAGGCACTGAATCCATCGCTCCTTTAGAAGCGGTGAAGCATAAGAAAAAAGAATAAAAAGATATATAAGGGAGGAGACCATAGTTTCCTCTCTTTACTTGTTGCAGGAAATTTCAAACCACTCATTCTAATGAAGCTGCTTTATTCGTATTCATGCACGGACAGAGGTTTTCAGATTTTATATTACACGCAAATAGCGTGGTGAATGGCATCACTACGCTATTTCCGCTGATGTTTTATATGTCATGTCATTAGTTTTGCAATCTCGATTTAAGAAAGTTTTCGGTGGAAAAAGCAGCAACTCCCAATGCAGAAGATGGGATGGATAAGTCAGAAAAGTTAACCTGGATGTCCTTCCGGTGGAAAGGCAATGTATACTTTTCGATAGCTTCTTTTACACCGGGTTCAATCCATTCCCTGGCTGCGGCAAGCCGGTTTCCAATGATGATTTGTTCAGGGTTGAAGGCATGGGTGGTTGTGACAACTCCTAAGCCGATATGGTTGCCAATCTCTTTAAAGAGTTGAACGACAAGCTCTGTGTTATTTCTTGCGAGTTCGATTAACCGCTCGAGGGTTATTTCTTCATCCATTTCTAAAAGTGACTGCCGCGCTTTCGCAAGTAATGCCTTCTCGGATGCATAAAGTTCCCAGCAGCCTTTATTCCCGCAGCGGCACTTCATTCCGTTTTTATCAATCGTCATATGTCCAAGTTCACCGGAATAGCCATTGATTCCTTTATAAAGATCGCCATTGATAATGATGCCCGCTCCAATTCCGATCCCCGCGCTTACATATACGAGATGATCGAAATCCTGTCCAGCTCCGAACCTTTTTTCCCCGTAAGCGCCCGCATTTGCCTCGTTTTCTACGATAACAGGGAACTCAAATTGTTTTTCAAGTTCTTTTTTCAAGTGGATGTTTTCCCAACCTAGATTAGGGGCAAGCAAAACATCACCTTCGTTATTTACAATTCCGGGAACGCCGATTCCGACTCCGACAATGCCATAAGGAGAAGGCGGCGCCGTATTCATTAAAGAGGAAATGACCCTTTTCACACGATCAAGTGTATCTTCAAACGACAAATGTTCGTACTTTTCTTTTTCTTCCTTTACAATATTGCCGTGAAGGTCGGCCAACACGCCAAGAATGTAGTTGACACCAAGGTCAACGCCGATGGAGTAGCCGGCTCCTTTATTGAACCAGAGCATGACCGGCCGCCTGCCTCCGCTTGATTCACCGGGTCCGGATTCATAAATGAACTGTTCTTCTAATAACTCTGCTACTAATGATGAAACCGTTCCTTTGTTTAGCCCGGATTTTTGTGCGATATCGGCGCGCGAAATCGGAGAATGGTCGATGATCAAATTTAAGACAAGCGCTTTGTTTTCTTTTTTAACTACATGTTGATTCCAGGTCGTGTGCATATGCTTTCGATTCCTTTCTTTTCAATAGCCTATCATAAATTATAGCCCTTTTTATATTTCGTAACAATAAAATAGTTAGTTTAATAGACAAACAAAGATAAGGTTGTTATAATAAATCCATCGAACAATATCTTTAGCCGTTGGCCGTTCGTTTTGAATGAGAAGCGAAAAGGAGTGGGTAAAATATTCTGAAAATAGTAAGTTTTAAGTGTATTTCCATAAGTAGGGCATATGTGTAACTTTATATGGAAAGGAGAAAGAAGACAGAAGAATGCGATTATCCTTCAAGCAATTCTGGACATCCCCCTGGTACCTTTAGTTTTAATCATTCATTTGAAAGCGTTTTAAAAGGGGGTGTGAGATTTGCTTTTTCGGATAGCATCAGCTGTTTTCGCAATCGATGGGAGAAAAACGAAACTTATTTTACCTTTTTTCGATCACGCTTGTAGCCGCAATAGGGGGATTGCTTTTCGGATATGATACGGCTGTCATATCCGGTGCCGAGGAATCGTTACAAATCTATCTTATCGATAGTTTGCACTTAGGGGCGTTCGTTCACGGAGCAACCATTTCTAGCGCATTAATCGGCTGTATTATCGGCGGCCTCATTTCTGGATATTTTGCAACGAAATTCGGACGCAAGAAATCGCTTATTATTGCATCCGTCTTATTCTTCGTTTCAGCCCTTGGAGCCAGTTACCCTGAGTTTTTGTTTTTCACAAAAGGAGAACCGACGATTTCATTGCTCATTGCTTTTAACATTTATCGAATGATAGGCGGAATCGGCGTTGGCCTTGCTTCAGCCGTTTGTCCAATGTATATCGGGGAAATTGCCCCTGCAGACATTCGCGGTCGATTGGTGTCATTTAACCAATTTATGATCATTTTTGGAATGGTCGTTGTGTATTTTGTCAACTGGACCATTGCTCACGGGGAAACGGCACAATGGATCAATGATGTTGGCTGGAGATATATGTTTGCATCCGGAGCGATTCCGGCCCTGTTGTTCGGCCTGCTTTTGCTTCTCGTACCGGAAACACCGCGTTACCTTGCGTTAAAAAACCGTGATGAGAAAGCGCTGTCAATTCTCGCGAAAATCAATGGTTCAAAAGAAGCTGGCGGCATCTTAAAGGAAATCAAGCAAACGATAAATGCAAATGTTTCCTCCGAAGAGCTATTTGCGTATGGAAAATTAGTGATTTTCATAGGAATCTTGCTCTCGATATTCCAACAGTTCGTTGGCATCAATGTCGCGCTTTATTATGCACCGAGAATTTTCGAAAGCATGGGGGCGGCAAAAGATGCATCGATGCTGCAAACGATCGTCATGGGGCTGGTCAATGTTATTTTTACAGTTGTTGCGATTGTGACTGTCGATCGATGGGGGCGCAAACCTCTATTGATAACGGGTTCCATAGGCATGGCCATTGGCATGTTTGGCGTAGCGTCTCTCGCCTTCTTTAATGTCATTGGATTAAGCACATTGCTCTTCATTATCATTTACACGGCTTCCTTCATGATGTCGTGGGGTCCTATTTGCTGGGTTTTGATTTCTGAGATTTTTCCTAATAAGATCCGCGGGAAAGCTGTAGCCATTGCTGTCGCTGCGCAATGGGCCGCCAATTATTTAATTTCATCTACATATCCGATGATGATGGAATACTCTGGCGCGATGACATACAGTTTCTATGGGATAATGAGCGTTCTGTCGGCATTATTTGTTTGGAAGTTTGTCCCTGAAACAAAAGGGAAGACGCTTGAGGAAATGGAAAAAAGCTGGACAAAACCAGCGTGACAAATGTTCGAAAAAGAAGTTTTATAGAAAAAGAGGATAAAATAAAGTCACGAAACTTAGTTCATCTAATGCACTAACTAATAATTTGCCGTACAATGAAATCATACATGAAGTATTTTGTAAGCGTTGCAAATTGTGAAAATAATAAGGAGGAGAACGACATGAGTTATTTCCCGAATATCCACCAAATTCAATTTGAAGGCCCGGCGTCCAAAAACCCATTTGCCTTTAAGTATTACAATCCGGAAGAAAAAGTGAATGGCAAAACGATGGAAGAAATTTTGCGTTTTTCTGTTGCCTATTGGCATACATTTACCGCTGATGGAACCGATCCGTTTGGCGCTGGGACAATGGTCCGCCCGTGGGATCGCTTCAAAGGGCTCGATCTTGCAAAGGCGCGCGTTGAAGCAGCGTTTGAATTGTTTGAAAAACTAAATGTTCCTTTCTTTTGTTTCCATGACACCGATATTGCGCCAGAAGGAGATACATTAAAGGAAACATATGAAAATCTTGACCCAATCGTTAAAATGATCAAAGATTACATGAAAACAAGCAAAGTGAAATTGCTCTGGAATACGGCAAACATGTTCACGCACCCAAGATATGTTCACGGCGCAGCGACATCCAACAACGCCGATGTTTTCGCCTTTGCAGCGGCCAAAGTGAAAAAAGGGCTTGAAATCGGCAAAGAGCTCGGCGCGGAAAACTATGTATTCTGGGGCGGCCGTGAAGGCTATGAAACGTTATTGAATACAGACATGAAACTTGAACAGGACAACCTTGCCCGCTTCTTCCATATGGCAATAGATTACGCGAAAGAAATTGGCTTTGATGCCCAGTTTTTAATTGAGCCGAAGCCAAAAGAGCCGACGAAGCACCAATATGATTTCGATGTTGCAACTGGCCTAGCCTTCTTGCAAAAATACGACCTTTCCGACCACTTTAAATTTAATATTGAAGCGAACCATGCGACACTTGCCGGCCATACGTTTGAACATGAGCTGAGGGTGGCCCGGATTAACGGCATGCTTGGATCGGTTGATGCGAACCAGGGAGATACGCTGCTTGGCTGGGATACGGACGAATTCCCGACAGATTTATATTCTACAACTCTAGGAATGTATGAAATTTTAATGAACGGCGGCCTCGGCAAGGGAGGACTTAATTTTGACGCGAAAGTGAGAAGGGGCTCCTTTGAACCGGAAGACTTGTTCCATGCCCATATCGCCGGAATGGACGCGTTTGCCGTTGGCTTGAAAGTGGCGAACAAACTAATTGAGGAAAACGTATTGGAAGCTGTTATTCAAGAAAGGTACGAAAGCTTCAGAAAAGGTGTCGGATTGGAGATCGTCGAAGGCAAGACAGACTTCCATAAGCTTGAACAATATGCACTGGAGCTCGGTGCAATCAAAAATAAATCCGGCCGCCAGGAACGTCTAAAGGCATTGGTGAATCAATATTTGCTAGAAACGTTGACCAGTGTAACAGTATAACGAACTATCGATGTGCTGGAATGGATTCGTTCCAGCGCATTTTTACAAAAGGGTGACAAAAATGAAATCAGTCATTGGAATTGACCTTGGAACGAGCGCGGTTAAAATATTGCTCGTCAATCAAAATGGAGAAGTGTGTCATGAAGTTTCGAGATCCTATCCGCTCATTCAAGAAAGATCCGGGTACAGTGAACAAAACCCACAAGAATGGGTTGAGAAAACAACTGAAGGCATTGCCGAACTCGTTCAGCATTTAAAAGGGAACACAAGCGATATTGAAGGCATTAGCTTTTCTGGGCAAATGCACGGGCTTGTCTTGCTTGATGGGGGCTATCGTGTGCTAAGAAACGCCATTTTATGGAATGATACGAGAACGACTGAGCAATGCCGGCAAATTTATGAACAGGTTGGAAAAGACCGGCTACTTGCCATTGCCAAAAACCCGGCCTTAGAAGGGTTTACGCTGCCAAAACTTCTATGGGTGAAACAATATGAACCGGAAGTATTCCAGAAGGCGCATCTGTTTATGCTCCCTAAAGATTATTTGCGTTTTGCCATGACAGGAAAAATCCATAGCGAGTATTCTGACGCAGCGGGCACATTGTTATTAAACATTGGTGAGAAAAAGTGGAGTACAGAAATTTGTGAACTTGTCGGCATTCATCCGGATCTTTGTCCGCCGCTAGTGGAGTCCCATCAACTTGTTGGAACGATTACTCCCGATTTCGCGAAGAAGACCGGTTTACCTGAGTCCGTTAAGGTATTTGCCGGCGGAGCAGACAATGCATGCGGAGCGATCGGAGCGGGAATTTTGTCGGAAGGAAAAACGCTTGTGAGCATCGGGACGTCCGGAGTCGTCCTTTCCTATGAAGAGCGCAATGATCAGGACTTTAAAGGAAAGGTCCACTATTTCAACCACGGGAAAGAGAACGCATTTTACACGATGGGCGTCACATTGGCCGCTGGCTACAGCCTAAGCTGGTTTAAAGACACCTTTGCCAAAAATGAAACGTTTGAACAACTGTTGCAAGAGATGGACCACGTACCGATTGGGGCGAACGGATTGATTTTCACACCGTATTTAGTAGGAGAAAGAACGCCGCATGCGGATTCCGCCATTCGCGGAAGCTTTATCGGGATGGATGCTTCCCACAAACGCCGTGACTTTGTCCGGGCAGTGGTTGAAGGAATTACATTCTCACTGAATGAATCGATTGAAATCTTCAGGAAGAACGGGAAAACGATTGATACGATCGTCTCTATTGGCGGAGGGGCAAAAAACGATACGTGGCTGCAACTACAGGCGGATATTTTTAACGCCGAAATTGTCAGGCTATCCAGTGAACAAGGGCCCGGTATGGGTGCCGCCATGCTTGCTGCATTCGGATGCGGCTGGTTTTCGTCGCTAAAAGAGTGTGCAGAAAACTTCATTCATCCGGTAAAAACGTACAAACCGCACAACGATCATGCAAAAAAATACAAAAAGCTTTTCCACATTTACAAACAAGTGTATGGACAAACGAAAGGCCTCGGGCAACAGCTGCAGGAGTTTAGAAAATAGAATCGAAAGAAATAAGATGCGATATATGCGGGAAAGAGGGGGAAAACATGAGAGTGCTACAGGAGTGGTTCGGGGCGATAGGAAATAGATCCGTCACATCCTATACGATTCTGAATGACCATGGGATAGAGGTTTCGTGCATTGATTACGGTTGCATCATCACCAAAATCATCACTCCTGATCGAAATGGGAACTTTGAAAACATTGTTTTAGGCTATGGCAGTTTAAAGGAGTATATGGACAACTCGTCTTATTTTGGATGTGTCGTAGGACGAGTGGCTGGAAGAATCGGCGGAGCGTCTTTTGAGCTTGAAGGAAAAACGTATTCTTTGGCAAAAAATGATAACAATAACCACCTTCATGGCGGGATCAACGGGTTTAGCCGCGTCGTTTGGGACGCTTCTGTATTTGAAAACGAAGAGGAAGCCGCGGTGCAATTCAAATACATAAGCCCCGATGGTGAAGAAGGCTATCCCGGCAATGTAGAAATGCAGGTTACTTATACGTTAAATAACCATAATGAATTGATTATCTATTATTGCGGCCAATCGGACAAAACGACTCTATTAAATGTAACGAACCATTCGTACTTTAATTTGAGCGGTAATTTAAAAAGAGACGTCTTAAACCATACGTTGGCGATAAAAAGCGATAAATTTTTCCCGTTAAACGGCGAACTTTTGCCGACCGGGGAAATCACGGATGTAGCGAATACCCCTTTTGATTTCCGGGGTGGGAGGGTTATAAAAACTGGCATTGAATCCGGTCACCCGCAAAATGAGCTTGCCGGGAAAGGATATGACCATCCTTTTCTATTAAGCGCCAACCGTGATCACGAAATGGTTCTTTGTGATCCGGAAAGTGGACGGACATTGACCGTTGAAACGGATGAACCGGGCGTTGTCGTTTATTCAGGGAATCAGCTGGCTGACGAGGGCGAAATTCGCGGTGTTCCTTCTCGAAAGTACCTCGGTATTTGCCTGGAGACCCAGGGAATCCCTGATGCCATTCACCACCCGCATTTTCCTTCGTGGATCTTGGAAAAAGGCGAGGTATACGATTCGATTACAAAATACAAATTTAGCATTACTCAACTATAAGTTTTAAAATTTCAAGGCGGAATCGACTAATGCCGATTCCGCCTATTTTTTTGTCTAAAATTGAACGACAAAAAGCCGGTTTCTATCGGTTCTTCATTAATTAATTTTATTTTCCCAACTCGAAATTTCTGTCCAAAATTTCTTTTCTCGCATGCAAAACTGGAAAAAATTAAAAGTTCCAAGTCTGAAGAATTAAGCTGATTTCAAGGTGAGGCAAAAGTAGGTTCTTCTTTCTTGCAAGGCAGGAGGAAAAATATTGGAATAGAAGAATCTATATATGAATGGGAGGGGGTGCTTTTTTGGAAAAAGTTGAACCAAAACTTTTTCAAACAAAGAACGGCCAAACATTTTACGTAAAAGCAGCATTGCCGGAAGATGCCGAAAAGATACTTGCATTTAACAAGGCAATCATTAGCGAGGCGCCTTATTTAGTTACGACCGAGGCAGAATTTAATATAACGTATGATCAAGAAAAAGAGTTATTAAAACAGATGGCAGACGATAAGGGGAAATTAGCGATTATCGCTGAGTATCAAGGAGAAGTCATTGGCTTTTTAGATTTCCATAATGGACATAAAGAGAGAACTAAACATCAAGGCGCTTTCGGTATGAGCGTTGCGGGCATATTTAGAAATCAAGGAGTTGGTAAAGCGCTATTAACCGTATTGCTAGAGTGGGCAAAAGGAAATCCTTTAATCGAAAAAGTTTGCCTTGAAGTATTCGCAGACCATTCGAATGCCATCTGTTTATATAAAAAATTGGGTTTTGCCGAGGAAGGGCGCAAAGTAAAAGCGATAAAGATTGATAGCGAAACATATCATGACTTAATAGTTATGGCACATTTTACAAATTAATAGCTGTTATTTTTGCAAAAAATACTACTGTATTTATACAAGGAGAACGTGATGATGAATGATAATTTCGAAGTTTTATTGGAGAATGACAATCAGTTTTCAACTTTTTTAAAGGCGAAGATAAAGGAGTTTAATAATGAACGCTCTATTTATCATAAAGAGGCAAGGAAAAGTGGCTCTATACAGCCAATAAACATCATTGCATCAGACGATAATGGACAATGGATCGGGGGCATCAACGCAGAAGTATATTGGGGCTGGGTTGAAATTAACGACTTGTGGCTAAGCGAAGAATTCAGGGGGCAAGGATTAGGCGGGCGCTTACTCGATCAAACTGAAAAAATCGCTATGGAAAAAGGAGCGAAAAAAGCCCTGTTAACTACTTTTGAATTTCAAGCGCGTTCTTTTTATGAATTAAAGGGATATAAAGTGGTAGGCGAAATCAAAGATTATCCGCCCGGTAGCAGTTATTATACGATGGTGAAGATGCTGCTTTAATCATGTATATGTTAATGGATGAAAACGGAGCCTGCGGTATAAAAAGTGTCCTTTAGACCAGCTCTAATGGACAAAATTGTGGCCCGCAGTATGAAAAATGTCTTATAGAAAGGCTCTAAAGGACAAAATTAAGGGTCCATGCATGAAAAATGTCCTTTAGCCGGCATTAAACAATGGGGCTCGTAACACTCATTATGGTCGCACTGACAAAAAATGAAGGGTGTAAAGGTGGTATTTAAATGAATCGGTGGTTGGCCGTCTTACTTATTCTTGTTGCAATGAATATCATGGGGTGTTCAAATGGCGAGTTAGCCGGGGAAAAGCCGCCAAAAGCGTTCATAAAGATTGGTGATCAAACCTATGAAACGAAATTGGGCACGTATTGCTGGAAAACATCGTGTGTGGATACCGTTGGGCCGACCGATTTATTAAAGGAAAAAAAGGCCATAAAAGTAAAACCAGGTGAAAATGTAACGTTTGCAATGGATTATGAGCCAAAACCAAATGAATTCCATGTTGTGCAAATGAACAAAGGCAATCAAGCTGAAATCGAGGTAAAAAATCATCAGTTTAGGGTACCTTCACAAATAGGCATCTATTATTATTCGTACGACGTATGGTGGACGGACGAAATGCACGGTGATGCTTCCTATGTTTTCGCCCTTAAAGTGAATTAGAGTTTAAGCAGCCTTCATTATTTTGCTGATAAGCAAGACTTATGCTTATGAATAATCATTTTAAAATCTTCTTATTATCCTGTTTCGCCTAAAATTGGGGAGAGCAAAGCAAAGGGAGAGGATCAAAATGTCTTTTATTTTTAAAGCGATTGACCATATTCAGCTGGCTGCTCCTAAAGGCAGTGAGGACATTGCAAGAAAGTTTTATAAGAATATTTTAGGTTTGGCTGAAATTGAAAAGCCGGAAGAATTAAAGAAACGCGGCGGGGTCTGGTTTAGATTCGGAAATTATCAAGTACATATAGGGATTGAAGAACCATTTTCCCCGTCTAAAAAGGCACATCCTGCATTTGAGATCGAAAAGGTTGAGGAGTTAAAAAAACACCTTAGAACAAACGGCGTTGCTGTTATTGAAGATGATCATCTGCCTGGAGCTAATAGGTTCTATGTTTTCGACCCTTTTGGAAACCGTATAGAATTTCTGGAATGGATAAAAAAGTAAACTCTTCTAGACTCACTGGCGTTGCATATGTAAAAAATTAACGGAAAGAAACCTTTCTAATAGTTTCAATAAATTTTGACATCCTAATAAAAGTTAGGTATAGTGAAAATATACGAACGTTTTTGAATGAATATAGTTTAATATTCGTGTTTGAGGTGAAATTTCATGGAAAATGTGTTTGATTATGAAGATATTCAATTAATTCCAGCAAAATGTATAGTAGATAGTCGAACAGAGTGCGATACTTCGGTAACGTTGGGAGGGCATACATTTAGATTGCCTGTCGTCCCTTCCAATATGCAGACGATCATTGATGAAAAAATTTCAATATATTTGGCGGAAAACGGCTATTTCTACATTATGCATCGATTCCAGCCGGAGAAACGCCTCTCTTTCGTCAAAGATATGAAATCACGTGGATTAATCGCATCGATTAGTGTTGGCGTGAAAGCGGAAGAATTCGCATTCATCGAGCAATTAGCAGAGGAGCGTCTTGTGCCTGAGTTCATTACGATTGATATCGCGCATGGTCATTCCAATAATGTGATCAAGATGATTCAGCATATTAAGAAACATTTGCCTGAAAGTTTCGTCATTGCAGGAAATGTCGGAACACCAGAAGCCGTACGTGAACTTGAGAATGCCGGTGCAGATGCGACAAAAGTAGGGATTGGACCGGGAAAAGTGTGCATTACGAAAATTAAAACTGGATTTGGAACAGGCGGCTGGCAATTGGCCGCGTTAAGATGGTGCGCAAAAGCGGCAAGCAAGCCAATTATTGCCGACGGAGGTATCCGCACACATGGCGATATCGCTAAATCGATTCGATTTGGTGCATCGATGGTGATGATCGGATCATTATTTGCCGGACACGAAGAATCTCCAGGAGTAACGATTGAAAAAGACGGCAAACTCTATAAAGAATACTTTGGCTCAGCTTCGGAATTTCAAAAAGGCGAACGAAGAAATGTAGAAGGGAAAAAAATGTTTGTCGAGTTCAAAGGCTCTTTGAAAGATACGTTGATCGAAATGGAGCAAGATCTTCAATCCTCAATTTCTTATGCTGGAGGAAACAAGCTTGACGCCATCCGCAATGTCGATTATGTCGTTGTGAAAAACTCCATTTTTAACGGAGATAAGGTGTATTGATTTTAAAATTAATTCAATCGTTGTACGAATCGCTTTCTCCAAAGGACGGGAATGCATATCGTAATTGTTGCTCCGTTGTTTCCTGGTGAAAAATAGATTAAAACAACCCCTGAACATTTTTTGGATCAGGGGTATTCTATTTCGTGGTAATTATCCACGAATTCTGAATTAAAAGGTAAATTTTTGTCGGAAATCCTGAATGGATTGTCGAGGGGCCAGAACGTGATTGTCCGAACAAAGGTACCGGTCTTTTTTGCCAGAAATGCTATTACGAGAATTGTAGAGGTGAGGAACTTGATCCGCGCATTGGTAGAGTGCGTCAGCAAATACGGCAACCTTTTATTGAATGTAGGACCGAATGCGATGGGGGAAATTCCGGAAGAATTACTTGAGATTTTAGAAGCGGTTGGAAAATGGATGAAGAACAACGGTGAGAGCATTTACGGCTGCAGCTCGGCTAATCTTCCAAAACCGGAGTGGGGACGCAACACCCAAAAAGGAAACTTCCTTTACGCTCACGTCTATGATCGGGGGACTGGCCCGATTGATTTTCAGGGGCTGAAAGGAAAAATCAAAAAAAGCAAGATTGCTGGTCGACGGGTCTGAGCTTCATGTCAAACGCCATGGACGGCCGAGCAATATTCCGACATCGCAAGCGGTGCTCATCAACTTACCCGGTGCACAGCTGCCTGATGAATGGGATACAGTCATTGAGCTGGAATTGTTGGAGGAGTAGGGGGAAGGGCGATGATCGATCAATGATGAAGAAATTCCATGTAAAAAAGATTGCCATATAGCAACCCTTTTTACGTAGTGTCCGAGTGAAGCAAGAGGGAATCGGCCTTTTGCTGATTTGGCCCGACCCGGACTCCCAGCTAAATTTACATTCGCACAATGATCGCGCCACCGCCAGCGCCCTGAACGCATTTCGTGTCTTCCGCTCCATGCATCGATTGCAGCAATTGATTGTTCTGCGCAATCAACCTGCTTAATTGATCTAATTGGTTCCCAAGGTTGACGAGCACCTGGAAAATGTATTGCATATCGGATGAAGCGCCATAGGAACCTGGCGCCGGGTATGGCGGATACGTATAGCCTTGAGGGGTTCCTTGCCCCTGGCTGATTGCCTGGTAAGTCGATGGATGTCCCTGAGCGCCGCCATTAGCGGTGTCCCCTGATCCTTGCCCATGAGCACGGTTGTTCGTTTGCCCGGGGTATCCGTTTTGCCAGCCGTTTCCTGTTTGACCCGGGGGGTAGTGCCAGCCGGGGTGATAAGAATTGTACACCTGACTTAAACCTCCTTTATAAAATTAGCTTATTCAGCATTTCTTTTCATGGCACATACATCTAGAACAATTATGTTTTATACTGACAAGGTTTGGGAAGACAAAGAATGTGGAACATTAATGCTCGAAAATGAGGAGAGACATCAATGGATGCACAACTTTTCTTTAT
The DNA here is from genome assembly GCF_000430745.1 of Fictibacillus gelatini DSM 15865. Taxonomy (GTDB): domain Bacteria; phylum Bacillota; class Bacilli; order Bacillales; family Fictibacillaceae; genus Fictibacillus_A; species Fictibacillus_A gelatini. The sequence continues at coordinate 37,858 of NZ_KE387235.1, read as the reverse complement.
GATCCATGCGATTGAAACGGTTCGAGGTGGGGTGACGAAGGCCCTTTATAACCGTGCAAATATATTAGCTTCACAATTCGAACGGATTAACATTTTAACATTTAATTTTAATCCCGATTATGATGCTATTCGGCAAACTTTAAGAGACTCGGGAAAATTAAAAGAAAATGTCGTCATTCATAATCTTTATGAGTTTTTAGCCAATCAAACACAATCGGAAAGTCCGGCCACCGCCATCAACCGCCCCATTGAGGAAGAAGGATTCACGGTCGAGCCCGATCCAAAAAAGAATGCTTACAGGCTTTATAAAGACGGTTTATATGTAAAGTACAAAAGTTATGGCGAAGGCGGCAAGCTGGAGTTCATTGATTACTTTAACGAAAACCGGTATCGGACGTCTCGCGAATGGTACGATTCGAAGGGAAGGGTCCGCAAGAAAGAGTATATGGACTTTCTTTTGAACCAACCGCGCCAGTCGCTTTTTTACGATGAAAGCGGCCATTGCTTTTTATCCGTCTGGTATGATCCTGAAGACGGTAAAGCGACCAGGGTCAATTGGTTTCAGCAGGATGGTGTACGGACTTTTGGAAAAATGAAAGAACTAAAAACATACTGGCTTGAGCGGATCGCCGAATCGGAATCGAACCCCATTTTTCTTTCGGATTCCCGCGTAACGGATGATTTGCTTGTCGCGGTTGAACATCCGAATGTGGCGAAAGTGGTCATGATTCATAGCAACCATCTGGCCGCTCCCTATACGTACGGCGCGCCCCTGGCGAAACGGAATGAGTACGCGTTAGAAAACTTAAGCCAGTTTGACGCGGTCGTATTTTTAACAAACGAGCAAAAAAATGATGTTCAACGGCGTTTTGGACCACGGACAACGTATGATGCAATCGGGCATAGCGCAAGAAAAGTTGAGGTCGCACCGGACAAGCGGGAGGCGTATACGGCCGTCGTCGTTTCACGGTTTTCAAAATTAAAAAATGTGGAAGCGGCAGTCCGGGCGTTCCGCAAAGTAGCGGATCGTGTGCCTGAAGCAAAACTTGAATTGTGGGGATTTGGATCCCAAAAAGAGAACCTCAGTCGGCTGATCCATGAGTTGAAATTAGAAAAACATGTATTCATTAAAGGGTTCACCATAAATCCATACGGCGTCTTTGAGCGCGCGGCTTTTTCCGTCATGACGTCGAAAACGGAAGGCTTTGGGCTTGTGATCATCGAAAGCATGGCAGCAGGGGCACCCGTTATCAGCTTTAATATTAAATACGGGCCACATGATGTGATCACCAATGGGATAGACGGCCTCTTAATTGACCCGAATGACATCGAGGCGCTAAGCGACGCCATGATTGAGCTTTTCACCAACCAGGAAAAAAGGCGGCTCATGGGCGAGGAAGCGCGGAAGATCGCAGACACGTTAAGTGATGAAAAGTTTGCGCAGGAATGGCTTCGTGTTTTTGAAAAAGCGTCCGAGCAAAAATGCCGCCGGGCAAATCTTGGCAAGCCGCAACTCACGTTAACGAATGTAGACTATCATAATGATGAAATGAAACTGGAAGGAACCATTGCTTTTCCAAAGGGAATCGAAAGTTTGCAAGAAGACTTGAAGCTTTCCTTATATATAAGGGAACGAACCAAGTTAATCGATCAGTATTTGGCGGCACAGGTCGAGTGGAAGGATGAACATGCGGCACAATTTACAAGCATCTTTTCCCTGACCGGTCTTGCAAGACAATTCAAGTTGGAAGAGGGAAAGCTCGATGTGTATGTCAGTTGTTCTCTCCGAAATGACCACCAATTCATCCGCCTCGGAAAAGGCGATCGCGGGAAATCCATTGAACTGCCATCAAACGTCAACCACAGGCTCTCTCCGTATATCACAAAGCATGGAAATGTAAGCTTTAAAATAGCGCCTGAAGAAGATGGCCCTATCAAAAACCTGCTGAATTTTTTTATGCCATAGAACCCTGCCTTTTTTCATGCGGAAGAGCATGTTTAGCGGTAAACATGCTCTTCTTCCTTTAAATGGATTCCATTTTTAGTTAATCGGCTGATAAATTAGTAGAAGTGGCCGTTATTCGATAAAAAGTGGCTGATATATTTCGAATTTAAATGAATTATATAAAACCGGAACTATTGATTTACATTCGTTCGTATAAGTTCCGCTAATTTTTGAACGCCGAGGGTCATGCGCTCCGGCTGTTCGTAGCTAAATGACAGCCGAAGGTATTCCTTTCCTTCATGAGGATGTAAGAAAAAATATTGGCCCGGGATAAATGAGACTCCTATGTTTAAAGATTCCTCCAGCAATGAAGAGGCATCGATGTTCGGGGCATGAAGCCAAACGAAGTAACCTCCGTCCGGAACATCCCACGTGACCCACTCAGGCATGGATTGCCGAAGTGCGGCAACCATACAATCACGTCTCTTCCTGTAAGCTTCCTTTACGTGTTTTATTCGTTCCTTAAAATTGCTGTTATGCAAGTAAGTGCCGATTGCCGCTTGCATAAATGGATGATCTAAATCCTTCTTAAACCACTTGCATGAAGAGACGAAGCTTTTAGCACCGGCAATCCATCCGACGCGAATACCCGGAGCCACTACTTTAGAAAGCGACCCGACGTAGAGGACCCGCCCTTCAGTATCGATGGCTTTAAGCGGAACGGGGCTTTTTGAAAAGGACAACTCCCCGTATGCGTCATCCTCAACGATCAGGAAGTCAAATTGTGAGGCAAGACTCAGCAATTGCCGCCGGCGCTCATGACTCATCGTAACGCCTGTCGGATTGTGAAAGGAAGGGATCGTATACACGAATCGCGGCATCGGTAATTTTTCTTTCTTTCTTTTGCGAAGCACCGTTTCCAGAGCATCAACCTTAAGCCCGTGTTCGTCTATCGGAACAGTGAGGATGTGACGTGTGTAATTTTTAAACGTCTCCAGCGCTTCCATATAGGTCGGCGCCTCCACAACCACGATGGCCGATTGATCAAGAAGAATCCGGGCGATTAGATCAATGGCCTGGCTGCTTCCTGAAGTCATAAGAAGCTCATTCTCTCGAGCGGTGATCCCCCTTTCGGATAGCCGCCTTCGTATTTTTTCTTTTAGCCGTTCAACATTTGAACTGCCGAGATAATGGAAAGGCAAATCACGCTCGGTGGTTATTAAATCGTTGACTGCGGAATTGATTTCTTTATCCGGGATGAGGGAAGGTGCTGGGTACCCTGCATGCAATCGAATGCAATGATGCGGGATTTTTGGCATCCAGGCTCCTGGAGGGTCATTCGAAAGAGCGATTTTTACATTATCCGGAAAGAATGTTTCATACTTCAAGACCTTCTCCCCTTTCTTTTTGATTCTATCTAAATAAAATGGATGATTCACTGTACTAGATCCGCGCTTATGTTATGATAGTTCATTATAGCAAAGAATGGTGATGGATATGAAAAAATGGATGGCATACTGGCTCCCGGTTATCGTGTGGGCGGGCGTCATTTTCTACTCTTCTTCGCAGCCGTATAAAAAGCAAGATCTGAAGCCGACATTGACGGAGTACCTTCCTTTGCATATGATCGATTCAGCATTTTCCTGGGTGAAGTTTGATTATGCGGGAGATGAAGTAAGCATTCAGCATCTCGGGGCAGCGGATTTTGTTCAATTTTTTATTCGCAAGTTTGCCCACTTCAGTGTTTATTTCATTTTGGCCTTTTTGCTGTACCGGGCGATCCGCCAGTATTTGCGGGAGGGTGCGGCGTTCATTCTGTCGCTCCTTATTACCGTCCTTTATGCAGCGTCGGATGAATTTCACCAACATTTCACAGGCGGGAGAAGCCCGCATGTCGAGGACGTCATCCTGGATTCGGTCGGCGGCCTTATCGGACTGATCCTTGCGTTTTTTATTTATAAAAAAATAAAGTTGAAAAAGTGAAGACAGACGCGTAGTTGGTATAAAAAGAAGGCATGCAGACTGATGTGCACGCCTTCTTTTGTTTATTTAAATACTTTTATTCGGTCTTCAAGCGGCTTGAACTCTTTCTCGCCAGGTTGGACAGTTGGCTTTCCGAATGGCATTTGGGCAATGAGTTTCCATTCTGCCGGAATGTTCCACTCTTGTTTTACTTGATCGTCTATCAATGGATTGTAATGTTGCAATGTGGCGCCGAACCCTTCAATTTCCAATGCGGTCCAAACGACAAATTGGTGCATGCCGGAAGAATGATGGGACCAGATCGGGAAGTTCTCTTTATACGAAGGGAAGCTCTGTTGCAATTGTTCAATAACCGTCTCATCTTCAAAAAACAGCACCGTTCCATATCCACTCTTGAATGCATTCATTTTTTCTTCCGTCGGCGCAAATTGATCAGCAGGAACGATTTTTCTTAACGTTTCTTTCGTAATGTCCCAGAGCTTATCGTGTTGTTCGCCCAATAAAAGGACGACTCTCGCGCTTTGTGAATTAAAAGAAGAAGGTGTGTGCTTCACGGCATGCTCGATCACTTCTTGAATGCGCTCATCCGAAACGACGGCTTCCTTGCTAATTCCATAAATGGATCGTCTATCTTTCACTGCGGCATAAAAATCTTTGCTCATAGAATGGATTCCTCCCGATTTGTTATGTAATTACTTTATGTAAGTAAGTATAATAATTATATTTCATGAAGTCAAGTTGATTATGTATTTTTTAAAAGTGAAAAAAGAACACGCCATTTTATTTAAGAAACAAACGATATACGCGCCAGATGATGAGGAGGAAAACGATATAGCCGAAAATGGAGTAGGAGTGATGCCATGACCTGCTATGGATGAACCATCCGAATGTTTCAGCAAGTTGTTCGCCAACTCCTGCCAGAAGGCCGATGAAAACGATCAAAATGAATCTTGAAAAGGGATGAAGCTTTCGTGCAATCCGTAAAAAGACCGCGGTCACGAGGGGCAACAAAAATAAAGTAAACGCGATATTCACCGAAAAGACGCTGGCAAGAGGCCGTACTGGAAAGGTATACAAGTTGCACCCAACAAACAGCAAGTCCATATACGTTCCAATAAAAGATGCGAAAAGAACAGCTAGAACGATTGCTTTCAGGTCGTCATCCATCCTCATCCTCTTCCCGGAGGAGGACGGCGCTTTTCGCCAGAATCGCAAGCTCGATCGCCTCCAATGTTTTGCAGTATTCATCCTTTATCTCTCCATTTATCGTTTCATTTTTGTCGATCAAATAGTCGATAATCTGCCAGTCTTCAAACCAGTCGCCGGGATTTGCTTCTTCATGCTCGACTTCTTTCCACGCATATACCAGCGGCGGGCTATACAAACGTCCTGCCCCTTTCCGCAGTTGGCAGTTTTTCAGCCTGCGCTTATAGATGGCGCGGGAGAAAGTCTCGTTCACATCATAAAACAAATGGGGCCAGTAATCTTTTCGTGAACCGGTATGCGGATGATCGGATGCCCAGCGAACGATGTCGGATAACCGTTCCTGGCGAAAAAGCAAAGCATACAGCCGCTTGCCTAACATAATCCGCTCATGTAGGGAAGTGAAGTGTTGCAAAGTGTTACCGAGTAATCCGACTTCTTGATTTCTTCCATCTTTATAATAAGGAAAGAGAATATGATTAAAGCGGAAAAAGTCATAGAGTTGAAAGTTCATTGTCTGTAGGACCGTCTTTTTAAAATAGTCGTTTTGGATGACCCGATTTTCGATATAGTTTTGTTCATTGATGACGGTTGCGATCGCCAATTGATAACGGTCGCCTTTTCGCCAAAAATGATTCCACATCGTTTCCATAAACGTTGAAACGTTAAAAAAAGGAAGAAGGTAAAACAAGTTTTCTTTCCGTTTCACGCTTTGCTCGTACAACAAAAATTGAGGGTAGACGTCCTGGAAAATTAGCCAGTTACCGCGCTCTAAAAATGAGAAAAAGGTATGTTGTTCTTTTTCGGATAATAGTCTCGTATAGAGCTCGCCCTTGAGATCAGTCATGTTCCAGCCGCCGTTTCGCGAAACCATATGGCCAAGCAGCGCCCACTCAATTTCCGGATGCTGATTGTAAAAATCCAAATAGCTTTGCGTACGGGTCACGTTGTTTTTATTATGTTGTCTTGTCCGTTCTTCGATATGGCGAATAATCGCTTTCTCCTCGGTCGTTAAATCCGATTTCATCGGGACAGGAGGCTTCGTTTTGCTTTTTTTCTTTAATTCATCTTTAACGTCTAACAGGGAATACGGCAGGGCGCCCCATCGTTTCTTCAACGTTTCTTCCCCCAGGTTCCATTTTCGTTTTCATTCTATTTTATTATTGATAGTTGAAATAAATGAAGAGGAAACAGACTTTCTTTACTTCACCTAGCGAGTCGAGCGGAGCGGGAACCCGAATTTCTGTTTATCAATCAAATCGTGAGCGATATCAGTCAAATGAGAAGAGATATCGATCAATTCGAGCAGGATATCAATCAATTGGGGAGAGCGGG
>NZ_KE387235.1:15905-30862 GCF_000430745.1 Fictibacillus gelatini DSM 15865 | reverse complement strand
AATCAATTGGGGAGAGCGGGGACCCAATTTTATGCTTATCATTCAAATCGCGAGGAATATCAGTCAAATGAGAAGAAATATCGATCAATTCGAGCAGGATATCAATTGATTGAGCAGAATGGGTACCCCATTTTACGTGTATCAATGAATTGGAATAGGATATTAATTAATCTTCAGCAACCGTGACGGTAGCTTCCAGCGCGATTTCGACATTGCCTTTAACGGCGCGGGAAATCATGCATGAGGCTTCCGCTTTTTCAGCGAGCCTTTGTGCGAGGCTCCGATCTTTTTCTGTAGCGTCCTTATTTAAGACGATCCGCGGGCGATGAATGATTTTTTTATACGTGATGATGCCTTTTGTCACATCGACGATTCCTTCCGACTCCATCGTCAAGCTTACTTTCGCTAGACCACTCCGCTCCATCATCGCCGCAAGTGTAATAATATAGCACGTTGCCGCCGCCCCGAGCAGCATCTCATCCGGATTTGTCCCGACGCCCGGCCCGTCCATTTCCGGCGGGATCGAGACTTTTGTTTTTAAATTGGCCGTTTCAATCTCACCAACGTCGTTTCGCAAGCCAGGCCAGTCCGCTTTTAAGTAAAAATGATGCTCTGCCACATGAAAAACCTCCCTCTTATTTTTCTTAAGCATAACATAAAAAATAGCAGTAGATAAAAAGGCGGATTCGATGAATGTTTTAAGCATGAAAAAATGCTTTCAAAAGCAGTAGAAAAATTGAGTCGTCTAAAAAAATAGGTTTGAGTGATACTAACGTTAATGAAGAAGAGCGCATACGATGGAAGAAATCATGTCCAATTGTTACTTAAAGGCAGGCGACCTATACGTGAATTACGATTGTTTAATTATTGGCGGTGGCATTGCGGGACTGCAGGCCGCCATTCAGCTCGGACGCTATAAACGTTCGGTTTTGGTTATTGATGCAAGCTGGGGGCGTTCCACGATTTGCAGGAGCTATCATAACATTTTAGGATGGCCGGATGGGGTGGCCGGCCATAAACTTCGGGAGTTAGCAAAACAGCATGTAGCACCGTATAATGTCAATTTTCATTATGGAAAAGTAATGGAGGCGGAGAAAAACGACCGGGGATTTACGGTAACGGATGAAACGGGAAATCAGTTTTCCGGCAAATGCATCTTGCTGGCAACCGGAGTGATGGATCGGCTGCCGGACTTGCCAGGTCTCCTTCCATGCCTTGGGCTCACGGTATATGTGTGCCCCGATTGTGATGGCTACGAAATCTCGAATAAAAAGACGATCGTTATGGGAGCGGGAAAAACGGGAGCAACTATGGCGCTGACGTTAACGTACTGGACGGACGACATTACGTATATTAATCATGAGCAAAGCGATCCGGGGGCCGATCTCGCTAAAAGGTTAGCCGACAAAAACATTGCTTACGTAAACGCGCCAATCAAGCGCATTTTAACCGAAAATGAATGGGAGTTTCGCGGAGTAGAGTTGGCAGGCGGGAAAAGGCTTGATGCCGACCGGGGATTTGTTGCTTTTGGAGGGAACAAGGTAAATTCCGACCTGGCACAGCAACTCGGAGTCGAGCGGCTCGAAAACAAACATATTTTAGTTGACCCGCGTACAAAAATGACAAATGTTGCAAACGTCTGGGCAGCCGGTGATGTCGTTGCCCACTCCGAACTCGTAACCGTCGCCATGGGAGAAGGTTCCCAGGCCGCCATCTGGATTCAAAAAAAACTGCTTGAGATGGACCGGACTGATAAATGAAACGGCAGCTTATAAAATAGCTGCCGTTTAGTTCTTCTTTAGTTGTTTAACTTCATCAATCGTTAACCCGGTTTTTTCAGCAACCACTTCAGGAGCGAGAATCTCTAATAACGAACGGGCGATTTCAATTGCTTTTTCTTTTTCAGCTTTTGCAACGGCCTCTTCTTTTTCTTTCTCATACAGTCTGGCTACCTTCGTCATTTTTAACCACTCCTTTACTTTTTTTGCATACTCTTCATTAATAAACTTATCTGTGGCTACAAGGATTCCGGCAATGACTTGTATTTGTGTGTATTCCTCTTTTATTTGTTTAGCTACTTCAATAGATTCATGAATTAATTCTTGTCGTAGAATAAAAATATCTTCGCGCACACCCTACAAAAAGGCCAATTTCAATATTCATTCCCATTTCCTCAAGAACTTCTCTTTTTAAACATTCTTCGTGTGTCTCGTTGTTTTCTATCCCACCACCTGGAAGAAAAGCTTGCCATCCCCCGTTTGAATAATGGCTAGTTCATCTTTGCCACTATTAAACATTAAACAATAAACAGCAGGTCTCAATATGTATTCTTTGCCATCTTCTTTATCACCGAATGTGATGATATCCATAGTTAAATCTCCTCTGTCCTTTATCGCTTTTACCACATTTAGGGGGGTTTCATACCCGTTATTTTGATCATGTCATCAATTTACGAATAGGTTCTTGTATCATTACGACTTCTTTAGTCATATCAACATGAGGTACATCTTCGTCAATGCATTCATACCAATACTTTAAGTGGACTTTATCCACTTCATGTTGAGAATTTTCAACATTTATACCGCCTTCCCCTTGAACCGAATACCAATAAAGGTACTCATTTTCTCCATTTTTTTCACGAAAGATGGTTTCTATGTACATTTTTTCATCTTTAAGCGTTAATAGAACATTTTCCAAATGATCATGTAAAAATTTCATCCATTCATCAACAACTTTAGACTTTCCTTGTTTTACTTTAAATTTAGAAAGTTCTACTTTCAATGGCATTTTCCACAGTCCTCCCATGATAATTATTCACTTCAACTGCGCGCGCTTATTGAAAAATGTCCGATAGCCAAACTCGACAAATATGATGACTGTCAGTGATGCGCTACCGCAAATTCCGAGCATGATCGCAATCTGGTATTGGATTGCAACAAGGGGAGAGGTACCGGATAAAATTTGGCCTGTCATCATGCCGGGCAGTGTCACGATCCCCATGCCGACCATTGAGTTGACCGTCGGCAAAATCGATTGATCAAACGTTTGTTTAACGATTTTGTTCGCCGCTTGCTTCGGTGTGGCACCTAGCATTAACGCCCCTTCAACGAGCGCCCGTTCCGCTTTCATCCCATTCATTAGCGAATCGGCCCCGAGTGCTGCGCCGGTCATCGCATTGCCGATAATCATCCCCGAAATAGGGACAACGTATTGCGGCTCAAACCACGGGGTGTGGCCGATGACAACAAAGATGAAAAACAAGATCGGCCCGAACGTTCCAACAATCATCGAGAATGCGATCACTTTTTTTAACTCGCCGGACAACGGATGGTTGACCCGTTTATACACATTCATAATGGCGAAAGCTTCCATTAGGGCGACAATGCCGATCGTATAGAACGGATTGCTATTATCAAATATGTACGTCAACACATAGGCGACAAGGACGAGCTGCACCGTCATCCGAACTGTCGCAATTGTAATTAGCTTTTCACGGGGAATGCCTTTCCATCGAACGATTCCGATCAATAAAAGGATAAAAATATAAGCGGCGGCAAGCTGCCATAGTTGCAGTTCAATGACACCTTTCATTGCATGCCTTCCTTTCCTATCGAATAAAGGCGGGCGCCGTGCTGTTTGCTGATTTCAATGATCTCATCCGCCACCCTATCAGCAAGCGCCTGCGAATGGGTAATCATAATGACCGTTTTCTTTTTCTCTTTTGCAAAATCTATGAAACTATCCATGACGCGTCGTTCGGTTTCCTGATCGAGCGCCGAGGTCGGTTCATCAAGCAAGTAAACGGCTGGATCCATCAGCCAGATGCGGGCGAGCCCAAGGCGCTGCTTTTCACCGCCCGATAAAGAGCCTGCATCATCACCCGGATTTTTCGGAAGGTGTACCATTTGCAAAGCATGAGTAAGCGTTTCCTCAGACGGCAAAGGCTTTTCTGAAAAGCGAAGGCCGATTTCGAGATTATCTTTCACCGTTCCTTCAAAAATGGACGGCGTTTGTCCGAGCATCACGACTTCGCGCCTGAATTTTACAGGGTCATACGCTTGAATAGGTTTATTTTTATAAAAAATTTCGCCCGAATCAGGGGAGCTTAAATCGTTCAGCAGCCGGAGCAGCGTCGACTTTCCGCCGCCACTTTCTCCGACGATGCACGTGACTTTCTCTTTGCGGATCTCAAGGGAAGGAATATGCAAAATATCTTTATAGGCGACCTCTTTTAAGAGAAACATGATGCCTGTCCTTTCAATTTTTTAGTGTGGGCCGTTTATTGGTCTAAATTGGCCGCTTATTCGTCTAAGTGCTTTTTATAAGCAAAGACGCACGTTTCTACAGTTACCATACTACTACATGAAAGAGATTTTGGTCGACTTTGAAGCGGGAATGTTGTATGTTGAAGACATTATCTATCTGATTTTTCAAAATAGAGAGGGGGAGCCGGGATGGCCAAAAAAGTAGTGAAAATTGCATCTGTACAAGTAGAAATAAAGGATGAAGAAACGAAAGAAGAGCGAATCGAACGGGTAAGCCGGATGCTCGATGGACTTGGAGACTATGATTTAATTCTACTCCCTGAAATATGGGCAACTGGCTATTTTTCCTTTGACCATTATAAAAAAGAAGCGGAACCACTTGACGGAGATTTCACCCGCTATTTTTCGGAAAAAGCAAAAAAACTCGGAGCATACGTGCACGCTGGTAGTTTTGTAGAAAAAGAAGGCGACAATTATTACAATACGAGCGTTCTTTTTGACCGGAAAGGGGAGCTTGTTGGAACGAGCCGGAAAATCCACCTGTTTCGCTACGGTTCTGCAGAAGGAGAGCTTTTAACAAGAGGGGACGAACCGACAGTACTGGAGACGGAATTTGGGAAGATCGGGTTATCGACTTGTTATGATTTACGTTTTCCTGAATTGTACAGGGCACAAGTGGATAAGGGAGCGAAGATGTTCCTCGTCACATCCGCCTGGCCGCACCAACGGCTTGCCCACTGGAACCTATTCAATCAAGCGCGTGCCCTTGAGAACCAGTGCTTCCTCGTTTCAAGCAACTGTGTTGGGAAAACGAAAAACGTCCTATTAGGGGGGCACAGCCAGGTCGTCGATCCATGGGGAGTTGCCGTCGCTTCCGCAGGCGAATTTGAAACGATCGTCAAAACGGAAATCGACCTTGGGCAAATCGAATCCATCCGCGAAGAATTCCCGCAGTTAAAACACAGGGTTTTGTAGATGTTTAAAATGGCGCGTACTATGAAAAAAATTTATGTTGTCAGACATTGTGAAGCAGAGGGGCAGCCTTCAACATCGCAACTAACAGAAAAAGGGGTTCAACAGGCAGAACTTTTAGCCGATTTTTTCTCCACTATCCAGGTTGAACGAATCATATCAAGCCCTTTTTTAAGAGCCATTCAATCGGTGGAGCCGATCAGCGGAATGAAAAAGCTGAACATTGAAATTGACCGACGTTTATCGGAACGAATCCTCAGTACAAAAGATTTGCCTGACTGGCTTGAAAAGCTCAAAGCAACATTCAATGATCTAAAGCTGAAGTTTGAAGGGGGCGAGTCGAGCCAGGAAGCGATGAACAGAATCGTCTGCGTGGTGGATGAAGTTTTGCAAAGCGAGGTGGAAAACACACTTCTCGTAACCCACGGAAATTTAATGTCTTTGCTTTTAAGGCATTATGACAGCCACTTTGGGTTTAATGGCTGGCGGAACCTTAGCAATCCTGACGTGTTTTTGCTTCGTTTTTCAAACAATGAAGTAAAAATCGAACGTTTATGGCGTGAAGTAAGGGAGAAGACCGCATGGAAAAAGAACAATTGAAAATCTTTGATGAAGGCAGAAATCCAATAGGTGTCGCTACCCGGGACGAGGTCCATCGACTCGGGATTTGGCATGAATCTTTTCACTGCTGGTTTATTGGCAAAGAAAAGGATACAGACTACATCTATTTGCAACTCCGAAGCGATTTCAAAAAGGATTATCCAAATCTTTTAGACATCACTGCCGCTGGACATCTATGGGCCCATGAATCCCCCAGAGATGGTGTAAGAGAGATTAAAGAAGAAGTCGGAATCGATGTGTCCGCGAATGAATTAATACCGCTCGGGGTCATGGATTACTGCGTCATTGCGGATGATTTCATCGATAAGGAAATAGCCAACGTTTTTTTATATCAAACGGGAAAATCCCTGGATGACTTCACCCTTCAAGAGGAAGAAGTAAAAGGAATGGTGAAAGCCGAGTTTCATCAGTTTGCTGAACTCTGGTCAGGCGAAAGAGGCACAATCAGGATAAAAGGATTTGAAATAAAGCGGGATGGAACGAAAGCCTTACTTAATAAGAATGCGGGAAGGGATCAATTTGTCCCTCACCCGATTCAATATTATCGAACCGTCATTCAAAAAATGAAAGAAATTTTAAAGGGGATGAGGAGATAATCGCTAAGTTAGAAAGGTGATGGATAAACGACCCGGAATGAACGATATCGATTCCGAATGGATCGTAAGGGGAAAAAAGAAAGAAACGTGCGCAGAAATGAAAGCGTTAGCTGAAAAAGAAATTGCATCTTAGCGCAACCTGAGTTCGTTAATGAAACGGACTCAGGTTTTTTATTTGAAAGGCACATTAGCGTTTTTCCTAAATGGCTAACATATTCTTGTCCCTTTTTGTTACATATTGCCAAACTGCACGTGCTTTGGACAACTTCAAGTCGAAATTCTGGTTATTTCAGGTTATCCACCGTCATAAGATGAACGTGAAAGAGATTAATAAAAACGCTAGAGAAGATCATCACATTTTTGTCATGAATGGAGGTGAATCACATGTGGGTAAAACCTGAGTACGAAGTGATCAATACATCTTCTGAAGTGACGATGTATAACTACGTTGGCAAGGAGTAAGAAGGGCCCTTTGTGTATGGCGTTCATCAAATGAGCGGAGGTTATACAAATGAATCGTTACATGAAATCAGTCATCGGCGCGATGATCGGATGCTCAACAGCTGGCTGGTGGTTGCTCGTTGATCTCCTGCTTCCTGATCCGATCGGAGACTATCTTTTATTTATTCTCATGGGTCTTGTCAATATGGTGATTGGATGGCAAGTTGCGAAGTTAATTGGGAAAACGAAGGAAGCGAGCAAAATTTCAAATGAAAGGACTGAAGCGAAATTCGAATTAGAGTCTTAGGTACGGCGGCCGGAGGAGGCTTTCCGCAGTGGAACTGTGCTTGCCCCAACTGCCAGGGTGCTCGTGCGGGGGACGATCGGCTTCGCCCGCAATTGCAATCGTCTCTTGCGGTAAGTGCCAATGAAAAGGACTGGTATCTCGTCAATGCGGGACCAGATGTTCACAGGCAAATTGAATCTTTTCCCGCCCTCTTTCCGGGACCCGGAGTACGAGAGACGCCATTAGCCGGCGTGATTTTAACCGATGCTGAGCTCGATCATACGATCGGGTTATTGTCACTGCGGGAAGGTTCTCGATTAAGCATCTATGGTACCGAGAGTGTCCGAAAGACTTTGCACAGCGCTTTTCCAGTGTTCCCAATGTTACATAACTATTGTAGATGGGAATGGCACTCTCTTTACCCCGGATTTTGCGAGCGGATAGGGGATTCAGGTGAAAATGCGGAAGGGTCGATTTCGCTTGAGGTGGTTCCCGTTTCACGAAAACCGCCGCTTTATGTCAATTCAAGCATAGAGGAGCATTGCCCGGAAGAGATTTGGGAGGTCGGGCTCGTTTTTCATAATGAACGTTCGGGCAGGCGTCTTGCTTATTTTCCTACATTAGAAAGGATGACCCCAAAAGTAGAGGCGTGTTTGAGGAAAGCTCATATTGTAATGGTCGACGGAACCTTTTGGTCAGACGATGAATTGGTCAAGATGGGTGCAACCGAACGTAACGCACAGAGAATGGGGCATTTGCCAATTAGCGGCCGAGGAGGCATTGCGGAAACGTTAGCCACATTCCCGGCTGAGCGGAAAATTTTGATACACATTAACAACAGCAACCCGGTTTTGCATAAGGACTCTATAGAGAGAAAGACATTAGAACAGCTTGGTTTTGAAATTGCCTATGATGGTATGGAAGTGGAGGTATGACCTTGAGCGAACAAGAAAGGGGAGTAAGCGTACTGTATCAAAATGAAGAAAATCTCTGGACGCCGGATGAATTCACGGAGCGGTTAAAAAGTGTCGGGCGTTCGTTTTATCATGATAAACATCCTTTTCATGTGGCGATGCACGAGGGAAAACTTAGCCGTGAGCAAATTCGCGGCTGGGTGGCCAACCGATATTACTATCAAAAATCGGTACCTATTAAAGATGCCGCCATTTTGTCGAACTTGCCGTCAAGGGAGCTAAGGCGCCAGTGGATTGGGCGGATCATTGACCATGACGGCATGCATGGGGGAGATGGCGGAATCGAAGCATGGCTGAAACTCGGGGAAGCGGTAGGATTGTCCCGGGAAGAAGTAGAGCAGGAGGTCAGGGTCGTGCCCGGCGTTCGTTTTGCCGTAGACGCTTATGTCAACTTCGCACGGACAAAGCCGTGGATCGAAGCAGTTGCCTCCTCGTTAACAGAATTGTTTTCGCCCGATCTTATTTCCAAACGAATGAAGGTGCTTGAGCGTCTTTATCCATGGATTGATAAGAGCGGCTTTGACTATTTTCAAAATCGCTTGACCCAGGCGCCGCGTGATTCGGACACCGCCCTTAAGCTTGTGATCGCCTATTGCCAGACGCCGGCAAAACAACGGCGGGCTGTCGCCGCGTTGCGTTTTAAATGCGACGTGTTGTGGGCACAACTTGATGCCATCGAAAAGGCTTTTCCTTCGAAAACGTGACTTTTTCTCGCTAGATTGATGAGCAGACCCGTTTTAGGTAGCCCTTTCCTACCCTAAATTGAAGTTTATTGTTGGAGCTGAAGAAGTAATTGTCCAAACTAGTTTACTTATTGTCAGAACTGAGGAGGAATTGTCCAAACCAGTTTGCTTATTGTCAGAACTGAAGACGTTATTGTCCAAATCCGTGTTTTTTTTGTCCGAACAGCGATAGTTATTGTCGTGGCACGAAAAAGGATAGGTGGTGGAGCGAATTTTAAAAAATTGTTTTCCAAAACTCGCTGCAAAAGCGCGGCTAAAATTTGATAAGGTGAGGGAGAAGCATCTCCTTTTGTTGCCGGAAAAGGTTGTTGTCTTGAACGAAACCGCCGCATCGGTCCTTGCGTTATGTGACGGAAATCGAACGGTGGACACCATCACCGAAAATGTAAAGGCTTCTTTGCAGGAAAGTACAGAACGAGCGGGCTCAGTAGCCTTGCCTGATTTACAAGAGATGCAGGCCGACATTTCCGAGTTTCTTCAAGAGATGGAGGATCAAGGATGGGTGGTGATCCATACAGATGGCACAGCCAATAACAACGAGTAAAAATGTCGTGGAGCCTCCATACTCGCTGCTTGCGGAATTGACCCATCGCTGTCCTTTGCACTGTCCATATTGTTCGAATCCGATAAATATGGTATCAGAGCGAGGGGAACTTTCAAACGAAGACTGGTGCCGTGTCTTATCCGAGGCTGCTGATCTTGGGGTTGTAGAAGTTCATTTTTCCGGTGGCGAGCCGCTCTTAAAGGACGGCCTTGATTGTCTAATCCGGCATGCGGATCGCTTAGAGATGTATACAAATCTGATTACAAGCGGCATTGGGTTAACGGCTGAAAAAGCTATTCAGCTTAAGGAGGCCGGTTTAGCCAATGTGCAAGTGAGTTTCCAGGCAGGAGAAGCAAAACTTTCAGATAGAATCGGCGGCTATAAAGCCTTTGAGAAGAAAAAAGAAGCTGTCAAGGCGGTAAAAAAAGCGGAGTTGCATTTATCATTAAATGTTGTGTTGCATCGGATGAATATGGATCATTTAGATGAGGTGATTCAGCTCGCTGAGGAAATGGGCGCCGAGCGGCTCGAGCTCGCTAACACACAATACTATAACTGGGCTTTGCTTAACCGGAAGCGGCTGTTGCCAGATCGGAAGCAAATCGAACGCGCCAGTAAAATTTATGAAGCCGCTAAAGCGCGCCTTAAGAAAAAAATGGAAATAATTTGGGTCATTCCTGATTATTACGCATCGACACCGAAGCCATGTATGGGGGGATGGGGGGCGATCGGTTTAACAGTTGCCCCGGATGGAGTGGTCCTTCCTTGTCCGACCGCTGGAATCATAGAAAGTTTATCGTTTGAAAATGTTCGCGAGTCGTCTTTACGGCATATTTGGTACGAATCGGAGTCCTTTAACCGTTTTCGTGGTGAAAACTGGATGCCCGAACCTTGTCGATCTTGTGATTTCAGGCATGAAGACAGAGGCGGGTGCCGTTGCCAGGCTTTTGCTTTAACCGGGGATGCCCATGCGACCGATCCCGTCTGCCAACGGTCACCTCAACATCAACTTATTGAAAAAGTCGTGCAGGATGCCAATCGTAAGCCGATCGCTAAGTCATCGCCAATGATCTATCGGAAATATCTTCTTGACAAAAAATAATGCCAAAGGGTCCGCAAAGGTCTCTTTGGCATTTTTTTTTAAGTTGACGATGATTGGACAAATAACTGCTTGATTTGGCGAAAAAATTGGAATTTGGACGAAATCTCATTTTATATCTCTCAAACCAGAATTCGAGCAATTTGCTACTTATACGTAATCGCCTGTCTGCCCATTTGTTCCCACGCTTCCTTAAAATCGTTCCGCGGCGCTTTTGAATCCTTATCGAGTGGATCGTTGAAATAGACATATTTGTCATCGAACCCCGTTAGCACAACGGCATGTTCATACCACGTGATTTTCACTTTGCCTGAAGGCGTGTGCCACGTGCGAAAAGCGGATTCCGGCAGTTTTCTGTATTGGGCATTGATGATCGTCCAGACGGGCCGCCCCTTTTTTAAAGAAGAAAGGATGGAATCAAACGATTGGCCAGTCAAGTCTTTAATTCTGCCCGGCATATACTGTCTTGCCAGATCAGCGACCGGACGATGGTAAACGCCGTATCCCATTTCGTTCAAGTCATAAATATTGCCGAGGAATCCGTCATTCGGGTTCCCGTAGTACGTTACCCCATCTTTCTTTTCATAAGGCGTATGGTCTTTTTTTATCTTTTTTGCCAGTT
This sequence comes from Fictibacillus gelatini DSM 15865, assembly GCF_000430745.1. GTDB lineage: Bacteria > Bacillota > Bacilli > Bacillales > Fictibacillaceae > Fictibacillus_A > Fictibacillus_A gelatini. The sequence goes on along the minus strand of NZ_KE387235.1, from coordinate 19,699 downwards.
CCATCTTGCCTACCTTTACTCCTGCATCATTCAGCAACATCGCTAGCGATGTCACTTCACATCCGCGCGCCAATTCGGGCAACTGTTTAATTTTTGGAACGCTCAAGCGATACGACGTTTTCTGTTTAGTGGAAGAAGCTTTTTTTCGTTTTTGGGATGAAGAAGGTGCTTTCACTCTTTCTGTTTTTGATAAAGAAGGAGGCTCTTCTTTCGCTTTGCTTGATGCTGGGACAGCCTCTTTTGACTCGCTTGATAAAACTTTTTTTGTATCTTGCTTCGATTCGGCGGTGTTATCTTTATAAAAAGCGACACCGGCTCCAATTAGAAATGAAAGGACTAACAAACCCGCTAATTTTTTCATAGGAATTGCATACGATCCAATTCTCCTTAAGTATGCATTCTCACCTCTTCGCCTGTTTACTACAACTATACCCTAATACAAGCATAAACGATCCTTCTATTTGCAATAAAGAAAAATGCCCTTCCAATGTTTTCAGGAAGTAGGACGAACGCCCATTTTTCAATGTGCCCATACATGAATGCCTATAGACACATAACCTATAGTGAGCATTTTTTAAAGGGAAAAGGAGAGGGAACATATGAGTTTTGGCGGGAACGGATTTGTGCTTATCATTATTTTATTCATTCTTTTAGTGATCATCGGCTGCTTTTGCTTAGGCTTCGGCCGGGGGCCTTGCTGATTGGTCTTAATATTTTTCAGAAGCCGTGAATGACCGACGTCACGGCTTTTTTGCATTTTCTCGTTTTGTGCAGGTGGATCACGGTTGAAGCAAGCAGAGTGGTTGAAAAAACATTAAAAATTTATCAACTAGTGCTATCGTTTGAATTTTTGCCAGGGATTCGGCGGGACCTGAGCCAGAAATAGGGCTCAAGCCTTATTATAAGCTGGATGAGGCCAAACTTCTTGATTGGCTGGCTGAAATGGTTTAAGGTGAAGGAAACTGAATAGAATAATTTTCCTCTTCAGAACACTTGCCATGTTTTTAGTATTGACTTTAGAAAGGAGAATTTGTAATGAAAGCGAATAAAAAATGGGTAACAAGCCTCCTCGTTTTGTTTTTGTCTTTTTTTATTGCGACTCCTTCTATGGCATCGGCAGCTGGTTTCCATCATCCAGAATACTGGAATAAAAATTCTATCCTCAAGCAAGGAAAGTCAGGGACGGAAGTAAGGAACTTGCAGTACATTTTGAATGTGATGTCCTTTTATACGGAAACGGGAATTGTGGACGTTGATGGCATCTTTGGACCGAAAACGGCCAAGGCAGTAAAAACGTATCAAAAAGGAAACGGCTTGGCTCCGGATGGAATCGTCGGCCCGAAAACGTGGAAAAGTTTTTCAAAATTTATCAAAAAGAAAAGCACATCGACTTATGGAGCAGGTTCGTATATGGGACTGAGATTAGAATGGAAATATGACAATACGTCGGACAGTTCTCCGTCCACTGCAAAAATATATGGCAACGGTGATACAATGAGCGACACGTATCGGTTATTTGCCCGCTAGATGATAATAAACCCTGGATTTGGTACCAAATCCAGGGTTTATTGCCTCCATAAATCTGATCCTGATTGATCGATTCTGAAAATGACAGACTTCTAGCCCGAATGAATGAATACACGCAGGATTGACTGATAGTCCCGCACAATTGATAGATAACGTGCTCGAAATGATTGATACCTCACCGAAAATGAAAGATATCCTACCTGAATTGACTGATAAACGTAAGATTGACTGATAGCGCCGCTCAATTGATAGATAACGTGCTCAAATTGATTGATAACGTATCGAAAATGATAGAAATCCCGCCCGGATGAATTGTGTTGTGCCCTGGATTCAATAAAAAAAGGCAGCAGGCGTTCAAACCTGTTACCTCTTTTTAGTATCATCTGCAAGTTTTTTCGACACGAGATTCGCAATTAGCACATATCGTTTTGGCGCGTGACCGACATAGTAGAACGGGTAGCAGGTGCTGACCGTCAGTGTCGGGCGCGGCTTTGGAACGATGACAGTTCGGTCGTCCTTATCCACGATCCGCACTTTTTTCACCTTGTATTGAAACTTGCCGGCAGATGTCGTTACGATAAGCAAATCGCCTTTGCCGACCTCGCCGAGCTTGCGGAAAACAGTATCCCGGTGCCCGGCCAGAACGGAATTGTCTCTTTCTCCCGGAAGTACGCTGCCTGCAAAGTGTCCGACCCCTTTTTCGAGTTCATCTTCGTTCGTGCCGTGAAATATCGGAAGCGTAGCATGAAGTTTCGGGATATAGAGCTCGCCGATGTTATCGCCTTTTTTCGGACGGACGGGATATAGCGCTTTTTCTTTTTCAACCCGCTTGTGCACCGGAGTTTTAGCCTCTGCCTTTGGTGCTGGCGGTTTGTAATCTTTTGAATGCACTTTGTAGGCGAAATAGCCTTTGGCAAACTTGTATACGTTCGTTGTCGAAAACCATACGCCAAACGTAATAAGACCGATACAGAAAGTAAGAAAAATCCACCGCCAGGTACTCCGGCTTCTTTTACTCGCTCGTTTCTCCATCGTTACGACGCTTTCTTCATTTTACGAAATAAAACAAGTCCTGCAGCAAACGCAAAAAGTCCAATAAGTGCGTTCGTTAAATATTCGGAAGCGGTGGTTGGAAGCTTAGCTCCTTTTACCGTTCTCGGTGCCGATTGATGTTGTTTATGCTTCACTTCTTGCACGACTTTTTCATTCGTTACTTTAATCTTTTTTCCTGTATCAACGATCTTTCTGGAATCGATCTCATCACCTGTAATGATAATGTCAGCTAAAAATTGGCCATCAAGATTATAAAGGGAGATTTTTAAATTCGCATTTTTTAACTCTTCTAATTGGATAAGCTCTTTAAAAGATAGAGGTGTTTCTGTCCCGCCCCTTACGATACTGGCTTTCGCTTTTAGATGGAAGATGTGAAGGAATTCATTGTAGATCGAGAATAATTCCTCAATTTGCCCTGCAGTAAGATCATCCGCCGTTTCAAAGTCGGCGAAGTTCATCATCCGATCCGCCAGGTTGTTTAAGCGCTCTTGCGTTTCTGGCTGTGAAAGCTCGTCTTCAATCGATTGAAAATGGGCCGTTAAGTTCTGCATTTCTTTTTCAGATAAATCAAACAGCGAAAAAAGTTCTTTCAAATCGTCTGTGGTAAGCTCAACATCGCCGCCGCCTTCACTATAAAAGGCAACCGCATCTTCAAGTTCATGGATAAAAATATAATCATTCAATTCTTCATCATTTTCCGCCAATAATTTTCCAAGACTTTTCTCATCTAAGTTGTAAGTCTTATAGATTCCATCGAGATTGCTTAAGTCGCTTTTAATGACTTCGCCGAGTGAATCGCGAAGCTTCTGAACGCTATTAAAATCTTTTAATTTTTCGTCATAGTAGGAAAGGTGCTCCTCTAGCATTTCTTTTGTAACGGTAAATCCTCGTTCTGTACTAATTTCAGATAAATATTGATCCAATTCTTTTTCGTCTACGGCCGCAAAAGATACTTTCGGGAAAATTCCGACAACTAATAGCAGCACAAATAAAATGGCCCCCAGCTTTTTCAACCCTATTCCCCTCGTTTCATAAAATTATTTTTCTAGTAAATTATATGGAATAAAGGAATCTAATAGCAACTGTTTTTTTGGTGGAGTATGCTTAAAGGCAATCTAGTGCCCCTTCTAGAAAAATAGTTTGAATTTCAGTACTCGAACATTCGTTATTTTAAGAACACCTCGTTAGATCTTGGAAATGAGGAAAAACGGTCA
>NZ_KE387235.1:0-15845 GCF_000430745.1 Fictibacillus gelatini DSM 15865 | reverse complement strand
GACAATAAGTCATCCGGTTTAGACAATAACATCTTACTTTTGGACAAATAAGTGTATAAAATACTAAATTTATTGTCCGACACAGGCCATTTATTGTCCGATGGAAACGATTTATTGTCGGAAATCCACTGTTTATTGTCCAAATGCCATGAAAATAGCACCACACTAGAGAAGTTTGATCCTATTTTTTTATTTTTTTATAGGCGAAAATGGATTCTTGAAAATAAGAACTTTCTTAGCTGAAAGGGCACTAGCAGACTATTATTCGATTTCGAGTGGGGCTTTTTTCCGGGAGAAGTGAGGCATAATACAAACGGACTATCTTTCCATTTTAGGTCATAAGGCATTATTGAGGTTATCTAAATTGTTGTATAATTCAAAATTGAAATCAATAAATGGGAGGGATTGGATGTCGAAATCAATTCGAAGTGCAGCGAAAATCGCCGTATGGCTATTGCTTGTATTAAGTCTGGCAACTCCTGTGCAGGCACAAGCCAATTCGAATGGCGGGGGCTACTGGATTCCCAATGATAAGGAAAAAATGAAGCAGGCCGCCCGGCTCTTGAAAGAAGGCCAATCGGTAGAAAAAATGGGCATCGAAAAGGATAAACCACAGAAGAGGGAAGGATTCCAGACGCTAAAGAAGCTGAGGAAAGAGGACAAGGATGCCAGGGCCGCTTACTATGCCCAGCCTGGTGCGCCGAAGCTGACAGCAGCAGGATGGATGCCACCAAAATTCGAGTATGATTATATTCAGACGACGAATGAATGCCGCCAGAATCCGGCAAGCGGCTCTGAGACAGGATACATCAAGAACCATTACGCCTTCTGTTGGTCTCACGTCGCCACCTATCAAGTCCCGCGCAAATGCCACCTCGGAATTTGTTTTTATGATGGCGTGCAGTTTCAATTCACCGAAATTGGCTATGGTTCCAACCATGACCGGAAGATGAGGGTCGTCTATTATCTTGATGACATTTTAGTCACAAATCCGGCATTAAATGGAGCAAAGCTAAAGATCGATGTCGTCTGCGAGGCGAAGCTTAATCCAGGCGACTGCAAACCCGACCCGGATACGCCGGCCGAAGAGCGGACGATCGCCCAATGGAAGAATAATAACTTTGGCGTTAAAACTTTTCTGTCAGAAGCGCCCGAGGCAACCGAGGACAATCCCGATAAAATCGGGTACATGGATTTCTGGCCGAAGCTTACCATTCATCACGCACCGAAGAACTTCACAAAGACAATCGACGGCATCAAACAAACGGTACGATTTGATTCAGCCAGATATATGTTTGCGTTTCCTGACCAGTATTTTCCACAAGGAGCCATATTCAGTAAAACAAAATCGGTGTTAAACGTTCCAACAACGGATCCTGATTTTGCTATTTTAAAAGAAGCGGGGGAACATTGGAAATTTGCGATGGATCATCCAGAAGAGACGAAGCCTTATGTTCTTGGCAAAAAAATCCCGGGAAAATTAGGCTCCGAACCGCTCACAAGGATGTATACGAAACGGCATCCGGATGAATACAACAAAAATAGGAATAAAACGAGATCCGCTTGCGATAAGGAGTTTAAGGACGAAGACAGGACAGGCAAGCAATGTGATGAGTTCCCGTTTGCTGCAACATGGCAAGGATCTGCGACGAACGGCCAGGATTGGTTCTCCATCCGCTTGATTTCAGCAGAATCAAACCAGGCAGCCGGAGCATGGCTTGGCGCATGGTACGCGTATGACCGGATTTTGGATAATGATCCTTTCTATGTTCAGGTGAAAGCGCCTGAGAAAATCGCAACAATTCACTCAGAAGGGCAGCCTAAAGAAGACCAGGACCATCGATCAAGTGACAACTTCGCAATCGACAATTTGCCGCCTTACGCGACAAAATTGCAATGGAAAATCGTTGAAGGACCGAAAGACGCTCACTTCGATGTCATGCATGATGACAGTTTCGGCCTCGATGAAACGATTTTCTATGATCTCCACAACGAGTCAACCACAGAGATTAAGAAGAGCGGGGATTTGTACATCGCCAATCCAACGAACACAGGCGGCCAGAGCTTTACCATCGAAGTGTACGCGATCCCTTGATAAGCCAGAAAGCCCGCTGAACATGTATATAGCGGGCTTTCCGAATTTAAATGGAGAGCTGCGCCATTCTTCGGCTCTTTGCCCATTCTCTAAGATTATAAAGCCGCTCATCAACTGAGAAATGAAATTCCAACAAGGACGAGAATAGCGAAAGTTCCAGCATTGATTTGCCAAAGCAGTTTGGACGCATGAGAAAAGAAGAGAAGCGAGCCATGCTATTCCGCCAACGTGCACACGTTTGGCGACGGCAGAGGATGCATTTAGCCGGCTTGCCAAGCATCCGATAACCGGGAGCGCTTGCAGGCCATGAAACGAAAGTACACGGAATCTTGGCGCCTTAAGTTCATCACAATATCCCTTGCAGCCTCCAGATTGAATAAACATTAGAGATGGCTGCATCCGCATTTTAAAAAAGAGCAGCCATCATCCAGAAAAACGTTATTTTACTTCACCGTCGGGATCGTTCATGCCGTAAAGCATCTCGGTATTGTCGGATGCATTGACGGCGTTCGGATCGATATCATTTTTTCCGTAATCCGGTAGCTGCCCGGCATGGGCCTCATTGTATTCGGATCCCGCTCCCTGGCCCTGGGCCGGCGCATTCTGCTGCTTTTTAAGGTCATTGTTCATGTAAGATCACCTCCCAAATAGAGATAGTATGCGCGTTATTTTTTCTCTTATCCGCGATGCAGCAATGCGGCATTAATTGGCCAAACAGCAGAAGCCCCTGCCTCTAACCAGAGCGGGGCAGCCCTCATATCATTTTGCGCATCGATTTTGCCAGTGGCTTTTGCCATTTCTTCTTTTTAAGGAAAAGGGCGAAAGAAACGAAGATCCCTGCGCCGATCCCTATTGTTAAATTGAAGGAAAAGGTAAGGACAAAGGTAACGATCAACACCAATGATTGCCCTGTTTTTTCTTTGAGAATCTCAATAAATTGCTCTTTCCTGCTAATTTTCCATGCGACGACCATCAGCACCGGCGCCAGGCTGGCAAGAGGGACATGCGATACATACGGGGCAAATAATACGAACATGGAAAGAACGACTAAAGCATGAGTGATTCCGGCTAATGGGGAAGAGGCGCCATTTTTAATATTTGTCACCGTACGGGCAACCTCCCCCGCGGCGGGTATGCCGCCGAATAACGGTATAACCGTGTTGACGATTCCCTGGCCGATCAGTTCTTTTTTGCTGTCATGCTTTAACGTTGTCATTTCATCCGCCACCCGGGCAGTCAGCAGCGATTGCAAACCGACGAGGACGGCGATCACAAAGGAAGATGGCAACAGGGCAGCAGCTTTTTCCAATGTGATGTCTGGAAGCTGAATGTCAGGGAAGTGATTGGGAATTTTTCCATATGCAGAACCGATCGTCTCGACCTGGCCAGCAAAGAAAAAAGCGGAAACCAGGGTGGATATGAGAATGCCGAGCAAATAAGAGGGCGCCTTTGGAAAAAAGCGCGGAACAACCAGAATGATCAACAGGCAAAGTGTCGCAGTTATGATGCAATAAATATTGACATAGTGGAGGTTAAAAATAACTTCCTTCATGTTCAAATGAAAGTATTCATGCTTTTTGATCGTATGCAGCCCTAAAAAGTTCGCGATCTGTCCGGTGAAAATGATCACTGCGATCCCGGCCGCAAATCCAGCGAGAATAGACCGCGGAAAGAACCTGACCAGATTTCCCGCCTTACATAGCGCCAAAATAATAAGCAAAATGCCCGCCATGAACCCCGCCACTAACAAATCCTCATAACCAAATTGCGAAACAATGCCAAATAATACCGGGACAAACGCTCCAGTTGGGCCCCCGATCTGAAACCTGCATCCCCCTAAAAGAGAAATCAAAAATCCGGCGATGATGGTCGTGTAAATGCCTGTGACCGGAGCCGTTCCGGAAGCGATGGCAAATCCAAGCCCCAGCGGAATGGCAATAATGCCTACGATGATTCCCGAACGTACATCTTGTTTGAATTGTTGCAAGGAATAGTCTTTAAATGCATTTAAATCCATAAAGAACAATACCCTCCATTTGAAATTAGTCGTTAAGGATTGACCGTATAAGTTTCGCATTATACCTGGTTAATGGACGTAGGCCGAAAATGTTAGCGGGCGCATCGGATTTGGCCTGTGTTAGCTGCCACCAGGTCCAATTTCCCTGTTTCAGGACAGATGACCATGCCGTGGACGGCGATGTTCTCTGGCAGCAATGGATGGTTTTTGATCAAGCGGACGCTATTTTCCACGCTTTCTTCCACACTTGAAAATCCCGTAAGCCATGAGGATAAATCGATTCCTGCATGTTCAAGTGTTTCGATTCTCCCGCCGGGGATGCCATTTCGGTTTGCCTCTTCCAGAATGGCTGATGATTGAAGTCCGACCATGCCGCAGCCATGATGGCCAACAACGCACACCTCTTGTGCCCTCAATGCATAAATGGCGACGAGAATGCTTCGCATCACGCTGCCGAAAGGGTGGGAAACAACCGCCAGCGTTTTTGATGACCTTCGCATCGCCGTTTGCCAGCCCCATCGCTTTTGGAAGCAATTCCAAAAGCCTGGTATCCATGCATGTTACAATCCCGAGCTTTTTATCGGGATATTTCGTCGTTCGAAATGGCTCATAGATTTTTTGTTCGACAAATGCTTTGTTGTAGTCAAGAATGCTGGAAATCATGGACATTTTTCATTTCTCCTCTCCATACTGTTCTTTTTTCCATTCCTCCATCTCGTCAAAATTAGATGGTTATTGGGAGTGCCGGGAACCACCTCCTCCAAACATTTTCATCATAAATTGCCGAAATTATCGGAGAATAAGAGATTGATTAAAGATTAGTGAGAAAATCTTGTTCCAGAAGCTATTTTCCTGGTAGTCGTTTTGCACGTTTCGTTCATTATCCGGCCAGTTCAAGATTGAATTCAGCCATTTTTAGTAATAATTCAGCCAAATGACTGGGAATTCAGCAGAAAAAATGGGTGCATTTAGTTAAAAAGAGGCCCCGCAGGCAATTTTTAATCTAATGATAAAATTTGAAGAAATTGTGGAGTTGCTCAATTTCCCGTCTTTTTACCTATGTTTCGTGCATCTATTTACCTGGTTGCAATGCGAAACTAGTCTTAATGCATCATTTCTGGAAATCTATCGATGAATGTTTTGAGCGTGGTGCATCATGTGTGTTAATTTAATGTCACAAAGATGAGAAAGACGGTAGGAATAATGCGGAATGCGGCTGGAAATGATCATTGCACGCTTGTGAAAGACCGGAAAGGCCTGCTACGGCCGTAATTGCGAGAGAAGAATGCGGGGAGGAGATCGATGAAAAAGAATACTATTTTGTTGGTCGATGATGAGTGGAATACGAGAAACTTGCTGAGGATTTATTTGGAGAAAGATTATGACTTGATGGAGGCGGAGGACGGGAAGCAGGCTCTTGCCCTCATTAAGTCGGTTCCAATTGATCTGGTGATCCTGGACATTATGCTCCCATGCATGGATGGTTGGGAAGTGTGCATGGAAATTAGAAAGGTGCGGCAAACCCCGATTCTTATGCTGACAGCAAGAAATGAGCTGAAAGACAAAATTTTCGGATTGGATATTGGTGCCGATGACTATTTGGCCAAGCCGTTCGAACCCGAGGAGCTCATCGCCCGGATCAAAGCGTTGCTCCGGCGGTCTCTCATAACGGAGCAGCATTCGGACAATGTGTTGATGTTTGGCGACCAATTCATCATCATCCATCCGGAAAGCAGGGCGGTGCTGGTAAAGGATAGGGCGCTTGATTTGACCCCGAAAGAATTTGACCTCCTTTATCTATTGGCGAAACAGCCCCGGCGCGTGTTCACTAGAGACTTATTGCTGGATGTCATCTGGGGGATGAAAGACATTAGGGGCCACAGGACTGTTGATTCCCATGTGAAGAACATCCGCATCAAAGTTAAGGAACAAGCGCCGGCTTATAATCCTATTCAAACGGTATGGGGTGTCGGGTATAAATTCAACCCGGCCGATGGCGCTCCATGAACTACAACAGCATCGTCTTTAAGCTCGGAGCAACGATTTTCGTCATCTTAACAGCCGTCATCCTACCTTTGATTTTTACGATCGACCGGCTCATCGCAAGATCGTATATTAGCGATGCCCACCGGCAAATCCACCAGTTAGCCGAACAATATTCAAAAACGCTGGCCAGGCAAGGAGCTATTGATCGATCTTCGCTGCAAACGGCCGCGAATCTTACCGGGACAGAAATTTGCATCATTGATCGAAAAGGAAAATTAGTATTTACCTCAAATGACAGGCTTTTTCGGCGGGGCACCCACGTTTCAAGGGAGTTGGCCAAATCGGTTATTTTAAAAAAAGAAGCCCAAATCGAATACAAAAATCCTATCAATCATCAAACCTATTTTGTTTCTGGAAATTCTCTGCACCTTTTTAATCAAGTAGAGGGGAGATTGCTTGTTTTCTCGAGTAGCGACAAGATCCGGAAATCCGTCGACCATCTTGAACTATTGGTGCTTGCTTCGATGATTGGGGCGCTCCTGCTTGCCTCCATCTTCACCTATGTCGCTTCCAAAAAGCTTGCTTCGCCACTCTTGCAAATGGAAAAGGTGACAAGAGAAGTCGCGAAAGGGAAGTTTTATCGAAAGGTGGATATCTCATCAAATGATGAATTGGGCTCGCTTGCTTTAGCTATTAATGATTTAGGGCAGGAGCTGGAAAGATACCGGAAGAGGCAAAAGGAATTTTTCGCCAACGTCTCCCATGATTTGCGGACGCCGATCTCCCACATCAAAGGCTATGCCCAGGTGCTTCATGACCGATTATATAAAAATGAACAGGAACAAGACCTGTATTTGTCCATCATCCTTGATGAATCCAACCAATTAAATGCCCTGATAACAGACTTGTTTGAGCTGTCCAAAATTGAAGGGGGGCAGCTTGATCTTCAGTTTAACTGGATCAACATCCACGAATTGGTTGAAAACTGCTTTCTTAAAGTTGCTCTAAAAGCCAAACAGAGGGAATTGCGGCTTTATAAAGAATTAGATGGGAAAATACCTTTTGTTTACACAGACGGCGTTCGATTGGAACAGATTTTGATGAACTTACTGGAAAATGCCATCCGCTATAACAAGATTGAGGGGTATGTTAAAGTAAAAGGATGGGTAGAAAAAAAGAAAGTGCATCTATCCATTGAAGATTCAGGTGTCGGCATACCGGATGAAGACCTTCCCTTTATATTTGAAAGGTTCTACAAGATCGATAAGTCCCGCTCAAACAGGATGGGAAGTACGGGACTTGGATTATCAATCGTCAAGCATCTCGTCTATTTATTGGAAGGTGAAATCAAAGTGAAAAGCAAGGTGAATGAAGGAACTGCTTTTCATGTTGCTCTTCCTTTCCAACTAAAAAGAGAAAAAGTTACCACCAAAATTGGAAATGAATAAAGAAAACTGTGTGAAAAGGAGTGAAAGAGCTGCTCAGCCACTATCCCAAGCATGAAGAAATGATCAAAAAGCTAGCCTATGAGAAGTTGGAGCGTTAATATGAGAGAAAGGATTATGAAATAGAAGGAGAATCATTGGATGGGAAAAATAGAGCACGCAACTTTTGCCGGCGGGTGTTTCTGGTGCATGGTTAAGCCGTTTGGCGAACTTCCAGGCATCCACGGCATCGTTTCAGGATACACAGGCGGACATGTTGAAAATCCAACGTATGAGCAGGTAAAAACAGGAACAACCGGGCATTATGAAGCAGTGCAAATAACGTACGACCCGGACGTCTTTCCGTACCAAAAGCTGCTGAACCTGTACTGGCCGCAAATAGACCCGACGGATGACGGCGGGCAGTTCATCGACAGGGGGCCGCAATATCGGACAGCGATCTTTTACCATACAGAAGAACAAAAGAAGCTAGCGGAACAATCGAAAAAGGAAGTAGAGGAAAGCGGCCGCTTCAATAAGCCGATCGTGACGGAAATTTTGCCGGCGACCGCATTTTACCCTGCGGAAGATTACCATCAGGATTTTTATAAAAAGAACCCTAAAGCCTACAAACAAGAACGGGTAGAATCCGGCAGGGACGCGTTTATAGAAGAAAACTGGGGAGAAAAGAGTTGATCATCAGCTTTTTTCGCAAAATGCGGGCATTCCGTATTTTTTGTCTAAACGCGGGTATTTATTTTCTGAACAAGGGCGACCGAGTCAAGAAATTGTCTAAACGCAAGAATTTATGCTCCGATCGAGTCAAATTGTTGTCAAACGGGGATTTATTATTCTAACGAGGCAGGATATTGTCTAAACACGGGGATTTATTGTCGGTGCGATTTAAGTTATTGTCGAAACTCATGATTGTATTAGTCAAAGCGAGGAACTTATTGCCCAATTCACAGCATATATTGTCGTAATTAATTTTTGGATGTAGAGAAGACAGTTTTCGTGCATTGTGTATAATAATAAAAATGATCGTATGAGGGGGCAACCTACTGTTTTGCAATGTTCCCTTCGAGGGATCTTCTTTATCTACACGAAATAGACCGCTTGGAGTTGCGAGCTTAAGGGTGGTCTATTTCGTTTAGTGAAAAGAAAGTATAGCGACAACTAAATTTTTGGGGTACTATCAATTTTTTTTCGCCTTCGTGGTTCTTGAAATTATTCCTGCGATAGTTATTAGGATTATAGCAATTGTATTTCCTATAATTGTAATTTTCTCATCCCTTACAAATAGATTGATAAAGGTCATTATACAAAAGATGGCAAGTAGAATATTTTTGAAATTTTCTCCAATGAAATTCATTTTTCTGTACCTTCCGTTTATGAAAAAATTGCAAAAAAGTAAGTTTTTCATTTAATTACATAAAACGTGGTTATTCAAGATTAACTGTTTGGAAATTTTCAGCCCTGGTCAAATTGAAAAGTGGTGTGACGAAGAGAATACAGCCATTTGCCCTCACTGTGGGATCGATGCTATTATCGGTGAGAGCTCCGGATTTCCAATCACAAAAAAGTTTCTAAACGGAATGCTTGGTGTGAGTTTTTGAAAAAAGAGAAAACTGCACCTACACAGTTTTCTCTACATTCACTCGTCCTGAAAAAAAGGTTGCGCCTCCGCCCATATCGGCGAGCCGATCCGGGGTCAAGCTGTTGACGAGGTGCTTTTTGCCAGCAGCGTCTGACCAGAGGCCCTGGCTGACGACGACGCCGGGCAGGACGTGATCGCCAATGGAAACCGGCAGCTCGCATTCCCCGCGGTCGTTCCAAATCCGGACAACCTCGCCGTCCTCTATGCCGAGACGTTCGGCATCAGCCGCGTTCATGAACAATTTCGGCGCTTTTTCGAGCTTCATATGCTTCTCATTATTTGAAAACGTCGAATTTAAAAAGTTATGGTTCGGAGCCGGTACGAATAGGAACGGGTAATCGCTCTCTTTTACTAAGGGCACATGAACCGGAAGTGGCGGATGGCCATCCTCTTCCATCTTTTTCGAAAACAACTCGATTTTGCCGCTTGGTGTTTTTAGCCGGTCTACTAGATTGTCGGTATGGCGTGCTCTCATAAAGCGGCTTTTCCTTAATTCCTCGTATGAAATGCCCGCTAAATGAGGATTGTCGCTTCCGCTTAAAGCCTGGCTGATCAATTCTTCATCGGAATCTTTGAACGCCTGCTCGTCAAATCCCATCGCTTCCGCCAGCAAACGGAATACTTCCGTGTTGGATTTGCTTTCGCCAATAGGCGCAATGACCGGCTCGTGCAAATGAATGTAATGATGCCAGTACGACGTGTAGAAATCCGTATTTTCAAAAGCTGATGTCGCAGGCAGCACGATATCCGCATACATTGCCGTTTCCGTGATAAACAAGTCATGGACAATCGTAAACAAATCCTCACGAGCCAAGCCTTTCCGTACTTTATTGGCCTCAGGCGCAACGACGGCGGGGTTAGAATTATAGACGAATAGTGAGCGGATCGGCTTTTCCATTTCGAGAAGCGCGCTTCCTAGTTGATTCATATTGATCGTACGCGGCCGCCCATTCATCAAGTCGGGACGCTGCAATGCCGTTGTGTTATGGGCCAAATATCCGGAATTCGATTTCAGCGCGCCGCCGCCTTTGACGAGCCATTGACCCGTCAGCGCCGGCAAGCAGGCAATCGTCCGGACAATCATTCCACCATTGTCATGATGCTGCAGGCCGTTGCCGATCCGGATCATCGAAGGGGAAGTTGTCCCATACATCCGCGCCAACTTGTAAATGTCGCTTTCAGGAACGCCGGTAATTTCAGAAACACGCTCTGGCGTATAATCTTTCACATGCATTTCCAACTCCTGGGCCCCAACCGTATACGTTTCTAAAAACAGCCGGTCGACAAGCTGTTCGTTGAAAAGAATATGCATAATGCCTAACGCAAGCGCAGCGTCTGTTCCAGGGATAATCGGAATGAACCAGTCCGCCATGCGTCCGGTCTGGTTTTTATGGACATCAATGACAACGATTTTTGCTCCATTTTTTCTCGCTTTTTGCGCGATTGTCATCTGGTGCATGTTCGTGCTGACTGCATTAATTCCCCATATAATGAACAGCTTTGTTTCCGTCATCTCTTCAGGATCCGTCCCAAAACTTCCGCCCATCGTGTAGCTATAACCTTTTCCGCCAGCAACGGAACAAATCGTCCGGTCAAGCTGGCTTGAACCAAGGCGATGAAAGAAGCGCCGGTCCATTCCTTCCGCATTGATCAGCCCCATATTGCCGTAAAAGCTGTAAGGAAGAATCGACTCCGGGCCATCTTCGGCAATTAATTTTTTCCAATGATCGGTAATCGCTCGAATAGCCTCTTCCCATGAAATGGGGGCAAATTTCCCCTCGCCTTTTTCGCCGATGCGTTTTAACGGCGTTTTTACCCGCTTTGGATCATAAATTCGTTCTCCCATGTTCCTGACTTTGTTGCAAATGTTTCCTTGCGTTACCGGATGGTCAGGATCGCCATCGATTTTGACGATTTTCCCGCTTTTTTTATGAATAAGCAGCCCGCATTGATCCGGACAATCAAGCGAACAAACAGAAGGGACGACGCCATCCTTCACATCGACAAATGATTTCATGATAAGGTTCCTCTCCAGTAAAAATTGTTTAGTAGATTATACCATGAAAATCGTCAAACGAATGTAACAAAAAGAGCTTCCACTCGATGACATCAGCCAAAATATCTGGGGAGAGGATTTCATGAAAAGTTGGAAGTAGATCTTTTTTTCGGGCAAATTTGTATCATCGCTTTTACTGTTTTAATTTTAAGGAATTGGGGTTTTTATAAAATTCGTTTCAAGAACATATTGCATCCGTCCGGTTTCACTTCTTCATCTGATGAACCGCCCCTTCCGTCAGTTAGCCGAACATAAGTCATTTGGATGGATAGTTCAATTTGCAACCTGAAGTTTTAAAATCTAGTGCTTCTTCTAGAAAAATAGTTTGGATTTCAGTAATAGGACATTCGTTTTTTTAAGAATACCTCGTTTAGCTAAAGGGCTAGCTAACCATGAGCAACTCTCTTGTAATAAAGAAGTTGATAACAACTGGAAAGAAGTGTGTCTTGAAGCTGAGAAACGGCCAATTGTCTTTTTGTGAGAACCCTAATATTTGCCAAAAACGCGAAAGAGTCCTTATGTTCTCATAAGGCGCAGACTTTGTCAAGCCTCAAATGCACAAATAACAATTTTTCTACCACTAAAAAACGAGAAAAAACATTTGTAGTTTTTTCTCGTTTTTTGTTAGTTTTCGTAGTTTTTATTGTAAATTAGAAAAAATTGCTCCAGGTTAAGTCTGAAATATCAGTAAATGGAAGAAATAGTACGATAAAAATTTTCATGGAGGTGTACACATGCAAGAAGTACTGCAACAATTTGTTAGCTCCACAAATGATTTCCTTTGGTCAAAAGTACTCATCATTATGCTTATTGCTTGCGGGATTTATTTTACATTTAAAACAAAATTTATCCAGATTCGAATGTTAAAGGAAATGGTTCGTGTTTTAATGGAAGGGAGAACAGGTTCTAAAGATACCGTGTCCCCATTCCAGGCGTTCTGTATTGGAATGGCTGCTCGTGTTGGAACGGGCAATATTACAGGAATTGCGATTGCGATCGCATTAGGGGGACCTGGGGCTGTATTCTGGATGTGGCTTATTTCAATTATTAGCTCTGCATCCAGCTTTATTGAAAGTACGTTGGCGCAAGTATATAAAGTAAAAGATAAAAATGGTTTCCGTGGCGGGCCTTCCTATTATATGGAAAAAGGTTTAAACAAACGTTGGATGGGAGTATTATTTTCCATTTTGATTACGCTTTCATTCGGACTGGTATTCAATTCTGTGCAATCAAACACCGTTACCATTGCTTTTGAGAACTCATTTGGCACGAATCGTTTAATCCTCGGAATCATCATGACACTCGGTTTCGCTGCGATTATATTTGGCGGAGTGACGCGTATCGCAAAAATGGCGGAATACAAGGTTATGTTTCTAGCTATATTGTACATTGGTGCCGCATTATTTGTCATCGTGACGAACATTACAAAAATGCCGGAAGTTCTATCTCTTATTGTTAAAAATGCGTTTGGTTTTCAACAAATAGCAGGTGGTTCAATCGGCGCAGCACTCATGAATGGAGTTAAACGCGGCTTGTTCTCGAATGAAGCCGGTATGGGGAGCGCCCCGAACGTTGCCGCAACGGCTACAACAAGCCATCCGGTAAAACAAGGGCTTATCCAGGCATTTGGTGTGTTAACAGATACTTTGATTATCTGTACAAGCACAGCATTTATTATTTTGCTCTCTGATGCGTACAAAAAACCCGGACTAGATGGAATTGCGCTAACGCAAGCAGCATTAAGCGAACACATTGGATCCTGGGCATCAGGCTGTCTTGCCATCTTTGTTTTCCTCTTTGGATTCGGTGCGTTAATCGGTAACTATTATTATGGAGAAACGAATATTCGCTTTTTGAACACGAGCAAAGCATGGTTGATGGTGTACCGAATGAGCGTGTTAGCTATGATCATTTTTGGTTCAGTAGCAAAGGTCCAGCTTGTATGGGATTTAGCGGATTTATTTATGGGCTTTATGGTAATCATCAATTTGATTGCGATTACATTACTATCAAAAATCGCCTTTGCTGCGTTACGTGATTATATAAAACAGAAAAAAGCGGGCAAAGATCCTGTTTTTTATAAAGACACGATTCAAGGTCTTGAAAACATCGAAGGTTGGGAGAATTCCCGAAATTCTTCCTTATCGAAAAAAGAAAACATCGTTTAATAGGAAAAGCGATTCAGACATCTTTCGTTCTGAATCGCTTTTTTGCTCTTTGGCATTTAATCGTTCTTTGCGTCTCCCGTTTTGTTTTCTCAGGTTAGTCAGGTGCTTTCGCTGAAAAAGCTTCCTGGCAATTGATTCACTTCATGCGCAACTCTTATACCAGATTCTATCGCTCCTTCGATCCAGCCGGGTGTCGATGAGGTATGCTCTCCCGCAAAATGAACCCTTCCTTCAGGGGTAGAAATGTAAGGGCCCAGTTCTGTTTCCTGGTTCGGCTTAAACATGGAAAAGGCGCCACCGGAGTACCGGTTTTGGGACCAGCTGAAAGAAGTTCCTGTAATGAACTGATCGTAAATCTGCTTGCCGTGGACGGTGGCCATGTTGTCTAAAGCATTCCGAATGCGTTCGTCTTCGGGGAGGTTATCCCATGGCAAGGTATCATCTTCCCATGTATAGCTGGCCAAAACGATCCCTGATCCGGCGGTGCCAATGAGATGGCTTGGATAATAAGCGAACCGGATCGGTAAATCCGTCAGCATTTTGCCGCCATATATTCCTTCCTGTTCCCAGAATCTGCGTTTAAACTGCAGGCCAATTTTTGTCGAGTAAACATAGTGAAGTTCGCGAATCGCTTGCTTTTTGTAATGAGAAAAGGAATTGCGCGGCTCTACCTCGACAAATGCGAGCAAGGAAAATGGAATCGTCACGATGGCGAGGTCTCCGGTATATTTGAGCGGTCTCAAGCTTTTGGAATGGATCGTATGGATTGTTACTTGATGATCGTGCTGGACGATTTTCGTCATTCGCTGTCCGAGAAATATTTCATTTTTCAACTGGGTCACAAATGCTTTAGGAAGCCGGTCATTCCCTCCCGTCACTTCGTAAAAGGTCATATTGGGACTGAACAGAACCATCATTTCTCTTAAGATCGAGACAAAAGCAAGTTCAGGGAATCCTTCAAGTCCGATGAGCACTTTGATCATTTCGACGGCGCCGCTGGACAGGCGCAAACCGACCGGATTGTAGCGTAAAAAGAAATCCATAGAATATTTATCAAATTCCTTGCTGACAATCCCCCAGTTTTTCACGGGATCTTTCTGAATGAAATCGATTACAGGCTTGATCGCCATTGTGAACAATTCTTCTGCCGTCTTCCCTTTTTCGTGAGGTGCGACAGGGTAATTTAAAATATCCGGGTTCTTTTGATAGGTAGCCAATGTCGTTTTTATGCCATTTGCGAAAATAACATCGTTGGGAGTCGTGTTTACAAATGAATTGACCGGCAATCTGAACTTTTTAATATATTCCAAAACGAGATGGTGGGTGGAGGGAATGCGCATAGCGCCAGCCTCGAGATATAAATCGTCAATAAAAGGACCTCTCAGTGTGTAGACGCGTCCTCCAATCCGCTCCGTGGCTTCCAGCAGCGTGACTTCATGCCCCGCCTCTTTCAAAAGAGAAGCGGCGACCAGCCCTGACATGCCGGCGCCAACGATAATAATTTTCTTGGGGGCGCTAGTTTTGGAAAGCCCGTCTCTTACCGCCGAGATCATTTGATTGTATGTCAGCGCAGACAGGACCTGGTGTGGCATCTGTCACTCCTCCTTTAATAAACGCTTGAAAAGGCTCTATTTAATGACTATTCAATAGGTAAGCTGAAAATGTTTGGAAAGTATGACAAAAAGAATAGATTACGCGAAGGTGCATAATATTCTGAAAAAATTATACAATTTATGCGGCTTCTCCCTGGCATAATTATTGCATATTTTCTTTTGAAAAGTACCGCATGATGACTTTCAATATCTTCATCCAACATCATGAGCAAAGCCAATTGTTCCCAGGAGGAGCATTGGCTTTCGTTTTTTTCGCGTTCTAAAAAATTGGGCCGCCTTGCCGGGAAAGTGCATCGCCGCTGTGGGAAGCAATCGTCATCCCTAATTAGAAAATAATGTGGGAGACGCGATTATAGGTTACAACTGCAGTTCTGACAAATCATTTCAGAGTTTTGCACATCGGTTCCTGCTTCGTTATCAGAATATTTCATTTATTGGTGCTTGTTTATTGTCCAGGTTCACGGATATTAGCCAAAATCAAGGAAGTATTGTCTAAAGTCGCAAAGTTATTGTCCAAACCGCGATGTTAATTGTCCGAACCATAAGAATTATTGTCCAGGCCTATGGATATTAGCCAAAATCAAGGAAGTATTGTCCAGAGTCGCAAAGTTATTGTCCAAACCGTGATGTTAATTGTCCGAACCATAAGAATTATTGTCCAGGCCCATGGATATTAGCCAAAATCAAGGGAGTATTGTCCAAAGTCGCAAAGTTATTGTCCAAACCGCGATATTAATTGTCCGAGCCATAAGAATTATTGTCCAGGCCTATGGATATTAGCCAAAATCAAGGAAGTATTGTCCAGAGTCGCAAAGTTATTGTCCAAACC
>NZ_AUMP01000025.1 GCF_000430745.1 Fictibacillus gelatini DSM 15865 | reverse complement strand
AATACTTTTTAACAATAAATATTTAAACATACAGATCGGATCGATAGCAGTTCGACCGTTATCATGACAATATTTATCTTTCAATTCCTCGTAAACAAAGGAAAAATCAACTAGCTCATTTATTTTTCGTAATAAGTGATCTTTAGGAATAACCAAATCGTAAATCCCCATAAAAGGACTGAAAACCATAGATTGTTGTTTTTGAATCATCTTTATACCACCCACGAGAATTTGATAAGTTAATTATTACATAAAAAAAGTGTTACTTCCTTATATATTTTGGGAATCACACTTTTTTCGGGGGACTTTTTCAGTGGCCTCTCAAAATGGCTGAAATCAATAAGTTATTTTTCAAACTGCAGGAGTTATTTTCTAAATGCAGATTTTATTTTCCAAACTAAAGGATTTGTTTTCCAGATTGCAGATTTTATTTTCCAAACAGCAGGATTTATTTTCTAATTTGCAGATTTTATTTTCCAAAACACTAATTTTATTTTCCAAACTGCCATTTTTATTTTCCGTACTCGTATGAACCTGAGTTGAAAAAGGAGGAACTGTAAATTGCCAGATGAAAAAAAGCGCTTTATTCAGGAGTTTGTGCCGGGAAAACAAGTGACGTTAAGCCATATTATTGCCAATCCTGATCCCGACATGTTTGATAAACTTGGAATCATCGAGTCGGGGGCGATCGGGATCTTGACGTTGACGCCAAGCGAAACGGTCATTATTGCAGGCGATCTGGCCACCAAAGCGGCGAGTGTGTCGTTAGGGTTTTTAGACCGGTTTACCGGAAGTCTTGTAATCGTAGGAAGTGTATCCGAAGTGGAGCTCGCTATGGAGCGAATCAATATGTTTTTGTCCGAAAACCTTGGCTATACGCCATCCACGATTACAAAATCATAAGGAGAGAAGAAATGGAAAAAAAGAACCGCGTCATGATTATAGGCGCTATCGGGGCCGGAAAATCTACGTTGACGAATGCACTGTTAGGCATTGAAAGAGAAGCAAGAAAAACGCAAAGCCTTACATTTTTAGATTGGATCGTCGATACGCCGGGAGAGTATGCAGAGAACCCTTTATATTATAAATCCATTATGGCGACAGCTCTTGAAGTCACCCATACGATTTATTTGCAAGATGCGACGTCCGCTAAATCCATTTTTCCCCCGGGTTTTGCTACTGGCATCCCTAAATTGCCAATAGGAGTCGTTACGAAAGAAGACAAGGAAGGGGCCGATGTCTCAAGGGCGATTAAGCTTCTCAAGCAAACGATCAATAAAGGGCCAATTGTCATCACTTCAGCTTACACGAAAAAGGGAATCGGGCACATTCCAAATCTCGTAAAATGCAATTCCATGAAGGAAATTTTTCAATACTACAGCGGTCATTGTGATGATGAAACATTGGTATTTATATGAAACCCTTTACATTTATAAAAATATAAAGTATTCTGAAATTACAAAAGGATACGTATAAGGCAAAGGCGCCTTTCAAGCGGTAGATTCGTGCTGTGTTGAAGGTGCCTTTCTGCGTTAAAAGGGGCTTTCGGCATGGACAAATCATTTGAAATTCAAGAACTTTGCAAACAGCATACATCATTGGCCGATGAAGAAATCGGGCTAATTATTGAAAAAAGCAAGATGATGCAAACCATTGCAGACTTGTCCCAATCTCATGTGTTTATTGATTGCATAGTGAAAGACAACCAAAAGGCTCTAGTCGTAGCCGAAGCTTTTCCAACTACTGATAAGCGATTATACAAGGAGCCTGTCGTCGGCAACTTTATTTACGAAACATATGAACCGGCCGTTTTTAGAGCTTATCGGACAGGCCAGCCTGAAATGGTGAACAGGGCGGTGACCCATGAAGGCGTGCACGTCAACCAGAATGTAATGCCTATTCTGAACCATTCGGGAAAACCGATTGGATTGCTCATCTCTGAAAAAGATATTACCACTCAGGTGAAACATGAAAAGGAAATTGCTTTTTTATCAAAAACGACGGAGGAATTCAGCCGGACATTTTGGGATTTGATATCAAGGGATCCCTCCATTCCCGATGTCATCGAAGAAGCTCTTCTTTTGCTGAATGAAAATGGGGAAATTTTATACGCAAATAATTTTGCGATCAGCTTACTGCAAATGCATTATGAAGAAGGCGGACCATTCAATTACAAAAATAAGAGGCTTGAAGAAATACTTCCGTTTGTCAAAAAAGAAGACTATTTTCAAAAAGGAATTGTCGAGCAGGAAGTGACCCATCGTGGAAGAGTTTACATTAAGCGAATCATCGGCCTGCAATCGGAAGAAACAGAGAGAAAGCTGCTAGTCAATTTGAGGGACATATCCGATCTGCGTGAGAAGGAGCGCCAATTAGTGGTAAAGTCGGCAGTCATTAAAGAAATCCATCATCGAGTAAAAAATAATTTGCAAACTGTTGCCAGCCTCCTTCGTCTCCAAATGAGAAGAGGCGTTCCGGAAGAGACAAAGGCGTTGTATAAAGAAAGCCTCAACCGGATATTGAGCATTGCAACAGTCCATGAATATTTATCATATAGCGGAATAGAAGAAGTCGATATCAAGCAAATTCTCGAAAAAATTGCAAAGATGCTCATTTACAATACCGAGCTCGAAGAAAATCCGATTAAAATGGTCATGGCTCTTGACTCCATCACATTAAAATCCAATCAAGCTGTTTCGCTTGCCCTTATTTTCACGGAAATCTTGCAAAATAGCGTGAAACATGGCTATAAAAACGGCAATGGCGGGCAAATTGACATCAGCCTGAAAAAAGAGAATGAAGTGATTACCCTTAGCGTAAAAGATGATGGCGTCGGCTTCAATCCTGATGATAAAAAAGAACAATTAGGGCTTGAAATCGTCAGGAACCTGACACAATTTGACCTTTCGGGAACATTTGATATCTATCCGAATAGCGGCAGGGGAACTACAGCCAAGGTGCAGTTCTGTTTAGAAGAGGAGGGAGAATCGTGAGCAAACCAAGAATCATGGTCGTAGATGACGAATCCATTTTACGCATGGATTTGAAAGAAATGCTGACAGAAGCAGGCTACGATGTTGTAGCGGAAGCCAACACCGGCGAACTCGCCATTGAACTTGCCGCTCTCAATCAACCTGACTTAATCATTATGGATGTAAAAATGCCGAAAATGAATGGGCTAAAAGCATCAAAGATCATTGATAAAGCGTATCATATCCCCATTTTGCTGCTGACGGCCTACAGCGAATCGGAATTCATCGAGCAATCCAAAAACGCGGGCGTCATCGGCTACCTTGTCAAGCCGATTACGGAAAAACAGCTGATTCCCGCTGTGGAAATCGCTCTCGCGCAAACAAAAAGAATGAATGATTTAAGAGGAAACATTAAAAATCTGGAACAAAAAATTGAAGATCGAAAAGTTATTGAAAAGGCAAAAGGAATATTAATCGATCAATACAATCTTACGGAAGAAGAAGCCTACAAAAAATTGCGGGCGTATTGCATGAACCACCGGTTGGTCATGAAAGATGTCGCCAACTATGTCATTAAGCATAAACAACTTGACTTTAGCGCCAGGATTTCTTGCTAAAAGAATACATCAGGCAACGGAGCCTAATAAAGCAATCTTTTGATGGATTGTTTTATTAGGCTTTTTCTCGTTTTAGCGAAATTAGAAATGGGGGTGATCAATTGATAAGGGAATCTAAGAAGGAGACGATGATCAGCGCAGGAATTGATATTGGAACAAGTACGACAAAGATGGTGATCAGCCGGTTCACTCTTACCAATACAGCGGGATCGTCCCATGTCCCCCGGATTGAAATTATCGATAAAGACGTCATTTACAAAAGCCCTATTTTTAAAACTCCGCTCATCGGCGAGAAGCATCTTATCAATATCGATGCTGTTTATAAATTGGTTCAACAAGAATATCAAAAAGCGGGCATTGTCCCAGAAGAAGTAAAGACGGGAGCGGTCATCATTACAGGTG
Organism: Fictibacillus gelatini DSM 15865; assembly: GCF_000430745.1. Taxonomy (GTDB): domain Bacteria; phylum Bacillota; class Bacilli; order Bacillales; family Fictibacillaceae; genus Fictibacillus_A; species Fictibacillus_A gelatini. The sequence continues at coordinate 64,419 of NZ_AUMP01000025.1, read as the reverse complement.
AAAGCGCGACGAAAGAAAATGCGGGCGACATCATCCATTTTCTTTCGGATAAGGCGGGGGATTTTCTCGTAGCTACAGCCGGGCCTGACTTAGAAGGAGTCATTGCGGCGAAAGGTTCCGGGGCTTATGACTATTCAATAGAAACTGGCAAAGTGATTGCCAATATCGACATTGGCGGCGGGACGGCTAACATTGCCATATACAAGCGGGGGAATCTATTAGGAACATGCACTCTTCATATCGGCGGGAGATTGATAGAGTTTCAAAATGAAAGAATCTCATATGTTGCACCTTCGGTAAAGCAAGTTGCGAAAAAGCTCGGGTTATCGCTTGAAGTAGGGGGGCCAAAAAATGATGAAAGGCTGGGTCCTATACTCGATTTTATGGCAGATTCATTGTGTGATGTTTTGCTCGGAAAGAAACGAGTAGAGGAAAATCCTCTTTTATTAGGGCACGCCCCACAATGGGGAGAAACAGTGGAAGCGATCATGTTTTCAGGCGGAGTAAGTGAATGTTTATACCGATTGGAACATCAAGAAAGCCGGGCCATATACGATGACATTGGAACCCGTCTTGCTAAGCGGCTAAGAGCGAGCGAACGGCTTAGGCAATGGCAGTGGATCGAACCGGCGGAAACGGTAAGGGCTACCGTTCTCGGCGCAGGTACGCAAACAACGGAAATAAGCGGGGCAACCATCCACGTACACCCTTCAAAGCTTCCGATAAAAAATCTGCCGGTCTATCATGTGAGAATGGAAGGGATGAAAGATGGGGAAAGCAAAATCAACAATGCCATTGACCATGCAATTAACTTGTATGACCCTCAGCAGGAAGGAAATAATTTCGCACTTTACTTGACCGGATTGAATGTTTTGCGATTTAGCGAAGTTCAAGCCCTGGCCCGCTGGCTTTTAAACGGGCTAGAGCGCCAGCATCAAAATAACCATCCGATGGTCATTGTCGTGGCCAATGATATAGCGAAAGCCCTCGGGCAGTCATTAGGAGCATTGAAGTCCAGAAGGGAGATCATCTGCATCGATCAAATCCGGGTTGAAAACGGCGATTATTTAGATATCGGTCATATGTTGCAATCGGAGGTCGTTCCAGTTGTCGTAAAGACCCTTGCATTTCATTCATAAGAAAGGTGATTGACATGAAGCTTTCGACAAAATTGCTTGGTCAAGTGTACCAATTTAAAGATTTAAAAGAAGTTTTCGCAAAAGCAAATGAAGAGAAATCCGGCGACCGGCTGGCAGGGATAGCCGCAGAAACGGTTCAGGAAAGAATTGCAGCTAAACAAGTGCTAAGCAATATTACACTCGCTGATAGCCGCAACTACCCGCTCCTTTCACCTGAAGAAGATGAAGTTTCACGAATCATCGATGGACTTATCAATGAACCGATCTATTCATCTATGAAAGGGTGGACGGTGGCGGAACTAAGAGAATACATTTTGAGTGACGATACAACGGGAAATGAGTTGAAGCGGATTAGCCGCGGTCTTAGCAGCGAAATGATCGCCGCTGTGACAAAATTAATGTCCAATTTGGATCTTATCCATGCCGCTAATAAATTAGAAGTGATCACCCATTGCAACATTCCAATCGGGCAAAAAGGAGTGCTTGCCTCGAGATTGCAGCCGAACCACCCGACCGACAGCGTAGAAGGGATGATCGCTTCATTAAAAGAAGGGCTTTCTTACGGCATTGGAGATGCGGTTGTCGGCATTAATCCGGTCGACGATTCTGTTGAAAGCGTAAAGCGGCTTTTGCACGCTACTCACGATTTTATCGAAAAGTGGAAAATCCCAACGCAAAACTGTGTGCTCGCCCATGTTACGACGCAAATGAAGGCAATTGAGCAAGGGGCGCCTGCGGATATGATTTTCCAGAGCATTGCAGGCACGGAAGCAGCGAATAAATCATTTGGAATCGACGCCGCGCTTATTGATGAGGCGAATGACATGATCAATAAATATGGAACATCATCGGGCCCGCACCGTCTTTACTTCGAGACCGGGCAAGGATCCGAGCTTTCGGCGGAAGCCCATTTTGGCATCGACCAGGTGACACTGGAAGCTAGAAACTATGGATTTGCGAGAAGATATAATCCGTACATGTTAAATACCGTTGTCGGCTTTATCGGCCCCGAGTATTTGTATGACAGCAAGCAAGTCATCCGGGCTGGCCTTGAAGATCATTTTATGGGCAAGATGCACGACATTTCGATGGGAGTGGACATTTGTTACACGAACCATATTCGGGCGGACCAAAATGACATGGAAGATTTAGGCGTCCTTTTGACGGCGGCTGGCGTCAATTTTATCATTGCGACGCCAATGGGCGATGATTGCATGCTCAATTATCAATCGATGAGCTACCATGATGTCGCAACATTGCGCCAAACAATGAGCCGCAAGCCTTCCCCGTTATTTGAAGAGTGGCTGGAGGAAATGGGGATTATGGAAAGTGGCAAATTAACAAAGTTTGCAGGCGATTTGACGATTTTCTCTTGATAGGAGGTGATTGAACAATGGATGCTAGTTTAGTAGAGAAGATCACGGAAATGGTGCTCAAGGAGCTTCATTCAAAGGATAAAGAGAAACCGGACCAACAAGTTCCGACAAAAACGGCCGGAATGGTGAAATTGCACGGGAACTTAAATACAGTGCCTGATTTTTCAAAGTATGCCAGGAATCGCGAGGAAAAAGAAACCCCGGAAGAGGAGCCGGCGTTCGAAACGTTCGTTGATGACCCAAAAGAAAAAGAGCAGCTGCTGGACGCTTGCAAAAAGACACCTGCAAGGATAGGCATTGGCCGGGCAGGAGTGAGGCCAAAGACGAAAACGTTGCTTAAATTCCGGCTTGATCACGCGGCGGCCGTTGATGCGGTTTACGGGGAAGTGACAGAACAGCTTTTGGAAAAAATGAACTGGTTTTCGGTACAAACAATGGTGCAGAACCAGGAAGAATACATTCGCCGTCCGGATCTTGGCAGAAAATTGTCCGAAGAAGCAAAGAAAAAGATTTCAGAAACTTGCGTAAAGGCCCCGCAAGTGCAAGTCATCATTTCAGATGGGCTAAGCTCAGAGGCGATCGAAAAAAACGTGGAAGACGTTTATTTATCGCTCCAGCAATCATTAAACAGCCTCGGTTTGAAAGAAGGAACGCCATTTTTTATTAAAAATGGCCGGGTCGCGGTGATGGATGAAATCGGGGAGATCTTGGAGCCGGAAGTGGCCGTTCTTCTTATCGGCGAAAGACCTGGTCTTGTTAGCGCCGAATCTCTCAGCGCCTATCTTTGCTATAAACCGAGAAAAGGGACGATTGAAGCGGACCGGATGGTCATCTCAAACATCCATGAAGGAGGGATTCCTCCAGTAGAAGCAGGGGCGTATCTCGGGAGCGTTATTCAAAAAATTTTAAAATACGAGGCAAGCGGGGTTTCGCTTGTGAAAAAAGAACGTTAAAAGGATGGAGATTACAGTGTCTTTAGAGCCGATAAAAGCAGAAATCCTTGCTGTAAGAATCATTCCCAATATTGATGAAGGGCTATATAAGCAATTTCAATTAAAGCCGAACCAGAGAAGCCTTGGAATGTTGACGACGACCATCGATGACGTCGGATATACCGCATTGGATGAAGCGACAAAACAATCAGAAGTGGAAGTCGTTTACGCCAAGTCCTTTTATGCCGGGGCAAGCCATTCTTCAGGCCCTTTATCGGGAGAATTCATCGGGATCATTGCCGGGCCGAGCCCGGATGAAGTGATCAGTGGGATTGAAGCAGCCCAAACGGTCATTGAGCACGATGCCTACTTTGAATCATTAAATGAGGAGGGGACTCATGCTTTATATGCCCATGTTGTGCCAAGGACCGGAAGTTATTTGTCAAAGATCGCTAATATTCCAATCGGGGATCCTCTTGCTTATTTAATCGCCCCGCCGCTTGAAGCGATGTATGGACTTGATGCAGCGCTTAAAGCCGCCGATGTGACGATGCAGACATTTTTCGGGCCGCCTTCAGAAACAAACTTTGGCGGTGCTTTATTAACCGGCAGCCAATCCGCCTGCAAGGCGGCGGCCGATGCATTTCGCGACAGCATCATCGAAATTGCCAGAAAGCCGATTTCGTTCTATTAAGCAACACGGGAAGGAGTGATTCTGATGATAGACATAGATAAAGACCTCGAAACCTTGCAGGAAATGAGAAATGCCGTCCAAATGGCGAAAGAAGCCCAGCTAGCGTTCAGCAAATTTTCCCAAGAACAAGTGGACAACGTCGTCAAAGCGATAGCCGACGCCGCCTATGAGAAATCATATGAGCTGGCGCGCCTCGCTGTAGAAGAAACGGGGCTCGGGGTTGTCGAGCATAAAGTGATCAAAAACCATGTAGGCTCAAAGGAAGTATATGAATCGATCAAAGATGAGAAGACCGTCGGCGTCATTTATGAGGATAAGCAAAAGAAAATTGTAGAGGTGGCGGCCCCATTTGGAGTCGTGGCAGGGATCGTCCCGACGACGAATCCAACTTCAACCGCCATTTATAAAACGCTAATCGCTGTCAAGGCGGGAAACGCCATTGTTTTCAGCCCGCATCCTTCCGCTAAAAAATGTACGGTCGAGGCGCTCAAAATCTGCAGGGAGGCCGCTGAAAAAGCGGGCGCCCCCGCGGGATTGATTGGCTGGATTACGAGCCCGACAATGGAAGCAACCCAGCAGCTGATGAAGCATCCCGATGTGAACGTCATCCTTGCAACCGGCGGAGGAGGGCTTGTCAGGGCGGCTTATAGTTCAGGAAAACCCGCTTATGGAGTCGGACCGGGAAACGTTCCTGCCTATATCGAACGAACGGCAGAAGTGGCAAAAGCGGTAAAGCGCATCATCGCCAGCAAAACGTTCGATAACGGCACAATATGCGCATCTGAGCAAGCCCTTGTCGTTGATCAATCCATTAAAGAAATGGTCATCCGAGAATTCAAAAACGAGGGCGCTTACTTTTTAAACGATGATGAGAAAGAGAAGATGGAAAAAGTCATCTCTCCTGTTGCGGGAAAATTAAATCCGAAAATCGTCGGAAAGTCCGCCCGGGTGATTGCTCAAATGGCCAATATAAACGTTCCGGACGGCACGCGGCTCTTAATCGCTTTTGAGTCGAACATCGCGAAGAGCGTCCCTTTTTCCATTGAAAAATTAGCTCCGGTGTTTGGCTTTTATACCGTCTCGGATTGGAACGAGGCAATGGCGGTATGCGACAGGCTGCTTGCATTGGGCGGAAGAGGGCATTCGCTGGCGCTCCATACGACCGACGAAGAAATCGCAAGGAAATTCGCGCTACAAATGCCAGTTTCTAGATTGCTCGTCAATACACCATCCGCGCTCGGTGCCGTTGGCGCTACGACAGGTTTGAAGCCATCGCTGACGCTTGGATGCGGAACTTTTGGCGGAAATATTACTTCTGATAATGTAACGGTCACCCATTTGTTGAATAAAAAACGAATGGCCTATGAAACGAAAGAAATAGAAATCAAATCAAGCGCCGAACCAAAGAGCCCGGCAACTAATCAAGAAGATTTGCTAAAAGAGATTGTGAGCGAGGTCGTGGCAAAAGTTGGGGCAACCGGGGCGGCAGACAAAGAAACGATTGTCAGAATGGTCAGCAAGGCGATAAGCCATTTATAAAAATAAAAAACTACGTTTAGGAGGAATTTACAATGTCAAGAGAACTTACAGCTTTAGGAATGATCGAAACAAAAGGATTGGTAGCTTCCGTTGAAGCGGCAGATGCGATGGTAAAAGCGGCAAATGTGCATTTAGTCGGGAAAGTGCATGTCGGCGGCGGATTGGTCACTGTTTTAGTGAGAGGAGATGTCGGGGCTGTCAAAGCGGCTACAGAAGCCGGAGCCGCTGCTGCCCAGCGTGTCGGTGAACTTCTTTCTGTTCACGTCATTCCGCGCCCTCACAACGAGCTTGAAAGCATTCTTCCAAAAGTTGAAACGATGTAGCAGCAAGTTGTAAAAGGTGGTGCAAGTAGTGATTAATCAACAAGCTGTACATTCCATTGTGGAGGAGGTCATGAAGCAATTTGAACAGCGCCAAAATCGCTTTAAGCCTGTCCCGATTGCTGTTTCCGCAAGACATGCCCATCTTTCAAAGGAACATCTTGAAGTGCTGTTTGGATACGGGTTTAAGCTATCGAAACGGTCCGATTTATCGCAACCAGGACAATTTGCGGCAAATGAGACAATTACAATTGCAGGTGTGAAAGGGAGCATCGAACGGGTCAGGATTTTAGGACCGGCCCGGGGCTCCACCCAGATTGAAATTAGCCGGACGGACGCCCTAAAGCTCGGCGTTACTCCCCCACTCAGGCAATCGGGAGACATATCAGGCTCATCTCCATGTACGTTAATCGGCCCGAAAGGAAGCATTTATATCCATGAAGGATTGATTATCGCCGGCCGGCATATTCATATGACCCCTGAAGATGCCGAACATTATAAGGTGAAAGATCAGGAATATGTCGACGTTAAAGTTGAGTCTGAACGGCCGGTTACCTTTGAGCAAGTGCTCGTGCGCGTATCTTCCAGGTATCGTCTTGAAATGCATATCGATACCGATGAGGCAAATGCGGCATTTATTTCAAAAGGACAGACAGGCACGTTGTTTAAACGGGAAAGCAGGGGCGGGCAATGAATACGGGCAAATTGGATATTGATACAGTAAAGAAAATCGTGGAAGAGGTCGTTCGGCGGCTGCTTTCCGAAGAAAAAGAAGCCTATAGCAAGCCCCGATTATTGATTATCGACGATGAAAGTAAAGGCGGGGCCGGACTTGAGACAGTCATTGAAAAATGCCGGCCATATTGGAACATTAGCGTGGCGGCAAGCACCCAGGAAGAGGAAATAACCAATGAATTTTCCCATGTCATTTTTTTAAATAGCGATCAAGATTTCATCGTTCGCGGTGCGATTGGCCTAACCGACACTTATAAGTCCAAGCTATTAGCCAGAGTGCTTCATTTAAACATTCCTGCCACTCTTGTTTTGTCTGAAAAAGAAGAGTGGGCAAGGGGCTCGGAAACGACTTCCGCTTATAAACAATATTTAGAAAACCAGAGAAAACGGCTTGAAACGTTTGGCGCTTTTGTCACGACTCTTGAGCAATTAGATGGAGCGCTTTCAAAAGCGGCTTTCACTGGAAAACCGGAAAACATAGTTGTTTATCACGAAAAATTATTGACGGAAAGCAAAATAAATCACATTCATAGTGAGAAGGTTTTGTTGAACAAAGCCACAATTGTTACGCCACTGGCTAAAGATGCCGCAAGGAAAAAAGGAATTCAACTTTGTTTTGAGGATAGTGGGCGGTGATGCAATGCGATTAGGAACAGTGATCGGAAATGTATGGGCGACCCGGAAAGAAGATGGATTGACCGGGCTAAAGTTTTTGGTTGTGCAATTTGAAATGCCGGACGGGTCCCCTGTGGAAGCGCCAATTATTGCTGCGGATCAAATCGGGGCCGGAATCGGGGATAAAGTGATGGTCACGACCGGAAGTGCGGCGAGGTTTGCCGTACCGGAAAAAGATTTGCCCATTGATTCTGTCGTTGTTGGGATCGTTGATTCAATTGATGTAGAAAGCAGGTGAAGAAAATGGGAAAGGCTTTAGGGATGATTGAAACAAAAGGATTGATCGGCTCGATTGAAGCGGCGGATGCGATGGTTAAATCAGCCGATGTCAAACTCATCAAGCAAGAAAAGATTGATGGAGCATTGGTGACCGTTTTAGTAGAAGGCGACGTCGGGGCCGTCCAGGCGGCTGTCGAAGCCGGCAGGGAAGCAGCAAAGCGCGTCGGCGAGCTCGTTTCATCACATGTGATCCCGCGTCCAGACTCGGAAGTCGGCATATTATTGAAACCGGTAAAAAATACTAAAGAGACAGCCACCTCAAAAGGTAATGAGGCATCATCGGCAGCTTCTTCCGAGAAAAAGGATGAACCGAAAAGCAAAAGAAAGAAAAAAGAGGACTAGTGCCCCGACTTTCTACTTTTAATCTAAATTTAAGACGTTCGGACAATAAACTATCGATTTCCGATAATAAATCGGTTGTGTCGGACAATAAGGGTCCTCAATCGGACAATAAAATTTGTATTTTTTTCACTTTTTGTCCAAAAAGTAAGTTTTATTGTCCAAAATGGTGTACTTATTGTCCTAAAATTGTAAATTATTGTCCGAGAACGAGATATTTTTAATGAATTGGAATAATCATGATATTCTTTTTCTGATTTCACAAAAGTAACTGAAATCGAAACTGCTTTTCTAGAAAGGGCACTAGATTTTTAATCGTAAAGGAGGGATCGCATGGAGAAAAAGAACGATTTGAAAAAGTCGCTTACTCCTATTCATTTATGGGCGATTGCGGTTGGCATGGTCATATCCGGACAGTATTTTGGCTGGAATTACGGTTTCCATGAAGGCGGCGTTGTTGGATTGATCGTTGCCGCTGTCATCGTGACGATCTTTTATACTACCTTTATTTTCAGCTATGCGGAGTTGTCCACGTCTATTCCGCATGCCGGAGGACCGTCGGCTTATGCGAGAAGGGCAATGGGTCCCTTCGGCGGATATATTGCCGGGATCGCATGTTTGCTGGAGTTTGTTTTTGCACCACCCGCCATCGCTGTTTCAACAGGGGCATATATTCATTTCTTGATTTCTGGCGTTAACCCGGTGTATGCCACGGTAGGCGTATTTATCTTTTTTATTTTGATTAATATGATCGGTGTTAAGGGAGCGGCTCTTATTGAATTGGTTGCAACCATTTTCGCCTTAATTGGGTTGGCTACTTATTATGTTGCCGGCATTCCCCATGTTGAAGCGGCCAATATTTTTAATGAAAAAGCCCTTCCGAATGGGTTTGCGAGCGTAATGGCAGCTCTTCCTTTTGCTGTCTGGTTTTTCCTTGCGATCGAAGGCGGGGCGATGGCGGCAGAAGAAGTAAAAAATCCAAAGAAAGACATTCCGAAAGGGTTTATATCCGGAATCATCACGTTAGCAACGGCAACCATATTCACGTTAATCGTCACTGCCGGGTTAGGCGGGGGAAAAGGCACTCCTGCAGATTTTCCGCTACCGCAAGCACTGGCAAATGCATATGGCGAGGGAAGCGTGCTGCCGAAATTTTTGGCCGTTATCGGATTGTTCGGCTTAATTGCAAGTTTGCACGGCATTATTATCGGTTATTCCCGCCAAACGTTTGCAATGGCGAGAGCAGGCTATTTGCCAAAGTTTTTATCCAGGCTCAATCCAAAAGGAGTGCCGCACTGGGGATTAATCGTTCCAGGCGCGATCGGGGTAATTTGTGCCGGTTCCGCGAATTTTGCCAACGCGCTTATTATATTGTCGGTATTTGGCGCTATGCTCATGTATTGCATTAGCTTGATTTCTCTCTTTCTTTTAAGAAAGAAAGAACCAAATTTAGAACGACCATTTAAAGTAAGTTATCCGATCGTTCCGGCAGTATCTTTAATTTTAGGCTTGTTTACATTATTTTGCATTTTGAAATATAGCATTATGACAACAAAATTGCCAATTTTCGGGTTAGTTCTTCCGCTCTGGGTTGTGATCATCGCTATATTAGCTCTGGCCATCGTCTACTATGCGCTGGTCGGTTCGAAAAAAATCAGACCGATGTCCGAAGAGTTTATAGATGAAAAAGCTGGTTGACCGGCAACAGACCGCATGCAAAGGCATGCGGTTTTGTTATTGGTTGAATGAATAGTTTGAATATTGACAACTATCTGTACTGTTTTTATAATGAAAGCAAGTAAATAAATGAGCAAAGAAGCTTGCCAAATCTACTCCCCGCCGGAGTATATTTGTCGGCTTCTTTTTTATTACATTTTTTGATGAAAGGAAAGGAGGTGAAATGATGCTAATTCTCGGCATTTTATTCGTCTGTTTGACGCTCGGCGCAGCAGTTGCGATTGGCATGAAAGCCAATCAAAGCGTTCGGGCTTTTGATGAAGCTCATCATGAACATTTTCTCGGGGCAAAAGGGAAGACAAATCGGTCAGGCGTGGATTTGGAAGTTTCAAATGCAAATGTAGATGTATAGGGTGCAATGACAATTGTCGATTAAGGGAGGTTTGTTTATGGCAGATAATAAGCAAGTGCTGCAAGATAAAGAGGATTTAAACCGCTTCGGCTATGCGCAAGAATTGCTTCGGGACATGGGCGGATTTTCAAATTTTGCCATCTCATTTTCTATCATATCGATTTTAACAGGCGCGGTGTCGCTATATGGACATGGCCTTTTGTATGGGGGACCGGGCATGATGGGATTTGGCTGGCCAATTGTTGCCCTTTTCTGTTTGCTCGTCGCCGCCTCGCTGGCGGAGCTGGCATCAGCGATCCCGACAGCGGGTGCATTGTATCACTGGGCTGCTATTCTTAACAATAAAAGGTGGGGATGGTATACGGCCTGGATCAATCTGATTGGCCAGATCGGAATCGTCGCGGGCATCGATTATTCTGTCGCCTTGTTTGCCGACCCACTTATAGCTAATGTCTTTGGCTACACCTCTACGGATACGACGATATTGATCGTTTTTGGAATCGTTTTATTGCTTCATGGCATTTTAAATCATGTCGGTATTCGCGTGGTTGCCCGTCTGAATGATTTTTCCGCATGGTATCACATCATCGTTGTCTTCATTCTTGTCATCAGTCTTGCGTTCTTCACAAAAGGCGGCTTAAAGCCGGTAGATTATTTGTTTCAAGTCGGCCAGACGTTTTCGGAAAAACCGTATTTTCTAGCCTTTTTAATCGGACTTTTGCAATCGCAATGGACGTTTACCGGTTATGATGCGTCCGCCCATGCAATTGAAGAAACCGTCATGCCGAGAGTGCGCGCCCCGTGGGGGATATTCTCATCTGTCGCTTTCTCGTTTGTTTTTGGCTTTATCATGCTTTCCTTCGTCACCCTTTCAATTAAAGATGCTCAAGGAGCGGTCGCTTCCGACAATGCCTTTATTTATGTCATTGATCATGCGCTTGGGGGAACTTTCGGCTATGTCGTATTATGGCTCGTCACCCTTGCGATGTGGTTTTGCGGGCTGGCTTCGATTACATCATTTTCAAGGATGATGTACGCTTTCTCCCGCGATAAAGGGATGCCCTTTAGCAATCAATGGTCTGAAGTCAGCCGAAAATACCGTACACCTGCAAAAGCGATCTGGCTTGCCGTCATCCTATCTTTTGTGCTTGCACTTGTCGATTACGTGATTAAAAAAGTGAACCCTGATACGACATATACGACGATTGCCTTTTTAACGGCGGTCAGCGTTGTCGGGCTTTATGTGGCCTACGGCATTCCCATTTTTTTAAAGCTGAGGGCCGAAGCAAAAGGAATTTTTCAACCGAAGCACCTCGGGCCGTGGAATCTGGGAAGCTGGAGCAAAGCAATCAATGTTTTAAGCTTAATCTGGATTGTATTTATTTGCATCGTCATGGTCATCCCGCCGAATCAAAACGCTGCCTATGCACTAATTGGAATGTTCATCCTTTTAGTTATTATGGACTTCGGCTATTATAAAAAGCGGTTTGAAGGGCCGCAGGCGGCTCTCAATCTATCAGCGGAAGAAATTAAGCAAAAAGAAGCGGAGTATAAATAATTTAAACTATTAGGATTGTGCGGGCAGTTGCTTCATCCTATGAGTTGTTTCCCGTGTAAATCATTGTGTTCCCCAACCATTTGATATAGTATTAATTCAGAACATTACAATTATTGGAGGGGAAAGCGGAGTATGGCTAAAAGCATCCTCGATTATACGCTACAGGAGACGAAAGAGAAAATGGAAATGGTGTTGAATGCCAATCCGAAGCCGATTGAAGGAATGAACGCGATCTATCAATTTGACATCATTGATGAGAGTGATTCGTTCCAGCTGCATTTGGCAGATGGAAAAGCTGTGATTAAACAAGAATCGCCGATTAAAGCGGATTGCACGTTGCAGTTGAAGATGAAAGATTTTAAAAAATTGATCGTCGGAAAGTTAAATGGAGCAGTAGCCTATATGACGGGGAAGTTAAAGGTGAAAGGTGATATGGGTAAAGCGATCAAGATCGAGAAAGTGCTGCATCAATACGATATCGAATAATGCCTCTAATGAGAAATCGCAGAAAAACCGCAAGCTATTTCGCTTGCGGTTTAACGTTGCTATTCTTTGTTTTTCAGCGCCGCCTTAAGGGCATCGGCAAGGCTGTTGCCGACCGGCTCTTCTTTTGCGTATTTTTTCAGGAGCTGGCGCTCTTCACGCTTGGATACGGTTTTTTTCTTATCCTGTGCTTTTTCAACGACATTACATGGACGGCATTGGAAGTAAAGCCCCGATTTTCCTTTGTGCATCTCCATGCGCTTATGGCATTGCGGGCAGCGGCGATTGGAGAGCTTCGGGTCTTTTCGCTTACGGAAGCCGCATTCTCTGTCGGAACAGACAAGCACTTTTCCATCCTTGCTATTGACTTCTTTCATAAATGACCCGCACTCCGGACATTTGGAGCCTGTTAAATTATGCGCCCGGTACGACTTTTCGCTTCCTTTAATTTCAAAGACAAGCTGTTTCGTTTGCTTTCGGATGTTGCGCAAAAATTCTTCGGCATTCCCTTTGCCGCGGGCGATCGATTCAAGCTCGCGTTCCCAGCGGGCGGTCAACTCGGGCGATTTTAATTCATCATTGACAAGCTCGATCAGTTGCTTTCCTTTAGGCGTCGGCGTCAGGCGGTTGTTCTTCCGTTCAATTGCTTCTGTACCAAGAAGGCGTTCAATGATGTCTGCCCGTGTTGCCGGCGTGCCGAGCCCGTATTTTTCCATTTTGCTTAATAAATCGGCCTCTGTGAAACGCGCTGGCGGTTCGGTCAGCTTTTTCTCCAACTTTTCGTTTTTGACCGATAGCGTTTGTCCAACGGTAAGAGATGAAAGAGGTTTTGAAGAGTCTTCTTCGTCATCTTTCCCGGTTACTGTTTTAAAGCCTTTGTCGATTATGGAAGTTTCGCGGGCAGTAAACGTTTCGCCTTCGACCTCCAGTTGCACATGAACCGTTTCATACCGATACGCAGGATAGAATAACGCAAGGAAACGCCGGACAATCAAATCATACAGCTTTCGTTCGTCGGTCGAAAGGTCCCCTAAATGAAGCGGCTCATCCGTCGGTATGATCGCATGATGATCTGTTACCTTATCATCGTTGAAGACGCGTTTGGCTAGCACTTTCCCTTTTTGTTTTAAAATAGGCTGCACTTCTTCTTTATAGCCGGAGGAGATGGCTTGAAGCCGGTCCGCCATCGTTGATTCCATCTCTTTCGTCAAATAGCGGGAATCGGTGCGCGGGTACGTGACGAGTTTATGCTGTTCGTATAGGCTTTGCAGCACGCTTGACGTTTTTTTAGCGGAAAAGCCAAAACGGCGGTTCGCATCCCGCTGCAACTCAGTTAAATCATACGGAAGCGGCTGGGGCTCGCTTTTTTCTTTGCGTTCTACTTTTTTCACGATTCCTTTTTGCCCTTTCACTTTGTTGAATAGGGCAGTAGCCTTTTCGCCGTCAAAAATCCGTTTTTCTCCATTCCGTTCCCACATCGCTTCAAGTGGGCCGATTTTCGCGTGAATTGTCCAATACTCTTTTGGGACGAACGACTGAATTTCTTTTTCCCGTTCTAGAATCATCGCCAGCGTCGGAGTCTGAACACGGCCAGCTGACAATGGATCGTTATATTTTGTTGTCAACGCCCGCGTGACGTTCAATCCAATTAGCCAGTCGGCTTCGGCGCGGCAAACGGCGGATTGATAGAGAGAATCGTAATTTTTTCCCGGTTTCAACTGTTTGAAACCATCGCGGATGGCCCGGTCAGTCTGAGAAGAGATCCAGAGCCGCTTCACCGGTTTCTGCCAGCGGACTTTTTCCATGATCCAGCGGGCGACAAGTTCTCCTTCGCGTCCGGCATCGGTCGCAATGATAAGTTCTTTTATGTCTTTTCGTTTTGCAAGCTGTTCAATTCCGCGGAATTGCGGGCTCGTTTGCCGGATCACTTTCAGCCCCATCTGTTTTGGAATGATTGGCAAGTCTTCAAGGCGCCACGTTTTATAGTCTTTGTTATAATCCTCTGGCATTTTTAATTCGACGAGATGGCCAAGCGCCCATGTGACGACATAGCGTGGACCTTCAATGTAATGCTTTTGTTTATTATTGCAGCCGAGAACGCGGGCAAGGTCCCGCGCGACGCTCGGTTTTTCAGCAAGTACTAGTGATTTCATGCAGAACTCCTTTCATGATGCGAAAAGTTTCTAAAAAAACGCAGGAAAATAGTCTTATTGCACGTTATTTATTGAACACCTAACTGCAATATTGTCCGAACTTTAGTTTTTATTTTCTAAACTCGCAAACTTATTTTCCAAACTCACGAAATTATTTTCCAAACCTTGAATTTTATTTTCCAAAGCAGCGCTTTTTTTATCCGGAGGAAACATTCAATCACTAGTATAACAAAAAAATCGGTTACGTTCGTATCTGGCCATTTCCTTTTATGACGTATTTCGTTGAGGTTAACGCCGGAAGCCCCATCGGCCCGCGGGCGTGCAGCTTTTGCGTGCTGATGCCGATTTCAGCGCCAAAGCCAAATTCAAATCCGTCGGTAAAGCGAGTCGAGGCATTATGGTATAGCGTAGATGCATCGACCAATTGGAAAAAGCGCTCCACATTTTTCGCTGTTTCTGAAATGATCGCTTCGGAATGTTTAGTGCCGTAACGGTTAATATGGGCGATCGCTTCATCTGCATCACGGACAAGCTTCATCGCTAAAATGGTATCTAAATATTCAGTTTCCCAATCCTCTTCAGTCGCCAGCAGAAGAGAAGGGAAACGGCGTTGCAAATTTTCATCGCCACGCAGTTCGACACCGCTTTGTTCAAGGCGTTCGATGAGCTCTTTTAGATGGCCGTGTTCCCAATCTTCGTGTACAAGCACGGTTTCAATCGCATTGCAGACAGAAGGGCGCTGTGTTTTTGCATTCAAGACGATGTCAATCGCCATTTCTTTCTCTGCGGAATGATCAATAAATATGTGGCAGTTTCCGGCACCCGTTTCTAAAACAGGAACGGACGCATTTTCGACGACCGTCTGGATCAATTTCTTCCCGCCACGCGGTATGAGTACATCGAGATATTCCTTTAATGTGAACATTTTTGCGGCGGTTTCCCTTGATGTATCTTCGATCAACTGGATACAATCGACAGGGAGATCCGTTTGTTCAATGGCGCGATGAATGCTTTTCACAATGGCCCGATTCGAATGAATGGTCGATGAGCTTCCGCGCAAGAGCACAGCATTTCCCGTTTTTAAACAAAGGCTTGATGCATCAACAGTAACATTCGGCCTTGCTTCATAAATCATTCCGACTACGCCAAGCGGCACTCTAACCTTTTGAATGAACAGTCCATTGGGGCGTTTCCATTCTTCCAATACTTCACCGGTCGGATCCTCGAGTTCAGCAAGTTGCTGCAATGATTCCGCCATGCTCAAAATTCGCTCTTTAGTTAATAAAAGGCGGTCAATCAATGATTCATGAACCCCGTCATGCTTTGCGTTTTTGACATCCTTTTCGTTTTCTTTTAAAAGGTAATCGGCATCTTCAACCAATTGTTTGGAAATCAGCGCTAAGGCGTAATTTTTTTGCGCGGTCGTTTTCGCCGCGAGTTCCCTGGATGCTCCTTTTGCTCTTTCTGCTTTCACAAATAACTCATTCACCATTAATTCATTCATATAATGTTTCTCCTTTCCAAAAAGATAGCTGGAATCCGGATTAGCCGATTTTAGCCATTCCCGTCCTTCATTTTCACTTCCGAACAACATTGCTGTTTGCAATGTTGTTCACTGCCACCCATTGATCCCGATGAATGACTTCAGGGTGGCTTCTTTTTGTTGTTTCCATTGCATATTGGCTTGTCATCCCTTTGATCCACTTTAATTCTTGCGAAGAGTAATTCACCTGTCCTTTTCCAATGACTTCTTTTGCGCTATTCACAATTTCAACGACGTCTCCCGGCGAAAACTGTCCGTTCACCTCTCGAATTCCGATCGGCAATAAGCTTTTTCCTTCATATAAAACGGCATTTGCTGCCCCATCATCCACACAGATCGTCCCGGAGATGGGAGAATGCAGCGCGATCCATTGCTTTGGTGTTTTTAACAACGTTCCTGGAGTATTTCCGATATACGTTCCATCTCCCTTTCCTTCCATAATTTCTATTAGCTTCTTTTCTCCAGAGCCTGTGCCGATAAACACGTTGACGCCAAGTGATAAGGCGGTTTTGGCGGCTAATAGTTTCGACATCATGCCCCCCGTGCCCACTTTGGAACCGAAGAAATTTTTCGTTTGAAGAATATAGTCATCCGTTATTTCCGGAAGAAAGTCATAACGTTTGGCAGAAGGATCTGTGCGGGGATTGCCGCTGTAAAAGCCGTTAACGTCCGTCAAAATGATCAAAAAGTCGGCATGGACAAGACCGCTCACTAAAGAAGAGAGCATATCGTTATCGCCAAACGTTAATTCCTCGATTGAAACAGAATCATTTTCATTAATGATCGGAAGGACGCCTCTTTTTAAAAGTTCCATTAAAGTGGCATGAGCATTTTGGTATTGTTCCTTCCGTTTAAAATCATTCCGTGTTAAAAGAAGCTGTGCGCTTACGATACCAAATTGTTTAAACGTTTCGGTATAAGCCTGGATGAGCAATCCTTGCCCGACGGCTGCTGCCGCCTGTTTGCCTGCGATGGTAGTAGGACGCGAGGGGAATCCGAGGTCCGCATAGCCGGCAGCAACAGCCCCGGAAGAAATAAGCAGCACTTCATATCCTTGTTTCTTTAAGCAGGCAATCGCCTGAGCGTGTTCGAATACTTTCTCCCGGCTTAATCCGCCGTTTTCATTGATCAATGAACTGCTTCCGATTTTTACGGCCACCCGCTTTTTCTTCATTTGACCCATCCTCCTATTCAAACTAAAAAAGACTTTTTCCATCCTTATATAAAAGGACGGAAAAAGTCTGGATCCGCGGTACCACCTTTTTTAGCATTCATTAAGACTAAAAGCGAATGCTCTCTTCATTCCCGTAACGAGGGCGACGGTCTGGTTATTAGCCAGACAGCTCAAGGGGCAGGTTCAATAGCTTTTAGTGGCAGAATCTTTCAGCCTGGTAAATTCACAAACAATAATGGCATTGTTCATTTTTACACTGGAATCCGCTCTCTATCACTTCAAGTTCTATCTACTAGTCCCCTGTTAACACCGTAACATAATTTTTAAAAAATATTATGCAGAAGAGAAAAGAAAAAGTCAATGACTTTTCCCGCAAATCTAAATATTCTTGTTGGTGAAAATTATTCTAGAAGGGAAAAAACATTTCATACAGAAGTACTTACGTGAAAATAATCGAATTTAACGGACGAGGGAGGATGCAAAATAGCGATGGTGGGTGTAAGCAAAAAGCAAGTTCGGATTGGGATGGTCGGATACAAATTCATGGGGAAAGCCCATAGCCACGCTTACAGGGATATGCCGTTTTTCTTTGATTCCGATTGCATCCCCGTGCTTCAGGCGATTTGCGGCCGAAACGAAGGCGGTGTCAAACAGGCGGCGGATAAGATGGGGTGGAATACGTATGAAACCGATTGGCACAAGCTCATTGAACGGGATGACATTGACCTGATTGACATTGCGACGCCGAATAACATGCACGCGGAGATTGCGATTGCTGCTGCGGAGGCAGGAAAACATGTATTATGTGAAAAACCGCTCGCCATGAATTATAAACAAGCGAAAAAAATGCATGAAGTAGCCGAAAAAAATGGGGTTACCCACGCCATCTGCCACAATTACCGGTTTGCCCCGGCGGTACAATTGGCAAAGAAGCTCATTGAAGCTGGCAGAATAGGGAAGATTCATCACATCCGCGCTACATATTTGCAAGATTGGATGATGGATCCTGAGTTTCCGCTTGTCTGGCGATTGAGCAAAAAGGTATGCGGGTCAGGAGCCCATGGCGATATCGCCGCCCACAGCATTGATTTAGCCCGTTTTTTAGTCGGTGAATTTAAAGAAGTTACAGGCATCCTTGAAACCTTTATTAAAGAGCGTCCTATCGTTGCAAATAGCGATGGATGGACCGCCACAGGACCTTTAAGTTCGAAAGGAAAAGTGGATGTAGACGATGCTTCCCTTTTCCTCGCGCGATTTGAGAATGGAGCGATTGGAACGTTTGAAGCTACAAGGTTTGCGGGTGGTAACAGGAATGGAAACCGCTTTGAAATTAATGGCGAAAAAGGATCGATTCGCTGGGATTTGGAGCACATGAATCATCTCCAAGTTTATTTTGCAGATGATGAAGAGGGGCTGCAAGGATTCCGGACGATTCATTGCACGGAAGAGGTTCATCCCTTTGCAGGGGCCTATTGGCCATCCGGTCATATTATTGGGTATGAACACACCTTTATTCATTTAGTGAAAAACCTAATGGATGGTATAAATAAAGGTTACAGTCCTGAGCCGAATTTTGAGGATGGCGCCAAAAACCAGGCTGTATTAGAAGCCGTAGAGAAATCTGCCGAAACGAAGAGATGGGTATCAGTCAAAGAAATTGAAGCTCAAGTGCCGAATGATCAAAAGTAGCATCCTTTACTCATAGTTAGCCAAAATAGTTATTCGGCAACCGAACTAGTGCCCCTTCTAGAAAAATAGTTTGAATTTCAGTAATCGAACATTTTTATTTTAAGAACACCTCGTTAGATCTTTGAAATGAGGAAAAACGATCACGAATCGTTACATGATGTAAAATGATTTTGTTCTCGGACAAAAAGTGCTCTTATTTGGACAATAAGTCATCCGGTTTAGACAATAACATCTTACTTTTGGACAATAAGCGAAAAAACTACCAATTTTATTGTCCGACACAGGCTATTTATTGTCCGATGGAAGCGATTTATTGTCGGAAATCCACTGTTTATTGTCCAAATGCCATGAAAATAGCACCACACTAGAGAAGTTCTATGTTTTTACAGGCGAAAATGGATTCTTGAAAATAAGAACTTTCTTAGCTGAAAGGGCACTAGTCGGGGAATTAAAGATTTTTTAACCGCTTTCTATGTCACACGTGGAACCCATTTTGGGATTTAATTTGAATGATTTAAAAAAATTCGTTAAAAGATTTTTCGCATAATGAGGAGGAAAAATGCTTTTTTGAAAAAATAGTAAAAGAGGAGGAGATCAATTTGGGCAAATTCGGATTGCAATTATATTCCGTAAAAGAAGCGGCTGAGAAAGACTTTCTAGGGACGGTAAATCGGGTAGCTGAGATGGGGTATAGCGGGGTGCAATTTGCTGGTTTTTTCAACACGCCCGCAAAAGAGCTAAAAAAAGTAATGGACGATAAAGGCATTGTGGCGGCGGGAAGTCATACCAGCCTTGATTTATTGCGGGGGGACCAGTTGGAAGAGACGCTGGAATATAATCATAAAATCGAAAATAACTTGATCATATGCCCTTATTTGCCTGAAGAGTTTAGAAATACAGGCGATGATTATAAAAAAACAGCGGAAATGTTTAATGAAATCGGTCAGAAATGCAAACAAAACGGTTTTGTTTTTGCATACCATAACCATGCTTTTGAGTTTGAGCGGTTTAATGGAAAGTCGGGATTCGATCTCTTGTTTGAGAATTGCGACCCGGATTTGGTGAAAGTGGAATTAGACTGTTATTGGGCAACTTTTGCCGGGCTTGAGCCTGCGAAGTTGATCAAGAAATACGGTGAACGCGTCGTTTCGCTACACATTAAAGACATGGGTAGAAAAAATGGCCAACAGCGAAGCATCGAAATCGGCAAAGGGGTATTGAATATAAAAGGATTCATTCAAGCTGGCGAGAAATATGATACAAAATGGTTTATCGTGGAGCAGGAGCAGTTTGATTCGGATCCTATGGAAAGTGCAAAAACGAATATTAAAAACTTAATAGATTTGGTCGGCGTCAATTGAGAATCAATTAATATCCCTTGAAAATAATGACCGTTACTACTTTTAGCCATTAATAGGAAGTGTCCAATGTTAAGCAGGTGGCACGTTCATGCTAACGATTATGCCAGGCAGGCCCAGGAAAATGCTCATTTATCGATTCAACTTGTCTGGGATGAAGACAATGGGCGAGGGAGCTCGGGGTGGCGTTTGAACCGGAATTGAAGAAAGTGCTTGCCGATCCTTCGATTGATGCGGTCATTGTGGATGCACCGACGAATTTACATAAGGACATCATGATCGAAGTGGCACGACATAAAAAACATATTTTCACAGAAAAAGTGCTTGCTTTATCTGTGGAAGATTGCGATGAGATTTTTTCAGCGGTTGAAGAAGCCAACGTTCAATTAATGGTTTCATTGAACAGAAGGCGCGCTGCTGATTGAAGACAATCAAGTTCGAATCAAAAGCCGGCATTTTAAGGAAAACGGGTGGGTCACTCCTGAGAAGTTGCCCGATGCCTATGAGCAATGGGTTCATTCAATAGTGGGCGGAGCGGCAATTACGATTTCAAAAGAAGATATACACCATTTAACATTAATTAACGAAGCGAGCACAAAGTCTCATCAAGAAGGTCGAAGGGTAGAAATTAAAGAAATAGTGGAGGCAATTAAAAATGGCAAATAGTTTACGTGTAGGAATTATCGGGGCAGGCGGAATTGCGACAGCTGTGCATATTCCAAACTATATGAAATGTGGTGACAAAGTGAAAATTGTCGCTATATCGGATGTTGTGAAAGAGAAGGCTGTTCAAGCTGGAAATCAATTTGGAATAACACACGTGTTCTCTGACTATGAAGTAATGCTTAAGGAAGTGGAACTTGATGCGGTAAGTATTTGTACTCCGAACAAATTCCACGCTCCGGCAACGATTGCAGCACTCCGGGCAGGTTGCCATGTCCTATGTGAAAAACCGCCGGCGATGACGGTCGAAGAAGCTGAACAAATGGCAAAAGAGGCCGAAAAAGCGGGGAAAATCTTAACGTATGGGCTCCATTACCGGCATTCCCCGGAAGTTGAGGTGTTAAAGCGGTTTATTGACGCAGGAGAACTTGGAGAAATTTATGCCGCACGCGTTCACGCATTGCGAAGGCGAGGAATTCCGGGCTGGGGAGTCTTCACGAATAAAGAACTCCAAGGCGGAGGCCCGCTCATTGACATCGGTGTCCATATGCTGGATACGGCATTGTATTTAATGGGCTATCCAGAACCGGACACGGTGCTTGGGGTCACCTATCAAAAGCTGGGCACTCGTAAAGGTGTAGGCTTGATGGGGGATTGGGATTGGCAAAACTTTTCCGTCGAAGATATGGCGCGAGGAATGATAACGTTTAAAAATGGCGCGTCGATCTTATTAGAATCAGCATTCGCTGCCAATGTGGAAAAACATGAGGAAATGAATGTATCGCTTATGGGTGATCAAGGCGGGGCCGACGTCTTTCCACTTAAAATTTATCGAGAAATGCACGAAACACTTGTTGATATTACTCCGTCTTCCCTGCCGAAAAAAGCGGGTTACGACCTTCAAATTGAGAGGTTCGTCGAATGCGCTTCAGCTGGCAAACAGCCGATTTGCACAGCGGAACAAGGCGTAATATTGCAGAAGCTCATTAACGGATTATACGAATCTGCTAAGAAAGGAAGTTCTGTTATACTTTCCGATGTAAGTGTTAAAGCATAGTGAGAAATCCCCTTTCCTTATAATAGGAGAGGGGCTTTCTTTTGCTAGAGGATAACAGTTCCTAAATAATATATGGAAAAGTGCGATTCGGACAATCATTCTTTATCTATGGACAAAAAAATTTGATTTTTCGCTTATCAGTTGATCAGTTTGGACAATAAATAACTCCGTTCAGACAATAAGCTACAGCTCGTACAGGAAACGCCCGTATGCAACTTTCGTCAGCTCCTTTACTTGAATGGCTAAACCTGGATCGGCGGATTTATTAGTTGCGACAGCTATAAGGTAAAGTATCCATCATTTTAAGGACGGGTTGAAAACATGTATAATTTTCACGAAAAGAAGGATTAATGAAGAATGGGTGATAATGATGAAAAGGTCGAAGGAAACAGACCGGATGGATCCAAGGTATAAAA
Organism: Fictibacillus gelatini DSM 15865; assembly: GCF_000430745.1. Taxonomy (GTDB): domain Bacteria; phylum Bacillota; class Bacilli; order Bacillales; family Fictibacillaceae; genus Fictibacillus_A; species Fictibacillus_A gelatini. The sequence continues at coordinate 42,208 of NZ_AUMP01000025.1, read as the reverse complement.
TATCGAACCGAGAAGCGCTGATGGGAATTGGGCTGGCCATTCTCAATTTTATTTGGTGGTACGGTTTTGCATACGGCTTTGGTGGAAAACCGGTAAAAGAGTATGATTATATTCTTGGGCTTCCTGCATGGTTTTTTTATAGCTGTATAGTAGGATTTATCGTATTTTCCATCGCCGTCTATATAATGGTAAAGTTTTTCTTTTCGGACGTGCCGTTTGAGAAGGAAAGCGGCAAGGGGGACAAACAATGAATTGGGGAGTCGTGATTCCTTTACTGTTTTTTCTCGCGGTCATCTTTCTTGTCGGGTTTTATGCTTCAAAATATGTGAAACAAGGCCCCGAATTTCTTCAAGAGTATTTTTTAGGGGGGCGCAATCTTGGCGGATTCGTACTCGCGATGACGATGGTCGCCACTTATGGAAGCGCGTCAAGTTTTATTGGGGGACCTTGAATCGCTTATAATACAGGCCTTGCCTGGGTATTGCTTTCAATGTCACAGCTTGTGACTGGCTATTTTACATTGGCGGTATTAGGAAAAAAGTTTGCGATCATAGCCAGGAAAATTAACGCGGTCACATTGAATGATTTCTTGAAAGAGCGGTATAGCAGCAAATGGGTCGTCATTTTATCGTCGATCAGCATTGTCATTTTTCTTTTTTCGTCGATGGCTGCCCAATGGGTTGGCGGAGGTCGTTTGCTTGAGTCATTTATGGGCGTTTCTTATCCGACTGCGCTTTTCATCTTTTCGGTATCCGTCCTAGTTTTTGTCGTTATCGGAGGATTTCGGGCAGTCGCTCTTACAGATACGATCCAGGGAATGGTTATGTTTATCGGGACGCTCATCATATTAGTTGGAACGATTATTGCCGGGGGTGGCGTTTCCAATATTATGAAAGACCTGGCGGCTGAAAACCCCGATCTCATATCGCCATTCGGCGCCGATCATTCATTAACGCCGTTGTATATCTCCTCTTTTTGGATATTGGTCGGAGTCGGGGTCGTTGGATTGCCGCAAATTTCGGTCCGGGCGATGTCTTATAAAAACTCGAAAGCGATGCATATGGCGATGATTATTGGAACGGTCGTCGTCGGTTTCATCATGCTAGGGATGCATTTAACAGGCGTTTTTGCAAGGGCCGTCATGCCGGGAATTAAAGTGGGGGATACGGTCATGCCGCTCATTACAATGAAAGTCCTGCCTTCATGGCTTGCCGGTATTGTCCTTGCCGCTCCCATTGCGGCCGTTATGTCAACAGTGAACGCGCTGTTGCTGTTGGTGAGTTCCGCCCTCGTCAAGGATGTATATATAAATTATATGGATAAACATGCATCCGAGGCAAAAGTGAGGAACATGAGTTTAGGGGTAACCGCAGTAATCGGTATTCTTGTATTTTTTGCTTCCATCCATCCGCCCGATTTTTTAATATGGTTGAACTTATTCTCTTTCGGAGGTCTGGAAGCCGCTTTTATTTGGCCCATTGTATTGGGGCTTTACTGGAAAAAAGGAAATGCCTACGGGGCGGTAAGCTCGATGGTTGTTGGCGTCATTTCTTATATTTGTCTTGACCGGTTTTCTCCTAATCTTTTAGGGATGCATACCGTTGTCGTTCCGATTGTTTTATCGTTCGCCGCTTACATTTTTGCTAGTTTGGCAACGCGAAGCATGACAAGAGAAGAAGAGCGGTTAACCGCAAGCAAATTTTGGAATGTATAGTGAGAATTAGCGTAAACGAATGCGGCGAAATTTCGCAACTTTAGCGGAAATAGGCGGGGTTTATCCTCCGCCTATTTTTTATGCCGTATTAAAAAAAGCTTCTTCCAATAGGGGCGGAACGCTAATGAAAATGGAGAAGGCAACTTGTGCAGCGGCAAGTTTGGCTTTGAACAAAAATCAATGCTGTACGAAAGGAAATTAAACGGCTTCATAGAATACATTCACAGAGTTCTATAAACCTTTGTCGAGGTGAAGGAAATGGATATTGCAAGCCCATTGAGGAAAGAGGTCTGGAAACGTTTTGTCCGGGAAGGCTCGCTTGATGAATCGAGAATCAATAAGAGAATTGCAGAGTCCTGGCACCTTTGCCGTCATGCTGGAGTAAACCCTTATAATGGAAAAGGTGAAAAGATTCTTTCGAAAGAATCATTAATGAAAAGAAAAACAGAGAATCAAAAGCTTCTGAAAGCAGCCCTTCCATTCATAAAAAAATTAGAAACGTTCTTTAACGGAACAAAATCAATGTTTCTGCTTGTCGACCCCGAAGGATATGTGCTATATGCCAACGGCCATGAACAAGCGGTAAAATTAGCGGAATCGATCAATTTCCACGAAGGCGTCAAATGGACCGAAGATGAGGTGGGCACTAATGCCATCGGCACGGCGTTACGAATAAAAGAGCCGATCACTGTAATGGGAACGGAGCACTTTTCGATTGCATCCCAACAGTGGGTTTGTTCCTCAGCCCCCATTCTTGTTGAAGAAGGACTGGCCGGCGTCCTTGATGTGTCCTACCCAATCGATCACTACATTCACGAACATATCCTCGCGATGGTCGTCGCCGCTTCCTATGCAATCGAGCAGCAACTGCAAAGACAAGCGAAAGAAGACGAACTCGAATTGTTAGAGCAAATACCGAATGTCGCAAACCTTCATGTTCCGATCCTCTTCTGCAACCCAAAAGAACAAGTGGTCTGGATGAACCGTTGCCTTCATGAAACCTTTTCTCTTTGGCACGGGTTACAATTGCGGGATATCGCGTTATATGGCTATCACATTCAAGAAAGGATTCCCGTCTACTCCAGCGCTCATCACGAATTGATCGGCTATCGCATCCATTTGGAAAACAACCATCCGACAACAAAAAGCTGGAATTTCTCTTCCTCGTTCCATTTTGACGGCGTAAGAGGAACAAGTAAAGAGTTTGAAAGGGTCTTGAAAAATGCGGAACGGGCCGCAAAAACGGACGCGGCCATCCATATTTGGGGAGAGACCGGGACTGGCAAGGAAGTGTTGGCCCGCTCCATTCATCTGAACAGTTCCAGGAAAGAAGGACCTTTCATTGCGGTCAATTGTGGAGCGATTCCAAAAGAATTGATGGCGAGCGAATTGTTCGGCTTTATGCCCGGATCATTTACTGGCGCGAAACGCTCAGGGCATAAAGGGAAATTTGAGCAAGCGAATGGCGGCACGCTTTTCCTTGATGAAATCGGCGAAATTCCCCATGAAATGCAAGTAGCGCTGCTCAGGGTGCTACAAGAAAAGCAAATAGTTCCAATCGGAGGGACGGATCCTGTTCCACTTGATGTGCGAGTTATTACGGCAACGCATCGCGACTTGCGGGAACTGGTTAGAAAGGGCACATTTCGCGAAGACCTTTTTTACAGAATTTTTGTTTACCCGATCCATATCCCCCCGCTGCGAGAACGAAAAGAAGATCTTACTTACTTAATTCACTATTATTGCGAGAAAAATAATTGGCTGGCAGCATTGCCAAAAGAGGTGATGGACCAGATGATGGAATATGGATGGCCGGGAAATGTGCGTGAACTCTTCAACTTTATGGAACGGCTCAGGATCCATTATGGCAATGATTTGCCTCGTCATTTTTCCATCGAAGAAATGATTGCGGCTGGCCCGATTCAAAATAATGAGGCTTCATCTCTAGGGGAAATGGGTCTTTCTTATCGTGAGCGAATGGAAAAAAAGAGAATGATAGACGCCCTGGAAAAAACGAGAGGGAACGTTTCGCTCGCCGCATCAAAACTACAAATGGCAAGAAGCACGTTTTACAGGAAAATGAAGAAATATCACCTATAAAGGGAAGTTTTTAGGGCCAATGAGAAAAAATGAGACAAATTGGAACGATGTCTCATTTCGTCTCACATTTTCAAAGTGAAAAATAAAGCGGATCTTTGAGAAAATGGTTATTGTAACCGTTTTCTTTTTTGGCATGAATTTTGCATTTTCGATGAATGAGAGGGTGCTTTACCCTTAAATTTTATAATGAATGGAGGAGAAAGGATGACGGTGGTTCGATCGGAATTAAAAAGCCTTACGCGCGAAAAAGCGAAATGGATGTACGAGAAAATGTGTGAAATTCGCCGATTTGAAGACAAAGTTCATGACATTTTCAGTAAAGGCGTTCTTCCTGGATTTGTCCACCTTTATGCCGGTGAAGAAGCGGTAGCCGTTGGCATATGCGCTCATTTGAACGGTAAAGATTACATTACGAGCACGCACCGCGGCCACGGGCATTGCATAGCCAAAGGATGCGATCTCGATGGAATGATGGCGGAAATTTACGGAAAGGCTACAGGGTTATGCAAAGGCAAAGGGGGATCGATGCATATTGCCGATGTCGAAAAAGGAATGCTTGGAGCCAATGGCATTGTCGGCGGGGGATTTCCGCTAGCCGTGGGGGCCGCTTTAACGGCCAAAATAAAAAAATCCGGAGCGGTAGCTGTTTGTTTTTTTGGCGATGGGGCAAACAACCATGGGACGTTCCATGAAGGGATTAATTTAGCCGCCATCTGGAATCTCCCCGTTATTTTTGTTGCGGAAAACAATGGCTTCGCTGAAGCGACCCCGTTCACATACGCTTCCAGTTGCACCAACATATCCGACAGGGCGGCCGCTTACAACATCCCTGGCGTTGCCGTTGACGGAAAAGACGCAATCGCTGTTTTTGAAGCGGCAGAACATGCCATCGAACGGGCGCGAAACGGAAGAGGCCCCACATTGATTGAATGTAAGACATTTCGGAATTACGGCCATTTTGAAGGAGATGCCCAGACGTATAAGTCCTCGCAAGAAAAAGAAAAGCATCTTAACGACTTGGATGCGATTTCCCGATTTAAAGAGCATATTCTCTCTATGCGGCTATTGTCAGAGCGAGAACTCAATGATATTGAGGAAAAAGTCGAGGCGGCTGTCGAGAATGCTGTCGAATTTGCCGAGAAAAGCCCTTATCCAGATGAAAAGGAACTATTGACGGATGTTTATGTCACTTATCAATAATCCGGAGGTATAAAGATGACTAGAAAACTATCGTTTTCCCAGGCTGTTAATGAAGCGATGAAGCTTGCGATGCAACGTGATGAGAATGTCATTTTAATGGGCGAAGATGTGGCAGGAGGCGCCGCCGTCGATCATTTGCAGGATGACGAAGCATGGGGCGGGGTCATGGGGGTCACGAAAGGGCTTGTCCAACAATTTGGAAGGGAGCGGGTCATTGACACTCCGATTGCGGAGGCGGGATATATTGGAGCTTCTGTAACAGCGGCGGCAACCGGACTGCGGCCAATTGCCGAGCTAATGTTCAATGATTTCATTGGCAGCTGTCTTGATGAGGTAATGAACCAGGCGGCAAAGCTTCGCTACATGTTCGGGGGAAAGGCGAAAGTTCCTTTGACCATCCGGACGATGCACGGAGCAGGCTTTCGTGCGGCGGCGCAACATTCACAAAGCTTATATGCCCTTTTCACCCATATTCCCGGGCTGAAAGTCGTCGTCCCGTCAACACCGGCTGACGCCAAGGGGCTTTTGCTTTCAGCAGTTTTTGATGACGACCCGGTCATCTTTTTCGAAGATAAAACACTTTATAACGTAAAAGGGGAAGTGGAGGACGGATTTTATTCGATACCGATCGGAAAAGCGGATGTGAAAAGGAAAGGAACCGATCTCACTATTGTCGCTATAGGAAAACAAGTCCATACGGCGCTTAAAGCAGCTGAAATGCTGACGAAAAAAGGGATCGAAGCGGAAGTGATCGATCCAAGAAGCTTGTCGCCACTTGACGAGGAAACCATATTGACGTCCGTTGCGAAAACGAACAGGCTTATCGTCATTGATGAAGCGACCCCAAGGTGCAGCGCGGCAACCGATATTTCAGCGCTTGTGGCGGATAAGGGATTTGATAATTTAGATGCTCCGATCAAAATGATTACCGGCCCACATTGCCCGGTGCCATTTTCCCCCGTTTTAGAAGATCTCTATTTGCCCACGCCTGAAAAAGTCTTGCAAGCGGTTGCTGAAATCATTGGCGATGAAACGATTGTTGCTGTTTGATGGAGATTAGAAAAAAAGTTACTGATTTAAAGATCGAAAGGGGGAGTGTGGCGTCATGCCAACTGAAATCATTATGCCAAAACTCGGAATGAGCATGGAAGAAGGGACGATTGTCGAATGGGTGAAAAAGAAAGGAGAATCGGTAACAAAAGGAGAGACGGTCGTCGTCATCAGTTCCGAAAAAATTGAAAAGGACATTGAAGCCCCGGATGATGGCATATTGCTGGAAATTTCCGCTGAACAAGACGAAACAGTGGAAGTCGGCAAGGCGATCGGCTTTATCGGGCAGATTGGCGAAACAATCGATACGGGGGAAACAAGTCCTGGCGCGCAAGAAACCGCTTCAGCCGTTGAAAGCATACCGAAAATCGAACGAAAGTTGCCTGATCTTCATGTGAAGCCGCGCATTTCGCCCGCAGCCCGGAAACTTGCGAGAGCCTCTGGCATAGATGTTAAGGATATAACAGGCACGGGGCCGCAGGGAAGGGTGACGAGATCTGATATTGAGAGGGCCATAAAAATAAGGGACAGCAAGGAAAGAAATAAAGAAGAAGACAATCAAGCTATAAAAAATATAGATCAAGAGAGGCAAGAAACGTGGAAGAATGGAGTTACCATCCATCCTGTAGCGGGGATAAGAAAGGTTATTGCAAAAAGAATGTTTGACAGTCTCAAGGAGAGCGCCCAATTGACGATTCAAATGCGGGCCGATGTTACAGAATTACTTGATTTGCAAAAAAAAATGAGAGCTTCCATGCAAGAAGCCGGGGAACGGGTGAAATTAACTGTAACTGACTTTGTTGCAAGGGCTGCCATTTTGGCACTTCAGAAACATGAGCGCATGAACAGTTTATATAAAGATAATCGAATTTACACATATGAAGGCGTTCATCTCGGAATAGCGGTTGCCATAGACGGAGGACTTGTCGTTCCTGTCGTTATGAACGCTGAGGAATTACCCATTGGCCGACTTTCGGAGAAAATACGCCAACTCAGCGAAAAAGCAAGATCACAAACTTTAAGCAGAGATGAAATGGAGGGATCAACGTTTACGATTACAACATTGGGGGCTTATGGCGTCGAATTCTTTACGCCAGTGTTAAATCCCCCAGAGGTCGGAATTCTTGGAGTCGGGACGATTACGACTGCACCAGCTTACGTCGGCCAAGAATTGAAGCCTTGCCATTCACTGCCCCTCAGTTTGACGTTTGACCATCGTGCAATAGATGGAGCGCCTGCAAGCGAATTTTTATCGACCATTAAGATGTATTTAGAGAACCCATACCGGATGGTTGTTTACTAGACCATGGCAAAAGCCGATTGTTTCGATACGCAATCGGCTTTTAAAATGGAGTCGGCACCTCTCTCTTTGCGAAAGCAATTTTGAGTGGAGCTATAACGGAACTCCTCATGAGTGAATAGACTAAAGAAATAAGAATATAGGGGAACTTCGAGTACCATTTGATCACTTAAAAGAGGGGAGAGGGCACTTATGGAATTGATTTGGATGATTATTGTCGGAGGCATTATTGGTTGGCTCGGAAGCATTCTGATCGGGCGTGATATGCCAGGAGGAATTCTCGGAAATATTATCGCCGGTTTCCTTGGTGCATGGCTCGGTTCAGAAGTCTTAGGGCCAATTGGGCCAGTCATAGAAGGTTTTCACATTGTTCCCGCTTTATTAGGCGCCATCATTATCGTCTTTATCGCAGGGCTGGTTTTAAGAAACTCACGAGGCCGGTTTTAAACGATAGAGATGTAGAGATCATTCTTAGAAAATGATCTCTTTTTTAGTTTGCAGGTGCTTGACAAATTATAATAACAAAAATAAAATAACTTACATAAAGTAACTAACTAACAATAATGTTCGTGTTGGGGAAATTAAATAAATCATGCGATTGGCGTAAATGATAAGAAAATATCATATAAGGGCCGCCGATTGCCACCAAGTTTAGCAGGAGGAATAGAATGAACTTTCATCGAGCACCTAATACATTTGTGGGGCAAGTTTATTTAAAAGTGGCCAATTTAGAACGGTCACTTGCATTTTATCAAAAAGTAATCGGCTTTAAAGTACTTCAACAAGCGGAAAGAAAAGCTGTGTTGACAACCGACGGCAAAACAGCGCTCCTGACAATTGAACAACCGGAGAATGTAATTCCAAAACAGCCACGCACAACGGGGCTTTATCATTTTGCCCTGCTTTTGCCCGAACGTTCTGATTTAGCCAATGCATTGAACCATTTAATTAATACCGGTTATCCCCTTCAAGGAGCGTCGGACCATCTTGTAAGTGAAGCGATTTATTTGGCTGACCCGGATGGGAACGGGATTGAGATTTACGCGGATCGGCCTTCTTCCAAATGGAACTGGAAAAATAGCGAAGTCATTATGGCGACCGAACCGCTGAATGCGGAAAACCTTCTTTCTGAAGGAACAGGAGAATGGAAAGGGCTTCCTGCCGGCACATTAATGGGTCACATTCATTTGCACGTTTCCGATTTATCGAAAGCGGAAGAATTTTATTGCAAAGCTCTTGGCTTTAACGTCGTAAGCAGATATGGCAGCCATGCGCTCTTTATATCAACCGGGAGTTACCATCATCACATCGGGCTTAATACATGGAACGGGGCTGGGGCTCCCGCGCCATTGGAAAACAGCGTTGGATTGAAATGCTTTAACCTTGTTTACCCCTCTCTAGAGGCAAGGGCAGGTGCAATTGAACGGTTAGAGGCGATAGGAGCTCCTGTAGAAGAGGAAAATGGTAGTTGCCTGACCGAGGATCCTTCAGGAAACCGGATCCGACTGGATATATAAAGAACCGATTTCAACTTTTTGTGTTTGGATATCAGCCACTTTAAGATATTTATCAGCCGCTTTTTGTTAAATATCAGCCACTTTCAAAAATTTATCAGCCAATCTCTAAAAAATGCCAAAACAAAACAGGAATCGGCGAATTGCCGATTCCGATCTTTTACATAAAAGCTTAAGGCGTATGAAGGGTTTTCAAATGTTGCAAGTTCCAGTAAACGGTTTCTCCTCTCGCGCTGACCAGTTTTATTTTGTTGTTTACTACATCTTTTAGAAGCCCTATTTTCTTTGTATTCTCTCCTAAATCAAAAACAACCAGGTTATTTTGCATCCTTTTGCATTGCTCTTCAAATGTTCGTGATAAAGGGACGGTAGCTGGCCGGACAGGCAGCATTTCATCATTTAATGAATAGGGTGTGTGGTTTTCGCGGTAAGGAATGAGCCATTTTAAATGTTGTAGTGAAATAAACGTCGTTTTATAAATGGGGGAATAAAATACAAAATAATCATTCATGATGTTTGTCACATAACCGTGGATGGATTTATTTCCGGTTACATACACCTGGACAAATTGTCCTTTGGCATTCATTAATATTTTCCTTAAAGAAATGGGAGATTCTTCGGAATAATCAATCGCTAAATGCTGAAAGTCAACACCGCTTGACGACTCGGCTATTTCATCCGCAACTTGTATTCGTTGTAAATGAATCGATGGCACATATAAAAAGTCTTTTCCGTTGTGGATGACAAAAATGTCGGGGCCGTAGTCCAGCAATTTTCCGATGATGAAGTTTTTCCCTGAGACTTCAATTTCGAGAATCTTTCCTTTTAAGTGCTCATATTCATTTTTGGCATTGCTCATAAATAACCCTCTTTTCAATAATTTTAAAAAACATACCATTTTCTATTTTCAAAATCACCATATGATTTGTCGTTCAATATAATAAAAGTATAAATTGTTTAAAAATCCTCCCGTTTGGGAAATCTTTCAAGAGTCTTTCGTCTGTGGACGAAAGGCTCTTTTTTATTCCGGCAGAATTTTACCATCAAATGAAAAATAGGGCATCGACTCGTCACCATATTTCGTGCAAAGGTTTCATCAAAAAGAAAGTTCTTCTTTTAAGAGAAGACGATTTGGATCCAGTTATACAACAAAAACAATGTGACAAATACGGTTAACGGAATGACAATAAGCGATATGTTCAAATAATCTTTCCATTTCACTTTAATATTGTTTTTTCTTAAGATGAACATCCACATTAACGAGGCAAGCGTCCCGATGGGCAGCAGCAATGACCCGATATCGCTTCCGATAATGCTTGCGAGATACATTGTTTTTAGCGTAATGAGATTCAGGTGCATTTCCGTCAATGTAAGGGTTCCGATCAATAAGGCCGGATGATTATTAAAAAAGTTAGATAAAACGGAGACTAATCCGCCCATGATAAAGCTTGCTTGAAATAATCCCTGCTTGACGATTGGCTCGCATACTTCTAAAAGGAGCGTTGTTAAGCCTGCGTTGTGAAGGCCGTAAATAATAACATACATGGAGAAAGCGAAAATCAAAATGTGCCACGGCGTCTTTTTTACAATATCAATAGGGTTGATTCGTAAGTGGTACCATCTCCACATAAGCAAAACAATTGATCCGAGCACTGCGACAAACTCAATTGGAATGGATAGAAAAGAAGCAACAAAGAGGGAACAGCGCATGATGAAAACAAACAGCAAGATTTTCAACATGAATTTGGTTCGTTGCCGCTTCGTTTCCACTGAAATTTGCCCTTTTAGCGGATGGAAGTTTTTTGTAAAGAATATATGCTCAATGTCAAACGCTGAATTTGGCAGCTTTTTCGGCAGTTTCTTTCTCACCATAACGTACATCAACCAGGACATGAACAACAATCCTAGCGATGCTGGTATGAACATCATTGCCGTATGCATATATAGCGTCATGTGGACGATCTTTAATGCGATTAAGTTAACGATGTTGCTTACCCCGATGGGAGCGCTCGAAGCTGTAGCGGTAAGTGCCCCTGTTAAAAGATATGGGATTTGTTGATGCGGCTTTAATTGAAGATTTTTGAGGAGTAAAATTAAAATCGGAGTTGTAATCAAGATGCTGCCATCATTATTAAATAAAAGGGTCATCAAAAAGCAAAGCAACTGGATGTACCAGTATAGACGATAGCCTGAACCTTTTGACATACTTGCCAGCCGCGCTGCCGCCCAGTGGAAAAAACCAAAGCTTTCCAATATAACGGCCATGACGATGGTCGCCATAATCGTGATGGATGCCCCGCCGATTTTACTGATAATGTCCGTAATATCTTTATGTGTTACAAGACCTGTCAGCAATATAATTCCTGCTCCAATGGATGCCGGCCATGCTTCATTTAAACCGCCCGGTCTCCAAAAAATGACTAACATAGTCATCAAAAAAACAACGATTGCTATGCCGACACTGAAAGTCATTTATATTCTCCCTTCATAATCAAATGGAATAGGACATAGAGACATCTAACCCTACATGTCCTATCCCCTATAATTATATTCACCCTTATTTAGAAGGAACTGGATAATCATTTAATTCTTCTAAAATGTATGTTTGTCTCTCAAGGATAATAGTCTAGTATATTTAATCTAAAATGAGATGAATCTATTTGTGATATTAAAGTAGGTTTTACCAATTGCATTTTATTGTTGCTATAACGGGCATACTTGTATATACTGTTTCCATTGGATAAACATATGTTTTTTCCCGGGGAACAATCGAAGGGATTGTATTCCGGCGATGGATAGGAGAGAAAGTTTATGGTAGGAAGGTTATTAGTTTCTTGCAACGATCGTCCCGGCATTGTTGCAGCTGTCTCACAATTTTTGTCCGAGCAAGGAGCGAATATTGTCCACTCGGATCAACATACAACTGATCCAGAAGGCGGCCTTTTTTTTATGCGGATCGAATTTCAGCTTGATGGGCTGAAGAACAAGATAGAAACATTGCGGGAACAATTTGCGGAAGTGGCAAACGAGTTTACAATGGATTGGCGAATCACAAGCGCTGATGAAAAGAAGAAGGTGGCGATCTTTGTCTCTAAAGAAGACCACTGCCTGCAAGATTTACTATGGCGCTGGCGGATCGGGGAGATGGCGGCGGACATTAAGATGGTCATCAGCAACCATCCTGATATGGAAACGATTGTCGCTCCTTTTGAAATTCCGTATTATCACGTGCCGACAACGAAAGACAACCGCGAAGAGTCAGCGGTCAAACATCTGGAATTGCTAGAAAAAGCGGACGTTGACACCATTATTCTGGCACGATATATGCAAATTATCCCGAAAAGCATGATTGACCAGTATAAAAATCAAATCATCAATATCCACCATTCTTTTCTTCCGGCATTCGTAGGAGGAAAGCCGTATAACCAGGCGTATGAGCGGGGCGTTAAGATTATTGGCGCAACCGCCCATTATGTAACGGAAGAATTGGATCAAGGTCCGATCATCGAACAAGATGTCGAGCGGGTCGACCACCGCCATGAAATCCAGGACTTAAAGCGGGTCGGACGGGACGTGGAGCGGATGGTGCTCGCCCGGGCGGTACAGTGGCACTTGCATGACAAAGTGCTGGTACATGGAAATAAAACAGTAGTCTTTCGCTAAATAAAATAAAAAATCCGTCCCTGTTTAGTTTGGACGGATTTTTTCTATACTTTTAACATGTTTTGAAAGAAGTCTCCCTTTTCAAAATGTAACAAGAGTGGTGGGTTGTTCACAAAAAGCAGGAAATAACGAAGAGCTTATCGTAACTTCTATTCATCTATCTGATGTTTATAAAATAAGAGAAGAACAGCCGATGAAATACCTTGAAAATCGAAAAAGCGCGCTATATATGGCAAATGAGCCTTTATAAAGAGTCGCGCATAGATTTCGGACAACAAATTATAGTAAAATAAAAGTATTGTAAATTATCATAAAATGAATGACGGGATAGAGGTGCCGGCCGCGTGGTTCTTCATTTGAAATTAACCGTGAACGATTGTCTCAAGAGAAATACGTTTCAAAAAGCGAAAGTGATCGCCGGAAAAAAAGGGTTAAACCGTATTGTCAAATGGGCTCACGTTATGGAAGTCACCCACATCGGAAAACTCTTAAATGGACAAGAACTAATTTTAACAACAGGTGTTGCTTGGAAAGAGAACAAAAAAGACTTTTACACCTTTTTGCAGCAATTGATCGACCATAACGTATCAGCCTTGTGCATTGAATTGGGGACTTATCTTTCTGTGATTCCCGAGGAAATCAAAAGCCTTGCCGACACCCATGACTTTCCCCTTATCGTGTTTTATGAAGAAGTCCGTTTTATTGATATTACGCATGATTTGCACTCTTATATGATGGAGCAGCATTATAAGATGGTGACGGAACTTGAAAGTTATTCGCAAAAATTGAATCAGTTTCTTCTTGGGCCGAACGCGCAAACAAACATTTTACAATTGCTTCATGCAACGCTAGGCATGCAAGTGATCTATAAATGCAACGAAAAATTCCGCTTTGTTCCGGAACTAAGCGAAAGTGAAAAAGAAGAAACGGTCCGGCTCATTCAGGATGTTCCGGCGGATTGCCAGCGAATCATCAAACAGCCCATTCAGGCGTTTGACCACCAATTTGCGGAACTGATCATCGTTTCAAAATCGGCTGATGTCAGTGAATCGGATGCATTGTTTATCGACCGTAGCGCAACGGCTTTAGCAAATGAACTATTGCGGGAGTTATTTGTCGAAGAAAAAAGAAGGGCAAAAGAAACGGGCTGGATTCAAGATTGGCTCGAAGGAAGGCATTCCGATGAAGAAATTAAGCGCTATATTTCGGAAGTGGGGGTCAAGCTAACGAACAGCGGGGGAGCCGTATCTATTTGCCAGCTCGGGGAATTTTCTGATCCAATGCAGTATACATATTTTCAAATTTTGTTCCGATCCATTTTTGAACAGCATGGGTTTTTTCTTTTTACATTCTCCAAACGAAATGAACTCATTTTTTTAATGATTGACCAACGGGAAGAAAAAACATACAAGAAAAGGCTGGAATCGGGGCTTGCGCAAGTGAAAAACAATAAAAAGGTTCCACTTCTTTTTATCGGGGTCGGAAAACGGATAAAGCGGCTGAGCGAATTTCACATCAGTTATCAAACGGCAGGAGAAACCATTCAAGTCCAAAAGAAAATGGGGAAAGACAGAGTGGGGGTTCTTTATGAAGATTTACATATGTACCGGGTCATTGCGAGGTTGCCTGCAAGCGAGCTTGAGGAAATGATTTCGGATTACTTGCAACCGATTATAGAGAATGATAAAAAAAACAATTCGAACTTAATGGAGACGTTAAAGGCATACCTTGCCTGCAATGGCTCTAAGCAAGAAACCGCGACGAGCTTGTTTATCGTGCGGCAAACTTTATACCACCGAATAAAAAAGCTTGAAGAATTGCTTGGAAAAGATTTTATGGAACCGGAGAAACGACAGGCGTTGGAATTTGCCATAATGGCCTATGAGTACCTTGCCTGAGAAACAACTAAGCGTGGCTGTTGTATGGCCACGCTTAAGCTTTTAACTGTTCTATCTAAATGCATACACATATTCAAATAAATAAGCTGAAATATGAAATTTTAAATATAGTAAATATACTTGCAAAAAAATAGAATAATTAAGCAGGAAAATTCAAGTGGGCTGCCGAAAGTACGTGGTGTAAACCAGATTATCCGCATAAAATGATGTCATGCAAAAATCTCCTCATTGGAATTGAGTTTGTCGCAGTTTTTTTATCCTCGTTATTTATTATCCGGAGCACACACGATTTGGCTGAAAGACCACATAAGTCAGCTTAAAGAACTTCGGCCACCTGATACACCATACCTCATTTATTATCTAGTATTCAGTTAAGATTGGAAAAAAGAAAGGAGAGACATAAAGTTGAACGTTCAGCAACTGCAAATCAATGCGGAACGATTAAAGAAACGCTTTGAAATTATGGGCCAAATTGGGAAAATTGGAGAAACGGGCGTGTGCCGTCCGGCTTTATCAGAGGTTGAAAAAGAAGCGTTTAATGTGGCAAGAGGCTGGATGGAAGAAGCAGGAATGAGTGTCCGAATCGATCATTTCGGCAATTTAATCGGCCGTTATGAAGGAAAGAACCCGGATGCCCCTGTGCTGATGATCGGATCCCATCTTGATTCTCAGCCATATGGCGGCCGCTATGACGGAACCGCTGGCGTGCTCGGCGGAATTGAAGTGGCCGCAACGTTAAAGGAACAGGGAATCATTCCGGAACGTCCAATTGAAGTCGTTTCGTTTTGCGATGAAGAAGGCTGGCGCTTTAACAAAGGCCTTTTCGGATCCAAAGGAATCACGGGGCAGCTTGAAGAAAGCGACTTGCAAAGAAAAGATCAAGAAGGGATAACGAGGGAACAAGCGTTAAGAGATTTTGGCTGCGACCCGGCAAAGTTTTCGGAATCTCAATATGAACAAGGAAGCATTCACTGTTTCCTTGAACTGCATATCGAGCAAGGCCCGGTTCTTGATCGAGCCAATCAACCGGTTGGTGTTGTTTCAGGGATTTCCGGCCCGCTCTGGTGGACGGTCAAGCTGAAAGGATTTGCCGGCCATGCCGGTTCAGTGCCGATGAATATGAGGCAAGATGCGCTTTTAGGTGCGGCGGAGATCATTCTCTTCCTCAATCAAATGGTACAGCAGGATCCCGATACGCCAACGGTCGGTACGGTCGGGAATATGCAAGTGTTTCCTAACTCAAGAAACATCATTCCGGAAGAAGTCGCCTTTACGGTCGATCTGCGCGACATCGACTTAAGGCGCCGCGATCAATATGAACAGAAACTGCGCCGGGAAATCGAAGACATTGCCGATAAATATGGTCTGACATTTGAAATTCGAGAAGATACAAACAGCGAACCGCGATATTGTGCTGATTGGATCAAAAAGATTATCCATCAAGAAGGAGCGAACATGGGCATAGAGACGCCAGAATTAATGAGCGGC
This sequence comes from Fictibacillus gelatini DSM 15865, assembly GCF_000430745.1. Classification (GTDB taxonomy): domain Bacteria; phylum Bacillota; class Bacilli; order Bacillales; family Fictibacillaceae; genus Fictibacillus_A; species Fictibacillus_A gelatini. Next base: position 26,281 of record NZ_AUMP01000025.1, on the reverse strand, counting down.
CCATTTCATGATGCGCTCGCCATGTCGTATGCTTGCGATTACGGCATGATCTTTGTCCGCTCAAAAGACGGAATCAGCCACAATCCGGCGGAATTTTCATCGCCGGAAGATCTCGCGCTTGGAACAGAACTTTTGTACAGAACAGCGCTGCAAATCGCTCGAAATAAATAAATGCATAATCGATAAAGGCAGGGGCCAAAAAAGAGCATGCCCCTGACTTATTTTATCGATTCGCTTTATTTGAAGCTTGCAACAATTTATAAAAATGCTCTAGCTCGCTTAATGTCAATTGATATAGATGCTGATCTGATTTTTGATAATGCCCTGAAGAGATTAACTGATGGATGTAATATTGCTTCTTTTTTTCGATTGCATTTCTAAAAAGATTCCCCATAAAGTTCACCCCTTTCGCTATTAAAGCTTACGCAGGGAATTTTTTAGATGATAAAGGCGAAGAGCGGAATAAGAAACGAGATAAGAACAGCGGATGTGGTCATGCCGACGCTTCCGATGGCTCCAGCTTCTTCTCCCCATTGAAAGGCTTTGTTGACTCCAAGAGCCTGTGCGCATGCCCCAAGCGACAAACTTTTGGCAAAATCGCTTTTGATGTTTACCCAGTTAAAAAAGCTCGGACCGAGTATGAGTGAAAAGAGAGCGGATAGCAATACGAAAAGGACCGTTAAAGTTGGTTTTCCTCCAAGCGACTCAGAAACAGACAATGCAACTGGAAGGGTCGCTGATTTTGGCATGAGCGAAGCGATAATATCTGTTTTAATCAGCAAAGCTTTCGTCGTTAACCAGATAAACGCCATTCCTGAGAAACTTCCTATGGCAATGCTGAAGCTGATTTTAAGGGAGTGCTTTTTTAATACGGGCCATTGCAAATAAAGGGGAATAGCCATTGAAACAACTGCCGTTCCTTGAAGAATGGAAAAGATGCTTGTGCCGTTAGAATAAGTTGAATAATCTACTTTCAAAAAAGCGAGCAGCAGCGCAAGAAGGATAGTTGCTGTATATAGAGGATTAAGCCATAACTTTTTCAGCCGATAGAATAGTTGTAAACTGAGTAAATAGCTCGCACCTGTAATAAACGTGCTGAACAATGAATGACCGATCAACGCCATCGTCATTTTCTTCTCCCCTTTGTCAATTTTTCATAGAATTCAGCGGCAAAACCGACCCCGAACAAACTTAGCAAGCAGCTTATTGCTAAAATCAAGATCAGTTTCCAGCCAAGGCCTTCCAGTAAATCCAACCTGAAAAAAACGCCAATGATCGCTGGAATAAATAAAACAGCCATGTGCTTTAAATGGAGATTGGCGGCAGTAGAAACCCAATTTATTTTAACAAGGCCAGTTCGCAGTAAAAATAAAAGAAGGAACATGCCGATAATGCTTCCGGGGAAAGAAAGGCGGAAAAAGCCCGCGATCGAATTTCCGATGAAGAGTGTGGCTAAAAGAACGAAAAACTGAGTAATGGTCCGTAACAATAAGGATCACCGCCTTCATTGATGTGTTCTCTTTGAAGCTTCATCCTCAGTTTAATAAACATACGATCGATCATCTTTATGTTTGTAAGGAAATCTTACATAGAATTTCAGAAATAAAAAAATGATGTCAAAAATGCTGACATAAAGTTCAGAGATTTCTATATTAACAAAATGTCAAATGAAAAAGATGGACGATTTGACAGACTGTATAATGCAAGCCGGTTGGAAAGGTGGTATAGTAGAAATATTCAGATTATTAGTGTGGGGTTTTAGTTCTCGTTCAAGACTTATTATCGTGGAGGTGAAGCCGTTCAACTCTCGATCCTTTATTGCATTTTCCTGCCTATATCATGCTCTTTTTTAATGTAAAAGACGTCTACTCTTGTTTACTCGCACATATCCTTCCTTAGTAAACTACAGTCATTTCGTTTTATTTTTCGTACACTCACCATTCATCCTGCTTTTTCATGCCTAAATCCATATATAAAGGGGAGATTTGATGTCCAGTTGTGTGAGAATTGGTCTTATTCAAGCGTCAAATGATGTAGATGGCAATGAGCCGGTTCATGTCCATAAGGAAAAGGCGATTGAAAAGCACGTAAAGCTTGTCCGCGAAGCGGCTGAAAAAGGGGCGCAAATCATTTGCCTGCAAGAAATTTTTTATGGGCCATATTTTTGCACGGAACAAAATCCAAAGTGGTACGATGCCGCAGAAGAAATTCCAAACGGACCGACGACAAGCCGCTTCCAGGCGCTCGCCCGTGAGCTTGGTGCGGTCATTGTGTTGCCAATCTACGAAAAAGAAGGCATTGCCACATACTACAACACAGCTGCGGTCATTGACGCGGATGGATCCTATCTCGGAAAGTACCGCAAACACCATATCCCGCAAGTTGAAGTAGGAACTGAAGGGCACGGCTTTTGGGAAAAATATTATTTTAAGCCGGGAAACCTGGGTTATCCGGTGTTTGATACCGCCTTTGCGAAAATCGGAGTCTATATTTGCTATGACCGGCACTTCCCGGAAGGAGCAAGATTGCTTGGCCTGGGTGGCGCCGAGATTGTATTTAACCCGTCGGCAACGGTGGCGGGGCTTTCCGAATATTTATGGAAGCTGGAGCAGCCCGCCCACGCTGTCGCAAACGGTTATTATATTGCTGCTATTAACCGTGTCGGTGTTGAAGCGCCGTGGAATATGGGGGAATTTTACGGTCAGTCATATTTGTGTGACCCGAGGGGGAATTTGGTCGCGATCGGCAGCCGCGACAAGGATGAAGTAATCATCGGTGAAATGGACAAGAATCTCATACGCGAAGTGCGCAACACATGGCAGTTTTTCCGAGACAGGCGTCCGGAAACGTATCAGGAAATACAGGCACTTCTTCCATAGGTTTTTCCATGGGCAAGAATACTTGCACTCCGGGGCATAAGTAGAGTCCGAACCTAAAGGCCTGGACAAAACCAGGTTATCGAATGTTTGTATGAAATGACGACAGGGAGGTCAAAATTGTGGGCACAAAAAAGAGTGCGTTTATCTCTTTAACCGAGCTTGCGCGGAACTTCCAGGAAGTAAAGGCAGGCTTGACGCCAGCTGAAGCAAGGGATGAATCCAACCGCTGCCTTTATTGTTATGACGCGCCATGCATTCAAGCCTGTCCAACCGGGATTAACATTCCATCCTTCATTAAAAAAATCGCTAGCGGAAATTTAAAAGGGTCTGCAAGAACAATTATGGAAGCGAATCCGGTTGGCGCCAGTTGTTCGAGGGTATGTCCGACGGAAGAACTATGCGAAGGAGCCTGTGTTTTAAACCATTCGACAAAGCCGATCAGGATTGGCGACTTGCAGCGGTACGCGACGGACTGGGCGATTAAAAATGAACAGTCACTTTTTAAGCCGGGTGAAAAAAATGGAAGGAGAGTAGCAATAATCGGAAGCGGACCGGCCGGCTTATCAGCCGGAAGAGAGCTTGCGCGATTGGGTTATGAAGTGACGATTTTTGAGGCAAAGGATAAGGCAGGAGGATTAAATACATACGGAATCGTTTCGTTCCGTTTGCCTCAAGAAGTTCCGTTATGGGAAGTGAAGCAAGTTGAACAGCTTGGTGTTGAAATGATTACGAATGTCCGGGTCGGAGCCGATATTGAAGCCCATGAAATAACGGAAAATTTTGATGCGGTCGTTCTGGCAATCGGGATGGGAAAAGTCCCGATGCTCGGCATTGAAGGGGAAGATTTGGCCGGTGTGCATGATGCGATCGAGTTTGTTGAAGCGACAAAGACAGCTGATTTGAAAGAAGGACTTGTCGGAAAGCGTGTAGCCGTAATCGGTGCGGGCAATACAGCCATTGATGCCGCAACGTGTTCAGTCAGGCTTGGTGCAGCGAATGTGAAAATTCTTTACCGCCGAACGCAAGAAGAAATGACAGCCTACGATTTTGAATACGACTTTGCCAAACAGGATGGCGTTGAATTTAGATGGCTGACCGCTCCAAAACGAATCATCGGGGACGAAAAGGGGAACGTCAAACAGCTCGAATGCTGGCGCATGGAATTAGGAGAGCCGGGTGCGGATGGACGCCGCCGTCCGATGCCGGTTGAAGGATCGGAATTTATTCTTGAAGTCGATGCGGTGGTCAAAGCGATAGGCCAGACAAGACATCTTGACGTCATCGAAGCGTTCGGGCTTGAACACCACCGGGGTATCGTAAAAGTCAATCTAGAAACTTGCCAGACTTCCAATCCGAAAATCTATGCGGCGGGCGACGTAATTTTTGGAGATGGCCATGGAGAGGCAATGGTCGTGACGGCTGCTCAGCAAGGAAAAGATACGGCGTATGCGATCCATAAGCAACTGACAAAGGCTGGCATAGAAAGCGCTTAACTTAATCTAGTAGTGGGGAGGTTTTACCTTTGGCTGATTTACGAAGCAATCTAGCAGGAATAGAATCACCGAATCCGTTCTGGCTGGCATCGGCTCCGCCGACGAATTCCGGCTATCAAGTCCAGCGCGCTTTTGAAGCCGGATGGGGAGGGGCCGTCTGGAAAACGCTTGGCGAACCGATTATTAATACGACTTCCCGATTTGCCGCTGTTAGTTTTAACGGCCAGAGAGTAGCCGGGTTTAATAACATTGAACTTATTACAGACCGTCCGCTTCACGTGAACTTAAAGGAAATCTATGAAACGAAGAAACGGTTTCCGGATCATGCGATCATTGCCTCGCTTATGGTAGAGCCGAAACGTGAAAAATGGCATGACATTGTCAAGCGGGTCGAAGATGTAGGCGTCGATGGTCTGGAGCTTAACTTTGGCTGTCCGCACGGGATGGCGGAACGGGGAATGGGAGCGGCCTCCGGACAACAGCCGGATTTAGTGGAAGCGCAAACGATGTGGGTAAAAGAAGTAGCAGAAACGCCGGTCATTGTGAAATTAACGCCGAATATTACCGATATCACTGTAACGGCAAGAGCAGCTGTCAGAGGCGGAGCGGATGCGGTCAGCATGATCAATACGATCAACAGTCTTGCAGGCGTAGACATTGATACGTGGAACACGATTCCTCACGTGGCCGGGAAAGGAGCGCACGGCGGATATTGCGGTCCAGCCGTCAAGCCGATTGCGCTGAACATGGTTGCCGAATGTGCCCGCAATCCCGACGTTCATGTGCCGATATCAGGGATTGGCGGCATTTCCAATTGGAAGGATACCGTAGAATTTTTGCTGATGGGCGCGACGAACGTCCAGGTCGCTACCGCTGCGATGCACCATGGCTTCAGCATTGTTGAAGACATGATCGACGGCCTCAATTCGTATCTCGATGAAAAAGGCATTTCCTCGGTTCGTGAAATTGTCGGGAAATCTGTTGAAAAATATTCCGATTGGGGAAATCTTGACTTAAACTACCGGGTCGTTGCCCGTATCAACAACGACGTATGCATTAACTGCAATAAATGTCACATTTCTTGTGAAGACGCATCGCATCAGTGCATTGAACGACTAATTGATGCAAACGGAGAGCCGTATTTGCAAGTTCGTGAGGAAGATTGCGTCGGCTGCAACTTATGCTCGATCGTTTGTCCGGTCGATGGAGCGATTGACATGGTCGAACTCCCTTATGAAAAACCGCCGATGACATGGAATGAACGGCAGATGGCGATTAGCCGTTTAACGAATCAATCGTAATCGATACTAGGAGGTTTTTATCATGAGAAAAATCATTAAGAACGGAACGATTGTCACCGCCACAGATACATTTAAAGCCGAAATTTTAATCGAAAATGAAAAAATTAAAGCGGTCGGAACGGATTTGCCTTCTGAAGGTGCAGAGGTGATCGATGCAAATGGCTGTTATGTCTTCCCCGGCGGAATTGACCCGCATACCCATTTGGAAATGCCGTTTGGCGGAACCGTCACGAAAGATGATTTTGAAACGGGGACAATAGCGGCGGCGTTTGGCGGAACAACGACGATCATCGATTTTTGTTTGACGGACAAAGGGAAGCCATTGAAAGATGCGATTAAAACATGGCACGCCAAATCGAAAGATAAAGCCGTTATTGATTACAGCTTCCATCTAATGATTTCGGAAATTAACGAAAACGTGTTAAAGGAAATTCCGAAAGTGATTGAAGAAGATGGAATTACATCTTTCAAAGTGTTCATGGCGTATAAAAATGTATTCCAGGCAGATGATGAAACGCTTTTCCATACGCTTGTAACAGCGAAAGAGCACGGCGCGCTTGTTATGGTTCATGCCGAAAATGGGGATGTCATTGATTACCTGTGTAAAAAAGCGCTTGAAGAAGGAAAGACCGACCCGATTTACCACGCCCTTACAAGACCGCCAGAAGTTGAAGGAGAGGCAACAGGCCGGGCATGCATGCTGACAGGGCTTGCGAACGCCCGATTGTATGTCGTCCATGTTTCTTGCGCCCAGGCAGTAGGCAAGATTATTGAAGCGCGGAACAACGGAATTCAAGTATACGGGGAGACGTGCCCGCAATACTTGCTGCTTGACCAGTCTGCCCTTGAAAAACCAGATTTTGAGGGAGCGAAATACGTCTGGTCACCGCCTCTTAGAGAAAAGTGGCATCAAGATGTGCTCTGGAACGCGTTGAAAAACGGCCAGCTGCAAACGCTCGGATCGGATCAATGCTCATTTGACTTTAAAGGGCAAAAGGATCTTGGAAAAGGCGACTTTACAAAAATTCCAAACGGCGGCCCGTTCATTGAAGATCGGGTAAGCGTCCTGTTCTCGGAAGGAGTGAAAAAAGGCCGGATCACGTTGAATCAATTCGTTGACATTGTATCAACGAAAAATGCGAAGCTGTTTGGCCTGTTTCCGCAAAAAGGAACGATCGCGGCAGGAAGCGATGCCGATCTTGTTATTTTCGATCCGAACGCCAGACGTACCATTTCAGCGAAAACCCATCATATGGCCGTTGATTACAATGCGTTTGAAGGAATGGAAATTACAGGTGAACCGATTTCCGTCCTATCAAGAGGAGAATTTGTGATCCGTGATAAAAAATTAGTGGCTGAACCGGGAAGAGGCCGTTATTTAAAACGGGCAAAATTTTCCCAGGAAATCGAAGCGCCGAAACAAGTTGTCACAAAATAGCAGCCGTTTAGACAAAGACGAATCTACTATTCTGCAGTTAGACGCAGCCAGGGTTGTGTAAAAATAGTCCTTTGAAAGGATGAGTCGCATGAAAGGAAGTTATTTAAAATCACCTGATTTACTTCCCATTACCCACCAAAACCGAAAGATTGGTAGTTTTGGATTTTCAACAATGTGGATTGGAATGGCCGTCGTTTTAGCTGCGTTTGCGATTGGTGGAGAAGGTGTTAAGCATTTGTCTTTAGGCTGGGTCGTTCTTGCGACGGTTATTGGAACCCTTGCGACCGGATTTTTTATTACGCTCATTGGCGATATCGGAATCGAACACGGATTATCATTTCCTGTTTATATGCGGGCGCCGTTCGGCACGATCGGCACCCACATCCCTTCCGTCGTCCGGGGTCTTACCGCTTCATTCTGGTTTGGGATTAACACGTATTTTGGGTCGACTGCTTTAAATGGCATTTTAAATACATTAACGGGGTTTGACAATTGGTTTATCTGTTATATCCTCTTTGCGATTGTCCAACTATTGAATACGGCGTTTGGGATTAAGGCGGTTGAAAAATTCGCGGATTTGGCCGCTCCTGTCATCATTTTAATTTCGATCTGGATGTACGGGACATTATCGGATAAAGCCCTCGCCCATGGGCGCCACGTCTGGAACTGGGTAGAAAGTCCGGTCACAGGTACGGCAGCGTTTACAGCTTTCATCATCGTTATCTTCAGCAATATGGGATTCTGGGCGACGCTCGCTGCCGACATTCCTTCCATCTCCCGCTTCATAAAGGCGCCAAAGTATGAAAAGAACTGGTTCAAGCGAAACAAAAACGCGATTATGGGAAATATGGTTGCTCTTCCATTAACGCAAACCTTTATGATCATCATCGGCGGTGTCTCTTATATCGCGGTGCAAAATTATGATCCGGTTGTTGCCCTGCAAGAAGCAGCAAACGGCTTTGTTTTAGGGATATTGCTTCTTATGATCGTTTTCGCCCAATGGTCAACGAATACGGCGGCGAATGTCATTCCGGCAGCCGTTATCTTCTCGAACGTAGGAGGCCCAAAAGTTCCGTTCTATGTCGGGGTGTTTGCGGCGGGAATTGTCGGTTCCGTCGTCCAACCGTGGAATTTGTTCGCTGTGCTCGTGCCGTTTTTATTGACCGTCGGAGGGATTTTATCCGCAATTGTCGGAATTCTTTACGCCGATTATTATCTCATTCGAAAACGAAGAGTCAATGTGCATGACCTGTATGAAAACAACGGGCAATTTTATTATGCGGGCGGTGTGAATATCGCAGGCTTGCTTTCATGGGGGATTGGCGGAATTGCCGCTTATTTTCTCCCGGCCTATTCATTTCTTGTCGGGTTTGCCGCAGGTGCGTTCAGTTATTACATGCTTGCGAAGTTCTGGTGGTTTAAGAAATATCCGCAGGCCGAACTGAGCGACCCAAGTGATGAGAAATACCTTGGCATTACTGCAGGAAGGGATTGGACGATTGAACTGGGCGAAGAACTTGTACCGGAACAGGCTCCATTAAGCGTGCAATAGAAAAAAGCCTTTATAAAGGAGGGGTTTGATGTCAGCATATGAAGAATACATTTCTGAAAAAGAAAAACTCGATTTTCTTGTTGAGCGAGGGTACCGGATTGTGAAAGTGACAGAAACGTTAGATGGATCAATTGTTGAATTTGAACTCCGGGAAAAGATGCCAGGTAATAACAGGGACAAAAAGGAAGTGTTGCAGCTCTCGAATGCAGATGCAAGAAAATATTGTTCCTCTATCATCATAGAGCAACAACGGAACCCCACCCATGCAAAGTGAAAATTTAGGGATGCCCCGAATGTTTTGATTCGGGGTATTCATTATTTTCACAATTTATTAACCAAACATTCAAAAACTTTTAACAATTTGACGGTTTAACTATTCAAAAAATGAGGTATACTTAATCAGAGTTAAAAATTGAAAAAGTAAGGTGATGGAATATGAGAAGAACAATCAAATTATCTTTCAAGCAGCTAGTATCAGAGAATAAGAAAGAACTGCTGAAAGATCAAAAAGAAATGACAAGAATTGAAAAACGAATTGATGATAAATACTCGAAATAGTTTTTCATTTAAAAGCACGCCGTGAATTGTTCGAATTTTTAAATAAAGCCAATCTCTTTTCGAGAGATTGGCTTATTTATTTGCAGATAAAAGAAGTACTCCAAGCTATTTTTTGTTAGTATGGTAATAATAAAGGAAAGAAACTAGATCCAGAGTTTGTGGAGGAAAAAAATGATCAAACGATTTTCAATTGGACTGGCGATAGGGATTTTAAGCCTGGCTATCCTTCTTTTGTTTGGAAAAAGTGCACAGGTAAAAAAAACGGAACATTACGTTGTAACTTACAGCTCTCCTGAGAAAGCCGGCGTCAACGGGAGAAAACTTAGTGAGATCGACAACGTTGTAAAAAAAGCGATTGCTCATGGTGTTACTCCCGGGGCAGTCGTATTAGTCGCAAAAGACGGGAAGATTATTAAAGAAAGCGCGTATGGTTATGCCTATAAATTTGATATGGGCCAATTGCTGAGCAGGCCGCGCAAAATGACGGCGAATACGATGTTTGACCTCGCATCGATTACGAAGGTGATGGGAACGACCCAGGGGATTATGAAACTGGTTGATGAAGGAAAGCTTTCGGTTCAAGACCGCGTCGTGAAGTATCTTCCGGAATTCAGGAAAAACGGCAAAGGACATATAACGATCGCCGATTTATTGACACACACTTCCGGACTTGCATCGTGGGAACCTTCGTATCTCGTAGCAGCCAACCCGAAAGAAATGTTGGACTACATTGATCATATGAAGCTGAATTACAAAACCGGATCCAAACGGGTTTACAGTGACTTTAATTTTATTACGCTCCAATTTATTATTGAGAAAATAACGAAGCAGCCCCTTGATGTATATTTAGAAAAAGAATTTTACAAACCGCTTCATATGACCGATACGATGTTTAAGCCTGGCAAAAAATTAAAAAATCGAGTAGCTGCAACCTCGTGGGGAAATCCGGAGGAATACAACGCAATGTCTAAAGAAAAGGCGGAGTCCTTTAAAAAATGGAGACATTACACGCTTGTCGGAGAAGTGAATGATGGCATCTGTTATTATTCGAACGGGGGCGTTTGCGGGAACGCCGGTTTGTTTTCGACAGCCAAAGACTTGAGCATATTGGGGCAGGCGATGCTAAACGGAGGAACTTACGGAAAAACGAGGCTTTATCATGAAAAAACGTTGCGTGAATTTACATCCGAACACCGATTTGGACAAGGGTACGGATGGGAACGAAACAAAAACTGGTATATGGGAACGTTGCATTCCGATTCGACGTTTGGCCATACCGGTTCGACGGGGACGCAAATGATCATCGACCCTGAAAACAATTTGCAAATTTACGTATTAACGAATAAGCAAAATAATGGCCTGAAAAAAGACGGCTATCCGAATACCGGTGTCCTGACGAAACAGATCGCCACCATCGTTTATAAAGCAATGGAATAACTCAAAGAAAAAGTCTGTCTTATGTGACAGACTTTTTATTATCTTATTGCAAAAACCTTTTGTTTTTATCGGAATAGTGTAATAATGTGATTAATCTAAAACGTTCGGCTGACATTGGATGAAATAAAATGTGTAAAAAGAAGGGCGTGACGATTGTGAACGACGGTTTTATCAAAACGAAAACACAGCAAAAAATAATGAAAAAATTAAAAGCCGTAACACCTCAGTTTGCGAAACGGGAACATGAGCTAACAGAAAAAGGCTCGTTTCCATTTGAAAATATTCAGGATTTAAAAGATATTGGCTATACGAGCATATCATTGCCGAAAGAGTTCGGGGGAGAAGAGATATCGTTATATGACTTTTTGCTATTCCAGGAACAAATTGCCCGGGGCTGCGGTTCAACGGCGTTATCGATCGGCTGGCATGTCGGCATTGTAATGGATCTGGCGGAAAATCGCACGTGGGAGCCGACAATGTTCTCCTATATTTGTGAACAAGTCAAAAAAGGGGCGCTATTGAATCGGGCGGCAACAGAGCGCCAGACGGGGAGCCCGACAAGAGGGGGGAAACCGGCAACTTCCGCCTCCAGAGACAAGGGCGGCTGGAGCATTTCAGGCCGGAAAACGTTCACGACCATGTCTCCTGTTTTAGACTATTTTCTTGTAACAGCATCCATTGAAGGGACCGATGAAGTGGGAGAATTCCTCATCCCAAAAACGGTTGAGGGCGTATCGATCGAAGAGACATGGGACAGTGTGGCGATGCGCGGGACGGCAAGCCATGATCTCGTCATGCATGAAGTAAAGATTCCTCAAGAATATTTAGTAGAAAAAAAGATTCCAGGAAAATCAAGCGCTAAAAACAGCGGCTGGCTCCTCCATATTCCAGCATGCTATTTAGGAATCGCGACAGCGGCCCGGAATTATTGCCTCGATTTTGCCGCCCATTACCAGCCAAACAGTTTAAAACATCCGATCGGCCAATTGCCGACGGTAGAGCAGGCGATCGGAAAAATGGAGCTGGAATTGATGCAAGCGCGGCATTTTCTTTATAGCGTCGCTGAAAAATACGATTCGGCAACCGACCGCAATGAACTAAAGCCCGAGCTGGCGGCTGCTAAATATATCGTTACCAATAGCGCGATCTCCATTGTCGATCACGCGATGCGAATTGTAGGCGCAAGAAGCTTGTCGGAGGCCAATCCTCTCCAACGCTATTACTTGAACGTTCGGGCAGGGCTTCATAATCCGCCAATGGACGATTCAACCCTTTCTTTATTGGCCAATCATGCATTAAAAACAGCAAACGAAAAACCCTTTGTTTCATTTTAATTCTGAAACAAAGGGTTTTCTTACGCTGGCTGCGATTATGCTTTTCTTACGTTGGCAGCTTGAGGCCCGCGTTGGCCTTCAGTCACATCAAAAGTAACCGCTTGACCTTCTTCTAATGTTTTAAAACCGTCACTTTGAATGGCTGAGAAATGAACGAATACATCATCACCATTTTCAACTTCGATGAAACCAAACCCTTTTTCCGCATTAAACCATTTTACTTTACCGTTTTGCATAAAAATAATTTCCTCCATTTAGGTACTCTTCAAGTACAAAATTTAACCAAATTACAAAATTACGAGTGTTCAAAAAGGGGGACAAACAGGCCAGGAAGTACGACTGACACCATCACATCCTGTGATAACATCGAACTGACTCACGTCCTGTGAGCCCCCGGACTTATTTGAACAACCTCTAATACGTTGGAAAAAGTAAAAAACCGTATTTATCATTCTACAACGTGCAGGGATTATAAAGTCGCTACACCTAAATGAAAATACGGTTTGCTCTTAAATCCATATATATTAATTAAGTAAAATGGTTAACTAATGATAACATGGAAAGAAACGATTGTAAAATAAATTTGCAAAATTTTTTTCAAAAAGCTATTTACATTGACGTTACGTAAAGGTGTAAAGTGGAATTGTCAGGAGGTTGAGAACATGGAATATACAGTGCAAAAGCTAGGAAAACTCGCAGGGGTCAGCACGAGGACTTTGCGGTATTATGATGAAATTGGGATTCTTAAGCCGGCGAGAATCAATTCGTCAGGGTATCGCATTTATGGGCAAAAAGAAGTCGATCTGCTGCAGCAAATTTTATTTTACAGAGAACTCGGTGTGAGCCTGGATCAAATAAAGAAAATTGTAACATCACCGTCGTTTGATCTAACCCATGCACTGAAAGAACATCGGGACAAACTTCTGGCAAAACGAGAACAATTGGATAAGCTGATTGCGAATGTTGATAAAACATTGGCTACGCGAGAAGGGAGAATGACAATGACGGATCAAGAAAAATTTGAAGGTTTCAAGCAAAAGCTGATTGATGAAAATGAAAAGATGTATGGCGAGGAAATCCGTTCGAAGTATGGGAATGAAGTTGTTGATCAGTCCAATCAAAAACTTAAAAACATGACGAAAGAGCAATATGCGGAAGTCGAAAAATTAAGCGAAGATATTTTGTCTACACTTAAAAAGGCATTTGCAACAGGTGACCCGGCTGGAGAGTTGGCCCAGAAGGCGGCGGATTTGCATCGCAGGTGGCTATTGTTTTATTGGGATGGCTACACAAAAGAAGCCCATGCCAGCGTCGCCCAAATGTATGTGGATGATGAAAGGTTTACTGCATACTATGATAAGGTGGGAACCGGAGCGGCTGAATTTTTGCGGGATGCCATTCACATCTATACAGGCATAAAAAAATAAGCGTTCCTTTTTAGTAACGGCCATTACCTTTAAAGGGGTAATGGCTGTTATTCATTTTTTCAAACGATGGTTATTGCCAGAATCAAAGTTTTATGATCTAAATATTTTTGTTTCCAATCCCATATTCTGAAATTTCGAAATTGACAAATGTTCCATTGTTTATGTACAAAGAACGCATAGCAATCGTTTTATGAATCAAAAGAAATCATTTCAACTTCGAAAGGGGAAGTTCAATGGGGGAGCAAAAAGATTATTTCCAGGACATTATGGAAAGAGAAAAAGGATTGAATCGAGGGTTGACGACTCGCCAACTCTCAATGATCGCAATCGGAGGCGCGATTGGAACAGGCTTGTTTCTGGGGAGCGGCCTTGCTATCCGTACAGCGGGACCGAGCGGCATTGTCAGCTATGCCATAGGAGCTGTCATTGCCCTTCTGCTTATGGGGTGTCTTGCGGAAATGACCGTCGCCTATCCTACTTCAGGATCTTTTGGCGCTTATGCGGAACGTTACATTAGCCCATGGGCGGGGTTTGCCGTCCGCTATTCGTATTGGTTTTGTCTCGTTTGTGCGGTAGGGACGGAAGTAACGGCTATTTCGATCTACATGAAGTATTGGTTTCCTTCCTTTCCCGGATGGATATGGGTTCTTCTATTTTCCGCCGTTTTGCTCTATGTAAACGCGACAAGCGTCAATTTATTTGGAAGTGTCGAGTATTGGTTTTCGATGATCAAAGTTATCGCGATTATCGGATTTATCGTCCTGGCTTGCATCGTTCTGTTTGGCTCGGGAAGGCATCCGGAAATGGGGCCGCAAAATTATACGAAAGCAGGCGGATTTTTTCCTAATGGATTCTGGGGAATGTGGATTGCCATTTTTCTTTCGCTTTTCAGCTATTTGAGTATTGAAATGATCGCGGTAAGCGCCGGGGAAGCGAAAGAGCCCGAGAAAGCCGTCCCTTTAGCGCTTAAGTCCGCTGTTTTCCGCCTTGTCCTGTTTTATCTTTTGACCCTTTCTCTCATGCTGATGATTGTCCCGTGGAAAGCTGCAGGCGGTGAAGAAAGCCCATTCGTTAAAGTAATGGAGCTCATCAATATTCCCGGTTCCGGAGGGATTATGAATTTTGTCATCCTAATCGCTGCTCTATCAGCCATGAATAGCCAGCTTTACATCTCAACGCGCATGATGTTTTCATTATCGCGTGCAGGATATGCCCCTCAAAGCTTCGGAATGCTGAGCAGGAAAGGCGTTCCCGTAATGGCGCTTGCCTTATCAACCATTGGGATTGCCATCGCTGCAATTTATACCATCGTTTCACCGGAGACAGCTTTCATGGGCATGATTTCCGTATCGAGTTTCGGGGCGATGTTTGCGTGGTTTATGATTTTTGTTACCCACCTTTTTTTCCGGCGAAGATGGAATCAGATGGGGGGAGGGAAACTGCCGGTTCGCATGATCGGGTACCCGTATTTAACGGTCATTGGAGCCGTGCTTTTGGCGCTCGTCGTTTTATCCACATGGTTTTCGCCTGATTTCAAGGCGACATTGACTCTTGGGTTCCCTTTCTTGATCGCGGTGACAATTGCCTATTTTATCTGGAAAAAAGTGAGCGGCAAACAGGCCCGGGACTTCAAGAAGAATCAGAGCGAAACGTTATAAATGTTCGAAAAAAAGCACCTGAAGAAGGTGCCAGTTGCGAATTTTGTATTTTGACTCAAGAAGTGAACCAGATGCTTGAAGCGTATGACCGCGTTTTTATCAACATTAGTCTAACGGAGCATGCCATTTTAAAGAAAAATGACAGGGGGATCAGGCGAAGAAATAACACTTGATCCTCCTTATTTTCCTCTCTAAACTAAAGAGCGTTTTCACCAGTTTTTCGAATGGGAATGTAGATATCGACCTGTGACTCTTCATTGTCTGCGCCTAAAAATCGTTTATCATAGATTTCAAAATCATCTCCTTGCACCAGCTCATATCCTGATTTCGGCAACCAGCTGCCATAAATGTAATCAAAAGCGTTTCCAAGTGAATCTAGCTTCCCTTTATGAGTGACAACTACATACTCCCTTTTAGGGATGGTCTTGCATACCATTCCTGCTGGCAGATCATAGACGCTGCTTACAGGAACGCATGCCATGTATGAAAAATCTTCATGAACGTGATTCGTGGCAAATTCACTTACTCCCATCATTAAATCGGGTGAAATTCTGTTTTTTATTTCTCCTACTCTTAAAAGAAACTCTTCCCAGAGGGCCGGAACTTTGCTCTCGGTCAACGTTGTTGAACAGGCTATACCAACCACTGTAAATTGATCTTTCACAACAATTTTTGGCTCCATTGCCATCCCTCCATTTAGATAGTGTAGCTTTTGCTCAGTGATTCGCTGTTTTTCTCTTATAAGTAATCTCTCGTTGTTTTGTCGGAATGATCCTGGCGTTACATGAAACATTTTTTTGAAAGCTCTAGTAAATGATTCATGAGTTTCAAACTGGTATTCAATCGCGATATCGACAAGTTTTTCTTTCGTATGAAGGATATCGTATGCCGCCTTTGTCAATCGTCTTCTTCGAATGTATTCAGATACCGATTCCTTCACATACGACTGGAAAATGCGATGGAAATGGTACATCGAATAGCCTGCAATCTTCGCGATGTCCTCCAGCGAAATTTCATTCTTCAAATTTTCCTCGATATAATCGATCACTTTCTGAATGCCTTCATAATACTTCATGTGTTCACCCGGCTCCCTTAGCTTTGATTCAAAGTATAACGGCGAAAGAGGTGTTGTTCTTGACTTTTTTTGCGGTTTTTCATTCTTCACTGATCTAACGAAGTGTACTTAAAACTGATATCAAAACGGTACGCTATTTTCCGAATATCCTGCACGGTTTCCTTTTTTGTATTTATTTTCTTGGATTCGTGATAGATATTAAAAAATCCTTTTCCTGTCTGAGTAGAAAAACCATACGATATCCGTTTCTCTTTATTTGGCAATCAGTTTATAAAAAAGTTATACTCGTAATAGACTGAATATTGGATAAAATGGTTTGCAATTAGCTCAGTGGGAGGAAATTAAATGAAGCCATTACGTGTTGGAATCATCGGCACAGGATTTGGTGCCGATGTGCATGCTCCGATCATGCAATCTCATCCGGGGTTTGACGTGATCTCCGTATGTAGTGTGGCAAGGGGAAACATTGGGAAAGTCCAAAAACAAACAGGGATAGAAAATATTTATATCGACTGGAAAGAAATGCTTGAAAAAGAACAATTGGATCTGGTTTCAATCGCAGCCATTCCTTCTTTGCATTGTGAAATGGCGGTCACGTCTTTTTCATACGGAGCCCATGTTTTATGTGAAAAGCCTATGGCTCTTAATCTAGATGAAACAAAAAAGATGATGCGCGCTCAAGAGAAATCGTCACGTTCAGGTTTTGTCAATTTTGAATGGCGATTTCTTTCAGCCAGACAAATTGTAAAAAAAATATTGAGCGAAGAGCAAATCGGTAAAGTCCTCCACATTGATTACGATATTAGTTTTCCGGGTTATCACGCACTAACGACTGAAAACATAGGATGGGCTGGCCAACAAAAAAATTTTGGCGGCATGTTAGGCGCGATGGGATCACATATGATAGATTCTATCCTCTGGTGGATGGACGAGGAGGTATCAACTTTGATTGCGCAGTTAAACGTACATATTCCTGAATTTACAGATGAACATGGAATTACAGAATATCGGGATGCAGACGATTCCTTCTTTATTAGTGGAAAGTTCAAGAGTGGGACAACGTTTAAAATGCAATTGATGAGTGCCGCCAACCATGGATTCGGGTCGGTTTTGAAAATCTATGGATCTAAAGGCACGGTTGTTTTAAATGATGATCAAATTGTTCAGCTAGGGTTTGAGAACCAGTCTTTAGAGAACATTGATATAGAAGACATTCAAGCACCGAAAGATATGCCATACACGGCTTCACGTTATTATCCCGCCTTTAAGCCATTTCTTGACAAACTATATGAAGCGATTGTGAGCAATAGAATAGATCCTGATTTGCCTACTTTTTCCGACGGCCATAAAACCCAGGCCATCCTGGATGCCGTTCGCCAATCATCCGATAAAGGGAAAAAAGTTACGTTATAAGAATGCCAATGCTGAAAACGTTCAAAAGAAATGGATACACGTCTTGAGTAAAGACTTTAGAAAAATGATTGAGGTGATGAAATGATTACCCATTTTGCAGATCTGGAATTAAACACAGTGTCCATACAGGGAGTGAAGCAATGTTACTTGAATCGTCTGAAGTTGCCTATTATCTATGAAACGGCGGATTTTATCCGGTTCCAGATCACCCCATTTACGACGTTAAGTTTTAAAGAAAGATATGAACCGATTGCTCCTGCACACTTAGCCTTTCAAGTTCCATATTCTCTGTTTGATAAGGTAGCGTCTTTTGTGCTGGAATCAGGCCTATTGGTATTAAGGCAAGAACACGGCCAATATATTGACGAAACCGATGGCAGGAAGAATATGTACTTTCGCGATGGAGATGGAAATCTTCTCGAAATCATTTCACATCAATACGTTTCAGAGCATGCATTGACTGCTTCCGGTAGCCTTAAAACACTATATCTAAGGGAAATCGGTTTTCCGGTCGATTTCGTTCCCGCTTTTCGCGATTGGCTAAAAAGCGGACTCGGAATGAAAACAGAAAAGGAAACGGACCTTTTTAACTTCGTCATAAGCGGAACGGCCCACGCTGTCGTTGTTTCCAAACAGAGGCCCTGGATTCCTATTGCTATGAAAGCGTTGCCCCCTCAAATGAAAGTGACATTCGGCACACCTGATAAGGAATATATCCACGAGGCAGCTGGGAAAATAGAAGGATCACGATTAGACTCAAACGAGCTTCACTTTTCAAAAGAAACTTACAATTTTTCGATCAAACATACCCCGGATTTTAAAGCCTCATTCATCCCGGGATTGAATTTGCCCAGCCTCAATTCATTCCAATGACCTTAATGAGGATATTCAGTAAATCCTGGAATGACGCTTTTTCCATCCAGTTGGAAAGGCGTCTTTTCAAGTTGCCCGGGCAAAGTGAAGAAGCGGTCATAAAAAAGCGGGGCATGTTCATACTAAGGTTGGAGGTATACATCATGAAACTTTCATGGATTACTGGACTTCTTTTACTTATCCAACCCCTTAATCATTCTGACAGTTTAACATTAACCCAACATGGCAAGACGATTGCGGTCGTTCATCGGACGGATTTCACGATGCCACTTCCCGGCACACCGATAATGAATGCGGAAAAATACAATCAATTTATTAACCAGCTTGATCAGAAAACATATGAAGCGCCAGTCAATGCGAGGATAAATGATCAAGGAACTATTATCCAGGGCAAGACAGGGCACAGGCTTGATCGGGTTTCATTTAAAGAGCAATTTTATGCTTACTTTTTTGGCAAGGGACCTTCTAAAATCGAAATTCCGGAGATGAATGTTTATCCCCGTGTGGATAGCGAGCTGCTGGCACATATTCGCGTCAAACAGATCGGCCAATACGTGACCTATTTTAACGCTCGTAATCAAAGCCGCGCACACAACATTTCCCTCGCGGCTCAAGCTATTAACAATTATGTCGTGTTTCCGAACGAAACGTTTTCCTTTAATCAGGTGGTTGGAATAAGAACCGCGGAAAAGGGATATAAGCGCGCCCCCGTCATCGTAAAAGGAGAGCTGTCAGAAGGAATTGGCGGAGGAATTTGCCAGGTGTCATCAACGTTGTTTAATGCTGTTGACCGTGCGGGTCTGCGAATTGTTGAACGCTTTTCCCATAGCAGGAGCGTCCCATATGTTCCGCCTGGCCGAGATGCTACAGTAAGCTGGTACGGGCCTGATTTTCGCTTTCAAAACAAATACAACCAGCCGATTTTAATCCGGGCAAAAAAATACGGAGGCAGCATGGTTGTTATGCTTTATTCTTCGGATGTCATTAATTACGAGCCGCGTAAAGTTCCGGGCGTTTCAACCCGTGCCAAAAGAAATTAATGTCAGGACATTCCCCCAAAATTTTTATAAAGAACCCGAAAAAACGATGCCCTGAATTTTCGGGTTTTTATTACGCCCAGCTCTATGAAAAATCAGCGGCAAGTAAAGGCAAAAAAAGAGCCGTTTCTAACGACCTGATTTAGTCTGACCCGTGTTCTTTTACCGTCTTTTCAGCTTCCTGCAAGGTTTCGCCAGCTTGCGGAACGGCATGCACGCCATCTTTAGCCAGCTTCTGAATCAACCAGATGGGAAAAGTAATCTCGTGAATGCCAGTTCCGCTTCCGCCGTTTTCGTGATTAACGCCGGTATGGTGCTCCTGGCAAAGAACCATCATATTTCGTATATCATCTACAGACGTTATCGGCTGGTTTTTGAGCAAACGGCCATACCCATAAACGTCAAACATTTCAAGAAATTCTTTCAGTTTTGCGAAGTCTCCGATGTTGGCGAGGCTCCATTCAAGGCCGACGTGATGCACATGCAGATTCTCTTGCGATCCACACATCCAGCATCTATAATGACCGTCTTCTTTCAGCCTTTTCTTTGATTTTCGGAACTCTGCGGATTCCGTTCGTTCTACATGCTCTGGAACAATGACAACTTCCTTCAAGTGCCTTGTGATGATATGTTCATTTATGTTATCCACTAAAAGATCACCTCGATTCTAGCAATCTCTTATATTGTATTCAAGTTATCAATCTCTTGTTTCAAGGCAATCGCTCAAAGTAGATTCTTTTTTGTAACCATTGAAAAAAATGAAACCTTTTACGCTTTAAACCGTATATATAATAGAGAGACGAGGGAAGAGGCGCTTTGCCAAAAGGTTCCGGGGATTTCAGAAAAGAAGTCCTTTTACAGTTGCAGAATTTTCTATTTTAGGACTTCCTAGAGAATAGATCTAAATAAAGGAATTCTAAAATAGGAACATTCTCGTTTGCGTCGGTCATAAGTGCGGGGACACATGATGAATGAAGCAGATTGAAATAGAACAGAATCTGAGTTGGCAGAAAGCACCTTTAAACGACAACATTCCCTCTGTTTCGAGAAAACATTTATAGAAGAGAGGGATCCTATGGAACTAGTAAAATCACAGCTGCAGCATCAACGATTGCCTAAGCTTCAAATCGCAAAACGGGCCATTGCCATTATTTTAGGCGCCCTTTTCATGGCAACCGGACTTGAAATCTTTCTCGTGCCGAACAGCGTCATCGACGGAGGGATCACCGGCATTTCAATTATGCTTTCCCATCTGTCGGGCTTGCCGCTGGGATTATTTATTTTCTTGCTCAACCTTCCATTTTTCTTCCTCGGACGAAAGCAAATTGGGAAAACCTTCGCGATATCCACCCTTTTTGGAATTATCGTTTAATCTTTTTTTACATCATTATTTCATCCGATTCCCGCATTTACGGATGATATTTTGCTTGCCACTATCTTTGGCGGGATGGTACTTGGCATAGGCGTAGGGCTTGTCATCCGCTTTGGAGGGGCACTGGATGGCACTGAGATACTTGCCATTCTTATTAATAAAAACGTTCCTTTTTCGGTTGGAGAAATCATTATGTTCTTCAACGTGTTCATTTTAGGCGCTGCTGGCTTTGTATTCAGCTGGGATCGGGCAATGTACTCCATTTTAGCGTACGTAATCGCCTATAAAACCATCGATGTCGTTGTCCAGGGGCTTGATGAATCAAAATCGGCATGGATCATCAGCGACAAACATCGCGAAATTGGAGACGTTATTATGGCCCGTCTTGGGCGCGGCGTAACTTATTTACAAGGAGAAGGCGCATATACGGGGGATGATAAAAAGGTTGTCTTTTGCGTCATTACCCGCCTTGAAGAAGCAAAGCTGAAAACGATCGTCGAAGAAATTGACCCATCCGCGTTTCTTGCCGTAGCCGACATCGCGGAAGTCCGCGGAGGCCGGTTTAAGAAGAAGGATATTCATTAATTCACTCCATAAATAGAAGCAACGGTGCAAATGCCGTTGCTTCTTTTTCAAGTCGTTATTTTTCCAGGCTCAATTGCCACGAAACGCCAAACTTATCATTGACCCAGCCAAACTTTTTGCTGAATGGGTATTCGGCGAGTGGCATGAGAACTGCACCATCTTTAGATAACTCCTCAAACAATCGATCAATCTCTTCTTCCGTTTCGCAAGTGACAAATAAGGAAACGGCAGGAGTGAATGTCCATTCATGTTCAATAGGGGAATCAATGCACATAAACGTTTGTCCATTCAGTGAAAAAACGGCCTGCATTACAGTTCCCTCTTTGCCCGGCACCTCCTCTCCATAGCGGGTAATGCTGACGATTTCTGAACGATCAAACGAGGAAGTGTAGTAATTCATCGCTTCCTCAGCTTGTCCCGTAAACGTTAAAAACGTCGTAATTTTTTGGTTTGAGATTTTCATGTTCAGTTTCCACCTTATTTATGACTTAAACTACCATTTGGTTAACTATATAAAATAATGAGCATATATACAAATGATCGGTTCATATTAGATGCAAACGTCGTTACTGATGGTTGAACTACATCCGGTGTATAATGATTAAAAAACGCATTGGGGAGAAGGAGACATGGACTTTCGAAGCGATACGGTAACGAAGCCGACTAAAGAAATGAGAGAAGCGATGATGAATGCCGAAGTTGGAGATGACGTGTATGGGGAAGACCCGACCGTTAACCGATTGGAGAAACTTGCAGCCGAGATTCTCGGGAAAGAAGATGCGCTATTTGTCACAAGTGGCACCCAGGGGAATCAAGTTGCCATTTTGACTCATTGCCAGCCGGGGGATGAAGTGATTCTTGAAGCAGAATCCCATATTTTTTTATATGAGGCGGGGGCCGCGTCAGCTCTTGCCGGCGTTCAAACAAGACCAATACAAGGGACAAGAGGAGCGATGGACCCATCTGAAGTGAAAAAAGCGATCCGCGGCGAGGATATCCATCATCCCGAAACAGGGTTGATTTGTTTGGAAAATACGCATAATAAAGCGGGCGGTAAAATTATTCCGATCCAGACAATGAAAGAGATATACGAGATTGCCCGAGAAAAAGATGTTCCGGTCCATCTTGATGGGGCAAGGCTGTTTAATGCCGCAGTAGCTTCGGGTATACCAGTTAAAGAGTTTTCGAAGTATACCGACACCGTGCAAATTTGTTTATCGAAAGGGTTGTCAGCACCCGTCGGATCCATTTTGGCTGGAAGCAAATCATTCATTCAAAAAGCGCGCAAATGGAGAAAGCGTCTCGGAGGCGGATTGCGCCAGGTCGGTGTACTAGCGGCTCCGGGAATTGTCGCTCTGGAAAAAATGGTCGATCGGCTGGCAGAGGACCACGCGAATGCCCGTCAGTTTGCGGAAGGATTATCCGCTATTCCCGGTATTACGATCGATGTCGACGGCGTTGAAACGAATATCATTCTTTGCGATATAAGGGAAACTGGACTATCAAACGAACAATTTTTAACAAAATTAAAGGAAGCTGGCATTTTGGCAGGACCATTTGATGATGGAATCATTCGTTTTGTCACCCATCGGGAAGTGACAAATGAAATGGTGCAAACGGCGATAGAGCGAATCGCTCAAATTATAGCAGGGAAATAAGGCAAACAGGAAGTCGGCGACCGGCTTTCTGCTTTTTTATGCGGCTATTTTGCAGGGCCCTGGCATACCGAATTGAAAGATAACGCACCGAAAATGAAAGATACCGATCCCTAATGAATTGATAAATGCA
This sequence comes from Fictibacillus gelatini DSM 15865, assembly GCF_000430745.1. Taxonomy (GTDB): domain Bacteria; phylum Bacillota; class Bacilli; order Bacillales; family Fictibacillaceae; genus Fictibacillus_A; species Fictibacillus_A gelatini. The sequence continues at coordinate 3,061 of NZ_AUMP01000025.1, read as the reverse complement.
AGATTAAGTGATTGCTCGGCACTATTGATAGATAATGAGTCCGAATTGAAAGATAACGATCTTGAATAAATCGATAAATGCAGGATTAAGTGATTGCTCGGCACTATTGATTGATAACGAGTCTGAATTGAAAGATAACACACCGAAATTGAAAGATACGGCTCCCGAATGAATCGATAAATGCAGGGTTGAGTGATTGCTTGGCACAATTGATTGAAAACGCTCCTGAATTGAAAGATAACGCACCGAAATTGAAAGATACCGATCCCTAATGAATTGATAAATGCAAAATTAAGTGATTGCTCGACACTATTGATAGATAATGAGCCCGAATTGAAAGATAACGCACCGAAATTGAAAGATAACGAGCTCGAATGAATGGATAAATGCAGGATTAAGTGATTGCTCCGCTTAATTAATTGATAACGAGTCTGAATTGAAAGATAACACACCGAAATTGAAAGATACGGCTCCCGAATGAATGGATAAATGCAGGATTAAGAAATTGCTCGGCACTATTGATAGATAATGAGTCCGAATTGAAAGATAACGCATCGAAAATGAAAGATAACGATCTCGAATGAATCGATAAACGCAGGATTAAGAAATTGCTCGGCACAATTGATTGATAACGAGCCCGAATTGAAAGATAACACATCGAAAATGAAAGATAACGATCTCGAATGAATCGATAAACGCAGGATTAAGAAATTGCTTGGCACAATTGATTGATAACGAGCCCGAATTGAAAGATAACACACCGAAAATGAAAGATACCGATCTCGAATAAATAGATAAACACGCGAGATTAAGAAATTGCTCTCCCTAATCGATTATTTATTTTTTTAAGGAAAAATAAAGTATTTCTGAATGCTGATCGCTTTTCACATGTGCTACTCTAATAGTAAAAAGAGGAGAGGGTGTTTGGAGTGGGAGACAATAAAAACAGATTCAAATTGATTGCGCTTGATATGGATGGAACATTGCTGAATGATCATTCGGAGGTATCGGAAGGAAACAGGAAGGCGATCGCAGAGGCGCAGGAAAGAGGAGTGCACGTTGTCCTGAGCACGGGAAGAACGTTAACGACATGCCGGGATTATGCCCAATCCCTTAAGCTTTCTTCCTATCTTGTCACTGTCAATGGAAGCGAAATATGGGATAACAATGGAAATTTGATCGAGAGAAATGTGATTGAATTTGATCATATACAGGCCATGCTGGAACTGTCAAAAACACATCAAACCAAGTTTTGGGCGGTTTCAACAGATAACGTTTGGCGTGATGAGTTTCCGGAAAATTGCGCGGATCTTGAATGGCTGAAATTCGGGTTTAACGTCGTGGATGATGAAATACGAGAAACGATTTTAGGGGAACTCAGAAAAAATGACGCGCTTGAAATCAGCAACTCCAGCCTGACGAATATTGAATTGAATGCGTTCGGGATCAATAAGGCGAGGGGGTTGAAGAGAGTCTGTAAGGAGCTGGGGATCACAATGGATGAAGTGATCGCCATGGGGGACAGCCTGAATGATATTGCGATGATCACCGAAGCGGGCCTTGGTGTCGCGATGGGCAACGCGCAGGATATGGTGAAAGAAGCGGCAGATTGGATTACCGGGACAAATGAAGAAGACGGCGTGGCCAAGGCCATCCGGCATTGGGTTCTAGATTGAGAATAGATCTAAAGCATTGACAATGAAGTTTGATTATATGGAACTAAACTAAAGAACGCCTGTTTGAAATAAGGTCAAACGGGCGTTCTAACTTTATTGTGGCGGCAGCGGCTAGACATCAGGATTAAATGAATCATGCTACTCTTTTTGTTTTTCATTTATATATGTCCCGCCATGGTAACAAAAATAGTTTCTGGCATTGAGGTTAACCAGTTTTTCTAAAGACTTTGTTGCATCTGTAAGGTTTAGCGCAAATTGGGGATTGGCTACGCTCAATTTTTCATTTTCAACTACCGCGGCATCGCCGGTGATGACTGTATCCAATTTTTCATTATAGATGGATATATGGCCCGGGGTATGGCCGGGAGTTGATAGAATTTTACACCCTCCAGCCCATTCGAAATGATCGCCGTCTTTGACGGCAATATCAACCGGTACGTGTTTTATTTTTTTTAAGTTCTCAATAAATGCCAATCCGAAATCTTTCTCTTCTTCGGGCAAATGATTCAACATTTCTTCAGCCTGGATCAAGCGCAGGGATTTCTTTTTTCCGGAAATGTAGTCTTTTTCGATATCGCTTGCTAAGACTTTAATGCCGGGGTATTTTTTCTTAAATTCATATAATGCGCCCATATGGTCATCGTCATGATGAGTGATAAGCACCTTCGTTACGGATTCAGGTGAAACTCCTTTATTTTCAAGTTCTTTTTCCAAAATTGGGAGCATATTGGGATACCCGCAATCAACCAAAATAATCTCCTTTTCATCTTTAATTACCGAAGGATGTATAACCATCTCCATGTCATTGTAGTTGAATTTCAAATCCAATTGGATGATTTCCATATATCAGAGTCCTCCTTATTAGATACTATCTTAAGTATACTTGAGATCAAAGCGAGGGCAGCTTCTTTTTTCGTTAATTCGTCTATCAGAAGAATTTTTCATTTTAGGTTAGCATGAAGGAGTATTCGCGGTAATTATCGAAAGTACCTATTATGAATCTCAAGGAGCTGGAGGACAACACTATGGCAAAAGGCGAGGCCGCTGAAAAACTAAGGTGTTTTTTTAATTCATTCTTTACATAAGAAAAAAAGCCGATTTTTTTACTAATTTTAATGTAAAAAAGTCGGCTTTTTTATTCTTTTTTGCGGGCTGTTTTTCTGTTTTATGGGTTCATTAGTTTTATTATCCTCTTAAGATTTACGGTAAATATGGTCGTGGCACTTTGTATTTCCATGCCAAAAAGACCCGAGGATTTTGCGTTTTTATACCCGTGTCTGTTTTTTAATTCACTATTTTTTGCTTCAATTTTGTAGCGTTCTTTGGATTTTTCTTTGAAATAGTCGCTTTCTTGGAACTTTACCTGTTCAAGGTGTTCTCCTGAT
>NZ_AUMP01000024.1 GCF_000430745.1 Fictibacillus gelatini DSM 15865 | reverse complement strand
GCCCCTGCCGATCCCTGGGGATACTGAGTTCTTCTATTCGTCCGTACTTCGTGTCTAAGCCCCGTGGGTAATAGCCGTTACGCTGCAGCTTTTGATCCGGGTTTTCTACTTTGATGAAATTCTTGATCTCCTCCTGAAGCAGGAATTCAATCTTCTCTTTCAAAAAATCCTTTACCATTTGATCCAATTGATTTTGTGACAGAATATCGGTTATACTAAAATTCATAGTAGGGTCTCCTCTCGTTCTGGAATCTTCGACAATTCCGAGAGTACCCTACTTTTTTTATTTTGAGAAGGCCTTCTTTGACTTACACAAGATATTTTACATCATCATGATTTCTGGATGAGATACATGTTTTAACGTCAATCCCTCCCAACAGAGATTTAACCGTTTATTTATTTTCTCCAATTCATCCACCATCCGAATCTTTTTGTATATAGTATGTCCAAATGTACAGTTTTTTTCCTGTAAAACCTATTTTTTTGGTTTAGCTCTCAAACTTTGTAGTATACTATAACTAACAGTTAACGTTAACGTAACTTTTTCGATCATTTTCGGAGGTGGAAGAGATGTTGCGAGTGAAAGATATTATGATTCAGAATGTCTATACTGTAAACAAAGATGATAATGTGCAAACGGTTTTGGAGAAATTCGCAAAATTTCGGATTAGCGGAATGCCGATCGTGGATGATAACTATCATCTTGTTGGATACATCAGTGATGGAGACATTATGCGCTTTCTCGGTAAACATGTCGACAAAAGCTTTTCTTCCTGGATTTCTCTTTATGCCTATTATTACGCGATCGACCCGAAAAGACTGGACGATGAAACGCCCACGGGCGAAGAAAAAGACGAATTTAAGCGCAATTCGCTTCACGTTTTCAAAAAAAATGTGTTAGATGTCGGAGTCAAAAAGACGGTAACCGTAAAGGAAGAAGATAGTCTCGTTCATGTGGCGAATGTGCTTGCAAAACGGAACATTAAAAAAGTGCCTGTCGTTCGCGATCAACTGCTTGTTGGCATCATTAGCCGCGGAGACGTCGTCCGCTCTGTCGTTAAAAATTTTGTTACAATGGAAGAAAAGTAGTATCAGGCTACATAGCGGGGGCCATACTTCCCGCTGCGTAACCAACTTCTCAATATAGAGGAGGAGTGCTGGAAATGAGTGAAACATTTTATTCTGTTGATGATGTCAAAAAAATGCTCGGCATTACCGCAAGAACTTTGCGATATTATGAGGAGATTGGCTTAATCTCTCCCTCCAGGCGAACAGCGGGAGGACATCGAATCTATGATGAACATGTTCTTCGCCAGTTAAAGCATATTTTACGGATCAAAGAAAATCTTGGCCTTTCTCTTGACGGGATTCACCGGGTATTAGTGATGGAAGCTTCTTTAGAAGAGCTAGAAAGTACGTATAAGAAAACAGGTCTGACAGATGAAAAGCTAGAGATTTTAGACGAAGCAACAGAACTGCTTCAAGAAATTATCAATGGAACGCAAGAAAAAATAGAAAAGCTGCGTGTCATTGAGCAATCCTTTTTAAACCGCCTGAAAAAAGCGGAGCAGATGAAGGAACAATTGCTGCAAGAACCCATTCACGAATAGGTGGCTGGGTTCCTGGCATTTGTGAATATAAAAGGCTTAAGTTCGTTTATCTCTTTATAAACAGATTCAAACGGTCACAATGCGTTTTTGCATTAAATAGATGTCCTTCCCGCCCCGCTCACACCTTTGCAAAATAGCCTCTTTGTCTGAGCAATTCACGATAAAGTTTTGGATTCTTTTCAAACGGCGCTCTTCCGTGCAGCCAGAACGTATTGTTGATCATCACCAAATCTCCAACCGGAAGCGGCAGGGCAATTGTCGCCGGACTGTTTTCCATTGAATCGGAAAGTTCTTTTAAGTAACTCGCTTGTTCCAATGTTTGCGGGTAAGCAAATTGGTCTATGAAACAAATGCAAGGCTTTCCGTTTTGCTCATAAAAGGTTTGATTGTAAACGGTTTGTGTTACATTTTTACTTGCCGGCGCTTTGTATTCGATTCGGGTTGTTGCCAGCGGATGGTTAGAAAATTTCTCCAGTTCTTCCCAATCGTCGAGATGAAGCAGGCGGGACTCTCCGCCAACCGCATTTTCTTCCGCAAACTTCATCATAAGAAGCCAATCAGTCGGTTCATCTACAAATGTCCCATCGGTATGGAGCGTAAATAGCCGATAAGCCTGGCGCAAATACGAATCGCTATCGTCCGTATCCTTAACGGAGAACCTGGCATAATACGTGCCGCTCATCGCATCGAAATTCACTCCGCCGACAAGATGTGTCAATGCGGTTGAAAATTTAATATAATCCTCGACCTCTGTCGTTTGGTTTTGCATCCCGATCGTGAATCCGCCGGAATTGCGGTCATGCAAGATTTCCCGGATGGTTTTTGCAAATGTTTCTCCAAGAATCGTTTCTAAACGCTTTGCTAAAATCAAGCGCATATAAGGGACATATTCAAGTTGCTGGCTATTCACTTCTTCATTTCCGGCTAAAAACAAATCGAGCGCTTCGGATTTAAGTTCAATGTGATAAAGGCGATGATGATGCGGATGTTCCTTTACCTTAAATGTTTCATACTTTCCTACAAATGACTTCACTTTCTCTTGAACCATACTCATTGTTCCTTCCTCCTTAAATCTTTAATCAGCAACACACAAACGCTTTAAAGGGAATAAAAAATAGCCAGCCATACCATTCCAATGGAAATGATATAACTGGCTATAGTCTACTAACGGCTTCTTGGCGGAAGTCCGATAGACTTTACAGTTATTGTTATTTTAAATTCAAGCGTCTGCATTGCTGTTACTGAAAGGGGCTGCCTTTCTAGTAGCAATTAATTAGTTATATTCTATGAGTTTAATGTTCTCCTGTCAATACATTTTTTCGATAATTTTAAATGTTTATGAAAAGAGTGGTTTACGCTTTGCCAGAAGAACCGAATTCGCGCATCTTGCCAATCACAGTCGCTTTAATCGCATCCCGTCCTGGCCCGATAAATTTGCGTGGATCATATACGCCGGAGTCAGCGCTTAATACTTCACGCACGACTTTCGTAAAGGCAATCTGGTTTTCCGTGTTGACATTGATTTTTGCCGTTCCTAATCGGATCGACTTTTGAATTTGATCGGTCGGAATGCCTGTACCGCCATGTAATACAAGCGGCAAGCCGGTTGTATGGCAAATTTGTTCCATTTCTTTAAAGCCCAGTTTCGGTTCGCCTTTATATGGCCCGTGGACAGAGCCTAATGCAGGCGCAAGACAATCAATTCCAGTGCGCTTCACAAGCTCTTCACACTCATTCGGATCCGCGTAGATCACCCCATCCGCAACTACATCATCTTCCTGTCCGCCTACCGTTCCGAGCTCTGCTTCAACCGAAACGCCGCGTTCATGGGCATATTCAACGACCCGCTTTGTAATGGCCACATTTTCTTCAAATGGGTGATGGGAAGCGTCGATCATGACAGATGTAAAGCCAGCATCAATCGCAGCCTGGCATTTTTCAAAACTGGAGCCGTGGTCTAAATGAATCGCTACAGGCACTGTCACTTTCATTTCTTCGATAAGTGCTGCAGTCATGGCAGTCACGACTTTAAAGCCGCCCATATAACGAGCCGCACCTTCAGAAACGCCGAGGATTACCGGCGATTTCTCTTCCTCGGCCGCTGCTAAAATGGCCTGAGTCCATTCCAGGTTATTAATGTTGAACTGCCCTACCGCATACCCTTCTTTTAACGCTTTATTTAACATTTCTTTCATTGAGACTAAAGCCATATGATTCTCCTCCTATAAATTGAAACGGTCAGTATTGTCTATTTGGCGACAAGGACATTAAATGTCCCAGATAGACAAATTACGTCCCATAAAGTTTATAAAAAAGCTATTGAACTAAATTTCAAAGATTGGTTTTCTTGATCTACATAATGCCTGGCATTTTTACTCTTCCTATATCGATAGACTTCTTGCCAGATGATAAACGGACATATCAACCCGGTGCTTGTCCTTTGCCGCTTCAGCGAAAGGTAAATGAATCAATTGGCCCTTTTTCCAACCGACCATTACCCCTTTTTCTCCTTCTACTAATAAATCAACGGCTTTTGCCCCCATCTGGCTGCCCATCATGCGGTCGTGCGCAGTGGGAGAGCCTCCGCGCTGAAGATAACCAAGCACGATTACTCTTGTTTCAAGACCGGTTTTCGTTTTAATTAATTGGCTAATATCCTCGGCTTTACATACCCCTTCGGCTACGACGATAATGCTGTGCATTTTCCCCCGCTGGTGTCCTTGCTCGATTCGGTCAACAATATCATCAATGTTATAGGGTGATTCCGGGATGATGATCGATTCAGCGCCGCCGCATAAACCGGCCCATAAAGCGATGTCTCCCGCCTCACGTCCCATCACCTCAATGATCGAAGTCCGTTCATGAGAAAAAGCGGTATCGCGAATTTTGTCAATCGCATCGACAGCCGTGTTAACAGCGGTATCAAAGCCTATGGTGTAGTCCGTACCCGCAATATCATTGTCAATCGTTCCTGGAATGCCGATCGTCGGAAAGCCTTTCGCGGTTAATTTTTCCGCTCCTTTAAAGGAACCGTCTCCTCCGATGACAACGAGCCCGTCAATCTCCTTTTCTTTCAGCTTTTCTAGTGCACGCTCTTGGCCTTCTTCTGTCTTAAACTTCTCACTCCGTGCGCTTCGTAAAATCGTTCCTCCGCGATGAATAATATCCCCTACGCTGCCAAGATCCATATGAACAAAATTGCCTGCCATCAATCCATCGTAACCATTCTTTACGCCATACACATCAAGCCCTTTAAAAATGCCTCTTCGAACGACTGCGCGAATGGCAGCATTCATTCCCGGAGCGTCACCCCCGCTTGTCAAAACAGCGATCTTCTTCACTATATTTCCTCCATTCCAATTCTTTGTTTTAAAGTATGGGCATTTTTCAGTTGAAAAAATCCTTGCATTGCTTTAAGAAGTCAGACGTCTAGCGATAAGTTTAATTATAGGAATAGTTGAACGGATTGTAAATATTTTTGCAATAGAATAGGTCTGGCAGAAAAGGAATTTGTAATAGTTGAAGGAGGTTTGACCAATGAAAAAAGACAAGAAAACAAGTATTGAAATTGAACGACCTACGATTCGCGAAATTGAAACCGATACCCCCCATCCAAGAATTAACGATGATGATGAATTTAAAGCAATTGTGAATGAAAATTAAACGGTTTAAAAGAAAAAGACGGGCACACACTAAAGGCCCGTCTTTAAACTTTCAAAAAGCTCTCGGCAAATCATTGACTTCATAAGCAACGCGAATTCCGGACTCAATTGCCCCCTGGATCCAGGCATGCGTTAAAGTTGTATGTTCTCCGGCAAAATGCACTCTTCCTTCCGGCAAGGCAATATAAGGGTAAAGCTCTGTTTCCTGCCCCGGTTCAAAAGCGGTAAACCCACCGCAAGAATATGGATTTCCCGTCCAGCTGAACGAAGTCCCTGTTTCAAACTCTTTATAGACTTGATCCCCAAATAACTGAGCCATGTTTTGAAGGGCATGCCGAACGCGTTCATCGTTTGATAATCCTTCCCAAGTTAACGCTTCATCCGCCCATGTATAACTGGCAATCACAATGGCGGGCCCGCTTGAGCCGATCCCGACGCTTGGATAATAGGAAAACCGAATGGGCAAATCCGTTATCGACTTTCCGCCATATTGACCGTACTTTTCCCAAAACCTGCTTTTAAATTGAAGCCCGATCTTTGTCGATGCCATATAATTCAGTTCACGAATCGCTTTTCTCTTAAAATAGGAAAAAGATTGGTATGGCTGAATTTGTACAAATCTCATTAGAGAAAAAGGGATGGTGACAATGGCAAGATCACTTGTGATTGTGAAATTCTGTGACGTTTTCTGATCGTTCGTATAAATGGTTACACTCGTCTGGTCTTGAACGATTTTCGTCATCCATTGCCTGAATCGAATATCCTCTTTTAATTGCGGGAGAAACGCGTGCGGCAGCCGATCCATCCCGTCTGTAAGTTCATAAAACTTGCTTTTATATGCAAATAACGGCATTTCTCTCAATACTTCAAGAAAGGACATTCCCATATAAGCTTCCAGATCAAGAAGGACACCGATCATATCGATTGCCCCATCTGAAAACGTCGTTCCATATTGATAATGATAGGTGCTCAAAAATGAACCTAACGAATAGGTGCCAAATTCTTTTTGGACTAAAAGCCAATTTTTATGAGGATCTTTACGTATAAAATCAAGAATTGGCTTGATGGCTAAAAGCAAAAGTTCTTCTGATGATTTTCCCATTTCATTTGGGAAAATGGGAAAGTTTAATATGCCCGGATTTTTTTCATAATGATCGAGTCTCGTTTTTATACCATTGACGTAAATCAAATCCACTGGCGTTCGATTAATAAATTCATTGACGGGCAATCCAAATTTTTTAATATAGGCTAAGGTCAAATAATGGCTGTCGGGAATCCGCATGGCCCCTGCGTTAAAATATAGCCCACTGCTAAAAGGCGAGCGAATGGTGTAAACGCGCCCGCCCACTCTTTCTGAAGCTTCCAGAATCGTGACACTGTGTCCCGCTCCTTTTAATAGAGAAGCCGCAACAAGCCCTGACATTCCCGCGCCAACAACGGTGATGCGTTTTGGAATTCGCGATTTTGGAAGCCCTTTTTCGATAACCGACAGCATTTGAGCGGGTGTTAATTGAGGAAGCATGTGAGCAGTCATACCGTTCTCCTTTAATTCACCCGAAGGATGATTCTTATTGTTATCATCCTATTCAAACGGGATGGCCGTTATGTTGAAAGTACACATTCGGAAGCGAATAGCAATTAAAAAACTTCATATAAAAAAACCAGCTCTTTCGCCAGAGCTGGTCATATGCTTTACACCTCAACAACTTCGTGTGACTTCAAAAATTCAATGATTTGCTCTTTTGGCCTGAATCCCGTTATCCGGTCAACAAGCTGACCATCTTTAAAAAGTAGCAACGTCGGGATGCCAAGCACTTGTTGCCGGCTAATGAAGTCCTCATTATCATCGGCATTTACTTTAACGATTTTTACCCCTAATTCTTCATGGATCTCTTCAAGAATCGGGTTGATCATTCGGCATGGACCGCACCAAGGCGCCCAGCAGTCAATGAGCACGGTTTTGCTCGTTTCGATTTCCTTCAAGATCCCTTCTCCATCGGCATGCAATAAACCCATGTGACTCTCTCCTTTTCTTTAGCGTTGACAATAGTATATGGCGCATTTTAGAATAAGTAAAATTAATGTTTTAAATTTACAGCATAAGAAAAACTAATTCCAGGAGAACTAACGATGACATTATTTCAATTGGAAGTTTTTTTAACAGTCGTTGAAACGAAAAGCTTTACAAAAGCCGGAGAACAAATCGGCCTTTCACAGTCCGCTGTCAGCCAGGCCGTTGCAGCTTTAGAAACCGACTTAAATGTTAAATTATTAAACCGGAATCGCAAGGGAGTCAGCTTAACAAAGGTCGGAGAGCGAATCACGGGTCTTATTCGGGAACTAATGGCCATCAAAACTAAAATCATCAATGAGGCAGCCGGTATCACCGAACTTGAAACAGGGACGATCCGCATCGGAGGCATATCAAGCATGTCTGCAAAATTATTGCCTGGGATGATCGGCTCATTCAAGAAACGATTTCCCGGCATTGAAGTCATTCTTTACGAAGGGAGCTTTGAAGAGCTCCGAAACTGGTTAAAGCTATCGGTCATTGATCTTGCGGTCGTCTCGGAAAACATGCAAGAATTCGACTTTGTCCCGCTTGTCCAGGACAAAATGGTCATTTTTTTGCCTGAAAACCATCCGGCAAACGGAAAGGCTTCCCTTGAGTTAAAAACGATCGCCCATGAGCCTTTTATTATGCCGAAAGAATGCGACCGGGTGCTTCGCTCCATCTTTAATGCACAGGGATGTGCGCCGAACATCCAATTTGAAGTCAGGGACATTGCGACCATTTTAGCAATGGTGCAAGAGGGCGTCGGGAATACGATTTTGCCAGAAATGGCGATCCCCGCGACATTGCCGAAAGTCTCCGCCTCCTATTTGAACCCGCAAGTGTATCAAAATGTCGGCCTGGCATTTCGCGCTTCAAGGTATACGTTGCCGGTCGTCTCTGCCTTTATCCATGAAGCGCAAGAATTTACGAAAGATTTATCACTCAAACTATTCAACAGCTACCATTCCGTCATTGTAAAAAAAGAAAATTTTTGATTCTCCGGCTACGCCCTTTCCTCCAGCAATTTTGAAAGAAGCGGCAGAAGGAGCTTGCCGAACTTTTGAACGGAAAAAGTTGGAGACTTCTGTTTTTTATACTGGTTGTTCACAAAATCAAGAACAGATGGGGGGATTTTTCGTGAAGCGATTAATGGATAGTACAATTGATACCCTTCCTTTAAATGCTCCCATCTTCGGTCATTTCCCGGGTTGACATATTCAGAGACGTCAATCAGCTTCACGTGGTCACCTTGAAGAATAATATTTTTTAAATGAACGTCGCGAGGATTCAAGCCAACATGACGGGCATGCTCCATCGCCCGATCTACTTCATCAATCACGTGTTTCGGAATTTCAATTCCTCGAATTAAACAGTCATACAAATTGATCCCTTTTTCATTGCTGATGACAATATAAGACTTTCCCGATCCATAAAAACGGGGGAAATATGGGCTATCCTTTAATAGCCGGTACGCTTTTTCTTCATTTTTCCGCTTTTCTTCCCTGCCAATCGCATAAACTTTAAACGCATATCGCGGAAATTCGTCATGGACGAATACGGCTGCATCCGTTCCCTTGCCGATGCATGTCAATTCGGAAGGGGCTTCTTTGACCCGGACTATACCATTGTCCTCAGTGGCTTCAATTTTTATGCGTTGAATGAGAGGAACGACCTGCCGCCAATCCATTGGCATACACCCTTCCTAAAAAAAATCCTTTGTTTCATGAAATATTAAAACGTGAACATTATTTTAGCCTTCTGTTTGAAGTTATAGTCATATTACGTTCAAAACAGGAAGAGGTTTCATGTTTTTAGAAGGTCGGAAAGAAGAACTAGCCGGGAAATTCGTTTTCCCGGCTAGTTCAATATCCTTTATTTAATTCAGCAGTTCGCATTCTTCCGCAATCGTCGCTTCTTCTTTTTCGTTTAAAAGAGATTGAATCGCCCTATAAGCGCTTTTAACTTCTTCCCCTTCAATGATCACAAGAAAATCACGGCCACGGAGGTTTAAAATAAATGAAACCAACTTCGTCATACTTTCTACTATGCACGTTTCCTTATTCTTGTAAACATAAACCGTACAGTCTTGATACTGCTGGCAAATCTCATGGAACTTTATGATCTTCGGCAGTGGAATTGAACTGGAAAGCACTTTAAACGAAATAATGTTGTTCATTTCATCACCCCTAGCTTTTGCTGTGAACGTCTGCTTACTATTATTGTGACATATCCTTGTCCAGAATTGTACGGGGTGATTTTGTCGGAAAAGGATTTGTTTTGCGGAATCACCGTTCGCCAATTTATTGCATCCATTGACGTTCAACAATATTCAATTTTAAAGTTCCAAGAAAAAAAGGAGTTTTTGGTAAGCAAGCGAAATAATCATTATTCTGAATTTAAGGAGGCAAAGAATGTATCGGTCATTGAACGACTTTTTCCAATCCTGGCACTACGAGGCTAAAGCCACGAAGAAAGTGCTCAACCAATTAACTGACGAGTCGCTTGATCAAGAAGTCTCTCCGGAGAATTGGACATTGGGACGGATCGCATGGCACACCGTGACTGCAATTAAAGTCATTTCATCACAGGCGGGACTTACCTTTGAGGCGCCCGATAAAGACTGGCCCGTCCCTCATTCGGCTGAGTTTATCGCCAAAAGTTACGAAAAAGTTTCTGATGCCTTTATTCAATCGCTGAAGGCTCAATGGACGGATCATGATCTGACTGAATCCATCAACTTTTTTGGACAGCAAATGCCAAAAGGAGTGCTTTTACTTTACTTAAATCAGCATCAAACCCATCATCGCGGGCAAATGACGGTTCTCATGCGGCAAGCGGGTTTAACCGTTCCCGGAATATACGGCCCATCAAAAGAGGAGTGGGCCGTATTAGGCATGGAAACGCCAAAATCTTAAAAAAATTCAATATCAATGAACGACCAACAAAACCATTGCCATGTGAATGGGCGATGGTTTTTTTATAGTTGACTTCTCTACCTGGTTTGGACCAGGCAAAGAGCGGCTGTACATCTGGAACTGCCTTGTGTTCGTTAACACACCGACTCCAAAATTTGTGCAGCTTTCCACATCGGTAGGCAAAACGTAGCGAAATCTTCAGAAATCTTTTAACGTTTTGTCTAATGAAAGCGCTTATCACAGGGACTATAATGAACTCAAAGAGATTAAACGTTAAATCCGGGAGGTTTTACAATGACTGTAACAAAAGATGTACAGCTTCTAAAAAACTATATTGGTGGACAGTGGGTCGAATCGGCCGGCAAACAGTCAGAAGAAGTTCCAAATCCTGCGACAGGCGAAGTGATCGCCCGTGTCCCCATTTCCACAAGAGAAGATTTGGACAAAGCCGTCGCTAGTGCGAAAGAAGCGTTTAAAACATGGAAAAAGGTCGCCGTTCCAAAACGCGCTCGCATCCTCTTCCGCTTTCAACAGCTCCTCGTTGAAAACTGGGAGGAACTAGCTGAGCTTGTAACGTTAGAAAACGGAAAAAGTTATGGCGAAGCTTACGGAGAAGTACAGCGCGGGATTGAATGCGTTGAATTTGCCGCAGGGGCACCGACTTTAATGATGGGCACACAACTTCCTGACATTGCAACCGATCTTGAATCCGGAATGTATCGCTACCCAATCGGCGTCGTTGGCGGGATCACGCCGTTTAACTTTCCGATGATGGTTCCTTGCTGGATGTTTCCACTCGCGATTGCATGCGGAAATACATTTGTCTTAAAGCCGTCTGAGCGCACGCCGCTATTGGCCAATCGCCTCGCTGAACTCTTCAAGCAAGCAGGGCTTCCTGACGGCGTCCTTAACATAGTGCATGGGGCTCACGATGTCGTAAACGGCATTCTTGAACATAAAGATGTGGCAGCCGTATCTTTCGTTGGGTCCCAGCCGGTCGCCGAGTATGTTTACAAAACTGCCGCAGCTAACGGAAAACGAGTACAGGCGCTTTCTGGCGCGAAAAACCATTCCATCGTTCTCCCGGACGCCGATTTAGACAATGCGGTTAAAAATATTATCGGCGCTGCATTCGGTTCTGCAGGCGAACGCTGTATGGCGGCATCTGTTGTCGTCGCCGTTGGAGACATAGGCGATGAATTAGTCAGCAGGTTAAAACAAGCAGCGGATGAAATCAAAATGGGCAATGGCATGGATGAAGAGGTGTTCCTTGGACCAGTTATCCGCGATGCGCATAAAAAACGGACGATCGATTACATTGACATTGGTGAAAAAGAGGGGGCAACTCTTGTCCGTGACGGCAGACGTGAAGGAGACAACGAAAACGGCTACTTTGTCGGTCCTACCCTTTTCGATCACGTAAAACCGGGAATGAAAATTTGGCAAGATGAAATTTTCGCCCCTGTTTTATCCATCGTTCGCGCCAATAGCCTTCAAGAAGCCATTGAAATTACAAACCAATCCGAATTCGCGAACGGCGCCTGTCTTTATACCGATAGCGCAAAAGCGATCCGTGAATTCCGTGAAGAAATAGATGCAGGCATGCTTGGCATTAATATCGGGGTTCCTGCGCCAATGGCCTTCTTCCCATTCTCCGGCTATAAGAAATCGTTCTATGGCGACCTTCATACGAATGGACGCGACGGAGTAGAATTCTATACACGCAAGAAAATGTTAACTGCAAGATATTAACAAAATTATTCTAGCAATCTTGTGGATTGGAATCGGCGAATCGCCGATTCCGGTTATCCATACGTGAATAAAAAGAACGGAGTTGATGATCATGCAAGCGACTGACCAAACGAAAGAGCTTCTGGCAAAGGACGCGAAGTACCTCTGGCATTCGATGAAAGGCTCCGCACCCAATCCTGCTAATCTCGTCATCCAAAAAGCAGAAGGGGCATGGGTGACCGACAGTGACGGAAACCGCTATTTAGATGGAATGTCCGGCCTCTGGTGCGTCAATGTCGGCTACGGACGAACCGAACTTGCTGAAGCGGCGTACGAACAACTTAAAGAAATGCCCTACTTCCCATTAACCCAGAGCCATGTTCCGGCAATTAAACTGGCTGAAAAGCTGAATGAATGGCTTGGCGGCGATTATGTCATTTTCTTCTCTAACAGCGGCTCAGAAGCGAATGAAACCGCATTTAAAATTGTCCGTCAATACCACCAGCAAAATGGGGATCATGGACGCTATAAGTTTATTTCCCGCTACCGCGCGTACCACGGCAACTCGATGGGTGCGCTTAGCGCAACCGGCCAGGCGCAAAGAAAATATAAATATGAACCGCTCAGTATGGGATTCATTCATGTCGCACCGCCTGACACGTACCGAAATCCAGAAGACGTTCATACCCTCTCAAGCGCCGCTGAAATCGACCGCGTCATGACATGGGAATTAAGCGAAACAATCGCTGGAGTCATTATGGAGCCGATCATTACGGGCGGCGGAATCTTAATGCCTCCTGACGGCTACATGAAAAAGGTAAAAGAATATTGCGAGAAGCACGGCGCACTCCTTATTTGCGATGAAGTCATTTGCGGATTCGGACGAACGGGCGAGAAGTTTGGCTTTATGAACTATGAGGTCAAACCTGACATCATTACAATGGCAAAAGGAATTACGAGCGCCTACCTCCCGCTGTCCGCTACTGCCGTCAAACGGGAAATTTATGAAGCGTACTCTGGAAGCGGCGCATATGACCACTTCCGCCATGTCAACACATTTGGCGGAAATCCGGCCGCCTGCGCCCTTGCCTTGAAAAATCTCGAAATCATGGAAAATGAAAAACTAGTAGAACGTTCAAAAGAGTTAGGCAAACGGCTATTAAATGAGCTTGCCGAACTAAAGGACCACCCGGATGTCGGCGATGTTCGCGGAAGGGGCCTGCTTATCGGAATTGAGCTTGTAGAAAACAAAGAGACGAAGGAACCGGCATCGATTGATAAAATGAACAAAGCTATTGGCCTTTGCAAAGAAAAAGGGCTCATTATCGGAAAAAACGGCGACACTGTTGCTGGCTTCAATAACATCCTGCAGCTCGCCCCGCCATTAAGCATTACCGAAGACGACTTCTCCTTCATTGTTAAAACAATAAAGGAAAGCTTTGCCCAATTATAGGTTCAGATAAAACACGTTTCCTCTCCGAAACGTGTTTTTTTCTTGATTCATTTGGCGTTAGATAAACACCCTTCAAGCAATGTATAAATTTGCTAATAGTTTGGAATAGATCCGTCATTTGTTTTCTTTGACAACGCGGTAAAACATGAAATGTGGATCGAAATGAAGGCAAGGCTCCGAAACGTTTTTCGAACACACACAAAAGAAATGGAAACATAAAAAGAGCGGGTAATATCCGCTCTTTTTATGTTTCCACCGACCCTGATTCTATCAAACAATGAAAATGATCAAGAAACCGTACATCAGGCTCTGGCTTGAGGAAACAAGTGTTTTTGTGCCTGGAGCCTTTATTTCGTTTTTATCGTTCCCGTTCCCCGGACCCAATAGCCGTCATGTGGCTTTGAAATGATAAAATAAACAGGTGTATTTTTATCATGTCCAAATGGCCCGACCGTTCCTCCGCATTCCGGTATTTTCTTTTTTGCCAATAATGAGTCACGCCCCCAGGAAACATTATGTTTTACGGTTACTGTCATATAGTGGCCTTTCCTGCATTTGACAGAATGGAACGTAATTGTTGCATCATTAAACGTTTTCAGTGTCCGGTCTTTGCTCCTTAAGTTCGTGTCAAAATCATAGACAAAGGTGTCAGAATATGCGAGAGCGCTAGATACAGGCAAAAAAACCAGAACAAAAACGAACATCGCAATCAATGGCAACTTCCATTTCATCATGTCAATTCCTCCTTCGCTTTAGTTTCATCGACTTCTAAATTGTAGCCTTTTGGAATGGTTTCGTGAATGGTTCTATGTAATCAAATTTAATTTTGGGAAGTGAGCCCTTGTGCTTATAACCTTTTATTAAATCACATGCTTATTTTACAATTTGTCAAAAAAACTGCGATTAAAAGTTTACATTATGACTAGTGTCTGTATTTTTAGAATGTTGTAAAATTAATGTTACTATAGTAGTAGCACTTCATTTTTCTACTAGGTTAAACTAGAAATGGAGGGAACAGTTGTGGCAATGAATGAGAACACATTACAAAAAGGGTTGAAAACGCGCCATATGTCGATGATTGCGATTGGCGGCGTCATTGGTGCCGGTCTATTTGTCGGAAGCGGCGCTGTCATTCATTCAACAGGACCCGGAGCTATTCTTTCTTACATTCTTGCTGGCGCGATGGTTGTCGTCGTCATGAGAATGCTTGGAGAAATGGTCGCCGCACACCCAGCGAGCGGATCCTTTGCCGAATATGCGCGTGAAGCGATTGGACCATGGGCAGGATTTACGATCGGCTGGCTATATTGGTTTTTCTGGGTTGTGGTTGTCGCCATTGAAGCAACAGCCGGAGCCGGCATCATTCAATACTGGCTGCCTGACGTACCGTTATGGTTTACCTGTTTAGTTTTAACCGTTTTGTTAACGCTTACAAACGTCTACTCTGTTAAGTCATTCGGCGAATTTGAGTACTGGTTTTCGATGATTAAGGTTGTCAGCATTATTGTTTTCTTGCTGATGGGGGCTGCGGTTATTTTTGGCCTTATTCCAGGGCACGGCGCAGGCTTTTCTAATTTGACCGCCCATGGAGGCTTTATGCCAAAGGGTCCCGGGTCCATCCTGTTAGGCGTTGTCGTCGTCATCTTTTCCTTTATGGGAACAGAAATCGTGACAATCGCCGCAGCCGAATCTGCCCAGCCGCAAAAAGCGATTTCCCAGGCCACAAACAGCGTGATCTGGCGTATCCTCATTTTTTATGTAGGCTCGATTGCCGTTGTCGTTACACTGTTGCCATGGGATTCAGCAAGCATTTTAAAAAGCCCGTACGTTGCCGTTTTAGAAAAAATCGGCGTCCCGGCAGCGGCTCAAATTATGAACTTTATCGTTCTGACAGCCGTTCTATCCTGTTTAAATTCGGGATTGTACACCTGTTCCCGCATGCTCTATGCGCTTGCGCAAAAAGGGGATGCTCCAAAAAGCTTTCTTACGTTAAATCGCAAAGGGGTTCCCGTCCGGACGATTTTAGCAAGCACGTTTTTCGGATATATTGCCGTCGTCATGAATTACGTATCACCCGATAAAGTTTTCCTATTTTTAGTGAATTCATCAGGCGCCGTCGCTCTTCTTGTCTATCTCGTTATCTGTTTCTCACAGCTGCGTATGAGATATCGGCTAGAGAAAGAAAATCCGGAGCAAATTAAAATCAAAATGTGGCTGTTTCCGTATTTAACATATGTCACCATCGCTGTCATTCTCGTCATTCTTGGATCAATGGCCTTTATCGAATCCATGCGTTCACAGCTTTACCTTACATTGCTCATCGCGGTCATTGTGATCGGTATCTATTTCTTGTTTAATCCTAAAAAAGCCAATGTCGGCCAAAAACAGCATCAGCAGACAAAGGCATAGGAAAAACGCATAAGCGTTCTTCCTATGCCTTTAAATGCCCTGATATCGGTGACAGCTGTTTTGCCGTTTCAAGCAATGCCGGGAGAGCCGTTTTCTCGATACATCCAACATTATAGGAAGTGAGAGGAGACACAACATTAACGGCCGCAACGGCATTTCCGTGATTGTCAAAAATCAGTGCGGCAATCGAATAAATCCCGCCTTCAAGCTCTTCGCTGCTAATGGAATAGCCTCTTTCGCGAATGTCATTCAACTTTAACTTTTCTGTTTTTCTATACGGTAACAATTCACTGTTGATCAAAGGACTAATTTCCTAATTAATAAATCCTACCATAGTATGTTGTGTATTTAATTACTTTATAACATAATCGTTGAAAGGGGATCGGCACTGTGGCGCTTGTATTCTCGCAACAGTGTCAAAATAGAGAAAGGAGTTTTTCATTATTGTATACGCTTTCATTTGAAGAAGCAACGGATAGAGAGAAACGAATCGGCGGAAAAGCAATGAACCTGGTGAAAATGAAAAAGCACGATTTGCCTGTTCCCGATGGTTTTATTGTCACGATAGAGTCTTTGTTCCATAGTTTGCGAGAAAGCGGCCTTTCTACGGACGACGCCCGGGACATGGAAGAGAAGATGAAGAGTTTGGTCCTTCCTGAAGCACTTGCAAACGAGCTTAAGGTGGCGTTTGAAAAATTAATGAAGGTATACCCGGCTGTCGCCGTCCGGTCATCGGCAAGCAGTGAAGATCTCGAAGACGCTTCGTTTGCCGGCCAGTATGAAAGTTATTTAAATGTCACTACGTTTGAAGATCTTCTGGATAAAATAAAAGACTGCTGGCGCTCGATGTTTGCCCCTCAAGTTCGCCACTATGCCAAAAACATGAACATGCCGGAAGCCGATTGGTCGATGGGGGTTGTCGTGCAAGGGCTTGTCCATTCTGATGTATCCGGCGTCGTTTTCAGCGCCAATCCGCTTACGGAGAGCACAAATGAAATGGTCATCAACGCAAGCTTCGGTTTAGGCGAAGCTGTAGTATCCGGCATCGTAACACCCGATTTGTTTATCGTTAATAAAGACAGTCTTGAAATTAAAAAAGAACTCGGATTAAAGGAA
The DNA here is from genome assembly GCF_000430745.1 of Fictibacillus gelatini DSM 15865. Lineage (GTDB taxonomy): Bacteria > Bacillota > Bacilli > Bacillales > Fictibacillaceae > Fictibacillus_A > Fictibacillus_A gelatini. Next base: position 66,372 of record NZ_AUMP01000024.1, on the reverse strand, counting down.
ATAAAAATCATCCCGGACGGGGCTGGCACGAAAGAAATCGAGACGACTGAGGAAGAGCAAAGCCGATTCTGCCTTTCTGATGCGCAAGTCAAGCAAATCGCTGAAATGACAAAAAAAGTGGAGGACATTTACAACGCTCCCATTGATTTAGAATTTGGGCTTCAAGGGAACGAATTGTTTGTATTGCAAGTTCGCCCGATCACTACGCTTTTAAGGAGATGAATATAGATGATCACCGAAAAAATCACCGAATTTCAACAATCAATTTTGTTAAGCGATGAAGAAAAACGAAACGGCTTTTGGCTACAAGATGATAATCACCTTCCTAACGCAAAGTGCCCTTTATTTTTATCATTTATGATCCCTGCTTTTACTTACGGTTTTAATACCGCCCTGCAAAAGGCAAAACTCCCTTTAAAGCGGACCGTTCTCAAAAGTTGCCACGGCCACGCCTACCAAATGATGATCCCTTATGAGGGTGATTTCGAACAAAGAATAAAAGAACATCAAGAAGCGATGCGCCCCCTTTTTCCACGGATGAAGGAGCGGCTTTATGAAGCGGTGGAACAAAAGCTGATGCCGTTTTACAATCAGTTGGATGAAGACGCAAGCCGTGTTTTAACCCATGAAGAAGCCTTGAAGAAGCTGGATGAGCTTTTTTCATTTTATCAAAAAGCCTGGGAAATCCATTTCGATATCGTCATGCCACAATCCGCCATTGGGACCATGCTTGAAAAAATGTACGAAAAGCTGACGGGCGAAACAAATCCTGCGGCAGTTTACGAACTGCTTGTCGGAATCATGAATAAATCGTTGGAAACCGAACGAGAATTGTGGAAGCTTTCCGAACTTGCCAAAAAAGAGCCCGCAGTGTTACGGATTTTCGCGAACAGTTCGCCTGAAGAATTAGAAAATAATCTTTCAAAGGCGGAAGAAGGAAGTGTTTTCTTAAAACATCTCGACCGTTTTTTATCAGAATATGGCTACCGCAAAAACGAACCGCACGAATTCCTTGGGCTAACGTGGATCGAAAATCGAAAGCGCCCGCTGGAAATTATTCAGTCGTATATCGAAAAAAATTACAATTTCCAAAAAGAATTCGACCGAATTTCTAAAGAAAGGCAAGAGAAATATGAAAGATTGCTTGAACGTTTGCCTCAGAGCGAATTAAAGGATAATTTTATAAAAACTTATGAAATGGCTTTAAAAGGCATTTGCATAAGGGACGACCACCATTTCTACATTGACGCCATGCTTACGGCCAAATCACGGCTTTTCTTATTAAATGTTGGGAAGCTGCTCGTTCAATCAAATGCGATCCAAAACAGCGAAGACATCTTTTTTCTATATTTGGATGAAGTGCAGACGCTTTTGAAAGTCCCTGATGACGCTGTAAAATTAATAGAGAAGCGGAAGGCCGAATATGAAGAGAACTTGAAGAAAAAAGTTCCTGTCACATATGGTACGCCTCCGGAAGGGTTTCACGAAAATCAACTGTTTGAACGAGTTTTGGGGAGAATCGAGGAAAAGGCGACGGCGACGCAAACATCGTTTAAAGGATTTGCCGCTTCTAAAGGAACGTATACCGGGACAGTTAAAGTCGTTCATCATCTCGACGAATTCCAAAAACTGAAAAAAGGGGATGTGCTCGTTTGTAAAACGACGACGCCTCCATGGACAGTGTTGTTCTCATCGGCCGGCGCAGTCATTACAGACGCTGGAGGCATTCTTTCCCACTCCGGAATCATCGCAAGAGAATATAAAATACCCGCAGTCGTTGGGACACGGGTCGCGACCGCCACTTTAAAAGACGGAGATGTTGTGACAGTGGACGGAACAAACGGAGTGGTTACTGTTGTCAAACAAAATTAAAGAACTTCTCTTAATTGCTTCCATTTTGACAGGAACGATACTAGCGCCCATCAATTCAACCATGATTTCCGTAGCCTTATCGTCCATTTCATCCTATTTCCACGAAAGCCTTGCGAACATTTCATGGGTCGTTACCATTTATTTAATCGTAATGGCCGTCACCCAGCCAATCGCAGGGAAACTTGGAGATCTATTCGGCAACCGTAATATTTACGTGTGGGGGCTCTCGTTATTTTTCATCTCTTCCATTGCCTGCGCTTTTTCTATCAATTTGCCGTGGCTGATCGTTTTCCGTTCGCTTCAGGCCGTCGGAGGCGCGCTAATCACGCCGAATGCGACGGCCATTATGCGGCACGCCTTATCAAAAGAAAGGCTTCCGAAAGCGTTTGGTCTTTTCGGAATGGGAATGGGCCTTGGTGCGGCGGTCGGTCCTTTGCTCGGGGCCAGTTTGATCGGCGAATGGGGATGGAAGTCGATTTTTTGGGTGAATGTCCCATTTTTATTTTTCGCCCTTCTTACTTCGATCGTTATTCTGCCGAAAATACAAAAACAGACGGCCGTTTCATTGGACATCGCGGGCTCAATATATTTGGCGGTTAGCTTTTCGGCCTTAATTTTATTGACTCACCGCCATAGCCTCATGGTCTATACCTTGATCGCGCTTCTATTTGCCCTATTTTCTGCATTGTTTGTTAAAAGGGAAATTCAAGCACAAGTGCCGCTCATTGACTTCTCGCTATTTAAAAATCATACGTTTTTAGGGGCGAATCTGTCCATTCTCGTCAGCAATTTCATCATGTACACAACCCTGTTGATGATGCCACTCTTGCTGGAGGATGAATTCAACTATTCCCATCAGACGATTGGGTGGGTGATGGCCGCTTTTTCCGTCTCCATGTCTTTATCCGGCTGGCTCGGCGGGCAGTTGACCGCACGGATAGGCAATCGGAAAATGATCGCTGTTTCCTTTTGCATTGCGGTCGGATCAGCGGCGCTTTATTTCGGGTTAAAGCCGGTTCATTCCCTGGCTTACATTATCATTGCGCTCTCCGTTGGCGGAATTGCGGGCGGTATTGGTTCAACGGCCATGCAAACCGCTTCTCTAGAATCCGTCAGCAAGGAAATGTCAGGTACCGCTTCCGGGATTTATTCCACATTCCGCTATTTTGGCAGCATGATTTCCTCCACCCTGGTCAGCATGTTGGCCGGCTCCAGCTCATTATTTGCGGTTCTGCTTGTTGCTGCCATTCTTGGCCTTATCATTTCACGACTGCTGTCCAACCCGGACATTTCCTTCCGAAGAGGCCAAACAACGGCGAAAAGCGGCTGATGGAAGCATTGGCATAGTAAACTTGCATGGTAATATGGAAGCTTCACCGTTCTAAAGATAACCATACAAAAAGAGAGAACCTTCAACCATAGAAAGGTTCTCTCTATAAGAATGCGGAATTATTTCCTTAGTGTGTTGTAATAGTTTACAACTTCCTTCGTGATTTCACAGTCTTCGCTTAAGCCGCTCGCTTCCTCTAGCACATGGGACACGCCATTATCTTTAATCATTTCTTGCATTTTCACCGCTTCTTCATCTTCTTTGTAATCGAAATGCAAAGCGGATGCGATCGCTTTTGCAAGATGGGTATATGAAAGGCCTTCATTCTTTGCTTCCATCGCCGGGCGTACGAGGCGGTCATTGGGTCCAAGTTTCCGGAGAGGCGAACGACCCACTCTTGTTACTGCATCATTTAAATAAGGATTTTTAAAACGATGAATAATCTTTTCAATATAATTTTGGTGATCGTTCGGGTCCAGATTATACCGCTTAATTAAGTAAGCTCCCGTTTCTTCCAGTGTGGCTCTCACCTGCCCTGCAATTTCCCTATCTGCCAGTGTTTCGTCAATGGTCGTTTTCCCCTTAAGGTATCCGAGATAGGCGATTACAGCATGTCCTGTATTGACGGTGAAAAGCTTTCTTTCAATAAACGGAGCAAGATCTGAAACGGTTTTCATACCTTCAACAGGCGGAATGCTTTCCATTGTCTCGACTACCCACTCAAAGTAAGGCTCGACAAGGACGTCAAGTGATCCATGCTGGCTTTGCATAGGCACAATCCGATCCACAGCCGAATTGAAAAAATAGACGCTCCCTTCCAATCTCTCTTTTATTTTTTCGTCCAAATGATCATAAATATGTTTTTTTAATAAATCGGTCGCCGAAATCTGGTTTTCGCAAGCAATGACATATAGTTTTTCATTCGATTGCTTGACCCGTTCAGTGATCCCTTTTGCGATTAATGGCGCAATACGGGGCAAAATGTTCGGCCCTATTGCCGTTGTTAAATATGTCGCAGTCTTCATGGCTTCTATGACTTCATTTTCCTGGGTCATATTATTCAAACCTGATACATTGTTAATCATGTAAGACTCTTTCTTATCTGTAGCGAGAATCACCTTATATTGCTTATCCTCATTGAGTTTTTTAATGATCGGATCAGCGATGTCAACAAAGGTTACATGATAGCCCGACTGCGAAAAGAGCGCGCCGATGAATCCTCTTCCTATATTTCCCGCACCAAAATGTATAGCCTGTTTCATTTCTTTCATTCCTTCATTAAATTAGTATGGAGATAATTTAAAAAAACCTCTTCCAGACGAGAGCGAATCATCTTTTCATCCGAGGATGAAAAAATCATAATCGCCTCATTGTCCTCAATCAAACTTGTGCTTATCAAACTAACAATTTCCTGCTGTTTTAAGCTTAATTCTTTAGGGGCCAGCATTAATAGCAAATTTTTCATGGGCATTTCATTTCCATCCATTCCCCTAATCACACAAGCCTGGCTTATATGGCAAATTTGAAAAATAAGCTCCCTGACCTTTTCGTGCCTGCAATGAAAGATACCCATTCCAGTATACGGAATACCAAGACCGCCCTTTTTTTCACGATCTTCCAGACATCTGATCACATCATTCGCATCGGATAGAAGATTTTCGCGTTCAGCCTGATAGACCATATCTTTAATAACCTGTACATGGTTTGTTGATAATGGCATCCGATAAAATCTAAAATTATGGAGAACTGACTCGATGCTTCGCTCGACATCTTTCAGCTCAGCAAGAACTTCCTGGATCGGCTTCCGTATTTTTCTCTGTACCTTTTTTTCTTTACGTCCTTTATTAATGACGTACTTATCTTTCGTCAAACCGCTAATGTTTCGCTTTAAAAAATTTCGGATAGCCGCAATGTCTTCTTCGCTTAAGAGCGGCGTGACCAAAATATAATCGGCGTTTAGGAATGGGAGGCGAACCGTCGACAGAATGATGTCGTATTGATCGAAAGTCTCTTGTTGCTGAAGTTCTTTCATTGATTTGATTTCCACCGAGTCAATTTCCAGAATCTCTTTTTTCAACCTGCTCGCCAACATTTTAGATGTTCCGATTCCAGTAGGGCAGACAATCAAAGCTTTAATCGATGTTTCCTCTTCTTGCATGAGCAATGCCGAACCGAAATGAAGAACGATGAAGGCGATTTCATCATCAGGAATATCGCCCATCTCTTTTAATTCTTTTTCAGCACTGTTTTTCACCGCCATAAATAAAACTGGATATTTTCGCTTAATTTCTTCAGTTAACGGATTATAGAGCCTTATTTTTTGCTTTGCCCGATAAAGAGAAGGCTCCATATGGGCAAGCAGTCCCTGGTACAATGAAAAATCATTCGTCAAATCTACATGAATCTGTGCGGAAACATGCTGAATCAAGTTTTTAACCATCTGTCTAAGATCGACTCTGTCATAGGGCACACTATCCACCGCTTGAAGCTTTGATCCTTTAAGGAGTACTGCCAAATAGGTCAAGTCGCTGTTAGAGAGAGCGATAGAAAATTTATTTTCAAGTCGCTTGCTCATTTTTTTAATGAGGGAGAATTCGTCCGTAATTTCATATTGATCATCTTCGGCATCATCCTCCATCAGGAAATGGTCTTCGGTCCGCTGCAGGGCGATGCATACATTGATGACCAATCCGATATAGTCGCTGTCAGCCAGTCTTGATAAACCATTGTTAATGGTCGAATTAACGGTTCTGTCGACTTCCAAAAGGTATTCCGGACGAAAATAATGCAAAATTCTTTCGTCCGGATGATTTCCTTTTTCCATTAAAACGATGCTCTCAAATAATTCTTCGTTAAAATGAACTAAAATGAAGGTGGCCAGCGCTTTTCGTTTGTCCCTTTCCGTTCCGTCAATCTGAACACCGACACCTCTTTTTTTCTTAAGCCGGACATGGAAATTCATCAACCACTCACTCAACTCCTCCAGATCGGCTGTCAGGGTCGAGATGCTTACATCGAGTTCGTTGGCCAGAACCTGGATTTTATGCGTCCCCTCTTCTTTTAGCAAAGATAATAAGAGAAGAAACTTTCTTTCCTTAGGTGTCCGGTCGATTGGCTGAATACCGGCTAAGTGCTGCATGAGGCGGAAGATTTGTTCATTCTTCCCCTCAATACTCAGCCCTTCATTTGTATTTCGATTCAATTGAAGACCAAACTTTTTCAGAATTTTTTCAATCGATTTCAAGTCGCGATGGACGGTCCGGACACTTACATTTAAATAACCAGAAATGGACGATGCCGTATGCTTCCCGGATGTTTTAATAATTAATTCGATAATTGTTTTTTCCCTTGAGGTAATGTACATGCCACCCACTCTTTTCAGGTTAATGAACCAATAATGGAAAGCGCAGTTTGACGCAACGATAGATTAAGATGAAACAGCTTCTTTTTGATTTAGGACATTCATTAATTCTCTTGCTGTTTTAGCTTCAACCATTTTCTCGATATTTTCCATATCCGAGCATGTAACGGCAATTCCCGACAATATCTCAAGATGCGTACCGTCTTTGCCTGCAATGCCAAAAATCAAACGGACGTTTTGACCGTCAAAGTCGACTCCATCGGGAACTTGAATGACGGTGAAACCCGATTTAATGACTTGCTTTTTCGCCTCTTCGGTTCCGTGAGGGATGGCTACATCATTCCCCATATAAGTAGAAGTTATTTGATCCCTTTCAATCATCGCCTCAATATAGCTTTCCTGTACGTATCCTCCATTGACGAGAACTTGTCCGGCAAATCTTATCGCTTCTTCTTTATTGGCAAACCGCATGTTAAGGAACACATTTTCTTCTTTTAAAAGATCATTGTCGTTTTCATGGTTGGGAGAATCGCCTGCTTTGGTCTCTTCGACCCTTTCCCCCGTATCTTTTTCTAGAAGTCGGTTAATTAATTCATCATACTTTGGACTGGATAAGAAATTATCAACAGACAAATGATACGCATTCGGAACTTTATTTCGGGCTCTCGGCGTCAGCTCTTCCTGTGTGACGACAATTTGGGCATCCTCAGTAAGATTGCTAATCGCGCTGTTGGTGACGGTAATGGAAAGTCCTGCTTCCTTCACTTTTTTGCGGAGAAGAGAAGCTCCCATCGCACTTGAGCCCATTCCGGCATCACATGCAAATACGATTTTTTCAACATGTTCAGGGAATTTTCCGGAGCTGCCAGTGAACACACCCTCAACAGCACTTTTCTTCCCTTTCATTTCTTGCATTTTTTTAGCCGCATCCTCAATGGTTACATCTTCTCTTTTATCCATTTTTAACACCAATGATGAAAGCAAGAAGGACACAACAGCCGCCACGAGCACACCAGCAAAATTCGCGATATAGCTGCTTGCGTGATGAGGAGTGACCGCTGTAATGGCAAGAATGCTCCCCGGCGATGCCGGCGCAAATAATCCGCCTCCTAACAGGACGAATGTAAAGACTCCGCTTACTCCAGAAATAATCACAGCGAAAAATAACAGAGGGCGCATTAAAATGTAAGGGAAATAAATTTCATGAATACCGCCGAAAAATTGAATGATTGCAGCTCCCGGCGCGGATTTCTTTGCAGTGCCTTTCCCGAAAATACAATACGCAAGCAAGACGCCGATACCAGGTCCAGGATTTGCCTCAAGCAAAAAGAGGACGGATTTTCCGGTCTGCTTTACTTGTTCGACTCCAATTGGAGACAATACCCCATGGTTAATGGCATTATTTAAGAATAAGACTTTTGCTGGTTCGATAAGGATGCTTGTGAGCGGCAATAAGCCTGTTCCCACCAGCCAATCTACACCATGAACAAGCCACCCTGTAAATACATCAACAGCAGGGCCGATTGCTAAAAATGACAGGATCGCCAATAGACCTCCAATGATTCCTGCTGAAAAGTTATTGACAAGCATTTCGAATCCTGCCTTCACTTTCCCTTCAATTAACTGGTCAAATTTTTTAATGGCATAGCCGCCCATCGGCCCCATGATCATCGAACCAAGGAACATCGGAATATCAGAGCCTACAATGACCCCCATTGTAGCGATGGCGCCGACAACCGCTCCCCGCTGGTCATGCACTAGCTTGCCGCCAGTATATCCTATTAGAAGTGGCAGCAAATAACTGACCATTGGCCCGACCATTTTGGCAAGGCTTTCATTTGGAAAGAATCCGGTGGGTATAAACAAAGCAGTGATCAATCCCCACGCGATAAAAGCTGAAATGTTCGGCATAACCATCGAGCTTAGAAAGTTGCCGAACTTTTGCACAGCCACTTTTATATTCAATTGAGCCATTTGTTCTCTCCCCTTTATTTCAAGTTCCCTTTTATCGTAAAGCATGCCTTTTTTGCATTCAACATCGAAGAAAACTAACTTTGTCGCAACATGATAGACAAAGTTATACTTTCTAAAAGCGTACATTTTTAATCATTTGTCTTATATCCTTCCCATTTCTTTCTTTTTTGACTCTTCAGTCAAATTAATAGAATTCCCTGATATAAACGATTATGATCAAACTATCAATTGATATGTAAAGGAGAGATGGCGAATGAAAACTACCGATTTGTGTGATGAATTTTATCCTGATGTAAGCATTGCAGCTCCCCTTTTTAAAAGTTTTGGCAAGAAAAAGTCGTTCTCCAGCCAGATTGCTACAGTGCAGGTCGATGACGATAACGTGCTCATCCGCAAATTGCTTGAAACGCTCCCGCCTAAAACGGTGTTGGTTGTTGACGGCAAGGCATCTGCCAATTGTGCCTTGCTTGGCGACAATCTTGCGGGAATTGCGGCAAGAAGAGGATTAGCTGGAATGATTGTCAATGGTTATGTCAGGGATACAGCAGACCTTGCGACGATCGATATAGGGATTTTGGCATTAGGAAGCTTCCCGTTAAAAAGCAAAAAGGAAGGAAAAGGAACAGAAAATATACTTCTCGAGTTCGCCAATGTAAAATGGCATCCGGGGCATTACGTTTACGTGGATGAAGACGGGATTGTGCTTTCTCCAACAGCTCTTGAAATTTAATTTAAGACAAACGGCCTGAATTCAGTTGAATAGAATTCAGGCCGTCAGCTTATAACACCATTTCCGTTTGACGCGCGAGGTGAATCTCCATTGCGATTTCGTCACAGTGTTTAATCTTAGGGCAGTTGATGCAGTCTTTCCATACTTTTTCCGGCAACATTTCTTTTGCGACAATTTGGAATCCGCACTTTTCGAAAAATTCAATCTGATAAGTGAGCGAAATTAATTTTCCGACCCCAAGCCGGGAAGCTTCGCTTATTATGCGCTCCACCAACTTGCGCCCGATTCCCATTCCAAAATAGTCCTGATTCACCACCAAAGACCGCACCTCTGCAATCGTTGGCCCGAGAATATGCAATGCTCCGACCCCTACTATTTTCCGGTCAACTTTTGCGACATATAAGCATTGCAAATCATAATAAAGTGAGGATAACGAACGAGGCAAAACGACCTGTTGTTTGGCGTACGTGTCAATCAAACCATAGATTTCCTTTACGTCATTTATCACTGCATTGCAAATTTCCATAACCGATCTCCTTATCCGTTGTTTACATATAATAAATATACATAATTATGAATATATATGCAATACATATAGAGCTCCTATGTGGTAATGACGTTTTTAACTCGTATCGGAACACAAATCAATTAATTCAGGATAGTTATCAATCAGTTCGGGCACTTTATCAATCATTTTGCAGTCGATATCAATTTATTTTTCGCTTTTTTTTAAGGGATAAACAAAGTAGCCTGAATTATTCCAGACTACTTTGTTGAAACTCATTAAAAATTAATCACTCATTTACAGTTATTTTTCTAACCTCTTCTTTCTTCACTTCTTCTTCCGTCAACTTCTTGTTTTTAATGAAAAAAGAAATGATGACGCCTAATAATGATAGAATTGAAATGACGATAAAGGCCCGATTTGCCCCATACATATCTGGATGGGAGATTTCTGGATGCCGGCTTGCGGTCTCTGCAGTCGTTGTCATCACAGTGACAAGAATCGCCGTCCCGACCGATGCCGCGATCATTTTCATCGTATTATCCATCGCCGCGCCGTGAGGAATCAGCCGTTTCGGAAGCCGGTTTAATCCAGCTGTAGCCACTGGCATCATGACCATTGACAGCCCGAACATCCGTATCCCGTACATTATCGTTATAAAAGCAAAGGAAGTCGATGGACCTAGATTCGAAAAGGCAAAAGAAGCTGCAGTGATAATCGTCAATCCAGTGAGGGCCAGCCATCTTGCTCCGATTTTATCAAAAATCCTTCCCGTAATAGGTGACATAAAACCGGTAATGAGCGCACCCGGCAATAGGGCAAGGCCTGCTTCAAACGCTGAAAATCCCCTCATATTTTGCATGAACAAAGGAATGATCGTCTCCGCTCCAATCAATCCCATAAAGGTGATCATGCCAGTGAAAACGGTAAGCGGGAAAATGGAATTTTTAAAAACCCTGAATTCAAGCATTGGATGATCCAGGCGCAGCTGCCTTATGACGAAAAACAAAAGCGCAGATATCCCGATGCCAAGTGAAATAAGCGTGCTGGAAGCCTGCCAGCCATTATTGCCTGCGCATGTAAATCCATAAAGCAATCCGCCAAACCCTGCAGAAGATAATAGGATCGACAGGACATCCACTTTTGGTTTCGTTACCTCTGTCACATTTTTCATTTTAAAAAAGGCGACGAGGATATCGATAAGCGCAATCGGCAAAATAATGAAAAAGAGGAGACGCCAGGAATAATTTGATGTCACCCATCCTGACAAAGCCGGGCCGATCGCCGGCGCAAAAGACATGACGAGCCCAACCAGGCCCATCGCCGCACCGCGCCTATTAACAGGAAAAATCATTAAGAAGACGGTTTGCATAAGCGGAAGCATGACGCCAGCCCCGCTTGATTGAATCACCCTTCCGAGCAATATCATTTCAAAATTGGGAGCTAAGCCTGCGACCAATGTTCCAAAGGCGAATATGCTCATTGCGGATATAAAAAGCTGCCTGGTTGAAAAGCGTTCCAATAAAAAGGCGCTTACAGGAATCATAATCCCATTCACAAGCATAAAGACGGTTGTTAGCCATTGCGCGCTGTTCGCTGTGACATCCATTTCTTTCATAATCGGCGGTATCGCTGTGATCATGAGTGTTTGATTTAATATGGATATAAAAGCTCCAGCAAGCAAAAGCGCGACAATGGTAGACTTTTTGTAGCCTTGTGTTACCATCGTTTCAATTACTCCCTCCCCCTATTTTATCGCACATATGCTTTTTACAGAGTACACGATATTACAGGAATTATCTAATCATCTGCCTGAAAATTTTTGTAAAAGAGATTTCCTTTAAAATGATTGATATATGAACGAAATTGATCGATAATTCCGCCTAAATGATTGATATTTATCCAATCTAGAGGGGCCGAGAGTTCAGTTATTAAAAAAAGACCCTGCAATTCATGCAGGATCTTTTGATGGTTGGTCCGACGGGATTGGCACCCGTAAAATGCACAGCTCTTAACTGGCTGCTCTACATTTGAGCTACAGACCCGTTTATTATTTTTTCCATTGCGGTTTCTCTTATGCATCAAAAAAATGATTCGCTAGTCATCAAGATCCCTGTTAAGAAACGAAGGATTCTTCTCTTCTTTAATACCTAACTTGTTTTTGATTTCAGCCAATTCCCTTAAGATGACTTGTGTATTGAACCATGCTGCAATCGAAGCAATAACTATGATAATTGGAACAATGGAAAGGATTACTTTAATGATAAGCAACGGATTCACCCTTTAAATATGTATTTATCGTTAATCATACCAAAAAAAGAGTCAACATGCGTTGACTCTTTTTATTTAAAAAGTATGTGCCAAATCTTTTGCCCGGGCAATGCCGCTTTCTTTAATTTCCTGGGCTTTTTCCGGCATGGCGTTATGACCTTCAATGAATAAGCCTTCAAAAGACGGTACGCCGAAAAATTGCATGATCGTGCTTAAATAACGGTGTCCCATTTCCATCTCAGCCGTTGGTCCTACTGAGTAGATCCCGCCACGGGCCTGAATATGGAGCGCTTTTTTATCGGTTAAAAGGCCGACCGAACCCTGTGCAGTATATTTAAAGGTTTTTCCCGCAACACAAACCGCATCAATATATGCTTTCATAATTGGCGGAAACGAAAAATTCCACATGGGCGTGACAAATACATACTTATCCGCGGAAATAAATTGATCGCATAACTCTGAAAGCCGGCCTACTTTTGCTTTTTCATCAGCCGAAAGCTCTGTTCCGGATTTTAGTTTTCCCCATCCATTGAAGACGTCAAGATCAATAGATGGAATATTTTCGTTATATAAGTCAATATGCTCGACTTCATCATTTGGATTGACTTCTTTATACGTATCGATAAACGCTTTCCCCGCCGCCATACTGAAAGATGCTCCTTCATTAAGCGGATGGGCGGTAATGTACAAAAGTTTTGCCATTCGAATCCTTTCCTTTCTTTTATAGAATTTTTTACATTTTAGTTTGTCCATAAACGAAATGACAGATGACATAAAAATAGCACGATTTTTAAAAATAAAAAGCCGCCCGGCATATGCATAAGATGGCATATAAAGCGGGAGGCTTTAAAGAAGTCATTTTTATTTTATAAAATTCATGATCCCGTCAACTGCCATAAACATCGTTACGGCTAACGCGACAAACCACATTAATTTCATTTTGCGCGGGAAACTTTTAAACGCATCTTTTATAACAAATTCTTTCGAATAAATGAGGGAACCTACTCCAATCAATCCAAGCAATGCAGAAATTCCTCTTAGCATCATCGCCATATCTGGTACGCTTACAGCTAGAGCAAGCGAAGAAATCATTAAGTAGCAGAGCAATAAAAGTGTAATGACTTTAAAAACCTGTTTTTGCTTTTCAATCATGGTTTCCATCTCCATTCCGTGTCTACTCTCTGTTGTTCAACTTTTTCAAACGTGATTTTTTCTTTGTGATTGTTTTCACTTGAAGTTTACCATAGGAAACTAGCCCTTTTTCGGAACAAAGATGGCAATCTGATGAACCTTTCAAGATTTACAAAAAAGTAAAAAGGACGCATCTTTTTAAAAGATAACGTCCCATAAAAACATCTGCCCTTATCGGTTCTCTTCCTGGGCTTTTAAAGGCATGCCGAAAATTTTCTCCGCTAATTTTCGGCCGGTTGGTGTAGCCGCCAACCCGCCTTCTGCCGTCTCCCTTAAGGCTGATGGCATGTTTTGCCCGATTTTAAACATCGCGTCAATAACTTCATCACATGGTATCCGGCTTTTTATTCCGGCAAGCGCCATATCTGCCGCAACAATGGCATTGCTTGCGCCCATCGCGTTCCGCTTCACACATGGCACCTCCACTAAACCGGCAACTGGATCACAGACAAGGCCGAGCATATTTTTCAAAGCGATCGCCATCGCTTCCGCGCATTGGGATGGAGTTCCGCCCGCAAGCTCTACAACTGCAGCCGCAGCCATACCCGTCGCTGATCCAACTTCCGCCTGACAGCCGCCTGCAGCGCCTGATATGGATGCATTATTGGCAACGACAAAGCCGAATGCTCCTGAAGTAAAAAGAAAAGCAAGCATTTGTTCTCTCGTCGGGTTTAATTTTTCCCTTAATGCGAAAAGCACACCTGGCACCACGCCTGCAGAACCGGCGGTCGGGGTCGCGCAAATCGTTCCCATTGCCGCGTTTACTTCATTTGTCGCCATCGCCTTGCTAACGGCGTCCATCATCAGTTCGCCAGAAAGGCTTTTGCCACTTTTCATATACGCCTGAAGAAGTTTCGCATCCCCGCCAGTCAACCCGGAATGAGACTTTACGTCTTCAGTGATCCCTCGTTCAACGGCATCTTCCATCACCTTCAAATTTTTGTCCATTTGCGCTAAGATTTCTTCCCGCGATCGGCCGGTGACCTCCATTTCTTGTTCAATCATGATGTCTGATATTTTACAGCCTTTTGATTCGGCCAGCTTTACTAATTCCGCTACATTTCTAAACATACATAAACCTCCGTTCTTTTATTCATGGATTTTTACAACTTGTTGTACGATCGGAAGCCCTTCTAATTCATCCAATATAGACTGGTCAATATTTTGGTCCACTTCAATGACCATTAATGCTTCCTCGCCTTTTTCTTTCCGAGACACTTCCATATGGCCGATGTTGATTTGATATTTCGCAAGGATGTTAGCCACTCCCGCAATCGCGCCATAACGGTCATTGTGAACGACTAAAAGAGCGGGATGGTTGCCGGAGAGCTTTAGCTCAAACCCATTAAGTTCCGTAATTTCAATTTTGCCGCCTCCAATAGAAATCCCGACAAGCTCTAGCTGGCCTTGATCATCGCCAAGAACGATTTTTGCCGTATTCGGATGGTCGGTCACCGCATCTTCTTCCGTCATTTTAATGGCAATTCCCTCTTCTTTCGCGATCGTAAGCGCATTCACAATTCTTGTATCGAATGTGTCAAAGTCGAGGATTCCGCCAACGATTGCGACATCCGTGCCGTGCCCGCGATACGTTTTCGCAAACGATCCATAAAAAGAAATGTTGGCATATTTCGGTTTTCTTCCAAATAAATGCCGGGCCACTCTTCCGATTCTCGCTGCTCCTGCTGTATGTGAACTTGATGGCCCAATCATCACGGGACCGATAATATCAAAAACACTTTTATATTTCATACTTTCCCCTCCAATTTTATTTCTATTTTTTGCGCATTATTTATCAGCAGACAAAGGAATGACCTGGTCGTCTTTGTAAGTATTGAGTACGATGGTCGTCCGGGTTTTAAAAACACCCGGCAGTTTCCTTAATTCCTGGCTAATGATCCGATCTAAATCTTTCGTCCCCTGACATCGAACTTTCAGCAAATAATCTTCTTCTCCCGCAACATGATGGCACTCTTGCACTTCAGGCAACTCGGACACCCGGGCCAAAAATAATTCGCGATGCTCAACTTTGTCTATGGATAAAAAGATAAAAGCGGTCATTTCATAACCTACCGATTCCGGATCGATAATAGCCGTATAACCTTTAATTACGCCTTTCTCTTCAAGCCGGCGCACCCGATCAGCGATAGCTGGCGCGGACATTCCAAGATTCCCTGCCAGGTCCGCCCAGGTAGCTCGACCATTGGACATCAAAAGTTCTATAATCTTTATATCCAATGAATCCATACTTAATCACCTTCATTTCGTAATCAATTTCATTATAATCCCTTTGTTATAAATGTCAAATAAGGCAATCGCCTATCTTTTCAATTATTAAGAGTGACTTTTCCCTTTATCTTTTGCTGCCAATTTTCGGATCCTAACGTATAAAAAAGCTGCCCCGGCAATTGGTTATCCGGGACAGCCCTCGTTTGCCCTTTTAAAAAAAGACCCCAAAGCAATTGATTAAAACAGAACTAAGAAACGTTAAAAAGATAACCATCATAAATTGTTGGTCCATTTTCGTGGTGAAAAATGCTGTTTAAAATAATACATGGCATTGCCACATTGACAATAATCGCAATGAGAAGCTCACGCCGCTCTGCCGTGAACGGAACTTTCCTCGCCAGTAAGCATCCAATCGCAATCATGACGGTCATCATGGCAATGGAAAAAATGCAACCGAAATCTCCAACTTCATCCCTCTTTTTCATTTATCTAGAATAACAAGTAAATGAAACATTCGTTTTCGGTGGAATGCAGCTTACTTTCGGATCGCCTCATGCCACATTCCGACGTTTTTGCCCCTCTTTTCGCAACGATAAATAGTGAGGTGTGATGATTCCAATTAAAATAAGGACGATGCCTGCCCATTGCATAGCGGAAACCGCTTCATTCAAGAACGTAATGGAAGCAACAATGGCGGTAGGAAGTTCAAATGCCCCTAAAATAGCGCCAAGCCCCGTATCGATTTTTGGCATGCCAATCGAGAAACAAACAATGGGAATGATAACGCCGAATAAGCCAAGAAATAACCCATATTTCCAGAGGCCTGCTTGCAATACGCCATTCGTTAAAAATGTTGGCGGAAAGACGATGCAAATGATAACGCTCGCGCCTGTCGTCATGAAAAAGCTTTTTGTATACGTCGGCACATTTGTAGCCACACGGCCACTTGCAAAGATATAAAAAGCGAACGATACAGCAGCTAAAAGCCCGAACAACATTCCGCTTATCGAAAAGTTTTTCGCCAGCCCTTCCAATAGGCCGCCCGCAAGCAAAGTTCCAATAAATAAAATAATAATCGACAGTATTTTGTCATGACCTGGAAAAGCTTTGTTCGCAATCGCCTCAATAAGCACCCCGATCCATGTGAATTGAAATAAAAAGACAACTGCAATTGATGCAGAAAGTTTTTCAACAGCGAGCCCGTAACATATGCCCGTCATGCTCATTGTCGTCCCTACCGCCAAAAGCGTAAATAACTGCTTTTTCGATACTTGATGCCGGGAAAAGAAAAGGACGATGAATAGTAAGCCAAACCAGCCGAATAGATATTGCCCACCTATTAGCTCCTGGATTGAAAATCCATCCACAAACCCGAGTTTAATGACGGTTGATAAAAGTCCATAACTAAACCCTCCTAAAAGCACCAATAACGAATACTTTAATTTCCCCATAATATCCCTCACTTCTTTCTTAAATCCATGCCAACTTTATTAAGCCTATTTTTGACGCCTCGACTGAAAATTGTCTTTTAGAGCTCTTCTATTGGACACTTCTCGTTCCTTGTCCCGAATTTTGTCCTTTATATAAAAAACGCCTGCTGTCCGTGAATGGACAACAGGCGACGAAACAGAGCCAAGCCCTGCAAAATTCACCTCTCACAAATCAGTGAGTTTGAGTAATCGATTTTCACTACGATTTTAGCAAAATGCATTAAAAAAAAGCAACAGATTTTAGCTAAAATCAAGAACAAAACAAGAACGTGCGGCCCATCATAAATTTCAAAACGATAAGCATATTTTTTTGCGAATTTCCACTTCTGTATTAAAATACAATCTAAAATGAATTCTCCATTCAAAGTTTTTCCGCACGGCTTGAACCCGTCTTTTCTCACCAATATTATCATAAAGAAAGAAGTGGAACTTTTGAAAAAACAGCAAATTTATTTTGTTTTGTTTTGCATTATGATCGCATGGGGATTTAATGTCATTATGACAAAATTGTTAGTTGCCGAGTTCGCGCCGGTTACAATGACATCCTTTCGCATTTTGACGGCCGCGGCCAGTGTATTTATCGTTCTTTTCTTGCTGAAAAAGGTGCGCTGGCTTACTAAAAAAGAATTTCTTTATGTCTTCATATCTGCGTTGTTTAATGTAGTCGGCCATCATTATTTTTTATCGATCGGGCTTTCTAAAACTTCCGCTTCCAATGGCGGGCTCATTTTAGGAATGGGACCTCTTTTAACGACCATTTTAGCCATCCTCTTTTTAGGCAGTATCATAACGGTAACCAGGGCGCTTGGAATTGTATTAGGACTCACCGGGGTCGCTTTTATCGTGCTGGAAGGAAACGGATCTATTCACGGAGTGTCGATTGGTGATCTGTATGTGTTTTTTGCGATTTTATCCCAGGCCGCAAGCTTCATCCTGATTAAAAAAATTTCAAAAACGCTGGATCCCCGCTTAATGACAGGCTATATGCTGCTCATTGGATCGGTTATCCTATTTGCCATCAGTGCATTCCTTGAACCGAACGGACTCCAAACGATGACAAAAGGCTCTCCTTCGATTTGGGCAGTGTTCTTTACGTCCGCCATTGTTGCAACCGCACTTGGCCACATGCTTTACAACTATGCGATAGGGAAAGTTGGAGCGGCGGAGGCGTCTATTTTCATTAACTTAAATCCGTTCTTTGCTCTAATCGGCGCTGTTCTTTTTTTAGGCGAAAAAATCAAGATGGCCCAGATGATCGGCTTCCTATTCATCTTATTTGGCGTCATTCTCGGTTCCGGCGCTTTTGAAGAATTAAAGCGGCATTCAAAACGCAAACATCAGATCGGCGCATAAAAACGAGCAGGGCATTTATCTTCTGCTCGTTTCGTCAATTCGGTGTAAAGTTTGCTGCTATTTGTCTAGCGCGGTTATTTATTCGTCTAACCGGGCCACTTATCCATCCAAAGCAGGCATTTATTCGCCTAACCGAGCTAAACATTATAAGCTTAGATCCATTTTCTTTTCCACATTTTTCAAATGAATGATGGATTGCACTTTGGCGAGTTCTGGCTCTTCCGCTTCGATGGCTAAATAAATGTTCTCGTGTTCTTTATAGACAATTTCTCTTTTTCTTGCCAGCCCGACATTTTGTTTCAAGGTAATTTCCAACACTTTATGATAAAGAGAAGACAGATTTTCAAACATGTGAATCATCACCGGGTTATGCGTGGCCTGCATGATGGTCCGATGAAATTCAAAATCGGCTTCCCGTCCCGTCTTTTCCTTTAAAATAAAATCTTCTTCTATCCACTTCAATACTTCTTTCATTTTTGTCAATTCGTCGGGCGTTCTTCTCAATGCAGCAAGGTAAGCCGCTTCAGGCTCTAATATTTTCCGCATTTCAAATAAGTTTCGGATACTCTCTTCATCCGCTTTTTGAATGTGAAAATGCTGGCTAATTGAAGTCGGGATCCTTTCTTCCACATAACTTCCGCCTCCCTGCTGAGACGAAATTAAGCCCATCGCCCGCAAAACGCTTAAAGCTTCCCGAATCGGCATCCGGCTAACACTGAATAAGTCCGCCAGCTCCTTTTCCGTTGGGAGTTTCGAACCCGGCGGGAACTCCCCTCTATCAATCATCACAAGCAATTCACGTGAAATTTTTTGTGAGACTTTCTCTTTTTTCACAAGATTCTATCCTTCCCTATTACATCGATTTCGAATAATTGTGCACCCCCGGCGGCTCTGGAACTTGAACGCTAATTTCCCGACCAATCGATATGGAAGCAGTCGCTGCTGGTGAAGGCGCATTTAAAATATGAACGGAACGTCCGCTTGCATCAATTAAAAAGTCATCCACCATGCTGCCATCTCTCATAATCGCCTGGGCCCTCACCCCGGCATGTGTTGGCACGATGTCGTGTTCCGTTAATTCAGGAATGAGCCGCCTCAAACTGCGCAGAAAAGCCTGTTTGCTGAACGACCGGATCATTTCATGAATCCCTTCCTTTATATTCGGCATTGCCATCTTCCAAAAACCGGAGTATGTCATTACTTCCAAAAAGTCTTTTATATTAAAATCTGTTTTCGTATACCCTTCCCTCTTAAAGCTCAGCACCGCGTTCGGACCAGCATGGACTTCACCGTTAATCATGCGGGTGAAGTGAACGCCGAGAAACGGAAAATTTGGATTCGGCACCGGATAAATAAGATGGTTGACAAGATGGCGCTTTTCCGGAACCAGCTCATAATATTCTCCTCTAAACGGCACAATTTTCGCCTTCGTTTGCAAGCCGCTCATTTTAGCGACCCGGTCACTATGCAATCCGGCACAGTTAATTAAGTAGTAAGATTGAAAGGTCCCACGGTCCGTTTCAACCGTGATTCTGTCTTTTCTCTCGCTAATCTTTTCAACTTTCGTGGCAAGAATGATATCCCCGCCTTTTTCTTGAATCAGGCGAGCAAAAGTATGGGAAACCCCTTTATAGTCGACAATTCCTGTACTCGGAACATGAATCGCCCCAAGACCATTTACGTGCGGCTCAATCTCTTTAAGTTCCTCAACTCCAATTTTCCTTACATTTAATCCGTTTTGCAAGCCGCGGCGATAAAGGTTATCCATAAGCGGAAGCTCTTCTTTGCTTGTGGCGACGATCACCTTGCCGCACACCTCATAGGCGACTCCATATTTTCTGCAAAAGGAGACCATCGCTTCATTTCCTTCCCGGGCAAACTTTGCCTTATAGCTGCCCGGCTTATAATAAATACCGGAGTGAATGACTCCGCTGTTGTGCCCCGTTTGATGAAAGCTGAGGGTCTGCTCTTTCTCGATCACCGCGATTTTCGCATGAGGATACTTCTCGCTAAGCGCATAACCGGTTGAAAGCCCTACGATCCCCCCGCCGACAATGATATAATCGTACATTCCTCTACTCCTCTCCAATATGTAATACAAATTATGAATCACCAAAAAAACACAGACAAAACAAATGCGTTTTTGCATGCTAATTTTAAGAATATTTTTTAATTCATCTTCATCTTACTCTCTTCCTCTTAAAAAAACAAGGGGATTTGTATTACAAGTTTCACAAAAGCGTACTCGGTGTAAAGAGCGCCTTACAATCTAAAAAGGCCAGAACAATTCTGACCTCATTACATGATGGAGCGCTCCCCTTTTCAATTCCTTCAGCTTCTTAACACTTGCTCTTTTAAATTTTTCAAAAACACATTGAGCGCTTCACCGGGATCGTCAATTTCTGAGACGATCGGGGTGATGCCGCGCTCCTCAAGAATTCGTTCCCTGACCATATTGGATTTCGTCAAAAAAATATATGATTTTGGCCGCATGTTTTCACAGTTAGATAACTTCCATTGCTGCTGCAGCTTAAAAAGCATGAATCGAATGTTAATATCGGTAAGGCTGTAGCCGATGAACAGAATCGATTTTCCTAGCGCATCCGACCGCAGCTTGATGTCTAAAGGCGTTTCAAAGTCTAACCGGTGAAAGAAACTCGACTCCGTCAAAACAATTGAAGCATCATCATCAAGATCGCCATGAAATTTCACGATTTGCGGCTCATTGTTTCTTGCTTTTACGATGTCAGCTACATTGGTGATTTTAATATACTTCTTTTTGTAGTAATCGAACGCACATTCTAACCATCGATCATAATTCGTTGTGTAAATTAAAGGAATGTCCAAATCGATAATATGCTTATAAATTTCCGACTGGCCGATGTCAACGTCTTTCGTATCCCATAATTGATCCATCCAGCTTCTAAGCGATCGCAATGAGCCTTTTTCCAGGTAATAATATTCGGCAAGCTCGAGATAATTTCCATTTCCTAATTGGTTGAATTCTGTCGGTTCGTATCCCAGATCCTTTACCATTTTATCAATCAATTCCGAATGCGACGGCAGC
Source organism: Fictibacillus gelatini DSM 15865 (assembly GCF_000430745.1). Classification (GTDB taxonomy): domain Bacteria; phylum Bacillota; class Bacilli; order Bacillales; family Fictibacillaceae; genus Fictibacillus_A; species Fictibacillus_A gelatini. The sequence goes on along the minus strand of NZ_AUMP01000024.1, from coordinate 44,999 downwards.
CCGATATTCCTTGGCACACCCGCCCCGACAAAAAGAATGACATTTTTGTTTTTAATGGATACGGCTAATTCATCGAGCATTCTGTTACCCCTTTTTCGTTTTATTACTGATCAATCCACCTGATTTATCTTCTTTAATCTATATTCATTTCTTTTATATATTCATTCTTCCTGTTCAGAAACTTAAAAATTTACTTGCATGTTTTTGGAGAATATTTTATAATTATCATACGAACAAACGTTCCCAAAAAGTGTTGAAAATTTATTTTTTACAGGATGGTGATGTACATGACTGCCCATCCAGATTTTGATCGGCTTTGGAAAGATGTCATTTCAACGTTATTTGAGGAATTCCTTTTGTTTTTCGCCCCGCATTTTTATGAACAAGTCGACTTCAGACAGAAACCACAATTTTTAGAACAAGAACTTCACAAATTATTTCCGAAATCAAAAAACAAAAAGAGAAATTCAGACAAACTTGTAAAGCTTCATTAAGGCGACCGGCTTAACTTCTACAGAAATCGAGAAACTTAAAAAGAAATAGGCTTTAAGAAAACCTGCTTCATATTTTCAAAAGTTAGCCGTATTTCCACATAAAAAATGCGGCTTAGAAACCTTGCCTTTTATCTAATGCTACGAATCCACCATCGTCCCTCCATTTACATGCAGCACCTGTCCTGTGACGTAGCTCGAATCATCTGAAGCTAAGTAAACGTAGGTCGGGGCCAATTCAAATGGCTGGCCCGCCCGTTTCATTGGGACATCGCCCCCAAACTTCATGACACTTTCCTTAGAAAACGTGGCCGGTATTAACGGCGTCCAGATCGGACCCGGCGCGACAGCGTTCACCCGTATTCCGTGATGGACCAGAGATTGCGATAAAGAACGGGTAAATGTCACAATCGCCCCTTTTGTCGCCGAATAATCGATCAACTGCTTACTCCCTTTATACGCCGTGACCGATGCTGTATTAATAATGGAGCTGCCCGATGGAAGATGTGGTAGAACGGCTTTTGTCATATAAAAATAGGAAAAGATATTCGTCCGGAATGTGTTTTCTAATTGCTCAGCGGAAATATCGAGAATGCTTTTTTGCACATATTGGACGGCGCAATTATTGATTAAAATGCTGATTTTCCCGAACGTGCCCATCACATTTCGAACAACATCTGTTGACGTTTGTTCGATGCGAAGGTCGCCGGGGATCAATAGGCATCTTCTCCCTAATTGTTCTACTCGCTGCTTCGTTTCTTCAGCATCCCGATGTTCATTTAAATAGGCAATCGCTACATCGGCTCCTTCTTTCGCAAAGGCAATGGCCACCGCCCTTCCAATCCCGCTGTCGCCTCCTGTAATGACTGCCACTTTATTTTTAAGCTTATCAGATCCCCGATAATGCGGATTTTCAGAAATTGGCCGCGGATTCATTACATACTCGAGCCCTGGCTGCACGTTTTGATGTTGAGGCGGAAAAGAAATCGGAACTGTCTTGCATTCGGTTTGGTACGAATAATAAGGATACACAGGAAACACACTTGATTCCCCCTTCCAAAATGAAGTGTGTTATTTTATTCAACTTCCCGGACGATTGCCCTTATTAAAAAAATCGATTTAATTTCCCGATAAAATGCCGATATAAAACTAGCAAGGAGTGAACATAATTGATTCGGACTTTATTCATCAATTTAGCCATCATGATTTCGTTTTTCTTTATTTATCATCAGCTATTCCGTGAGTCCTTTTTATCGAGAAACTCGCCATTAAAGAAGAAAATTGCCATCGGTTGTTTATGTGGGTTATTAGGCATTTTTCTTATGCAATTTAGTATAAAAGTAGGTACAGATACGAGAATCGATTTAAGACAAATTCCCGTCATGCTAGTCGCGTTATATGGAGGATGGATCCCCGCACTTGTATCCGGAGCGCTTATTGTGCTTGCCCGCTTCGCAATTGGAATAAACACTTCTTCGCTCATTGCCTTTTTCATCATGACTTTTTCATTGATCGGGTATCTAATTATCCCAACAAAAGTAAAAAATGTGTTTAGTAGCTCTCTATACATGATCATCTACTCTAATCTTTGGTTTAGCCTTCTTATGTACGTGGCGATGGATAACATTCGAACCTACATTTATATCAATATCGTTTTTTGGGTCGTTTCGGGTATTGGCGGTTTAACAGCTGTCTATATGAACAACTACTTAAGAAAAATGAATCAATTGTTTAAAGAATATAAGACAAATTCGTTGAAGGATCCGTTAACGGGTCTCAATAACGTTAGAAGTTTTGATCTTGAAATCAACAATGCTGTCAATCGAGTGATGAAAAATAACGAGAAACTTTCAATGTTGGTGATCGATATCGATTTTTTCAAAAAGATCAATGACACCTATGGCCACATTGAAGGGGATGAAATTTTGAAGCAGGTTGGGAAACTGCTCTTAGAAGTGGCGCGGCCTTTTGATATCGTCTCAAGAAATGGCGGAGAAGAATTTACAGTCCTATTGATCGATTGCCCCCTTGATTATGCGGTGAATGTCGGAGAACGAATACGAAATAAAATTGAAAACCGCCCATTCCTGCTCCATAACGGAGAGCAACGCATTTCAATTACTGTATCCATCGGAGCGGCTACGTATCCGGACTCAACAGCGGATACCGATTGTTTGTACAGATTGGCAGATGAAGCTCTCTACAAAGCAAAAAGAAGAGGCCGAAACCAGGTGGCCGCCGCTTGAGGAACACGGTCCTGGAAAATTAGAAATGAACGCACAAATCGTTTCCAGATTTCGTGCGTTTTTGTTCGTCGTTTTCAACGGTAAGTTTTTTTATTTTGAAAGGATCTCATCGATCTTTTCCCGCATGGAAGACTCCACCGTTTTCTTGTAGCGAATCCCGAGGATGAGTATCTTGAATTGCTGTGAGCGGGACAATTGGACAAAGCGGGGCTCCTTCTTTATAAATGAACGGATGATGGATAAGCTTGTCGGATGGAATGGACCGGAATGAATAGATGGAATGTCAGGAGGCAAGTTCCTATTCCACAAGCGGGTGATCCAATCCAGATGAAGCATTGCTTTCATCGATAATGCAAGGAGCATACTGATGTTTCGTCTGTTTTCGAAGGTATTCGTACCTGTCGCGTCCGCTTACAATAATAAAACGGTTGTCTTTTTGATCCTTTTTCACGACTATAACATGCATGCAGTCCCACATCAAACTCCGGAGCTTCTTGAGACGGTCTGTAAGCTTCACTGGTTCATCAAGCTTGATTTTTTTCAGAGGTATATATTCCACCATGAATCGCATCCTATTCCCTCCTGCCACATCATTCTGTCTTCATTTTCTTTCGGTTCTCTTTCGCTTTATCTTATGAACAGAATTGGGCGAATGTCACAACTGAAGCACCATTCAAATTATCTCCCTTAAGAAATTATAAATATTTTTTGCGCTTATTTTAGCGTACCATCTATCATTTTTAGCCTCCTCAGTTCCTTTTCCAATGTTCTTAGTTTTGCAATGGAGCTGAGGAATTAAAGGCCCCGGATTACCAGAGCCTTTCTGATGGTGCTACTTCCTCAAAAGCGTCAACATCATATGTGTTGGTTGAACTCTTATACGAGATGGTTTGTATATTATCGCCTATATTTCCTGCTGCAGCTCCTAAATAAGATTTAGCCGTACTCTTTGGATCGATGACAAGCGTGTTTCCGAAAATTACTGTTCCATCACCAACAGATGAAATTTGTATTGGAGCTCTAATATCCGAAGCCATTTCTTTCCTCTCCCGTTTTCATTTTTATTCAATTGCCTGTTATCAATATATGGACGAACATAATTCGTGTATCCGCTAAATGACTATAGTTCGGCAATCCTTTGCCTGATGATTGACCCGACTTCCTCAACGCTACCTTCACAAAAGCTTTTTTAATATCCTTCCGAAAGAAGTCTCCCACTTCAAGTGTGTGAAGGATTTGCCCAACGGTAAGTGGGAGATGAATTTCAGTTAGTCGCAGCTAAAATGTTTACGAACAAATGTTCCTGTCTGATCATATACTGTTCCTGGAACCCGGGTGACCATTGGATGTTCTTACTTTATCAAATACCAACGATCCAATTGCGCCAAAAATCCCGATCCCAATTGCAGATGTGATTTCTACTGTATCTGTAATTGTTCCTTGAGTAAGAAGTATGTAGATTATAAATCCATACACCCATCCCAATAAAGCAAAAGCTACACTTATTCTGTAAGTCATTTACCAACCCCTTCTCCAACCTCTCCGTAAAGCGTAACTTAAAAAGAAGCAATATGCGCATTTGGCAGGAGGGAATGACTTGCGGTGATCGAAATAAATATAGGAACGATTTTCCTATTGCTAAAAGGAGGCAAAAACTATGCGTGAACAAATATTGAAAATCAATAAAGTGGATATTTGTGCAGAAAGCTTTGGAAACCATAAGGACCCTGCTGTGCTTTTAATCATGGGAGCAATGTCTTCATTAGACTGGTGGGATGAAGACTTCTGCCTCCGGCTTGCTGATCGGGGAAGATTTGTCATTCGGTACGATCATCGCGATCTTGGACGATCCGTCACTTATGATCCTGGCACTTCCAACTACACCATAACAGACCTGGCTGATGATGCGGTTGGAGTCCTGGATGCTTATTCCATTGAGCAGGCTCATATCGTTGGAATGTCCATGGGCGGTTTGATTGGCCAGATTCTTGCCTTAAGATACCCGGAGCGCATACTTACGCTCACTCTAATTGCCTCAAGCGTGTTCGGAACAGAGATGGAAAAGCTTCCTCCAATGGACCAGCGCATACTGGATTACCATGCGAAAAGCGCTTCTTTAGATTGGACCGATCGGGAGGCGGTCATTTCCTATCTGGCAGGCGGATGGAAAACGTTAAGCGGCTCCAAACCTTATGAGCAGTCAAGAATGTATAAATTGGCGGAAAGAGAGGCATCCCGCGCCAGACAGCTGCCGAGCAGATTTAATCATGCTATGCTGCAAGGCGGAGAAGAGTACTACGATAGAATGGGCGAGATCAGCGTACCTTGCCTCATTATTCACGGCACAGAAGATCCGGCCCTGCCATTCGAGCACGGGCTTGCTCTTGCAAAAGCCATTCCCCACGCTGAATTAATGGCTCTTGATGGATCAGGGCATGAGATTCATAGTGAAGACTGGGACTCCATCATCAACTCGGTTGTAAAATTTAGTTCACGATAAACGAATGAGCGGAAATCTAACTTCCATAGAAAACCTCGAAAAACGGCTGTAATGGCTGAATTCGGGGTTTTGTTGTTACAAGCCTTCACGATTTTCATGAAATCCCTCCATCCCACACAGAACATATGTTTTATTTTCCAGTATTAAACGAACATATTTTCGCATATAATACAGATAGAGTTCTTAATTTGTCGTAAGGAGATGTGTGAGATGAGGGATAGGGTCATTTTCCTCGTAGATATGCAGTCATTTTACGCCTCTGTTGAAAAGGCGGATAACCCGAAATTAAAAGACAAACCCGTCATCGTATCCGGGGATCCCGAAAGGCGAAGCGGCGTTGTTCTCGCCGCCTGCCCGCTCGCTAAAAAATGGGGCGTTGAGAATGCAACCCGGCTCTGGGAAGCGCAGCAAAAATGCCCGGATGCGGTTATCGTCCGGCCGCGAATGCAGCGATATATCGATGTCTCCCTGCAAATCACTGAAATTTTCAACCGCTTCACTGATCTCGTTGAACCTTATTCCATTGATGAACAATTTTTAGATGTGACCGGAAGCCAAAGATTATTTGGAACGCCACGGGAAATTGCGCAAAAACTTAGAACTGCGGTAATGAATGAAACCGGCATTAATGCTCGGGTCGGCATGGGCCCAAACAAAGTGCTGGCCAAGATTTCGTGCGACAATTTTGCAAAGAAAAATAAAGATGGGATTTTCGAACTTAACCATTCCAACATGAAAGAAAAAATGTGGCCGCTGGCGGTCGGCAAAATGTTCGGTGTAGGAAGCAGGATGAATCATCATTTTTTGCGGATGGGGATTCGGACGATTGGGCATTTGGCGAATTTCCCTTTAGAGTTGCTTAAGAAAAAATGGGGGATCAACGGCCAAGTATTATGGCAAATTGCGAACGGGATCGATGATTCGCCAGTCACCGTCAAGACACATGACCAGCAAAAAGCGATCGGCCACCAAATGACCCTACCAAGAGATTATGGAACGCTGGAAGAGATTAAAGTCGTTTTGCTTGAACTCTGCACTGAAGTTGCCCGGCGCGCACGTTTTAAAGGATACATGGGAAGCACTGTTTCAATGGGCGTCAGAGGCACAAGCTTTGATTTTCCCACCGGCTTCCACCGGCAGATTAAATTAATGTCACCAACGAATTTTGATTTAGACATTTATCATGCAGCCGAGAAACTGTTGCTTACCCATTGGGACCGCCAACCTATTCGAAGCCTCGGGGTAACGTTGTCGCAATTGCAATCCTCCGAGAACGTCCAGTTGAATTTGTTTGATTATCATCTCAACAAAGAAGAGCTCAACCGGGCATTGGATATGGTGTATTCAAAGTATGGAAAAACGGCCATTGTCCGCGCTTCCTCCCTGCTTGCAGCCGGGCAGGCATTTCATCGGGCCAAAAAAATCGGCGGGCATTATAAATAACAAAGATGAGACAATGAATGAACGATAAGATGAAATCGGAATCGTTAAATGGACGATTCCGATTTGCCGTTTTTTAGGAGATCAGCGTGACATACACTGGTGGAATAGGCTGGGAGTGGTACCATGGATACCATGCAGGAAACGAAAAGGCGAATGGATAGAATTGACGTAATTCCTCTAACCGCCAAAGTGGATGAAATATCATTTTCCCTTCTCCTTTTTTTAAGTTGTCATATCAAAATATGATGAATGATGAAATTCGCTCCATCTGCTTTCCCTCATCATGATTCCGTTTCCGGTAGCTTCACTTGTTCCGCTTCCTTTATTAGCCTAATCATCCAATATTACCCATATAGATTCAATGAAAAAAGGCATACAAAAATGTATACCTTTGAAGATCCGTTTATTCTGAACAACAATGACTTTATAACGTGAAGGCTCATACCCGAAACCGCTCAATGGTTCCTTTCAGCTTTTCCGCTTGGTCCCTCAAGTGCAAGGCGAGCTGTTCGACGTTTTCCATGACGGCGGCCTGCTCCTGGGTTGCTGCTGTCACTTCTTCAGCGCCAGCAGAAGTTTCTTCGGCAATTGCCGCGACCTCCTGGGATTGGCGGGAGGTTTGATGAATACCATCCATTTGTTTATCAACGAGGCCGGTAATGTCTTTCACTTTAGACGCAACTTCGTGGATCGTTTTTGTCATTTCATCGATCACTTGATTCGTCTGTGTCCCTTTTTCTGCCTCAAGATTGGCCGCTTCCACTTGTTCCTTAATTTGCTTAACGACACTTTCCACTTCTAGCTGGATATTTTGAATGAGTTCAGTAATGCCTTGAACCGCTTTTCCGCTTTCATCCGCAAGTTTGCGCACTTCCTCGGCTACGACAGCAAATCCTTTCCCGTGTTCACCTGCCCGGGCCGCTTCGATCGATGCGTTTAACGCAAGCAAGTTCGTCTGCTCCGCGATATCCCCGACTAATTGGATAATTTGCTCCACCTTTTTCGCATGTTCCTTTAAGCGATTGACCGCTTCCAACGAATCTTGATTGCCTTTTGCCAGCCGTTCAATTCCGCCCACAAGCGAATGGATGACTTCCTTACTTTCGTGCAGCTCGTCCAGCATCGTAGCTGAAACATGTTCTGAGTCCCTTGCTTTGCTTTGCACTTCTTCGGCGATTCGTGTAATGTCTTCCACCGATTCAGCGGTCGTTTGAATGGCGATGGCTGACGATTCCGCTCCTGCCGATATTTCACTAATCGTTTTTGCGACCGTATCCGCTTGTTCGGCCGCCCTTGTAGCCCTTTCCGAAATGATGATGACATTCTCATTCGTCTCTTCAAAGTTCTCTTCAATCGTTTGCACCATTTCCCGCAAGTTGGCCAACATTTCGTTAAAAGCGACGCCTAATGAACGAATTTCATCATCTGTTTTATGAAGCTCCACATCTTCTCGAATATCTCCATTGCTCGCCCGAATCGCGGCCTGCTCTAAACGCTTTAGCGGTTTTACAATGAAACCGGCCACAAGGAAAGCCAAAATTCCCGACCAGAGGATGCCAAGAGCTAATGTAGCAATCGTAAACGCCGTTTCATTCGTATTTGGAAAAAAATAAGGATGGATGACATAAATAAAAAAGATGCTTGTCGAGTATGTAATTAACGCCAATATGGATACGAAAATCAATAGTTTCTTCCTTAAGCCCAACGTATAACGCTTCTTCTCCAACATTCACAGTTGTCTCCTTTCATTTTTCAATAGCCGCTCACTCTTTATATCGGAGAAGTTTACTAGTTTTCCAATCCTTTTTTACTCCAAAAAGCAATTGTCAGCATTTCGCCATATAAAGGAAACAATTTAAACATTGCTTCCTTATACCCTTTTTAGGTACTTACGTTAAAGGCAAACAGTCTTAGCTCTTCAGGATCATTGGGAAGTTGGATGAATCTTTCAAACTTCAAGCCTATTTTTTCGAGTAACCTGGCCGAAGCATGATTATCTTGAGTCGTGATTGCTACGATGCGATTTAGGCCCAATGTATCTTTCCCATATGCCATTACCGCAGAAGCAGCTTCATAAGCGTAACCTTTTCCCCAATACTTCGGGAGAAAGGCAAATCCAATATCCACGTCTTTTAAGGAGGCTCTTTTTACAAGTCCGCAAATTCCGATCGGCAGTTGATCTTCCTTTCGCTCAACCAAATATAGACAAAAGCCGAATTGTTCATACATGCGAACCGGTCCATTTACGATATAGGCACATGCGTCCTCTACTGTTCTTAAGCCGCGATCACCTATATACCGCAGCCAGGAAGGATCATTAACTAGCTCAAGGATAAACTCTGCATCATCAGTTGTTTGTAAACGAAGGGTCAGTCGTTCCGTTTCAAGAACTTTCATAATAAATTCACGATCCTTTCAGCATTGAATCTGCTCTTTCATACCGCTTATTTTACTAATTCATTTAGATTATTTCTTTTTAACATCTTACATATTTGCGTTTGAAACCAATCCTCCCTCTAACAATTTCTTTTTGAATCCTTTCGTAAGCGTTCAGGAAACTGCTTTTTTTCTTATCCCGCTTGACTTCTACTGTACCTACTTCCTTTGCGGTCTCGACTGCCTTTTCATGTAGCGGCAAATATGAAACCCCAACAGTGTATAGAAAATTATTCATAGCGGATTTCGTTCGTTCTGGCGATTCATGAATCGTATTTTTCACGCTATCAAGCATATTGGAAATCTTGCTTTCGGAAAATTCATTGTCCTTGCGATTCCCTAAAAGCCAGCAGTAACAACTCCATCCCGCTGACATTCTCAGCTCATTACCGCTTACTATCCATTTATCAGCAACATCTTGTGCAATATCTGATTCTGATAAAGTGACTGCCACTACATAATCAGAAAGCATATAAAAATACGCTTCATCCATCCAACGATTATAATCCGATTCAGTCATAGCATTTGGATCTGCAATAATACCTGCAAAATACATGGCATCGTAGTTACCTGTCGCATAGAGCTCTTCGGCCAAACGTTGATTTATTTTTATTTTCTTTGCGATTGGTTTCATCGCACCTGTAGCCACACCAAAAAGCGGCTCACGCGCACCGTTGGACATGTATATTTTTTTAGTTCGTTCCTTACCAAGGGCTTCAAGCTCCTGCATAACTGTTTCGAAATCCATAGTTTTTGCACTTCCTTTTTTAATATATAGACCCCATTGAAAGCAACTAGTGCCCCTTCAGCTAAGAAAGATCTTATTTTCAAGAATCAATTTTCACCTGTAAAAAAGATAAGAAGATGGAAGCAAAAAACACATCAAACTTCTCCAGTAGTGGTGCTATTTTCATGGCATTTGGACAATAAACAGTTGATTTCCGACAATAAATCGAATCCATCGGACAATAAATGGGCCTCAGTCGGACAATAAAATGAGTCTATTTTTTACTTATTGTCCAAAAGTAAAATTTTATTGTCTAAACTGGATGATTTATTGTCCAAATAAAAGCACTTATTGTCCGAGAACGAAATCATTTTAAATGATGTAACAATTTGTGATCGTTTTTCCTCATTTCACAGATCTCACGGGGAGTTCTATTATTGAAATCCAAACTTTTTTCTAGAAGGGGCACTAGTTTATATTTTTTCATTTTACCATTCATCATGTTCATTCTGTCCCGTTACCGCCATAAAAAAGTCGCCGAATCGGGGCTTTTAAAAATTAATCTTTTTATCCTGGGAAAGCCTCATTTTTAGAGACGCGAATCATTTCACGAGGAAAATACTTGTTAAAATAGTTTTCCACCTTTACATGGATTTCTTTTTGATACCACCGGGATAGCCCGTGTTCTTGGAATAATTGCGGCATTCCTAATCTCTCTGAACGTTTACCCATTAAGCCATCACCAATGTTTAACGTATCAATCCAAATATGGTCTACGATTCCATCCAATATTTTTGGGAAATCAGGGGTAAATGGCAGAACCGGAGAAATTGAAGCCTGGGTTGGTATTCCTGCATCATGAACTTCCTTTAAGGCTTTTGTCCGTAATTTAATTCCAGGCGCATATGGAGCAAATATCCGCTTGATATCTTCCCTGTCTGTTTCTACCGTTATGGATACAAGGACATCGCATGTTTCTTTTAATTTTACTAACAAGTCAATATCTCTTGTAATAAGTGGGCCTCGTGTTTGGATTTGAAGAAAATCAGGCGGTGTTTCAATCATTTCTTCTAATATCCCTCGTGTAATGTTTGCTTTCCGTTCAATTGGCTGATAAGGGTCTGTTGCCGAAGACATAAAGATGTTTATAGGATTCTTTTTCTTGCGAAGTTTTATCATTTCTTTTTGGTAATTTTCTGCTGCGTTTGTCTTTATGTCCACCCATTCTCCCCACGGAATTTCCTTGAATCGTTGAATTGGCATTTCTCTCACATAACAATACATGCAAGAAAATGCACAACCGCTATACGGATTTAGCGAATGAGTAAATCCAACATCCAAATAGCCCTTTGCTTCAGTAAGGATTTTCTTTGCGAGTATTTCTTTTATTTCAATCCCCATTTGGAACGCTCCCTCTCTTCATCGTTCACCTCAATCATTAAAAAATAGAGAAAGGCTTCTATATTGTTTTTTATTATGCTTGATCCGCAGCAAAAGAGAAAGCAATTGGACATTGCCATGACCGAAAGAAGAATGGATCATGCCTATGTCTTGTCAATGCATTGTATCATTCATGGAACAATTTCAAAAACAGTACCTTGATTGAAATCAGTCACTTTCATAGAGCCATAAACTCCTAAATATAGCCTGGTTTGATCCAGATTCGTTCCCAAACTAACATAATAAGCGGACCCGGATCCAAAGTGATCATCGGTTTCAATCATACTATAATCGTTTCGCTGACCATCTGCACTTGCCCTCGTATAAGCTAAAACTCCTCGAACAGGAGGTCCGGATTCCTTCCGGGCAAAATCGGTAAACACAACACTTCCCGCTAAATCGGGGATGCTATTCCCCATATAAGCCTGCACTCCTGTAAGTGCAGTTCCGCCAAACTTATCGGGTCTTTGATCTTTATGAAAATAACTGGTTAAAGGCTGAAGACGCCTCGCTGAAGTGTTTACCGCCTCATCATAATAGGCAATAGTTTTCTCATCCAAAGCCGGATTTGAAGAGCAGCCCCTTATAAACGAAGTAGGAAAAGAACCTTCCCAGCCTCGCCAGCCAAAGTTAACCAATCTTTCGTTAGATCCTGTTGAATATTCTCGAATAAGCCGAGGAACCGGGATTGGTTGATAATGTATAAATGAAAAAATCGACTCTTCCAAATCTTGTCCGACTATTCCCACATATTTGATGTATTGATGATAAAACCTTTGAAATGAAATGCCAGGTATATTCCGTACCCCTTTGGCAATGACCGTAAGCGTTTCCTGGATAGGCTCGGGGAGTTCATGAAAACGTGTGACTACAGAAGGATTATCGATAAATGTATTCTTTTCTACATCTATTTCAATGATTTTGCCTGCGATTTCCATATCATCCTGACTTAAATTAAATGGATCATATCCTGATCCCCCATCTCCGGTTGTGAAAATAAGTTTTCCCGTTTCAGGTGAAAAGTTTAAGCTATTGACACCATTATGATTAAAAAATGGCCTTATTATGTTAAGCAATGTCCTCCGTTTTTGAGGCTGGCCATTGGCTTGTAACATCCATTCTTCAACGGTATCAATATGGTCATAGTGAGTTTCTCTATTTGTCCACCTCATGTTTAATGTTCTCGGATCACACGGGTCAGGCTTAAAATGTTCAGAAAGAGCACCGGGACCCTGTGTTCCCGCTACAGAATAATGAAGATAAAACAGACCGTTATAATAAAATGCTGGATGAAACGCCAGGCCCAGCAATCCCCTTTCATCGTATCCGCCACTAGAAACACCTGGTTCAGAAGTGCCTAGTTTGATGATTCGCGGGCGAATATCTAAAAAGGTCCTTACACTTCCGTTTCCTATGTAAAAAATCTCTCCTACCTGTGTTGCAATAAATAATCTTTCAATTGAATCGCCCGGAAGTATAGTTGTTTTCAAAACAGTGGGCAAATTGATCTGACTAACAATGGGCTGCAGCCGAACTTTCACTTTTATCAACCACTTTACACCCTTTCATTGTTTTCTTTTATAAGAATATGATTGAAACGATTCTATTAGTAGCAAACCAGGACGACATAACTTGAACCCGTTAGATTAAAAAAATGTACCTTTTTAGCAAAAAGCCAAAGGTACACTTTTGTGTCAGTATTTTCTTAATGACCTCGAATATACTAATCATTTAATCCCTTTCCAGCAAGAATTTTCTCCATACATTTTTCAATCCTTGACTGTCGGGTTTTGGATTGTTTCGCCCCCGAAAAATGAAGAATGTATGCTCTTTGCCGTCCCGGCGTCAACGCTTCAAAAGCCGTTTTTAAGGCAGGAATTTCCTCGAATTTAGTTTCAAGTTCTTCAGGAATGATCCATTCTGTATTCTTTTTCACTTCCAAACCTGCCTTTTCAACTTCAATAGCTTCATAAATATAGGCTTTCAAAATGGGTTCCATTTCAACTATTTCTTGAACATTGGTAAACCGAATCTGGCGCGCCGCCTGCACATTCTCCGTTTGTTGGACTAGAATTCCATGGGGATCCTTCAACAAAGCGCCTTTGTGAAACAGAAACGCGCAATATTCTTTAAACCCATGAATTAAAACGATATTTTTGCCCTCATACATGTAACAAGGATGCATCCACTTAATATCTTCGGTCAGGCCACAATCAAGAACGATATTTCTTAACGCCTCAAATTCTTCTTTCCACTTTTTGGATTTTTTTATAAATCCATCAACCTTACGACTTTTTCTGCTATCTGTCATCAGAACACCCTCTCTCCACTATTTCAATCAGCTGACGGCCAGGAATAATTCATGTTCCATTTATTTATTAGCATCAACCTTATATAAAAATTCATACTCATTTGGAAAACTTCCTTGCTCTTTCGCCGGGATATCTTAATAGTTAAATATCATCAGGATTTGTCGGATAACCTAACTCTCCCATTAGAAGCGCTAAATCCTTACTATCTGTGGTTGCAGCCTCTCTAATCATGCTTTCAGTTTTCCTCCTCCTACGAGTAGTCCCTGTGCTGACTAAACTATTATTCGCTATGTCGATGGCTGTTCCTTTTTTGAAAAGGCAATTTTTCTTTAAGTTTCTTTTCTATAGCTAACCTGCCCCTTCTAGAAAATAGTTTGGATTTCAGTAATCGAACATTCGTTATTTTAAGAACTCCTCGTTCGATCTGTGAAATGAGGAAAAACGATCACAAATCTAAAATTATTTTGTTCTCGGACAATAAATGCTCTTTTTGGGACAATAAATCATCCGATTTAGACAATAACCTCTTACTTTTTGACAATAAGTAAGAGGTTATTGTCCGACTGAGGCCATTTATTGTCCGATGGAATCTATTTATTATCGGAAATCAACTGTTTATTGTCCAAACGCCATAAAAAAGCACCACACTGGAGAAGTTTGATCCTATTTTTGGTGCTGTCTTCTTATCTTTTTTACAGGCGAAAATTAGCTAAAAGGGGACTAGCCTGCCCCATTAGCGCAACAAAAAAGGAAGCATCGCAAAAATGCTTCCAGAAATACAATCCCCCTTTCTCTACACTCTGAGAACTCGAATTTTTTACATTTAAAAATCAAAATGATCCGGGTCTGGCCCAACACGAAGATTTTGATTTAATCCATCAATGGTTTCCATTTCCTCTTTCGTCAGTTCAAAATTAAACACATTTGCATTTTCAACAATTCGATGCTCTTTTGTTGATTTTGGAATTGTAACAACCCCGTTTTGCAAGTCCCAACGCAAAATAATTTGAGCGACCGATTTATTATGCTTGTTCGCAATTTCCTGTAAAACTTCGTTGTCTAGCAACTGGCCTTGCATTAATGGTGACCATGCTTCAAGTTGAATGCCGTTGTCCTGGCAAAATGCTTGCAGCTCTTTTTGAGTTAATCGAGGATGATATTCTACTTGATTGATCATCGGCTTAATTTCGGCATCCTTCATTACGTCTTCCAAATGATGAATTTGAAAATTACTTACACCAATTGCTTTTACCCGGCCTTCTTTATAAAGAGTTTCTAACGCTCTCCAAGCATCCTTATATTTTCCTTCAACCGGCCAATGAATCAAATATAAATCTAAATATTCTAAGCCAAGTTTCTTTAAGCTTGTTTCATAAGCGGCAATCGTTGATTCATATCCTAAATCCGCGTTCCAAACCTTTGAAGTAACGAATAGCTCTTCTCTTGAAATACCTGCTTCTTTTAAGCCTTCTTGGATTCCTTTACCAACGCCCTCTTCATTCTCATAAATCGCCGCTGTATCCACACTCCGGTATCCATGTTTAATAGCTGTTTTTACCGCGTTTACTAATTCCGGACCCTCTTCGACTTTAAAAACTCCAATTCCAAACCAGGGCATTTTCACACCATTATGCAAAGTTGTTGTATCTTGTAAATTTTTAGCCGTCATTTTTAATACCTCCAAAATTTTAAGATGCTTTACTTACTTGATCTTTTCGTTCCAAAGCTCTGCTACATCCAGTTAAAGCTGCAGCCACTAAAACCATAAGTGCTCCAATCCATGACGTATGAATAAGTCCGATAGAGTCTGTAATAAGACCGCCTAAATAAGAACCTATTGCAATCCCGGCATTAAATGCAGCAATATTTATGGCCGATGCTACATTAACCGCACCAGGAACATAGCGCTCTGCCAGCATCACAACATAAACTTGCAAGCCTGGCACATTCATAAAAGCTAACAGCCCCATCAAAAGAATCGTTAGTAATCCGGCCATTTTAAATGGTGCTGTAAACATCAAAATAAATAAGACAACTGCCTGGACAATAAACATATAAAACAATGCGCGTATTGGATTTTGATTCGATAGCTTTCCACCAACCATATTTCCGATCGCAATCATTATTCCATAAGCTAATAAAATGGCAGCGACAGTTCCTTCTTTAAACCCGGTGATATCTTGTAGCAATGGTGATAAGAAGGTAAACACGACAAATGTTCCGCCATAACCTAATGCTGTAATAATGAATAAAAGCAATAACCGGCCATTTGTCACAAGTTGAAGCTGATCACGAAAGGTTGTTTTGACTCCTTTTCGCAAATTAGATGGTACAAGAATGCTATTTGCAATGAAGGCAATGATACCAATGAGAACAATAGTAATAAAGGCTGTTCTCCAACCTAGCTGCTGGCCAATAAAAGTGCCAAATGGAACACCAGTTACCGTAGCAACTGTAAGACCGGAAAACATAATGGAAATCGCACTGGCCCTGCGATTTTCCGGAACTAAATCGGCAGCGATTGTCGATCCGATTGACATGAAGACACCGTGTGAAAATGCTGAGATCACACGTGCAACAAGCAATAACGCGATTGTCGTAGAAATAGCGGCAAGAGTATTGCCAATAATAAAGACAATCATAATCCAAAGCAACAACGTCTTACTTGGCATTCTCGATGTCAAAGATGTCAAAATAGGAGCTCCAAATGTTACCCCTAAGGCATATAAAGAAACCGTTAACCCTGCCGTGGTCATCGGAATGCTTAAATCCTTTGCAATAAGAGGCAGTAATCCGACGCTGATGAATTCAGTCGTCCCGATTGCAAAAGCACTTACTGCCAGGGCAAGCAAAGCGAACATGCTTTGCTTTTTACTTAGATCCACAGTATCTCCTCCTTATTTCTGTTACATAAATGGAAACTTTCTTTTTAGCGAATAATAAATTTTAAAAGAAAGTATAGTATGAACCGGCCGGCAAATGTTATTATGAGATATATCACCCATAAAGAAAAGTACGCACTTTAAAGTTATATAGTTACCCAAAAGTAATATAGGTACTTTTTAGTGCCTATAGGATAGAGGAGGACAAAGATGCAGAAAAAGAAATACAATATCTCTGTTGAAGCGACATTAGAAGTCATAGGTGGAAAGTGGAAATGTGTGATTCTTTGCCATTTGATTCACGGAAAAAAACGAACAAGCGAATTAAAGCGCCTTATGCCAAATATCACGCAAAAAATGCTGACCCAACAGTTGCGCGAACTTGAGGAGGACGGGGTCATCAATCGAATCGTGTACAATCAAGTTCCACCAAAAGTTGAATACGAGCTTAGTGAATATGGACGAAGCTTAGAAGATATCTTACATTCACTATGTGCATGGGGTGAAAAACATTTAACGAAAGTATACGGAGATAAATTTTCTGTTTTAGAAGATAGCGTGTTGAACGAACAGCTTAAGTAAGGAGGATTCGGAGTTAGGGCCTTCTCTTGAAGATTTAATTTGATTAGCAGCTCGTTTCATCTATTTTTTTGAGGCAACGAATAGGCTTGATTGGTTGCCTCATTTCTTTAAACTCGCCTGGATCAATCCATATCACCTCGTTAGCTATAAAAAAAGCCGCCAATTATGGCAGCTGAAAAATTAAAGGACTTGCACACGTTTGGTTTAAGAAGTTATTTTAAATAAAAGGTTTCTTCATTGTGATCTCCCCATTTAATGGTAACCTCAATAGATTTTTCATCATCAGTTACGGAACACCCAGAACAAGAAGAGGGAATTTTAACGGTTGCTCCTTTATAATCACTTTTTTTCAAGACCGTTTCACCATTATTAATCACGATGTTTAGCTTTCTAAACCTTGTATCACTTCCACCGTGTTTAAACCGAAAAGTGTATTTACCATCTTCACGATCCCCTTCGATGTTTGCAGAGTATTCCCCTTTCCAGTGATCGCCATCACCAGAAAGAAAAATGTATTTTTCATTACACCCCGCTAAAACAAGAAGAATTAAAAATAATAAAAGTTTTTTCATTGTGGCCTCCTAAAAAATCTATTTTAGTTTACTTATTCTTCCTGTTTGATTTTTAATCCTTCTTAATCGAAAAAAGCCGCCAATTATGGCAGCTGAAATTACGCACTTAAACACGTCAGTTGAACCTGTTATTTATGTATTCCCTTTTTAAGCCCGTTTGTTCCTCGACTTCTCTTAAACAGGCATTTTGAGGTTCACTTATTTCTTCACATTCAATGTGTCCATCGTTCAACCTTTTGAAAAAAATTTGATATAAAGTTGGCAATCTTCTATTAAGCCGAAGTGGGAAATTCAAGTCCACTTCTTTTAGAGAATATAAAAGCCAACAAAAGTGTTGGCTTTTTAAGTTAACAATTGCAACAAGGTACACATTGCTGCTTTTTCCGAAACCATTTTATTATAAATAATGATTGAATAGATTTAATCGAAAAAGGCACTTGGTATCGATAAAAAGACTCGTATTTCCATGCTTCCCGATTGATAAGGTCTAGTTTGCTTTTTTCATCTTCCATGATAGATTGAAACTCGTTATCATTCATAAGTGAACTCTCCTTTTTGGCTTAACTGCAGCAAGAATTGATCGTGTCTACCTCGATGTCTTCTTTAGTGAAGAAAAATTCCCATTCGTGGCCATCTGGATCAGTGATCCAAAATTTATCTTGCCTTGCATAACAACATGTTGTATCGTTTTCATCCCGGGAGAAAAACCCTTCTTTATTTAGTCGAACCTTATACTTATTTAATTCTTCTATACTGGCGACTTGGAAACCGAAATGATTGATATGGTTTCCTTCGACTCGTTCAACGGGACGCAGCGTAAAATTTAGCCCCGGGTCTTCCAACAAAAACTTTGCATAATTCGGTTTCACTTTAACAGGTTCAGTGCCAAATAGTTTTGAATAAAAGGAAATGGACGCTTCTAAATTCGTTACATTTAAACCAACGTGAATTTTCATATACGTGATTCCTCCTAAGGGGGTATTTTATATCAAATTTTTTTGATATATTGTCCAAAAAAATTTGTTACCAAGAAGTAGGGCGAAACAGGCAACATAATTCAGGAGACAATAAATGATTCATCCGGCTTTGATTTAATTCATAGTAGTTCCATTTTCCTTTCTTTTCTTGTGTAATGAGATCAGCATCCATTAAGATTTTCAGATGGTAAGAAAGTTTTGATTGGGGCATCTCCATAATCTCGCAAAGATCGCATACACATACTTGCCCCCGGGTACATAATTCATTCATTAGTTTTAAACGTTTTGGGTCAGCTAAGGCTTTAAAAGCACTCGCATAATGTTCAAATGTTTCGTCATTCGCAGGGATTAGTTTCATTGATCTCATTCCTCTATACATCAAAATTATTTGATTTATTTATACTATATCCTGTATACCATCATTTTGCAACTGAAAAATCAAAAAAATTTGATATATAAAAAGGGAGCCGAATTGGTTCCCCTTTTTATTCTCCAGTTTTAGCAAATTGTTTTATTCTGTTTTCGATCTCATCGCGTACCCGTTGGAATACTGCCCATTTTTCTTCCTCTGTACCTTCGGCTTTTGCAGGATCGTCAAAACCCCAGTGAGCACGTTTGACCTGAGGCGGAGTCATGGGACATTTCTCATTCGCATCACCACAGAGAGTAATGACAAAGTCCGCCTTATTCAATAGTTCAGCATCAATTCTATCTGACGTTTGATTCAAAATATCAATGCCTTTTTCTTTCATCGCTTTAACTGCATTGGGATTCAGTCCATGTGCTTCAATGCCGGCACTATATACATCGTAACGGTCACCAAGATATTTTTTTCCGAATCCTTCTGCCATTTGGCTGCGGCAAGAGTTTCCCGTACATAAGAAATAGATGATTTTCTTGTTCTCCATCGTTGTTTCCACCTTTATGCTGATTGATTTTTAAAGTATTTTCGTTGAAACCATAAGGCTACGTTGACCAGAGCAATCATGACAGGAACTTCTACAAGTGGCCCGATAACAGCAGAGAACGCCGCCCCAGAATGAATCCCAAAAACGCCAACGGCTACAGCAATTGCCAATTCAAAATTATTGCTTCCTGCCGTGAATGCGAGTGTAGTTGTTACGGGATAGTTGGCGCCCATTTTCTTTCCTAAGATGAATGAAACAAAAAACATCACGATAAAGTAAATTAAGAGTGGGACCGCAATTCGAACGACATCCAGCGGCAAGCTGACAATGACATCTCCTTTTAAGGAGAACATGACGATAATTGTAAACAACAATGCAATAAGTGTAATCGGACTGATTTTTGGAATGAACACTTTTTCATACCATTGCCTGCCTCTTGCTTTTACAAGCACGAGGCGTGTCAGCATGCCAGAGATAAATGGAATACCGAGGTAAATAAACACAGACTTAGCGACCTCTGCCATCGTAATGTTGACTATTGCCCCTTGAATGCCGAGCCATTCCGGAATAATCGTGACAAATACATAGGCATAGACGGAAAAGAAAAGCATCTGAAAGACAGAGTTAAATGCCACTAATGCCGCGGCGTATTCTGTATCTCCTTTAGCAAGATCATTCCATACGATGACCATTGCAATACAGCGAGCCAGCCCGATCATAATCAATCCAACCATGTACTCAGGTTTATCCGGCAAAAAAGCGATGGCTAAGATAAACATTAAGATGGGGCCAATGATCCAGTTTTGGACTAGAGATAATAAAAGCACTTTTACATCCTTAAAGACTCTTCCCATTTCCTCATAACGAACTTTCGCTAAAGGCGGATACATCATTAAAATTAATCCGATGGCAAGTGGAAGCGATGTCGTGCCTACTTGTAAACGGTTGAGACCGTCGATAAAGCCCGGAAAAACAAATCCCATACTGATTCCTGCCGCCATCGCAAGGAATATCCAAAGCGTTAAATAACGGTCAAGGAAAGACAAACGTTTTTTTCCTGAATTACTCACCTTCTAAAGCTCCCCTTTCATGCTGTAATTAGCAATTGCAACGAGCATTAACCTTGCTCGCATCGATTTTGTTTAATTGCTCCACCTGGTCTGGTACATATTGCAATAAATCTTCAACCAATTCATATAACTCACTCTCTGTATTTATAGAATAATAAACCCACTGGCCTCGTTTTTCTTCATTCAGGAGTCCGGCATCTTTAAGTTTACGAAGATGTTGGCTAATGGAAGGCTGGCTCATCGTAAACACTTCAAGAAATTCACAAACGCAACATTCCCGATGGTTGAGAATGGCGACCATTGTTAATCGTGTTTTATCGCCGAGTAATTTTAAAACTTGTGCCACTTTGTCAAGCTCAAAAGTTGTTGATTTCATCTGTACACCTCCGTATATAAATATATAGCTATTCACTTATATTATCCAATGAAAATAATCAAGGTTAGATAGAGATCATCCAAGTCTATCCCTAAAATGGCTTCTGCAAAACTTATTATGTAAATTACGAGATGACTAACATTCACGTTCCAACTTACTCAGGAGTGACATAAGATAATAACGTACCCGCTTGACAATCTTTAAGGAAGGAGTATACTTAAAACAAAAATGTTAGTTTCTGATAACTAACATTAGGAGTGAGTCGTTTGAGTGCCAAAAAAGAAAACACCGCCGATAAAATATTATCATCTACCGTTGACCTCATGTCTGAAAAGGGATATAAGGCGGTAACGATTAAGGAAATCGCTGCAGCAGCATCCGTTAGTGAAATGACGGTGTTTCGGACGTTTGGATCCAAGAAAGCTATACTAGAAGCCGTTATTGATAATTATCTTTATTCTGTACCTATTGAGCAAATTATCCAAAAGAACCTCACATATGAGTTAGAAACAGATTTATTAATGATCAGTAAGCTGTACCATGAAGTTCTGAAGAAAAATAAAAAAATTTATTTAATTTCTGTCATGGAACGAAAAACAATGCCTGAAATCCATCTAGGTGTACACAATAACGCTTCAAAGTTTTTTAAAATTGTTACTGACTATCTTCAAGTCATGCAGCAAAAAGGAAAGGTTGTTAAGGGCAATCCTAAAAACCAGGCATTAACGATCATGAAGTATAATTATGGGAAGTTTGTTGCCAGTACACTGCTTGAAGGTATTGTGCCAGATGTAGTGGATGATGGCCTTGAAGAGGCTGTATCCATTATTGCCAGGGGTTTAAGAACTTAATTTTTTTCATCTATAAGTTAGTTAGTAATAACTAATATTTGAGGAGGCCTTTGTATGGAACGCCTATGGACTAAATCGTTTATCGGACTTACGTTGACTTTGTTTTTCTTATGCTTCGGGTTTTATTTGCTCCTTCCAACATTACCGGTTTACATCAAAAAAATAGGCATCGGTGAATCACAACTCGGATTAATCATCGGAGGCTTTACGTTATCCGCAGTTATTGCCCGTCCTATTATCGGGGGACTTCTAGATCGTTTCGGTAGGCGCTTCTTTATAATTGCGGGCCTTATTATCTTCGCAATCTCTATGTTTCTGTACAACTGGGCAAGCGGAATTGTTTTTTTACTGTTTTTGCGAGCACTCCATGGATGCGGTTGGGCCATTTCGACCACATCTATCGGAACTTCGATTACCGATGTGATCCCTACCCGCCGCCGGGGTGAAGGAATGGGGTGGTATGGCATGTCAATGACTGTAGCTATGGCTATTGGGCCCATTATCGGTGTATGGTTGATCCAAAGCTACTCTTTCCGTCATTTGGTCTTTATGGCTTTCGGCTTATCTGTGGCTGCCATCCTTATCGCCCTGGCAACGAAGGTACCGACATTACAATCGGACGCCAAAAGAAAAGTGGTGTTTTTCGACAAATCTGTCCTGCCTATATCTGCAGCAATATTCTTTTTGGCCCTTACGTATGGCGGTATTACCACATTCCTGCCGCTGTTCGCCGAATCCATTCAAGTCAATGCAGGTACTTTCTTTTTGATCTATGCCATCACACTGACCGTCACCCGTCCTGTTGCGGGAAAGCTTTCGGATCGTTATAATGAAGGCTCGATCATTATCCCGTCCTTGATTATTACAATTATCGCCCTGCTCCTCTTGAGTTTATCCACTGGATTAAAAGGAATCGTTGTTTCTGCAATTTTGTATGGGATTGGTTTCGGGTCAGCGCAGCCGACGTTTCAAGCGGCCATTCTCTCCCTTGTTTCTTCTGCAAAAAAAGGGGTGGCCAATGCTTCTTTTTTCACGGCCTTAGATTTAGGGATCGGGCTCGGATCGATCATTCTCGGATTGGTTTCTCAGTACCTGGGCTACCCATTCTTATTTGCGGCATGTGCTGTTTCAGGATTCATTTCTTTGCTGATTTTTGTACTTTTTGTCAAACGAACATTACAACTTAGAAAGAAGGCAGATAAAAGTGAGAATTCTCATTTGACATCTTAAGTAGCAAATTTTTTGCGCCAGTTGTTAGTTACAGATAACTAACATTCTGTCTGATGACGTTGATGAACATGACAAATTAAATTTTCTGCTTTGTGTGCGCTGAACTCGGAGAAAAGAAGCAAACGTTGCACTTGCCTGGGTTTTGGCCAATCTAATGAGACAGTTCCAATTGTCGGGTGTCCTTTAGACACCCGCTATTGGACAAAAATTAGTGCCAACCTTTAAATTTTGTCTTTTAGCTGATCAACGAATGAAAAGTGATTTCTCAAAATCATCTCATGGTTCCCATACTTTTGATTTTGGCATCCACATGTATGTTAATTTTTGATGCTGCGAGGGAATCTACCCAGTGATCCTGGTTTTTTTTCCATTCGGGATAAGTGTAGGCCCGCGCATAAAGACCAAGCCCTAAAGGATCAACTTTATTTTTTTGCAATTTATGAATTAACTGGTTGAGATCTTTTTCAAGTTGGTTTTGAATGTTTTTTTCAAGTTCCTTAGAATTTATTTCCACTCCCAATGGAATTACCTGTTCCCCTAGCCCAAATTTTAATTTTACATTGATATCGAAGACAAAACGGCCTTTATACCGGACCCTTTTCTTCACTTTCAAGACCGGAATCGAGAAGCTAGCGTACGTTTTCTTATCATGTGCCGCTTTCGAAGAAACTGGTAGTGTGAGAGAGTAATCCCCTTCCCTTTTTCCTTCTAAAATGCGCAATAATTCAGTTTCGTATTGCGTGATGGATAATTGATATTGCCCTTGCTTTGTAAGTAATGTGGAGCCTTTTAATTCGATCCTTTTCCCTTTAGCCAATTCGATAATCCACGGTGTTCGCCCTTTGTCTACCATTTGTCCGCGAAACTCCTGCAAAGTCGTCCTTCTAATAAGATTTCTTTGCGCAGCTGTATCAATTAACTTTGTTAAGTACAAAGGAAGGCGCGGTTTATCTACCGGTTTATCAAAAATAATATCCTTAACGGCTCCATCAACAGCGACTACACGAGAGGTTACCGTATTTTTAGGGTCTCTGTAGAAAGGATCGAGATATTTGTCCCAGTTCTTCATTTTTAAAAGCCTTTTGCCGATCAGAAAAATTTGCGTTTTACTTCCTGATGATAAGCCCATCACCCTTTCATCAAAACTATTTCTGGAATTGCGCAACGAGACTGCTTTAACCTGATACACTTCCTCCTTAGTTTCCGCCTCTTTATTAAATACGGGGCTGGACATATAAACTAGCAAATCGCCCTGGTCATCCAAATCCATACCTAAAACGAGCGCGGCGCTAATATCTTCAATTGCAGTCTGGTCAAAACATCCACTGATCACCAGTGACATGAGTGAAAGGCATAAGAAGATTTTCCGTCTCATAGGGCTTTCCTCCGTTTATATTTCTCATATCCCCAACTGTACATCCATAAAAAAGCCGGAAATAAGTAGGCAAACACAATTCCAGCGTTTGCCATCCAATGTTGCCACGTTTCAAACTCTTCCCAGGTTGGATGAATGATCAATGTCCCCGCAATGAACAGGCCTAAAAAAATAGGGACGTGAGAGTGGTGATCCGCTTTGTTCATCAACTGGCTGGAACAATATACCCCGCAATAAAAATACGGGATCCAGGTGGTAGAAGCGATAAGAAGCAAAATATTCAATATGATCATATCCACTCTCTCAAAAAAACGAAATTCAATGACTTTCAGCAAATTCAGTACAGGCTGATTATAGCCTGTAATTTCATCAGGGCTTATAAATATAAAACAGGCGAGAGTAACAACTAGATAAAAGAGCATCGTTAAGGTATTTGCAATGACAATGCCGCGAACAGCATGCTCTTTTTTCTGTAAAAAAGGGTAAAAGAAAAAGGCGAGCTCAAACCCTAAAAATGAATAAATAGCCGGGAGTCCGGAAGCTGCCATTTTGCTCCACTCCACTTTAAACAATGGAAACAAATGCAGGAAACTCCCATCCTTTAATAAGACAAGAAAGAGAACCGGAACCCATATTGTCAAGTAAAAAACCAATTCCGAGTACCTTCCAATAATTCTCAGGCCATTTCTTACAATAAGGAACGTTGGAATTGAAAATAAAAACATAATGAGATAATCAGGGGTATTGGGAAGAAACCATCCTTTGATATATAGCATGGCGTTGATCAGTATAATCCATGTGAACCAGATGTTGTATAACATGTAAATAAAAGTAGCTAACTTCCCAGGCACTCGGCCAAATAAATGCGTAAGTATGTCAGTGACGGTCTTATTTGGATACTTTTCCGCAGTCTTCACTAAAAAAATGCTTGCAGCAACACTGAGCAACCAGCCAATCACAACACCCATCCAACCGTCTGTACCAGCCCTCTCAGCAAGAACTCTCGGCAGAGCCAAAAAACCCGCCCCTATTTGAGTTCCCATAATCAAAAACACAAATTGGTAATAAGTGATTTCATTAAACGTATATTTTTTCATCATCTCACCTTTGCTTACGGCTGTTCCCCTGGCGATTTGCCTGAATCGTTCTGACGCTTTTTGGCCTTATAACCATTTTCCATAGTGGAAACCGAATGAAGGAGTCCTTCATATCAGAGAATCGGAATGGGGCCAATGGGCTTGAATATGGCGTACCTAAAGATTCAAGGCTAATGATATGGCCCAATATTGTCATAAAGCTGATCATGATTCCGGTAATGCCGAAGAGCGCGGCTAACATGATCATCGGAAATCGCAATAGCCTTACCGCCGTCCCCATATCATAACTAGGAATAATGAAAGAAGCGATGGCGGTAGCGGCGACTATAATCACCATGATATTGCTCACGACCCCTGCCTGAACCGCCGCTTGCCCGACTACGATTCCCCCAACAATTCCAACCGTCTGCCCCATTGGCGCTGGAAGGCGCACTCCAGCTTCCCTCATCATTTCAATGGTTACTTCCATTAACAGTGCTTCTAAGATCGGCGGAAAGGGGACCATTGATCTTGATTCCGCAATCGATAAAAAAAGCTGCAAAGGGATGACCTCATAATTAAAAGATATAACCGCCACATATGTGGCAGGCAGGAACAAAGTGATCATAAAAGCAAAAAGGCGAAGAAGACGAATGAAAGAAGCCGCTATCCATCGGGTACTGTAATCATCAACGCTTTGAATAAAAGACATCAATGTCGCCGGCGCAATTAATACGGCAGGAGAACGGTCGACAATCACCGTAAATCTCCCTTGAAGAATTTGGGAGGCAGCGGCATCCGGCCGTTCGGTCAATATAAATTGAGGGAACGGGGAAAATGGATTATCTTCAATGAACTCCGCCAGCTCTCCTGTATTTATGATCGTGTCCATTTGAATCTGTCGAATTCTGTCTTCAAGCTCTTGCAAAACTTCTTGACTGGCGACATCAGCCAGATAGGCAATATAGACCTTGGATTTCCCGCGGACGCCAACGGTAATTTCCTTTATGACCAGTTCACGATTCGGAATATACCGCCGCAACATGGCGACATTCTGACTTCCAGTTTCTACAAATCCCTGGTGAGCGCCCTTCAGCGATGTTTCAAGCTGTGGATCTTCAATTGCTCGTTCCGCCCATCCTTTTGTATCCAAAAGAAACACTTTCGTTTCACCGTCAATAAATAGGGCGCTGGCTCCTTCAAAAAGCGAATTTTCAACAAAATTCCATGTATGAGCGACTTTAACGTCCCCAACGGTTGTCGGCAATTCTTTTTCAGGATCGAAAGAGATTTGCATTAAGGATCGCAAAACGTTATTACTGATTGAATTTTTATCAGATAAGCCATCCAGGTAAACTAAAGCCGCTTTCACCTTGCTGTTGGCAAGATTGAAATTTCGGATGACCAGGTCGGGCGCCTGGTGGAAAAGACGGTGAAGTTCCTCGATATTCACGGATAACTGAGAGGAGATCGGACGATCCTTCCGTGAATCCTGTTGAACTTGATGATCGGATGGTTGTGTTTTTTGATAACTTGAGTAACGTTTATATTTCAAAAAACGAAAGAAAAAAATGGAAAATTCACCTCTTTCCCCATTGGTTACCATATTGTTTCTCATACGCCAATTCATTATGCAAGTTTTTATGGACCGCTTATTCCCTTTCCTTCGTTACGATCCAGAATCTTTTTCATCTCCCCTCTACACAATGACGACCTTCATCACCTATCCCGTGATTTAACTCACATGTTTTTTCCAACTGCTGATCATCAGATGGAAACAACATCCAAAAAAGGAAGGGTGGCGCTGTGAATTAAACCTAATGATCCAGAGGGTATACTTATTTAACTAAATTAATATTGATAAATTGTAATTTTATTAACCGATGAAGAATGGGCAGCCCTGCCCGACCTGGCAAAAGCATTCTATGAAACTCCCGCCCCAACATCAAAAGTCAATCAAACATTGAAAGATGGTGAATAATTCCATTTTTTTGATTTTCCCGCCAGCAAAACGGGGATTGACAACATTAAACAAATGATAAAAAAGCCTGAATTTCTCCATACAATGCACCCTATTAAGCAGACACCAAAAAACGTCTACCAATAGGGCACTTGTAAATTTAATGCGAAGAAATTAGGCTTTTTCTCATTCAATGAAGGAAAAGAGGGACCAAATATAAGAAAATAGCTGGATTTCTCAAGTGTTTTCTTCTTTTCCCTAATATTCTTTTTTAATTACAAAATATGAACCCCGAATGGTTCCGGCCAGTTTAGACTTCTGCCTGGCAAACTTAAACTTCCCTTCTAACTCTTTTGGTATGTCCATCCCCTCGGAAAGCTTGAAACCAACAGCTCGCTTTTTAGGGTCATCAACCGTATACATGACGTTGACCACAAGACCATCCTCATAAAAGACGTAGGCGATTTTGATATTTTCCACTTGAAAACGCGATGTTTCTAAAGGTTTGGCCGCAAACTCAAGATCACGTTCTTCTTTCAAAATCCGGTTCACATAATCAATGGTCTCCTGACTTTCGCTTGCAGGCACTACCGTAAATTCGTGCTTGTATTTGTTCATGAAGTAGCGGGCTTCATTCGCACGCAAACCAGCAAGCGCTTCTGCCACAGGTGAAGATTCTAAACCAACCGTAGATACATGTTTAAAATCAACGGTATAGGACATTTTTCATCTCTCCTCATCACATTATTGATTAACAACGGGAATCCACATTTCGCCAAATACTAAACCGTCTCGCTGCCCCATCAGAACCGTTGCATTTGGCCCGCCCACATAAGCAAAGTTTGCTTCAGGCAAGATCTGGCCAAAGGCAATACCAGCAAGCTTAGTATTCAACTCTTCCGCCGTATTCGCTTCCCCTTTTACAACCAGGTATTCTCCCTTAGGAAATTGAATCACTCTTGATGCTTCAGGTAACGATTCCTCTGTCATTACGCCAGCATAATACATCATCTTGCCATTTACCGCTTCATTCACGGCAAAAATGTAGTCATTTGTGGCAATCGCTTTTAATTTGTCAAGCGTTCCATCCTGGCTGGCAGCCAACCAAAAATCAGCCTTTTCCTTGTTGATGCCAGCAACGTCTCTGTAATCGCTCTTAAGCTCGGTTCCAATCCCTAAAACGGTGAAACTTTCTTTTTGTTCCAGAGTGTAATCTGCCATTTTTGAATGCCTCCTCTTTTTTATTTGTTTTTTTACTTGATGAGTTTATAATACCCTTAAATCATGTCAAAAAATGATACCGTTAAGGAGGACCCGATGAAAAAAGTTGAACGGATTAATGTCATCATGCGGTATATCAACAACCGCTCTCGCTTTACCATTTCTGAAATCATGCGAGAATTTAACATTTCTCGGTCGACAGCGATTCGAGATATCAGAGAAATAGAGGCCATGGGGATGCCGCTTGTCGCTGAAGTCGGAAGGGATGGTGGGTATTTTGTCATGAACAACTCTGTCCTGCCCTCGGTTCGCTTTACCGATAATGAGATTAAAGCTCTTTTCATTGCCTTTATGGCCACAAGAAATCAGCAACTCCCTTATTTAAAGAGCCGTCAGTCTTTAGCTGAAAAATTACTGGGTCTCCTCTCGGAAAATCAGCAAGATGACCTTATTCTTTTAAACCAAATCTTGCTTTTTGAAGGGACGAACCCCCATAATCCCGACTTGCTGGATCTGTCGGATCTGCCCCACCCCATGTTAGAAAAACTCATTCAACATCTTTTGTTGGATCGCTATTTATTGATTACTGTCGAAGAAGAAACAGTAGTCAAATCTTATCCCATTTATCTCTTGCACCTTTATCGCGAAAAAAGCTTATGGCAAATTGAAGGCTTTAACCTGGAAGATGAAAAAAGGCATATTTTTCCTGTCGACCATCTTATCGATGTCAAACTATTCCCTATGAAAAAAAGAGTAAGCAAGAAAAAGATTTTAGAACAATTAAGGAAGCAGGAAGAAGCAATCAATCTTGTCCTTGAACTTGGCCCAAAAGCGATTGCCCAGTTCAAAAAATACCATCCATTAAAAGTTTCCATTTCCTATACGAATCCTTACCAGACTACAGCCATTCTAAAAACGTTTGTCAATGTTAACAACCCCGAAGAATTGACCGAAATGACCAATTGGCTGCTTTTCCTCGGTAAGGATATCAAGGTCAGGGAAATGCCCGAAGAAGTCTTAGAAGGTATGCGAGAAAGATTACGCTTATACTGCTAATAAGCAAGGGTCCGGGTTTTTTCTATTTCTCTTAATACGAAGAGAAAATGTGAAAATTTATGAATGGAAGTATTGATGAAGCCAGCAAAAGGAACAAATCACGCTATTTCAGCAACACCGTCCACACGAATTCCTTTACTGGTCGTCGATTTAGAAAAGGAACAGGTTACTCCTATTGTTGCCGTATAAACTATTAGTTGTTCGCAGCAGGTGAAGTGGTGTTAATAATCGTGCTTCCCGATTGTAGATGGGAGAGCGCCGCTTTAGTAAAATAAAAATTTAAAAAAAGATTGGGTTAAAACCATATCACTAAAGAGAATCCAGGGCACCGCCCCCTTACCCATTCTCCTTTTGTAATTGCTGTGCAATCGTAAAGCCGATAAGGTATGCAGGGGCTGTAGTATTTCCGTCTACAGTAAAGGGAACAAGAGAGTCGTCGGCAACGATTAACCCTTCTACCCCGTGGACCCGCCCAAGAAAATCCACAACTCCCCCTTGATTCAATGGAGCCATGCGAAGGGCGCCTTGTTGGTGATGATTATGCCCAAAATTCTGCTTGATAAACTCCTCAAGCTTACCATCATTATTAATGATTTCCAGTGTCGGCGACATAAGTTGATATGCGGGATCAATGGCTGAAAGCTTATCTGCAATATTTTTGATATAGACTCTGTAGATATTTTTTATCGCCTCCAGGTCAGCAGGATTTTCCAGAAATCCCTCATCAGCGAGGACAATTTTTAAAGGGTCATTGGTTTGGATTTTAATCGATCCGTGGCTTTTGGGACGTAGGAAAAGAATGACGATAGACAATAAGCCATCAGAACTAACTCTTCCTACCAACTGTACCGCACGGCGACTTTTGTCGGATCCGGGTGTTGGATCAGGCAAAAAGGCGCCTCCCGTATATAAGGCAGCTGGGTCATTAAGAGGGAGTGGTGTATCGCTCGGATTCGTAGTAAAAGTGGCAAAGTTAAGCGTATGGTTTCTGAGGTTTTTACCCACGTTGGGATTATTAAAAATAACCGGAATGTTTGCTTGTTTAAGCTGTTTTCCAGGTCCAATGCCGGAGAGCATTAAAAGTTGGGCACTATTGATCCCTGCGGATATTATCACTTTTTTATGAGCAAAAGCTCGAAAGCATTGTCCTTCTTTAACAAATTCCACGCCAATCGCCTTTTTTTGCTTAAAAAGAATGCGAAGTGCCGTAGCTTTATAGATTACCTTAAGTTTCCGTCCATTTACACCCATACCGTTAGAATGAATGATATCGGATGAAAGGAAAGCGGTAGATGAACTTTCGCGTCGGCCATTTGGCTTCTGGAATAATTGCCAACGGGTAAAAGGGCCAAGAGGTGTTTGAGGATCGTTATAGTCAAGTATTCTTTTAAATCCTGTTGCTCGCTCCATCGCTAAAACAAGCTTTTTAGCCATATTGGTTGGCTTAGCAGGCGCTTGCCTTATGTCAATCCTTCCGTGATACCCATGGACATCAGGTTTTTTTGTCTTTCCGTTATATTTTTCTAATTGTTTAAAACGGCGGATTGCTTGCTGGGGTGACCAGAGTGGCCCTAAGAGCTTCTCCCATTCGCGTAAAACCGACGGTGTCGGTCTAACATACTGTTCACCATTGATTGAAGACCCGCCCCCTGAGAGCCTGCCAGTCGTCCATTCAAACGAGCGGTCATCAAGTCCTTCCTGAGGAACCCCTTCACCTTGCCAAAAGTATTGCGGAAAAAAATGCTCCTCAAGTTCGGGTGCAACTGTTGAATCCTTAATCGGTTGATCTTTGTCGTTATTTTCTCCCGCTTCTAAAACAAGAACGGACGTTTTTTTATGATCGCTAAGCGTCTTTGCAATCACCGCGCCAGCTGGGCCGGTTCCTATGACAATGTAATCAAATGCCAAATTTTCATTATTTTCATGAATCCGTTCCATTCTATATCCCCCCTTACTTTTCAGCTTATGACGTTGTCATCCTGTATAGGAAGAAATTTTACGTCAAACGGTTAAAGCTATAGTTATCGGCCGTACTCTAGTTAATCATCTAGTGCAAAATTTTTGCTACTACACCCTTGTCCATTTCCGATTCCTTGCTAAATTCATAGTCTATGATGAAGGGAAACCCTATAATAGTTACCTTCAAAATAAGAACATAGGAAGTGAGCAAGCCTAATGACTTGGGAAAGCCGAAAAAGACTTTGTCAGGAATTTGCTAGAATTCTTGGCGGAATGGGGAGTTTAGATGAAAATGGCGTTTGTCTTGTACAAAAATTCCGCAACATCAATTTTACTATTCTTGGGCGCCGCGCTAAATCTCCATTAGTGATTCCTCAATTTTTTTCGTTTGAAGATGTTGATAGAAATGGCAGGGCATTAAACTTAGGTGAAACCGTGCTGTTGCAAGAGGAAGCTAATCCTTTAATGAGTGAGCTTCGCAAACGAAATATCATTGTCACTGCATTGCACAACCACTGGTTATTTGAAGAGCCGCGGGCGATGTATATGCATTTTGAATCCGTTGAGCCTCCATTAGAATTTGCTAGAAAAGTTCGGGAAGCATTTAGAGTTTTAAGGGGATAACCATAAGGGCAATTTATCAATCGCCTTCTCAATACTAGTGCCCCTTCTAGAAAAATAGTTTTCAGTATTCGTTATTTTAAGAACACCTCGTTAGATCTGTGAAATGAGGAAAAACGATCACGAATCGTTACATGATGTAAAATGATTTCGTTCTCGGACAATAAATGCTCGTATTTGGACAATAAGTCATCCGGTTTAGACAATAACATCTTACTTTTGGACAATAAGCAAAAAAACTACTCATTTTATTGTCCGACACAGGCCATTTATTGTCCGATGGAAACGATTTATTGTCGGAAATCAACTGTTTATTGTCCAAATGCCATGAAAATAGCACCACACTACCACATTTGATCCTGTTTTTGCTTCTATTTTTTTATTTTTTTTACAAGCGAATTCTAGAAAGCTGAAAGGGCACTAGTTAGTTATCTATCCCGTTGAAATGCCGCAGTGGAAAAAATTCTTTCCACTTCGGCATTTATTATCCTACAATCATCGATGACGGCCTAAGCGGCGGCATGCAAATTAAACCTGAGCTAGTACGCCTTCTTCGGCTAATTCTATTAACTGTACCAGTTCTTTTAAAGAAGTTCCAATAATCATATCACCCTAATTGAAAAAAAGGATTACTCCTTCTCTCAATCTATCATATGCATTGCCAGGCCTATCACCTAACCGATATAAGAAGAATTCTTCTCGATTGATTAACCGGCCCGCTTACAGAACATCGTTATTCCAGCGGTTCCGTAATACACAAAGTTCCTAATCGTCCTGCCTTAGGTGCCACACTATATTAGAAAATCACAAAAAAATCCATCTTGAATAACAAATCAAAATGGATTTTATGTTGCCTAATTTGCGAAAATACAGTTGACAGCACCAGAATGTTGGTATAACATTAAATTGACTGATTGAGTCAATCAAAAAAAATATTAGCTACAGAACTTTGTTCATACTGAAAAAAATTTTTTGTACAGCAATTGACTGACTAAGTCAATCTAAAATCAGGAGGAATGATGACTGTGACAACAAATCCCAACATAAGCAATGCCATCGTCATTGGTGGAGGTATGGCCGGATTAATGACCGCAAGAGTACTCTCGGACCATTACAAAGAGGTGCTGATCGTCGAAAAAGATGACTATCCCTCTGAGCCTGACCTTCGTCCGGGCACTCCACAGGCTTTTCATCCACATCGTTTCACGGCACGCGGAAAGTTGATCACCGAACGGCTGTTTCCAGGATATGAGCAAGATTTGGTAGCACAAGGTTCCCCTTCATCTTTTAACAAAACCGTTTATTTCATGAACCAGCACGGGACCCTTGAAATGAAGTATGAACGGAATGACATAAAGTTCAGCAGAGCAGTGTTGGAATGGGTTATACGCCAACGCGTAAAAGCTATTCCTAACGTGCACATCCTGACTAAACACGATGTACTCCGGTTGTTAACGACCCCTGATCGATCAGCGATTACCGGCGTTCTGACTAGAGATCGCGATCAATCAGGGCAGGAGAAAACGCTCATCGCCGATCTTGTGATCGATACAAGCGGACGTTCTTCTAAACTTTCGGCATGGCTTAACGAGTTGGGATACGAGGTACCGAAGCCGGATCTGTTGAAGGTTTCGCTCGGTTACAGCACCCGCCGGTATAAAGTGCCTTCACATCTAACGCATTTGATCGACAAATGGGACGTTATTAACCTTCAAGGCCAGCCTGAAAGCGGTACTTATACAAGTGTGTTCTCCTTTATTGAGAACCAGATCGCCGAAGTGCTGCTCTACCGCCCGGGCGGGATCTATCCTCCGACAGATGCTGCCGAGTTTGAACAGGCAGTAGCACAGCTTCCAAGCCCGATCATTGCGGAAATCGTGCGCGATCTGGAACCGATCACCGCTCCCCGGGGTTTCCGGGTTCCGGAGTTGTACTGCCATCGCTACGAGCAAATGAGCCGATGGCCTTCCGGATTGCTCGTCCTGGGAGACGCTTACTGTATATACGACCCGATCTTCGGCCAGGGCATGACCGTCGCCGCGATCAGTGCAGAAATACTGGAAGCCTGTTTGGTAGAAAGAGGCTTCGATTTCCAGCCCGACTGGGAGCACGGCGTTCTTCGCAAAATTAAAGAAGCGATCGAGCCTGCCTTCTGGCTGAATTGCACAGCCGATCTGCAGTGGGAAGGCGTCGAATACGAAGGTTCAGATACTCGCGCCGGGAATGCGTTTAGCCGGGAGTATATGGAGCTGTACCTTAAGCATGCTATAACTAAACCTGATTGGAAGCTCTACGGGCTTTATTGGGCTGTGAACACGTTGTCAGTATCCCCCCGCCACATATTCAACCCGCAGACAGCAGTCCAGGTTCTGTCCGCATCGACTGAAGGAAAGCGGCTGCTGTCCGGGCTTACGGCGAAAGATCGACGGTCCGTTGAGACGATACTGGATGAGTGGCTTCCACGGTTTTCGGAAACACCGTTCAATTTGAACTGATTTGATATACTGGTAGTAGATCTTACTATAGTCGAAAAGGAGTACACGACATTGGCACCATTAAATGACGAACAATTGCATCAAATCCGCGATGAACGAAGAGAGCAAATTAAGGCGGCCGCCATCCAGGTTTTTGCCCGTAAAGGCATCATTAGCGCGAAGATGAGCATGATAGCGGAAACCGCGGGCATCAGCAACGGGCTGCTTTACCATTATTTCAAATCGAAAGATGAATTGTTCATATCGCTTGTTGAAGAAGCGATGGCCGAAACGGAAGCGGCCATCCAAAGCATCTATGAACTGTCGGGCACACCTATCGAGAAAATTAAGGCATTGACGGCCGAAATTCTCGACGAAAGTGGCGCACCGTACTTCATGCTCATTCACCAGGCGCGTACATCGGACGGTGTGCCCGAGAAGGTTAAGCAGCTTCTCGAACAGTATTCGATGGATACTTTTATCGATAGGTTGCTTCAGTTATTCCAGGAGGGCCAACTGGCCGGAGAATTCCTGGAAGGTGATCCAAGAGAGCTAATTGCCTGTTATTTATCGGTACTTTCCGGCATCATGGTCATCAATTCGAGCGGGATTGATGACTATCGGATTCCGAAAGCCGATATGCTGCTGCGGCTGATTGCCCGTTCGTGATAGATTGCACACAAAAAAGGGGGATTCGGTAACAATTGGTCGAAGTTCCTTGCCCAATAGACCCTCCCTACATCCGCCACTGGCACGCTTTTTTAAACAATTACATGTGTTATAAGACCCTTCAAGCTAAACATTAATGAATGAGCCGTTTCTGAAAAGCAAGAGAAACGCATGCTCAATAAGTTTACGTCACCTATTTAAAAAAACGCTATTTTTCCTAATTCATTTACGGAAACAATAGCGTTTTTTGTAATTTTTCAGGCCAAACAGCCGCGATTTTTCAACGTTAGAAACATCAAGAAAGCTCATTTGCTTAAAAGAATGCGTAACTTTTTTCATTTTTCAGTTGACAAAAATAAAAAAGCAGCATATAGTTTTATTAAAACCGTTTTAAAAAAACTAAAAAGAGGAGCTTGATTATGGATGTATGAACTTCTTGTCCTTTCGTTATTAATGAAATTTCCATTACATGCTTATTTGATCTCCAAAATATCGAATGACACGATTGGCCCATGGGAACAAGTAAGCAGAGGCACGCTTTCAACATTATTAAGCAAGTTAGAAAAAGCCGGTTTGATTCAAGAAGCCGCCGACCCGGACACTGTCCCTTTTCCGACGGATCGGCCATCTCGTACGTTTGAAATAACGAAAAAAGGGAGAGATCGTTTTTACGAGTTAATGATGGATACCAAAAAAAATCTCGGGAATTATCAAAAAATTTTCCACATAAAATCCATTAACTTGGACTTCTTAAGCGATGAAGATCAACTCTATTTAGTTAATCACTATATAACCTATTGCCAAACAGCCATTGATCATATTAAAGCACAGCAAGTAGAATTTGATGAGAATCCTGAACAAGTGAAGTCCATTCAAGATTCTTCGTTTTACAGGACGATCGAGAGTTTAATGCATCTGAATAGAGAGCAATGGAATCTGGAAAGGCAATGGGCAACTCATTTAAAAGAACAGATTATGATGAGCATTGAAAAACGAAAATAGAAAGGAGCATTCAAATGACACAAGTATGGACAGCGGAAAAAGAAGAAATAAATGTTTTGTTTAATGAATTGTTTTCGGCGTGGAGTCACGGGGATGGAACTGCATTTGCGAATTGCTTTACGGAAGATGTGGACTATATTACTTTTTTCGGACAGCATCTAAAAGGACGGAAAGAAGTGGAGAGTTCCCATCAAGAATTATTTGATGGCGTATTAAAAGGGTCACAAATGAAGGGGCGGATCACGAACATTCGTTTTCTTAATGATGAACTGGCTATAGTCCACTGCATAGGAAATACGAAAATGCCAGGCCAAAAAAATTATTCTGAGAAAAGAGAATCCATTAATACCAATGTCGTAGTTAAACAAAACGGAAAATGGAAGATCACTTCTTTTCACAACTGTCGGATAAAAGAGCCCAACTTTTTTATGAAATGGCTGATGAAAAAAGGCAAAAAGAATAAGTAAAAACACGGATACTGCCAGAAGCTGCTTTTGGCAGTATCCACAGTTTATCATGATTCATATTTTTGAAAAAAATCAGCCATTTTATTGAAAGCCGCCTTTGCTGAAGCGGCATGATAATTTGGGGAGAAAGGGTCACTAAACCCATGTTGTCCGTTACATTTATGTATCTCGATTTTCTTTTCTTCTAATGATACCATTAACTCGTCAACATTAAATGATGGCTCTTTTTGCGGAAAAAATAACATTGTCGGACATAATGGGTTGATTTCCATGTAATTCCTAATTCGAGAACCATAGTATCCGACAATTCCGTTAAGAGATTCTTCCTCGCTACACAGCCAGGCAACAGTTGCTCCCACACTAAATCCGACAATAAAAATCTTTTGATAGTTGTCTTTTGTATCTAATACTAATCGTTTAATTTTTTCCGTAGCATAGTCAAAACCTATATTTTCCATAAAATTGCGATATGCGATATCCTCCTGGGAATAATCAAAAGGGACTTCTTGTTTTAATAAATTGGGGCAAATGACATCAAATTTTTTTTCTGATAACGATTGACAAATATAATTCATATGCTGGTTACGTCCATAAATTTCATGAACAACAATGATGGCAGTGTCCGAATTATTCTGTATGTTTAACACCTTGTACCTCACAATGAATGTTTCCTCATATTATACATTAATAGTGTACTAGTGAACTAGCCTGAAGATCATTAAGCCGGTTCATATAAAAAGGCAATTGGACAAAGGGCTTTCTCCCTCCCGTTGCTTATTTGGCAACTACGAGGAGGGAAAATTGCCGTCCTGCTATTTAAATCCGACCACGAGTGCGTTCCTGTCACGACAAACAAAAAAGGCCGAAACATTAGAGATTAAGAAGTAACACTCTTTTTGTAATGAACAAGTGTTGCCTTTTCATTTAAGCTCTGTTTCCAGTTTTCTAACTGTTTGTAACCCATTTTTTCATACAAATAACAGTTGCGTTTTTCCTCTAAAATCGTCCGCAATTCCCATGTCGTTGCTTGCGGAAAGAGCTCCTCTAGTAAACGGAGCGCTTTCTGAGCTATCCCCTTCCCTTGGTACTCAGGCAAAATAAACATTGGACTGATCCAGAATTGTGTCTCTTCTCTCCAAAACACGCAAATCGCCCCTACAAGGACATCATCGAACAGTATTTTATAAAATCCTCCATTAGGATGATTGATCCTTGTTAGTACTCTATCTATTGTTTCATTAGCAGGATTTGTATCGTAATCCTTATATTTTTCCAATAACGGTTTAAACGCCTTTACTTGAATATCAAAAATGGCCTCCGCATCTGTTTTTGTTGCTTTTTCCAATCGTATGTCCATCCAACTTCACCACCTAATTTATGTATTGTATTATTCCACAAGT
Source organism: Fictibacillus gelatini DSM 15865 (assembly GCF_000430745.1). Lineage (GTDB taxonomy): Bacteria > Bacillota > Bacilli > Bacillales > Fictibacillaceae > Fictibacillus_A > Fictibacillus_A gelatini. Next base: position 6,676 of record NZ_AUMP01000024.1, on the reverse strand, counting down.
CTCTCATTATTCCTTCTTCCAATAGCCCGCCCCTGTTAGGACAAAAAAAGCCGCCAAATCTGGCAGCGAAAATTAAGGCACTTGCCTCCAGTCGCCCTCTATGAAGGGTAAGCACCCACCCAAGAAAAATGGAGTTGCCGTTCGTTCTTTCATGGTGTTTTTACTAAAACTTTAATTAAAATTCGACGTAAAAGGGATGAAGTTTTTCGTTTAAACAATATTCAATTCTTTGCCTGAAAGTTTGCCAGGTTACCATTTCCAAAGCTTTTTCAATAGGAAAGAAACCTACTTCCAAACTTTCTGGAGAAGTTGTCAGCTCTCCACCAATTGGTTTTCCTAAAAACAATGTGTTACATATAGAACCGCTTACATTTTGATATATCCCACAAAATTTGATCACTTCAATTTCTATACCACTTTCTTCTTTTGTTTCCCTGATTGCAGCATCCTTCAGTGACTCTCCTTCTTCAACCTGGCCGCCGGGCATTTCCCACCCTCTTCGGGGACCTTTAATTAATAACATTTCATTTTGCTCATTAAGTACAACGGTTGCCGCTGAGACAATATGTTTTGGTGTTGTCATTTTTTAACCTCACATTATATAAATATACTAATCTAATTATTCCAAGTCCTGAACAAGCATATCTCTTTTTTTCAGGCCGTATAATCTCATCAGACATTTCACCAGTTTGTTTATAAAAAGCAGGCTTTAATGGCTAGTCTCTATAATAGTTTTTAGCAGTATAAATCGGCCACTCCCAAAAAACGCCACCCTGGGACACTACAAATCGATCCAACCAAATTTCAAAGTTTGAATTAAGACGAGTCGGATCATCCAGCTCAATTAGATCCACAAACAAAAGGTAGTTTGATTTTCTTCCGTTTGCTTGCATAGTGTCGATACAAACATATCCTGTTACATTTTGATAATAGCCAATAGGACACCAATGGTTAGGAAATTCCATCTCTTCATGAATGTTTTTGATTTCTTCTAAACGATATAGTTCTAATCCGCCGCCATATTCAGGATCATCAAAGATATTTGCTCCATTATGAAGAAGAAGGAAGTCCTTATAGTCATCAGGTAATTTCCATCCTGTGTTTTTTTCAAATGACAAGATATTTTCTTGGTTAGTAGACTCATTGAATTCACATATAACTTCTCCGACTTCCCCACCTTCAGATTGTAAGATTAGTTTTCCATTCCCTAATCTCAATCTTTCTTTTAAACCATTTAAAGTTGATTGAATTAAACTGCCCATGAGCCACCTCTCATAATCCATTTAATATCCATACCACCAATGAGTAACTTCTTTATGCAAGAGCTTTGTTAAAGGAAATAAGTTACCCATGCTGTTATCTCCTCCGAAATGTAGTGGTCGTTTTGGTGTATTTCAAGTTTATTCCAGCTCCATTTTGGTTTCCCATATTCTTATCATACCATTTGATAAATTTTTTCTAATCACTTTTCCTTGGAACTTGGCCATTTTTAAAACTTTTTCCATTTTGTAGTTGTCGAATTCATCATTTTTGTATGGTTATGTTCATTTGTCATAATAGGATACCCCTGACTGGCTGTCTTGCCGATTCTGATTTCACCGGGAAGGTTCGGGTGTCCCGCCGGTTGGAAGTTTAGGTTTACATTTCGAAAGGCCAAAGAGCAAATGTAAATAAAAAAAGAAGCCCATAAGGCTGCTAATCCGCGGTGCACTTACCCTAACCGGCGTTTAAATGCTTTGCTGGCGAAGATGTAAGCGATGACCATGATGCCGACGCACCAGGCAAGTTACTTTTTTCTCCCAATATAAAGCAAGTGAGTGGATATTCCGAGAATATAAGGATCCGATGCTCTTTCTTTAATGAAATTGATAATTTTTTTCATCTCTTGCTCACCCTTGTTTCTCCAATAATTCCAACTATCCTTATTCAAAATTGCCCCTACATTAGAACCTATTAACTCCAAAGTTTCAAATCCTTGTGCTTCCATAAAAGGATTGATGTCTGCAATATTAAAATAGTAAGCACCCGTAAAACGTCCCTCATCTGCATGATTAAAGCAACCTGATTGAAAAAATTCAAAAATGGTATCCATATTATCGTTTGGCTTCCAGTTCTCAGGAAATAAAAGCGATGTAAGTACGTGCCTAATTCTTGGCATAAAGGCGATAAAAACAATACCATTCTTCTTTGTCACCCTATGTAATTCTTCAACTGCCTTAATACGGTCTTTTTCTACCTGTAAATGATACATAGGACCAAGCATTAATGATGCATCATACTGTTCATCTTTAAGCATATGAAGTTCTCTTGCATCAGCTGTATAAAAACCATTAAATTGTCCTTCTAAATCAAGCTCTTTTGCCTTATTTTCTGCAGTTTCAACTAATTTTGGTGTTAAATCGGTTAATGTTATTTTGTAACCTTCTTTAGCAAGCTCCATTGAGTATTTTCCTGGTCCAGCACCATTATCAAGAACATGACCTGCTCTTGGCAGATATTTTTTTATATAGTGCCAATTCACCTGGAATTCTATCGGTTCACGATCAAGTCTTGCCCACTCATCAAATTGATTATAATAGCTAATCACCTTACTCATAAATTCCACCTATTTTCTCTATTTGATTCTGGTTCAATTCGACAAAAAGTTATACAATCCTTCTTAAACGACTTTATTTTTTACAAACATACCCCTGACTGGCTGTCTTGCCGATTCTGCTTTCACCGGGAAGATTCGGGTGTCCCGTTTGGCTGGAAGTTTAGGTTTACATTTCGAAAGGCCAAAGAGCAAATGTAAATAAAAAAAGCAGCCCATAAGGCTGCTATCCGCTGTACCGTCATGGTGCACTTACCCTAACCGGCGTTTAAATGCTTTGCTGGCAAAGATGTAAGCGATGACCATGATGCCGACGCACCAGGCAAGCGCGATCCAGATATCGTTGCCGACAGACCCTTCATATAAGAAAGCACGAATCGCATTCACGATGGAAGTCACAGGCTGGTTCTCGGCGAACGCACGGACAATTTTTGGCATGGTTTCGGTAGGGACAAAGGCCGAACTGATAAACGGCAGGAAAATTAGCGGGTACGAGTAGGCTGTCGCCCCTTCCATAGATCCTGCTGTCAATCCGGGAATGACCGCCAGCCATGTCAGCGCCAGCGTAAACAGACCAAGTATCCCGGCTACCGCGAGCCAATCGAGAATACCGGCGTTGGAACGGAAGCCCATCAAGAGCGCGACGAGGATCACGACCACGATCGTAAGCGCATTGGAAACAAGCGAGGTCAGCACGTGAGCCCACAATACCGACGAGCGCTTGATAGGCATGGTAATGAAGCGCGCCATCAGCCCGCTCTTTACATCCGTAAACAGCCGCACGGAAGTATAAGCAACGCCTGATGCGATAGCCATCAGCAAGATTCCCGGCAATAAATAATTGACGTAGTTGTCCGTTCCTGTCTCTATGGCTCCGCCAAATACGTAGACAAACAGCAGCATCATCATAATCGGCGTAATCGCCACCGTGATAATCGTATCCGGGCTGCGCATGATGTTGCGCATTAAACGTCCTAGTAATACCCCTGTTCTACTTTTCATTTTACATCTCCTCCTTTTTGCCGATGATCGCGAGGAAAATTTCCTCCAATGTCGGCTGCTTCTCGATATACTCCACTTTCGCTGGCGGGAACTTCTCTTTGAGTTCGGCAAGGGTACCGGTCGTGATAATTTTTCCGCCATGCAGGATGGCAATTCGATCCGCCAGTTGTTCGGCTTCCTCCAGGTACTGGGTTGTCAACAAGATGGTCGTGCCGCCGCCGGCAAGCTCCTTGACGGTCTCCCAGACTTCGATCCTCGCTTCAGGGTCAAGCCCTGTTGTCGGCTCGTCGAGAAAAATGACTGCCGGCGTCCCGATCAGGCTCATGGCAATGTCAAGACGGCGCTTCATCCCACCGGAATATTTATCCGCCCGGCGGTTGGCCGCCTCAAGCAGGCTGAATCTTGCAAGCAGATTGTCGGCGACTTGAGCGGGATTGGAAACTCCCCGCAACCTGGCGATCATCATCATGTTTTCCCTTCCTGTAAGCATGCCGTCTAAAGCCGCAAACTGCCCTGTCAGGCTGATCTTGTTTCGAACATGCTCCGGCTGACGCTGGACGTCATAGCCGCAAATAGCGGCTTCACCGCCATCGGGCTTCATCAGCGTCGAGAGAATGTTGACCGTCGTCGTCTTGCCCGCTCCATTTGAGCCCAGCAGCGCGAAAATTTCGCCACGCCGCACCTCAAAATCCACCCCCTTTAAAACTTCCTTGTCTTTAAAAGATTTTTTTAACCCTTTTACAGAAATCGCCGCATTGCTCATCTTTTTTTCCTCCTTATAAAAGTGTCTTGCGGAGTCAGGTTGCCTCACTCCGCTATTTAGTTTCACCGATAACCTGTATAACTGAATACCGGATTAAAAATATGACTGAATAACGAAGTGACCATTCACATTTGTAACCAGCTATTCAGTCGGTAGGATCTATTGATTCACTTTTTTCCCAATCGTTTCATGATGCTCTCGTTCAACTCTTCTCGATACTTGGCGACATAGGTTTTCGCGTTGGCCACGAGTTCGTCGGCAAAGGAAGCCACGTCATCCCCGGTAATCTCCAGCACTTGTCTGCCTTCTGCCGCACCGGCTTCAAACAAATCGATTAATTCATACTGCATGCGCAACATATCCATCCCGTTGCCCGCTGAGAAATTCCACATGTAGTTTTGGATTTTCTTAAATACGTACTGGTAGTCCTCTGGCAGGGATTCAACCCGTGCCATCATCATCTTGTATTCTTTTTTATCACCAATCATTTTTTTGAAGAATTCCATCATGTTATTTTTCCTCCTTTTGTTGTAAAGCCCAACCAGACACTCCACTATTTTTATGAAGCTAGATGGACTTTAAGACGTTGATTTTTGAGGATACAAAATCCCACTTTTTCCAAAACAACTCAAGTTCCTGGAGGCCAGCCTCATTAAGTGAGTAAAACTTGCGGGGCGGCCCCATATCGGACGGTTTCTTTTCGATGTTCACAAGTTTTTTCTTTTCTAATCGCACGAGGATGGTGTAGACCGTCCCTTCCACGACTTCGGTAAACCCGAGCTCGTTCAAGCGGCGGGTAATCTCGTAGCCGTAGGTTTCATGGCGGCTGATGATTTCGAGCACGCAGCCTTCCAGCACGCCCTTCAGCATTTCAGTTAAATTCTCCATGGTCAGAACCTCCTTTCCGTTAAATTTTCATGGTCAGAACCCCCTCTATTTTGTCTGACTTATATTCTGTATAACTTAGTACCAGGGAAAATTTTTACTGAATAGCTTTTGAGGATCACACTATTCAGTAATGCTTATTACATGTATATCGTAACACTGAGTAGGAGTGATGTCAACTACTTTTCTTAAAAACATTTTTGCAACATCTTTATTCAGCGGTGTCGGTATCATAACACGGAAGTATTGAAACCTATTTAAAGAAGAACTTCCAAAGGTTTTGCCGTATTACAGGTAAAATGCGCATTTTCTAATCATTTGAATACAAATGATTTCCCTTTCACCTTAATCAATTGTTGAGCATATTTTAGAATAGGCATTGACCTAAGAATTTTTCAGAAAGGGGCGAATCACATGCCTTCGCTTGTTGTAGGTCAAATAAAAATTACGACTGTAGGAGACGGAACCGTAAATTTCGGGGATACGAGACATATTAATCCAAAAAATACAGCGAAATCTTACCTTGGATCTGGTAGCGCTGTAACCGGAGATTTTCTAAAAACCTCTTCTTTTGTTAACTCCACAGCCACCGTAGATAATGAAGTAATTGATGCTGATGTTACAGGTGGCATCTAATGCGAGGTTTTTCACCGCGCATTCAAGATCTTCGAAAGCTGCAAAACCTGAAATCGCTTTCCTGAACGTAATCCCTTCTGGAAGTTCGAGGGGATTTTTACATCACTCCTCTATTTTATGAACTTCTTCAAAAGAGAGCGGTTCACCGGTCACCTCAAATTTTTTAAAACGTATGCCTCTTTTTTCGCCTAACTCTCTACTTACAAGATGAGAGATTATTTAGGGAGGAAGATGGCGATGAAATCTGGATACATTGAAAAGTATCAACTATTAAGCGAGTTTAAAACGGTGAAGGAATTTAACGAACATATTTGGCGGTTTCTTGATGACCATCGAACGGCGTTTTCAAAAAGCGAGTTGATCGCGTTTCACCAGCTGACAAAGTATAGCGTGAAAGTGATTGGCGTGTGCAATGCGAAAATTGGCACGCTTGTTTCCGCATCCCATAAAGAAAAAGGCGGCATTTCCCGCTCCACTTTCGAACGTATGCTCCGCAAAGCGAAAAAATTAGGCATTTTATCCGTTCATCATGCGCTCCGTCAAAAGGGCGGGTATGCCCATAATGTTTTTGTTTTCCATCGCTATGACGCACCGCTTGAGGAGAACATGAAGGATCGGCCAACTCCCGAAATCCCATGTCCTATAAGCGAAACAGAGGCAAAATCCGAGCCGGAAACTACTTCTTTTTTAGAAACTAATCCAATAAAAACTATAAAAAACGAATATATACGTAAGGAGAAGGCGCCTTCTTTGACGGAGCTTGATGAGACGTACTTGCCTGACTATATTCCGGAAGC
>NZ_KE387234.1:44932-112507 GCF_000430745.1 Fictibacillus gelatini DSM 15865 | reverse complement strand
ATAGCTGTGTATGAAACTGCCCCTGCCGATCCCTGGGGATACTGAGTTCTTCTATTCGTCCGTACTTCGTGTCTAAGCCCCGTGGGTAATAGCCGTTACGCTGCAGCTTTTGATCCGGGTTTTCTACTTTGATGAAATTCTTGATCTCCTCCTGAAGCAGGAATTCAATCTTCTCTTTCAAAAAATCCTTTACCATTTGATCCAATTGATTTTGTGACAGAATATCAGTTATACTAAAATTCATAGTAGGGTCTCCTCTCGTTCTGGAATCTTCGACAATTCCGAGAGTACCCTACTTTTTTTATTTTGAGAAGGCCTTCTTTGACTTACACAAGATATTTTACATCATCCATTATTAAGAAGGCTCCCAACATCCTATCCAAAGCGAAAGAGCATTGAAGACGAATTAGCGAGAAGGTCAGCGGGACTATACGGCGAAAATTCACTTGACTTTCATTTAAGTTTTCTCTCTGATGAACGTTACCATATCCTTCATGATGTACGGCTTCTCGACCATAAAGATCGTTACTTTCAGATCGATTCGTTGCTCATCTCCCCATATTTTCTCCTCATCCTTGAAGTGAAAAATTATTCAGGCACGTTAACCTTTGATCAGATAAGCAACCAGCTTATTCGCGAAAACAATGGGGTGGTAGAGTGTTTTCCAGATCCATTCTTGCAGGTGCGGCGTCAAATGCTTCAATTAGAATGGTGGCTTCAGAAAAACAAGTTCCCGCAACTGCCGATTGCCTCGTTTATTGTTATTAGTAATCCGCACACGCTATTAAAAGCCATACCAAATGACCCTAAAATTTTTCAAAAAGTGATGCATGCGGCCGCACTTCCTTTTAAAGTGGAAAAGCTTGAGCGGATGTATAAAAAAGAGTGGTTAAATCTAAAAGAAATAAGGAAGATCTCACGTCTCCTCATTAAACAGCATATACAATTGGATGATAGTGTGCTTGATCAATATCAAATATCCAAAAAAGAGCTTCTCACAGGCGTCCAATGCACGAATTGCTTTTCTCTTCCTATGCAAAGAAAAAGAGGATCCTGGTTTTGCCCCCACTGCAAGCATTCTTCAAAAGATGCCCACCTTTCTTCACTTCACGATTATGCCCTTTTAGTAGGGACGACGATCACGAATCATCAAGCCCGTGAATTCTTGCAAATTCCTTCTATTTCAGTAACTTCTAAACTTTTGACTTCCCTTAAATTGCAACATTCCGGCAGCCTGAGAGGAAGAAAATATGAGCTCTCTTATCTTGATGAATAACGATTGGAATCTTTAGTAGCTAGAAGAATTAAAATAATCCGAATCAGTAAAAATCCTTCAAAATTCACATGCTAATCTGCTGTAATTAACAAATTTATATTGGGCCCGAAGAATTTTGTTGCCCAGATAGCGGAACTTAATGTCAAAACAGAGAACGTATTGTCAGAGGAGCAAGGCTTATTGTCCGAACGAGCGAATTTATTGTCGGAGAGCGAATTTTATTGTCCAAACGAGAGAATTTATTGTCCGAATAAGCGAATTTATTATCGAAAAGCGAGGAGTTATTGTCCGAAGCGCCAGACGAAAAAGAAATATTGTCCCAAAAGAAAACAGCGACCCCATTTAGCCGCTGCTTGCCGATTCTGCCTTTCTCTATGGAACGGACAACCGTTTTTTCTTCTCGGTGATTTCATTAAGTCCGATGCGGATCATCCAGAAAACAAATACCCATGATATGACCATTAGAACGAGCTGCCCGATCGGAAAAATGCCGGGTATGGGCGAGTCCCAGAGAGCGTGCATCGCAACGACTAAAAGAAAAATACTAACGAATTTAGCCTTCTTTAGCATGTTAAGATGAAATTTCGAATCTCCTTGCACCCTGCAAAATGCAGCCCCTGTCAAAGCCGCCCATGCGACATGCCCTCCGGGAGAAAACACGCTGCGCAACAAGATGGTGTTGTAAAGCGAAGGAAAGCTGCCGGAAAGGAGCGCCCTGAGTGCATATCCTGCCGTTTCAAACGCGGCAAAACCGGCCCCGACCGCAGCCCCGAGCAACAGCCCATTGAGAACATATTTATATTTAAGGTGGCGAACAAAAAAGATGACGGCGACCACTTTTGCCAATTCCTCAATGATCCCAATCGTGACAGGATTAATGTTATTCCGAAGAATATCATAAAAAACGAGCGCCACTAAAAGGGAGAGGATTCCCCCGATAAAGACGACATAGACAATTTTGTAAATGGCGATATTCTGGGGAGCGTTCATTTCCCAGAAGAAAATCAACGTGGTAAAGGGGACGGCGAAAGCGCCAACGACGATAAGCCCCGGGATAAAGTTGATATTTTTGAACAAGCTTACACCTAAGTACAGCCCTATAAATGCGATGAGTGAAAAGAGGAACACCCTCGCAAAAAGCCACGGTTTTGGCCAGGTTGCCTCCACTTCTTCGATATCGGGCGTAGTAAGCGATGTTCCGACAATAAAAAGCCGTTCCGCCTCGATTTCATTATGTTTTCGAAACACGCGCGAAAAGATATTTTGGAACTTAGGTTTGACTGACCGGTTAGCACTCGGAATCCCGTCAACAAGCTGCGCAAATTCGTAAAATAACTTGCTCGGATCCTGCTCTGGATAGTCGGGGCTTACTAATTTATGGCTGCACGTTAAACAGCGCTTCGCCCCTTCCGGATTAGAATAGTCGCAATGTGGGCATTTCATTTGCCTTCACCCCTTTGTATGATCAAAGAATAGACGGGCCATTCCTTGATAATATGTGTAAAAGAAAGGAGAAATACACGACCGACTTCAGCCCGGAAGAGGAAGCGATGCTATTTTACTCCTTGAGCCACTCCATTTTTAAAAACAATATTTCCGTCAGCTATCGTAAGCAATACCTGTGCTTCGATGATTTCTTCCGCCGGGATTTCAAAAAGATTTCGGTCTAAGACGACGAGATCGGCGAGTTTTCCTGCTTCTAGCGTACCTAGCTCATCTTCTCTAAAAGAACCGTAAGCCGGGCCGCTCGTATACGCTTTCAATGCCTCGGCAAGGGTGATCCGTTCATGCGGGTGCCAGACTTCTTTTCCACTGCTGTCGATTCTCGTTACCGCCCGATAGATTTGCATAAGCGGATTTAAGCCATCAATCGGGAAGTCCGTTCCAAATGTCAGTCTCGCGCCGGCTTTTTTTAACGTGTTAATCGAGAAAACATGCTTTTCCCGCTGTGCGCCAATTCGCTCCGTGTAAACGCCGCGTTCCGACATCGCAAAGTGATCCGGCTGCATTGAAGCAGTAACGCCAAGCTCTTTGAAGCGAGGGATATCATCAGGATGAATGACTTCAACGTGCTCGACGGCATGGCGCGAATCCCGCTTGCCGTTCACCTTTTGTGCTTCCTCATAAGCATCTAAAGCGAGGCGAATCGCCCCGTCCCCGATCGCGTGAAAACGAATGCTGAAGCCCTCTTTATCGGCATCAATCACCCATTTTTTGATCGTCTCAGGCGGGAAAGACGTCTCGCCGCGCGTCTCCGGCTCGTCGGCATAAGGTTCAAGCAAATAAGCGGTGCGGGCGGTAATGACGCCATCGATAAATTGTTTTAGCCCTGACACGCGGAGCTTCTCTGATTGATAGGCATCCCGCAATTTTCTGGCCCGTTCAAGATTGCCATTTAAAGCAGGCCATAAATGAACGCGGGCCGTCAATTTTCCACTGTCTTCGAATTCTTTAAATACATCATAATCGTTAAGCATCTCCAATGCTTCGATTGCAAATAAATCGTGGACAGCGGTTACTCCTAAACTCGCGCAATGGGCGAGGAAGTTCGCGAAAAGCTCTTTTTTTTGTTCTTTTGTAAAATGATAGGCATGGCGAATCACGGCATCCATTGCTTTTTCGTATAAAAGGCCGTTCGGTTCTCCGTTTTCGTCTTTTCCAATGCTGCCGTAAGAAGGATCTTCCGTATGGCGAGTAATATTCGCGATTTCCAGCGCCTTTGAATTGACCCATGCATAATGGCCTTCAGCGTGAAACAAAAGCGCCGGGCGATCGGGGAGAATGCGATCCAATGAATGGCGAGTCGGCAAGCTTTTAGTATCCCAATATCCGGCATCCCATGAAGTGCCGATGACCCATGAATTTTCCGGCCGCGATTCGGCAAAAGTACGAATCATTTCGATCGCCTCTTCTTCTGAACGGGCGGAAAACAAATTGACGCTATTCATGGAAACAGCCCCATCCATCATGTGAAGGTGAAAATCATGGAATCCCGGCATGATCAATTGGTCTTCAAAATGGAAGGTTTTCGTGTGCCCGCCTGAATAGCGTTTCATATCCTCTTTGGAGCCAACCGCTATAATTTTATGGTCCTTTATCGCAATCGAAGCGGGTTCAGGAAGGTCGGAAAGCCCTGTAAATACAGCATTGCTTGTAAGAATAATGTCAGCAAGTTGTTGATTCATATTAATCAATCCTTTCTTATTGTTTCATTCTATCACCTTTCAAATTAGCTGAAGGGACACTCGTTTTAGCAGTTATTAAGCCTCTTCAAAGGCAAGTTCAGGTGGGGGCTGCCTGAACATTTTCGTCAGGTTGAGAAGGTATAAAAATCCGAGCGCAAGCCAAACCCCGCCGACTAGAAGTGAATGGATGTCCAGCTTCACCCAGAAGAAACCTGTAAGCGCGGCGCCAATTAATGGAATGATCAAGTACCGAATCGTCCCTGTAAGGGATCGCTGCTTTTTTCGGAAAAAAAAGTGGACAATCACCGAAAGATTAACGAAAGTAAACGCAAAAAACGCGCCAAAATTAATAAGAGAAACGGCAGTCGTCAGATTTAAGAAAAGAGCACTTAAAGCAACGCCTCCGATCAATACGATATTGTAGACAGGCGTGCGAAATTTAGGTGATAGATGCCCAAATAGTCTGGCAGGAAGCACACGCTCGCGTCCCATTGCATATAAAATGCGCGAAGCACTTGTCCCTGAGGCGACAGCTGAGGCAAAACTTGATATGATTCCTTCAGCAAGCATATAACTAACTAAAAAATTGCCACCTACATACAGCCCAATTTCGATATATGAAGCTTCCGGGTTTTTAATAGATTGGTAGTCCGGCCAGACAAGCTGCAAAAAATAAGAGCCGATAATATAGAATGCCCCGCCAATGATCGTAATCAAATAAATGGCCCTCGGTATCGATTGTTTAGGATTTTTTGCTTCTTCAGATAGGGTGGTGACGGCGTCGAACCCTAAGAAGGAAAAGCATAAAACAGGGATCATGGACATGATGCCCGGCATATTGGCATTTGTATCAATAAACGGAAGCATGGAAAAAAGCGTTCCTGCTCCCTGGCCATTTAAAAGGCCCTTTATTGAAAACACAGTAAAAAGAGTGAATGTTCCGAACTGCATGAACAGAATAGCTGTGTTAAACTTCGCCGCTACCGTGATGCCGAGAATATTGACGATCGTAATCGTAACGATAAAGAGAATAATCCAAATGTACATAGGAATCAAAGGGAAGTATGCCTTCATAGCAATTCCTAACAATAACGCGCTGATCATTGGACTGAACACATAATCCAGCAAGATGGTCCAACCGACAAGAAAACCAATGTGAGGACTTATCGATTTTTGTGTAAAGGTATAGGCAGCACCCGCGTTTGGAAAAGCTTTCACCATTTGCGCATAGCTATAAGCTGTAAATAGCATAACGATTAAGGCAACGATATAAGCCGTTGAAATCATTCCGTTCGTGCGATGGACAGCCACTCCATAGGTTGAAAACAACGTCGTTGGACACATAAAAGATAAACCAAAAAACACAACATATTTTAATGAAAGAGATCGTTTAAGAGTTGGTGAGTTTGTATTGTTCATATTTTTAGTCTCCCATGCCCAAATTTTCCATCGTTCAAGTGATTTGCTATTTTGCCAATAGCCCGGCATGTTCAAACACAACTTTTCCATCAACGATGGTTAGCAGTACTTTTATATTAGGAATTTCTTCAACAGGGACTTCAAAGAGATTCCGCTCCAGGACGACAATGTCCGCAAGCTTCCCTACTTCAAGTGTCCCTAATTCATGCTCTCTAAAAGAACCGTAAGCGGGGCCACTCGTATACGCTTTCAATGCCTCGGCAAGGGTGATCCGTTCATGCGGGTGCCAGACTTCTTTTCCACTGCTGTCGATTCTCGTTACCGCCCGATAGATTTGCATAAGCGGATTTAAGCCATCAATCGGGAAGTCCGTTCCAAATGCCAATCTCGCGCCGGCTTTTTTTAACGTGTTAATCGAGAAAACATGCTTTTCCCGCTGGGCGCCAATTCGCTCCGTGTAAACGCCGCGTTCCGACATCGCAAAGTGATCCGGCTGCATTGAAGCCGTAACGCCAAGCTCTTTGAAGCGAGGGATATCATCAGGATGAATGACTTCAACGTGCTCGACGGAATGGCGCGAATCCCGCTTGCCGTTCACCTTTTGTGCTTCCTCATAAGCATCTAAAGCGAGGCGAATCGCTCCATCCCCAATCGCGTGAAAACGAATGCTGAAGCCCTCTTTATCTGCATCAATTACCCATTTTTTGATCGTCTCATGCGGGAAAGACGTCTCGCCACGCGTCTCTGGCTGATCTGCATAAGGTTCGAGCAAATAAGCGGTGCGAGCGGTAATGACGCCATCGATAAATTGCTTCAGCCCTGACACCCGGAGCTTCTCTGATTGATACGTATCCCGCAATTGCCTGGCATGTGAAAGATCGCCGGTTAAACGAGGCCATAAATGAATGCGCGTTGTTAGTTTCCCGCTATCTTCAAATTCTTTAAAAACATCAAGCGCATCGATGTTTTTTAAGCCATGCAAGTCATGGACGGCCGTTACCCCGAGGCTTGCTGCGTAGGCCAGAAAATGAGAAAAGATGTTGCTTTTTTGTTCAGGTGAGAAATCAAATGCAAGGCGGACAACGGGATCCATTGCTTTTTCATATAACATGCCGTCCGGTTCTCCATTTTCATCTTTTCCAATACTGCCGTAAGAAGGGTTTTCCGTATGACGAGTAATCGTTGCGGCTTCCAGTGCTTTTGAATTGACCCATGCATAATGGCCTTCAGCATGAAACATAAGCGCCGGGCGGTCAGGGAGAATGCGATCCAATGAATGGCGAGTCGGCAATTTTTGCGTATCCCAGAAACCCGCATCCCACATAAACCCGATAACCCATGGATTTTCCGGCTTTGATTCGGCGAATTCGCGAATCCTATCGAGCGCCTCATTTTCTGAACGGGCTTCGAACAGATTGACGCTTGTGAGGGCAACGGCGCCTTGCATAATATGAAGGTGAAAATCATGGAATCCTGGCATAATGAGTCGATCTTGAAATGAATAAGTCTTCGTGTGATCGCCCTCGTATCGTTTCATCTCCGCTTCAGAGCCAATCGCAACGATTTTGTTGTCCTTTATCGCAATCGAAGCGGGTCCGGGCTCGTCTGCTAGCCCTGTAAATACAGCATTGCTTGAAAGAATTACGTCAGCTAATGGTCGATTCATTATGCATCATTCCTTTTACTTGTTTACTGCTTGACCAACGGAAAATTATGGAGGGATTGATGTCCATAATCACAACTGTCACCCCATTCAGTATTTTATGAATACATCATAAAGTCTCGTCTAACTCCAGAGTCAAGCGCTTTCATACAAAAAAAAACAGCCCCGAAATGACAGTAGCGTCATTTCGAAGGCTGTTTAGCAGCTGCTTTTTCTTGAATCGGAATTTGTAGTTCATAATACGCTTCATCGTATTGATCAGTCAAAGAAATGTCCACTTGCATAATCCTGACGGCGTCGCCGATGATTTCGTATCCATGGGCGTCACAATAATAAAGCAGCTTTTTAAGCCTGGCCAGCATTTTCTCCCTTACGAGCCCCCCGTAGTAGGAGCATAGATATAGCCCTTTTTCTAGTTTTTTCGTTGGTTGCGGTCGCACAGGCTCTTCATCCTGAACAAGAATGAATAATTGAGATTGATAGTTGCTTAAGTTGGAGGAAAAATCAGAAGCCTGGCGAAATTCATCAAAGTATTCTTTTTTGATAAAATCTCCAAATTTATTGCTGGCCAACACCGGAATGCTTCCGCCAATCATTTTTTCAAGCTCAAGGAGCCCAAAATAAAGATTTTCTTTATTCGCCCAGCTTACAGGCCTGTCAAGCTGAATGTATTCCCGTTCTTCAAATCGTTTAATGATAATATCCGAATCCTTGTAGCTGCTTTTAAAATGTTCAATATGGTTTAAGCGGGCCGTCATAATCGCATGGATGTCTTGCAATTCTTTTATTTTTTCCTCGATATTAGCCAATGATTGTTGAAGCAATTGAACCGATTTTTTGACGTTGCGGTTCGTCAGGAATTGCTTAATCTCCTCTAAAGAAAAACCGAGTCTCCTTAACTCTTTAATCGTTCCGAGAACTTCATACTGATAAATGGAATAATAACGATAGCCAGAATCGGGATCGATGTAATGCGGCTTAAGCAATCCGATTTTGTCGTAGTGACGCAGCGTATCCACCGTCACGTTGCGCAGTTTCGCCATTTCACCTATACTCAGCTTGTTTTGCATCGTATGTTCTCCTTTTAGAAAAGATGAATGAAAGAAATCCTTATTTTGCAAAGTTTTGCTGTATTATTCAGCAAAATTTTTTTCCAGATGCTTTTCCTTCCAAATCACTGTAAAGCCGAACCCGACGGCAATAATGGCAGCTGAGAAAAGATAGGGGAAGTTGATATTGACGTCAAAAAGCACTCCGCCCATCGCCGGTCCGGCAATATTTCCTAAGCTCGTATAGGTAGAATTCATTCCGGCAACAAATCCTTGCTCTTTCTTTGCAGCTCTTGATAAAAACGTCGTCAATGCCGGACGAAGCAAGTCAAAGGCGAGGAAGATGAAACAAGTTACCGCCAACACCACCCAAAAGCTGGAAATCAAGGTGGACGCCACCGCTAGTACCGCGCCGATAACCAGACACAATTGAATCAGTTTCTTTTCGCCAAGTAAATCGACCATTTTTCCAAACAAAAAGACTTGCACAACCACGCCGAAAAGCGAGCTGATTGTAATAATGGCCGCAATATCTTTCGGAGTGAAGCCAAATTTATGATCAGAAAATAGGCTAAAAACTGTTTCATATGCTGATAAACCGAATGCGAGCACAAATACAATGATAAATGCAATAAAGTAAAGCGGGTGAAGCGACCGTTTTAAATCGCTGATAAAGCTTGTTTGCCTGTTATTGGCAGAAATTTCCGCAAGCTGTTCCTTTGTAAGCGGCTCTTTTAAAATGAAAAGGGATGAAATGCATGCGATAAAAGCAATGGCAGCTGCGAAGAAGAAAGGAACCCGCACTCCGTAGGCTGCAATAAAGCCGCCGATGCCTGGCCCGATAATAAAGCCGGTGCTAATGGCGGCGGACAGATAGCCCATCGCTTTCGCCCGTTCTTCGGTAGTTGTAATATCCGCAACATATGCCGTAACGCCGGGCATAATAAAGGCAGCGCTTATTCCCCCGAGAATCCTTGATAAATAAAGCACTGCTACATTCGTGCCTAATCCGAAAATAAGTTCTGAAACGCCAAAAAGGAATAAGCCGATGAGGATGATTGTTTTTCTGCCATAACGGTCGACAGCGCGCCCGGCAAATGGCGAAGCAATCAGTTGTGACACCGAAAATACGGCGACAAGATAGCCCATCGTCTTTCCTGTTAAATGCATGATATTCATAAAAGACGGCATGACGGGAATGATCAGGCCAATGCCGAGAAATACAATGAAAATATTGCTAAGAAGAATCACTAAGACCGCCTTTTGTTCTTTTATGGTTTTTTTCATCGATCAACACCTCTTAATGCCTCTCCAGAATACGGTCCAGGAGGCTTCTAATTTGTCTTTCAGCCGTTTCTCATCGTTTCCGTATACGAGCTCGACCAAAATGGAATCGACGACGCCAAGGAAGGCGAGCGTCGGTGTTTTTGCCACATCCCGGGCGATTGCTTCGGCATCCATCCATTCTTGAAATTTACTCTCCAGCATTGCCTGCACCTTCTCCTCGATTTCGACCACTTCTTTTTCAATGGCTTTTGCAAGATGGGCCGGAGGAAAGAAGGTCATACGTAGCCAAAATTTGATCTGCTCATTTTTTTGGAATAGATCAATGATCAGTTGAAGGAATCCGTATAACCCTTTTTCGGGATGTTGTGTATCGGTTTCGCTGAAATAGCGGAGTTTTGAAGAAAGCTCCGTCTCTTTTGCATCACGCAAAACTTGAAGAAATAGATCATCCTTCCCTTTAAAATGGGCGTAGATCGATTGCTTTTTCATGCCGACTTCTTCAGCGATTTGAGAAAGAGATGCTCCTTCATACCCATGAATGGTGAAATATTTTAAAGCCGCATCCTTAATTTCATTACTTTTCAATAAAACCACCTCATGACTTACGAACGTTCGTCAGTTATGATAGCAAATGAAGTAAATAAAAGCAAGGTTGAAAATCACGTAAAAGTTGGTTTAAAAATAAATGTAGGAAGGTATAGGTTAAGAGAATTTCAAAAAAAGACAATGGGGGGCGGATGATGCGGCATTGGTTGATAGCGGTAATTGTTCTATTTTCATTATTCGCAGCAGGGTGCAATGTGAATGGAAATAAGCAAGAAAAAGAGATCGAACAGATGCTGGAGAAGGACAAACGGTTAACAAAAGAAGAGAAGCAGATGGTAAAAGATTCAAAGCTGATTCAGTATATTGCCCATAAATATCGCGATGCGGTTCAAGTGACGGGATTTAAGGTCACTCCGGAAGAACCGGAAGAAGCGCCGCCGTATATTACGTTGAAGGTAAAAGATAAGGAAAAAGGCTGGACGTCTGAAATTTCGTGTGAATTGGATGATACACGCGGTAAAGGGAAAACAGTATGTAAACCGATCGATAACTATTTAAATACAGCCTTGACGAAAGGGGCTGAACAAGAAATTGATCCTACGTTTAAAAAAGCGTTTGGAACGGAAACAAAGAATGTAGGCTACCTGGCGGTTCTATCGATAGATGGAGAAAAAGAGAAGAATTGGGAGTTTGAAAAGACGCCGAGTTTTGAACAGTTAAAAGATGAAGTAAAACTAACTCCCATACTTTTGGCGAATGAAAAAGTATCATCACCTGACGAATATTACGACGAAATGTTTGCGTTTATACGCGATTTTAAGAAAAAACATAGCGATATCAATCTTGAAGAAGGCATCCATTTTTTTATGGAAAGTAAAGAAGATGGTCAATCCGGCAATCCAAAAGTGTACCGGATTTCCGTTGGCAAAGAGAAGCTCGGGAAAGTTCATTCTCCTGAACAATTGAAAAACTATACAAAAGTAGATGAGACAGATCGTTATGATATGTACAGAGAGCGCTATAATGATAAATTGCGTGGAAAGTAGCTTTTCTTTAGAAATCCTGTGGGCATGAGGCCATGCAGGGTTTTTTTCATGCAGCAGGGAAGTATAAATTGTTTAATCGAGTCATTAGTGCAACAAAGCCTTTGACCTGCACCAATTGGCCTGGCCAGAGGAAGGTTTTCTAAGACAATCTAGAAGTGGAGGTGGTTAAGGTGAGGAAATAAATGTTTAGCATTATGATGCATTCAGCACCGAGCCAATATGGGGAATCCAGCCGGGGTTGTGCTGGGTGTGGAGCATCTGACCGTAAGTGAAATGCAAGAAATCGCTATGAAGGTTGGATTCAACGAGACGGCTTTTCCTTTAAAATTAGAGAAAGGCCACATTCAAATCCGTTATTTTACCTCCGGCCACGAAATAAAAGTATGCGGACACGAGACAATCGCAACGATTTTCGCTTTGAAAACAAAAGGGTTGCTGAAAGAAAAATGCGAGCTAATAATCGAAACGAAAGCGGGAATTCTGCCGATAAAATTACGGTCTCCATTTAATGCCTGGCTCACCAAATTGTTTGTTAGATCATCTGACATCGTTATTGTGCGGAAAATAGCCTTCATCTATAGTGAAAAGCGGATAGGGGGTAATTGGGTTGAGTGATATAAAAATTGAAGAGTTGAAGTCGATCGGGGAATGTGTTGATTCTCTCTCAGAGCTGCTAATAAAGATAGTAGATGAGGGGGCGTCCATCGGATTTCTCCCGCCATTAAAACGGATAGAGGCACAAAACTATTGGGAAAGCGTCCCGGGTCCTGAAGTGATTTTATTTGTGGCAAAACAGGGCGATGAGATCGTCGGGAGCGTCCAGCTACATTTATGCACGAAGCCAAACGGCCGCCACCGGGCCGAAATTGCCAAATTAATGACACATCCCGATTGCCGGCAGCGGGGAATTGGCCGTTCATTGATGCAAAAAGCAGAAGAGCGGGCGAAGCAAGAAGGCAAGACGCTTCTTGTGCTTGATACGCGGGAAGGGGATCCCTCCAACCGCCTTTATAAGGCTCTCGGCTTTATCCAGGCAGGCCGAATCCCGGGCTATGCCATGTCGGCAAACGGGGAACTTGACGCGACCGTCATTTACTATAAATCTAATATCGATAATTTTACATAAGAAAAGAGGAATTATCGATAATTCGCTACTATTAGCCTATTTGATTTTTG
Source organism: Fictibacillus gelatini DSM 15865 (assembly GCF_000430745.1). GTDB lineage: Bacteria > Bacillota > Bacilli > Bacillales > Fictibacillaceae > Fictibacillus_A > Fictibacillus_A gelatini. The sequence goes on along the minus strand of NZ_KE387234.1, from coordinate 99,860 downwards.
ATTGTTAAAGGATAAATTATGGTATTCTAATTATACAGAATTTCACAGAAAGGGTCGTTTTTATGAAAGTCTTAGACTCTCCTGCTCTTGTTGCCTCGGTTAAACAACGTTCTAAGGATTATAAAAACGTTAAAGAACAAATGATAGATTTAAGGAAATCTTTCAAGGGTGTTTCGACCTTGGTGATAACTTCACCGGTAAAGGCGCAGATAATGTCAAGAACTTTTATACGGATTTGGTCAAGCACCTTGATGCATATATCGATTTTATAGATATGCAAATTGCTTTTTATGATTGTGTCGAACAAAGACTGGATGAGTTGCATCTCGGTGGCAATACGGTTGTTGATGAATACTTTCTTCAATATCAGCTGGACTGGGGGATTAAAAACAGTAAACACCTGATAGATGGGCAAAAGAATGAGCTTAAAAATATATTTAAAAATATCAGTGATATTATTGAGCTTGAACCTTTTTCAAAGAGAAAAGCGTATCATCATCTGGATGCTGCCAATCAAATGATTCATGACACGATTAATGCCGTATACCAACTTGATCATGAGCTAAAAACGGAATACGAAAAGTCGGAACATATCCAACAGTATATCGAAACCTATTTTTCATTATTGATGGCAGCCACCCGTCAAGGTGGTCATGTGAATCCGATTTATTATGATTCTGCTAAATTCCGAAATACGGAAATTTATAAAAATTATGATAAAATAAACTCCGAAGTAAAAGCTTACCTTAAAATGAAAAAAGAAGAGCAGGAGAAATACCGGATTAGAAAGCTAAAGGAAAAGCTTGAACAACCGTCCAAAATTTCAACAGATGAGTATATAAAGATTGTACAAGAAGTAGGATACGATAACCTAACATATGATCAACAAATTTATTATACCCAACTCCTTCAATTAAAAAGTTCCGAACAATCATGGGAAATTACCAAAGGAATTGGCGTTGGACTATATGAAGTGGGTAAAGATTTTGTAACCGGTATTTATGATTTTGTAACAAACCCTCAAGAAACAGTTAAAGCATTAGCGACATCAGTCATTCACCCGGTGGACACATATAAAGCTGTAAAAAAAGCAATTGAAGATTCCTACGAACGTGATGTTATTAAAGGAGATGCTTACTCTAGATCAAGATGGTTCTCTTATGCAATTGGAACGGTAGTAACATCGGTTATTGGAACAAAAGACCTTGGCTCAGTTACAAAAACCGGTATGGCGACAACAAAAGCTGTCGTAAAAACACGCGTAAAAAAGGCTACTTCTGCAGCTAAAAAGGTATCCATGTACGATTTATTGCCATATGCTCGGTACAACCAATTCGCTTTTGAAAATGTACCCTATAATGTGGTTAATGGGCAATATTTTAAAGATTCATTGATTCAACAAGCTAAAAGGCTTTCAGAACCATTCTCTGGGAAAAACATGAAAATTCCATGGTTAAATAAAGAAAAATACGAAGCATACGAAATTGAAGGATCAGTTAAAGTTAATGGCGAAATGAAAATTGTAAATAGAAGGGTTTACACACTAAAAGATATTGATATTAACCAAATAGACCCTGTTACAGGAAAAACAAATCTACAATTAATGAAAAAAGGTGATGCACCATATGCTAAGGATCGTACTAAAATCAATTTGCATCATTTAATTCAAGAGGAACCAGGTACAATGGTTGAACTGCCGAAAAGCCTTCATCAAAAATATCATAAAGTATTACATGGTTTAAAAGAAAACGGAAATAGTTTTAGGAATAATCCAGATCTTGAAAAACAGTATAATAATTTTCGCAAAAAGTATTGGAAATGGAGAGCTAAACAATTTGAAAAAGAATTAGTAGGTGATATTAAATGAACTATATAGAAGTTGAACGTTTTATTCAAGAAAATGCAGAAGATGATGATTTTACAGGCGGTATTAGTGATGAAGATATTCTTGAAATCGAAAAAATGCTTAATGTTAAACTTCCGGAAAGCTACAAATGGTTTTTAAGAAAATATGGTTCAGGTGGCATATATGGTGTTGATATATTGGGCCTGGGGAAAGTAGGGCCTCCGCAAGTAGTATCGGTTACATATGATTATAGAAAGTATTATGGATTAATTGATGGGATTATAGTTATCGAATACATTGACGAATTTTCTTATTGTCTCGATACAAATAAAATGAAAGACGGGGAATGTCCTGTTATTTTGTGGGACAATCTTGAAGGCTATGGACGAACAGTGGCAGATAATTTTCTCGATTTCTTCCTAGAAAATTTAAAAGAGTCTAAAGAGAACTGGGAAGATGATGAGGAAGATTGGGATGATGATGAAGATTTGGATTAACGAGTGTCTTTTCTAGGAATACAATGGATTGCTTCCGTAAAAGGTAATGGAAACGGATATTGAGCAAAAACAATTCGAAAATAAAGAATATGAATGTTTATCGAATGGATTATTCAACGATTCAAAACCATCTTGAAAAATATAAAGAGCATTCGATCATCACCGGAGGGATCTCTAAAGAAAAAATTAGAGAATTTGAAGAAGAACTAGATGTTACTCTCCCAGAAAGCTATAAATAGTTTTTTTAGGGAATTATGGATCAGGAGGAGCTTTTGGAACCCTTATTCTTATATGATATTGCCGGCCTGAAGTAGTTGATCAAACTAAAGAATATCAAAAATATTATAATTTAATAGACTGAATTGTAGTTATCGAATAAAAAGAGTGGATGCATCGGCCAGTGATGCATTCACTCTTTCTGCAAAATTTTACTTTAAGCATAATTTCGCGATGTCCTTCCAGCCATACGCGACATCATCTACTATGGTTCCCCCAAATGTGCTGGTCCTATGGATATATTCTTTGCCGCCCATCCGTTCATAAAAACCTCTACCGGATTGATTTTTCTTCATGACCCAGACCATCATGGAAGAAATGCCGTTTTCTTTAAAATGGCTGACGATGGCCGAAACAAGCCGCCTGCCAAGGCCTAGCCCCTTACATTCCTGCAAGAGATAAAGCGAATAGAGTTCTCCTTTAAAATGTTCATCATCACTCTTTCTGCCCGCTGCAAAACCTATGATTTTTCCAGATTGATGAACGGCGACATAAATAAAGGGTTCGTTTTTGCCATGCAAAAAATCTGCCCATCTTTTTTCTGCATCCTCATAAGATAACCCGTCAAGGTATTCGCCAGGCACCAGGCCGCGATACGTAGTCCGCCAGCTATCCACATACACTCTCGCCACGCCCGCTAGATCTTTTTTACTCGCTTTTCTAATTTCCAAGTGAAGTTCCTCCACATGATGTGATTGATTTCTAAATTGTACAAAGGACCCTATTCTTTTAAACAAGATGCAAGGATTGGCTTCCTTTTGCGGTCAACAAGTCTTTTTCGATTCGGCCGCCTTTCATGACCATGACAATATTGTCCGGGTGTTCAAGTGATTGAATGTCTGCGATCGGATCTGTTTTAGCGATGATCAGATCGGCGAGCTTTCCTTTTTCTATCGTTCCGAGCCGATCGTCCCAGCCAAGGCATTCGGCGGCGGTTTTAGTTGTGGCGACGATCGCTTCCATTGAAGTCATGCCAATTTGGCACATCAGGCTTAATTCACGCAAATTCGTTCCATGCGGGATGACGCCGGCGTCTGTGCCCATGGCAATTTTCACGCCGGCCTTGTGCGCTTTCGCCATGCTTTCACGATGGATTTCTATCACTTCGCGGGTTTTTTCTATTGCATGTTCCGGCATCGTACCGCTCTTTTCGGCGGCTTCCAGCACCCCGATAGGAGCGAGGAGCGTCGGCACGAGGAAAGTTTTGTTTTCACACATTAATTCAATCGCTTCATCGTCCAGGTAGATCCCATGTTCAATCGAATGGATTCCCGCCCGGACAGCGTTTTTAATCCCTTCCGCTCCTTGCGCGTGTGCCATTACCTTTACTCCCCGGCGAAATGCCGCTTCCTGTACCATAATTTCTAGCTCTTCCCGGGAAAACTGGGTGAATTCCGGATGGTCTGTCGGACTCGTCACACCGTCGGTAGCATGGACTTTAATAATGTCGGCACCCGCGCGAAGAACCTCGCGCACTTTTTTTCGCACCTGGTCAGGACCGTCGCAAATTCCACTTGGCATCGTTGGATAACTGACATCGGTCACATCAATCCCGGATCGCATCCAGGCGTCTCCATGCCCGCCTGTTGTCGTAAGCGGAATAACGCTGATTTGCATGCGGGGGCCGGAAATGAGCCGCTGTTCAACCGCCTCTTTTACGCCGACGTCCGTAAATCCCGCGTCCCTTACCGATGTAATGCCGGCATGAAGCGTCCTTTTTAAATAGTCTGACGCTTGATAAAAACGAAGGGAGAACGGAGTCGCCAGCCGTTTTTCAAGACCGGCCCGCGCCCATTCAATCATCATATGTACGTGGCAGTCAATCATCCCTGGCAAGACGAATCCTCCCCGGGCATCAATCACATCAACATTGGCATCCGGCTGCTTGATTTGATCAAGGGTTCCAACCGCTTCAATTCGCTCGCCTTTCATGAGAACGGCAGCATTAACAAGAGGCTGTCCGCCATTTCCATCAATTACTGTAGCATTTTTCACTAATGTATACATCCAATCACCCTCCCCATTTTCGAAAAAGTTGTACATCTGCTTTAACGATACTACTTTTTCGAGTTGAAAGGCAATTCATTCAATTACAAAAAATGATGGAACTCACTTATTCGTCTAAACTAGTGCCCTTTCAGCTAAGAAAGTTCTTATTTTCAAGAATCCATTTTCGCCTGTAAAAAAAATTAGAAGCAAAAAACAGGATCAAACTTCTCTAATGTGGTAGTGTGGTGCTATTTTCATGGCATCTGGACAATAAACAGTGGATTTCCGACAATAAATCGATTCCATCGGACAATAAATGGCCTGTGTCGGACAATAAAATGAGTAGTTTTTTCGCTTATTGTCCAAAAGTAAGATGTTATTGTCTAAACCGGATGACTTATTGTCCAAATAAGAGCATTTATTGTCCGAGAACGAAATCATTTTAAATGATGTAACGATTCGTGAATCGTTTTTCCTCATTTCACAGATCTAACGAGGTGTTCTTAAAATAACAAATGTTCGAGTACTGAAATTCAAACTATTTTTCTAGACGGGGCACTAGATTTTCTTCGCCAAAACAGGTTATTTATTCGTCTAAACCGGGTACTTATTCGTTATGAGTCTTTCTATTAAAATGAAGAAGGAACTTACAAACAATTAAAGAATATGTATGTGAATGATGATACTTTCAAGGAGGTCTTGATCGATGAGCAAAAAAGTGCTGATTGTGACGGGAGATGCGGTGGAGGCTCTCGAAGTTTTTTACCCGTATTACCGTTGTTTGGAAGAAGGATTTGAAGTGACGATCGCTTCCCCAACAGTCAAAAAACTGCAAACCGTGAGCCATGACTTTGTCGAAGGCATGGAAACATATGTTGAAAAGCCTGCCTATTGTCTTGATTCGAATGTCGCTTTTTACGATGTTGATCCATCCAAGTTTGACGGGCTAATCATTCCGGGAGGGCGGGCCCCCGAATATATTCGCATGGATGATGCACTCCCGAAGATTATTCGCCACTTTTTTGAGGAAAATAAGCCGGTTGGCGCGATCTGCCATGCGGCGCAAGTGCTTTCCGTCGTTCCTGATTTAATGAAAGGCCGGGAATATACCGCTTATATTGCCTGCAAGCCGGATGTGATCGCATGCGGGGCTACATATATTGACGAAACGCTTCATACCGACAAAAATCTCGTCTCGGGCCATGCGTGGCCTGACCTGCCTGGATTCATGCGCGAATTTATCAGGCTATTAAAATAATGCGAAAAAAATGCCCTCACTTTAAGACAAAGCTTAAAGTGGGGGCCATTCAATTGGCGGGCGCATACGACCTGTTTTCATCTTTTCCTTTCACCTTGTCAATTTTATCGACAAACATTTGAAAGACTTTTTTCTTCTCCTCTAGATCTTTTATATCTTCTTTCAATTGATTGAATTTCTGCTCAAAAGGAGTCTGGTAGCGTTCACGGATATCACGGATTAGCTCATCATTGACCGTTGACTGGATCACCTGTTTTGTAATGCTGAACTTGTAGGAATAGATTTGCAATTCTTGTTTGATTTCGTTATATTCTTTTTCGATTGCGATCAATAGATCATTGATTTCATTTTTCCATTCTTCTAATGACTTTTTTACATGCTCTTCCATACCTCGATCTCCTCGTAAAAAAAAGTTTGCTTCCATCAATTCTATCAATTTAACATTTCAGCTTTATTGCTATCACGTTACAATATTCAAAAAAGGTCGGCTTCATTCGTTGGGGCTTATAGTAAAGTATTCGTGCCAAAACGTGAAATTGCGACATGATGTGCTGCAATGAATAAATTGCGCACTTTTTAGAAAATAGTGAAAAAGTAGGAGAGATGGCTTCGGCAAAGTTCGTTCTATTGGAGGATACACAATTCGACTGCCTTCTACTAAACTAGTTCTAATTCTAAAAAGGAAGGTGGATGTGTTTTGCTGAAAAAGTCGATCGTTATTCTATTTCTTTTATTTTTGGTGATGGGTTTTGATTTTGGGGAGAGCGCGCATGCTGCAAGCTTGCTCAAACAAGGAGACAGAGGCGACCATGTTTACCAACTTCAGCGCCAGCTTAAAAAAATGGGGTATTTCCATACTCAGCCTACCGGGTATTATGGGCCGGTTACGAGAGAATCCGTGCGGCGATTCCAAAGCGATATGCATATCATGCAAAATGGAATGGTAGGGAAAAATACATACAATCACCTTCGAAATGTAGAGAAATTGGCCCATGCCGTGTATGGCGAGGCGCGCGGTGAATCGTATATCGGGCAAGTGGCCGTGGCAGCCGTCGTATTGAACCGGGTTGATTCCGCCCAATTTCCGAACACGATTGACGGCGTCCTTTTCCAAACGAATGCCTTTACGGCGGTGCATGACGGCCAGTACCATTTGTCGCCAAACCATACCGCGTACCGGGCGGCGATTGATGCCATGAGAGGATGGGATCCTTCAAGCGGCTCCTATTATTACTACAACCCGTCCATTGCGACAAGCAAATGGATTTTAACACGCCCTGTCGTGAAGCGGATCGGAGGGCACGTATTCGCCCGTTAAAGAAAAAGAGCCATAAATTTCTTCATGCAGTCAGGTTACTAAAGCAATGATCAACAAAGGAACGATCAAATGTCTGAAAAACTGGTCTTTTAGGCCGGTTTTTTTCTTTTTTGTTACAAGAAACAAAAGAGCAGGAGATCCCTTTGCTAAGAAAGAATTATTTTATAACGATAATAAAAAAGGAGGGGGTCTTGTTTGAACAAAGAGACTTTTGAACTCTTTTTAGTAGAAGCGATCACGGATCAACGTTTGCAGCGCGCGATTTATCCGGTATCAACCGTCCAGCAAGCGTATGATAGCTTCATGAGCGAATTAAATGACCCGAAAGACATTCAGAGGATCAAGTCACTTTCGATTAAAAAAGGCATCGTTTCGATGGATATTTTTAAATAAGCGAGGATCGTCTATCATCTCATCATATGCGGAATTCTGAAAATGATAGGATTCCCGACTGTTTATATAAAGACAATTTCCGCCAAATGAAAAGGGAGCCCTACTCATGGCTCTCTTTACTTCCACTTCTTCATCTTTATGCGCAGCACTTTTTTAAGCTCATCCACTTCCAATTCATTGAGGCTTTCGAATCCGTTCTGGTATTTGACGACGAAAAACGTTCCGGAAGGTGTTTTCTTATTATAGTATAAATCATACCCTTCTTTTACATGGCAGACGAGTCGATAGGGTTCCCGATGAAATTTGAGCAGATCTACCGGTCCATTCACAATTTCCTCAAAGGCCTCAAGCGAATGATTAATTTTGATGGAACGCGGTTTTTTCTTCTGATCAATCAGTATCACTGAGAGTTCCGACATTTTTATTCCCCCCCCTTGTCGAAGGATCAAATTGTTCGTTATAACGTAACGTAGTTCTATAGTACTATAAAATAGTTCATCCGAATAGAAAGTTTGTTCGTTAAAATAAACGTTTTTTCGACAAGAAGATTCGTATTTCCCGGGAAAAATCCGGGAAACTACAACATTTTTAGCGGGGGAAAAATGTACAGACTCACCATTCCAGCCAATACGGGAGCGGGCAATTTTTCTGTTGATTGGGTTCGGACAATATCTATGCGGCTTCGGACAATAACTCCTCGACTTTGGCCAATACACCCTTGACTTTGGCTAATATCTGTAAGTTTGGCCAATAAATCTTGGGTGCCGGACAATAAGCATCAGGGTTCAGACAATAACTATACGGCTTCGGACAATAACTTCTCGACTTTGGCCAATACACCCATGATTTTAGTCAATATCCGTGAGCTGGGACAATAAATCATGTATGCCGGACAATAAGCATCAGGGTTCAGACAATAACTTCTCGACTTTGGCCAATACACCCGTGATTTTGGCCAATATCCGAGAGCAAGGCCAATAAATTAAGCTTGCCGGACAATAAACATCAGAGTTCGGACAATAACTTCGCGGCTTTGGACAAGCTCTCATCATTTTGGAGTAGATGAAATAGAGCACGGTTTAGCACTTCTTCGTTTCTAGCCAATACATGATCGGACCAGCTTTTAAGTAACCGGGCTCTTACATTTCAAGCCAATTCGGGATCGGGCAACTATTACGAAGCTCGGGCTTTACGATTTCATACCAATTAGGATTTGTGCAGCTTTTGTCCCAGTCAGGTTCAAGCCAATTCGGAATGGGGTCATCATTCCTTCGGCGCTCACGCCTTTTTTCACGCGAAAAAACCGTTGTTAACGTTCCATAAAAATACTGAACAAAAGACGTTTTAATGCGCCCGCACTTATACTGAAAGACCGTGACCTTAAAGGCGTAAATCGCTTGATCGACAAGCTCTTCTAAATGTTGTTCAAACGAAAAACTCCGATAGGCCATTCGAACCTTTTGCCATAGCGAATAAATTTCAATAGCTCTCGTGAAAAAAGGTTTTACTGCATGAATGAACTCTTTAGGAATATCATCCGGCAAGTAGGTGTAATCAGGATCCGCTGCATCAATACCATTAAGACGTAAGGTGTTGGTTTTTATTATTTTTTTATTTGTTTCCAAAGAAGTAGTTTCCGGTTGTGAAAATTTGCGCTCAGCCCTTGTGCCACCCGGCTTTTCCGTTCGTGCAGGCTCCGTCAATTTTTCCTTGCTCGCCCTGTCATACTGATGAAAAACAAAAAGATTGTGGGCAAATCCTCCCTTTTGACGGAGCGCATGATGAATCGACAAAATCCCGAGCTTTTTCGCTTTCCGAAGCATCCGTTCAAACGTCGAACGGGAGACTCCGCCTTTGTCCGAAAGACATGACGAAACAAGCGTGCCAATTTTCGCATTGCACACGCCAATCACTTTTATACTGAACTTTGTAAGATGATGAAACGCAAGCAGCTCACCTTTCGTAAACTCACCCCGATGATCCTGAAGAAACCGCCGGATGGTCGAATTAAATTCCTCTACCGTTTGAAATTCACTCAATAACTTGAAATTTTCAATTTTCCCCGCGCGCATGCCTCTTCCTCCTTAAACATAACGATTCATCAAATAAATAAAGGAGAAGGAACATAAAGAGGCATGATTGCCAGTAAAAAGTATTGGAAATAATGATGCTAGATACAAGTAACGGAGTGAGAACATGATCTACATCTATAATGATTTTGGCGGAACGCATACGACCGCACTGGCCGCAGCCTATCATTTAAAGCAGCTGCCTTTAGATCGAAAGCTGACAACAGAAGAAATTTTAAACGTGAACTATTTCAACAAGCTGCAGACGTCCGATATGGGGAAGCTGATTTTTCATGGAATTGATGAGGACGGGCATCCGGTTTATACGATCGGCCGGGGTTCATCGAAAGTATTGATTCCAGGTGTGAAAAATTTAAGCATGCTTTTGCAAGAAAAATACAACATTGATGAAAGAATCATTTTCTCGAATACATCACCTACCGTGCCAATCGCCATGACCTTTGGCGGCTTGTTCTCGAGAAGGTTGAAAATCGATTCGATTGGCGTCCCTTTGTTAGTAAAAGGAGCGAAACAAGCGTGCGGCAATATCCTTGAGCTTGTCCAACATACGAAAAAATTGGCCAAGTCATCCCAAGAAAAAATTGTAGTGCTAGAAAATACAAGGTTTAAAGTGTAAGAAAAAGCCGGGGAGAACGCCCGGCTTTTTGAGTTTTAAATTTTTCCACTGAAAATGAGGCTGTTCATCATACCTTGAACGTGTTACAGTCTATTTTCCTGTTGAATAAAAAATGAGACGGAAAGCCCTATTCCAAGCAAAAGCGCCAGCGTTTCGAAGGTTAATAGATAGCTTCCTGCTTTCAGTAAATCAACGACAATCATCGGGCCGATGGTCGCGCCAATAAACAATATAAATGTGTAAAGAGAAACCGCAGCGCCCCTTGCGTCACCACCCAATTGGCCAACAAGCGAAATAAGCGTCGGGACGGTGATGGAAATCCCCGCCATAAAAACAACGCTCATTGCAACAAGGAAAGCGAGGTTGGAGCTTGCTCCCAAAATCGCAAGACCGATGACGGAGCATGTCAGGCCCCCTCTAAGAACAGTGAGAATGCCAAACTTTGCAACCAGGCGCCCGGCAAACGGGGAAAGCAGCATGCCTAAGATCCCGAAAGTGCGGACGTACAAGATGTCCTGCCCGCCAAGGCCAAATGCCGGGCTGCTTAAATAGCTCCCGAGCGCCGTATACATGCCGACAAAAGAAAGCAGGAGCGTCACAGTGATGATGTAGCACTTTAACAAGTTTCTTTTCACAAACACTTTTCCCATTTGTGTGAAAGATGCAAGAATGCCCCCCTCTGCTCGCCTGGCATCATTCGCCGGAAGAAATAGCGCAACTAAAAAGGCAGAAAGCAAATAAATCACGCCAAGAAGATAAAACACTTTGTTCCAGCCAAAATGCTGGCTGATAAGGCTGCTTATGACCTGGCCGACAATGCCGGACATTAAAAATCCCGTGCTGACAAATCCGATCGCAGTGACCCGCTTATCCGCAGGAAATACTTCAACAACGTAAGCAAGAGCAGCCGGAGCAAACGTCGCCGCTGCAATTCCTTGAACGCCTCTAAGAGCCACTAACAAGGGCAGGCTATGAAACAAGCCAATGATGGGAGAAACAATGGTGAGCACACCAAGACCGATCAAAATAATGGTTTTGCGACCATAGCGATCGGACAATGGGCCAAAAAACAAAAAGCCCACGGCATAACATAGTGAAAAAACGCTGCTGGTCCATGTGGCTTGCGTGGGTGATACATCAAAAGTGTCCGCGAAAACTGAAACAAGGGGAATAGTGACATACAGGTTTGAGACGACAACCAACCCGCACCAGAAAAAAATCGCCGTCAGAAGGGGATAATTTCTTCCTGGAGCTGCATGATGGATGTTGCTGACTGCTTTTTCCAAAGAAATGGCCTCCTTATTCATTTGAACATTTAGTTTCACTTAATGAATATTATATACATACATTGTAATTAAGTTACAAATAAAGTCAATAGATTGCGTTTGGTTTTTGTAAATAAATTTCTTGTGTTGTAAAATAGTTACGAAGAGTAAGGGAGGGAAGATTGTGAGCGATAACCATGAGATCGATCCATTGCTTGATTTTGATTTGTTAAAAAAACTTGTTGTGGGAATCGGAGAAGTTTCTGACATCACCGGGGTACCGACAAGAAAAATACGCTACTGGGAAGAAAAAGGGATCATCGAGTCTGAGAAGGAAGGGGAAGGAACGACCCGCAGGTACAATTATATAAACATAAAAAAAATCCTTCTCATTCAAGAGTTGATTGAAGAAGGATTCACGCTGGATGCGGCAGCTAAAAAGGTGGAAGCCCGGATGAAAAACATCAATGACGTTTTTCTCAAGCTTGCCAATACAGCTTCCAATGAGAAAAATAATGAATAATACCTTTGAGCCGATTTCATCATCGGCTTTTTCACGCTTCAAGAAAGCATTTATAAGCCCCGTTTGCTAGATAGGCGCATTTAAAAGTCAAAATCGTAACAATTTTGAATGCAAAAAGGACAGATCGCAATACTTCATCGCGATATTTTCCTAACTCCGTACTTTATTTTCCGAACTCCGAATTTTATTTTCTAAAGTGGGAAATTTGTTTTCCAAAATGCTATTTTATTTTCCAAACTCTAAAATTTTTTTTCCAAAACACTTATTTTATTTTCCAAACCTCGAATTTTATTTTCCAAACCGCAATTGATACGAAATAAAAGAACATTATTTTTGTCTGAGCTGTACAATGACAAGCATCATAAATGAAATAGCGATGATTGCGAGCACCCAGAGCCAGGCTAACTGCATATTTCCGGAATCCATGGCGACATAAATGGCGGTTGGAATCGTTTGCGTCCTCCCGGGGATATTCCCAGCGAACATCAATGTTGCGCCAAATTCGCCGAGCGCTCTCGCAAAGCTCAAGACTGCCCCCGAAAGAAGCGATTTGAACGCAAGCGGAATGGAAATGAACAGCAGCACCTTGAATTCATTCGCCCCGTCCACTCTTGCCGCGTCTTCAATTTCTCCATCGACCGACTGAAATCCGGTTTTTGCCGCCTGGTACATTAACGGAAAGGCGACGACTGACGAAGCGATGACCGCCGCCCACCATGTGAACATAATCGGTTGATGAAAGATCCGGCCGACCGGGCTGTTACTCCCAAAGATGACAATCAGCAAGAAGCCAACGACGGATGGCGGAAGTACGAGCGGCAGCATAAGCATCGTTTCAACAATGACCTTTCCGGCAAAACGTTTCCGGGCCATCAGCCTCCCAACGATTGTGCCTGAAAGGATAACAAAAATGCTTGATACACATGCAATGCTGATCGATAGTTTTACTGGAGACCAGAAGTCGTTCACCATTTTATTGTTTCAATCCTTTAAACCCATGCTTTTTCAAAATACGGAGCGCTTCATCTCCCTGCATGAATCGGTAAAATGCTTCCGCCTGTTTCATATGTGTTGAGCTTTTAATAATGCCGAGCGGATAAACGATGGGCTGATGTGTGTCCTCATTCGCTGTTCGAACGATTTTCACTTTTGAGGAGGGAAGCGCGTCCGTTTTATAAACGAGCCCGGCATCCACATTACCGGTTTCTACATAGGACAGAACCTGGCGAACATCTTTTGCCTGGACGACTTTGTTTTGAACGTTGTCCCAGATTCTCAAATTTTGCAGTGTTTCTTTCGCATAGGCGCCTGCTGGAACGGATTCGGGTGTGCCGATGGCGATTTTTTTTATGTTGTTGTCCGTTAATTGCTCAAAACGTGAGACCTTTTCCTTTTCGTTTTTCGGAACGATCAAAACGAGATCATTTCCGACAAGATCGCAAGCTTGTTTTTTGTCGATCAATCCCTTTTGAACAAGAGAATCTAACTTGTCTTTGGCCGCGGAGAAGAACAAATCGACTGGCGCACCCCGGGATATTTGTTGCTCTAACGCTCCGGATGCGCCAAAATTAAAGGAAAGATGTACGTTGTTATGCTTTTTTTCATAGACGGATTTGATTTCAGCAAGCGCATCATTCAAGCTTGCGGCCGCTGAGATTGTCAGCTCCGTTTGTTTGCCGGCTGAGGAAGAATCTTTTTTTGTCACACCCGGAGTTGAACATCCGCTGCAAATCATAATGACGAACATTAAGATGGATATGAGAAATTTTTTCATAGCGCCCTCCAAATTATAATTCATTATAATTAGTTATAACTTATTATAATTGAATATAGATTAGTTTTTGCAAGAAAGAAGGGGATTTTTTATGAACAAAGAGCATTCATATACCGTTGAAGAAGTGGCCGGCCTTTTGAGAGTTTCAAAATTAACCGTTTACGACATTATTAAAAAAGGAGAATTGCCCGCTTTCCGTGTCGGGAGGCAAATGCGCATCGACCAGGCCGACCTTGAAAACTATAAGAGAGGAAATCGGCAGTCCGCCGTTGTGCCTTCACACAATGAAAAGCTGCAAAAAGTAGAAAAATCAAGCCCAAGAACCGTGGTCATTAGTGGACAGGATATGGTTCTCGACCTCCTTGCAAGTGAAATTGAAAAAAATTCTCCCTTAAGGCCATTGCGCTCTTATGTTGGCAGCTTAAATAGTCTTATCTCGATGTATCAGGGCGAGTGCGACATTGTCAGCCTGCATTTGTTTGATGGTGAAACAGGCGAATATAATGTTCCCTATGTTAAAAAGTTGCTTACTGGACATTCTTATACGGTTGTCAACCTCGTCTCGCGCATGGCCGGCTTCTATGTTCCAAACGGAAATCCCCAGAATATACAAACGTGGAGTGACCTGAGCAAGCCGTTCATTCAATTGGCCAATCGGGAAAAAGGCTCAGGGGCAAGGGTGTTGCTTGACGAACAATTAATCCTTCACAATATTTCACCAAACATCATTAGCGGCTATGAAAACGAGGAGTCAAATCATTTAAGCGTCGCTTCTGCGATCGCAAGCGGGAGAGCGAATGTAGGAATCGGTATTGAAAAAGCGGCCAGAATCGTCGGCATCGATTTCATTCCTTTAATCCAAGAACGGTACGACCTTGTCATTCTCAAATCATCCGGGGAATTACTGAATGTCGTGAAACAAATTTTACGTTCCGATGCGTTTAAAAAAGAAGTCGCTTCCATCGGCGGCTATGATGTATCGCTGACCGGAGAAGTTATATATGAGACGCCTTTTTAAAGCGATCCGAATGACGGCCAGTGAATTTCATTAAAATGATCTGTTCGCGGACATTCGTGCCGCCACATTCGAGAAAGTTTTACAGGAGTAAAAATTTTGGTGCCAGGGTCCTGATTCAGCCGCCTGGAAATGAAGCCTTGCGTTTTTCACGCGCCAGGTCAACAATACTATTTCGGCGCATAAACATGATAAAAATGCATAAAAGGGGGAAGCTGCATGAATCGAAAAATTGGGAAGGATGACTTTGTGGAAGGATTTGTTCCGCATCATACCCATGGTTCTGTCGATTATACGTCGATGGAAGGAGGGCATGTACACCAATGCCTGGATGTTACACATCCTCCGACCCGCACCCAGGATGGCAGCCATATTCATTATACGGAGGGATATGTCGTTTTTGAAGACGGCCACACCCATCATTACCAGGCCTGGTCCGGACCGGCGATCCCGGTGGGGAACGGGATGCATGTCCATTATTACGATTTCTATACGTCAACCGATGATGGGCATAGGCATCGGGTAAAGGGAGTCGACCAGCCGGCCCCCGGGAACAAGTGAGATGGACTTTTCTAAAGCCCGCCGGGATAAATAAGGGATGCAAGAAATTTCCTCATTTAGCGATTAGAAAAATAAATCAACACTTTCTAGAGAGGGACGGTGAACATATCAGTTCGCCGTTCCTTTTACATTTCTCATCAGTAAAACGGGAAATACCCGGGCGTTGATTTTTCTAAATGGGTGTCTTATCGCATCCCACGATCTATCCATCATTCCATGGCTACATGTCCGGGTACACATAAGGGTCTTTCGGCTCTTTAATTCTTGTCAAGTGTTGGACTTTCATGAGTGGAATCGGATGTTTGTTGTAAACGGATTTCGTTATGACACCAGTTGCTTTGATCCATGCATCATCTTGATAGGCTTTCATGTCTTTGCTTGACATGAGGACGCCATAAACAGAAGCATCCGCTATGCAGCACTCCACGGCAAAGCGGGCAACGACGGCTTGATCCGCTTTGAAGCCGGATTCCCGGTAAACAAAACCACTAATCTCCATTTGTTTGCCGACAAACGGGCGAATGTCATGATCCATGGCAGCCATGACTTCCATAAAGTTGTTCGGAGTGACGATGATTTTATTTGTCCTCGCGAGCGTATTCACCAGAGAAGCGTAATACGCTCGGGCATCATCTGATCCTGCAGCAGATTCGTCCACTCCGGCTTGTTTTGTTGCATTTTTTTCCATTTTTTTTATATAGCCATCTGGATCCTTCAAATATTCGTCGGCATCGATTTTAAATGCGTTTGATTTCTCGTTCTCCATTTTTGGGGGACTCGGCTTCGAATAAATGCCAGAGCCATATTTGACGCCGCGATTTTTCGCAACGGATGTGTCCAACGCCGCTTCCGGGATCATGAGGCCGGCTAAAACCGGGATGACGAAAATGAGATAGAGAGAAAACTGGGCTAGCGGGGAGCCTTTTGGGCGGTGATCAATGCCGCAGCCGCAATTCATTTCCTCCTCCATGTTTTTCGCCGTCCCCCTGAACATCTGGACGGCACCGAGCAAACCAAAGCCAATCATGGCCATATACGCAAAAGGCACCATTCGCGGCGAAACGTACGAGTTGATTTTCCCGCTTACGATAAAAGCAAATAGGAGCAGCATGAATCCGAATAATATGATCGCGCGAATATACATATGGAATTCCCAATCTTGTTCATTCTTCAATTCCTTCCCTCCATTATAAAATGAATTTCAGGCACAGGGCCGAGAAAAACACAACTACTGTGACAATTGAAATGAACGCGAGAACAAAGCGGGTGTTGAACGCGGCAAAGAGCATGAGCGCATTTTTAATGTCCAGTATGGGACCGTACACGAGAAAAGCGATTAACGACACCTTTGAAAACGTGGTGCCAAAGGAAGCGGCAATAAATGCGTCGGCTTCTGAACAAATCGACAAAAGAAACGAGAGTCCCATCATCAGGCCAGTGGAGCGGACATCATCCGTTCCGATGGATAGAAGGAAATTCCTGTTGAAAAAGGTTTGGAACAGGCTGGCAAGAAACGCGCCGATAATGATGTATTTGCCAGTGTCAAAAAATTCATCTGAAGCATGGTAAAACGTCTGCTTCCATCTGCTTAACGTTCGCGTTGCCCCCGATACGGCTTCACCGGCCAATTCTTCCTTGCTCCACTTCAATTCTTTGCGGTTTTTGAAAAGAAAATAGGTGATGGTCCCCACTATGGCCGCCACAAAAATGGCAAGTCCCATCCGCGCGTAAAGGATCGCCTCATGATTCCGGAACGCAAAATAGGTTGATAGGAGGACGACAGGATTAAGGATAGGGGTGGAAATAAGCAAGACAGCCCCGATATGGAGGGGCAATCCTTTTTTTATCAATCTTCTCACCACAGGAACGATTGCGCATTCGCATAATGGAAAAGCAAAGCCAAGCAAAATCGCGGGAACAATCGCCATAATCGGTTTTTTTGGAATGAATTTCGCGATCGCTTTTTCTGAAACGAATGTTTGGATAAAGGATGAAATAAACACGCCTAATAGAATAAAAGGAATGGTCTCGATGATGATGCTCAAAAAAATGGTGTTGAATTGGACGAACATTTTTGGGAGTTTCGCCATCAGCGGATCCTGTTTAATCTGTTCCGTGAAAAGGAAAGAAACGAGAAACATTAAAAAAAGGCAAATCCCGATTACATCTTTTCTCAAAGAGCCTTCCGTCTTTTTTATGTAAGCCATAAAGGGTGCCCTCCTAATTTTCATCCAACAAAGCTGAAAAATGATATTTTAATTCTAAATCATAATCATTACGATTTGCAAGTATTATAGGATTGGGATCGCCAATGCAATCAAACTATTTTTGTACATAGGAGGATATTTATGAAAATGAGGAAAATTCCAGTGTTTATTTTGACAGGGTTTCTTGGGAGCGGCAAAACGACAGTCATGCTGAACATGCTCCAACATTGCAAAAGCATGAACGCCACGCCCGGAATCGTATTGAATGAACTGGGCCAGGCGAATGTCGAAAGTCACCTCTTTCAGCGTGAAAAAATGGTAGAGTTGCTGGATGGCTGCATTTGCTGCACGGTTAAGGAGAACTTGATTGAAGAGCTGGCGCTTTTTTTGAAAAAAGAGAACGAGGTGGATGTGCTCCTTATTGAAGGGACGGGAATCGCCAATCCAAAAGAAATCGTGGAAGCGCTGAAGGATCCCGCGCTCATGGATCGCTTTGAAATCCAGTCGATCATCGGCATCGTCGATTGCAGCAAGTTTTTGGAATATGGCAGCATCTTTTCGAGTTCGAAGGAAATCCGCGATTTGCTTGATGAACAATTAAGTGCAAGCACGTTGATCATCTTAAATAAAACCGATCTTGTCAGCGAAAAGGTAAAGGGAAAAGCCATAAAGAAAATACAGAAACTGCTTCAAGGGCAAACAAAAACCATTGAAACGGCATTTGGGAAAGTTGACATGGACACCGTGTTTAAGAAAAGGGCAGGTTCTTTTACCGTCCCGGCGCCCGATCAAGCGAACAGCCGCCATCATAAAGAAGGCCACCACCATCCATTCCAGGCAATAAAAATGGAAAATGTTCCGGCCATTGAACGCGCTTCGATTGAGAAATGGCTCCATGCCCTCCCGGAAAATGTTGTGAGGGGCAAGGGGATCGTCCGTTTAAAGAGAGAAGGCGGGTTATTCCAATTCCAGTATGCTTCAGGCCGGTCTCATTTCACGAGGCTCGCGTGTGAAGAAAAGCGCGAGACGTGCATCATCATGATCGGGCACCGATTGCCGGTGAAGGAGATGAAAGAAAGCTTCCGGCGACTTGTCTTAAAAACGGCGAGCTCTTAAAAAATAAGCTCCCTTCCAGTATTCCTGAAAGGGAGCTTATGTTTATTGTTCTGTGCCAATGGCAAACTGGGGCAGCGGATCGGACAGCTTGTCCCAATCACCGCTCATTTCTTTATTCGTCAAAAGGCAGTTATCGAGCGACTGTTCAACCTGTTGTCGGTTCATGTCGAGGCCGATGAAAACGAGTTCAGTCATGCGATCGCCATATACTTCGTCCCAGTTTTTCTGCAATTCGGGGTCTTCGTCGAGCAGCTTTTGCCGTTCATTCTCTGGATAGGCGGCAAGCCACTCGCCTGCGCCCTGGATGATGATGGAAGTTCCTGCTTGCGATAGCAGCCCGGCCATATTATTCCGTGTGGCCACCCAGAAGATGCCCTTTGCCCGGACGACATCTTCCGGCCAATTTTCGAGCCATTCAAGTAAACGCTCAGGATGGAATGGCCGTTTTCTCCGGTAAACGAAAGATGAAATTCCGAATTCCTCTGTTTCAGGCGTATGTTCCTCGTTCAGCTCTTTTAGCCATCCGGCGGACTGGCTCGCTTGCTCGAAGTCAAACCGCTTTGTATTCAAAACATCTTTTAATGGAACGTTTGCAAAGGCCGTCTCGATGATTTTGGCTTCAGGCTGCAGCTTCCGCAAAACCCCTTTCAGCCGGTCAACTTCTTCTTGCTCGACTAAATCGGTTTTATTGAGGATGAGCACATTGGAAAACTCAATTTGGTCAATGATTAAATCGATCACTTCGCGGGCATCATTCTCGTTCACCGCCTGCTTTCGGTCGAGCAAGCTTTCTCCGGATGCAAAGTCATCCCAAAAACGGTTGGCATCGACGACCGTGACCATCGTATCCAGCCTGCATGATTTGGTCAAATCGATCCCCAATTCCTCGTCGATGTATGTAAATGTTTGCGCCACAGGGATCGGCTCGCTTATTCCAGAAGATTCGATGACGATATAATCAATGTTTCCTTGCTTGATCAACTTTTCGACTTCTTTCATCAAGTCTTCGCGGAGGGTGCAGCAAATGCAGCCGTTTTGCATTTCGACCAGCTTTTCCTCTGTTCGCGAAAACCCGCCTTGTTTCACAAGAGCCGCATCAACATTGATCTCGCTCATGTCATTGACGATGACCGCGATTTTAAGCCCTTCGCGGTTCGCTAAAATGTGATTGAGCAAAGTTGTTTTTCCCGAACCGAGATAACCGCTCAGGACCGTTACGGGAATTTTTTTCACTGTAAAACACTCCTTATCCATAAAACGTAATCATTACGATTTAACAATAGCATAAACCGTTAAAAAAAGAAAAGCGTAATTTTTCCGTAAGCCTCGCATCGAAAAGGAAAAAATATTTTTCTTGACTTATCAACAAATAAGGTAGTAGTATTTTTGATAAATCGTAATCATTACGATTTATGTTTTAGGAAATGGAGAAAAGAACTGAAAAGAAACTATATCCTTTTGGCTTGTTCGGCCTTAATGACTGGCTGCGATGCCGCCAGCAGCAAGCCAAAACAAGCAACTGATCAACATCTGTCCTATGGTAAAAAAGAGCTGCATATTGTCGACGTTTTATCCATGAATGAATAAGAAAGGAAGGTAACAATGGCTACCTGGGATTTTTCTGAATTAAAACACCATATTCTCATCTGCAATGGTGCATCGTGCTTGCGCAATCAAGGAGATGAAGTAACCAACGCGATCAGGGCAGAGTTAAACCGCCGGGGTCTTGATGAGGTGATTCATACGACAAGAACGAGGTGCAATGGCAGGTGTCATGATGCATGTGTGACAATCGTCTATCCAGAAGGGATTTGGTATAAGGATATCAAGCCCGGGGATGCAAAAGCCCTCGTGCAATCGATCGCAAGCGGGGCAGCATTAGATAAGAAAATCAGCCATTCATACCAGCATCATCAATTTGTGAGAAATAAAGAAAACAACATCATTAAAGGCGTGAAAAAATATCGATAAATCTCTTGTGTGAACAGCGGGAGCCTTCAGCTGCATCCCATAGACGGAATAAAATTAATTTCGACACGCGAGTCCCGGGCGAAGGACGTGTGAAGTATTTCGGCATCATTAGGGGAGGAAAAATGAGTGCCATTGACTATAAAAAAGAGGCGCCCAAAGTTGTTCGGTGCAAGATTATCACCCCCAGTGACACATACACGGAAGAAACAAACGAAAGCGGCAGGCTAATCCATCAGTTGCTAGAAGAAGATGGCCATGGCGCATCAGGCTATGAAATTATGAAAGGTGAACGACATTCAATTTACAAAGCCGTCATTTTAGGTGATGAATTTCAATCGGAAATTGCCGCCCAATTCTGTTGAAGGCCGATCGTCCCTCCCTTACCAGGCGGCTTGTTCTTTTGTGATCGAAAGAAGCAACTTCCCCTTGCCAATTTTATTAATGATAGAGATTGGGCTGTTCTTAATACCGTATGAAAGCCTTTCGCGCGATTATCCAATTTCAATCGTCTCTTGCCCTAAAAGCGGGAAAGCTTCCGTCCAAATATACAAAGACGAAAAGCCCTCTTTCTAAAAAAACGAACTTAGCCATGGAAAAACCGATTTTTTCCTTCGATAAAGAAAAAATCGGTTTCTAAAAGTAAAGTTTGTTGAAGACTTTTCTTACTATCCTGAGCGTTTTTAAACCCAGGCTTTTTTTAAGAGTTTTACACCAAGCTCAATTTCATCAAAAGAAAGGTGACTAAATCCAAGTTTAATCATCGGTTGATCGGTATTGTTTTTTACGAAATAGAGTGAGGTGGGACGCACATTAACGCCATATGAAGAAGCACGCTCGATTAGCCATTCTTCAGAGCGGTTCAAGTGTACTTTAATTAATACGTACAAACCAGACTGCTCGCCAATAATCGAAATCGTTTGTCCGAATTGTTTTCTTAGTTCAGAAACTAAGTGCTGCATTTTTCGTTTATAAACAAGACGCATGCGTTTAATGTGGCGATTCCATTCTCCTTCCTCCATAAATTTAGCCATGGTGAGCTGGCTAAGAATGGAAGTGGTACTTTCGAAATAACGGAATTGAAGTTTATAACGTTCTAAAAGCGGTTCCGGCAATACCATATAGCTTAAACGGATTCCTGGAAGAAATGACTTTGAGAAATTCCCTAAATAAATGACTCTTGCTGAATCAATGGAGGCAAGAGCGGGAAATGGTTGTTGGGTATAGCGAAATTCACTATCATAATCGTCTTCGATAATATACCCGCGCATCTTGTTCACCCAATGAATAAGCGTTTGCCGTTGCCCGATCGACATACTTGCTCCCATTGGACTTTGATGGGAAGGGGTGACATAGATTAACCGTGATTTCATTTGTTCTAATCGTGAAAGATCAGCGCCTGTTTCATCAACCGGCAACGTTTCAAACGTGAAACGATGGAATTGAAAAGCTTCCCTGGCGCCGTCGTATCCAGGGTCTTCAACGATAATGCTCCGGAATTCATCCTTCAGGATTTGCCCAAGGTAGACAAGCATTTGTTGGGTACTGCTTCCGATAATAATTGCATCAGCATTTGTTTTCACTCCACGTGATTGAAATAAATAGGCGGAAATTTGTTCGCGCAAGGCTACTTCCCCAAATGGTTCCCCGTATCGAAAGCTTTCCTGCAAAGTTAAAACATGATTGGCGATTCTTCTCCAAATTTTCAGCGGGAAATGTGTTTGATCAACGCTATCTGCCCTGAAATTAACGATCGGAGGTTTCTTGGCCTCTGTCTGTTTTTTAGGATGAGAGATGAATGCCTCCTGAGAGATCAGAGGTTCTAGCTCATTTGCAAAATAACCTTTTCGTCCTTCCCCGCGAATATACCCTTCAGCTACAAGCTGTTCATAAGCCATTAATGTTGTATTTCGGCTTACTTGAAGAGAGTCTGCGAGCTGGCGAATGGAGGGCAATTGCTCGTTCGCTTTTATGTCGCCTTGCTCAATAAATAATTTAAATTGCTCATAGATTTGTTTGTATTTGGGAGAGTCATCATTGAGTCTAAAAATGGTCGTTTTCATTTACGATCCCTTCTGACATGTATATTTATTTAATATTGTACCTTTTTTCATGTCAGAGTGTATAGTACTATTTTTAAAAAGTTGAAAGGATGATGATTGTGTATATTCCTAAGTATTACCGTATGGATCATAATGAAGCAGTTCAAATGATGAAATCTAATCCGTTTGCCTTATTGGTTACGGTTGATGGAGAGCGCCCGTTGGCTACCCACCTTCCGCTCGACATTCGTGAAGAGGAAGGGAAAATCTTTGCGACCGGGCACATTGCATACGGAAACAGGCAGAAAAAAACGTTGGATCCTAATCGTGAAGTGTTGCTTATTTTTCAAGGGCCGCACGCTTACATTTCATCAAGTTGGTATGAGGTTGAAGAGGTTCCTACATGGGATTATCTCGCTGTACATGCATATGGGACCGCTCGTGTGATTAGTGGGGATGAGTTGAGATCGGCTCTGGATTCGATGCTTCAACATTATGAATCTCACCGGGAAAATGGCCGGCTCTGGGACACGTTTGATCCAGAGTTGCTTGAGAGTGAAATGAAAGGAATCGTTGGCTTTGAAATTGAAATCACCGATATTCAAGCTGCAGCCAAAATGAGCCAGAATCGCAGTGACACCGATTACAAATCGATCGTTACAGAGCTTGAAAAATCAAATGAACAAGGGGAAATTCAGGTTGCCCGGTGGATGCGTGAAAAGCGGAAAGAACTTTTTAAATAATGGGCCTACTCCTGTTTCTTGAAATAAATCATCTGCAAAAATACTACAAGGAGTTGGATTTTATGGAGTTTTCGACAATTTGGCTATTTGTCATTGCTGCGGCTACATTGTTAATCATACCTGGACCAGCTGTACTCTATATTATGGCAAGAAGCATCGATCAAGGAAAGAAAGCGGGCCTGGTATCCGTTCTTGGCGTATCTCTTGGCGGTTCTGTCCACGTTTTAGCTGGAGCCATCGGGGTTTCTGCGATCCTTATGACATCAGCAACAGCCTTTACGATCGTTAAATTCCTGGGGGCCGCTTATTTGATCTATCTGGGGTGCAAAACGTTATTTTCTGCATCTGATTCTACGGCTTCAGAAATTCCAAAAGCCCCTCGCAAAAAATTAATAAAGATTTTTTATCAATCAGCGCTCGTGGAAATAATGAACCCTAAGACGGCACTCTTTTTCTTAGCTTTCTTTCCGCAATTTATATCACCTTCTGCTGGTTCCGTCCCAGTGCAGTTTTTGCTTTTAGGAATGATATTTATTATTCTGGCTTTTATAAGTGATAGTTTGTATGCAGCTCTTGCAGCAAGTATTAGAAAGCGGATTTTGGACAGGAAAGTGAGTTCAAAGCTACAGTCCCGGATAACTGGTTATTTGTATATTGTTCTAGGGGTGTTCTCCGCCTTTGCCAGCCCTTCCAAAACATAAGCGTGTACACCCGGACTATAAGTAAAATGAAAGGGAGAGATCGTTGATGCCTCGGTTGATCATTGAAGATGATTTTTGGTCATTATTCCCTCAAGCAAAAATAGGTACCGTTATTTGCCAGGGGATTGATAATTCAATAAGGGATGTTGAAATTTACGAGAAGTTGCTCAGGGAGGCAGAGAAAGAAGCACATCAATTCTTAAGTCTGGAGGAATTCAGCAAGAATCCAGTCATCTCCGTCTGGCGGGAAGCTTTTCGGAAATTCAAGACAAAGAAAGGAGCAAGGAGTTCCATCGAAGCGTTATTAAAAAGAGTAAAAAATGGCAATCCTATCGGAACCATTAACCCGCTTGTTGACATCTATAATTCAATTTCATTACGCTATGGGCTTCCGTGTGGCGGAGAAGATATCGACACTTTTGTAGGCGATATTCGGCTAACGCGGGCAAATGGTGATGAACCGTTTATTCCATTAGGGAGTGTGGAAAATGCTCCACCATATGAAGGTGAAATGGTTTATAAAGATGATGGCGGTGCGATATGCCGATGCTGGAATTGGCGCGAAGCCCAGAGGACGATGCTGACGGAACATACGAAAAATGCATTTCTTTGCATTGAATTAATCGATGAGACAAGAAGCGATGAGTTTCATATGGCTCTAAACGCATTGTCTGATTTAGTGTCATATCATCTTGGTGGTAGTGTGAAGGTTGAAGTGCTAGATATAAATAATAGGGAAACTGCAATCTTTGGTTAAGGCAAAATGGCCATCTATATTTAGCCTATTTAAATTTCGGTGAACCGGATGGGGAATCGGGAGGAATGAATGAACCGTTCACTCCAACTTAGCCCCATTGTTTCTTTTGTTTAGCCCGCGTTTCATAAGCCGGGCCTTGCCAATTGATTTGTGCTAGCAATACACCTGATAATACGAATAGACAGCCTACATACCCTTTTGCTGTGAGCATTTCCCCTGCGAATAGAAAAGCGAAAACGGCTGAGAAAACCGGTTCCGACGAAAAAATGAGGCTTGTGTGGGCCGGAGTTGTATGTTTCTGGGCAGCGGTTTGCACGATGAAACCAAAAGCGTTGCAAAACACGCCCAACCCCAATACAGCAACCCATAACCCGGGCGTGCCTGAAGCTCAGGCGTCTCGAAAAGCGTTGAAAATAAGAGGCCTCACATAGCGGCAAACCCGAGTTGCACCACTCCAAGCGTGATGGAATCGACATTCTTCGTCAGTCTGCCCGTCATCATAATGTTCAAGGCATAAAACAAGGCGCATAAGATGCACAAAAGATCGCCGGAATGAACCGCCAATTGATGGTTTAGCGTCAACAGGCCAATGCCTGCAAGAGCACGATTAACATCATCAAATCTGCTTTTGCCTGCGTCTTCATCCCATTACCCCTCTTGATCCGAAAATAGGATTGCTTTATTGGTAGTATACAAATAAATTGAAGGCAAGAAAACTGAATGTTTTTAAATATTTAGTTAAAAAAATTCATGAAATAACACCACTAGAGAAGTTTGAACCTGTTTTTTGCTTTCATCTTCTTTCTTTTTCTTAGGCGGAATTGAACATAAGAACGTTCTTAGTCGATAGGGTATTAGCGATAGAACGTTTGATCGGTACTAGGAAAAAATAGTACTTCCAAAGATATTCTTATACACTTACAATAAAGCCAATTAACGAAAAACCAGAGGTGAAGTGCAAGATGGAAATGAATAGAAATGGTTCGTGGAGCCCCTGGAGTGTGGCAAGGCTCATTCTTTTTATCATGCTATTGCCGATATTTGCGTTTAGCTTTTTCGCCACTACCTGGACATCTTCCTATTTGATGCTTGATGAAGATTGGAGAAATGAAATTGTCTTTACCCCTGAAAGCGTAACCGAACCCGATCAAATTTATGATGTGGATAAATTCATTTATGCATTTAAATGTGAACCGATAATGACTGCAGTTTGCCTTTTATCATTTTTACTCTTAATGGGATTAATCATTTACTGGATTGGAAAAATAACGTTGCATATTATACGTAGAATCATAAGTTGACCTACTCCTACGGCTAAAGCCGCAAGCTACTGCCATAGGCAGTAGTGGGATTCTAACCGTGGGGGCTTTCTCACAAACATCCAACTTACTTTCTTCCAGAGAAGAAGCAGCGGTCGAACTTGGGTGAGCAACACAAGAGGTCGATACACGACTTCCTGTGGGCAAGGTCGGTGCCTACTACGCCATCCTTCTGGCGATACTTTTAAACTCTGATCGATCCTGACCTTGTCTTATTAAAAAAACAGGGATTCTCGTTCACATATCGCTTATACCAGACCGGTTGTTTAAATATGACTCCAAGGAGGTGGCTTACTTCCATCGGGTACTTTTTACGTGCGATATTCTGGGCACCGTTTACGTCCCGATGAATTTCTGTTTGGCGAACAGAAGATTTGAATGGACGTCCATTGATTTTATGTCTCCCGTGACAGAACGGACAGGTTTGGGACGTATAGCTTTCTTCCGTTTCTTCCACTTTGATGCCTTTCAGCTGAGCTTTATACGTTAGTTTTTGTTTGATCTTTCCCTGGTTCCAAAGGGAAAGCTGTTGCCTTCTTATTTTTGTTGTTTTCGACTTTTTCTTTTGGTCCTTCTTTGTGTTTTTCTCGATCCCTGCCACCCGCCCGATGTCAAGATTCGTGACGTTTTCTTTTTCTAAAAATAGAATGACTTCTTTCGTTGTTTTATGTTCCAGGTCTTCCAATTGGTTGTTAGATTTCTGGCAGATTCGTTTCTTTGCGGTATTGTATTTTTTCCATTGGCGGGAGCCCTTCTTACATCGGGACATTTTCTTTTGAAGATCAGCCAGTACTTTGGCACGAAATTGAGAGATGCTTCGAGGCGCGCGTCCAGAGACGACAAGCGCTTTGTTTTCGGTGGCTACGGTTACAGCATGGATTTCCCCTGAGTCCGCTCCGGCAGGACATAAGGGCAAGGAAGAAAGGTCTTTTTCTTGTACTTTAACGGAATAATGAAACCAATAGGAACCGTTTTTCCAAACGATTTCAGCGTATTTGCAATCTGTTAACGGTTCTTTTGCGAGGTTAGGGATGATCACTTGTTCATTTCTTTTTGGAAACTTCTCATTCCAGTTTTTCTTCTTCTTTTTCGTGACGATGTCGACAAGAGACAGGCTATAGTTTGCTCTTTTGATGCCGATTGTTTCGTCCGATATGTCCATGGAGGCTTGTTTGAGCGGGATACAATAATAATCTTTTTCTTTCCAGGGGTACTTTATTTTTTTATCGGTCTTTCTGAGTTTTCGGGTCGTCTGGCGGTTAGCATCATATTTATCGACAATCGCCTGAACAGTTTGAGAATGGAGGTTATAGGAGCCTTTTCGTACCGCTTGAATGTCGAATTTGTTGAGCCATTTTTTATAGGTGAAGAAATAACTCGTTGCTTCCCGGACAATATCATTCCAAACCGAAGCCGCTTCACGCTGCATCGTCCGTAATTGTTTATAAATCAATGGGTCATAAGGAATCCGAAAGGAATGGGTGACAAACATTTCGATTCACCTCCCCTTAATTTCCACAAACGGGAACAGACATTCGTATGCAGTTTTATTCTACCATTAAAATCGAAAAATTGAAACACCTTTTAACAAAATTTAGATATTGAACGTTTAAAGACCTATGACCACATCGAAGCCTCACTTTCATCCCATGCCTAAAGGCGATGGACTTTCTCGTTCGGAAAATCTGTAATTGCTTCTTGCACTAGACGGTCAATCAAGCTGAACGATCAGCTTTTTTTTGATCGGAGTAGAATTGTAACAAGGATAATCCGAAAGGTTTGCAGAAGTAAATAATAACGCCAAAACCAGGGAGGGAAATGAATGATTAATCAAGTTGGTCAAATTATGTTGTACGTCAACGATCAGGATGGGGCAGTCAATTTTTGGACAGAAAAAGCAGGATTTAGCGTGATTTCGGATGAGAATAACGGCCAGGGAATGAGATGGATTGAAATCGCCCCAACAAAGGAAGCTGAAACGAGCATTATTCTTCACAATAAGGAACTCGTTGCTAAAATGCAGCCTGAATTAAATCTCGGAACGCCTTCGTTAATGTTTTTCACGGAAAATCTCGATAAGTTATACAACGATTTAGCAAGTAAAAATGTAACTGTCGGGGAAATTGTCAATATGCCTTCCGGACGGGTATTTAACTTCGCCGATAACGAAAACAATTATTTTGCGGTTATGGAAAAGAGCAAGTAGACTACGAGTCTACTTGCTCTTTTTAACAGCCGGAATATAAGATTTTTTGCTGATCGCTTCCGTTAAAAAAGAAGACCCTGCGTATGCAGGATCATCTTCAAAAACTGCCAGGTTATTGCCAGCCAAAGGGCTTTTTTTACACGTACTCTACTTTTCTTGCAAAACCTCCTGCAGGCGGTCAGGGAAGTTGGTGAACATTCCCGTCACTCCCCAATCGAGCAGTTTGCGCATATCTTTTTTATCATTGACCGTATAAGGGTGGATGAGAAGTCCGTGTTTTCTCACTTTTTGAACGTACGCTTTGTCAATTTTGTCGAAGTTCATTCCAATGCCGACGCTGTACGTCTTATATTCTTCCAGCTCGGCGTCAGTGACGGCCGCATTTCTGTCGTACCATAATAATTGCACGAGAGGAATGGCAGGGTTCAGCTTATGGACTTTCTTCAAGCTTTCTGGGCTGAACGATTGGATGATGACTTTGCTGGAAGGAACATTTGGCCCTGTCAATTTGTATTGGTTCAGGATGCTGAGCAGCTTTTCTTCCATTCCCGGATATACTTCAGGTGATTTCGTTTCGATATAGTAGTTGGCGCCTCTGCCGAATTTTTGGATCACTTCTTCCAGCGTAGGCACCTTCAGGCCGGCGTATTCATCTCTGGCAAGGTCCGGGTACTTTTCATTGAACCAGGAGGCGGCGTCGAGCCGCTTGATTTCTTGCAATGTGCGCTCCTTAACGGGGCCCGTCCCGTTTGTTGTCCGGTCCAATGTTTCATCATGCATCGCAATCAGTTTTCCGTCTTTCGTCATTTGAAGATCGATTTCTATATAATCGCCTTTCATTTTTTGCCCCATTTCATAGGATAGCATTGTATGCTCTGGAGCATGGCCTGATGCGCCGCGGTGGGCAATGTTTAAAATTTTGTTCGGATTGAGCGACGGATGGTTCGGTTCAGCCGCCTCCGCTTTACAAGCTACTCCTGCTCCAATTCCAACAAGGGCCGCTGACATGAAGACACTCCTTACTATTCTTTTCATTGCACGAATTCTCCTCTCTATTAACATCGTTTATAGGATAATTGATAGATTTTAAGACAATGGATGTTTCTCGTGAAGAAAGCGTAAATGTTTTGTAAAGTGAGAACTGTCAAACGCATGGCCGGGAAAAATCCAGCGGCCTCTGCCGGCGAATTATTCCATTTCAATGAAACTAGAAAACTAGTGCCCCTTCAGCTGAGAACGTTCTTATTGATAAGAAAATGAAAGTAAAAAATAGGTTTAAACTTCTTTATGTGGTCTATTTTTATGGCATTTGGACAATAAACAGTTGATATCCGATAATAAGTAGATACTATCGGACAATAAATGGCCTCAGTCGGACAATAAATTTAGTATTTTTTCCACTTATTGTCCAAAAGTAAAATTTTATTGTCTAAACCGGATGATTTATTGTCCAAATAAAAGCACTTATTGTCCGAGAACGAAATCATTTTAAACGATGTAACGATTCGTGATCGTTTTTCCTCATTTCACAGATCGAACGAGGTGTCCTGTCCGATTACTGAAACCCAAGCTTTTTTCTAGAAGGGGCACTAGTTAAGCAACTGGCCAGGCATTCGTCAGGGTCGAATCATTAGGCCGCATTTCCCGATTTGCCAGAATTCCAGGTCAAGGCAAGGAACACAATGGATAAAACCGTTGAAGCAATAAGCAGGATGAATCCGCCGCTCCAGCCGGCAAGATCGACAACATAACCCATCGCCACGCTTGCAAACACCGATCCGCCCAAATAGCCAAATAAGCCTGTAAGCCCTGCGGCTGTGCCCGCAGCCTTTTTAGGCACTAAATCCAGTGCATGAAGCCCAATGAGCATGACCGGGCCATAAATTAAGAAACCAATGGCGATCAAAGCGATATTGTCGATCAGCGGGTGTCCAGCCGGATTTAGCCAGTAGACCGCAACCGCCACAAGAACACCGAGCATGAAGATAATCCCGGCAGGCGCCCGCCTCCCTTTGAAGACTTTGTCGCTGATCCAGCCGCATAAAAGCGTTCCCGGAATGCCGGCCCACTCGTAGAGGAAATACGCCCACCTTGACTCGTTATGGCTGTATCCTTTTTCCTCGGTTAAGTACGTCGGCGCCCAGTCCAAAACCCCGTAGCGCACTAAATAAACAAAGATGTTGGCAAGCGCGATGTACCATAAGAATTTGTTGTTAAGAACATATCGGAAAAGGATTTCTTTCGTAGAGAGCTCTCTTTCGCGGTCTTCGGTGTCATTTTCGGGGTAATCGTTTTTATATTCTTCTATCGGCGGTAGCCCGACTGACTGCGGAGTGTCCCTCATTAAAGCAAAGGCGACGATGGCGACAATGAATGCAATGATGGCCGGGAAAAAGAAAATGCTTTTCCAGGTGACAAAGATGGCGATGCCGAGACCCGCAAGAGGAGCAACGATCCCGCCACCGACGTTATGGGCGACATTCCAGATGGCCATTTTCGTTCCACGCTCGCTCACTGAAAACCAGTGCACCATCGTCCGGCCGCTCGGGGGCCATCCCATTCCCTGAACCCAGCCGTTCAGAAAGTTCAAGGCGAGCATAATGGCAAGGCTCGATGTGACAAATGAAAAAGATCCGAAAATAACATTGATAAGAGCAGAAAGCATAAGGCCGGCAGCCAAAAAATACCTCGGATTGCTCCGGTCCGAAACCGTCCCCATGACGAATTTGCTGATTCCATACGCGATGGATACAGCGGACAAGACCAGTCCCAATTCCCCTTTGCTGAATCCCATATCGTTTAAATACGGCATGGCCAGTGTGAAGTTTTTTCTGACCAGGTAGTAGCCCGCATAGCCGATGAAAATTCCGAGGAACACTTGCAGGCGAAGCTTTTTGTACGCTTTGTCAATCTTGTCCTCCGGAAGCCTGTCGACATGCGGCGCAGGCTGAAACATTTTCAGCATATTTCCATCCCCCTTTTCATTGATGGACCGAAAAAAAAGACAGCCAGAAGAAAATAGCGGAATCCGCTACTTGCTTTTTGGCTGTCTCCAGTCTCCGGCCTTTTATTAACTTCATTTTTACTATAGCATAGAATAACCAAAATATGAACGCGTTACCATAATTTCTGAGAAAAATTAAAGCCTGGGTATGCAGCGCCTAATTTTATTGAAAAAATGCTTTCCTGTTGAGTTTTTTCATTTATCAGTTTTATACTGTTTTTTAAATACATAAAACAAGGAGGAGTACCAATGGCAAAACAAGTATATATTATCCATGGGTACGGAGCTTCACCCGCCAATCATTGGTTCCCGTGGTTGAAAGATAAATTGATCGCAGATGGTAATCAAGTTTCGGTCCTTCACATGCCAAATTCGTCTGATCCTAAAAAAGAGGAATGGTTGAAAACATTAGCCAATTCGATAAAGAACTTAGATAACAACACGTATTTTGTAACCCATAGTCTCGGGTCTATCACATTATTAAATTATCTAGAACAGCTGGAACAGTTACCGCCATTTGGAGGATTCATTCTCGTTTCTGGCTTTTCTGAACCGTTATCATCCTTGCCTTCACTAGATCCTTTTACGGAGAACAAAGTGGATTATAAAAAAATCATTTCCGCAACCCATTCGCGTGCTGTTATTGCTGCAAAAGATGACGATATTGTTCCTTTTCAATTGAGCCAAAATTTATCCAACCAATTGGATGCCTCATTTTATCCTGTTGAAAAAGGTGGCCATTTTCTGGAAGATGACGGCTTCACTGCTTTCCCATTGGTTTATGATCTTTTAAATCAAATGATGAAAATGAAGTAAATCGTTGGCCCACGGTCATCGTCTCCAGCATGCAGCCCGTTTTGGATCATTTGACGAGCGAGCAAGCCGAGCGGATCGGGGGACGATTCATACTCGCCGCAAAAAGATTGAAATCAGATAAAAAATGATTGATAACCGCTCCGAAAAGATAGATAACATAAAAAAATTGATTGATAACTGCTCTGTATTGACTGATAAATAACGCTTTATCGATTTCAGGAGGGCGCAAAAATGACGTGTGATTTGGCACACGTCATTAAACATCTAATATAATGTTTTCAAAAAATCAGGCCAGAATTGAATTTTATTGTATTTCCTTTACTGCGGTAACGATGTCATTTGCCGTTAACTTGTAAAACTCCTTTAGATACTCGGCTTTTCCAACCTGACCAAATTGCTCCTTGACCCCAATTCGCCGCATGCGGGTCGGACAATGTTCACTTAATACTTCTGATACTGCGCTTCCTAATCCGCCAATAACGTTATGATTCTCTGCTGTTACAACGGCTTTTGTTTTGTCTGCGTAATTCACGATCAAGTCTTTATCGATTGGCTTAATCGAGTACATATCAATAACTGTAGCGTTAATGCCTTGCTCCTGAAGAAGATCTGCCGCCTTCAATGATTCAGCTACCATAATGCCGCTTGCGATGATGGTAACATCGCTTCCTTCGCGAAGAACCTTGCCTTTACCAGATTCAAAGGTTTCATTTTCATCATAAAGTTTTACGGCTTTTTTACGGATGGTCCGTATATAATGGATTCCGTACTCCTTTTCAATTTTTCGGAGCAAGTAGCCTAGCTGGACAGCATCGCTCACTTCATATACATTCGCATTTGGAATGAGGCGAACAAGCCCTAAGTCTTCAAAGGCCATATGAGTGCCGCCATTATGCTCCGCGGTAACGCCAGAGTCTGATCCTACTATTTTTACATTCAATTGCGCATACGCCCCTGAAACAAACAGCTGGTCAAATGCCCGCCGAGTGACGAACTGGGCAAAGGAATGAACATAAGGAATTTTGCCTGTAAGCGCTAAACCAGCGGCAACGCCCATCATATTTGCTTCCATAATCCCGGAATTAATCAGTTGCCCTGGGATTTTACCGATAATTTTATTCGTTGAAATCGCACTCATCAAATCGGCTTCCAGGGCAATGACATTTGGATTGTTTTGTGCCAATTCCAGAAGTGTGCTTGCATACATTTGCCGCATTTCAATGTCATCTAATTCATACGTTTTGGATGATGTTTGAATCATATCGTCATTGCCCCTGCCTTTCCAAGTTTAATTTCCAATTCTGAAATCGCAGTTAAAATGGCTTCTTCGTCTTTTGGATTTGGACGGATGTGATGGTTATCTGCCTTTTCTTCTAAATACGGGACACCCTGGCCTTTCATCGTATCCAAAATAATAGCAACGGGCTTATCGGTTTGTGCTTTTCCTTTTTGGATTGCTTTGTAGATTTGCTCTAGTGAGCTTCCATTTACTTTCATGGTATAAAAGCCAAACGCTTTAAATTTTTCCACAAAGTCTAGCGGATCAATAATATCTTTTGTCGGGCCATCCAGCTGTTTCTTATTGTCATCAACAAACACAAAAAGGCGATTCAATTTGTGATGGGCCGCGAATTGGAAGGCTTCCCAGCACTGGCCTTCATTTAATTCTCCATCACCCACTATGCTGTAAGTGTAATTGCCCTTATTTGATAGTTGATGAGACAATGCGACGCCAACTGCAACCGAAATTCCCTGGCCTAAAGAACCTGTAGTCATATCCACACCGGGTGTTAAATTCCGGTCGGGATGCGAAGGAAGTGTAGTTCCATTTTGATTTAGCGTATAGAGGACTTCTTCAGGGAAAAATCCTTTTAGCGCTAATGTGGCATAAAGTCCAGGTCCGCCATGTCCTTTGGATAATATAAAATAATCGCGAGCCTCCCAATCCGGGTTATTCGGATCTACCTTCATCACTTCCCCATATAAGACGGCTAAAGTTTCAATGATTGACAAGCTTCCGCCATAATGCCCAAAGCCCATATGGTGCAGTTCCTTTAATGTCAGTAATCGAATCTTATCGCGAAATATTTCCAATTTTCGTAAATCAATGTCCATAAAAACCTCCCTTTAAATGAAAAAATGCAGCAGGAAGGTACAGCAAACTCCCGTATCAACTGTACCCCCATCGCCTATTCTTAGAAGTTAAGCTCCAATTTTAGCTGATCCATCTCTTTGTTTATCTTTTTTGAAAATCGCAAATAAGAAAGCGAGCACGACAAAGGCAACGACGGTA
Organism: Fictibacillus gelatini DSM 15865; assembly: GCF_000430745.1. GTDB lineage: Bacteria > Bacillota > Bacilli > Bacillales > Fictibacillaceae > Fictibacillus_A > Fictibacillus_A gelatini. The sequence goes on along the minus strand of NZ_KE387234.1, from coordinate 65,267 downwards.
ATCGTTACACCACCAGCGCCGAACGACCTGGCAACATGCCCAAGCACAATTCCTGATGCAGCAAAGTCGGCGTCTGAGAAGGTCGTGCTTGCAAATCCAAGATCGCCTAGAACCGGCATTAAGAAGACTGGCAGGAAAGTAATGAATAAGCCATTTGCGAACGAACCAATCGTTGCGCCGCGAATGCCGCCAGTTGAATTGCCATACACTCCAGCGGTCGCGCCAGTAAAGAAATGAGGAACAACACCTGGCAGAATAATCACCGAACCAGCAATGCCAAGGATAATCATCCCAACAATACCACCAAGAAAGCTGCAGAAGAACCCAATTAAAACGGCATTTGGCGCGTATGGAAAAACAATTGGGCAATCAAGGGCCGGCTTTGAGTTCGGGACAAGCCTCGTTGAAATTCCTTTGAATGCGGGAACAATTTCTGCCAGCACCAGCCGAACACCTGATAAAATTACAAACACCCCTGCCGCAAATGTAACCGCCTGGATCAGTGCGAAAACAAGATAATGAGTTCCTCCACTAAGCTCTTTTTCAATATAAGCAGGACCAGCAAACAGAGCGATTACGACATAAAGAATGGTCATAGTTAATGCAATAGTTACAGAGCTATCACGCAAAAATCCTAGCCACTTTGGAAAATTAATTTTTTCAGTAGACCGGGAGCCTTTTCCGACAGCCATTCCAACAAGGCCGGAAAGAACATAACCTAAGCTTGAAAAATGTCCGAATCCTACTTGATCGTTACCAGTAATTTTCCTCATAAATGGCTGGCAGATCGCAGGGAAAACAGCCATGATTAATCCAAGGGCAAGAGAGCCCACAATAATGAGCGAAACTCCCCTCAATCCTGATACGACCAGGATCACCGCGAGCATACAAGCCATGTATAACGTATGATGGCCTGTCAAAAAGATATATTTCAGCTTCGTAAAGCGTGCAATCAAAATATTCGCCAGCATTCCAAAGAACATAATAAAGGCAGTTACATTCCCATATTTGGTTAACGCCATGGCAACAATGGCTTCATTATTCGGTACAACCCCCGTTACATGAAACGCATGCTGGAACATTTTTCCGAAAGGTTCCAGAGAGCTGCTGATAATTCCAGCCCCCGCTGAAATAACAAGAAACCCCAGAAATGTTTTCGTCGTTCCTTTAATAATTTCACTTTTAGGCTTTTTCTGAATAATGAGGCCAATAAGTGCGATTAGCGCAACTAAAACGGCTGGCTGACTTAAAATATCCATGATCAATTTAAGAAATCGTTCCCCCATTGATAGAAGCCTCCTTTTGCTTTTATTATTCAAACATTGGAAAGGCAACTTTTGAATCTACGCTCATAGAAGCCCTTTTTGCTTTAACACATCCGTTAGTTTTGAGCGAAGCCCATCCATATCAATGATGCTATCGATGACGATAAGCTCTCCTAAATGCCCCATCCCTTCGGCAATGTCTTTAGCGGCAATAAATAGATCCGCTGAATCTGGAGTTGCAGAGCTTAGATCAGAATGCTCTACTTCAATACCGCTTACTCCAAGTTCCGCCAAGATTTGTTGGACGTTCATTTCAAGCATGAAACTGCTTCCTAAACCTGAACCACATACTGCTAAAATTTTCATCGTCATTCCTCCTAAAGGTTTTTTTTCAAAAATTCATGAACTACCTGACTTGTTGCCTAATTAAGCGATCGCAGAATAGTGCTTAAATAATTCAGAGATTTTGTCGATCGACTCTAGCTCTTTTAATCGTTCGATGTTGGCTTTTTCACTTAGCAACTTTGTCAATTGTGAAAGTGCCTTAAGATGTGTTTTATTATCAATTGCCGCAATACAAAACAATAATCGCACGGGATGCTTTTCGTCGTTTAAAAAATATACGGGCTTATTTAACTTTAAAAAGCTCATCCCCACCTGGTTCACTCCCATTTCGGGACGTGCGTGAGGGATGGCGACTTCAGGGCCAATGACGACATATGGGCCTACCGTCTTCACATTTTCGATCATCGCATCAATGTACGATGTGTCAATGGCCCCTTTTTTCAGCAGCGGATGGGCCGCTACTCGTATAGCTTCTTCCCAATCGGAAAGCTGTTCAATGATTTGAATCGTTTCTTCTTTTAATAGATCGTGCAACACTGGCTGTCTCCCCCTGTAAACATCTACTTTTTTATGGAAGGTCATCTTGCTGAGCGCATCTTTCAACCCTTCTTCATCATAAACATTTGCGAATTGCTCAATCGTGTGCATGAGTTCTTTTAAGGATAAATTTCGGTATTGAAATCCAAAAAGATGCTGATACACTTCATTGACCAAGCTATTTTTTTCAACTGGTGTCATGATTGGCTTGACATGAAAGCAGGGAAGAGTCGTCTCTAGTCCCACTGTTGAAAAAATCAGATCATACCCTTCAAATTTCCCTTCTTGGAATTCCTGCAGTGATAGTGTGCTTTCAACCGTAATTTCTGAGAAAAGCGATTCCAGCTGGTGTTTGACCATTAAGGAAGAGCTAATCCCGCTCGGACAAACGACAAGAGCTCGTTTCTTCTTCGGCATCATTTGTTTCGGCTTTTCTAGCAGAGCCCCAAAATGAATGGCAATGAATCCAACTTCTTCATCAGGAATCGTTATGCCGAGCAATGACCCGATCGGAAGAAGCATTTCCTTCACAATGGTATAAAGCTCTTGATGTTCACTTTTAATTTGATCGAGAAGTGGATTGGTAATGGGAATACGGTACTTCATGCGAAAATAAGCTGGCTTAATATGCTGGTAAAGCGTTTTAATCACTTCATCCTTTTTTTCAAAGGCAATGCACGCTTTTGATTCAAAATCAAGCACAAGCTGTTCGCAAAGCTTAAAGAGCAAATCGCGGTCCCCGTCTTGAACAGAAACGCTGCCTAACGACAGGCCAAGCAACTGAATCGTGAAGTAACAAAGCTCCGATTCTTCTTCCTCCAGCCCGAGCAGAAGAAATAGCTTTTCCGCTACCGACCACATGCGTTCTTTCTTTAATACACTCATTTCATCAGAGTGGAATCGGACAAACTTTTTTTCTTTTTGACGGAAATAATAGAATTTAAGAAAATAGGAAAACTGAAGTAACCGTTCTTCGACAAATTGCAGTCCGAACATCTTTTCAATGTGTTTGAGGCTGCTGTGGATATGATCGAAGCGAAAATACTCATTTCCTTCGTTTAGCAGGTAATCGATCATTTTCTCGCCGTACGGCACTTGTAATAACTCGGATAAGTGCTTCATGACGAGAACTCTCTTGTCCAATTCTGTTCCAATTAGATGATAGCCTCGCTGGCGGGTATAACGAATTTCAACAAGGTATGGGCTGTTCACGTCATTCGCCTTTTTGACATCGGAAATGACGGTGTTTTTGCTCACTTTTAAAAGGTGTGTCAAATGAACCGATGAGATGGGCTCTTGCCGGATAAACAAATAGAGATAAATAAAGATCAAGCGTTCTTCTTCCGTTAAATTAAAATCCCGTTCATTGATAAGGTTTTGCTGCTTTCGAAAATACTCCACAACATCTTCCGGCATCGCGATATAATGAATTCCTTTGTATGGAATAACCGGAAGTCCTTTTTCTTTTAACCAATGATTGACTTTCTCTAAGTCATAAGAAATTTGCCGCTTTGTTAATTGGGTATAATCCATGAGTTGATTCATCGTTGTATTTTTCACTTTTAAAAGGTAATTGAGCAAAAGCGCGGGACGTTTTTCGATCATCATTGGCTTGACCTCCTGTTTTCATCATATAATAAAACGCTTTCATGGTGGTGAGTGATTGGGAACAATTGATGGGAGGAGCGACGGACAAAATTGCGCTGAACTTCTATCATGGATAAGAAATTTTCAGCGATTCCCATCAATGAAAAAAGAGTTGCGTCAATTGAATGGGCATTTAATTTAAAGAAATCGTAAGAAAAAAGAAGATTAGATGGGTCAAACTTATTGATACAAGATTATTCATTTAAAAAAACAGATATTTTGGTTCATTTTCAATGAATTCCATCCTTTACAAGCAAAAAAGCAAGGAGTAAGATTAACACTATCTTCATTTTTTAAAAATTCGAATGACCGCTGAATCCAAAGTTGGAACGGAGGAACCATCGGAAAGAAATTTCCTGGGGTGAAACTTTTTAAGTCGGGCGACTCTTGCCGTCCGAACCCGTCAGCTAACTTCGTAAGCGTGGTAGGAGAGAGAAGGTGACATTAATAGTATTCAAAAAATTTGATAGTACTCATAACCTTTGCGTCTATTTCGCTTAATTCCTCACATGGGGAAACGGGGGAACCAACCGTGGCTTCGCGCCACATGGGGTGAATCTCGATCTTTCGAGTAGGGCGACTCTCACGCCCGAATCCGTCAGCTAACCTCGTAAGCGTTTCGAGAGAGGCAACAAATTTCGTGTGCACACGGGTTTATTTAGTGATCCCTGAAGCCTGCGGAAGAGTTCCTCTTCCGCAGGCTTCTTTTTTGTTGCTTTTTTTAAGAAACAGACTCCAAATCAAGTCACTTCATTTGCTATCAAAAGGAGGAAGTCTCATTGAAAGATGTTTTCATGATTGTACTGATGATTGTCACATTCGGCATCCTATGGGGATTTATCAAGTGGTGCGACCGTACAACCGGAGGCGGTGAAAAACAATGATTTTCACTGCGATTGTGACGGGGGGAATTTTTATTTATTTGATCTATGCCCTTATCCACCCGGAAAAATTTTAAAAGAATAGCATTCTACGTTTTTAGGAGGAAACCATACATGGATGCATTGCAAATCGCGGCGGTCATTTTGCTGCTGCTTTTCATTATAAAACCATTGGGAAGTTACATTTATCATGTTTTTTCCAATGAACCGAATAAGACGGACAAATTCTTCGCGCCTATTGAGAAATGCATTTATGCAATATGCGGAATGAAAAACAGGGCGCCGATGACCTGGAAAAAATATACGATCTCTTTATTGTTGACCAATATTGTTTTTGTTGCGGCCGGTTATGTCATTTTGCGCCTGCAACAATTTCTCCCGTTGAATCCTAACGGGATCAAAAACATGGAACCAACTTTATCGTTTAATACGATTGCCAGCTTTATGACGAACACTAATTTGCAGCATTACAGCGGTGAAACGGGGCTTTCCTACTTCTCGCAAATGACCGTCATCATGATGATGATGTTCGCTTCTGCGGCTACGGGAATTGTTGTGGCAATTGCTTTTATTCGGGGAATTACCACGAAAGGGAACACTATCGGCAACTTTTTTGAGGACTTCATCAAGGGACATACACGTCTTCTCATGCCTATGTCGATCATTCTGACGCTAGTTCTTGTGGGGCTGAAAGTTCCTCAGACGCTCGATCCATCAATTACGCTGACAACACTTGAAGGAGCGAAGCAGGTTATTGCCATTGGCCCCGTTGCCGCTCTAGAAGCGATTAAACATTTAGGCACGAACGGTGGAGGATTTTTCGGCGCAAACTCTGCGCATCCATTCGAAAATCCAACCCCTCTTACAAACGTAATCGAGATTTTATCGATGTGGTGCATCCCTGCATCGTTAACGTATACTTATGGACGTTTTGCGAAAAAGCAAAAACAAGGTTGGATCGTATTCGGCGCAATGAGCATTTTATTTGTGGCTTTTCTCGCTCTTATTTACTTCGCTGAAAGTAATGGTAACCCGGCTTTAACGGCTATGGGACTGGATCCCTCGCAAGGAAGCATGGAAGGTAAAGAAGTAAGATTCGGCATTGCCCAATCGGCCTTGTTCAGCACGGTGACTACCGCGGCCACGACGGGAACGGTCAACAATATGCATGATACGTTGACACCGCTTGGGCAAATTACGCCTCTTTCCCTGATGATGCTGAATACGGTATTCGGCGGAGACGGAGTAGGGCTTGTCAACATGTTGATGTATGCCATCATCGGGGTCTTCATTTGCGGATTGATGGTTGGCCGGACACCTGAATTTTTAGGACGGAAAATCGAGCCCAAAGAGATGAAATTAATTGCGGTGGCATTGCTAGCCCATCCGTTGCTTATTCTAGGGCCAACTGCCCTGGCATTTCTAACTGAGCTAGGAAAAGGCGCGATTTCTAATCCCGGGTTCCATGGGATTTCGCAAGTACTATATGAATTTACCTCATCTGCTGCCAATAACGGATCGGGGTTTGAAGGTTTAGGAGACAATACGCTATTTTGGAACATTTCAACCGGGCTTGTCATGTTATTGGGTCGCTATGTTTCGATCATTTCATTGCTCGCCGTAGCCGGATCCCTTGTTCGAAAACAACCCATTCCGGAAACCATTGGCACATTTAGAACAGATCACTTATTATTTGTGGGGATTTTGGTAGGTGTTGTCCTCATTGTCGGAGCGTTAACATTCTTGCCTGTCATGGCTCTTGGGCCGATCGCTGAATATTTGTCGATTCGTTAAACAAAAGAGGTGTAATCAAAATGAATCAATCCAAACAGAATAAGGAGTCTGGGTTAATTAAACAGGCTATCGTATCAAGTTTGATTAAATTAAATCCATTAGTGATGATGAAAAATCCGGTCATGTTCGTCGTTGAAATAGGCACGATCCTTGTCCTCCTCATGATGATCATGCCCACAGCATTTCATGCAGAAGGAAGATTCGGGTACAATCTCGCTGTCTTTCTCATTCTTTTCTTTACGATAGTATTCGCCAATTTTGCTGAGGCGCTTGCCGAAGGCAGAGGAAAAGCGCAAGCCGACAGCTTAAAGAAAACGAAAAAAGACACAACCGCTAAAAAAATTGGCAAAAACGGAACGATTACAACGGTTTCGTCCGATGAACTTCGAAAAGGGGATATCGTTCTGGTTGAAACAGGGGATCTTGTTCCCGGAGATGGCGAAATTATTGAAGGTCTTGCTTCAATCGATGAATCTGCCATTACCGGCGAATCAGCGCCAGTGATTAAGGAGGCCGGCGGCGATTTCAGTTCGGTAACCGGCGGAACAAAAGTGGTCAGCGACTCGATTAAAGTGCGTATTACGGCAGATCCCGGAGAATCGTTTCTGGATAAGATGATTACACTTGTTGAAGGAGCCAAACGCCAAAAGACGCCAAATGAAATCGCCTTAAATATTTTGCTTGTCACATTAACGATTATCTTTCTTTTAGTCGTCGTCACTCTTTTGCCAATCGCAAACTATGTTGGTGTTCATTTAGAGCTTTCAACATTAATCGCTTTGCTTGTCTGCTTGATCCCAACAACAATTGGAGCGCTGTTATCCGCCATTGGAATTGCCGGCATGGACCGCGTCACGCGCTTCAATGTGCTGGCAATGTCCGGGAAGGCCGTGGAAGCAGCGGGCGACATTAACACGATCATCCTTGATAAAACAGGCACGATCACTTTTGGCAACCGGCTGGCCGCAGAATTTGTTCCTGTTACAGGTGCTACACAAAAGGAACTAACTGACATCGCAGTTGTTACATCTTTATTTGATGAAACACCTGAAGGGCGTTCGGTTTTAGAATTGGCGAAAGCACGAGGGTTTTCCTGGGACGCTTCTTCTTATGAATCAGCGGAAATTATTCCTTTTACCGCAGAGGAACGAATGAGCGGGCTAATCCAGGAAGGCAATCACTACCGAAAGGGTGCGGTAGATTCGATTAAAAAGTTTGTCCAACAAATGGGCGGAAAGGTGCCGGAAGATTTACAAGCGAAAAGCAACGAAATCGCGAGTCAAGGCGGCACCCCACTGGCGGTTTCTTATAACAGCAATATCCTCGGGTTAATTTACTTAAAAGATACCGTTAAACCAGGCATGAGGGAGCGTTTTGATGAACTCAGGAAAATGGGAATTAAAACAATAATGTGTACCGGGGATAATCCGCTGACAGCGGCTACCATTGCGAAAGAAGCAGGCGTTGATGAATTTATTGCGGAAGCCAAACCGGAAGATAAAATCCGGGCGATTCGCAAAGAACAGGAAAAAGGAAAATTGGTGGCAATGACCGGAGACGGAACGAACGATGCCCCTGCACTTGCACAAGCGGACGTCGGGCTGGCAATGAACTCCGGGACCATCGCCGCGAAAGAAGCTGCTAACATGGTTGATCTTGATTCAGATCCGACTAAAATTATTGAAGTCGTTTCGATAGGCAAGCAATTATTGATGACACGCGGGTCGCTGACGACATTCAGCATCGCAAATGATATCGCGAAATATTTTGCGATCATTCCCGCCATGTTCACTGTCGCCTTACCTAAAATGGAAGTGCTTAATGTTATGGGGTTGCATTCACCGACAACAGCGATTCTATCGGCCTTGATCTTTAACGCCATCATCATCCCATTGTTGATCCCGCTTGCCATGAAAGGCGTTAAGTATGTTCCGATGAGCGCAACTAAGCTGTTATCTAAAAATATTTTGATTTACGGTTTAGGTGGTGTTGTCGTACCGTTTATCGGGATAAAACTAATCGACATCATTGTGAGTGTATTTGTGCAATGATCATGAAGACAATGGAGGGTTTTACTTGTTTAAAATAATCAGATTAGCATTGTTGATGATCGTCGTATGTGGGATCGCCTACCCGCTGGCCATGACGGGATTGGCGCAAATGATTTTTCATGATCAGGCCAATGGGAGCCTGATCAAAGAGAAAGATGGTAAAGTGGTCGGATCGGAATTAATCGGCCAAAATTTTAAAAGTCCTCAATATTTTCACGGACGTGTATCTTCTATTCATTATGATGCGGCCGCTTCAGGATCCAATAACTACGGGCCAACGAACAAAGAGATGTTAAAACGAACAAATGAGTCGATCAACTTGTTGAAAAAAGAAAATCCAGGCGTAGATACGAAAGACATCCCTGTTGATTTAATCACCAACTCTGGTTCCGGTCTGGATCCTGATATTTCAGTTAAAGCTGCGAAATTCCAGGTGGACCGTGTGAGCAAAGCGACAGGCGTAAGCCGCGCTCAATTAAATTCGTTAATCGATGATACAACAAAAGGAAGAAGTCTTGGCCTTTTTGGAGAGCCGCGCGTCAACGTTTTAGAGTTAAACATAAAACTTCAAAAGCTTTTAAAATCGTAATTAAAATTTTACCTCGGCCGTTAAGGCCGGGGTAATAGGTTTGATTCGGGGGTGATGATGTGTTTCCAGAGTATCGCAGAAAAACACCAGAGGAAATTTTACAAGAAATTGAACGGTTGAAAAGAGGCAGGCTGAAAGTGTACATCGGTTCAGCCCCGGGAGTTGGAAAAACCTACCGCATGCTGCAAGAAGCTCATGAACTGAAGACAGAAGGAATTGATGTCGTCATTGGCCTAATTGAGACGCACAACAGGAAAGAAACCGCCGATTTAATCGGAGACCTCGAAATTGTCCCGAAAAAGAAAATTGAATATAAAGGCCGGATCCTGGAAGAAATGGATACTGAAGCGATTATTGAAAGGGCGCCAGAGCTGGTTTTGGTCGATGAATTAGCCCATACCAATGTTCCAACCTCCCCGAGAGAAAAACGGTACATGGATGTTGAAGAAATTTTAAAAGCAGGGATCCATGTATTATCCGCAGTTAATATCCAGCATCTTGAAAGCTTGCATGACATTGTGGAACAAATTACGGGGGTGAAAGTCAGGGAACGCATTCCAGACAGCTTTCTTCATATGGCCCGTGAAATCATTCTCGTGGATGTTACACCGGAAATTTTAAGAAAACGGTTAAGAGAAGGGAAAATTTATCATCCAAGTAAGATTGAGCAAGCATTGACTCATTTTTTTACAAAAAGCAACCTTGGCGCGTTACGCGAACTTTCACTGCGAGAAGTAGCGGATGATGTAGACGAGCGTATTGAAAAAGCAAAAAAGAAAAGTGGACAATTGACTGGTCCTACAGGGATCAATGAAAAAATCATGGTATGTGTGCAGCACGGGGGCAATGCGGAAAAGTTGATACGACGCGGATGGAGAATGGCCAGCAGGCTCAAAACAGAGCTCATCATTTTGCATGTCGCAAAAGAAGCTTCTATGAACCGGTCAGCGGAAGATTGGAGAAAAATTCAAGATTGGAAGAAACTCGCTGCTCAATTTAATGCCCGTTTTATTGTGGAACAAATGAATAAGCGCCAGATTGCAAAGGCGATTACGGATGTTGCAGCCGAACATGGCGTGACTCAGATTATTTTAGGCCAATCCGCCAGAAGCCGGTGGGAAGAAATAAGAAAAGGTTCCATCGTTAATACGATTATGAGGTATACTTCGGGAATCGACATACATATTGTTTCTGATCAGAAGCGGTAATTATCAGGCTGTTGATGCAAGCTGCCATAATCGGCAGCTTTGTTGTGCGCGGATTTCCAGCGATTTTGTCGAACGAAAATCATGGAAAAAGTTTGTCTATATAGGATAAAATTAACAGAACGCTAGTCCAAAAATAGGAAGATAAGGGAGAGAGAAAATGAAGAAAACGGGGATCGCATCGATAATCGGAGCAGGGGTGTTGGTTTCATCATTAACCTTAAGCACAACAGCCCACGCACAGGTCAACCGTCATGAAGCAGTAAAGGCTCAGTTGAAGAACGAAGTCCAAAGCAAGCTGATTCATCATTCTTTTAAAATGAACCATTTCAATAAACCTTCCGGGCTGAACGTCTTTCATTCACCGAATGTACAAAAAGGTTATAAAGCATTCAGCAAGAAAAGTTCCAGTAGCGACGATGACTACGCATTTGAGTCCGAGTCGAATGATGATTTTTCAATGGCCAACACCTTGCCGCGGGATAAAACGGTAATCGGACAGTTCCTTCCATATGACGATGTCGACTTCTATAAAATAAAGGTATCAAAAGGTACATTGGTCCTTGGTGGGGCGACGAATTCGGATGCAATCGATTTAATGTACGCGGTGACTGAAAAGGACTTTAAAGATAGCGGAAATTTGGAGTTAGTAGGCTGGGAATATGACGAGGGAGCGTTATATGAAGCGTGGGAAGTGAAAAAAGCAGGCACATATTACGTTGCCGCTTTTGATAATGACATGCTCGATAACAATACAGAAGATGATCTCTATGCGCTTTTCGCTTCATATGTCGATACCGCCGCCCCGTCCAAACCGATCGTTAATAAAGTCGACAATAATGATAAAGTCGTGACGGGCAAGGCAGAAGCTTACTCAACGGTGACGGTTAAAGCCGGAAAGAAAACGCTCGGAAATGCAAAGGCATCTTCCAAAGGGACATTTTCCGTTAAAATTAGCACGCAAAAAGCAGGGACGAAATTATCGGTTACCGCAAAAGACAAGGCAGGAAATGTAAGTTCAGCAACTACGGTAATAGTTAAAGACGTCATTGCCCCGGTCAAACCGACGATTTACAGAATCGATGACAACGATAAAGTCGTAAAAGGGAAAGCGGAAGCCAATGCCTCTATTACAGTCAGAGCGAAAGGAAAAACGATCGGCACAGGTAAAGTTAACAGCAAAGGATACTACAGTGTCAAAATCAAGGCCCAAAAAGCCGGCACAAACGTTTACGTCTACGCGAAAGATAAAGCCGGAAACAAAAGCAAAGCAGCGATTCGAAAAGTCGTAAAACATTAAGTGTTAGAGTCACAAAGCCCTTTTTGATCATAAAATATTGACGAGCGTTATTTTTTCATGTATATATAAATATAGAAAAGCGAATCGTAGTAATCGATAGATGTTATTTTTAACTTCTTTACGAATAACTGCTTTAGCATGTTGTCAATACATTAAAATTGATGAAGATGAAAAAGCGGTAAGTAGAATAAAGAAGGAAAGAATAAGATAAATCGGTATATTTCTCAGCTAGTGGACTAGTATGGGGAGTATACCGTTTTTTGTTTTTTAGGGGGCTATTATGAATAAGACAAAAGGATATATCGAAGCAGAAATAAGTAAAGCGATCACCCAATGGGAGAAAGATTTTCTTGGACGTGGTTCAGTGTCCGTTAAGACGGACATTTTACGCGATATGGTGATCGTCGTTTTACGCGGCATTCTGACTCCTGCTGAATATGCAGTTTGTGAAACGAAAGAAGGCATATTATCTGTTAAAAGATTGAGATCGGATCTCGTTGAGTCAGGTGAAGAAACTTTAAAACAAATTATTCTCACTTTCACCGGGGAACACGTAAAAAGTTTTTACACAGATATAAGCACTCGTACAGGAGAACGGGTGATGGTATTTAAATTGCAAAATGATTTAGAGAAAAAGTTGAAAAATTAAAGGTAAAGGGAGATCTTCAAAAAACGGTTAAGGTTAGTTGAAGATAAACCGGCAGCTTTAGAATGAAGGCTCAAGTCCGTCTACATTCTAAAAATTGTCGGTTTTTTACTGCCCGACTAACAAGTGAAGCAGGGAGAGGAACGAAACAAAAATGAAGGAAATATCCTTTGTTTTTACGATCACTTTTAAATCTTCAGATGGCACACTCAAGTTTTATCGATAGGGGGGAATTAGATGCTGAATTTCTTATCATTAACGACAATGTTTTTTGTATCACTTGCAGTCGCCGCTCTTAGCGCAGTATTGCTGTTACATCCGCGGGTTCCCTTAACTTTTGTTCGTATACACACCGGCATCATCACACTCCCTGCATTGACCGCTCTTGTATCTCTTATAACGAATCATACGAATGGGATTTTCGGTCCGTGGCATTTCGATGCACTCGGCTGGTTGATGGCCTTTTTCATTCTGACGATCAGCTTGATTGTACAGCGTTATTCGGTACGTTACTTACTTGGTGAACGATCTTATCGTAAATATTTTGCCCTTTTGACACTCACGACAGGTGCTGCCTCAATGACCTGGCTATGTAATGATTTTCGTTTGCTATTAGCCTGTTGGGCGGCTACATTACTCGGAATGACATTGCTCATTGGATTAAACAGAGAGTGGCAAGTAGCCAGAAAAGCGGCTTCGTTTTCCGGCCGCCAGTTCCTGCTTAGCTGGCTGTTTTTGTTCGTAGCAATCATCTGGTTAGCGCAAGTTTCGGGACACTGGCAGTTCTCACTTGCGATATCCGATGACGGTTTAAGGCAACTTGACTCCTGGGAGCGGACAGGGATCAACCTATTGCTCGTACTGGCAGTGGTGATACCAGCCGCACAATGGCCATTCCATCGCTGGCTGTTAGATTCAGCGGTTGCTCCGACACCTGTTTCCGCAGTCATGCATGCAGGATTCGTGAATGTCGGCGGAATTATGCTGACCCGATTCGCACCGCTTTTGTCTGGTGATTTCGCTCAGATTTTTCTACTTGTCCTGGCAAGCATATCAGTCTTACTCGGAACCGGAATTATGCTGGTTCAAGTCGATTACAAACGTCAGTTAGTCGCCTCTACGATTGCACAGATGGGGTTTATGCTCGTTCAATGTGCATTAGGGGCCTATGAGGCAGCCATTATTCATCTCATATTACATGGGCTTTTTAAAGCAGGCCTGTTCATGCAGACTGGTTCTGCGGTACGTCACTACGAGAGAATCTCGCGGACACCAGATCGATTATCATTTTTCTGGAAAGTCGTAGGGGGTGTATTAGGTCTCTTAGTAGGAGTTGTTTATTGGCTAACAGCTCCTGGTGAGGGTTATCAACTTATAAGTTCCCTCATTTTAGGATGGTCACTATCGTTTGCCTGGACACAGATGATTGCATATGGCCAGGGCACGATCGAACGCATGGCGGGATTTTCTGTAGTAGCAGGAATGGCATTGGTGTTTGGCTTCATTCATTACGTCTTATCTGGAGTGTTGCATCAAGCGGTATATCAACATACACAGCCATCTATGCTGGTAGCGATCTTCGCTCTGTTCATCCTATTATCCTGCAACACGATAGGAGCATGGTTGGGACGTCATGCTTCATCTGGTTCTTTCGCTGTGCTCTATCTTTGGCTTGTGCGCCTGGGTGATCCTCATCCTGTTACAGTTGAAAGTCATCCAAACTATCTTGTGAAATACATTTCACGAGGAGGGAACTACAAATGAATGGAACATCAACCTTAGTAAAAAAAGTAAACGAAGACTTGACTTCTGATTTATCTAACCTTGATTTGAACGCTTTAGTGGAGGCCGCAAATCAGGTCATTGCACCGCTTTGGCCGATTACTACATTTGCGGCAAGACATCCCTGGGCAGGGCTTGAAGGACGTTCATTTGAAGAGGTGGCACGCTGGCTTAAAGATACTCATGATGTGGATATCTATCCGAGCACTAAGATGATCAAGGCCGCATACAACCGGGGCGAAATCGATGAAGATTTTTTAGAAATGGAGCTTCAACGCTGGCTTGATGTACAATCTTTCAAATTACCAGATGAGGAAGTCAAACGATTTTGCCGGGCTGCACTTCAGTTAGACGAGTTGCCTGCCAACCTATTGGAAGCAACTGAGGTAAAGAACATCGCACAGGAGCTAAGTGATCTTGCGCCTGACAATCCGAAGAAACCCGCAGTAAAACCTTTAAGTGTGCGTCTAGAGCAGCAACGGGGCGAAATGGTGGCTCAAGCGCTAAATCATCACGTAATTAAGTGGTGTAAGTTGTACTTAGATGATTCTCAGGCAGCCTGGTCACTGCCGAATCGTGAAGAAGGTTTCTATCGTGCGTGGCGCCGGCTTGTTCCGCACGATCCTGCGCTTAGTCCCTCCCAACGCAAAAGACTAAAAGATTGGCCGCAAGAGGCAAGTGAAGGATTAAAACAAGCATTAGCGGAGCTTGCTATCAATGAGTCAGAAATAGTCGACTATCTTGAAGCACATTTACTTTCCTTGCCAGGGTGGGCGGGTATGATGCTCTGGCGCTCCCGCCAATCTGATCAAGAAAAGTTACTTCTAACGGAATATTTGGCTGTCCGGATCTCTATGGAGTGGGCTTTCATTCAACCTTATTTGCATGAAGTTCTTAAGGAAGCATCTGAAGAAAGGGAGTCTCTTGTTCCGTTAATAGCGGCCTGGGTCCATTGGGGAAACATGCCCATTGAAAACTGGACGAAGATGTCTAAGAGTGAACAAAAAGAATATGTAACTCTCGCAGGCCGCTTTGATGATATGGTTCGTAGAAATCTCTGGCTAAAAGCCTGGGAACAAACATATGCAGATCAACTAAGTGGAAAAATTTTATCAAAGAAACCTGGAACTAAAAATGGAAAAACGTCTTTAGCACAATTTGTATTTTGCATCGATGTTCGTTCAGAGCCTTTTCGTCGCCACCTGGAACACGCTGGTCCTTTTGAGACGTATGGGATGGCTGGTTTTTTCGGATTGCCTATTCAAACCAGTGAACTAGGAAGTGAACATACCCACTCCTCTTTGCCCGTCATACTTGAACCGAAACATAAGGTAAAAGAGTTTTCATGTGAATTTGGCCCATATCAACAGCGCCAAAATGTGGTGAATTCACTTCACTATACATTTAAAAGAATGAAACAAAATCCTGGTACCAATTTAGTATTGCCGGAAGTAACAGGTCCCTGGTTTAGCCTGCAAATGTTGGCTCGAAGTCTAGTTCCACGTAGCGCCGGCCGCATTTTCCGCCAATTTCGTGAAAGGTGGTTGGATAAACCTTCTACAGAACTGTCTCTGGATTGCAGACACTCTTCTGAAACCGAATTACCTGTTGGTTTTTCCGAGGAAGAGAAAGTGCATTATGTGCGACAGGCACTTCAAATGATGGGGCTCACCAAGCAGTTTGCTCCATTAGTGGTCATCTGTGGACATGGAAGCCACAGCACGAATAATCCATATGCTTCCGCATTAGATTGTGGTGCTTGCGGAGGGGCATCGGGCGGATTCAATGCGCGCGTTCTTGCCACTCTGGGCAACCTTCCGCAGGTCAGGGAGGCTCTTCGTGCAGATGGAATTTTGATTCCGGAGGACACTGTTTTTGCGGCTGCTGAGCATATTACCACGCTTGACGAATTACGCTGGGTGTATGTTCCGGAGCTTTCAGAGGCGGCTCAAAACGCACTTGATCGTATCGAGGCTGTACTGCCGCAGGTTAGTCATCGTGCGAATGAAGAGCGATTAGCCGAATTGCCCAATTTGGGATCCCGCCTCAAAGATCCGAAGAATGAGGCAGAGCGCTTTGCAGAAGATTGGAGTGAGGTACGTCCGGAATGGGGACTGGCGCGTAACGCTTCGTTTATTATCGGCCATCGAGAACTAACAAAGGAGTGCAATCTTGAGGGAAGGGTCTTTTTGCACAACTACGATTGGCAAGCAGATGAAAATGGTGAAATACTTGCTAATATTATCGCCGGCCCGGGTACAGTTGCCCAGTGGATTAATCTACAATATTACGCATCTACTGTTGCACCTCACTATTATGGCAGTGGGAATAAAGCGACTCAAACGCCAACGGCTGGTCTCGGTGTCATGCAGGGGAACAGCAGTGACTTGTTAACCGGGCTTCCGTGGCAGTCGGTCATGAAGTCGGATCATGAAGCGTATCATGCTCCTCTGCGTTTATTAGTAGTGATCCAGGCACCGCGGAAACATGTAGAGCGATTGCTCGATCGTGATCCCGCATTCTTTAAAAAAGTTAAAAATGGCTGGATTCATCTCGCAACGATAGATCCGGACGGGTACTGGGAGAGCTGGACTTCAATTCATCGTTAGTCCCGGCTTCTCAAGGGAAAATTTCAAAAATTAACGGGGTGAAGTTGATGAAATTAGATAAAAACAAAAAAGTGTTATTTTTAATTGGAATGAATCAAAATTTGGAACAACGATTACAACAGGCGACCAATTTCGATCCAAATAATGTATTGATTCTTTCCAGTTATGGACCCGAGATTTCACACCCTTACAGCGATGTCATGCGAGATATCATCATCGCGGTTTATCAGGAAAAAGTTGAGGAAATTTTTGTTGTTGGCACAACAGAGAATGTAGAGGACCGAGTGGATAAACAGAAGTTACTAAACAAAATATACGATAGTGAACGAGTAAAAGAGAACATCCAGACCATTGAGTCCCTTTTTCAAAATTACATGCCGGAATTCCCGAATGGCAGTGTGAACGATTGGTTAGCGGGAAGCGAGACGGTAGCTGAAGGCATACAAAAAAGTGTCAACATCATTCGCCAACATCCGTTGATCCCCTCTCATGTCAAGGTGCACGGTTTATTTATGAATAGCGAGAAAGAACAAGTAGTAGAAGTTTAATGTTTCATCAGCGGAAGTCGAATGATTGATATCACTCGAAAATTGATTGATATCTGCTTCGAAAAGATGGATATCATTTAAAAATTGAATGATATTTGTTCAAGGCATTTAATCGGGCGCAATTCTTAATTAAGAAGGCGCCCTTTTTTTCATTGTTGAATAAAAAGCAGGATGTTTTTATGAAAATGCAGAATTTTATAAAGAGGTAAGTTTATGTATTCAAGGAGGAGCGGATCGAACGAAGAGATTTTGTTTTGAAAAATAGTAGCTTCACAAGCGTTCACATGAGTAACAGAGATCGAATAAGAAGAGGGGGAAATCATCTATGAATCAATCGGCGCATTCTATTGAAAAAAGAACAGTGAATAAAACGATGAAACGCATTCTTCCGTTTATTTTTATTCTGTATATTGTTGCTTACTTGGATCGGGTGAACCTGGGCTATGCCGCATTGCAAATGAATGCGGACCTCGCTTTATCGTCCGAGGTCTTTGGCCTTCTCTCGGGCATTTTCTTTATCGGTTATTTCCTTTTTGAAGTCCCAAGCAATATGTTGTTGCATAGAGTGGGGGCGCGCCTATGGATTGCCCGCATTATGATTTCATGGGGATTGATCGTTATAGTAACTGGCTTTGTGCAGACGGCTACCCAGTTATACATCCTCCGTTTTCTATTAGGGGTTGCAGAAGCCGGTTTTTTCCCGGGTATTATTTTGTATTTGACGTATTGGTTCAGGGCTCGTGAAAGAGGGCGGGCAACCGCTGCCTTATTGCTGGCGTTGCCGATTGGCGGATTAATTGGCGCCCCTGTGTCAACATGGATTCTTGACCATATTTCCTGGAGCGATATGGCAGGATGGAGATGGATGTTTATTCTAGAAGGAATCCCGGCGGTAATTTTGGGCGTTGTCGTTATTTTTTACCTTGCCAATCGGCCGGCAAATGCGAAATGGCTGTCGAAAGAAGAAAAAGACTGGCTTGAAGGCGAATTGAACGCCGAGCGAAAAGCAAGTGCGCAAATCAATAAAGCCTCAAAGCTAGACATGTTAAAGGATGTGAAAGTCTGGAAGCTGTCGCTCATCTATTTTACGTCTTATACAGGCACTTATGGCTTGTCGTTCTGGCTGCCGTCCATTATTAAATCTTTATCGGAACAGGCAACGACCAATTTAGAAATCGGGTGGCTAGCGATGATTCCTCCCATCATTGGCGTCCCGTCTCTATTGTTTGTCGGCTGGAACTCAGATCGGACGAATTCATACAAACAACATTTAATGGTTTGCTTTTTGATTGCGATGATCGGGTTTATCGGTTGCGGCTTTTCTGAAGGCGTCTTTATGATGGTGCTCATGTTAACGATCGCCTCTGCCGGATTATATGGATGCAATGGATGTTTCTTTGCTTACATGACCTTTTTCTTTACGGAATCTACGGCGCCTGTTGGCATTGCGCTCGTCAATTCCTTAGCGGCATTAGGCGGATTTGTAGGGCCGATGATATTTGGAACTGTTTCATTTACTCAAGGGATGTTTATCTTATCCGGGCTGCTCGCCATCGGCCTGATCATCCAATTCACCTTAAAATTGGCGAGTAATCGGAGTAAGGACATTATCAATAACGTTCCACCCAATGTGAATCAATCATAATGAGCATATAGAAAATCCTCAAATTCGGCCGGGAATTTGAGGATTTCATGTTTCAAGCCTATTCTTCGAGCTCCCAGGCCGGGTTCCAGACGACTTCCCACAAATGGCCGTCCGGATCCTGGAAGTGCCCGGAATAACCGCCCCAAAACGTGTCGTGCGCCGGATCTGTTATCGTAGCGCCGGCTTTTTCGGCCTGTTCCATCACTTGATCGACTTCTTCCTTGCTTCCTACATTGTGGCCAAGCGTGAATTCAGCCGGGCTGGATGCTGTGAGACTAACTTTTGCCTCATGGGCAAGGTCTTTGCGGTTCCAAATGGCGAGCTTTAAGCCTGGCTGCAAGTCGAAAAAGGCAACGGCGCCATGCTCGAATTCTTGTCCTACGATCCCTTCTGTCGGAAATCCAAGCCCATCCCGATAAAACTTCAATGCCTTTTCAAGATCATCAACACCCAATGTAATGACTGAAATTCTTGGCTTCATTTATTATCCCTCCAATTAAGTTGGATCGTTCATAATCGTTTTCGATAGGAGCCGGAATATTCCTCTAAAAAGTTGCTTCGAAACTCTTCTCGGGAAAGGCACTATGAAAAAAGGAACTGCTGGCACCGCTAGCGAAATAGTAGGCAAGGAAAAAAGGAGGCTTACTATGAAAAAAACCGTTCCCGTACAAAATCAAATGAATGGCGTCTTTGTTCATGTAACCAATTTGAAAGTTTCGGCAAAATGGTATTCCGATTTGTTGGGGCTGGACATCGATGTCGATCACGTCGAATCCCCCGTCTATAACGTGCCGTTAGTAGGAACAACTTCCCTAACATTAGATGACCACACCTTTGATCTTGAATTTCAACATGTGACTAGCCCGGGCCCGATTTTCAATCTTTATGCTCCAACTATTGAAGAAGCCTATCACTATATTGAAGAAAAAGGTATTGAAATCGTGAGAGACATCGAGCGGGTAGGCGATACAGCCTGGTTTAACATAAAAGACCCGGATGGCAACGTCGTAATGATTTGCAATTGCTAAGCCATTAAGCCGAATGAAGGAAAACTATGAAGGTTCTTATTTGGGGAGGCACGCGTTTTTTTTAGGAAAGACGCTGGTAGAGGAAGCACTAGTAAGGGCATGAAGTGACATTGTATAAGGCGCGGCACGAATAAAGGGGCATCTCCAGAAGTGGAGCAGCTCGTTGGCGACAGAAATGGCGATGTATCATCACTTAAAAATCGGGAATGGGATGCCGTCATCGATACGTGCGGATACGCTCCCCATCACATAAAATCGCAGCCGTACTCAGTTTATGTCCAACAGAACGTGTCTCAAGGACAAAAATAAGGGTTAGAGACCAAATGATGTCCGATAGAAGGTGTCTCAAGGACAAAAATGAGGGTTGGAGTCCAAATGATGTCCGATAGAAGGTGCTTCAAGGACAAAAATGAGGGTTGGAGTCCAAAGTATGTCCGATAGAAGGTGTCTCAAGGACAAAAAT
>NZ_KE387234.1:0-44587 GCF_000430745.1 Fictibacillus gelatini DSM 15865 | reverse complement strand
TGGAGTCCAAATGATGTCCAATAGAACGTGTCTCAAGGACAAAAATGAGGGCTGAAGTCCAAATGATGTCCGATAGAACGTGCCTCAAGGACAAAAATGAGGTCTGGAAGAAGGCTTCATCACGCAATCGAAAGTGTGGAAACGGCGCTATGGCGGAGATTCGATCAGCCTGTATCCGTACAGCATTCCGGCCGACTATTATTTTGATAGACGAATAAACAAAATGGAGCAGTATTATGAAGACGCAAAGGAGCTGGCCGGACGTTTTAATTCATGCCACGGCGTTTCAACTGTGCCTTCCAGTTCCGGTTTCAAACATGTTTCACATCCATTTTAGCCTTCCGAAAGAAGAAATGGAGATGGTTCTGATCGAAGTCCAGCAACAAACGGGAATCGGCATCACCGGCTATTTAATCGAAGTCGACGAAAAAACATGCTACTTCGAAGCTAGCATGGGTGACTTGTACAAGAATGTCCCGAAAGAAGCCATCACGAACGCATTCAGCCGGCTTGATGAAGTGATGAAACAAAGATTCTACACACCAAAAGGATCGTAGGAGTAAAGTCGGCAAGGCAAGCCGGAGTCTGCAAAAATTACTATGGCTTGCCTCATTTTTGTTGCAAAACTTTTTTATTGTCTAAACTCCGTATCTTATTGCCTCATCCTCGCTATTAATTGTCCGAACCAGAAGATATATTATCCAAACTATGCGACTTATTAGCGGAATCCGAACTTTGACTTTGCCTTTAAAGCGGTTTTTGGCACTCACGGAAACGAATCAATCCTTGCCGCTTTTCTAAATGCAGCCTTGAATTTGCCCGATGATAAACAAATTACGACGGTTACGATCCTCGACCCGCAGTTTAATAAAGAAAACGACGAGGATAAAAAGTCTGTTCTGGATGTTCATGCCCAATTAGAAGATGGAAGTCGTATCAATATTGAAATTCAGCTGAAAAACAAACATGATATGGAAAAACGAACCTTGTATTATTGGTCAAGGATGTACGCGAGCCAAATGAAAGAAGGAATGGACTACGAAGACTTATGTAAAACGATAACGATTAATATTCTCGATTTTGTTTATCTTGATTCAACCTCACAGTACCACTCCGTATTCCGACCTTATGAACGAAACGAAAAATTTCTATTGACAGATATGCTGGAAATACATTTCATGGAGCTAACGAAACTGTATAAAAAGTGGCGCAAACGAGAGGTAGATCCAAAGGAAGATCGATTAGTTCGATGGCTGTTGCTGTTAGGATCTTCTGATAACGAGGAACTTACGAAAATATTGGAGGAGATCGCCATGCAAGAAGACCAGATGTTAAACAAAGCGTTTAAAGAATGGGATCGGGTAAGCCAGGATCCGGAAATGCTTCTCGCATATGAAGCTCGTCATAAAGCATTGTTAGACGAACAATCGGCCTTGAAGAGAGCGGAAAGGAAAGGCAAGGAGAAGGGTAGAGCAGAAGGCAAGGAGGAAGGAAAAATTGAAGTAGCCAAAAAAATGCTCGAAGACGGAATATCCCATGAAAAAGTAGCAGAATATACCGGGCTTTCTCTTAAGGAAATCAACAAGTTAGCGAAATCAAACTAGGTTCGATTTTAAAGGAGTCATCTTCATGCAGAACAAAGCGTTTAAAGAATGGGATCGGGTAAGCCAGGATCCGGAAATGCTGCTCGCATATGAAGCCCGTCATAAAGCATTGTTAGACGAACAATCGGCCTTGAAGAGAGCGGAAAGGAAAGGCAAGGAGAAGGGTAGAGCAGAAGGCAAGGAGGAAGGAAAAATTGAAGTAGCCAAAAAAATGCTCGAAGACGGAATATCCCATGAAAAAGTAGCAGAATATACCGGGCTTTCTCTTAAGGAAATCAACAAGTTAGCGAAGTCAAACTAGATCCGATCTAAAGGAGTAATCTGTATGCGAAAGAACTGAGGAATACAAGCACTTTAAATAGTAAAAGTCAAGTTTAGTTCTTCGCTGAATTTGCTAAACTGACAAAAATGTACGTCAAACAAATAATTTTGTAAGGAATAAAAGCCGGAGTGTGCAAAAATCACTCCGGTATTTATTTTTTGTTAGAAACTTTTATTTTATTGTCCAAACGTAACGACATATTGTCCGAATCAGGAAACATCTTGTCCAAACTAAGAGTTTATTGTCGGAAATCAACATTTTATTGTCCGATCGCCCTGGTCAGGATCGAACCTATGAAAATAGCTCCGCATTCAGGAAATTCTTTGCCCAAACAAATGCATAATCCTCCTGGGTGAAATGGTTTTCGAAGCGGCCAAACAGGTTCCAGTCACTTTTAGCGGGTCGCATGCTTATTCAACCAGGAAAGTGGCTACAATGGGAATGTAAAGCGAGCGAATTTCTGGGGGATAGACGATGTCTGACTTTATTGAAACGACTCTCCGCTCCATCGGGGCATTTTTTATTTTGATCATAACCGCGCGCATATTAGGGAAACAAACGCTGGCGCAAATGACCTATTTTAATTTTATAGCTGCGATCACGATGGGAGCGCTGGCAGCGAATATCGCGTTCAATACGACCTTAAAAGCGCGTCATCTGATCCTTGCATATGTCATTTTTGTTTGCGTCACCTATTTAATCGCACTTATTTCATTAAAAAGCCGAAAAGCCCCCAAGTTTTTTGCAGGTGATCCGACCGTTGTCATTCAAAACGGTAAAATATTGGAACATAATATGAAAAAGATGCGCTATACGCTGGATTATTTGAATCAAGAATTGCGGGAAAAAAATGTGTTCAATATTGAGGAAGTCTTATTTGCTATTCTTGAAATCAACGGGCAATTGACCATTTTGAAAAAGCCGCAGTACCGCAATGTAACGAGGCAAGACTTATGGGTAGCGACAACCCCTGAGCGCCAGTTGCCCATTGAATTGATCATGGATGGAAACGTAATCGAGAAAAATTTGAAGGAAAATCAAATTACGGATTGGTGGCTCGAGAATCAATTGAAGAACCGGAATTTACGAGTAGACGACGTGGCATACGCCGTTCTCGGAGCCAATGGAAATCTCTATATCGACACCTATGACGATCACTTGAAGTCTCCAATCGACCAGGAATAGCACGGCGATTTGGGGGGCATCGGTAAAGTGCACGGGCATATGAATTCGTGAAAGACATCGCTAAAATAGGCGGTGTCTGGGCAAACTTGTATTTCAACCGGGAGCATCTTCGTCTTATTAACCATTTAACCGCTATATTGTTCATGAAGCGTACAAGGTCCGAAGTTCGTAATTTGCATGCAAAGTCAATGACCGAGATCCAGCGACAGCCGAATCATATCCCGGCAATGGATCCCGTTTTCGATGATCGGCTCTGGATAGTGCCTGGTGAAAAAATCAAGATCGACGCCGATGATTCGAAAGCCGCATTTTTGATAGAGGGCGAGTTGTCCGATGCTTGAATTTCCGGTTCCGATTTCCATTGTTTTATAGCCTTGCGCCCGGGCTCTTTGAATAGCGTCCATCACCAGCTGTTTTCCTATGCCTTTCCCCTGATGGGCTTCAGCGACAGCAATGTTGACCAACTCCACGGTTTCGGGCCTTGTAGGAAGCAGAACATAGCACCCGACTAGTTTTCCTCCGCTTTCTGCAACAAAGCATTCCCCCCGTTTCAAATACCCTTCAACGATGGTGCGGGAAGGGTCGGCCAAAAGCAATAAATCCATCGGCGCTTTTTCATTCACACCTAGTTTTCTAATGTTCATGGTTCCTCCTTCATTCAGTAAAAATATACTTCCATTGTATCATTCCTGATCCACTATGCAGTAAGTAATCAAAGCCGAATTGAATTTCCGTCCTGGTTCGCGGAATGATTCTATAAAACAGGGCGCAGGTAGAACCAAATTTTTTGGCGGAATTATTCCACAATCCGACGGAAATCGTTCTCAGTTTGACGGAATTCTCGTTAAAATCGGCGGAATTCATTCTCGACCTGGTGAAATTAAGCAAAATCACAGTGTAAAACCCGCAAGTGTACACCCTATAAATATTTCATATAGCGAAATATTAAATATGTAACGTTATTGAACGGAAGAAGGGGTGTTGAAAGGGATGAAACGGTGCGTGATTGATAACTGTGAAAAACCGGCAGTCGGGCGCGGCATGTGCCACATGCATTACAAACGGTGGCAGCGGCATGGCGACCCTTTTGCGACGAGCGTCCGAAAAGTGTGCACGATCGAAGGCTGCGCCGGCAAGCACTTTTGCAAAGGATTTTGCCAGAATCATTATCGAAAGTGGAAAAGGAAACTTTCATCATAAAGAAGAGGGCCAAAGAAGCTCTCTTTTTTTGTCATGCCAAAATTTCGTTGCTATAAAAATAGCATTGGATAAAATGTTAAAAAATGGTGATGATAAAATGGAGAATTTTAATAGAGAAGGACTATTCAATGAAACGGTTAATATCATGTTTACTCATTTTGTCGATATCACTCATCCCGCTCGCCGGCTGCTGGGATCGTAAGGAACTGAATGAATTGGCGCTGACGATGGGACTTGGAATCGACAAAGTGGGGAATAAGTATGTCGTGACCGCCCAGGTTGTCAACCCGGGAGAAGTATCCTCGCAAAAAGGAGGGGCGGGCAGCCGCGCTCCTGTCATTACCTTCGAGTCAAAGGACCAAACCGTTTACGAAGCGATCCGGAAAATGACGAAAGAATCTCCTAGGAAAATTTACGCCTCACATCTCCGCATTCTCGTCATCGGCGAGTCAGTCGCCAGGGAAGGAATCGGCAGAGCGTTGGACTTGCTTTCAAGAAACCAGGAACTGCGGACGGACTTTTACGTCTTGATCGCCAAAGGGACAACGGCGAAAAAGGTGTTGAACGTGACGAGCAGCCTTGAGAAGATCCCTTCGAACAACATGTTTTATGCGCTTAAAACATCAGAGAAAGCATGGTCCGCCACGAGGACGGTGACATTGGATGAGCTTATCAACGAATTAGTCACCCCGGGCAAAGAACCGGTTGTGACGGGAGTGGTGATCAAAGGGGACAAGGAAAAAGGAAAAAAGTTGGAGAACATCATGAAGACGAATCCGGATGCGGCCCTCTTCATCACCCATTTGGGGGTCTTTAAAAAGGATAAACTGATCGGCTGGCTCAATCAAGTCCAAAGCAAAGCGTATGATGTTATTACGAATAAAGAAAAAACGTCGGCAGTCGGTGTGCCATGTCCTAAAGGAGGCTGGTCCGTCTATGAACTTCTTCGTTCCAACACGAAAACGAAAGTGAAGATGAAGAAAGGAAAGCCGGAGATCCATCTTAACATTACAGCAGAAGGCAATGTAGGCGAAGTCGAATGCCAGATGGATTTAATGAAAACGAGCACGATCAGGCAATGGGAGAAGAATTTCAATCAACAAACAGAGACCATCTTTACAAAAGCCATCAAAGAAGTGCAAAAAAAATACAAAGCGGACATTTTCGGATTTGGCGAGACGATTCACAGAGAGAATCCAAAAGCGTGGAAAACACTTCGGAAAAATTGGAACGATCGGTTTGCGGACTTGCCCGTCCATATCAAAGTTGATGCAAAAGTCCGGCGCGTTGGCACAATCGGCAACTCGTTCCTTGAAAAAGTGAAATAGCCAGAAGGTATCGCTATTATTCGGCGGTACCTTTTAAAAAATTGATAAATGCAGCGAAATGATTGATAAATTCCTTAAATGGATCGATAAGTGATCATTTAATTGACATCGGTGTGAAATTGATGGATAAATGTCTCAATTTGATCGATAGTTATACCGAATGGATCGAAATACAAATCGAGTGAATCTTTTTATGCCCTGCCAAAAATTCCTTGCTATTGCTGAAACCTGTCGATATGATAAAAAGAGAAGAGGGGGCATAACTAGAGATGAAAAGGGTTTTATATAGTGTCGTTTGCTTGCTTTCTATCTGCGCTGTTATTTTCGGGAATCGGTATTATCACCATAAACTCGAACAAACGGCGAAAGCGGCAAAATTAAAAATAGGAAAAACGTCCGCGGCTGAGGGCTCCAGTCCAGTCAGCCATCCCAGGGACGGCAACACGAAAAAGCTGACGAAAAACTTTCCTGATCCACTGAAAAAAATCATTCAAGCAAAAATTAAAAAAGGGGAGCCGGTCAAGCTTGCCATTATCGGTTCAGCCGATACATCGGAAGATCCCGGTTCCTGGGTTAACCAGCTGAAACAAAAGCTAGATGAACGTTACGGAGAAGGCGTTTTTGACGTAACGGCAAAAGGCTTTAAAGACGACTGGTCGATTACGATTGCCGAAAATAAAGAATACAAGGATGTCATCGAAACGAAGCCGGATATTCTTTTAATTGAACCGTTTTTGTTAAACGATAGTGGCGAAATACGCGTGGAAGACACGTTAGGCGCACTGGGCATTATTATCGATGATTTCAAGAAAAAGTCACCAAAAATGACAGTCATGGTCCAGCCATCAGTGCCAATCTATAAACCTCAAGGGTACGCTGAGCAAGTAGCGGAATTAAAAACATATGCAAAGAAAAACGGCCTCATTTATGTCAACCATTGGGACAACTGGCCGGATCCGAACTCGGAAAAAATTAAGGCCTACTATGACAAAGATTCGTTGCCAAACGAAAAAGGAAATCGTGCATGGGCTGAATACCTCGGCGATTATTTCACCGGAAACTAATAAAATCCCGTATCACCATCGGTGTGGTACGGGATTTTTATGTACGGCCTCAGCTTAATGCCATTTCTTCATTTTCTCGCGCAACGCTTCTTTAACTTCTTTCGCTTCCGCATCCGTAAGGCTTTTAAAATCGCTTTCGAATTTCACAACAAAGAAAGGGCGTTTCGGTCTGATATGGTTATAGTATAAGTTATAGCCTTCTTCAATATGGCAAACGAGCTTATAGCCGTCTTTGTAAAAGTTCAGCAGATCAACAGGGCCGCCTACCACATCTTCAAACGCTTGAGGAGAATTTTCGATCGATGTGAGGGAAAGCCGTTCTTTATTCGCCATGATTACCGTAATGTCCGACATGTATATTCCTTCTTTCTTTCATTTTGTAGATAAGTAGACCCATCCCCCGGATTCATCGTATAAAGTCAATCGATGAAACGACAAAAATACCGACCGTATCCTGGCAAAGTTTCTATTCTTTTTATCTTCTAAACTTTCCCGTTTTATCCAAAAATTAAACAAAAAACAACCAGAGAATGGATCCCTGGTTGTTCATCAAATGATTAACTCAACGACTGCTTTACTTTTTCCGTAATTTGCTTCCGCTCTTGATCAGAGACGAGCAAATACCAGATGTTGTTGATCATCTTGCCCTGGCCTTTCACTTCGAACGATTCGACATGGTGACGGACACCGGCATAGTTTTTCTGAATATCTTTCATTTCATCAAACGTTAAATTCGTCTTCACTTGATTCCCAAGCACGTCTAAAATATCGTCAATTTTCGTAAACGAAGAAAGATGGGCACCTTTATCAACAATCGCGCTAATGACCTGGCGCTGCCGCTCTTGACGGCCGAAGTCGCCGCGTGCATCTTGGTGGCGCATGCGTACAAACCCTAACGTTTCTGAACCATTCAACGAAATTTCACCTTTCTTGTAAACATGGCCATTTTCTTCATCTTTCCAACTTAACGTATTATTAACCGTAATACCGCCAAGTGAATCCACAATTTGGCTTAATGCTTCCATATTGACTTTAATATAATAATCAATGGGGACATTCAAAAACTTTTCAGCCGAATCAACTGCCATTTGTGGCCCGCCGAATGCATAGGCATGGTTAATTTTATCGACGGTTCCCTTGCCAACAATCTCCGTACGGGTATCACGCGGAATATTGAACATGAGCATTGAATTTTTCTTCGGGTTAAGCGTCATCACAATCATCGTGTCGGAACGGCCCCGGTCCCCTTTACGCTCATCCACCCCCAGGAGCAAAATCGAAATCGGCTTTTTCGCTTCCCCTGTTAACTTAGGCTTCGGTTTCGTTTCATCGCGTTTTAATGGTTCATGCATATTATTAGCAGCAGTTTTTACGGAATGGTATAAATAATACGCATACCCACCGGTTGCGACAATCAACAAACCGACAAGGCAACCGATAATGACCAACGTTTTCTTTAACATGTTTGTCCCATCCTCTACATAATTCTTACAGTCCTATGATAGAGTATAGCGGAAAAGTAAAGAATTTCAATAGTCTTGTAGAAGCCTTAGGAAAATTTGGGCACTTTACGAAATTCTCTACAAATTTTTCAAAATGGTCCCTCAATATGACAAAAATTATGCTATAATACCCTTTGTACTTATAAAAGTAAAGTTAATTAACGTAATATTGGAGGAGAGTATGGAGGAAACGATCAGTCTGAAAGACATCTATTATACGTTAAAGAAACGGCTGAACATTATTATTCTACTAACAGTAATCGCAGTAGCGGTAAGTGGGGTTGTTTCTTACTTCGTTTTAACACCGACATATGAAACGTCGACGCAAATTCTTGTCAATCAGCACCAAGAAAAGGGACAAATTGATTATAATCAGGTACAGACAAACGTACAAATGGTGAATACATACAGTACGATCATTAAGAGTCCTACCATTATGGAAAAGGTCATCGAGCAATTACATTCAAAATCTACAGTTGATGAACTAAATAACCAGGTAACTGTAAACAGTGAACAAAATAATCAGGTGTTTACCGTGACGGTACAAGATAAAGATCCAGCCCAGGCTGTGAAAATCGCAAACACGATTGCCGATGTGTTCCAAAAAGAAATTCCAAAAATCATGAAAATAGATAATGTGACCATCTTATCCAAAGCAGTTGTTAAAGACGATATGGCACCGGTAAAACCAAAACCACTCTTGAACATGGCAATTGCCGGGGTAGTTGGATTAATGGTTGGAGTCGGACTTGCGTTTTTATTAGAGTATTTGGATAACACATTAAAAACAGAGCAGGATATCGAAAATGTGCTTGAGTTGCCAGTACTCGGAACCATTCCAAAAATGAAAGCAGCAGATGAAAAAGCAGCAAAAAAAGTAACCGTGAACCAGGGGATAGGAAGTGAACCACTTTGAGCCGTAAATTACGAAAATCAATCGGTGATTTAACGCATAGAAGTTTAATCACCCATAATAATCCGATGTCGCCGATCTCAGAACAATACCGCACCATTCGGACAAATATTCAATTCTCTTCCGTTGACGGCGAATTCAAAACGTTAATGGTGACATCTGCTGGGCCGTCTGAAGGGAAATCGACAACGGCAGCGAACATTGCAGTTGTATTTGCCCAACAAGGGAAAAGCGTTCTTCTTGTTGACGCGGATCTGCGAAAGCCCACCGTACATTACACGTTTCAAGTGAGTAATATATTCGGATTGACCAATGTATTGACCCGGCAAAAATCGTTAAAAGAGGCGATTCAACCAACGAACGTTCCAGATTTAGATGTGTTGCCAAGCGGACCGATTCCGCCAAATCCTTCTGAATTATTAAACTCAAAAACGATGGATGCCGTATTGGAAGAGATGATCGCTGAATACGATTATATTATTTTCGACACACCACCGGTCTTAGCTGTTACGGATGCACAAGTGCTATCGCATCGCTGCGACGGGACATTGCTCGTCGTAACGAGCGGAAGAACAGGAAAAGACCCGGCTGTTAAGGCGAAAGAACTACTACAAACGGCAGGGGCGAAGATCGTCGGAGTCGTTCTAAACGGGAAAGAAATGGGCAAACAATCGTATTACTACTACTATGGAACGAAATAAGGGGGAATTCGACAAAATTCCCCTCTTTCGAGTGATACTAAATAATGTTATTCTTTTAAAAGAACGCTTTTTTAGGAAGTAGGAACTATTTTTTTGGCGAGATTTTGCAAAAATAGTTTATCTTTATTTTTTCTCAAACAGGAGTGAACTCTATGATTGACAGCCATTGTCATATTTTGCCCGGAATTGATGACGGGGCGCAAACAATTAACGACAGCCTGATGATGGCTCGACATGCAGCTAATGAAGGTATAACGAAAATTATCGCAACACCGCATCATCGCAACGGCCAATATGTAAATACGAAACTGGACATTTTAAAATATGTCGAACTCCTAAATGAAAAACTAAATCAAGAAAATATTCCACTTACGATTCTTCCCGGACAAGAAACAAGAATACATACCAGTCTTCTTGACGGATTTGACTCCGACGAATTACTTACATTAAACGATACAGGAAAGTATTTGTTTGTTGAACTTCCGTCGAACCACGTACCGAAGAATGCAAGTCAACTGTTTTATGAACTGTTATTAAAAGGTGTTACACCCATTATCGTTCATCCAGAGCGGAATAGTGAACTGATGGAAAAACCGGATCTATTATTTCACTTTGTAAAAGAAGGCGTTTTAACCCAGATTACATCCTCTAGTATTATCGGCAAGTTTGGGAAAAAGATTAAGTCTTTTACAGAAAAAATTTTAGAGCATCAATTAACCCATTTTATTGCCTCCGATGCCCATAATATTTCGACCCGTTCCTTCCATTTACGGGGGGCATATGACTATATTGAAAAACAATTTGGGACGCAAACGAGATACTATTTTCAAGAAAATGCCGAACAAATGGTGCTCGGACAAACTATTTTAGTAGAAGATCCGCAGCCGATCAAAAAGAAAAAGCTATTCGGTATCTTTTAAATTAGTTTATAAAACGGACCATGACATTACTAGAAATAGATTGTGTAATTTTTTTGATAAACGTTACAGAGTTGAAAGGGTGATAGGGATATGAAAAAGGTACGAAAGGCGATTATTCCGGCGGCAGGGCTTGGAACGCGTTTTCTTCCGGCAACGAAAGCGATGCCGAAAGAGATGTTGCCAATCGTGGATAAGCCAACGATCCAATACATAGTCGAAGAAGCCGTCCAATCCGGGATTGAAGACATCATCATCGTCACAGGAAAAGGAAAGCGGGCAATTGAGGACCATTTCGATCATGCGTTTGAACTCGAGCAAAACCTGTTTGAAAAAGGAAAAGTGGAGCTGCTCGAAAAGGTGAGAAAATCTTCGCAAATGGCAGACATCCATTATATCCGCCAGAAAGAGCCAAAAGGACTGGGACATGCGGTCTGGTGTGCGCGGAAATTTATCGGGGACGAGCCATTTGCCGTTCTACTAGGGGATGACATCGTTCAGGCGGATAAGCCGTGCTTAAAGCAATTAATGGAGCAATATGAAATGACAGGTGCTTCAATTATCGGAGTGAAAGAAGTTCCTCAAGAACAGACAAGCCGTTATGGGATCATCGACCCGAAATCAAAAGAAGGAAAGCTCTATGGTGTCGAAAACTTTGTTGAAAAGCCGGCGGCAGAAGAAGCACCTTCCAACCTGGCCATCATGGGCCGTTATATTCTTACCCCGCAAATTTTTACATACTTGGATAAGCAAGAAAAAGGTGCTGGCGGGGAAATTCAATTAACTGATGCCATTCAAAAATTAAATACATATCAACGAGTGTTTGCCTATGAATTTGAAGGTGTCCGGTATGATGTTGGAGAAAAGTTAGGATTCATTACCACGTCCATTGAAATTGCTTTGCAACAAAAAGAGATACGGTCGGAACTGCTCGAATTTATGCAAAAAACAATTGAGGAATCCAAGGTGAAAGTTGAAGTTTAGTCTGGGTGAACAAAACGAAGCTTGAATTTCGATGAAAGAGGGATGTGAATGGCTTATCAAAAAAGAGTGCCATTGTTGGTATTATTGGATTCAATCATTGTTTTATGTGCGGTTTATGCAGGGTATTTCACGCTAAACCCATATATGAATGTCTATACTGTACCGATGCTTTTAGTTAGTTCCGTATCGCTATTAGTAAGCCATCACCTATTCGCCTTTTTGTATCGTTTGTATCAAAAGGCATGGGAATATGCTAGTGTTGGGGAACTTATTGCCATTGTAAAAGCAGTTACTTTCTCTGTTTTAACAACGAGTCTTGTGCAATTCGCCCTTGCTCAAGATATTTATTTTCGTGTTCTGGGTATCACATGGATGCTCCATATCATTTTAATTGGTGGGTCGCGTTTTTCTTGGCGGGTCTACCGCGACCGATTTATTTCGAGTTCAACCGAGAAGAAACGGACACTAATCGTCGGTGCCGGAAAAGCCGGTACGATGCTCGTTCGGCAGCTTTTAAAAAGCAATGATACGGACTTGCAGCCAGTTGCCTTTGTTGATGATGACCCTAATAAAGTCAAGTTGCAAATCTACGGAATTACGGTAATGGGGAAAACTTCCGAAATTCCTAAAATAGTGGAAGAAAATGATATTGAAAACATCATAATTGCCATACCTTCCTTAAAAAAGGCAGCCATTAATCGCATTTACTTAGAATGCAGCAAAACGAATGCGAAGACGCAAATTATGCCGATGCTAGAGGATATCGTGTCCGGAAAAGTTTCGGTCAATCAATTCAGGGATGTTCAAGTCGAAGATTTACTCGGGCGTGATCCGGTTGAATTGGATATGGAAAGCATCTCGAAAAAATTGACAGGAAACACGATTTTAGTTACAGGAGCCGGCGGATCGATCGGATCAGAAATTTGCCGTCAGATTTGCAAGTTTAATCCGAATAAAATCGTGCTCGTAGGCCATGGGGAAAACAGCATTTACCAAATTGATATGGAGTTAAGGAATCTTTATAAAGATAAAATTACAATCATACCGGTCATTGCAGATATTCAAGACCGGGAACGGATATTTGAAGTGATTGATGAACACAAACCTGAAGTGATTTATCACGCGGCTGCACATAAACATGTGCCTCTGATGGAGTATAACCCGAGTGAAGCCGTTAAAAACAATGTGATCGGAACAAAGAACGTCGCAGAAGCAGCCGATACATACGGAGTGAAAACCTTTGTTATGATTTCTTCTGATAAAGCGGTAAACCCTACGAACGTGATGGGGGCGACGAAACGGATTGCGGAAATGGTGATTCAGCATCTTGATACGTTAAGCGAAACAAAGTTTGTTGCTGTACGGTTTGGAAATGTTCTCGGCAGCCGCGGCAGCGTCATTCCATTGTTTAAAAAACAAATCCTGGCTGGCGGGCCGGTGACTGTCACTCATCCGGATATGACGAGGTACTTCATGACGATACCGGAGGCCTCCCGCTTAGTACTGCAAGCTGGAGCATTGGCAAGAGGCGGGGAAATTTTTGTATTGGATATGGGTGAACCCGTTAAGATCACAGATCTCGCCAAAAATTTAATCAGGCTGTCAGGCTATACCGAA
Organism: Fictibacillus gelatini DSM 15865; assembly: GCF_000430745.1. Taxonomy (GTDB): domain Bacteria; phylum Bacillota; class Bacilli; order Bacillales; family Fictibacillaceae; genus Fictibacillus_A; species Fictibacillus_A gelatini. The sequence continues at coordinate 31,250 of NZ_KE387234.1, read as the reverse complement.
GACGAAATCCAAATTAAATATACAGGACTACGACCTGGAGAGAAAATGTTTGAGGAACTTTTAAATGAAAATGAAGTTCATGATAAACAAATCTACCCAAAAATCTATATCGGGAAAACGGCCAATCTCTATGTAGAAGAAGTAAATGAGATTATTAACCATCACGAAATGGATCGTGAAACATTAAAACGGAAAGTATTGGATCTAGCTAATAATCGAGTGAAGCGAAAAGAAGTTGAATTATTGGCTACTTAAATTTAAAAGTTTATTTTTTACCCAATGAATGACTTGACAATGGAAGGAAGTCAGAATTATGCCAGACAGAATATTCCTTTCATCACCACATATGAGTGATGAGGGGTATGAAAGGGAATACGTAAAGGAAGCTTTTGATACGAATTGGATTGCACCACTTGGGGAGAACGTAAACCAATTTGAAAAAGAATTAGCGGCTAAGGTAGGTTCTAAAGCAGCAGCAGCGCTTTCATCTGGAACAGCCGCAATTCATTTAGCACTTAAAGCAGCAGGAGTTGGAGAAGGAGATATTGTATTTTGTCCGACACTAACTTTTGCCGCAACGGCAAATCCAATTATATATCAAAATGCGATCCCTGTTTTTATTGATAGTGATTACAAAACATGGAATATGTGCCCGGACGCTTTAGAAGAAGCTTTCGAGAAATACCCTAATGTAAAGGCAGTAATCGTGGTGCATCTTTATGGTTTATCGGCAGACTTGGATAGAATAGTAGAAATTTGCAAAAGGCACAACGTTGCTTTAATCGAAGACGCTGCTGAATCATTAGGGACCTACTATAAAGGAAAGCATACTGGTACGTTTGGAGAGTACGGAATCTTTTCGTTTAATGGAAACAAAATCATCACGACATCAGGCGGCGGGATGCTCGTATCTGATAATGAGGAAAAAGTTGCAAAAGTACGATTTTGGGCAACACAATCAAGAGATCAAGCAAGGCATTATCAACATAGCGAACTAGGGTTTAATTACCGAATGAGCAATGTGGTTGCAGGCATTGGCAGAGGACAACTTAAAGTACTCGACCAACGAGTAGAAAAGAAAAAATACATTTTTAACTTTTACAAGAAAGAACTAGGTTCACTAGAAGGTATAGAATTTATGCCAGTAAATGAATGGGATAAACCTAATTTTTGGTTAAGTTGTATAACGTTAAACGGACAAGTAAGACCAATTGATGTAATAGAAGCACTAGAGAGGGAAAATATTGAGTCAAGGCCGATTTGGAAGCCGATGCATATGCAGCCGTTCTTTAAGAAGCATGATTTCGTTGGAACAAATGTATCAGAGAAGTTATTTGAAAACGGAGTGTGTTTGCCATCCGATACGAAAATGGCAGATAGTGATTTAGAAAGAGTCGTAGAGACAATTAAAGGATTGTGGTTAAAGTAATGAAAAAATCTAAAGGTGGTATCTATAGGCGATTAATAAAAAGGCCGATGGATTTTATATTGTCTTTAGTTGCTATTATCGTTCTTAGTCCTGTATTTTTAGTTGTTGCTATCCTTGTAAGAGTAAAACTAGGTAGTCCGGTGCTTTTTAAACAAAAAAGACCAGGTATGAATGAGAGGATTTTTACGATGTATAAGTTCAGGACAATGACGGATGAACGGGATAAGAATGGAGAGCTATTACCCGACAACGTAAGGTTGACGAAGTTTGGTAAATTTCTTCGCTCTACATCTCTTGATGAGTTGCCTGAACTCATTAATATTCTAAAAGGTGATATGTCTATAATTGGGCCAAGGCCATTATTAGTTCAATATTTACCGCTTTACAACGATTATCAAAAACGCCGTCATGAAGTAAGACCGGGTTTATCAGGCTTAGCACAGGTAAATGGTAGGAATGCTATTAGCTGGGAAGATAAATTTAACCTTGATGTTGAGTATGTTGATAACATAAGTTTTATTGGAGATTGGAAGATTATTTTTCAAACCATTAAAAAAGTTTTTGTTAGGGAAGGGATTAATTCAGAAACTTCAGCAACAATGGAGTTTTTTGAAGGTAATAATGTGGTGAACAATAAATGAAGGATATTAACATTTTAATTTTAAGTGCAGGAAGACGTGTAGAACTCATACAGCTTTTTCAAAAAGCGGCAAAAAAATTAAATGTAAAAAGTATTATTGTAGCTGGAGATTGTTCCAAAACAGCACCAGCTTTATATTTTGCAGATAGAGCTTATAAACTGCCGAGAATTAATGAGACAAATTATATTGATTCTATTATTGATGCGTGTATTCAAAATAACATTAAGTTAATTGTCCCAACCATAGATACAGATTTATTAGTTCTAGCAGAAAATAAAAATTTAATCGAAGAAAAAACGAAAGCAAAGGTATTAATATCAGATAAGAAAATTATAAAAATCTGTAGGGATAAGATTAATACACAAATATTCTTAGAAGAAAACGGATTTAGGGCTCCTAAAATGTATACGGATGAAGAACTTGTTAGTGAAAATATTAAATATCCATTATTTATCAAACCGAAATCTGGAAGTTCGAGTATAAATACGTTTAAAGTAAATAATTCTAACGAATTAGAGATTTATAAGAATATAATTGAAACCCCTATAATTCAAGATTATATAGAGGGGCAAGAATTTACAGTTGATGTATTTTTAGATTTTGGTAGCAATGTAATTACTGTAGTACCAAGACTAAGAATTGCAACTCGAAGCGGTGAAATTTCAAAAGGTAAAATCATAAAAGATAGGGAAGTTATGGATGACGTTATTCGATTAATGAAAATACTTAAGCCAATTGGCCATATAACTGTCCAACTAATGAAGACCGCAAAAGGAATAGAGTATATAGAAATAAATCCTAGGTTTGGTGGTGGTGCTCCAATGAGTATTCAAAGTGGAGCCGACTCATGTGAAAATCTCTTTAGGTTACTAATGGGACAGGAGCTTAGTTATAACGAGAATTATCGAGATAACATCATGTTTTTAAGATTTGATAAAAGTATTTGTCTTGATAAAAATATGGAGTTAATAAAATGGTAAAGGCTGTTATCTTTGATTTAGACGACACACTAATTTCCGAAAAGAAATATATTGAAAGTGGCTATCGACATATATCCAAACTGTTAAGTATTAGATTGGATAAAGATGAAATAGAACTAAATGAACTGTTAACCGAATTATTTAATCAATCTCCTACAAATGTGTTTAATAGGCTTCTTGACAAATTGGGGATTAGCTACACAAAAAACGAAATATTGGAACTTGTCGAAGAGTATCGTAATCATTTTCCGAGTATAGATTTTTTTGATGATGTATCTCCCTGTTTAAAAGTTTTAAAGGAAAAAGGGTTAAAGTTAGGTATTATAACAGATGGATATACAAATGCTCAACGCCAAAAGCTAAAGGCCATTAAAGCGTTTGATTATTTTGATGAAATTATTATTACGGATGAATTGGGAAGGGAATTCTGGAAGCCTCACCCTAAAGCATTTGAAATAATTAAAGATAAACTATGCGTGGAATTTAATGAAATGATTTATGTTGGTGATAATCCTGAAAAGGATTTTTATATTGGGAATTTATATCCAATTAAGACAATAAGGATTTTTAGAGAGGGTATTTATAAAAATAAGAGTTATTTAAAGGGTATTAGAGAAAATCATTTGCTATACAATTTAATTGAACTTACTTTAATTGTTTAAAAAAATTAAAATCATATGAAATACGAAGGCAGGTTATATCCTATACGATACCATGTTTTAGCAAAATACTACTATTTTTTGATAATTTCAAGAGAAAGTAAGTATCATTTGAGAATTTTTGAACAAGTCGATGTTAGTGGGCATGGGAAAATGGTAGCTGATGTCGCATTAAAATGAATAAATGGGATAGCAAAGCTTTCCTTGATGATGATAAAAACATTAAATTTTCAATAGGGATTGAAGTTATCAGAACAACTGCTAATATTCTAACACATATAGAAGATTATGATATTTTTGTAGGTATAGGGAATAATGCCACTAGAGAGAAAGGCTCGAAGATGAAGGAGCAAGTATTCTTACTTTTAATCCATCCAAATGCTGTGATTGGGGAACAAGTCGATTTAAAAGCTAGTGCAGTAATAATGGCTGGTGCAATAATTAACTGTTGTTCAAAATATTAGAAAAAGCTGTGTTGTTAATACTAGAGCTACAATAGATCATGATAACTTAATTGGAAATTAAGTTCATGTGTTCCCGGGTGCCATCTAGCTGGTACGGTGATTATTGGTAAAGGAACGTGTTTCGTATTGGGAGCACAATAAAAATTAGTAAGTGGATGCAAAATTAGTGCAGGTGCAGTAGTTATAAATGATTTAACTGAAACGGGAACTTATATAAGTGTTCCGGCTAGGAGAGTAAATTTTAATGAAAAAGATTCTCATATTGGCTAATAATGATATTGGCTTATATAAATTTAGAAAAGAACTTATTCAAGAGTTAGTTAATAAGTATAAGGTATATATCTCCCTCCCTTATGGTGATTTTATACCTAAGCTGCAAGAGATGGGGTGCAAATTTCTTGATACACCAATTAGCAGGAGAGGAACTAATCCAATAACTGATTTGAAACTCTTTTTAAGATATAAAAAAATCATTAAGGAAACTAATCCTGATGTAGTTTTAACGTATACGATAAAACCTAATGTTTATGGTGGCTTAGCTTGTAGAATTACTAAAACCCCATATATTTCCAATATCACCGGGTTAGGAAGCGCAGTTGAAAATGGGGGATTTCTACAAAAAATTACTTTGTTTTTGTACAAGATATCCTTAAAAAAAGCAAAGTGTGTATTTTTCCAGAATCAGGAAAATAAAGAATTCTTAAACAATAAAATCTCTATTAACAATTACAAATTATTGCCTGGTTCTGGAGTTAACCTTGAAGACTATTCATTATTAGATTATCCATCTACGAAGGTAATACATTTTCTATTTATAGGACGTGTCATGAAAGAGAAAGGGATTGATCAGTATTTAGAAGCAGCTCAATATATAAAAAAAAAATATCGAAATACAGAATTCCATATCTTAGGTTTTTGTGAAGGTGAATATCAAGATAAATTGAAAAATCTACAGGAAAAAGGAATTATTCAATATCACGGTATGCAAAGTGATATTATAAAATTTTTAAAGTTTTCGCATTGTACGATTCATCCTACTTATTATCCTGAAGGTATGTCAAATGTATTACTTGAAAGTGCTGCATCTGGAAGGCCTAGCATAACAACTAATAGAAGTGGTTGTCGAGAGATAATTGATGACAAAATAAATGGTTTTATAATTGAACAAAGGAATAGTAAAGATTTAATTGAAAAAATAGAGTATTTTCTAAGTTTAAGATATGAAATAAAAAAACAAATGGGATTAGCAGGTAGAAGAAAAGTAGAAAAAGAATTTGATAGACAGAAAGTTGTTGATTTCTACTTAAAAGAAATAGAAAAACTTGAAGTTGAAACAAAATAATAGTTGCTCTTTGTAAAACATTTTAAAACGGATTGGATCTAAGAACTTTTTTGCATTTCACATACTTTTGATCTAAGAAGCTTTAAAGTTAGAAGGAAAATATACGAATTATCAGTGATACTGTTGCCAATGAAATTTATAAAATGAGTGAGGTTTACTTTATTCTTCAGAAATTTTGAAGTGAAAGTATGATTTTTATTATCATTCTAATACAATGAATAAAGAAGACTTTAATATTTTAGAAAAAACATTATAAAACAAAAAAATTTAGTAGTTTTTACACTTAGATGTTCAGGTTTTTATGGGATTTTTAAAGATACTTTTCAAATTAACACATTCCAACTTTGCTAAGAGGTAAATAAAATGGAAAAGCCAATTAGAATATTACATGTTTTTGGTAGATTAGATCGTGGTGGAGCCGAAACAATGATTATGAATTTATATCGAAATATTGATCGATCTAAAATCCAGTTTGATTTTATAATTCATACCAATGAAAAATGTGATTATAACGATGAAATATTTAGCTTGGGTGGTAAAGTTTATAGTATTCCTCGCTACACTGGTAAAAATCATTTTATATATAAAAAGGTGTGGAAAAATTTCTTTAAAAAACATCCTGAATATAAGATTATTCATGGTCATATGAGAAGTACAGCAGCAATATATCTTAAAATAGCAAAAAAAAATGGGCTAATTACAATTGCTCATAGCCATAGTACATCTTCAGGAACTGGACTTTTATCGATTATAAAGAATACATTACAATATCCTATTAGATATATTGCAAATTATCGCTTTTCTTGTTCAGAAGCTGCAGGGATATGGTTGTTTGGTAAAAAAGGTTGCAGGAGCGAAAATTTTTATATACTTAATAATGCAATTGATACAAAAAAATTTATTTTTAATGAAACAATTAGGATAAAGAAAAGGAAAGAGTTTCAAATAGAAGGTAAGTTTGTAATAGGCCATATTGGCCGCTTTCATGCCGCGAAAAACCATGAATTCTTGGTTGAAATTTTTAAAATGATTCATGATAAAAATAAAAATACCGTATTAATGCTGGTCGGGGATGGAAGTAACCGGCAAGTGATTGAGAAAAAGGTGCAGGATTTGGGGTTAATTGACAGTGTTATTTTTGCAGGAGTACGTAGTGATATACCTGAATTACTGCAGGCTATGGACGTTTTTGTATTTCCTTCTCTCTTTGAAGGTCTTCCTGTTTCAGTTATTGAAGCGCAGGCTGCTGGTTTACCTTGTATTATATCAAAACAAATAACGCCTGAAGTGAAAGTATCTGATTTAGTAACAAGTATTTCACTTAGAGAACCGCCTGAACATTGGGCAAAAATAGTACTGAGCCATTCCGAAGGATATGATAGAGGAAATATTTATTCTGAAATAGTAAAGGCAGGCTATGATATCAAACATACAAGTAAATGGCTCCAAAAATTTTATTTAGAAAATAGAAAATGGAAATTCAATGGACGCATACAATAAATTCATTGAATTTCTAATAAAATATGTTTCATTAAGTGCTAAAATTTCACATGATAAACTTTTGAGGGTGTTAACATTTGAAGAATAGTCCTTTATCAAAAGGCTTGGTGAGCCTAATATTTGCTAATTTAATTACATTTGCTTCAAGCTTAATAAGTGGTTTTGTTGTACCTGGTATACTGGGCTTAAAAGAATATAGTTATTGGCAAACTTTCGTTCTCTATACGGCGTATGTAGGATTCTTTCATTTTGGATTTTTGGATGGTCTTTATGTTAAAAATGGAAAATATGATTATGTAGCCTTAAATAAAGGAAAATTTAAAGGTTATCTATATTTTACTGTAATTTTAGAATTAATTATTACGTGTATTGGTATTTTTATAGGAATATTTTTCTTCGATGGAATGACAAAGATCATCATCATTATGTTGTCTATTAGTGTTTTAACCCAAAATATTATTACCTATTTTAGTTATATATGCCAAATAACACAAAGATTCGGAATTTATGCCAAAAACACAATGATATCTAGATTGATTTTCTGGATATCAATAGGTTTAATTCTTCTTATAGGCTTTAAATATGCCTTACTATTTATGATTTCGCAGTTATTAATAGATTCCTTTATCATTATAAATTTTGCTATAAACAATAAAGAAATAGTGTTCGAACAAAAAGCTGAGTTCGATTTAAAAGAAATTAAACGGTTTTTTAGTATTGGGTTTATGATTTTACTGGCAAATTTTATTGTGATTTCAACCATGAGAGTTGGGAGTATTTATGTAAACAATGTATTTTCCACAACGGATTTTTCTATATACGCTTTTGCAAGCAATATTATGAGTATCATAGGATTATTTATTAATTCTCTAGCAATGTTTTTATTTCCATATCTTTCTCGCGTTGAAGAAAAATATCAGCTAAAAGATAATTACTCCAGATTTAGTAACTTAATCATTATTTCGGCAGGCTTTTTTATTAATGTATATTTTGCGGCAGAATTAATTATTAATTTATTTTTAAAAAAATTTGCTTTATCCATTGAATTATCTGCTTTTTTATTTACTACACAAATGTATACCGCACAAATTTACATTGTTTCAAATAATTACTTTAAAAGGCTTGAAAAGAAACAGACTTTTATTGTTTCCAGTCTAATAGGGTTGCTTATTAATATTATTTATATTGTAGCAGCAACTAAATTAGATAAGAGTTTATTTTCTGTAGGAATAAGTGTTTATTTAGCTGCAGTTACTTGGGTGTTTGTAAATGATCTATTATTTCATAAAATATTAGGAACCAATTTTTTTAAAAAAAACATAGGATTACTAGTACTGTCATGCTCCTTTCTAGTCATAGCTAACATGAAACAAACTATTTTTATACGAATACCACTCTATAATTTAGTATATTTCATTGTCATTAGTGTATTTTTTAGAACAGACTTTTTATGGCTTTTATCAATAATTAGAACTAAATTACCTGTTAAGAAAAAAATAACATTAAACAATTAGATAGGAGGTTTTCAATTTTGAAGGAAAAATATATTAGGTTATTTTGGAAGTTGCCTCTTTCAATTAAGGCAAAACGAAAAATTTTACAGTTAAGACGTAAAATCATTGGATATAAGAGGAGTATTTCAGAAGAAATATCAGTAGCTGCTGATGATGATTCTTTATTAAATAAGTATGTAAAACAAGTGTTGAGTATACCGGCCATTGGGAATAGAACAGACAGCTATGTTCCAGAGTCTGACGATTTTTATACTCGTGAAAATGAGGATCCAGATATTTTTGCATTTTATTTAACCCAATATCATCCAACAAGGGAAAATGATGAATGGTGGGGGAAAGGAACAACAGAATGGAATAATGTGAACAGGGGGATTCCTCAATTTTTAGGACATAATCAGCCGAGGTTGCCTGGCGAACTGGGATATTATGACTTACGAATAAAGGAAGTGTTTGAAAGACAAATTGAATTGGCTAAAAAATATGGTGTAAAAGGCTTCTGTTTTTATCACTATTGGTTTAATGGAAGGAGAATCTTAGAGAAGCCTTTAGAGATGTTTCTGTCCAATCATGATCTGGATATTCCATTTTTTTATTGCTGGGCAAACCATAGTTGGTACAAACGCTTCGAAGGGACGAGCGATGAAGTCTTGCTAAAAATGCCGGAAGATGAAGAGTCCTATCGAAACTATATACATGCCATCATTAATGATATGAAAGATAAACGGTATTATCGAATAAACGATAAGCCAGTACTAATGGTATATCAACCAACAGATGTCCCTAATACTAAAAGTACCCTTTTATATTGGAGGCAAGTAGCCAAAGTAAACGGATTTGTTGATTTATACTTGATCGCTGTTCATGAAGTAGGGGCCAACAATGATTATAGAAAATACGGTTATGACGGATCATCAGAGTTTCATCCTAAAACATTCTTTAATCTTTTAAATGTTATTAATAATCAAATAGATTTTATTAATAAAAACTTTGAAGGACGTGTATATGATTATAAGGAAATCGTGGAAAGCAAAATCTATAATCAATATCATGCTCCTGTCTTGTATAGGTCGGCCATGACTCTTTGGGATAATACAGCTAGGAAAAATAATAAGGGCCAGATTTTTTATAATGCAACCCCAGAGTTATATAAAAAATGGCTTAAAGACTTAATATTAATCACAAAGAAGAATAAGAATTTAGATGCAAAACTTATTTTTATTAATGCTTGGAATGAGTGGGGAGAAGGTGCTTATCTTGAACCGGATAGAAACTATGGATACGCAATGCTTAATGCAACTAGAAAAGCAATTGAAGAATCACGGACTGATAAATAGGGCTGCGATTCTAGTTATATGGATTTTTGTTATTTTCTATTTCCAATTAACCAATATTAACTTATTAATTATATCAATTTGCTTTTGTAGTTTATTTTTATTGAACATAGACTATTCGATTGGAACAATCATATTATGTTATGCACTGATCCCTTCTGATTATATAAATTATATGTTTGTTCCATCACCTTTTGGGAATTTTCCATTTTATGTTCTGTTAACCTTTGCTTTTCTAATTATTGAATGTATAAATAACATTTTTGTTAAAAAAAATTTCAAGATAAGTAAATCAAACTTTAAAATCACCTATTCATTTATACTACTAATTATTGCTATCCTAATCACAGTATTATTTAATGGTTTAAGTAAAGAAATGATCTCAAATACGATTAAATTTATTGTTCAAATTATGGGGATAGGCGGTTTAATTTTATTAAAAAATTTAAATAGGAAGGAAATTGATAAAATTCTCCTGTTCTGTATTTGTGTTTCTATGTCCGTGTCCTTTATTGCAGTAATTGAAGTAATTGGTAAAGTCAACATTTATAATTTTTATGGCCGTCAATATTATTCCCAATGGTATGATTATGTCTTATCCATTAATAGTTCATGGAGAGCCAAGTCCACATTGGGTAATCCGTTAGTATTTTCTTCATATTTAATTTTATCTATACCAATAATAGAATATTTCAGGCAAAAATGTTTAAATACATTTTGGCTTGTTATATTTATTTCCTCAATATCTGTGGGAATAATACTATCGGGTTCACGTAGTGCATGTTTGGCTTTGGTTATTTATTTTATTTATATTATTATCAAAAGTAAAATAAGGCAAAAAATAACTATCTTAATTTTTTCTGCTGCTGCTGTCGTAATAATCCTTTATAAAGTCGATTTAAGCCTTTTGCTGGAACGGATTTCAAATGCTGGATCAGATGGATCATTAGCTGATAGACAATTAGCATATAGTGTATTTTTAAATGTTATAGGTCTAAATATTTTTGTGGGGATAGGACTTGGAAATACTTATTCCGCTTTGGCTGGTATGGTTGGTGGCAATAATACTTTTGATAATGGGATATTAGAATTGCTTTATGCAATTGGCATCTTAGGGGTTATTCCAATTATTTATTTACTCATTACACTTAGATTTGTTCATAATAATGGACAGCAAACTTATAGATATAATTTGATCATAAATAGCCTTATAATTGCAATGCTCTATCTATCGTTCTTTTTAAATGTGACTAAATACCAATCCTTATGGGGTGTTTTCTGGGTGTATATGTTTCTTTTATATAAATTAAAAACTAGAGTGAAAGCAATAAACAAATAAATGTTTTTTTTTGAATAGGAAATTGGTAAGGGGGAATAAAAGTGGAGAATAATAAATATTACAAAGAATTAAAATCAAATGCAAAGAAAGTTGTTCTTTTTACAGCAAACTTTCAAGGAGGAATATTGCAGTTTTCAATGCAATTACATGAAGTTTTCTTAATGCTCGGATATACACCGATCCTTTTTGTGCCCTCCAATGCCAATGTGAAAAACCAAGATCATCCATCCGATTTGATTAAAAAGTTTAAAAAAGAAAAAAAAATTATTCGAAGCAAATCTTGTGAAAAAATTGCAACAGAAATTGAAAAATTAAATCCGAACTTAGTGGTTTTTTGTGATGATACCATTATTTCCACTCAGGTATTATTGTCGCTTGGTAAAAAAATTGCAACTTCGATGTATGTTCACGATGTCACGCCACACCCTGCAAGGTTTGAGATAAATGAGTTTTTAAAACAGCTTCTTAAAAAGAGAATGTTTAAAAAGGCAATAAAGCTGGTAGATCAAATCGTTTTATTATCTGAAAACAGTTATAGACTTTTTCAAAGCTATTACCCTACTTATTTAAAAAAGGCTACTTGGATGCCTCTTGGCCCTCATGTGCCGAAAGTCGAAATAGCTAAACCTATTGAATTTGGAGAAAAAATAAAGGAAGGCTATTACCTATTTTTCGGCCGTATTAGCAAATATAAGGGGGTTAAGAATTTACTTAAAGCTTATAATTCGATATCAACAGGAGAAACTCCTTTGCTTGTAATAGCAGGGGGAGGCGAATTGGAATTAGAAGAAATTAAGCTTATTCAAAGTAATAAAAATATCGTTTTAATTAATAGATTTATATCAGATAGTGAAATGTTGTACTTGTTTAAGTACTCGTTGGTTGTAGTTTTGCCCTATATCGAAGCCTCTCAAAGCGGGGTAATTCCTATTGCCTATTATTTTGGCAAACCAGTTATTACTTCAAATGTCCCTGGATTGGTTGAATTTGTAGATCAAGAGCATTCAGGCATAGTATGTTCAACTAACGAAGAGATAAAAAATGCGCTAGTAAAAGTTCGTGATGCCACCTTTTACCAAAAACTAAGTGGAGGTGCACGACTGTTTTATTTAGAGAGATTAAATTGGGTTAAGAATGTCAAGAATTGCTTTGAGTATTTAATGAAGGATCAAAAAGGTACGTAGCTTTAAAATAAGCCAGAACCGGGTTTATTAAGAAGAGCTTTATCCCAATTAGCTTTTTTACAAAAGTATTAAATTCTTTACTAAATTAAGATAGGAGTATATGAAATGAATTTAATCTTATTATCGGGTGGTTCCGGAAAACGTCTGTGGCCATTATCAAATGATTCTAGATCAAAGCAGTTTTTGAAATTTATGGAAAATAACGGTAAATTGGAATCGATGGTTCAAAGAGTCTGGAGGCAATTAAAAAAATTACAGTTAAACGAATCAACTGTGATAGCTACAAGTAAATCACAAGTAGAAATGATTCAAAGTCAAATAGGTAATGATATTCCTTTAATTATTGAACCTGAACGCCGGGATACATTTCCAGCTATTGTTTTAGCAGCCACTTATCTATACTCTGTAAAGAATATTTCCTTGAAAGAAGTAATAGGTGTTCTTCCAGTTGATCCTTTTGTCGATATTAGCTTTTTTAAAAAAATAATGAATCTGGAAAATACATTAAAAACCTCTAATGCTGACCTTGGATTAATAGGAGTAAAACCTACTCATCCTTCGGAAAAGTATGGTTATATGGTTCCATTAGAAGAAACTGAATATGAGTATATGCAGGTTAGTCATTTCAAAGAAAAACCGTCAGAATCTGAAGCTAGGGAATTAATGGATCAAAATGCATTATGGAATTGTGGAGTGTTTGCTTTTAAACTCGAGTATATTATTTCTCCATTGGAGATTAAGGGTTTACCTATTCAGTATGAAGAATTATTAAATAATTACCATAAACTGGAAAATACTAGCTTTGATTATGCAGTAGTCGAAAAGGCTGATAAAATAGTAGCACTTCCATACAATAAAGATTGGAAGGATATTGGCACTTGGAATACGCTAACTGAAGAAATGGCTACAAATCAAATTGGAAGAGGTATTATAAGCGATGATTCTACTAATACTCATTTAGTAAATGAGTTAGAAATTCCAATTATCGTATTAGGTATAAAAAATGCTGTTATTGCAGCAAGTCCTGACGGAATTTTAGTAACTGATAAGGAAGCCAGTCCAAGAATAAAAGAGGTACTAAAAGATTTTAAACAACGCCCAATGTATGAGGAGCATCGTTGGGGTTGGTATAAAGTACTTGATTATACCAAAGAAGAAGAAAATGAAGTTTTAACAAAGAAAATTTTTGTTAAGGCAGGAAATAACTTAAGCTACCAAAAGCATTATGCCCGAAGTGAAGTGTGGACAATTATTAAAGGGGAAGGTGAATTCGCTTTAGATGATGAGATCCGTTTGGTAAAACCCGGGGATGTTCTTCTTATTACTGCAGGATCTAAACATGGTATAAAGGCAACTACCGACTTGGAGTTTATAGAGGTACAAACTGGCTCTAAGCTTATTGAGGAAGATATTGAGCATATATTTATAAATTGGGACGAAGTTAAGTCCTGCTGTAAGTTGCCCCTAATTAGTATTTAGATATTAAGTAGAGTAATTTGCATGTAAAAAATACGTCTGTACCGAAGGGGGAATAAGGTTTATTATATGAAAATTAAAAAAATAAGTATACTTAGCATTATAATTATATTTGTGCTGTGTTTATACTTTTTAATAAGGATTAAAGATAAACCTAAAAATACAGTATCCACTGTTCAATTAAACTCAGTGAATGTCACTTCATTTGGAGCCAAAGGAGATGGGAAGACAGATTCAACGGAGAATATCCAAAAAGCTATTGATATAGTTAATCAAAGTGGCGGTGGAACGGTATACTTCCCAAAAGGTATTTATTTAATAGACGCTGAAAAGTCAATTGTCATAAAAGATAATGTCACTCTAAATTTCTCAGACAGGACTATTTTGAAAGTGATACCCAACAATTTGGAATATTACGCTGTTATTAAGATTGAGGATACAAAAAATGCATCTTTAATTGGTGAAGTGGAAATAATTGGAGACAGATATCAACATAAAGGGACTGAAGGGGAATGGGGATTTGGAATTAGTATTTTAGGATCTCAAAATATTTATATAGAGGGAGCTGATATAAAAAATTGCTGGGGGGATGGAATATATATAGGATCTACTAAACATAGAAGCTATAGCGAAAATGTAACTATAGTAAATCCTATTTGTGATAATAATAGGAGGCAGGGGATGTCTGTTATTTCAGTAAAGAATCTAAAAATAATCAATCCCACACTTATAAATACAAACGGGAAACCTCCTCAATCAGGAATAGATTTTGAACCTAATAATAGTAACGAGTTCCTAGAAAAAATATTGCTTGTCAACCCTATTATAAATAATAATAGGGGTTCGGGAATTCAGATAGTTTTAAACCGGTTATCAGGATCAAACAACTCTGTAGATATAAACATATTAAGCCAAACAGAAATAAGAGATGATATGCATATTTTGGGTAATAATAAAATAAATGCAAATATTACCTTTAACGGTCACCAATTATAAATACTATAAAAGATAAGACATTACGAAAAAAATAATATCAGTGTAACTGAATATTTTACTTAATTTTTTAATTAATTACTATAATATCGATTGTTATGCTTGTAGATTTTAGCTGAGCTTTTGCAGAAAAGTTTGTATCAAAAATACTTATAAAAGATGTTTTACTTAAATGTTAAAAAATTTAGCGGCAATCCTTACAGCTTGGTTTGTCTATTCTTTGTTGGGATAATATTCAAAAATTAGTGGATTAATAAGGGAATAATACAAATTGGTTATTACATTTAATGCATAAACTTTATGGTATAAGTTGGAAGTGGCTGAAATTCAAAAACTAATTATCTATTATATTTCTATAGAATTGATTTAGTAGGAAAAATAGGACTTGAAGAAATGGTCTAAATCGTAGGTTTTAAAATACTCCTTAAGAATGACTAACAATATAGCTCTGTTTGGGTAAGAAGAATTAAACCTATAAATTGGAAAAAAGGTGAAAAGGTAATATTGCCGATTTGTAAAATTTATAATAAGGAATATTCATTATTGAAATTATTTTTACAACTTAACTAAACTATAAATCATTTTGTTAATGCAATCGCTTAAAGTTATAGTTTAAATAAACAAAATTATAATAAGGCAGAAAGGGATTAATTATGAAAGGAATTATTTTAGCTGGAGGAAGTGGTACACGATTATACCCTTTAACAATGGTAACCAGCAAACAATTACTACCTATTTATGACAAACCAATGATTTATTATCCATTATCAACATTAATGTTAGCGGGAATATTTGAGATATTAATTATTTCAACACCAGACGATACACCTAGATTCAAAAATCTATTAGGTGATGGGTCACAATTCGGAATATCACTACAATATAAAGTCCAACCAAGTCCCGATGGGTTAGCCCAGGCTTTTATTTTAGGTGAAGAGTTTATTGGTGATGATTCCGTTGCAATGATTTTAGGAGATAATATTTATTACGGTAGTGGTTTGAGAAAAATATTACAACGTGCTGCAAATAAAGAACGTGGTGCGACAGTATTCGGCTACCATGTTCAAGACCCAGAACGTTTTGGCGTTGTTGAGTTTGATAAAAATGGAACAGTGT
This sequence comes from Fictibacillus gelatini DSM 15865, assembly GCF_000430745.1. GTDB lineage: Bacteria > Bacillota > Bacilli > Bacillales > Fictibacillaceae > Fictibacillus_A > Fictibacillus_A gelatini. Next base: position 15,282 of record NZ_KE387234.1, on the reverse strand, counting down.
TAAGTGTTGAAGAGAAACCAAAAATTCCAAAGTCTAATTATGCAATCACAGGTCTATATTTTTATGATAATCGTGTAATTGAGATAGCGAAAAATGTCAAACCTTCTGCTCGGGGGGAATTAGAAATAACTTCAGTTAATGAAGCCTACTTAAACCTTGGAGAATTAGAAGTTGAACTACTCGGACGTGGGTTTACTTGGTTAGATACTGGTACCCATCAAAGTTTAGTTGATGCAACAAACTTTGTTCGAACCGTTGAAGAGCATCAGGGGATAAAAATTTGTGCTCCTGAGGAAATTGCCTATATTAACGGTTGGATAACAAAAGAAGAATTATGGAATTGCGGAGAAAGGCTCGACAAAACTGGCTATGGGCAATACTTAATGAAAGTTGCAAACGGAGAAATTCAGTATTAAACGAGAAAGTGGGAATAGCATGAAAGTGACAAAGACTGAATTAGAAGGTGTAGTTATAATTGAACCGGTTGTATTTGGTGACCACCGTGGTTGGTTCATGGAAACATATAGTGAAGTAAAGTTTAAAAATGCGGGAATTGAATTAACTTTTGTTCAGGATAATCAATCTTTTTCTGAAACAAAGGGAACATTACGTGGCTTGCATTATCAATTAAATCCGAAAGCTCAATCCAAACTTATTCGTTGTACACGTGGTAAAATTTTTGATGTAGCTGTTGATATTCGAAAAGGTAGTCCTACCTATGGAAAATGGTTTGGAATTGAATTAAGTGCGGAAAATAAAAAGCAATTATTAATCCCTAAAGGGTTTGCCCATGGTTTTATGACATTAACTGATGATGTAGAAGTTCAATATAAAGTGGATGAGTTATATGCTCCTGAATATGATCGAGGAATTATTTGGAACGATCCCGCTATTGGGATAGAATGGCCAATTCAAATTACACCTGTATTATCCGAAAAAGATAAAAAAACTCCTCTTTTAGAAAATGCAGAGAATAATTTTATATATGGGGAAAGATAAATGAAAATCTTAGTAACAGGTTATACAGGGCAACTCGGTTTTGATGTTGTAAAAGAAGGTTTAGATCGGGGATTAGATATGATTGGAGTTGGTTCCCGAGATTTAGATGTTAAAGATGAAAAAGCTGTTAATGATTATGTTAACGAAATAAAACCAAATGCTATTATCCATTGTGCAGCATACACTGCTGTTGATAAAGCGGAAGATGATAAAGAAAACTGCTGGAAAGTAAATGTGGATGGTACAAGTTATTTAGCTAAAGCTGCAAAGAAGATAAATGCTAAGTTTATGTATATTAGTACGGATTATGTTTTTGATGGAAAAGGGGACATTCCTTTTACGGAGGCGAATACACCTAACCCAATAGGGTATTACGGACTAACAAAATATGAAGGGGAAAAAATCGTAGAATCGCTTTTGACAGATTGGTTCATTGTACGTATATCCTGGGTATTCGGTATAAATGGAAATAACTTTGTTAAAACAATGCTTCGATTGGCAGAAACACGAAACGAACTAAACATAGTAGGAGATCAATTTGGCTCACCAACATACACTCATGATTTATCCAAATTATTATTGAATATGATCCAAACTAGTAAGTATGGAATCTATCACGTTTCCAATGAAGGATTTTGTAGTTGGGCAGAGTTTGCAAAAGAAATTTTTCAACAATCGGGTAAACGTATAAAAGTAAATACGATAAATACGGAAGAATATCCAACTCGTGCAGTACGTCCAAAGAATTCCCGTATGTCCCAGCAAAAATTAATAGAGAATGGGTTTAGTCCATTACCAAAATGGCAAGATGCAGTAAAACGTTATTTAAGAGAGCTTAAAGAGGTGAAAGAATGAGAAAAAAAATATTGATTACCGGTGGAGCTGGGTTTATTGGCGGTAACTTTGTTCAATATATGGTGAATAAGTATCTTGAGTATGATATTTATAACTTAGATTTACTAACGTATGCAGGTGATTTAACGAAACATAAAGAAATAGAAGACAAGAAAAATTACTTTTTTATAAGAGCAGATATCGCAGATCGTGAAACAATTCTTGCTCTATTTGAAAAAGAAAAGTTTGATTATGTTGTTCATTTTGCGGCAGAAAGTCATGTTGACCGCTCGATTACGGACCCGGGAGTATTTGTACGAACGAATGTACTTGGAACACAAGTTTTATTGGATGCTGCTAAACTAACAGGTATTACCAAATTTATCCATGTATCCACAGATGAAGTCTATGGAGAACTTGATTTTGATCCAACAACATTTTTTACAGAAGAAACTCCATTACAGCCCAATAGCCCGTACAGTGCAAGTAAGGCTTCTTCAGATTTATTAGTTCGCGCCTATCATGAAACATACGGTTTACCTGTTAATATTACTCGTTGTTCCAATAATTATGGACCGTATCATTTTCCTGAAAAGTTAATCCCATTAACAATTTCCCGTGTATTAAATGAACAAAAGGTTCCTATATATGGAGATGGAAAAAACATTCGTGATTGGTTACATGTTTTTGACCATTGTGCTGCAATTGATTTAGTTATGCATGAGGGTGTAATTGGAGAGGTATATAATGTTGGCGGGCATAATGAACGAACCAATTTAGAAGTTGTGAAAACAATAATTAATGTATTAGGAAAATCAGAAGAGTTAATAGAATTTGTAGCAGATCGCCTTGGGCACGATAAACGTTATGCGATTGATCCTACTAAATTGGAGAAACTTGGTTGGAAACCAAAATATACATTTGAAACGGGAATTGCTCAAACTATTCAATGGTATCTTGATAACAAAGAATGGTGGGAGCAAGTTATTAGTGGGAAGTATCAAAAATATTTTGAAAAACAGTATAGTATATAACTTGCATTTAAAGGAAAGGAGGGTTTTAACATGTTAAAAATAGCAGTAGCAGGAACAGGCTATGTCGGCCTAGTGGCTGGTGTATGTTTTGCCGAAGTGGGTCATCAAGTAACCTGTGTTGATATTGATGAAACTAAAGTAAATTTAATGAAATCTGGAGTGTCTCCCATATATGAGACTGATTTGGAAGGGTTAATGCAGAAGAATTATTCAGCAGGAAGAATTGATTATACAACTGACTATAAATCGGCTTACAAGGATGCCGATGCAATTTTCATAGGTGTAGGAACTCCAGAACAACCAGATGGATCTGCTAATCTTTCCTACATTGCAACCGTTGCAAGGCAAATCGCCGAAAGCGTAGAAAAGGATTGTCTTGTTGTTGTAAAATCGACGGTCCCAGTAGGAACGAATGATAAAGTAGAGCAGTTTATTCAAGACTTTTTAGTCAATGATGTAAAAGTAGAAGTGGCTTCGAACCCGGAATTTTTAGCCCAGGGTTCTGCCGTACATGATACATTGCATGCCCAACGGATAATTATCGGTACGGAAAGCAAATGGGCAGAAGAAATGTTGATGAAGATTTATGAGCCGTTTCATTTACCAATCGTTTCGGTGAATAGAAGATCCGCGGAGATGATTAAGTATGCCTCGAATGATTTCCTGGCCCTTAAAATATCGTATATGAACGATATTGCGAATCTTTGTGAGCTGGTCGGAGCGGATATTCAGGATGTTGCTAAAGGGATGAGTTTTGATGACCGTATCGGAAGCAAGTTTTTAAATGCAGGGATCGGTTTTGGAGGTTCATGCTTCCCTAAAGATACAAAAGCATTGGAGTATCTTGCAAGACAGCATGGTTATGAATTAAAAACGGTCAAAGCTGCAATCGATGTAAACAAAAAACAAAAGACAATGCTTTATAAAAAAGCAAGGCAACGTCTGATTACCTTCAATGGTTTAAAGGTAGCTATACTAGGATTAACGTTTAAGCCTGGAACGGATGACTTAAGAGAGGCACCATCGTTAGAAAATGTTCCTTTATTATTAGAGCAAGGCGCTGATATCTTTGCGTATGACCCTGTTGGTAAAGAGAACTTTGCCAGATTGTATCCTGAAGGTAAAAATGGCAACGGAAGTATAACCTATGTTTCGAGTATTGAGGAAGCTTTAGAGCGGGCAAATGTCTGCTTCATCTTTACAGAATGGGGAGAGGTAAAGGCAGTCTCGCCTGAAACGTATAAGAAGTTGATGAGAACACCATTAGTATATGATGGAAGAAACATTTACAGTGTTCATGAAATGCAAGAAGCTGGGGTTGAATATCACTCAATTGGGAGAAAACCTGTAGTTAGAGAAGGGCTAAAGGAGTCGAAAAATCTTGAATTACAAACCGTTGGATCCTAAAAAGACATATCTGATCACTGGAGCAGCCGGTTTTATTGGGTTTTTCTTATCTAGAAAACTACTAGAACAAGGTTGCAACGTAATAGGTATTGATAATATAAATGACTACTATGACGTCAATCTAAAATATGCCCGTTTAGAAAAACTTAAGCCCTATTCAAACTTTACCTTCATTAAAGGTGATATTTCAGATAAGCCAACAATCACAAAAGTCTTCGAACAGTACAAGCCTAATGTTGTGGTCAATCTGGCAGCGCAGGCCGGGGTTAGATACTCAATTGAGAATCCAGATGTTTACATTCAAAGTAATATAATTGGTTTCTACAATATTCTTGAAGCATGCAGGCACCATCCTGTTGAACATCTCGTCTATGCGTCATCAAGTTCTGTTTATGGAGCGAATAAAAAAGTTCCATTTGAAGAGACTGATTTTGTAGATCATCCGGTGTCACTTTATGCATCAACCAAGAAATCAAATGAATTGATGGCTTATACATACAGCCATCTTTATAAAATACCAGCGACCGGACTTCGGTTTTTTACGGTCTATGGTCCAATGGGACGGCCTGACATGGCTTACTTTGGATTTGCCGATAAATATTTTGCCGGGGAACCGATTAAGATTTTTAACAACGGCGATTTTGAAAATGACCTGTATCGCGATTTTACATATATCGATGATATTGTGGAGGGAATTGAGCGTCTTATAGGGAAGCCTCCTTTAGCCGATTCAGTCCCACATACTGTCTATAACATCGGAAATAACAGTCCGGAGAAACTAATGGTCTTTATTGAAACCTTAGAAAAAGCCTTAAGTAATGCTCTTGGGAAAGAAGTAGTATTTGAAAAAATCTTTGAACCGATCAAACCTGGAGATGTACCGGCTACTTACGCATCAACCGATCGCTTGCAGGAAGCCGTAGGATTTAAACCTAAGACTTCGATTGAAGAAGGATTGCAGAAGTTTGCGGATTGGTACTGCGAGTATTATGTAAAATAATAAGGAATAGTTTAATTTACCACAGGGATTATTTAAGTTAACTTAATGAATTACTGTATAGCAGTTAATCAACATATATAATTTTGCGTTCTTTTGGAGAATTTTTTTAATAAACCTAGGTTTAGATGCTAAAGTTATCAGTTGTCTAGGTTGTACTAGAAACAACTAAGGGAAGGGCAACAGGAAAAAAGAAAAGAGTTCAAAAGTATTGTTTTAATAAAAAAATTTTTATTTAATTTACTTATACTGTTTTTTAAAGGGATACAATCCCTTTAAAAAACAGTTTTTGAATCTCTACCTAAAATATTGGTTTTTGAAGTAATAATCCCTTAATTAAGATAATATTGTATTTTTTGGAAAATAAATTGTTACTATTACTAACTATTGAAACACAATAATTAGAACTACAATAATAAACATTGCAAAAAATAATGTATAAAATATATCATTGTTCATTGTAATCTCCTCCTTGTAAGAGGTAGATTTCAAAAACATATGAGCATAATATCATGAGTTATAATATAATCCAAGTGTAATTTTTGGTAATTTTTAAATTGCTTTTCACTATTATAAATTTGGAGGAATCAACATGGCAATACTCGTCACCGGCGGAGCCGGATACATAGGAAGTCACACATGCGTAGAATTATTAAATGCAGGGTTTGAGGTTGTTGTTGTTGATAATCTCTCTAACAGCAAGCCCGAGGCATTACATCGTGTCAAGCAGATTACCGGCAAAGACCTGAAGTTTTATGAAGTAGATCTTCTTGACCGGGAAGGGCTTGCTGCTGTTTTTGCCGATAATGATATTGAAGCAGTGGTCCATTTTGCCGGGCTGAAGGCGGTTGGTGAATCCGTCACAGTTCCGCTTCGCTATTACCATAACAACATTACCGGCACGTTGACGCTTTGTGACGTCATGCAGGAGTTTGGCGTGAAGAAGATGGTCTTCAGTTCATCGGCTACGGTGTACGGTCTGGCGAAGTCTGTGCCGCTAACAGAAGACAGCCCGCTCGGGGCCACGAACCCGTATGGACGGACGAAGTTGATGCTTGAAGAGATTTTCCGGGATCTTTACATATCGGACAACGACTGGAGCATTGCTCTCTTGCGTTACTTTAATCCGGTTGGTGCTCATGAAAGCGGGCTGATTGGGGAAGACCCGAACGGCATTCCGAATAACTTGACACCGTACATTACACAGGTGGCTGTTGGCAAGCTTGCGAAATTGAATGTATTCGGCAATGATTACCCGACGCCGGACGGAACTGGGGTAAGGGACTACATTCATGTTGTCGATCTCGCATTAGGCCACTTAAAGGCGCTTGATCACATCTTGACGACAACTGGTGTCGATGCGTATAACCTTGGGACAGGAAGAGGCTACAGCGTGCTTGAGGTCGTTCACACCTTTGAAAAAGTGTCTGGCAAGAATATCCCGTATGAAATGGTGGAACGGAGACCGGGGGATATTGCTGTAAGCTATGCGGATCCAATGAAGGCAAGAGAAAAGCTCGGCTGGGTAGCTGAACGAGATCTGGAAGAAATGCTACGCGATGCATGGCGCTGGCAAAGCCAAAATTTGAATGGATACGAAGAAGAGAAAGGGCTTGTAAAAACGAAAGCGTAAGCGAACGCACAACCCCTTTCAGGATTTTTTAATAGATATATAGAGATTTAGATTGATATTCAGGCTGATAGCGGGCCTGAATCTTTTTTAGGGGGAACGATCATGAGTTGGAAAGAAGACTATCAACGCTGGAATGAATGGGCTGAATTGGATCATGAAGTCAAGGAACAATTAAACGCTCTTTCGCATGACGAGAAACAGTTGGAAGATTGTTTTTATAAAACGTTAGAGTTCGGCACAGGCGGGATGCGCGGGGAGATTGGCCCAGGAACCAACCGGTTGAATGTCTATACGATTCGCAAGGCGTCTGAAGGACTGGCGCGTTACATTGAAGAACATGGGGAGGAGGCGAAAGTTCGCGGTGTCGCGATTGCCTACGATTCCCGCCATAAGTCCCCGGAGTTTGCGTTAGAGGCGGCATTGACGCTCGGGAAACATGGCATTCAAACGTACGTCTTTGAATCGTTGCGCCCGACGCCTGAATTGTCGTTTGCCGTTCGCTACCTTCACTGTTTTGCCGGGATTGTCATTACGGCAAGCCATAATCCGCCGGAATATAACGGCTACAAAGTATACGGTCCGGATGGCGGTCAATTGACGCCGGAGTTTGCCGATCGGTTGATTGCCAAGGTAAATGAGGTTGAAAACGAATTGACGATTGAAGTGGCGGATAAGGAAGAGCTGGTAAAGAACGGGCTTTTAACATTTATCGGTGAAAAAGTGGATCGCGCGTATATCGAGCAATTAAAGACGATTGTGCAAAATCAAGAACTGTTAGAGAAGCATGCCGCTGATGTGAAAATCGTCTTTACCCCGCTGCACGGGACAGCCAATCATCCTGTTCGTAACGGATTAAAAGCAGCAGGATTTACGAATGTGACTATCGTGGCCGAGCAGGAGAAGCCGGATCCGAACTTTTCAACGGTGAAGTCGCCAAACCCGGAAGAGCATGCTGCGTTTGAATGGGCCATTCGTTACGGAAAGGAAATCGGCGCTGATATTTTAATTGGAACAGACCCTGATGCTGACCGTGTTGGAGTGGCAACAAAGAATCTTGAAGGAGAGTATGTTGTTCTGACAGGAAACCAGACCGGGGCATTGATGCTCGATTACATCTTGTCGCAAAAAAAGAAAAAAGGAACTCTTCCGGCAAACGGCGTTGTCTTGAAAACGATCGTAACGTCGGAAATTGGCCGTAAGATCGCCGAACACTATGGCTTGGTGACGGTTGACACATTGACGGGCTTTAAATTTATCGGAGAGAAAATCGGGCAGTATGAACAAACGGGTGAGCATACCTTCCTGTTTGGCTATGAAGAAAGCTACGGCTATTTGATCGGCGATTTCGTCCGTGACAAAGACGCCGTCCAATCTTGTTTGCTTGCGGCAGAAGTGGCCGCCTATTATAAATCACGCGGAAGGACATTGTACGAAGCCTTGCATGAAGTCTTTGAAAAGTACGGCTTTTACAAGGAAGACCTTGTTTCCTTAACGTTAAAAGGAATGCAAGGAGCCGAGGAAATCAACCACATCATGTCCTCCTTCCGCGAAAATCCGCCTTTGGGAATCGCCGGGAAAAAAGTCGCTACTATCGAGGACTATATAGTCAGCAAACGAACGAATGTGGCCCAGGGAACAACCGAACCAATCGACCTCCCAACATCCAACGTCCTAAAATACATTTTAGACGACGAATCCTGGTTCTGCCTCCGCCCATCCGGCACCGAGCCAAAGATCAAGTTCTACTTCGGGGTGAAGGAAGATAGCATGGAGAAAAGTGAGCAGGCTATTGAATCGTTGAAAAATGATGTTTTGAAGCAAGTTGAGTCTGTGAGAACAAAAATCTCGTAATCATAAAAATATACTTTTTGTACACAGGCTAGGAAGGGGCATTTAATTTTATGAAAGAGTACTTATCGATAATTATAACGGTTTTATCGGTGGTCGCTGGTTTTATTACATGGGTACTAAATGAAAGAAGTAAACGAAAACAAGAAAGCTTCAAAAGAAAAGAAGAACGATATGCTGAACTGATCAGGAGTATTAAAGGTTTCTACGTTGATTCAAGTGATACAACTCTAATAACAAATTTCCTGGACCAAGTAAATTTATGTTGGTTATATTGTCCCGATAATATTATAAAAAAATTAGACGAGTTTCTTGAAGCTGTTAAGACTGATTCATTTACAAGTGAAAATAAAGAAAAAATACTCGGTGAATTAATGATAGCAATTAGACAAGATTTATTAAAAGATACCAAACTAAAAACTAATTTAACGTATCAAGATTTTAGGATATTTTCAGCTAACAAAAGCAAATAAATTGGGTAAAAACTAATATTTGCTTTAGGAAATAAAACGATTACGGAAAGGTTAAAAAACAACAGTTTATGGTATTTGGTAAAACAAAATTATGGCAGGCAACAGCCGATTCAAATGGAAATTCAAAGTGAAAATCAAAGCACAGAATAAAGGAAAAATACTGATTATCTACCTAAAGACAAAGCCGGAAACTAGAATAAGAAAAATATATATGAAGGTTCATTAATAGGAAGGGTGCTGCTCGCAGTAATGGGAGTAGCACTCTTTCACTTTAATTTCAAAAATTGGTATTAAAAATTTAACCTGAATCCATGATTTAAAATAGGAACGGGAAATCGGTAGATTCCTTCTTTCAAAAGAATTTACCAAGCCTTTTAATCGATACATAAAGATTGATCATTCCAAAAACGTGACACCAGGTTTTACAAATTATCAGAGGTTAGCTTTCCTATGTCTTTTTTAAAAAAGGATTTATTATTTTATAAAATAAATTATTTCGATTAAGTTGATAAAATATTATTTCTAAATAGAGATCAACAATAAGTCACGGATTCAGGTTATTAATAAAATGTGAATCAGACAATAAGCTGCCTTTAAAGGTCGTGAGATCGTTCGGAGGTCTTAATTATTTATTTAAAATTGATTTGAAAATACTTTGATCTACTTTTGTTGCACTGGCATAAAATCTAACAATATCTTTAGAAAGTTTTAGTGTAACATTAGAAAATGTAGCTCCAAAGATGTTCTGAAGGTCATAGGATTTCCCAGTAATGATTTCATGCTGAAAAATTTCTAAATAACGAATAATGTCTTTGGACATAGCTGGTTCCGTGAGTAAAGTTGCAATAAGTTCAGTTAGTGACTTATAGTAAAAAGGTTTAATTTCATTATCATCAACCTTAACATTTTCATCTGGATAAAGTTTAATAATAATATTTTGAACTTCCCGTATGATGTTCTTTTTGTTGTTAAGACCATTTACTCCTCCATGTGTAAACTCCAAAACTGCTTGAGGTATGTCTGCAATATTTCTATGAAGAACGTAGTTACAACATTCGAACAAAATTCTACTTAATAATATTACAATTTCTAACAATAAAAATAAATGTGTCTTATCATCCTGGGAAAACTTTCTATAAAATTCGCCTTTTCTAAGCATAGTTAAAAGTACGGCTAAATTCAAATGACTTGGATTATACCAATATCTTTGGCTTAGAAATTGGTAAATTTTTTTGTATTCAACACTTAATGAGTTTACGATCTTCTCTCTTTCTTGATAATATTCCACTGAAAAGACTTCACTTATTTCCTTAGTATCATATAATTTTTCAAGTTCATTAAGATTGGTATTATCAATTGCATAAATATTTAACTTGTCTAGTATCAACCTAATATTTGAAGAAATTCCCTTCTTAACCAAAAAACCTTTATTCGCTTGTGTGTAATCCATAACCCCACGTAACCAAAATACTCTTTCTGTATTTTTTACATTCCTGCCAGATTTACAATCGGTAATATATTTATTTATAGAAAAATCGAGATTTATATGTTCACCATATACATCTATATCTGTTAAATCATGTTTTTTTAAGTTATCTATATAGGTATCAATAGAATAGGCAAGAACCGGAACTTCTATCCTTGTCCAAAAGCCCATTTTCCATAATACTTTTTGAAATCGATGTTTATATTCAAAATCTTTATCCTTAGAAGACATTTGGCTCCCCCTCAGTAAATAAAAGATTCAAAACTGAATTAATAACTTTTTGTGACCTTGAAGACTTGCGAAGTTCCTTCTTTTCCTCAAGGGTTTTGTTAATGTTCTTAATATTCCTTAAATTTGGTATATAGTCATTAAATTGATACGTAGATAAATTTTTTCTTAAATCCCAAGCTTCATTTACAATTCCTCTACTCATTTCAGGATCAAAATCAGTTTGAGTAAATAGGATTTTTTTTGCTAAACGAACCACATCTTTTGCATAATCCGTGTCAGCTAAAAAGAAGCGAAATCGACCTTGAAAAACTTCTTCAATTCTCCCTAAACCACAATCCCGCAAAACCCCATATTGTGCCTCGATATCAGTATGAGGTGTTTGACCAATATAACCTCTATCCAAGAGTGAGTTTATAAATTTTAAAGGCGAGTGTAAATTTGAATACCTTGAGAATCTTTCACCATATCTAACTGCCGCAACAACGAATCGAGCGTGTTTCAACATTTGTCGTTCTTGTGCTTCTGTAAAAGGGCTGAACAAAAAATTAACAGTTCCTCCTGAGGCAGTTATTGCAGGGGTTTGATAGATGTTACTGTTCATTAATTCAAGTAACAACATATTGTTAATGTTATTCAGTTTAAAGACCGGATAGCCGGGCATTGCTGTAAGTAAGTTTAAGGTTTGCGAAACTTCGGCTTCACTATACTTAGAAATTAAATTTATCACTTGTTCGGGATTTTCCTCCATATAAATTGGTGAATACAAAACTTTTTCACCGGACCTTGTTCCCTCAAAAGTGTTGATTAATCCTCCTTGTGAGCCTATATCCATTAAAGCATCAAATTCTTGTTCGCTAAGATCGTATTGATCGGTCAAGCTATTAATTAATTTTACGCCTTTAGAAAGTTCATTAATCATTTGAACCATTTTTTGTTCAAATTCAGCTGGTTTATGTGTTTCCCACTTCTCTCCAAGTCTTTCATAAGTAGTTTGGAATTTACTAAGTAAAACTTCGATTCTGTCAGGTTGGTCTTTGGAACCAATAATATTTATATATCTAATATCATCTAAAATCTCCAAAACCTTTTCTAATTCGATCGCAGAAATACCTAGTTTTGAAGCAAGTGTAATTAGTCCTTCGAAGTTTTCAATAACTTGTACTCCTCTTAGATGAGATGCCAAACTTGCGGCTTTTCCTATGAGTATGGTTTTTCTAAGTTTCAAATCAATTAAAGCGTCTTGATATTTATATAGACCCGATTGGATATCTAAAGTACGAACTCCAATTTCCGATTTTTTCATTCTATAATCCCCCCACTATTAATATAATGCATTATTTCAATATGATGAGACTTTATTCCTGCTTTTGTGGAAAATGTATTAGTGATTGAGGAATTGTATTAGACAAGCATTATAAATTGTTTTTTAAAAATACCTCAAGAATACTCAGGGGAAAGTTGCATTAGTGGAAATTATCAAAGTCATTTTATATTATTTAATAATTTGCTTTCAGAGATATTCGATAAAGTTAAAAGCTTATCTACAAGAAATGGTGGTTTTGGTTAATCGTTATTATCGTAGTAGCAGCGGCTAACGGTGAAAGTGGCAGAGATTCTGCAAAAGATAAAGAAAAATCTGAACCAGCAAGTCCGGCTAAAAAAGAAGCTCCAAAAAAAGAAAAAGGGAATTCGGAATCAGCCAAGAGGTTAAAGTAGGGAAATTAGCTTACAAAGTTAAAGGCGTAAATGAATCCAATAAACTAACGAATGTTCTTGGTGATAAAACGACTGACGGTAAATTTGCTGTAGTGGAAGTTACCATTAAAAATGGTGATAAAAAAGCACGAATGGTTGATGGAGAAATGTTCCGTGTTTTGGCATATGGAAGTAAATATGACTCTTCTGCAGAACTGGATATGTACTTAAACGGTCGGGACGTCGGATTCTTCTTGCAAAAAGTAAACCCTAACATCTCTAAGACTGCTAAAATCGTATTCGAATTGCCGAAAGAGATTATACATTATAAGTTAGAAGTTTCGTTAGGCTTTGGATGGCAGAAATAGGCGAGACATTTAAATGCCCTACCTGATTATTTTAATTTAATGTTTTCGTATTTACGACCAGCCATTGAAATTATTGGGTAAAAAAGCTCAACTGAAAGTGAATCTTAAGGGCGAGGTAACTGACTGTTATCATATTCAGATGAGGAGAAGGGATATTACAGATATTTATAAATATCGCCACGGTTGCCTATTTTAACTATACTAACAACCAATTCGTTGTCGTAAACTTTGTAAATGATTCGATAATCACCAACCCGCTTTCTAAAACAGTTATCATTTTTTAGCTTCTGTATAAGGTGTTTCTTGAATTTCTAATAATGCTTCCTTCATTCGTTTTCTAGTCGATTTGTCTAACCTTTTTATAAATTTTGCTGCTTCTTTATCAATTTTCAAAGAATACATCATCAATCATCCCCGTCTAAATCTTTTAACAATTCCTCTAACGTCGTATACTCTCCGTTTGCTATACGCTTTTCCGCTTCTTTAATTGCTTTCAATTCTTCATCAGTTAATGGCTCATCATCTTCCGGAATAAGTGATTTTAAAAATTCAATTGGATCCGGAAGCTTTTCGTCAGGTAAATTATCTATGATGCGCTTTAATTCCTCTTTTTTGTTCATTTGATTCACTCCACATTCTTTTTTACCTATTCCGCTATACTAGCCAGGACATTCTTCCATTCAATAAGGAAGAGCGTTTTTATATTCTTTGTTATATTTTATTAAAGTAGTTGTAATTAAATTGTGATGTCGCCTTCTGATTTTATCTTTATAATCAAAGTATTGTGAGGGGGAGACATCATGTTTAAAAAAGCAGCCGGTTGGATCGCATTGTTCTTCGTTTGCCTGCTCATGAAAGGAAATCTTGCAATGGCTGCAACGTACACCGTTCAACAAGGGGATACCCTCAAGAAAATTTCCGATCATTATGGAACATCCATTGATCAGCTGGTAAACGCGAACCAATTGCAATCGACCATACTTAACCGGGGACAACAATTAAAAATTCCCGATACGTACAACGTGAAGGCCGGGGACACTTTCCGCAAAATTTCGGAAAAATTCGGTGTTTCTAAATCTGAACTCATCCAGGCGAACCCGCAAGTCAAAGATCCTCATTGGATCAATCCAGGGCAAAAGCTAAATGTGCCATCTAAGAATTCTGCCGGGATGGTTTATATGGGGGATTCCAGCAAGAAAAGAATCGCCCTTACGTTTGACGACGGCCCGGACAACAACTACACGCCGCAAATCTTGGATATCTTAAAGAAAAAGCATGTGAAGGCGACCTTCTTTGTGATCGGGAAGCAGGCCAAAGATTATCCAAACGTGCTGAAGCGAATTTACAAAGAGGGCCATGCGATTGGCAACCATACGTGGGATCACCCGCATTTGCCTGAGCTCACCAACCAGCAGTTTATGAAAGAAGTGGATTCCACAAGCGCACAAATTGAGAAAGTGATAGGATTCAAAACCAATTTGTTTCGGCCGCCATTTGGCGAAATTAAAGACGGGCAGCTCGCATGGCTGAAATCTCAAGGCTACCATTCGATCAATTGGACGATCGATACGATCGATTGGAGCGGCGCGCCTGCCAAAAAGATTGTTTCGACAGTGAACAAAAGCGCGAGCCCGGGGGCCATCGTTCTGCAGCATAGCTACCATGCAGAAGGGAATTTTGAAACGGTGAAGGCATTGCCGCAAATCATTGACCAATTGCGTGCGAAAGGATATACATTTGTTACCGTTCCAACGCTCTTAGGACAAGATGTTCAGAAAGCTTATGACGCCGGAAAAAAAAAGAGCCCTGATTCCCATTCCCCCAATGCTCTCCTTATCGGGGTCCTGGGGGCGCTCGTGATCCTCCTTGCTGCTAGAGCTTTATGGTGGCTAAGGAGAAAGAAAACGAGTAGAACGAGAGAATTGGATTGAGTGCCAAAAACATGAGGGAAAATTAAAAATAGAATGAGCCGGACGATCGGTGATTGAATCAATAGTCCCACAATAAAAAAGCCTGAAATTGGCCGTAAATAGCCAGCTTCAGGCTTTTTTGAATTCAGAGTACAATCTAAAATAAAATAGTAAATATGGTATCATATCATTTTAATGGAGGTGATCGTTTGAGTGAACTACCCGCCACTTAAAACCTAACGGTTTTTGAAGTGGGGGCTTCTCGACTTATCGTTGCTTTTAGTAGCCAACGAAAACTGACCGAGCTATCCCTCTCGTTCCAAGAGTTCTTTTTGCTATGCTAACGCTAATAAGCGCAATCCTTCAT
>NZ_AUMP01000021.1 GCF_000430745.1 Fictibacillus gelatini DSM 15865 | reverse complement strand
CTAAGACTTCTGTTTTGTCATGATCCTTCATGGCCCTTAATATTCGTTGATAGAAGGACTCAAATCCATCCCGAGATTGGGATACAGAGAATGATTTTTGAAGCACACGACCACGATCATCCACAAAACAAGCGAAATGTGTACGCTTCGCAATGTCGATACCGACGACAAGTGTTTTTTCAGTGACTTGATTAATTTTTTGATTTTCTATACAATCCATATGGAGTCCTCCTTGGTTAACAAATTAGGGGTCAATTCTAGCAGATTGACACCCCGCATCATACCAAGAGGGCTCTTTTTGTTCAAGTCCCCGAAAACCTTCTAACAGGAATGCTCCTTAAAAACATTATAAGCCAATCGTGCAAAAAAAGTTGAAAGAAAATCCTATGCGAACACAGGATTTTCTTCGTTATTTTTCTATTTTTGGTGTTTTTGCATAAGAGCCGCAAGTTCGTCCTCAATATCTTTATCTTTGTTTAACTCAGCAAATTCATCATCAAGCGATTTCCCTTTTGCATAAAACTCATTGGAGGCATCTGCTTGAGCTTCCATTTGCAATACTTTTTCTTCCATTCTCTTTAGCCCCGACATTGCAGAATCGGCGTTAAATTCAGCCATTGATTTATTGATTTGCGTTTGTGCTTTTGCGGCATTCGCTCTGGCAACAAGCGTTTCCCGCTTGTTTTTCATTTCCGTCACTTGTTTTCTCATTTCATCAAGCTTTTGACGAAGCGTTTCCGCCGTAGCTTTATTTTGTTCATAAGCCGCTTTAAACTCTTCCATTTTTTGCGTTGCAGCTTTCTTATCTTCCAAAGCGCGGCGGGCAAGGTCAAGCTTTTCTGCTTGAACCGCCATCTCTGCTTGTTCTGCACGTTTTTCAACAAGCGCCTTCTGTTCTTCATATTGCAGTTTAAATTTCTTTTCAAGGGCAATTTGGGCAGCAACAGCTTTTTCCGCATCTTCTAAATCTTCTACCATGTCACGAATATATTGATCCAGCATTTTCACAGGATCTTCCGCTTTTTCAATTAGCGCATAAACATTTGAAAGTGTTACATCTCTTAATCGTTTAAATAAACCCATTTAAAAATCCTCCTCAAGGTTTTGTTTCTTTTTTCATTATACAATTACGACTCAAGCGACAAAAAAGTTTCACCGTTAAACAAAAAAACTTTGCCCAAATCGGGACAAAGTTTTAAGCTTCTTTTTCGTTTCTTTTAATAATATAGTGACAATAGTCGCCGCCTTTAGCGAGACATATTTTTCTTTCAATATTGTCCGTGCCAAGCATTTTTTTAAACAGAGATAATTCACAGGAACATGCTTGTTGATACTCTTTTGCAACCATCGCAATCGGACAGTTATATTCTTTCAGTTCAAACGTGCCGTCGTCTTTTTTCTCCCAATCGACCATATAGCCTGCTTCATTTTGAATCGCGGCGAGTTCCGCGACTTTTTCCTCGAACGATTTATGCTCTAATCGTTCTTTATATTTATCATTTAAACGGTGTTCACGGCGGCTGAAGAGCTCATTCACCGTTTCCTCTCCCTTTAAAGCTTCAATGTCTTTAAGAAACTCAACCGTAATGCCTGAATAATTTCTCGGAAACTGTTCATCCCCTAAATCGGTTAAATGGTAGACATTAAGCGGTCTGCCCATTGCCTGGCGAACGAGAGTCGTTTGAACAAGATGGTCGCGTTCCAATGTATTTAAATGACGGCGAACCGCCATTTCTGTTATTCCTAATTGACTTGCCATTTCGGTTACAGTCAAGCGCTTTTGCTTTTTTAGCATATTGATGATTTCATCACGTGTCGAGGTGTTGTTTGTCATACGATCACCTTCCTTTCCTTTATTTTAACGTAACTTCCTTAAAAAGTACATTATTAAACAAAAATGTTTAAAAAATAGACAAGTACGAACTTTAGTCGCACTTGCCTATTTTTCGTCCGGCAAAAAGGCTGAAACCGGCCCTAATTCATTTTCAAGATATTCGCGAACGTTTGCCGGGAAGCTGGATACTGCATGAAGGTTCTCTTTTAGCGTTTGGATTAATTGACCATGGTCAATCTCACAAAAATCTTGAACTAATGATTTGCGTAAAGCGATGATTTGTTTTAAGCTTTTTTCCGCTTGTTCATCAATGACGTTTTCATCATGTAAAATATCTATAATGTCCTCATAACTTCCTGGATCTCTCATAATAAACCCATCAATAATGCCATTGCCGACATCCAGAATACTCTCAATTAACAAATGCCCAATCCGCTCTAACGCTAATTGTTCAAGAGAAGTGCCTACGCTTTCTAAATTGGCGAAATCACCAGTCAATTTTTTAATATATTGGAGTTTTTGTTCAATTTTTTTTCGGTCTACAAAATACATTTTTTTCACCTATCTTTATTGTTCTTATTGTATAGTTTAGCATATTGTTGTAGGAAATGTCGGATTACGCTATGATAAAGTAAGCATTTTTACGTTTGGAGGAGAAGAAAATGACTGAGGAACGTTTCTTTTTGTATGATGATAAAGAAGAGTCCGAAACACGCTTTGTCGGTTTTATGGGGAAAAATAACCGTTTTGATTTAGCCATTGTAAAAACCGACCGCCATTTTGGGAAAAAGCTTGTCCTCAATATCCAGGGAAATCGGTTTGCCATCATTGGCCATGATGACCTTGAAGAAGAGGGCTATTTAGAATATGCATTCGGCATAAGCGAAGAGGATGCCGATGAATTACGACAATTCCTTTATGAAATAATATAAACAGGGACAAGAATCCCTTTTTTAAAAAACTGGGCAAAAAAACCAGCGGCCGTGATCACCTTTTTGGGCAGTTTAAAAGTAAGGATAATTTTCTCTATCCTTAAAAGCCTAAAGGGGTGATTTTTTGTCTAAAGAACGAAAATATACGGATTTCTCTAATGTGGAAACAGGCAGAACCTATATGATTCAAGAAGAATTTCCGGAAGGCCCGGTTGGCTCGCCCGTGAACATGAAACTCGGGAAATCAACACCGTGGGAAGGAAATGAGCGGCATTATACACCCTTTAACTATGAATACAAAAATCTTCATGAAGGACTCGAACGGCAAATGCCCGGAGCCCATGTTACGCACGATGACCCGGATACACATGTGCAGGAGCCATATGACGATTATCCTAACCCCTAGAATTTCTAGGGGTTTATTTTCTTAAGGACAAAATACGGACAGCCAAAATTGCAATATTCATAAATATACTCACCCAATGTACTGATTTTCGTGTCAAACGTCGCTTTTTCGTGATGGTCTTCAAAAAATCCACGTAATCGGAGCTGATTATACCCAATATCTCCAACAATATAATCATATTTATGTAAAATTTCACTGTAACGTGTTTTAAATTGTTCTTCATTAAAGGCGTTTTTTTCATTTTCTACTAGTTCATATACATATTCGCCAATCCGAATCATGAATGTCACCTCTCTTCCCTTTATTTTACCATGTACGACAAAAATTCAGCCAACAATTTCTTGTAAAAGATTGTTTAATTCAGGTCACTCTAACTAAAGAGGAGGTGAAAAGTATTGAAAATCAAAATCATACTAAGTCTGGCTGCTGTTCTTTTATTGTCAGCATGTGGCGGATATGACTGGCGTAACGACAGAGCCACTGAATATAAATTTTCAAGAGTGAACTATAAAGAAGCGAACCAGAGAAACCGAAATTATGCAGATTTTGGTTTTGAAAGGCACGAGCGCAAGGGCGAGCATGCTCGGGCTTTAAAGCAGCATGAAATTCCTTACATTGACAGGCAAAAATTGGCCCATACCGTAACTGATTTAGCGATTCGGATGCCTCAAATTAAAGATGCGGCAACCCTTGTAACTGACAAAGAAGTATTAATTGCTTACGTTACAACGAACAAAGACCGTATGGCTGCAGCCGACATGGTAAAAGATACGGCGATGTCCATTGTCCCGCGTTATTATCATGTCTATGTATCCGATGAAAAAGGGATGATTCCGAAACTGCAGCAATATCAATCGTTTAATACGCATACAGCTAATCGCAGAGTCGTTATCAATCATTTAATTAAAGAAATGAAACGATCTCCTCAAGGCTATCCTGTCGGCACTGAAAATGCAAACGGTGAGAAGCCGGGAGAAATGGAAATGGAGAAAAGCAGAGCCAAATAAAGAGGAAAAACCAGAAGCGAGTGGCATGCTTCTGGTTTTGTCTCTTATTTATTCTGTGCGGCTGCGTTTACTTGTTCGTCAGCATGGTATGAAGACCTTACAAGCGGACCGGATTCACAATGTTTAAAGCCTTTTTCAAGCGCGATTTTCTTGAGTTCTGCAAATTCATCCGGATGATAATACTTTTGTACTTTTAAATGCTTTTTCGTCGGTTGTAAATATTGGCCGATCGTCATAATGTCAACATCATTTGCCCGCAGGTCATCCATTGTCTCCAAAATTTCTTCCCATGTTTCGCCTACGCCGATCATTAAGCTGGATTTTGTAGGGATTCTTGGATTCATTTCTTTCGCTCTACGCAAAAATTCCAATGATCGCTCATATGTAGCACGTGCACGAACTCTAGGTGTTAAACGTCTGACCGTTTCGATATTATGGTTCAAAATGTCAGGCTTTGCATCCATTAGCGTTTTTAAATTTTCATAAACGCCCATCATATCTGAAGGAAGGACTTCGATTGAACAAAACGGATTTCGTTTTCGAACCGCACGAACGGTTTCGGCAAAAACTCCGGCCCCGCCATCTTTTAGATCATCACGTGCTACCGCGGTAATAACAACGTGTTTTAATCCCATTTGCTCAACAGATTCCGCTACGCGTTCCGGCTCTTGTAGATCAAGTTCAGTTGGAAGACCTGTTTTCACCGCACAAAAACGGCAAGCTCGGGTACAAATATCGCCTAAAATCATAAAAGTTGCCGTTTTTCTTATTGCCCAGCATTCGTGAATATTAGGGCATTTTGCCTCTTCACAAACGGTGTGCAGCTTTTTCTCCCGCATCATTTTTTTCAAATCTTTATAATTTTCATTTGTGTTTAGTTTTATTTTAAGCCAGTCCGGCTTACGTAGATGTTCTTCTTTTTTTGCCAAATTCCTCAACTCCCATTTCACTTGGCTTAATGTTTGCTAAATTAGCCGTGATGTTGAATTGTTTTAACTCCAAATTTTACTTTAACATACTCAATAAAAAAACACCAACCGACGATTTTTTCCAACATTTTGAGTTAATGATTTTCCATTGAAAAACCAAACTATTGATATATGCCCAGAAAGGAGTTGTTTCACTTTCATGAGGAAAGGGTTAATTCTCCTCACTTTGACAGCCTTTCTTTTTTCATTCTTGCCGTGTAAAGAAACAGAGGCCGAAAATTCCTCATTTTCTAAAGAAGAAATAGAGCGCATGGCATTGTATAAAAAAATGGAAGCACTTACGTTGATTCCATGGTATTATTTTGCCGGAGTCGATCAATACGAAAGAAGCGTAAGACGTGCAAGAAAAGATATAGAAAAACAAAAAGGGCTTGTCGGCATTTATTACGCTCCGAGACAATGGGTCGGGCCGTTAAATCCTGACCTCCATGATACAAATCCATCAAGTATTCAATTATTCGGGGGAGTAGGTTTAGATGGAAATCATGACGGAAAGGCGAGTCTTGAAGATGATGAAGATGTTCTTTATACGTTTGCTCATTTTATTCAAAAATATGGTTCCGATCCAGACGATTTTAAAATCGGATTATGGGAGTATTATAAACGCGATAAAGCGGTAGGGATTATTATGGGAAATGCGGCTATATATAAAGCATATGGCACGGTCGCACTTGATAAACATTGTTTCGTCCTGCCTTTAAGAGCAAACTACAGCTTTCGGGACACATGGGGAGACAGGAGAGGATACGGGGGATTACGTATTCATGAGGGAACGGATATTTTTGCCGGATACGGAGTCCCTGTCAGGGCAACATCATACGGTATTGTCGAAATGAAAGGCTGGAATCGTTATGGAGGATGGCGGATTGGGATACGGGATATTAACAATGTATACCATTATTACGCCCATTTAAGCAGCTTTAACAAATCGGTTGAAAAAGGAACGATCGTAGAACCTGGAATGATTGTCGGATATGTCGGAAGTTCCGGATACGGACCGCCGGGAACGTCCGGAAAATTCCCGCCACACCTGCATTACGGAATGTACCGCGACAATGGGATATTTGAGTGGGCATTCGACCCTTATCCTTATTTACGCGCCTGGGAGCGACAGGAACGAATATCCTTAAAAAAGAAATAAACAACGTGCACCATTTCACGTTGTTTATTTCTTTTATTTTTAATGTCCGCCATAAAAGGCCATCTCACCTGGTCACTCGCATTTAACCCGTCTACTCCCACCATTGCTCTTTGATTCCTAACCAAGAGCTTGTTAACCATTAAACCGGCTTCTTCATAATAGCCAGGAATAAAAATAAACGATGGCTTCTCATCTTTAATACGAGTTTCAAAATCCAGTTTATAACATCATTCCTCTTTTTTCTCTTTTGTTTGATTGGACTTTTTAGTTTTTTCAGCATCATACGGAACGGTAGGCTGAATCGGAGTTCCTGATTCGCTATAAAATTGAGGGACTTCTCCAGGGATGAATTTCCCAACGACTAGATAATCCCGATCAACTTCTTTCGTTTTTGTGGCAAATGGAATAACCGTCTGTACATCGACATTTACTTTGATGACCACTTGAATCCAGGTATTGTTAATTCCAACTTTCTTGACCGTTGGTTCTAATTTTGTTTTCACGTCGCCAACCATAACGAACTTTACGGGGATTTTTGGCCCCTCGTTCGCAAGAATTGAATTTTTCATCGCCTGGCCGAGCGGAATATATTCAATGACACCATCGCTTTTTTTATGTGAAGCTTTTTTGTCATTTAATTTCCCTTCCCTTAAATCCTCTACTGAAATTTCGCCATTCGAAATGCTATCTAAATAGCTTTGAACCATTTCGTTAGATTTTCTTTGTATTCGGTTAATGATGAAATAATTTAAATCACTCGATATGATATTCCCGTCTTTATCCTTTTCCAGGCTGACGATATCTTTCATCTCATCAATGCCCACAATCTTTTCCATCACGATTTCATTCAGTGCAAGTGTTGCAACTTCCTCTGTCTTTTTATCTGCTATTAACAGCAATGTCGGTTCAATTCCTTTATCAATAAATTCCAATGCAAGAATGGTTAATCCTATAAAAAGAATGAACGAAATAATAAGCACAGTCCGAAAGCGAAGCGGGCCTTTCCTCAGTTTCATCCTCCGCCGTTTCATCAATGAAAAACCCCCTTTCATGCTATGTTTATGCATGGAAAGGGGGAGCTATTTCACGATTTAGGACATTTTCTTGTCATAGACGATAAAATCATGAGGATATTTATTTTTCTCATCTACCTGTCCGGGAGTTTTTGAAACGATCTTCCATTCTTTTTCATTAAAGTCAGGAAAATACGTATCGCCTTCAAACGTCTCATGGATTTTTGTAATGTACATTCGGTTGACATATGGCATAAAAAGCCTGAAAACTTCCGCTCCGCCGATCACGCAAATCTCCTCATTATCCCGCTTAATAATATCCTCTACTGAATAAATAACCGTGCAGCCTTCCGCTTTATAGTTTCGGTCCCTCGTCAGTACGATATTTTCCCTCCCTGGAAGCGGCTTTCCGATCGATTCATACGTTTTTCTGCCCATTACAATCGGCTTATTCATCGTCACTTTTTTAAAGTATTTTAAATCAGCCGGCAAGTGCCATGGAAGCTTATTTTTACTTCCGATTAAATGGTTCTCGTCCATCGCGACGACATAAGAAATCATACGGATACTTCTCCTTTAATGTGAGGATGGTATTCATAGTTCACGAGCTCGAAGTCTTCGTATTTAAAATCGAAGATTGAAGTTACCGCAGGGTTGATTTTCATCGTCGGCAGCGGCTTCGGCTCGCGTGTCAGCTGCAATTTCACTTGCTCAATATGGTTCTTGTAAATGTGGGCGTCCCCAATCGTATGGATAAATTCACCCGGTTTCAGGCCGCAAACTTGCGCGACCATCATGGTCAGCAGCGCATAAGATGCGATGTTGAACGGGATTCCAAGAAAGCTGTCCGCTGATCTCTGATAAAGCTGGCAGGACAACTTTCCATTTGCGACGTAAAACTGAAACAGCAAATGGCATGGCGGCAGAGCCATCTTCGGCAAATCAGCCGGATTCCATGCCGATACAATGAGCCTGCGGGAATCAGGGTTATGCTTTATGTCATGGATGACGTTGGCAATTTGATCAATCGTCCCTCCATCGGGTTTTGGCCAGGAGCGCCATTGGTGTCCATACACGGGGCCTAAATCGCCGTTCTCATCAGCCCATTCATCCCAGATGCTGACGCCATTTTCTTTTAAGTATTGAATGTTCGTATCTCCTTTTAAAAACCAGAGCAGCTCATGAATAATGGACCGCAAATGCAGCTTTTTCGTAGTGACGACAGGAAATCCTTCTTCAAGATTAAATCTCATTTGACGTCCGAATACAGAAATCGTGCCAGTGCCTGTCCGATCCTCCTTTTCAACTCCGTTTTCAAGGATATCCTTCAGCAAATTCAAATATTGCTTCATCTTACCACCTCTTTTTTACCTTTGCCTTAATGGTATCATACATTTAATCAGAATAATCTTATTTCAATTTTTCATTTTTTCATCCAATTTGGATCATTTCTTGTTATACTAAGAGAGGAGAAAAAATAATAAGAAAAGAGGGAATGTCAATTGGACTTTAAAAAGCTAATCCAGGCCATTTATTATTTACAGATCAGCTTTTTTGTCAGCGGGCTTTACCTCCTTTTAATCTACATTTTCACAAACAATAAAGAGCGTATTCCAATCATGACCGGTGTGCTTTGCATTAATTTCATCGCGTTAAAATTAACACGAGACCGGTTTAAATATTAAAAACCGCACCAATGATGGCGCAGTTTTTATCAAACCATTTTCAAAAGAGCATCCTTCCCAGTCATTCCGACTTTAATCCCGATATTTTCCGCTTCATATGTGATCGATTCTAACGGTGCTTCTAATAGTTGTTCAATCGTCCGGACTCCAACAGCTCTTGCTGCAATAATTTTTCGATCGGCTAATTTTTCGTTTAAGAGCGAAACATCAAGTGCTCCACATGAAATGTATCCTTTTTCATTATAGATTACCATGAAATTTGTTTTGGGCAAGCGCAGTGTTACTGCTGTATATGGATGACCTTCAATAAAAATCGGATTCATTTCCAACATATTCCCACCTCTTTCCCCTATAAGTTTATGTTGTTAATCCAAAAATGCTAACGCAATTTTTTAGAGGCGAGAAGTGGGAATGTATGAACGTTTATGATTTCAATTTCCAGGCTAATAAATCCCGAAGCGTTTCAGGGAGCAAGTATTCTTTATGTTTACTTCTTGCAATCGATGGATAGAGATGCCCGAACGTGAACATATCTATCGTTGCAATTTCATAGATTTTCTCGTCATCTACCGGTACACCTTCAACCATTATTCTTTTCACATGAAAATGTCCGTCCTTCATTCTTTCTTTAATAACATCAATCCCGGAAAAAACCATGCAACCTATCACTTTCCCCCTGAATCCCAGACCTTTAAGCTGCAGATGAATCATTTCGTCTGTCAGACTGTGTCCGATGACTTCTTTTAGTTCATTCCCTTTTAAACGAATGATGCATGGATTGATTGGGTGGGGGCAAATGCGGTGTAAATCGCCCTTTGTGACAGGCCCTGCAGGTAAGCCTTCCAGGAGGACACCGCTATTGACCATTGCTAATTTCGTTTTACACCACTCTTTTAAAGTTTCTGCTAACAGCTTAGCAAACGGGGAAGGCGTTTCCCATGAAATCGTTAATGGCTCCTGTAAATAGGCAATTTCTTTGTTTAATAGGTCTCTCCCCTTTTTTTCAAGAGACATTATTAATTCTGACGTTCCTTCATCAGGTTCCAAAGTATTTGCTGGGATTAAATCAGCTTCAATGTGAATAATGTTTTTCGTCAATGGATGATAATCCACTTTTATCGAGCCCAGGTTATTTCCATATTTTCCAGTTTGGGCGATGAACGTTTTATTAATGATCAATCCTTTTTTCAGCTCATGATGTGTATGAGCCCCGAGAATCATATCGATTCCTTCAACCTCCTGCGCCAATCGCTTATCCTCATTTAACCCTAAATGGGATAAAACAATGACAAGGTCTGCATTTTTTCTTAAGTTTTCTATGATTGGGCGTACAGCGTCAAATGGATCCGTAACCTCCCAACCGAGCGGACTGTAAAAACCGGTAAAAGGGACTGTCACGCCGGTCACACCGATCTTTAAACCGTCTTTTGTTTCATAATAATCATATGGCTTTGCCCAGTATGGCCTCCGCCCTTTTTCATCTAATAAATTCGCGACATAAATAGGAAATTTCGCCTCTTTATAAAGAGCATTTAATTCGCTTTTCGTTAAGGTGATTCCCTCATTATTTCCAATCGTTACTCCACTTACATTGATATCATTAAGTAGTGCCGTATTCCCCTGACCGGCTGTTCCTTCGGTCAAAGGATGAAACTTATCAACATGATCGCCGCAATCAAAATAAAGAACAGATTCGCCCAATGATTCAAAACGTTCTTTTGCCAATTTCACTTCCCGGGCAATGCCGGGCCAATTTTCAAAATGACTATGCAAATCATTCGTATGGTAAATATGTAATGTTGACTTCACGAGATGTACCTCTCTTATAAAAAGATTCCTTTATAAATGAAACGTACCCCGAAACCCATGAGAACGAGAAGAAGGATAAGAACAACCGTTTTATCTTTCATTTTTGAATGGATATACGTGCCAAACTTAGCGCCAAACCAGGCTCCTGGGACAAGCGCAAGCGCATATAACCAGATGATATTACCGTAATATAGATGAGTCGAAGAACCGACAACACTCGATAAAAAAATCATAAACATGCTTGTCGCAACCGCTATCGATACCGGAAAACCAAAAAGAAGAATCATCGCAGGCATCATTAAAGAACCGCCGCCGATTCCGAACAGCCCGGAAATCATCCCAACGACGAATGAGATAATGACAGCAAGAACAGGTTGATAGGAATACGTGACCGTCTCACCTTCATCATTCATTACCGTTCTTTTAAATCCTTTTTTTGCCGGGATCGGCTTTAATTTATCCCGAATCATCAGTAAGAACGAAACAAATATCATAAATCCGCCGAACAAACAGTAAAATGTACCCTGGCTGACGCCTTCATTTAATGCTGCGCCAATAATCGATCCGGGACCGCTCCCGATAAAAAAGATCAATCCGCTTTTATAATCCACTTTTCCTTTTTTTATGTATGAAAGTGTAGATGACAGGCCTGTGACGATCAATATGATAATCGATGTCCCAACAGCATGTTGAGGTGTAATATTAGGGAAGAGCCCATGTTCACCACCGTATAAAAGAGAAGGCACAACAATTATGCCTCCGCCAAGACCGATAATACTTCCAAATGTACCTGCAAGAAATCCTGTTATGATAAGTATAATCCAAAGCACCCATCTCCCTCGCTTTCTTTATTCATTATGTGTCCAATAAGGAGGTTTCCCGGACCATCCTCTAAAACAAATCTAGTTGTCTCGGAGCCAATCCCTTATATTCTATACCTAAATACTCGATCAATTGTTTCGCATTTTCTGCGGCATCCCCGCCTGAGTTGTTGTTAAACAAGACAACGATTTCTCTTGATTGTTTGGCAAGTTCCTCAATATTCTTCTTCCACTCAAGGAGCTCATCTTTATTGTAGCGATACAAATATCGGACTTCTCTCCAATTAGGCTGGCCATGATTGTTCCAGCCATACACATTTCGCCCGTGCATTCTGACGAGTGTAAGATTAGTATTTGTTGCTTGAAGTACGGTCGGAACCGATCCTGATCCCGCCTGCGGCTCATCACAAACCGAATGGATCCATCCTTCTTCTGTCATGAAGCGTAATGTCTTTTCTTTCATCTCAGGTGAAAACCATGATTGATGCCGGAATTCAAGAGCAACAGGCAGATTGCCCATCAATTCTTTCGTAACCCGCAGAATAGTAACGCTATCTTTCGTGCATTCAAACCAGGGCGGATATTGAAACAATACCATTTTTAATTTATTTGATTCAATTAAAGGTTGGATCGACTCTTTAAACGAATGGAACATTTCTTTTATTGATTTGAATTTCCGCTCTCCTCTTGAGTGACCGGTCATCTCCTGGTACGCTTTGACGACAAAAGAAAAGCATTCGGGCGTGTCTTTTGCCCACTTTACATAATTTTTTTCTGGTTGAATGGCATAGAAAGAAGAATCAATTTCAACAACTGGAAAATGGCCGCTGTATACTTGCAGCTTCTCGCTTGAAGGTGTCCCGTCTGGATACAATATGTCATGATCTCCCCACCCGGTTACTCCAATTAATATCATGAATTTGTCTCCTTATGTAGCTATAAATGTTTTGAACGTATTGCAAAAGCGAACTCACACCCCGAGTTCGCTTTGCAAAAAAGATATTAACCAATTGAGCCTTCCATCTCAAACTTAATGAGACGGTTCATTTCAACTGCATATTCCATTGGAAGTTCTTTTGTGAATGGTTCGATGAAGCCCATAACAATCATTTCTGTCGCTTCTTGTTCAGAAATACCGCGGCTCATCAAATAGAACAATTGATCTTCGGACACTTTCGACACAGTCGCTTCATGCTCAAGCGTGATATTGTTGTTTAAAATTTCATTGTATGGAATCGTATCGGATGTTGATTGATTATCCATAATGAGCGTATCACATTTAATGTTCGATTTAGATCGATCCGATTTGCGTCCAAAGTGGGCGATACCACGATATGTTACTTTACCACCTTGTTTAGAGATCGATTTCGAAACGATAGTTGAAGAGCAATCCGGCGCAAGGTGCAGAACTTTTGCTCCTGCATCCTGGTGTTGTCCCTTACCAGCGATTGCAATGGAAAGAATCGTGCCCTTTGCACCGCGGCCTTTCATAATAACGGCCGGATATTTCATCGTTAAACGTGAACCGATGTTACCGTCAATCCATTCCATTGTCGCATTTTCTTCCGCAACGGCACGTTTCGTTACAAGGTTATAAATGT
The DNA here is from genome assembly GCF_000430745.1 of Fictibacillus gelatini DSM 15865. Lineage (GTDB taxonomy): Bacteria > Bacillota > Bacilli > Bacillales > Fictibacillaceae > Fictibacillus_A > Fictibacillus_A gelatini. Next base: position 99,537 of record NZ_AUMP01000021.1, on the reverse strand, counting down.
TGTTCGCCCAGTTTTGAATCGTAGAGTAACGGCAATATGCGTCTTTCTTTACGATAATTTCAACAACCGCACTGTGCAGAGAGTTTGTTGAATAAACAGGGGCTGTACAGCCTTCTACATAATGGACGGAACTTCCTTCATCGGCAATGATTAATGTACGTTCGAACTGTCCCATATTTTCCGAGTTAATGCGGAAATAGGCTTGCAACGGAGTGTCGCATTTTACGCCTTTAGGCACATAAATAAACGAACCTCCGGACCATACAGCCGAATTTAAAGCCGCAAATTTGTTATCCGATGGTGGAATAACCGTACCGAAATACTCTTTGAAAATTTCTTCATGTTCTTTTAGCGCTGTATCTGTATCAGTAAATAAAATGCCTAATTCAGCCAGGTCTTCTTTCATGTTATGATATACCACTTCAGACTCATATTGTGCGGATACACCGGCAAGATATTTTTGTTCTGCTTCTGGAATACCAAGTTTATCGAAAGTCGCCTTAATTTCCGGCGGAACCTCATCCCATGATTTCTCTGACTTCTCTGACGGCTTAACATAATACGTAATGTCATCAAAGTTTAGCTCAGATAAATCTCCGCCCCATTGAGGCATTGGCATTTTATAAAATTGTTCTAATGATTTTAAACGGAATTCAAGCATCCATTCAGGCTCATTTTTCATTCGTGAAATTTCTTCGACGATTTCTTTCGTTAACCCGCGTTTTGAACGGAAAATGGATACGTCTTTATCTCTAAAGCCATATTTGTACTCGCCGATTTCAGGCATTTTTTTCGCCATCGTTCAGGTCCCTCCTTAAAGGATACGTTCTTGCGCTAATGGCATTTCTTGCATTCATTGTACGTGTTAAAGCACAAATAAACAACCACCTGCGCAAACATGGTAATTATTGTTTTTCTGTCTGGCTCCCTACGCCTTTCTCCATCGCTTTCCAAGCAAGAGTGGCGCATTTAATGCGGGCAGGGAATTTAGAAACACCTTGCAGCGCTTCAATATCACCTAAATCAAAGTTCTCTATTTCATACTCTTTCCCGAGCATCATATTGTAAAAAATGTGGGCAAGTTTTTGCGCTTCTTCCACCGACAATCCTTTGATCGCCTGCGTCATCATCGATGCGGAAGAAAGACTTATGGAACAGCCTTCACCATCAAATTTGGCGTCCATTATCTTTCCATCTTCAATTTTCAAGTGAAGCTGAATTCGATCTCCGCATGTCGGGTTGTTCATATGAATCGTTACTGAATCATCTGAGAGTTCCCCTTTATTGCGTGGATTTTTATAATGATCCATGATGACCTGCCTGTAAAGCTGATCTAAATTAGAAGACATGACCGAAATACTCCTTTGTTGTAATTAAGCCTTTAAGAAAAATGTCAATCTCTTCTTTTGTATTGTATAAATAAAAACTTGCGCGGGCGGTGGCAGTCACATTTAACCATTTCATTAACGGCTGCGCGCAATGGTGGCCAGCACGGACAGCAATTCCTTCTGCGTCAAGAACCGTTGCGACATCATGTGGATGAACATCATTAATATTAAATGTTATAAGTCCAGCACGCGCTGATGGCCCATATACCGTTAAGCCTTCTATTTCGTTTATGCGGCTCATTGCGTAATTAACAAGCTCTTGTTCATGGTCATGAATCGCATCTAAACCAATTTCCTCGAGGAAATCAATAGCCGCGGCTAAACCAATTGCACCTGCAATGATCGGTGTCCCGCCTTCAAACTTCCACGGCAATTCTTTCCATGTTGAATCATATAAGTCAACAAAATCAATCATTTCACCGCCGAACTCGACTGGTTCCATTTGTTCTAATAATGACTTCCTTCCATAAAGTACGCCAATTCCCGTTGGCCCGCACATTTTATGAGCGGAAAAGGCAAAGAAATCACAGTCTAATTCTTGAACGTCAACTTTCATATGCGGAGTGCTTTGAGCACCATCAACAACCATTATCGCACCATTTTTATGGGCGATTGCAGCAATTTCCTTAATCGGATTGACCGTTCCTAAAACGTTCGATACATGGGCAACAGAGACAATTTTAGTATGTGCCGTCACTGTGCTTTCTACATCTTTAAGATCGATTGTTCCGTCTTGTTGAAGCGGCAAATATTTAAGCGTTGCACCCGTTTTCTTTGCCACTTGCTGCCACGGAATAATATTGCTGTGATGTTCCATCGGTGTAATAACAATTTCATCACCTTCTGAAACATTGGCTAAACCGTAGCTTGATGCAACTGTATTAAGAGCGGTTGTCGTTCCGCGCATAAAAATAATTTCTTCCGTCTGCTTTGCATTGATGAAGCGCCGAACCTTTTCACGTGCTCCTTCATAGCCATCCGTGGCGCGCGTACCAAGGGTATGCACACCACGATGAACATTGGAATTATATTCACGATAATACTTGTCTAAGGCTTCAATAACAGCAATCGGTTTTTGAGAAGTCGCAGCGCTATCGAAATAAACGAGTGGTTTACCGTTAACTTGTTGATCAAGGATCGGAAACTGCTTTCTGACTTCTTGAATGTCCATTACTTAACTTTCCTTTCTATAACCTCGATCAACCGTGATTTAACAGATTCAAGCGGAATTTCTCCTACAACAGGAGCAAGGAAACCATGAATAATTAACCGTTCAGCTTCCGTTTTCGAAATACCGCGGCTCATTAAATAGAAAAGTTGAATCGGATCAATGGTTCCGACAGATGCAGCATGACCTGCTGTTACATCATCCTCATCAATTAAAAGGATCGGGTTTGCATCACCACGCGCTTTTTCGCTTAGCATTAAGACACGTTCCGTTTGCTCCCCATTCGATTTCGTTGCGCCATGTTCAATTTTGGCGATTCCGTTAAAAATGGAACTTGCTGTATCTTTCATTACACCATGGGTCAAAATGTAACTTTCTGAATGTTTGCCATAATGGATGGCATGTGCGACGAAGTTTTGTTTTTGATCCCCGCGGCCGATCGATACCGTCTTTTTGTCCGTATATGAACCATCTCCGACTAAATGGGTTGTGTTGTCTGAAATGGTGTTTCCATCATTCAATTGGCCGAGTGCCCATTCGATTCTTCCGTCACGAGCTGCCCGACCACGGCGGTTTACATATGTCGTCATTCCTTTAGCGAAATTATCTACTGCGCCGTAAATCACTTTCGCACCGGCTCCGGCAAATACTTCAGAAACGATATTGGCAACAGATGGGCTTTCATCATTGGTAGACAAATAATTTTCCACATACGTTACGGAACTGTTATCTTCCGTGACGATTAAAACGTGGTTAAATATGCCCGTTTCTCCATCATCATTAAAATAAATCGCTTGAATCGGAATATCCACTTCAACATTTTTTGGAACGTAAACAAATGCTCCGCTGCTAACTAAAGCGGCATGTAGGGCAGTTAAACGATGCTCGTCTACATGCACTGCGTCTTTCATAAAATAGTTGCGGACTAAATCGCCATGTTCCCGAACGGCTGTGGCAAAATCGGTAAAGATGACGCCTTTATCTTTTAACTCTTCCGTAACCGAGTGATAAGCAACCGCTCCATTTCGAATAACGAGGACGCTTCCCGCTTCCTCTTCCTTCCCGATTAACTCTCGAATCGCTTCTGGAAGTTCATGGAAAGCGACTTGTTTATTCCCGCTTACTTCATGTTTGAATTCGGTAAAATTCCAATTGTCAATTTTTGTTTTTTCCGGTTTTGGCATTGGCAGGCTTTGCGCTTGTTCCAATGCTTGTAAGCGAAGTTCCGCCAGCCAGGAAGGCTCTTGTCTCTCACTCGAAAACTTGCTTACGTAATCCTTGTCGAATTTGAAAGAAGTATCAACTGACATGTATAGCCCTCCTTGCTACGCTTCTTGACCAACAGTTTCGTCTTCAATGCCTAATTCTTCTTTAATCCAGTCATATCCTTCAGCTTCAAGACGTTCAGCAAGTTCAGGACCGCCTGATTTTACAATACGCCCTTGCATCATTACATGTACTTTATCAGGTTTAATGTAATTCAATAGACGCTGGTAGTGTGTAATAATTAAGCAGCCGAAATCAGGACTGCGCATTTCGTTAACACCTTTTGCAACGATTTTAAGAGCGTCAATATCTAGACCTGAGTCAATTTCGTCTAAAATCGCAATTTTCGGCTCTAACATCATTAACTGCAAAATTTCATTACGTTTCTTCTCACCGCCGGAAAACCCTTCATTTAAATAACGGTGCGCAAAAGAGCTGTCCATTTCAAGGACTTCCATTTTCTTGTCTAATTCGCGAATGAATTTCATTAGAGAAATTTCATCGCCTTCTTCACGTTTTGCATTGATGGCAGAACGCAAGAAGTCAGCGTTCGTAATTCCGCTTACTTCACTTGGATATTGCATCGCAAGGAAAAGACCAGCTTTGGCTCGCTCATCAACGTCCATTTCTAAAAGATCTTCGCCGTTAAAAAATGCTTTACCGCCTGTTACTTCATATTTCGGGTGACCCATAAGAGCCGCTGAAAGAGTAGATTTCCCCGTCCCGTTAGGTCCCATAACCGCATGGATTTCCCCGCCATTTATTTCAAAGCTAAGACCTTTGATGATCTCTTTATCGTCGATTGCAACATGTAAATCTTCAATCTTTAAGTTAGGTGTTGACATAGAATGACCTCCATCTTAAAATTCATACGTATCTAATCGTAATGAAAGTAGTCTCGAGAGTGAAGTGCTTTTCCATTCTCAATTTATTCTCATTCTAATTTTATAACAAATGAAATGTATCTTCAACATTTCCGGTTATTTTATTTCTTCTGTCAAAAAATCAGTACCCCATTATTAGGATACTGATTTTTTCTTACATTATAATAGCTTGCCCATTATAATATCTTACGGTCCAATTCTGCTGTAACATCTAAACCTTTAACATATTCTGCTTCACGTTTTGCCTCAACCTCTAAACGCTTCTCAAGGCTTCTTTCATACTCTGCGTATCCAATGCCGTGTGATTTCTGCATCGCTTTTTCCATCTCAGATGTATGCTTGACTTTAATTTGTTGGATAATGAACCATCCTTTCAATTTTAAATGTCCCTATCAGCTTAACAAATATCATATCCCCTTTCAACCGAAGCGATTCTTATATTCCGTTTTTATGGAAATTCAAAAAGTAAGCTTATAATAAAATTTTGGCGAGACTATATACTGCAAAAAATAAATATTTAAGCTAATATTTAAAATAAGTAAAATATTTTTTGGAAGTATCGGAGGAACAAATCTAAATGCCTACTAACCAGCAAGAACAAGAAGTAAATTATGCCCGTTCCTTATCTGAGCAATTAACATTTCGAGGAATCTTCATTGGAACAATTGGATCTTGTATCATCACGACGAGTTCGATGTATATTGCCCTTCGAATGGGAAGTTTGCCATGGCCCACTATATTTGCAGCCGTCCTTTCAATGGTCATTTTAAAAGCTCTTGGAAGTACAAACGTAAATGAAATCAATTTAACCCACACCACGATGTCAGCCGGAGCAATGGTAGCCGGCGGCCTGGCTTTCACGATTCCAGGCGTATGGATGATCGACAAAGATGCCGATATTAGTTTATTGACGTTGTTCATCGTTACCATTTGCGGAACTGTTCTAGGCTTACTTTTCACCGGTTTGATTCGCAGCTTTTTTATCGTTCAAAAGGAACTTCCGTTTCCTATGGGGATTGCGGCATCACAAACTGTAATGGCAGGAATTAAAGGAAAAAAAGCGAAACTATTGTTTTCGTCTCTCGGTTTGTCGGCCGCCATTACCGCCTTTAGAGATGGATTCAACTGGTTTTCAAGCACATGGATGTCAGCAAAGCTCGCTATACATAACCTCTTCTTCGGCATCTGGTTATCTCCAATGGCTGTTGGTATGGGCTATTTAATCGGACCTTTATATACAAGTATTTGGTTTTTGGGTGCTGGATTCACTTACTTTGTTCTGATCCCTGTTGGATTAGCAAAGGGTTGGTTTGATAGCATTGAATCTGCTGCCATATTTAAAGATAGTCTTGGCATCGGTTTAATGGTTGGAAGCGGAATCGGTATTCTGCTTAAAGGTGTCATACCAAAAACGAAAGAGATATACGGTCTGATTTTTAATGAAAAGGTTGATTCGAAAAGAATTCTTTCGAAAGCAATCCCAATTGCTCTCATTCTTATTGCCTTTTTCTTAACGTTCTTGACGGAATTATCTTTATTTCCAAGCATATTAATGATCATTGGAGTCTGGCTGACAACCATTATGGCAGGGACCATTACCGGACAAACCGGGATTAATCCTATGGAAGTTTTCGCTATACTTGTTTTGGTAGCAATTAAAAGTTTATTTAATACAACAATGATTGAAAGCTTTCTTATTGCTGCCATCGTTGCTGTAGCCTGTGGACTCACAGGTGGTGTTTTAAACGATTTTAAATCGGGTCATTTATTAAGAACCGATCCTAAAGCACAATTTATTTCAGAAGCAATTGGAGGCGTTATTGGAGCCATCGTCTCTTGTTTAGTTTTATATGTCATGTTTCAATCGTACGGCGCAATGGGGCCGGGTACCGAGCTTCCCGCCCCACAAGCATTTGCCGTCTCAACGATGATTGACGGTCTTCCAGATGTGAAAACATTTTTTGCCGGCCTCATTATCGGTGCCCTTCTATATGTATTCAATATACCGGGAATGACGATTGGCCTCGGTCTCTATTTACCGATCTATATGTCTACAACGGTCTTTATCGGAGGTATGCTGAAATTTATCATTTCTAAATTCTCCGCTAAAAAAGCTAAAAACGGGATGATCATTTCATCCGGATTGCTTGGCGGTGAAGGGGTGGCTGGTGTCGTCATCGCCATTGTAAAGGTTTTGACAGGCGGTTAATGGACAAGTTTACTAACGTAAAATTTTCGTTTCCAATTAAGATGAAAGAAATTATATGAGGGGAAAAAATCAATGAAAAAATGTCTACCTATAATGATCCAAGGGACGTGTTCAGATAGTGGGAAAAGTATTTTAGCTACCGCTTTTTGCCGGATCTTTTCACAGGACGGTTACAGGACGGCTCCTTTCAAATCACAAAATATGGCATTAAACTCTTATGTCACACTTGATGGTAAAGAAATCGGAAGAGCACAGGGGATCCAGGCTGAAGCGGCCGGAATTGCCGCTACAACAGATATGAACCCCATTTTGATTAAACCAACAAGAGATATGGAATCACAAGTTATACTAAATGGCAAACCTTTTCAAAATATGAAAGCTTCCCGATATCGGTCAGAGTTCTATTCCATCGGGCTATCGGCTATTAAAGAAGCGTATCAACGATTAACCGAAAACTATGAGCGAATTGTCATTGAAGGTGCGGGGAGCCCTGCCGAGATTAATTTAAATGATAGGGAAATGGTTAATATGCGTGTTGCAAGATTGGCAAATGCTCCTGTTGTTCTCGTTGCCGATATTGATAGAGGCGGTGTATTTGCAAGCCTTGTTGGAACCCTGCAGCTTCTTGATCCAATCGACCGGGAACGTGTCATTGGTGTAATCATTAACAAATTTCGCGGTGATCTTTCATTGTTGCAACCCGGGCTCGACTGGTTCGAAGAATATACCGGAAAACCAGTGCTTGGCGTCGTTCCTTTTATCCCTGATTTATATATTGATGCGGAAGATTCACTTAGTTTGGAAAAATATACTTCAAAGCCAAACATCGGTAAAAAGGAAATTGATATAGCGGTTATTCGCTATCCAAGAATTTCGAACTTTACAGATATCGATCCGTTTTTAATCGAAGATGATTGCCATGTGAGAATGGTCACTAAGCCGGAAGAACTCGGAAAACCGGATTTGGTTATTTTACCGGGCAGCAAAAACACGATCGAGGATCTTATGTATTTACGGGAAAACGGTCTTGAAAAGCAGCTTTTTGATTTAAAAGCAAAAAAACAAAGTTACTTCTTTGGAATATGCGGAGGATACCAGATGCTCGGAAGCGCCATATTGGATCCTTTTCATGTGGAATCGCCAAATGAAAAATGCGAAGGGTTAAAGCTTCTCCCGATCAAAACTACGCTTACGAAAAAGAAAACAACGGTATTCTCAACTGGTGAAGTGAAGTTCAGTAAAAAAATGATCGATGTGAAAGGTTATGAAATACATATGGGCCAGTCCAAACGGCTTGATGATACCCCTTCCTTTATTCAATTAGAAAACCATCAGGACGGGTGCTTCGACTTGAAAAATAAAGTAATCGGTACGTATTTCCACGGCATTTTTCATAATGACGAATTCAGGCATGAATTTCTGAATTTAATTCGTATGGAAAAAGGCTTTGAACCACTTGAAAATCGAAAATCATTTAAGCATATTAGTGAAGATAGCTTTAACCGGCTGGCAACTGTTGTAAGAAAACATGTTCGAATTGACGACATTAAAAGGAAAATGGAAGAGTTTCAAGCATCCCCTATCGATGTTTCATAAAATGCCTGCTTGAGCCATATAGTTTAATAAAGAAAACTCGGCGATTGGCGAACGTTGAACAAACGAAGATGCAAGGCTGTTGCCTTTGTGCCGACCGCTTCGGAGTTCTACTTTCTTTGTGGTGCAAAACGCGTGCTATATTAAGGCATAAGTAACCTGTTGAAATTGGTTTAACTTGTGCCCCGAATAAGGAGGATGTGTGTATGATGCAATCAAAAGAATTACGATTGAGGCGCATTCAACACCTGGCTCATGAAATTATGGATGATATGAATTTACGCCACGAACCGAGACATTCAGCAACGTTACGTCTTGTGATTGATAATCTTTCACGGGCAATCGGGGACCTTGCCGATCCTTCAGGATACTCCTTAGAATATTTAGAGGAAAAAGTGGGAAATGCCCATTATCTTCTTTTTAAAGATAAACGTAAACAAAAAGGGGTTTAAGAGATTTCTTAAACCCCGGGAGCCTCTTTTCTCTATGCAAAGAGGCTTCGTTTTATTTTACACCGACAGCGTCAAATGCTTTATTAACCGTAGTGACTTCCGGTGAACTTGTTCCGTACAAGTCAACAGCGGCCTGTACAAGAGCGGCACGTGCCTGGCTGAAAGTAGAGGAGGCTGTGAAGTATTGCGTGTTTGCCCGGTAGAAAATGGCGCCCAATTTATCATTGCCAATTCCTGAAACGGTCACTCCGTAATGGGTACCACCCTTTGCAATTAAGTAAGCTGCTTTGTTAATGATTCCGCTGTTCGTATGAACGCCGCCATTATCACTTGTTCCCGTATAACGCTTAGAATAGTGGTCCGGATCTCCATATTTCGCAGGATCGCTCATCGAGCGTAACGCATCGTTTGGCACAGCAGGTGTATAAATGTCTTCTCCTATTTCATAGTCCGGGTTGCGGTTATTATAAAACTCTACTAGCGTTCCAAAAATATCAGACACCGCTTCATTTAAAGCACCGGACTCGTTTTGATAGATTAAGCCAGAGCTTGTATCAGTGACCGCGTGTGTCAACTCATGGGCAACAACATCAATCCCTCCTGAAAAAGGAATGAAATTCGTGCCATCCCCGTCTCCATATACCATTTGTGAACCGTTCCAAAAAGCGTTGTTATAGCTGCGGCTGTAATGAACCGTGGACTTTAATGCGCCGCCCTTATTATCATAGGAATTGCGTCCAAACACATTTTTATAGTAATCGTACGTAACCCCTGCGTAATAATGTGCATCAACTGCCGGTCCATCATACTTTTGATCTAAACGATTATCCGTATCCGTCCATAGCGTTCCCGGCAATCGGGTGCGGTTAGCTCCGTCATACGTAATGATTCCGCTTCCTCTCGTATTATCTTGTAAATAATAGGAAGAACCTGAAAGCGTCATGTTGAGAGTTTTCGAGTCGCCCAGTACACCAACCCCGCTCCCTGTTGTATTTGAACCAGTAATAGGACCCCCGTTCCCTGGTTTACCACCCTTTTTCAGAGGAGAGGTTTGTTCAATGGCTTCATCGATATTGTTATATTTGTTTAAGATTTTTCCTGTTGAGGCATCAATAAAGTAATTATAGTTTCCGGGTTTTGGAGAAAGAAAGTTTAAGTTGACAAGGTACGCATAGACAGCATCTTTTCCTCCATCATAAACTACTAAATGAGCAGTCGGAAGTTTTTCAAACGAAGGAGAGTAACCTAAATCTTTTTTTGCAATGTTAATCGCTTTTTTAGCATTCAATTTTTTCTTCGCTTTAAGCCCTTCCTTCTTATCAAGATCAGGGATGACAGTTCCAGAAATAACTGTTAGCACTCCATCTTCAGAAACATGCGCTACCTGTGTGGAACCCCACACCGGCACGCCTTTAAACACTTGTTGAAGACGAAGAATGGTTTGCCCCTGCTTGTCCTTTTGACTCGACATTACTAGAAAGGATTTTTCGGCTGAATGTGCTCCGATTTTGTATTCATTTTTATGGCTGTCGAAATAGCTGAACACGACATTTTTTGCACTTTTTGAAGACGGTTTTGTTAAATGGCCTGAAATAAATTCTGGAGAACCGACCGTCTTATTGTACATTTTTGTCGATAATACATTTTTGGGCGCAGCGAAAGCAGATGCGCTCGAAAAAACACTTGCCGTCAAGCCAATTGATAATCCCAATGCCAATACTTTCTTGTTCACAAACATGCCTCCCCATAAAAATTTTTAGAAAAACCTCGAAAACTATCATATCATAAAGGTTGTTAAATTCATACTATTCCAAAAATTTTGATTCTGTTTTACTACGCTACTTAATCGATAATGGGAATAAAGGCATACCATCAGCATTATAAAAATAAGCGTTTAGACACTTGCAATAAAAAAACAGCCGAAATGGCTGTTTTTTTATTGATTGACTGGCACAACTGCGCCTTTATATTTCTTGTTAATAAAGTCCTGGATTTCCTTTGAATGAAGTACATCAACTAATGCTTTTACTGGTTTTTTGTTTTTGTCCCCTTTGCGAACCGTAATAATGTTTACAAATGGAGAGTCTGCCCCTTCAAGGGCGATTGCATCTTTCTTCGGATTTAATCCTGCATCAAGTGCATAGTTTGTATTGATTAAGATCGCATCGCCTTCACCATTTTTATACGCTTTAGGAAGCATGCCTGCATCAATATCAGCTTTAAACTTAAGGTGTTTAGGATTTTTCACGATATCTTTTAGCTGCGCATTGTAGCTTACGCCTTTTTTCAACGTAATTAACCCTTCTTTTTCAAGCAATAGCAACATACGTCCATGGTCGGCAACCGAATTGCTCATAATGATTGTCGCCCCGTTCGGAAGGTCTTTTAACGATTTATATTTTTTCGAATACACACCAATCGGTTCAATGTGGATTCCGCCCGCGTTTTCGAACTTGTAATTTTTATGATCTTTCATTTGTGATTCAAGGTAGGGAATGTGTTGGAAATAGTTTGCATCGATTTCTTTATCAGCCAATGCTTTATTTGGCAATACGTAATCCTGGAATGTTTTAATTTGAAGATCAATGCCTTTTTTCTTCAAAAGCGGTTTAGCCTGTTCCAAAATTTCTGCATGTGGTACAGAAGTAGCCCCAACAACAATTTTATCATTGCTCATTCCTTCTTCTTTTTTCCCACAAGCAGCAAGTGCCAGTGAAAGTGCAACAACGAGAATAATGCTTAAAATCTTTTTCATCAGAAATAGTCCCCCTTGTTTGTAAATTAACGCTTATCAATGCGTTTTGTTATAAGATCACCAATAAATTGGATGATAAACACAATAATTAAAATCGCAACCGTCGCTACAAACGTAACATCATTTTGGTCGCGTTGATATCCCCAAATGTAGGCAAGGTTTCCAAGGCCGCCTGCACCGACTACACCTGCCATAGCCGTATAGCCGACAAGGGCGATCGCCGTTACCGTAATACCCGAAATTAATGCAGGCAAGCTTTCAGGGATTAGCACTTTAAAGATGATTTGAAAATTAGTAGCCCCCATCGATTTAGCTGCTTCAATAACCCCTTTATCAACTTCGCGAAAGGCAATTTCAACCATCCGCGCATAAAATGGCGCTGCGCCAATAATCAAGGCCGGTAAAGCTCCATTGGCTCCAAGCATGGAACTGAACAAAAATGTTGTAAATGGAATTAATAAAATAATTAAGATAATAAACGGCACAGAACGAAAGACGTTCACCACCGCGGCAATTATCATATTAAAAAACTTATTTTCCCATTGATTGCCTCTATTCGTTAAAAATAAAGCAAGACCTAACATTAGTCCTAGTATAAAGGTGAAAAGTACACTAACCCCCGTCATATAAAGCGTTTCAATTGTCGCATCTTTAAAGGCGCCCCACTCAACATTCGGAAATACGGTATTAAGCATGTGAGATCACCTCCACCTGTACTTGCTGTTCATTTAAGAAACGAATCGCTTCCTTCAAGGATTGCTCTCTGCCGTCTAATTGAATAAACAACGTTCCATATTGCCCATTTTGTGTTTGCGACATTTTTCCTTGCAAAATATTTACACTTACATCAAATTGCTTGATAACTTCAGTAATTAATGGCTGCTCCGCCTTCGTTCCGACAAAAGTTAGTTGAACGATATGACTACTAGGGTTTTGTTCCAGTAAATGGTTAAGAGTATCTATCGTTTCCTCCGGTTCAGTCACTTGCTTCACAAATTCTTTAGTAATTGCTGCTTTCGGTGTTTTAAATACTTCAAGCACAGGACCGATCTCCGCAACCTTACCGCTCTCCATCACAGCAACACGGTGGCATATTTTTCGAATCACGTGCATTTCATGAGTAATTAAAACAATAGTCAATCCTAACTTTTTATTAATTTCAACCAGCAAATTTAAAATGCTATCCGTAGTTTTCGGATCAAGCGCAGATGTCGCTTCATCACATAACAATACTTCCGGATTATTGGCGAGCGCTCTTGCGATTCCGACACGTTGTTTTTGTCCGCCGCTCAACTGAGCAGGATAGGATTCACCGCGTCCTTCTAAACCTACAAGCTGGATTAATTCATCAACCCGCCTCTTCCTCTCTTCTTTCGGCACTCCTGCAATTTCAAGAGGAAATGAAATATTTTCACGAACGGTACGAGACCAGAGGAGATTAAAGTGCTGAAAGATCATGCTGATTCGTTGACGCTCTTTCCGCAATTCTCTTTCACTCAAATTCGACAGGTTTTTTCCCGCCACTGTAATCGTCCCACTCGTTGGGCGTTCTAACATATTTAACATACGAATTAACGTACTTTTGCCGGCCCCGCTATAGCCGATAATTCCAAATATTTCTCCTTTTTCAATTTCGATATTGACGTCATCCACGGCATGGACAGGTCCGTCCTTCGTTTGAAAAAGCTTTTTCACTGATTCGAGCTTAATCAACTATATTCCCCTACTTTCTGTTGTTACTTTGTTGAAAAAACAAATGCCTTTCTGCGTAAATGAGCAGAAAGGCATAAATGTATCTATGCGCCTTCTTCTCATCTCCCAAAGCAATTGATTCGCTTTGCAGGAATTGGCACCATTTTAAGCGTTATTCGCCTAACGGTTGCCGGGTTTCATCGGGCCAGTCCCTCCGCCTCTCGTGATAAGAACAAGTCGTTCTATTATTTTTTCATTTTTATAGTTGAATTCTATCACCCATGTCGAATGCTGTCAAACACTTTTTCGCCTATTTTTATGATTATGACTCCGCCAATCATTCCCTCTATTCACACGTTTTGGTTTATGGTGTTGAAGATGTTGAGGGTGACGCTTTTTTATGTAATTTCCCCTGTCAGAGTGATACGGCGCTTTACGCTTATTGTGTGGCGGACGATATTTTTTTACTCGACGTTGAGGTAAATCGTGCTTGTATTTATGTAATGGATGTCGGTTGCTCGAATGGCGTATATTTTTCAAGCGATACCGTTTATAGTCGTGATGTTTAACCAACGGCTTCTGTTTCATTATTTGACGCGATTGCCTATCCTTCGATTGTTTCGGCACAAAAACGGTCTCTCGTTTTTTCTTTTCCTTATTTTCTTTTGGTAAAACGCTTTTTTTGGGGCGTTTGGCTTTATTATGTTTATGAATGACCTTATTTTTTATAGTCTTATTTTTCCGCTTATTGTTCGGCTTATTACTTATCTCTATATTTCTTTTCAGCTCGGAAAACGTCTTCTTCTGAACATCCTTAAGGGAAATCTTTTGTCCTTTATTCTTTGCATCTAAATATAATAAATATTTCCCGGTAGATATATTATTGTCGCTTGCCTTCTGGTGTTTTTCAGAATCCGCTTCTTTTATATTTACTGTAACTTGATGATTGGCGACTATTTTATTTCGTTTGATGGTTGCAATTGTTTTTTTTAGCGAAGATGACAACTTTTTATTTGATGGGTCAACTACTGTAGTCACAATCATTACATCTTGCCTGTCATTTAAGTACCCGCTCGCATTAAAAGCATCTATTAACTGGCCGGAAAAAGAAGACAGGCTCATCTTCTCTTTATATCGGATCTTATTTAATAAATCTGCCGCATCATGATTCCATGATTGCACGTCAATGACCTCTAACCTTGAATTTACTCCTACTTCAAGACTTGGATTCACATCAAAACTTACATAAGCGGCCGCTGCTTCATTTTCATTTTTGATAGGAATCATCCCTGAAATAAGAAAAAAGACAAGGAAAAGAATAAGCGTAAGCGAAAAAGATGGCAATAAAGAACAGGGCCTTTTTTTAGAAACGGCAAAATAGGATGAATGATATTCGCTTCCAACGGCCGGCTGTCTGCCGGGCGGAATGCGAACAGAAACAAAACATCCATCCTTTGTAAGAAGTATTACCTTTCCTTTTTTTACTTCCATTACAATGCCGCTTTTCATGTAACGTGTCCCCTCCTGCATGTAGAAGGAGTTGCTTCGTATAACGTCAGCTTGTCCTACTTTTAAACAACATCCTTAAGACTGAATGTATGACTTTAACGCTTTAAAGTCGCCTAAATAAATTAATGATACAGCTATTATATATTTTCGGTTTCTTTCGATTGTTTTACGACTGCAGGAAACCATGCTTAACAAATCTTTTATTGGCAGTTGCTTTTTTTCCATAAGAAAATCAGCTAATTCTTTATTTTCAACAATCAGTCGGGAAATTTCTTTCGCGTTTTCACGGGCATCTACATGTTTTGGACAATGTTTGGAAAGAACTTTAAAATTCAACCCGAATTCTTTTAAAAGTTTTTGGTATTCCTCAATTTCATACACACGGTTTTCTGATTGAACTTGTTCTTCATAGTAATCTAATGCCGCTTTTTGTTCTGCATAGCTCTCTTCAAGACGGCCTTCCTCATCTTCCTCTTCAGGCTGAAGGTAAATTAAACGGTTTTGACGCACTTCTTTTCGAATATAATCAATCACCCGGCGTCTTATTACCATATCCGCAAACGATAAAAACCGGCTGCCCTGGCCTTCCTGATATTGATCAATTGCTTCATTAAATGCAAAGAGACCTACACTAAATTCATCCATCGTACGATCTATATATTGACTGCATACTTTTGATGTTACTTTTTTAATAAATGGTTGATATGCTTCGATCAGTTCATTACGCAGAATATCATTACCACGCTGAATTTTCAATACTTTATCTTCAATCGTCATAATTGTTTTATTAATCGATGGTACAAATGCTCTAAGTTCCATTGTTGACATTGCTCATTCACCTCTACTCTACACCTGTTTATTAAAAAACAAAATCGTGTATTCGTCTTATTTCAAATTACCACTGAATGAATTGGAGCAAACCTGAATCAAGCTCCCTCTTACATTTATACCATTGATTTTTGAATTTGTAGGCTACAGTTGTATAACAATGTGACAATGATCATAACAATTGTAATATATTCGTCAAATTACTGAAAATAAAAAATTATCTAATTGCAATGGGAATGATTTCATATTCCAGGTTATCCCCTTGAATTAAAGGGTTTTCACTCTTTTTTTCGTATTGTTGTTGCACAGTTGAATTATGACGTTTGTTACACGCCGCGATAACACTTCCATTATTTACCGTGTATATTTAAGCCGTTTTTGCGTTTCTACCCCCGCAAAAGTTGAATAAAAATTAAAAATCAGCCTGCAACTCGAGTGCAGGCTGATTTTAGTAACTTTCGTGAAACAATCGAAAAAATGATCAAACATATTTTTTTAACGTTTCATACAAATAATCAACAGATTTTAGCGCATCGATCTTTTGAACAATGATCCCTCTATTTAAAATAACAAGAGAAGGAACCGTCGTTATGCTATAGGTTTGCGATAATTCAGGCATAAGGTTCAAATTGCACGCGCCTATAACGATTGGTTTTCCGGTTTGCTTGAACGTTTCAAGACAGATTTCAAGCATTTTTCTCCCCATTTTACATGTTCCGCAAAGAGGAGTTTGAAAGTAAAGAACGACCGGTTGATTGATAGATTGTTCAATAAACGATTGGAAATCGTCTCTTGTTAAATCTTGTATCATTTATAATACCCCATATAACACGCTTTTATTGCCAGCATTACATTAGCCAAGGCAATTTTTATTAATTGTAAAATGAGCTCCAAGGAGAACTTTTGCTAAATACATAAGCGGTGTTTTAGCAACTTCCCTGTACATTTTATGAATATAGAGATGTTCGGCGTTTGGGAGTTCCCGCCCGAGTTGCCTCCGGAGTTTAGTTCCCGCTTCATCCGCATCCACTAAAATGTAAACATCTTTGTCCTCGACAGTGTTTGCCAATTCCTCAAGCTTTGTGATTCCCATTGTTCCATTTGTACATATAATTTCAACAGGCTCACTTAAAATGGAGATAAGCTTATCTTTATCGGATTTCCCTTCAACGATAATCACTTTATCCATCACTAATCTCTCCTATTAAGAAAGTCTAATGAACGAAATCATTTTATACTTTATTTTATTAAATTTCTCCTTTAATTGTTCATCTATGCGATCTCTCGTAAAAGCATAGGGCAATAGCAACCTTTTAAATGAGGAATTGGACCCGTTTTGGAAGAAAAGCATAAGGGCCTCGATTAGCCCCGACAGCTGCTTGCGCCTCACCCTTAATGTCTCTTCCTCTACACGAGAAGCTCCAAAGCCTGCTGCGTCGAGACAACTCGAAGTTTATTCGTGAAGTAGATGCTCGTGGCTGTTGCCGCCGCAGGGGAGCAGACCGCGACTCGAGGGACTGGGCGCACGCTCTCCATCACTCGCTCTCTTCTCTTCCAAAAAAAGGGACAAGCAAAAAAACTTGTCCCTTTTTTCAATGATTAGTCTTCTTTCGTCATTTCTTCATATTGTTCAGCAGTCATTAATTTTTCGATTTGAGCAAGGTCTGATGCTTCAACTTCGATCATCCATGCTTTTTCATATGGAGATTCGTTAACTAACTCAGGGCTATCGTCAAGATCTTCATTAATCGCAACGACTTTTCCGGAAATCGGAGCATAAAGTTCTGAGACGGTTTTAACCGATTCTACGCTTCCGAATGGCTCATCTGCCTGGATTTCATCTCCAACTTCAGGCAATTCTACAAAGACAATATCACCAAGTTCGTCTTGAGCGAAGTCTGTAATTCCAATCTTCACTTTGTTGCCTTCGATTACTTGTACCCATTCATGTTCATCAGAATAACGTAGTTCTTTTGGAAAATTCATTTCGTATCCCTCCAGCATTAAATATGTAAATTATAATTACTATAATATAAGATTTATTATAGTTAATCAACTGTCAATTGGACCATGATTTAGAATATAATTCTTCATTGAAACCGACTGTCACTTTCTTTCCGTCTGTTGCAATCGGACGTTTGATCAACATGCCGTCAGATGCCAGAATTTCAAGCAATTCGTCGTTGGAAGCGGTTTTAATTTTATCTTTCAACCCTAACTCCCGATATTTTTTCCCGCTCGTATTGAAAAACTTTTTCATTTCAAGACCGCTTAATTCGATCAGCCGCCTTAGCTCTTCCTTGGAAGGCGGTTCGTCAACAATATGTATTGCATTAAAAGGGATGTTGTGGTCTTTTAACCATTTCTTCGCTTTTTGGCATGTCCCGCATTTCGGATACTCATATAACGTAAGGCTCATTTGTTCACTCCTCCCTTACTCCAATAGTACCACAAAATAGTCTAACCAAGTATAACGAAATTAAGTCTATTCAGCCTTTTTCAAAAAAAAAAAGACCCCATCTATGTATGGGGCGAAATAGAGAGAGAATAAATTTGAAGGTAAGGCATTATTAAATTTCAATCACACGATATAACGTTCTTCTTCAAGAAGCTTTGCCGCAATTTCACGTTTCTTCTTAATGACATTAATTGGAGTATGACGCGTTAATTTTTTCAACGCGGATAACATCATGCGAAGTGTATCCCCTTCTTCCACTGCAATGATAGATTCACGGGCATGGGCTTCAATACGGTTAAATGCTTCTTGACAGAACACTTCTGTATAAAGCTGCTTTTGCCGATTTTTTTCAAGTCCACTTTTTTGTACAGCCTTTTGTGTACGTAATACAGTAGATTCCATCGCATAAATTTCGCTCACGATATCAGCGATATTGGCGAGAACTTCTTGTTCTTGTTCTAATTGTGGTCCGTATTTCTGGACGGCAAGACCTGAAACCATTAAAAAGATCTTTTTCGCCATGCTGACAAGATATTTTTCTTGTTCAAGCGGCTCTGTGCCAACTTCTTGTGGCATAAGCATCATCAGCTCATTTTGCAGTGACATCGCTTTTTCCATTAGTGGAAGCTCATTTTTCATCGCTTTTTTTACAAGCGTACCCGGAACGAGCAACCGATTGATTTCATTCGTCCCTTCGAAAATTCGGTTAATCCGCGAATCACGGTACATCCCTTCAATTGCGTATTCAGTCATAAAGCCATATCCGCCGTGAATTTGCACTCCTTCATCCACCACATAATCAAGAACTTCGGATGCAAAAAATTTATTTAATGAACATTCAATGGCATATTCAGCTATCGCTTTAGCAATTTCTTTTCCGTCTTTTTGCGCCTCTTCACTTAAGCTGCCAAGACGTCTGTCAAACAAGCCGACCGTCCGGTAAACAGAGCTTTCAGCGGCATAAGTTTGCACACCCATGTTCGCGATCTTTTCCTGAATTAAGCTGAACGAACTGATCGGGCGTTTAAATTGTTTCCGTTCATTCGCATATTTAATCGACACTTCCATTGCGGATTTTGCCGCACCGACAGCTCCGATCGCCAGCTTATAGCGGCCAATATTCAAAATGTTAAAGGCTATGACATGGCCCCTTCCTTCTTCGCCAAGGAGGTTTTCTTTTGGAACAGGAACGTCCTCTAAAATTAACGTGCGCGTAGAAGAACTTTTAATTCCCATTTTTTTCTCTTCCGGACCGGTTGATACACCCGGGAAATCCCGTTCAACGATAAACGCTGAAAACTTTTCACCGTCAATTTTAGCGTAAACGATGAAAACATCGGCAAAAGCGGAGTTAGTGATCCATTGCTTTTCACCATTTAAAATGTAGTGAGTGCCTTCAGCATTCAATTTAGCTGTTGTTTTAGCCCCTAAAGCATCTGATCCTGACCCCGGCTCAGTTAATGCATATGCCGCGATTTTCTCGCCTGTCGCAAGTGCGGGTAAATATTTTTTCTTTTGCTCCTCGTTTCCGAATAAGACAATTGGAAGGGAACCGATCCCGACATGTGCTCCGTAGCTGATAGAAAAGCCGCGGCCTGGCGCAAATTTCTCAGTCACAATGGAAGATGACACTTTGTCAAGCCCAAGACCGCCATATTCTTCCGGAACATCAATGCTTAAAAGGCCAAGTTCTCCCGCCTTGCTTAAAAGCTTGCGGGAAACATCGAATTCATGATTTTCCATCTTCTCAATATTCGGCATGACATCTTTTGTAATAAATTCTTCGGTCGTTTTGGCAAACATCAGATGTTCATCAGAAAACTCTTCAGGAGTAAAAACATCTTCAGGTAAAATATCTTCTACTAAAAACCCTCCGCCTTTTAATACTCTTTCCATCGTATCAGACATAATAAATCCCTCCATGTATACCATTAATGAATGAGTTCAAACACACCGGCTGCACCCATGCCGCCGCCAATACACATCGTAACAACGCCAAACTGCTCATTTCTCCGTTTCATTTCATGCATCAACGTAAGCGTAAGTTTAGCTCCTGAACAACCGAGCGGATGGCCAAGGGCTATCGCTCCTCCATTGACATTCACTTTCTCTTCCGGAATCCCGAGCTCACGAATAACTTGAACGGCTTGCGAAGCGAAGGCTTCATTTAGCTCGAATAAACCGATGTCGGATAATTCTAGTCCGGCGAGCTTCAACGCTTTTGGAATCGCTGCGACTGGGCCAACTCCCATAATTTCCGGCGCTACTCCCGCTACGGCAAAACTATGGAATTTCAAAATCGGAGTCAGGCCTTCCGCTTCCGCTTTTTCACGATTCATTAAAAGGACGGTTGCTGCACCATCACTCGTTTGCGAAGCGTTCCCTGCCGTCACTGTTCCCTTCGGTGAGAAAACAGGGCGGAGCTTTGCCAGCACTTCCATTGACGTATCCGGACGGACCCCTTCATCTTGAGAAACAGTAACTGCTCTTTCTTGAATTTTATTGTTTTCATCAAGCCATCGTTTCGTAACGGTTACAGGGACGATTTCCTCGTTGAACTTCCCTTCTTTGATCGCTTTAGCGGCATTTTGATGGCTTCTTACCGCAAACGCATCCTGGTCTTCGCGGGAGACGCCAAAGCGCCTTGCGACTTCCTCTGCTGTATAGCCCATTCCCATATAATATTCGGGAACGGTTTCAACAAGCGTTGGATTCGGTTTTACGACATGCCCTTCCATAGGCAGTAAACTCATCGACTCTGCCCCTCCGGCTAAAACGGCTTCAGCGTGTCCGAGCATTATTTTTTCCGCTCCATAGGCGATCGATTGAAGCCCTGAGGAACAAAATCGGTTAATCGTAATTGCCGGAATCGTATTTGGCAGTCCTGCTCTTGCTCCGATTAAACGAGCCATATTCATTCCTTGTTCCGCTTCCGGGATGGCGCACCCGACAATTAAATCATCAATCGGCCCGTCATATCCTCCTGCTCGTTTTAACGTTTCTTTTACTGTAATTGCCGCAAGTTCATCCGAACGCATATTGGCGAATGAACCTTTCTTTGCTTTTCCAACAGGCGTCCGGGCCCCTGCCACAATGACTGCTTCTTGCATCATTTTCTTCCCTCCCTTGAAACTTTTAATTGCGCAACGGTTTTCCTTTTAAAAGCATATGCTGCATTCTCGCCTGGCTCTTCGGTTCGCCCGCAAGGCTTAAAAACGCCTCCCGCTCAAGATCCAGCAAGTATTGTTCATCGACGAGCGTGCCTTCAGGAACATTGCCGCCGCTTATGACATATGCGAGTTTTTTCGCGATTTTCAAATCATGGTCGGAAATAAAGCCGCCCCATCTCATCGTTTGAGCGCCAAGCACCATCGTCGCGTATCCAGCTTCTCCGACAACCGGAATCTTTTTCTTTTTCGGTGGAGTATATCCCAGTTTGCTTAAAGCAAGAACCCGGTTTTTCGCATCATAAAGGAGATGGTCACCGTTCACTGAAATGCCATCTTGAGGCCGCAAGAAACCAAGTTTTCGTGCTTCCTGAGCCGATGTCGATACTTTTACCATCGCAATCGTTTCAAACACTTGATTGGCAATCGCCTGCAAATCGATTTTCGCCCCTTCAGGCACTCTTTCAATTTGCCTCAAGTACAACTCCTTGTTGCCTCCCCCGCCGGGAATTAAACCGACACCGCATTCAACCAGACCCATATATGTCTCCGCGCTCATTTGCAAGCTGTCGGCCGGAAGCGAAATTTCAACACCGCCGCCGAGCGTCATTCCGAAATTAGCTGCGACGACAGGTTTTTTGCAATAGCGAATACTTCCCATCGCCTGTTGGAATTGGCGAACCATCATATCTAATTCAAAGAAGTTTTCATCCTGTGCTTCCATTAAAATGAGCATGAGGTTTGCCCCGACACAGAAGTTTTTTCCCTGGTTTCCAATGACAAGCCCTTCATAATTTTTTTCCACTTCTTCGAGCGCTTGCTGAAGCATCATAATGACATCAGGCCCAAGTGCGTTGTTCGGTGACGTAAATTCAAGAAGCGCCACCCCATCCCCCATGTCGATCAGGCTAGCCCCATTATTCTTTTTGATCACATTTCCTTTTTCTTTTAATCGTTTAATATGAATAACTTTCGGATTTTCAGTTAATGGCTGATAGCTTCCATGGTGGTAATAGGAAACTTCGGCATTATCCGTCTTATAAAACGTAGTGTGGCCGCTTGCAAGCATCTCCTCAATCCAGCCCGGTACAGACTCGCCTTCCTCTTTCATCCGGGTTATGGATTCTTGAACGCCGATCGCATCCCAAATTTCGAATGGTCCATGCTCCCAGCCGAATCCCCATTTCATTGCCTGGTCAATCGCGACAATAGAATCCGCGATTTCATAACATTTTTCCGCCGAATAGATAAGCACCGGCTTAATGATTCCCCAGAGCAACTCGCCGGCGCGGTCTTTGCCAAATAAAAGCGTTTTCACTTTTTGATCGGTCGACTTCAATTGTTTAGCCGCCTCAACCGTCGCCGTTTTTAATTTTTGCCTTTCCTTATATTCAAGCGTTGTTGGATCAAGCTCTAAAATCGTGCTTCCATCTTTTGTTTTTCGTTTTAAATAAAAGCCCTGGCCTGATTTGCTGCCGATCCATCCTTTTTCCACCATTTTGTTCAAAAATGGCGGTACATCGAATACTTCTTTTTCCTTTCCTTCCACCTGGTCATAGACGTTTCGAGCAACGTGCAGGAATGTATCAAGCCCGACAACATCAAGCGTTCTAAATGTTGCGCTTTTGGGACGTCCGATTAACGGCCCTGTAACGGAATCCACTTCACCGACACTATAGCCTTGTTTCATCATTTCCTGGACGGTGACCATGAGTCCGTATGTCCCGATTCGATTGGCAATGAAGTTCGGTGTATCTTTTGCCAGTACAACACCTTTACCAAGCACGTCTTCGCCAAACGTTTTCATAAACTGTACAATTTCCGGTTTTGTCGCTTTTGTTGGTATAATTTCGAGTAATTTTAAATATCGTGGTGGGTTAAAAAAATGTGTGCCTAAAAAATGTGCACGAAAGTCGTCCGAACGCCCCTCAGCCATTGCTTCAATCGAAATTCCAGAGGTGTTGGAGCTAACAATGGAGCCTTTTCTACGATGCTGATCGACTTGTTCAAATATTTTCTTCTTAATATCCAATCGTTCTACGACAACTTCAATAATCCAGTCAACATCCGCAAGTTTTTTCATATCATCGGTAAAATTCCCAACCGAAATTAAATCCAAATTTTCCTTCACTGCAAGCGGTGCCGGCTTTTGCTTCAATAAACGCTGTTTTGCTTCCAGTGTTAATTTGTTCCGAAAACGCGGATCGTCCTTCGTTAATCCCTTTGCTTTTTCTGCTTCCGTCAATTCAGCAGGTACCATGTCCAAGAGCAGTGTTGGAATCCCGCTATTTGCCAGATGGGCTGCAATTCCGGAGCCCATCACACCTGAGCCAAGAACCGCCACTTTTTCAATGGAGTTCGCCATCCTTCATCCTCCTTTACTTGAATGAATACTCATTCATTTCCTGACAATGGGTTAATCGTATAAATTTGAAATTTATACGATTAAAAGCGTTTACAATTCATACTGACCAAATTTCAAATTCGGTTCTACTCTTACTATAATCCTTATTCTGAATTTTGGCAACTGATTAAATTATTATTTTTTCAGAAATTAAATAAACGCCTAGACGAGGCGTTTATTTAATGATTGTACCAGGTTAATCGTTTCCGGAAGTTTTGTATTCATTAATATTTCAGTTTCGTTTAAGCGGGCAATATTATAGGAAGAACTGCTCATTAGTTCCACGTCTATATAGGCAGGATGGCACATCACTTCAACCGTTTTTCCATCCTCTACCCTTTCTGACAAATGTTCAAAATAATCCCCGGCAATTGTTTCGCCGTAAAAATCATGAAAAAACACATCAGTAAACGACGGAATCCCTTCTAATTCTTCATTACATTTCCTTACCGGCAACTGATATTTCTCGGAAAGCTTTTGGACGACGGGATAAAATTCTCTGATCCCATGCATATGATGGTGACTATCAAAATGAGTTGGTTTTAATCCTGAGGATAAAAACACTTCAATTTGCGCCGACCATTCCCGTTCAAGCTCATCAAGATCCACATCTTTATGTTGTAAAATATGGGCCTGCTTTTTAAAATTCCCTTCCTCGTCTACTAAACTCGGAACATTGGTTGACAACGGCTTTCCCGCCGTTAAGACTAGATGGATGCCAATCTGTAAAGAAGGGTTTTCTTTCGCTAATTCGATGGCGTGTTCGGTTCCGGCTGCGTTCATCATCATTGTTGCCGAATTAACAATGCCATTTTGATGACAATCAAGTATCCCGTAATTCACTCCTCTTGAAAATCCAAAATCATCTGCATTGACAATGAGATGAATCATCAAATTCCTCCTCTTCAAGCAGGTTAAAAACAAAACGAACCCAGCCGGAAAATCATATGTTTCGATTGGGTCCGAAAACGTTGTAACTAGATTCAGTTCAAAGCCGAAGTCTCCTTTTTCACTTCATAGCTTTTAAAAAACTGCGGCAAATACTCTTTATGGGCTTCCAGCATTTCATCCAAAATCATTTTACCGACCCGGTCACTTGGAACGAGCGGATTGATCGTCATAGCCAGAAGTGCTGTGTCATAATCGCCGGTTACGGCCGCTTCGATGGTGACGCGCTCAAATGATTTAATTTGCTGAACGAGACCGCGGACGGCTACCGGTAAATCTCCGAATGCCAGCGGTTTTGGACCATCTTTCGTAATGACACAGCTAATTTCAACGGCGGAATCATTCGGAATGCTGGCAATTGCTCCGTTATTCATCGTATTGACCGCCTGAATGTCCCGTTTATCAGTATACATTGAATGAATTAACCGAACAGCCGCGTCGCTATAGTAGGCGCCACCGCGTTTTTCAAGCTGTGGAGGTTTAATGGCTAATTTCGGATCTTTATATAATTCGAATAAATCATGCTCCAACTGCTTCACTACTTCCGCACGGGTGCCGCCTTCTTTAAAGGTTTTTAACTCTTCTTCAAGCATATCCCCTGTTTTGTAATAATAGTTATGATATGGACATGGAAACAAATTCAAAGCTTTTAAAAATTCAGGTTCCCATCCCATCGCGTGAATATTGTTCATCGTGATAGAGTTGTCGGGATCCGTAATCAATTGAATCACTTTGTCTTTCACACTTACTCCGTCAACAAATACATCTAATCCGTAAACCATATGATTCAGTCCGGCAAAATCAATTCGGACTCTCTCATGATCAACATTTAAAAGATGAGCCACACCCATTTCCATGCCGATTGGCACATTGCATAACCCTACGACTCTCTTAATGTTGCTATAACGAAGAACTGCTTCTGTAATCATTCCTGCCGGATTCGTAAAATTGATGAGCCATGCATCCGGGCACAACTCTTCCATTTCGCGGCAAATGTCAAGGATGACCGGAATCGTTCGTAAGGCTTTAAATAACCCGCCCGGGCCATTCGTTTCCTGGCCTAGAACACCATACTTTAATGGGATTCTCTCGTCTTTTGCTCTCGCTTCTAAGAGCCCTACCCTTAGCTGGGTTGTTACATAATCGGCATCTTTTAACGCCGCTTTCCGATCGAGCGTTAAATGAATATCGATAGGAACTCCTGCCTTTTCGACCATCCGTTTCGCAAGATTGCCGACAATTTCTAATTTTTCTTTCCCTTCCTCAATATCTACTAACCAAATTTCACTGACAGGCAGCTCTTTATGATAGTTAATAAACCCTTCAATAAGCTCTGGTGTATAACTTGATCCTCCGCCAATTGTAGCAATTTTCAACCCTTTTTTCATTTCAATGTCTCCTCTTTGACACCAGGTAGAACAGCTATTTCCTGACGCAATTCAATGATTTCAACAGCCATGTCTTTTAACGTTATTGCAGTCATTAAATGATCCTGGGCGTGAACCAGTATAATCGGGATGTCATATTTGTCTCCTGCTGCTTCACTTTGAATCAACTTTGTTTGCATTTTATGCGCCTGTAAAAGTGCTTCTTCTGATTCTTTAATTTTGCTTTTGGCTAGTTCAAATTCTTTATTCCTTGCTTTTCGCATCGCTTCCATTGCATAGCTTCTTGCATTCCCGCTATGGAGCACGAGTTGAAAAGAGATTTCATATAATTCTTCTTTCGTCATTGCTGTCACACCTTTATGAAATATTTACTGTATTCTCCTGTTGCTCTTTTAACACTTCATTTAATTTCTTTTGGTCCATACGCTCCTGAATCATGACAAATGGGAAATATGCTACAATACAAATCGCAAAGTTCACTGCTGCCATAATGGCACCGGAAATGTGTCCTCCTGTAGCCAGATAACCGCCGATAATCGGAGGTGTTACCCATGGAACATTGGCGACAACCGGGTAGACCCATCCCCAGGCTGTAGCTAAATAGGCCGTTACTGTCATAATGGCAGGAGTAATAACGAAAGGAATGATCCAAATCGGATTTAATACGATCGGCATCCCGAATATGACTGGTTCATTGATTTGGAATAGAGCCGGCGGCATGCCGAGCGCTACCATTTGCTTTCGCTTTTTCGAGGCAATTAATAAGCCAATTAAAAGGCCGATGGTTGCTCCAGACCCTCCAAGGTTGACATAAACATCCAAAAACGGGCCTGCTAAAATATGATATTGATCTAAGTCAGTAACCCCTTTTGCAAAAAGGTCGATGTTGGCATTTCCTAAATTCGTTAAGAGCGGTCCGGTTATACCGGCAACGATATTGCTTCCATGTAATCCTAATGCCCAGAAAAATTGGATGATTGTTGTAATTAATACGGCAAATCCTAATGAATCGGCTGCGCCTGTCAACGGAGTAACCAATACTTTATTGAGCCAGTCGTTAAAATATTCACCGCCTGTTGCATGACGGAAAAGCAATCCAATAAGCCCGATAAGAAAAATGGTAATCATCCCCGGAAACAAGCGGGCAAATGAACGCGAAACTGCCGGAGGTACGCCTTCTGGCAAGCGAATGACTAAATACTTTACTTTTGCCAGACGGACAAATATTTCTGTTGCAATAATTGAAACAACGATTCCGGTAAATAAAGCGGTTGAATTCGTATACGAAACACCGAGCAATCCCCATACCCCGTCTTTTACCCCTTCAATTTTCGCCGTTTGAGGCACTAAAACAAAATACGAAGCAAGAGCGACAAGCATTGCCTCAAATCCATCATCCCCGTAAGATTTTGCTAATTTATAAGCAATCCCGACAACAAGAAATACGGTCATAAAGGCAAATGTTCCCCACCAGATGTCTCCGCCAAGTGTTTTATACGTTTTGCCGAAAAGGCTAATCATCAGTTTGTCATACCCGGGAATAGCGCCGCCCAGGTTATTAATAAGGACGGCAAACGAACCGATCATTGTAATGGCGAGCATACCGATTAGCGCATCACGAATGGCCAGTAAATGACGTTGATTTCCAATTTTCGCAGCAGCCGGCATGATTTTCCGTTCAATAAAATTCATCATTTTCTAAATCACCTCTTCATCAGGTTCAGTGCTTGCCCCAGAACATCTTCCCCTTTGCACAAGCCATATGCCATCGAATCAATGACTGCAACAGGAATTCCGACCTCTTTCGTCGCTTTTTCCATGTCACTTAACATGTAACGGACTTGTGGTCCAAGAAGCAAAACATCCGCTTTTTTCAATTCCTCATGAACTTCCGTAGAAGAAACCGCCCAGATCGTGGCATCTACACCCTTTTCTTTTGCTGCTTTCTCCATTTTTGTTACCAATAAGCTTGTTGACATTCCTGCTGAACAACACAATAAAATATTCATGTTAAAAGCCCTCCATAATTTTAGTGATGTTTGTTTAAATTGAGAATTTTCAGAATTTAAAAGCCGGAGTTGTAGTGTCGTCTTTTTAGTATTTCCTACCTGTCAGAAATACACCTCCTCATGAAATGAAAGCGATTTCCTTTCTTAATACATATTGTAATTACAAATCACAATAAATGCAATACAAATTTTTATTTGTTATGATGAATTTTCTCACCCAAAAGATGGTTCAATTTATCACTTTATGCTATAACACTTATATACAGATAGATTATGGGAGGCTTTTGTAATGGAGATATCCAGGGAAGGAAATGCTCTTCATCTAAAAGTAAAAGAGTCCATCATCCAGCTAATAAAATCAGGTGAATATAAACCAAATACGCAGCTCCCTACTGAAGCTGAGTTTTGCAAGAAATACAATGTTAGCCGTACGACGGTGAGAACAGCCCTTCAGCAATTGGCGGTCGAAGGATACGTATATCGGAAACAAGGAAAAGGAACATTTGTCTCGAACAATAAAGTAAAACAAATCTTAACAACAACCGTGGAACAGTTCTCTGAACAAGTGGCGATGCAAGGGAAAAAACCTGCGATTAAAGTGTTAAGCCTTGAAGTCATCCAGGCCGATCCTTTCCTCGCAGAAGCCTTTGACATAAATGAAAACGATCCCGTTAATAAACTTGTGCGAATTCGTTATGTTAATGAAGAACCTCTTCAATATGAAATCGCCTTCCTGCCATGGAATAAAACACCGGGATTAAATAAAGAGGCTTGTGAAACATCATTATATAAATTTTTAGAAAGCCATTTTCATTTAAAAGTAAAAAAAACGGTGGAACATCTTGACCTCATTCTTGCTGATCAGACGATTTCAAATCAATTAAATATCGACGTCGGCTCACCATGCTTTTCTCTTGAAACACACGCTTATCTTGAAGATGGGACGGCAATTGAATACTCAAAAACGATATATCGCGGTGACTTAGTAAACTTCGTAATTGAACGGAATTATTGAATGATAGTAAGACAAATCTTCTTAGGGAGTGAAGAAGTTGACGCAAAAGCTTGCTATTGTCATTGTCCATGGAATCGGGAACCAGGATGAATCATTTGCCGATGATTTCATTGCAGCCTTAACTCAATCATTTGAGAATAAAGTCAATACACCATCTCAATTAGTGATCGAGCCGATGTTTTGGGGAAGTGTTTTTCAAAAGAAGGAGATCGAGCTCTGGCAACATGTTCAAAAAGGCGGAAAATTAGACTTTACTTTACTAAGAAGATTTGTGATTGACTTTTTCGGAGATGCGATTGCTTATCAGCCAGCTTTTTCGCAAAATCCGAATTACGATAAAGTCCATGAAGTATACGCCCGTACCCTTCGTTCGCTATCAGAGCGGGCGGGCGGGAAAGCTCCATTAATTGTTATCGCTCATAGCTTAGGGGCGGTTATTTCCAGCAATTACTTTTATGATTTGCAATTTATTCCTGATCGTATCTCATCTTCCGTCCTCAAAACTATAAAGGATACTCCTTTAGAAAAGGGAGAAACATTAACTTCATTTTTTTCATTAGGCTGCCCTCTTGCACTTTGGAGTCTTCGCTACGCCAGTTTTGACCGTCCGATCGCTGTTCCCGATCCGAGGCTTTCTGGCCATTTTTCGGACTTAAAAGGAGAATGGATCAACTGTTATGACAAAGACGATGTTGTCGCCTTCCCTTTAAAAACATTAAATATAGCGTATGAACAGGCCGTTTCGGAGGATATTGAAATAAATAGCGGCAGTTTTCTTGCCAGCTGGAGCCCGATGAGCCATCTTTATTATTTAAAAAATAAATCATTAACCCATATGATTGCAGAAAAACTCGCATCGATTTGGAAAACGGTTAACAGGTGACAATGGAGTCACTTGTTTTTTGCTTCTAAATGAAGGCATTTAAATATCGGGAAAGAAGAATACTAAAGGATGAGAAAGCTAGAAGGAGGTTTATAATGGCCTGGGTATTCTTAATTATTGCCGGAATTTTTGAATGTGTCTGGGCAGTAAGTTTGAAATATACGCACGGTTTTACACGTCTTATGCCGAGCCTCATTACGATTGTCGGTATGATCATCAGCTTTTATTTTTTATCTCAATCGTTAAAATCATTGCCAATCGGAACGGCGTATGCCATTTGGACTGGAATTGGCGCAATCGGAACGGTCATTGTAGGCATGGTCGCTTTAGGTGAGCCGCACAATTTATTGCGGATTCTCTTCCTTTTGTTAATTATGGGGTAGCGTCAGGAAAATGCGGATTTACAACGTTAAGGAAATCAAAATATAAAAAGTCTAATTTCTCGGTGTTATAAGTGAAAAATTAGGCTTTAGTTACTTCATTAAAGCGCCTGATTGTTGAAGACTAAAGTTTATATTCACCAAGAAAATTGATGTGCTCTTATCCTAACAAATTTTATTTAGGACTTACATGTATGCCTTCACTCTCTCGCCAATCTGCGTAAAGTATACGCTTTACATTATCATATCCATTGGTAGTTAATTGGTTATCTAACCACTGTTGATCAAATCCGAGTTCATGTAAATTATCCCATAAAATTTACCCATCTATAATTAACGATGTTGGGAGGTCTACTGGACTTTCTGGAAGATTGAGATCTTGCTTGTCTGGTTTTTGATACTTGGATTTTAATAATAAACTTATTTGCCCATTAGCTTCCAATATACCGTATTTGACTTCGCGAACTGAAAAGACATTATTTTGACGGAGTATACTCAATACTTGATTTACATCCAATTTGTTCTTTGTAAGTAACTTTCTGTCCATAACACCATCTCGAATGATGATGTTAGGATTGCCTAATAAGAGAGAACGTGTCGATTTATTTTTTAGAGTCATAAACTCTATTCCCAACATAAGAAACGTCCACAATCCGATGGCATATAAAAAATGAAAAATCCCTACCTTATCTTCATAAATGGTATTTCCTAAAAAATCTCCAAGTACTAACACAAAAACTAAGTGAAACGGGGTTAACTGATAGATGGATGTTCTGCCTGTTATGATAATGATAAAAAATAAAGTTGCAAAACCAACGATGACTTTGATCGTCAGTAAACCAATATTAACTTCTTCCAAAGTTTTTTCCTCCAATTTAAATTTTACTTAGTTGTAAGATCTTGAGGTTTAGATAAAGAGGCTAGTTTTAGTATTAAAGCTCGAGTTACAATTCCAACAATGATGTAATATATGAATGAATATCTGTATCTCCACTCTAAATAATTAACAAGTTTGACCCACTCGCAAAAGGGTTCACCTATATAGGCATATGTTAGTGCCATAATGATCTGGGCTAAAATAAAAGATTTCCATGTTCTAAAATATTGATATAACAACATGTAAGCTACAGGTACCATTGAAAAATCAAAAGGAAAGGCCCTAGGAATAAAAGGTAGGAATGCAATGGGGTAATCCCAAAAACTGTATTGTGCACCAACTACATCTAATAAGGCTGTTGTCAAGATAATTATGGTACCAAATAACAAAATTTCTAAAATAATGTCTCGTTTAACAAGTTTAGCCCATATAACCCAAGGCACAACTAAAAAAACGACTAGTATCCACCATTCCCAAGTTAAAAACTCATTTTTTAGCCAACCATTTAATTCTAAATGATAGAGCTTATCTTCTAATAAACGTATTTCCTTAAGATTTTCAAATATATTATCTATTGATATCACCTCTATATTTAAATGAAAAGGTAACAGATATTTTTGAATTCAAACTCTTTGAGCTGCCTTTTTAGTATTACCGTTTTTTAGTAATGAATTTCCATCGTAAATAAGAAAAAACCCATGTTGGAAGTTCTTATAATACACGGGTTTTCGACTTTTTTTCAAATAAGTCAGAAATATATTAAAAACAAAGTTAAATCTAGATTTAAGATAGAACAATAAAAACAGGATACATCAACTTATAATAATGGAGAAAGCAGACGAGCACCTTGTTCAACAATGCGCTCGGTCAGGGATCGTTGCAACAAGTCTTCAATTCTTAATGGTACAGAATCAGTAAGATCCCTCTCGAACTGCTCTGTGAGTTCCCTTGCCACATCAGCACTGTACACGACTTGACACACCTCATAATTCAGGCGAAAACTTCTCATATCATAGTTTGCTGCGCCTACTTCTGCAATTTCCTCATCAATGATCATCAGTTTCGCATGTAACATTCCTTTATTGTACTGGTAGATTTGGACCCCAGCTTCTATAAGTTCCCCGTAATAGGTACGACTTGCATAGCCCACGCTTTTTTGATCAATGTGGCGAGGAACCAGCAATCTTACGTGCACACCACGAGCCACAGCTGTCTTTAATGCCATGATAATATCTGTTTCTGGTACAAAGTAGGGTGTTGTTATATCAATAGTTTTGGTCGCCTGTGTTATACATATAAAGTAAGCTTGACGAATAACTGGGGTAGGAATTCCAGGGTTTCCTTCCAACGTATGGATGTACGCTTTTTGCAATTCTCCTGTCTTTGTTTGGGTATTGTCTGTTTTACCTTCTATAGGCCATAACTCAGATCCTAATTCGGCAGACCATCTTGAAAGATCTATGCTGCCGGTTGGATTGATTTCCTTTGATTTATATTTTGGGATTTTAGTGGCCTTTTTCGTTGCCTCAGATTTTGTTTTTGACTTTATCCGTTCTGGTACAGCGATATTCCAATGAACGTCGAAGATAGTCTGCAAGTCGCCTGTTGCTTCCCCTATAATTTGCAAATGAGTGTCCCTCCAAAATCCTACGTCTGGCTTTAATCCTGTATATTCATACCCAACGTTCATACCGCCAGTAAAGGATTCCTTTCTGTCAATCGTCACAATCTTACAATGATCCCGATAATTCCAATTGGACAAAATCCAGGGAAAACTTAAAGGAAATATTGTCCGACATTCTATCCCTGCTTCCACCATCTGAAGAATTTTTTGACGCGGAAATTTTTTACTCCCCCAACCATCTCTAATAAAACGAACCCGCACTCCATTTACTGCTTTTTCGATCAGCAGTTCTGTGATGCGATTACCAATTTGGTCGTTCCGATAGATGAAATATTCCAGATCAATGGTTTTTTGGGCTTTTTGTAGGGATTCGATAAGTTGTTCATATTTTGCTATTCCATTGTTTAGTACTTGGACTTTGCCGACTCGAAGCCCGCCTACAGTAAAATACCTTAAAGCATCGGCGATTATCGATGCTGAATCACTATATGTATCAGGTAACTTATCAGACTCATTATGAGAAGAGGTCAATCTTTTACGATGAATAAGCTTGGGATTTGATATGCTAAGATATAGTAAGAAACCAATGACAGGCAAAACAAGGACGATTACTATCCAATTCAAAGCTTTGGCTGGCCGACGAACTTCCCAAATTGCTATGAATAAGATAAAGAACGTATTTAACAGGTATAGAAAAAAAATCCACTCCAACTAAAATTCCTCCTTAGTTTTTCCATTATCATGTACAAACTATGTAGCAAGTATACGTTTGGAATACGAGGAATTGTTTAGATTGACCTTTTCTCATGAGACACCTCAAATATTTTTTTGTAATTATATAGGTTGAATTAAAGACTTACATTCTTACACAAAGCCTGTTTATGACTACATCGGCTTTAGAACCAATGTCCACTACGAACTTACGGACATTGATCCGGATGTCCTGGACTCTCGAATAGAAGACATTATTAATGATGGTTTCCTTCATCCATTTCCAAAAACCCTCCATCAGATTAAGTTCCGGACTGTAAGGAGGTTCGTTTTACATTTCTTCTATTTAATCCTAATATCTTCCGTAATTCTGCTGCAGCTGACTAAGTATATTCGATGTTAAAAAGACTCCAACAGGGGGCAAGGTACTACTACTAACGGGATATCCGGTAAGAGTTCTATCGGTTGTAGCAACCCATGTTCCGTATTCGCCTGCTTGTAAAGAAGGAGGTTTCATAATAAGCCTCCCATTTAAAATAAAATGTCGAATTCTAATCTGTGGATCATCAAATATGGCTAAGTTGCCATAAAATGTGGCATAAGATGAATCAAATCTTATTTGTTTGGTGTTTTCATCCCAAGATCCATTAATTGGAATAGGTGTACCACGAAAATTAACCGTACCAATTACCCTGTTATCTGTAATAGAGTTAATGGTGAGTACGCCCCAAACGATTGGTCTACCAGCTATAGCAGCATGGATACCCCATACTGATGGGAATGGAATACTAACCATTGTTTGCTGTGCAGTTTGCAATACTAATCTCCCCCTAAATTTAAAGTTTATGTTTTGAGGAATAAAGGATTAGATATCTTATTTACTACCCTATATAAAGGACCAATTCAGTATATGCACCACAAGCTGAATAATCCTTTAGACAATAGAAAAAATAACCTAGTTCCTTCTATATTTTCATTTCTAATATTCAGTACAAATAAAGATGTTTACTTTTAACGGTTAGAAGCCTCATCCTTCCGTTGAAAAATGCAGCTCATTCAAAAAATAGTTGTTAACTTTTAAGAAATCACTCGTGATGGAATCAAAAATCACGTGACAAAAAGTTGTTTATTCAACTATATGGCCTTTTCTGGAATATGGGGTAAGGAAGGACTATTTGTTCTCTTCTGATAGCTTTCTATATAATGAAGCTCTAGACACATTTGTAATTTCGCAAATTTGATTTACAGTCATATTTCCTTCTTTATATAGCTTAACTGCATAATTCATTCCTGCGTGATTTTTATGATATTTCTTTAACCGACCTTTAAACTTTCCTTCTTTCTTAGCCAACTCAATCCCTTCACGTTGTCGCATACGAATAAGATCTCGCTCTAATTGGTTAACACCAGCCATTACTGTAATTAAGAATTGGCTGTATGGATTATCATCTGATAAATCTAGCCATGTATCTTTTAGTGATTTTAAGCTTGCTTTTTTTTTCCGTATGTTATCGATTAATTCAAATAGGTCTTGTGTGCTACGAGTAATTCGAGTTAAGTCTGTAACATAAATGATGTCATCTTCCTGTAGATCCTCTAACATTTTTTGAAGTTGCTCGCGATCCTTTGTTGCTCCAGAAACTTTTTCTTCGTATATAATATCCATTCCAATTTCATTTAGCTGCTCAAATTGCCTTGAAGGATTTTGGCTGGTCGAACTAACACGTATATAACCGATTTTCCGCAAAATATCACCTCGTTTTTGAGACAAGTCTTATGAGACGCTCTTAACTATGATTTTATCAGTCTACCACACTTGTATATAATTGAACTAATTAACTGAATAATTATGGAAATGGGATGATACTGAATGAAAATTGCGAGAGGTAGAGAATTGCTTACACTGGAACAGAGGCAGGATTTTATGCAAATCCCTGAAGATGAATGGATATTGGGGACCTACTTCACTTTTTCCAAACGGGATTTAGAAATAGTTAATAAGCGAAGGAGAGAAGAAAACCGTTTAGGGTTTGCTGTTCAATTAGCTGTTCTTCGGTATCCCGGTTGGCCATACACTCATATCAAAAGCATCCCGGAATCAGTCATACATTATATATCGAAACAAATCGGTGCCACTCCATCTTCGATTAGTCTTTATCCTCAAAGAGAAAATACACTTTGGGATCATTTGAAAGAACTTCGAAGTGAATACGACTTTGTAACTTTTACTCTAAGAGAATATCGAATAGCACTTAAGCATCTTCATCAATTAGCTTTTGAAAATGGCGATGCCATACATCTACTACATGAATGTATAGATTTTCTAAGAAAAAACAAAATCATACTGCCTGCTATTACTACACTTGAAAGAATGGTGTGGGAGGCAAGGACAATGGCTGAAAAGAAACTGTTTAATACTGTTAGTCAATCTCTTACAAATGAACAAAAAGGAAAGCTTGAAGAGATCATTACTTCGCAGCATCCATCCGAATCCAATAAAACGATATTGGGTTGGTTAAAGGAACCACCGGGTCATCCTTCACCCGAAACATTTCTAAAAGTAATAGAACGACTCGAATACATACGAGGAATGGAATTAGAAACGGTACAAATTAGTCATTTGCATCGCAATCGCCTGTTACAACTATCTCGCTTAGGCTCAAGATATGAGCCATATGCATTCCGTGACTTTCAAGAAAATAAGCGATATTCGATATTAACTGTCTATTTATTACATCTTACTCAAGAGTTAACGGATAAAGCTTTTGAAATTCATGATAGACAAATACTTAGTCTGTTATCAAAAGGCCGTAAGGCTCAAGAGGAAATTCAGAAACAAAACGGTAAAAAGCTGAATGAGAAAGTTATATACTTTACGAACATCGGACAAGCTTTAATCAAAGCAAAAAAGGAAAAATTAGACGTTTTTGAGGTTTTAGAATCCGTTATCGAATGGAATTCTTTTGTCTCTTCGGTCGAAGAAGCTCAGGAGCTTGCACGCCCTGCCGACTTTGATTATATAGACTTACTGCAAAAACGATTTTATTCACTTAGAAAATATACGCCAACGCTATTAAGGGTATTGGAATTTCATTCTACAAAAGCAAATGAGCCACTTTTACAAGCTGTTGAGATTATCCGTGGAATAAACGAATCCGGAAAGCGAAAAGTGCCTGATGACTCACCTGTGGATTTTATTTCAAAACGTTGGAAAAAGCATTTATACGAGGATGATGGTACAACAATCAATCGTCATTACTATGAAATGGCTGTTTTAACAGAACTTCGGGAGCATGTTAGGGCAGGAGATGTTTCCATTGTTGGCAGCAGACAATATAGAGACTTTGAAGAATATTTGTTTTCAGAAGATACATGGAATCAAACGAAGGAGAATACAAGATTATCAGTTAGTTTATCATTCGAGGATTATATGACGGAGAGAACAAGCAGCCTTAACAAAAGGTTAAAGTGGTTAGCTACCAATTCCAACAAGTTAGACGGGGTTTCTCTTGAAAAAGGAAAGCTGTCAATTGCACGATTAGAAAAAGATGTTCCAGAAGAAGCAAAAAAATTTAGTGCAAGCCTGTATCAGATGCTACCAAGAATAAAATTAACCGATTTACTGATGGATATTGCTTATATAACAGGATTTCATGAGCAATTTATTCATGCTTCCAATAATCGAAAACCGGATAAAGAAGAAACAATTATTATTATGGCTGCTCTTTTAGGAATGGGAATGAATATTGGTTTAAGCAAAATGGCTGAAGCAACACCCGGACTTACATATAAGCAATTGGCCAATGTATCACAATGGCGCATGTATGAAGATGCAATGAATAAAGCCCAAGCCGTATTAGTAAATTTTCATCACAAATTGCAATTGTCCTCCTATTGGGGAGACGGTACAACATCCTCGTCCGATGGTATGAGAATGCAGATAGGCGTTTCATCGCTACATGCAGATGCAAACCCACATTATGGAACTGGAAAAGGAGCCACCATCTATCGTTTTACAAGTGATCAATTTTCTTCTTATTACACAAAGATTATTCATACTAATTCAAGGGATGCGATTCATGTTTTGGATGGTTTGTTACACCATGAGACGGATCTAAATATAGTAGAGCATTATACAGACACAGCTGGTTACACAGACCAAATATTCGGACTGACCCATTTATTAGGATTTAAATTTGCTCCAAGAATACGAGATTTATCAGACTCGAAATTATTTACAATAGATAAGGCAAGTGAGTATCCAAAATTAGAAGTCATTTTACGTGGACAAATAAATACAAAGGTCATTAAAGAGAATTATGAGGATGTTTTGCGATTAGCTCATTCTATAAGGGAAGGAACAGTTTCAGCATCCCTTATTATGGGGAAATTAGGTTCTTATTCAAGACAAAACAGCTTGGCTACAGCCTTACGTGAGATAGGCCGAATAGAAAAAACGATCTTTATTTTGAATTATATTTCGGATGAATCATTAAGAAGAAAAATACAAAAAGGATTGAATAAAGGAGAAGCCATGAATGGACTGGCAAGAGCTATTTTCTTCGGAAAACAAGGCGAGCTTAGGGAACGAACCATACAGCATCAATTGCAAAGGGCCAGTGCCTTAAACATAATTATCAATGCCATCAGTATCTGGAATACTTTACATCTAACAAAGGCAGTTGAATATCAAAAACGGTCAGGTAGTTTTAATGAAGAATTATTGCACCATATGTCACCTCTAGGTTGGGAACATATTAATTTACTTGGAGAATACCATTTTAATTCGGAGAAAATGGTCTCGTTAGATTCTTTAAGACCATTGAAACTTTCTTAACGTTGTTAAAACTGGGGGAATCGTCTTGAAAATGGGCTTAGCGTTGTAAATCCGCATTTTCCTGACGCTACCCCATTATTGGGGGAATCATAGGATTAAAAGTCACTTCCGCCCCTTAAACAAACAGGCGACGGCTTGTTTGTTTTCTTTTTAACTTGACAACCAAGTATCTATCTTACAAAGTCATTCTCAATTGATTTAACTTTCAATGATGTAACCGCTTTACTAGTTTTCGCAATATTAAATTTTATCGACTGAAACTATTGATTTTACGCTATTTTTCAAAGCACTCAACGAGCAATTAGTTGGTATTCCCAAATAATTCTATTGACTCCTAAATATTTAGTAAATTAAAATATATTTAACAACAGAAAAAGTTAAATAGTAGGAGGTTTAAATAATGGGTGCAGCATTAGAACAACACCTTGAAAACCCGACTCAACAAAAAAAGCAAAAACATCCTCCAGGATTATATTTTTTGTCTTTAACTGAGGCTTGGGAACGATTTAGCTATTATGGTATGAGGGCGCTTTTAGTCCTTTATTTAACAACCGCTTACATTAGTGGAGGACTTGGATTTAAAGAAAGTACAGCAGCTTTAATCTACGGCTTTTTTACTGGAGCGGTATACTTAACGCCAATGGTAGGAGGCTGGCTCACTGACAGATATATAGGCCAACGTTTAGCAATTACAATTGGCGGTACGGTCATGGCAATTGGGAACCTTACTTTATTTGCTGGACATAGTAAAATAGGATTATATATAGGATTAATATTACTAATCATTGGAAACGGTTTATTTAAACCTAATATTTCAACTGTTGTAGGTGAGCTTTATCCTGCAAATGACAAGCGAAAAGATGCAGCTTTTACAATCTTTTATATGGGGATTAACCTCGGAGCTTTTTTTGCACCTCTTTTATGTGGTTATTTAGCAGAAAATTTATTTAAAACAACCGTTAATGGTGTTGTTCAATACGGTTTTAAATATGGATTCTTGGCTGCTGCAATCGGAATGATTGTTGGACAGTTAATGTTTAACCTTCTTGGCAATCGATTCCTCGGGGATATTGGGAAGAAGCCAGTTGGCAAACCTGTCAAAACGAGCACAGGGGTAAAATCAAACAAACCTTTAACAAAAAAAGAAAAGCAAAGAACTGCTGTCATTGTCATTTTAACTTGTTTCGTTATTTTCTTCTGGGCTGGATTTGAACAAGCCGGCAGCTCAATGACACTTTATACAGATAAATTTGTAGATAGAAGCATTTTAGGATGGACTGTGCCAACATCATGGTTCCAATCCGTTAACCCTGCTTTTATTATATTATTAGCACCACTTGTGTCTGCTCTTTGGATTAAGCTTTCCAAATCCAAAAAGGGTGATCTAAAAATCCCGACAAAAATGGGTCTTGGAATGGTTCTCCTTGGAGTCGGCTATATGGTTTTACTTTTAGGCGTATTAAAAACAGGCAGCAACGAACATCATATTGTTGCTAAAGCGAATTTAATCATAATCGTATTAACGTACTTGTTCCACACAGTTGGTGAACTTTTCCTATCACCTGTTGGTTTGTCGATGGTAAGTAAGATTGCGCCAGTGAAATTAGCTTCATTGTTAATGGGCGTGTGGCTTGCAAGTTCAGGAATTGCTAACATCTTAGCAGGACAATTGGCTTCAACAACTGAAAGTTTAGGATACTTTGAAATTTTTGGTTTAATTGGTTTAATTGCGATTGCCCTAGGTTTAATTTTACTCGTAGCTTCAAAAAAATTAGTCAAAATGATGGAATAGCGGACAAGCCTTCAAAGGCCGGGAAAATAACTCCCGGCCTTTTCTTATGACTATTTTTGTTGATTTCGATGTGCGTCGTTTAACTGCTTTATTTCCCGGATCAGCCCCATCATTTCTTCTTTCGCGTCCGGATATTTTTCATTCCAATGCTTGACAAGAGCGGGCATCGTTTTTGACATGTACGTGTACAGTGCCCATTTTTCCACTTTTGCCTTCAGCTCTGGCGTACTTTCCCCGAGTAAAAGCTCTGTAAATTTCTCTATCAATCCATCAAATTGCTCATCCAATTCATTCACATTCATCTCTCCCTACTTTTTAGCCATTGTAGCTTCACGGCTGGCGAAAATTGTTACATTAAGATATTTGTTCGATCGGTTCTACTTGCACTTTCATCATCTTTCTTAAGATCGGGCCAAATACAAAAACATCATTTCTTCCGTTTCTTTAAACAGATGTTTATAGTCATAGTCGTCGCCAATTACGGAATAATGCGTGCATAAGCCGTCAATGAACGCCCAAAAAAGACTTGCTATCCTTTTTGAATCTAACGCTTTGCGAAATTCCCCATTTTTCTGGCCTTCGTCAATAATAGAAGCTAAAAAGCTCTGGTATTGATTTTTGTATCTATTCATCATGATTTCCCTTAAATGGCCAGCTCGCGCTGAATTGATCCAAAATTCCATATGGACCTGGATAACCTCTTGCCACTTTTTATTTAAAGTCGCTTCCCTGTAAATCCGAAATAATTCGCGGATTTTTTCCGATGCCGTTTGCATATTTTCAAACCGCTCGGCTAAAAAAGCGAATGTCCGATTCGTTCGTTCTTCCATTAATGAAAGATACAACTCTTCCTTGCTTTTAAAATAATTATAGATCACCCCTTTGCTTGCTTTCGATTTTGCGACAATATCATCCATTGTCGTAGACTGATACCCTTTTTCGGCGAAACAAGAAAGGGCGCTTTCCATTAAAAGTTCTCTCTTTTTCACTTTATATTCTTCTGAGACTTTAGGCATAAAGGATCCTCCAAAAACCGACTAGTAAATTTATCTTCAATGTAACATGATTTAAAGCTGAAAAAAAGAACCAGACAAAAGCGATGTGCTGCTGGTTCTAAAAGTATCCGCCATTTCGGCTGCTTTATTTTGGCTGTCTTATCCTCATTTGCTCGTTTTCCGTTGGATGGGAAACGATTAACTCCGCTTCACCTGTCAGCCTGTAATTCTTGACCGTTGCCGGTATAATCAAATGATCGCCTTTATGGAATGAAAATGTGCGATCAGCAATTGAAATCGTTCCGCTGCCATTTAAAACGCTGGCGAGTAAATAATCGCAATCAAGCGGCTTTTCAACCGTTCCTTTCAGTGTCCAGTGGTAGACGGTAAAATAGTGTTCCCGAACAAGCAACTTGCTTGATAATCCTTCGAGCTTTTTCTCTTCTTGCTCAATTACAGGATCATGATGGGGGCAATTTGCCACTTCGATCGAGGCTTTAATATGAAGCTCTCTTTTCTTCCCTTCGCTATCCGTCCGGTCATAATCGTATACTCTGTAAGTAATGTCAGAGCTTTGTTGTGTTTCTAAAATCATGGTACCTTTTCCGATCGCATGGATTGTTCCACTTGGGACATAAAAAAAGTCACCCGGTTTAATCGAAACCTTGCGAAGAAGCTTGTCCCATTTTCCTTTATCTACAAGTTCCTGAAATTCTTCCTTCGTTTTAGCATGATGGCCATAGATCAATTCAGCGCCGTCTTCACAATCAATAATGTACCAACATTCTGTTTTCCCATAGGGGCTGTTTTCTTTCTGTTGGGCATATTGATCATCAGGATGAACTTGCACGGATAAGTCATTATTTGCATCCAATATTTTTACAAGAAGCGGAAATTCTTCGCTCGTTGGATCGCCGAAAAGTTCTTTATGCTCTTTCCATGCCAAAAGCAGTGATTGGCCTTTTAAAGGACCATTTCTAATAATGCTCGGGCCGTTCGGGTGAGCGGAAATTCCCCAGCATTCTCCTGTTTGGTCAGATGGAATGTCATACTGATATCGGTCACGGAGCTTTGTCCCGCCCCATATTCTCTCTTTAAAAACGGGTTGAAGAAAAATTGGTTCTTGATACATCGGTCTCCCTCACTTTCAACGATAAAACCATTGTACCAGAACAAAATTGCTTCGCAACTTTGTTCAGTGGTTAGAAGTGAGAGGTGAGATAAGTCCGAATCGGGAATAGCATCCACATCGGAGAGAAAAAATTTGCGATACGGTTAAAAATGCCCGGCTCCTTAATAAGAAACCGGGCTTTTTTTAAACTAGGCTGCCTTTTGAAGAAGGATTATCAAGCACATCCATGTCCGCTACATTATTTATCGGGAAATTATAAACGTCTAAGTCGCCGTTTTGTTCGCCGAATCCTTGATTTCGTTTATTGGATTGATAAAAATCAACTTGCTGAATCGGCCCTAAGCTTAGCGTGGCCGATCGGTCCATCGTATTCACTTTGAACCCGAGTATATTGACAACCATTGGCGCAAAATTCATTGTTGTACCCCTCTCTTAACAGAGTCTAAGATGAAGCCGTTTTAAAAGGAGGATCGATAGTAACTGGTTTAGATGTCTGGAAAACTGGATTATCTATCGCGTCCCGATCATCTACATAGCTTCGGGTCGCTATAAAATCTCCTTCATCTCCAAAATTTTGGCCAAACCCTTGCGTTTTCTTATCCGAGTTGCTCCAGTCAGCTAAATAATTCTCCCCGATATTTACTGCTGAAG
Source organism: Fictibacillus gelatini DSM 15865 (assembly GCF_000430745.1). Classification (GTDB taxonomy): domain Bacteria; phylum Bacillota; class Bacilli; order Bacillales; family Fictibacillaceae; genus Fictibacillus_A; species Fictibacillus_A gelatini. The sequence goes on along the minus strand of NZ_AUMP01000021.1, from coordinate 56,522 downwards.
CATTTTCAAAGGAATTAATTTTAAAAAGAAAAATATTTATGACTATAGAAGGTGAACTCACTATTATCCCCCCTTTTCCCTTACAATATATGTTCACTCCCCATGAATATGTTCCCTAATCGATCTGGAGGTGATTGTTAATGGACGTAGACAAATTGAAGCAATGGCTGGAAATCGCGCAAAAGTTTCAGGGAATGGATTTTTGGAACGGCATATTCGATAAAGACCAATCAAGGAAAATGAACGAATTGGCAAACATCCCCGGGTTTCAAGGAGGAAATAATGCACCTGTCGAATTGCCAAGGGTGGACATTTATAAAAGTCATCGCGAGTTAATTGTCGTCATTGATTTGCCCGGGCTTAATAAAAGTGATGTCCAACTTTCTCTTTCCGGCGACCAATTAATGATTAAAGGATTTGCCCGAACACCTTATCAAGATATTACCTCTATTCAGTCTGAACGATTAAAAGGTTCGTTTGAGCGGATTATACAGCTCCCTGAAACGGTGAATGAAGCGCGGACTGCAGCGAAATTTCAAAATGGCGTGCTTGAAGTTCGCATCTTGCGGGCCCATACATCCCATAAACAAATACGGATCGACTAGCGATGTGATCTTTTTCGATTAATGCAATCGAAAATATCGCTGTCGTCTACAAATGAAATGGGGATATGCACCCGAACACAATCAGCATTTTGTTCACCGAACCCTTCTGTTTTTTTATTCGTTTGATGAATGCCGGTTGCAGCTGTTTGGCCAACGGAAAACTTGCAGTGCTGGCCAAGAGAATTAATTTTAATGTATGATATGTTCGCCTCTGTAGATCGAAATTTCACCTGTCTCACCTCCTCCCCTTTCCCTTGCCCGCCTTCCACTTCTTACTTCTAGAAAGTTAACTTGTACATATGAATGAAAGTAGGAGCTATGAATCGGAAATGAAATGTGGGGATCCTTATGCTTTTTAAAAGAGTACTCAACCGGTTAATAAAAAATGATTCGAATGTAAAAGAATTAAATAAAAAGATTCAATGGCTCGAAATGCAATTACAAGAAATAAAAGAGATAGAAAAGCCATCTCCAATCGTTATTGAAAAACTGAATATTGAAAAGATCTGTATTGATAAATATGAATTGAACAATAATTTTGGCGCGCTGGGGATAAAAGAACTCTCCGGTAAACTGAATATTGGCGCCAATTACGGCGAAGGGATGCCGATTCCAAGTGACAAGGGGCTTAAATTAGCCGAGAAAAGAGAGGAAAAGGCGAATAAAAAAGAAGAGACACACAAAAAAGGAGAAGGGCCAAGCTATTCAATTAAACCACGAAATTCAACATAACACCTGGATTTAGTCCAGGTGTTGATGTTGCAAGCGATTAAAGGCTACGGCAATTTTTGCAGCTACTTCAGCATTATGTTTCACGAGTGCAATATTCGTTTCTAAGCTTTTTCCACCCGTTAATTCTTTAATTTTAGCCAGCAAGAATGGCGTTACTTTTTTTCCTGTAATGCCGCTATCCTGCGCTTCTTTCAAAGCCTTCCCGATCACCTCTTCAATTTCGTTATAGCGAAGCGCGTCTTTTTCCGGTACAGGGTTGGCGACTACAAGGCCCCCATCTAAACCGAGCTTCCATTTGGCATCCATTAATTCGGCTACACTTTCTGCTGTATCTAAACGGTAATCGACCTGGTAATCGCTTTCACGTGAATAAAACGAAGGGAAGGCATCACACTTGTATCCTACAACCGGGACACCATGTGTCTCGAGGTATTCCAAAGTTCTGCCTATGTCTAAAATTGATTTCGCTCCCGCGCAAATGACAGCCACATTCGTTTGTGCCAGTTCGGTTAAATCCGCGGAGACGTCCCATGATTTTTCTCCTTCCCGATGAACGCCGCCAATGCCGCCGGTCGCAAACGTGTGAATGCCTGCCAGTTTTGCGGCAATCATCGTTCCCGCAACCGTTGTCGCACCAATTTTCTTTGTGGAAAGGATATAGGGAAAATCACGGCGGCTAACTTTTTCAACTTCTTTGCTTGTTGCAAATTCTTCAAGTTCTTTCTCATTAAGACCTATTTTCACTTTTCCATTCATTATCCCAATGGTCGCCGGCACTGCACCGTGTTCGCGAATAATGGTTTCCACTTGTTTTGCCATTTCGAGGTTTTCCGGGTAGGGCATTCCGTGCGAAATAATCGTTGACTCTAAAGCAACAATTGGAAGCTTCTTTTCTTTCGCCTGTTGGACTTCTTCTGAATAGGATAAAAATAGTTTCATAATGGAATCTCCTTTACAAATTTCAAAATTTTTTCAGGCAATAATAATGGGGAAACAGAATGCTCCGTCATTAACGTCAATGCTGACGCAGCGAGCCCAAACTGGCATGAAAGGGCGAGTGGCTTCCCATTCATCATGCCGTAAATGACACCTGAAGCAAATGCGTCACCTGCCCCCGTCACATCAACAATATCTACTTCATAAGGTAACAAATGTCCTGTATCATCTTGTGAAGCGTAATAAACACCTTCTTCACCGAGTGTAATGATAACGCTTTCAACACCGAGCTTTAAAATAGCCTGACTTGCCTCTTTGCAATCAGATATGGATAAAATCTTTATTCCAGTGAGCTCTTCGGCTTCTTCCCGATTTGGAAGAATCGCCTTAACCCCATCTAAACGTTTTGGAAGTTTACTTGTTTTTGTGGAAGAAACCGGATCGATGAAAACTGGTAAATTTATTTCATAGCAACGTTTCAATAAGAATTCAATGCTATCAGCCGGGATATTGGTATCTAAAAAGACAGCATTGCTTGACGCAATATACGACCATTTCTCCTCCAACAGTAAAGGTGTCAGTTTATCGTAAATCTCCATGTCTGCTAATGAAACGACCATTTCACCATCGATATTAAGCAAGGCCGTATACGTTCCGGTCCGCTCCGTTGGAAAAGTCCAAACCTGGCTTATATCGATTCCTTGATTATTCGTATGTTCAAGAAGAGATTTTCCTTCTTTATCATCACCGACACAAGTTAGAATGGCTGTCTCCATCCCGAGCTTTTGCAAATTTTCAGCAATGTTTCTTGCGACCCCGCCATATGACTCAGACATAACAACTGGATTAGAAGAATGCAATCTAACGTTTTGCTTTGTGCGAGCTTTTCGGTCAATATTTGCCCCACCAATACATAAGATCATAGACTCTTCCCGGAGAATGTAAGCACGGCCTTTAATTTCCCCCTTCCTCATTAAACTCGCAATATAATTGGCTACGGCCGGCCTCGACAAACCTACTTTTTCAGAAAGTTCTTGCTGAGATATAAACGGATTTAAACGAATATATTCTAAAATTTGTTTTTCTTTATCCATAACTTCCCCCCTCCCTCCTTCAAACATAAGTTTATCATATAAACTTATGTTTGAAAACGCTTTAAAAAAGAGCTAAAAGTTCAATGACTTTTAGCTCTTAACCTTGAAGAAGATGCTTCGCTTTATCGATGATTTCTTCTAGCCGTTTTGCATTTTTAATATACATTGCCTGCGCTTCTTTTGATTCCGTTTGCAAGGCAAAGCTTTCAAGATCCGCCTGGCACTTTTTGATATTGGCAAGAAGCATCGGTTTTTCTTGCGGAGAAGGGACGCTGAGCTTATCATCGTACAGATCGACGGTTAAACCTCCGTATGAATCAACTTGTCCGATAAACACATTTTCAAGCGAGACCCCAAGTTTATCCAGCTCTTTTTGGAGCCAGGCGCGGTTAAATCCGCTATTTGCAAGTGGTTCATCCAACAATTTCCCATCCATTATAATCGTTTGCGTCTCTTTTTCCGGAGCGACTTTCAAAAGTAGATCCTTTGGGGTAAGCGGTTGCTTTTCCCTTTTTAGTAAGACATTTAAGTCGCCTGTCGGTTCAAGGACGGCAAATTCAACATCTGCAAGCTTGTATACATCTTTTTTCCTTAGTTGTTCAAGCAATTCATCAACCGTATAACGTTCTCGCTTTAAATTATCTTCAAGCACTTTTCCATCTTTAATAAACACGGTCGCCTTGCCTTCAATAAAATTGCGGAGGCGTTTATTTTTCACTGAAATGTAACTGATCAAAAATGGGATAACCGTCCAAACGATCAAGCTGATAAAACCGTGAACGAAATTGCTTTCTAACCCTGTTGACACTTCAGCCGCAATACTCCCAATTGTAATTCCCGTAATATATTCGAAAAAAGAAAGCTGAGCAATTTGTTTTTTTCCTAACCATTTTGTCAATAAAAACAATGCAACTAAAAAGGCGATTGAACGGACGCAAATATCTAACCAGCCTGGTAAATTTGGAATATCTGTCACTGACCTTCCCCCCTTTAAGAGAAATCCGTTAAAATCCTTTATACTGTGGTTCTTCAAGTTCTAATTGCCCGATTCGCTTTTCAAGATCCGCAATGATGCCTCTTGTTTCCATCATGCAATCATGAAAAATCCGTTTTGCATCATTGCTTTGCGATTTCAGCGCAAATTCACTAAATCCGGCCTCTATTCCTTTTAACGTTGCAAGACATTGTTTGACGCTAGAAGCAACTGTCATAGTTGAATACTCCTTTATTTTTGCATTGTTGCCGTCATATTTCCCGGCCGCAAGCGCTTTTTTATCCTTTTGGCTTAAATAATAATGCTCCGATAAAGCCGAAAATGATAGCTGCCGATATACCGGCGCTTGTTACCTTAAACATGCCCGTTACCACCCCGATCAACCCGTGTTGATGTGCTTCAGCCATTGCCCCATGAACGAGCGCATTTCCAAAGCTTGTGATTGGGACTGTTGCGCCCGCTCCGGCAAAATCGATTAACGGTTCATATAGATTAAAGCCATCAAGAAGCGCCCCAATGACGACAAGTGTTGACATCGTATGGGCGGGGGTAAGCTTTAACACATCAAACATAATTTGGCCGATGACACATATAATTCCCCCTATAATAAAAGCCCAAAAAAAGATGGCCATTTAACTTCCACCTCCATACTCAATCGATACGGCGTGAGCGATACAAGGAATCGATTCTTTTTGTTGAAACGATAAAGGAGATAACAATGCACCTGTTGCGACAACGAGCATTTTCTTAAATTCACCCTTTTTCATTCGATTCAACAAATGACCGTAAACGACAACGGCTGAACACCCTGAACCGCTTCCACCTGCAAGAACAGGCTGATCATCTTTGTAAATCAATAAGCCGCAATCTTGAAAATGCTGTTCCGACAATGATACTCCGTGTTTCTCTAATAAATCTCTTGCCACTGTATACCCGATACGGCCAAGATCCCCCGTCACAATCAAGTCATAATAAGAGGCATCAATTTGCCGGTCCCGCAGATGAGCCTCGATTGTATCTACAGCGGCCGGAGCCATCGCGCCCCCCATATTAAACGGATCAGTCAGTCCCATATCAACCACTCTTCCAATCGTTGCCGATGTAATTTGCGGTCCCTCGCCAACGCTTGCTACAACCGCGGACCCGGCACCCGTCACCGTCCATTGGGCGGTTGGCGGCTTTTGTCCGCCATATTCTGTCGGGTAGCGGAATTGTTTTTCATTAGCAGCATTGTGGCTTGATGAGCCCGTCAAAACATACTTTGCCCCTTTTCCATTTACTAAAAAGGCACTTAAAGCAAGCCCTTCCATCGAAGTAGAACAGGCGCCAAACAAACCGAGGTAGGGCATGCCAAGCGTCCGGCAGGCGAATGTAGACGGAGTTAATTGATTGATTAAATCCCCTGCCAAAATAAATTGAATATCTTCTTTTCTTACACCTGCTTTTTCAATCGCTTTATTACAAGATTCTTCAAAAAGCACCGTTTGCGCTTTTTCATAAGAATCTTGTTCGGCCCATAAATCCGCATGAAGAAAATCAAAATCGTCTGCTATTTTCCCCTGTGCTTCAAATGGACCTCCGACCGCCGCCGTGCCTAAGATAACCGGCTTATTTTCAAATTCCCATGTTCGATGTCCTTTGAGCATTTACAGGCCTCCCCATTGAATGAGAATTGTTTTAACCGTTGCGATGACAAAAGCTGAAAATACCCCGAACAAGATGACCGATCCCGCCAATTTAAACATGTTTCCACCGACGCCGAGAACAAATCCCTCTGTTCGATGCTCGATGCATGCTGAAACGACGGAATTGCCGAATCCTGTTACAGGTACCGCGCTTCCTGCACCAGCAAACTGGCCGATTCGGTCATACACGCCAAGTCCTGTAAGCAGCATTGAAATAAAGATCAATGTAGCAACAGTTGGATTTCCGGCTGAACGTTCAGTAAAATCAAAGAAATAAATGTAAAATGATGAGATGAATTGACCGATCAGACAGATGAATCCCCCTACAAAAAAAGCTTTCACGCAATTTTTAAAGACAGGGCGTTTCGCTTCTCGTTCACTTTGAAATTTTTGATATTCTTGTTGAACCGGCGTCAGCTTTTTATTTTTTTTGTTTGCCATTTGAATGCCCCTTTTCTTATTAAATATCTGAATTCATTTCCGATTTAATGACTTTTAATTTCGATTCAATTGTTTTTTCGCCAGGGTTTTTCGTTCGAATCAAATTTTCCAGATCCGACAACAACATGTAAATTTTTTTATCCGCACTAACGTATACTTCTTTCCCGCGCACCTGTTTTTGCACTTTACTTTTTATTGTCTTTAAGAGTTTCTTTAAACGAAACCGGTCAAAATGGTCAACTTTCACCGCGACATAAACTTCTTTATCAGAATTGACCGCTTTTACCGCCTGTACTTCTTCCATATTTTTAATGGCTTCTTTTGCAGTATTTGATGGTTTTTGGCTTGTCGAGCTCACATGAATATTGGATGTTTTCAATTGTTCCTTATTTTGATCCGTACAGCCGGATATCCCGCCAATCAAAGAAAAAACGAAAAATAATGTGTATAAATAGTTCTTGCGCATCCTATCATTCCGTTTCTATGTAGTGATGAAAAAGGATGATATAATGTATCACCCTTTTTTCGCTATTTCGTAATTATTGTTTATATTGAGGCTCTTCTTGTTCTACTTGCTGCAAGCGTGGAGAGAGTGTATCAATAATCGTTTGAGCTTGTTGGGCAGCATTTTTATAAAGTTGTTTCGCTTGTTGGTTATCAGTATCAAGGGCAAATCCCTCTAAGCTTGCCTGAGCGCTTTTTAATCCGGAAATCGTTTGTTTTAAATTATTGATAACTGTCATGATTTGACCTCCTTAAATAAATGTTTTCAAATTCATGAATTAGAATGTCTTTCTTGTACAGGAAATATGTTTGTAATTTTTGGCATAAACTTTATTTTTTCTGAAATTGACCGAGATTCGTGATACCTGCCAGATTACGGCCTTTTTGCATACCGAAAAATGCTGTAGCTATTCCAATGATTAAAGCAAGAGAAGAAAATAGAATGCCACCTCTTCCATTTCTTCGGTAGCCAAACCTCCTCATAACAGGGTCCAACAGCCGCCCATTTCGCCGGTTAAACAAGGATGCCATCCCGATTAATCTGTTCACTTTATCACCTCCTTTAAATATTCAATACATTTAGTGTATGAAGATCGGAAATTGTCATCCTTCAAAACGAAAACCAGAATTGGAAATAAAAAAAAGAAATACGACAAAGCGTATTTCTTAAAGTGTGGATGTCATTTTTTTATCAACCGGTTGAATTGGTTGTTTGTTATGGTGTAAAGCTGGAATTTTCATTTTTTTGGATTTTAACGTAAACAATATATTCAGTAATATCGCGGTTAAACTTCCGGCAACGATGCCATTCGATGTAATGAGTTGAACCCCCTGTGGAAGTTTTACAAACATTTGCGGCTCGACTGTCACGCCAAGACCAACACCTACTGATAAAGCAATAATCAACAAATTTTCTTGTTTAGAAAAATCGACTTTGCTTAACGTCTTAATTCCTGCGGCAACGACCATTCCAAACATTGCCATCATCGCTCCTCCTAATACGGAAGTAGGAATTAATGTCGTAATGGTTGCAATTTTCGGGACAAACCCTAAAACAACAAGTATTCCGCCTGCAGCGTAGATGACGTTTTTAGTTTTCACCCCTGAAAGCTGAAGAAGGCCGACATTTTGCGAAAATGTCGTATATGGAAAGGCGTTAAAAAGACCGCCTAAAATGCTTGCAAGACCTTCGGAACGATAGCCTTTCGTTAAATCATTTGTCTTTAAATCCTTTTCGCAAATTTCACTTAATGCCATAAATACACCGGTAGATTCCACTAAACTTACGATAGCGACAATCGTCATCGTAATCATTCCACTTAAGTGAAAAGAAGGAACACCAAAATAAAATGGATGCACCATATGAAACCACGACGCTTCTTTAACAGGCATTAAATCGACCATCCCCATCAAATAAGCGGCAATTGTTCCAACAATCATCCCGAGCAATACAGCGATTGCCCGAAGATATCCCTTGCAAAAACGATAAACAACAATAATAAAAAGCAAAACGCCGAACGATAAAATAAGATTTTCTATTGATCCGAAACCCGGGCTTCCTTTCCCGCCTGCCATATCTTCAATGGCAACCGGAATTAATGTCACTCCAATCACCGTAATAACAGATCCAGTAACAATCGGCGGAAAGAGCCTCGCAATTTTCCCAAACAACCCTGAAATGAGGACAACGATTAGTCCAGAGAAAATAATAGAACCGTAAATGGCCGTCATACCAAATGATTTACCGATGGCAAGCATCGGGCCCACCGCCGTAAATGTACATCCGAGAACAACCGGCAATCCTATGCCAAAAAATCGATTGCTCCAAACTTGAAGCAATGTGGCTAGCCCGCTAGTCGCTAAATCGATCGATACTAAATAAGAAAGCTGCTCCGTTGTAAGATGTAATTGTTGCCCGATGATTAATGGAACGATAACGGCCCCTGCATACATTGCAAGCACGTGTTGAAAGCCTAAAGAAAACACTTTTCCTTTATTCATTGCATGCCACCTCTTCAGAAACAAAAGTTACTTTTCCGTTTGAAAGAGAGCCAATTCGTGCTAAAGATTCAATTCGGTACCCTTCTTCTTCAAGCTTCCGGCGACCAGCCTGAAAGGATTTTTCAATGACGATTCCGATGCCGCTAATAGTCGCTCCTGCTTGCTTTACTAATGAAGCAAGTCCAAGTGCGGCTTCTCCATGGGCAAGAAAATCATCAATGATGAGCACATGGTCTTCAGGGAGCAGCCATTTATTCGAAACCGATATTTCATTCGTTTCTTGTTTCGTAAACGAATAGACTTGAGCCGTAATCAAATCTTGATTTAATGTTAACGATTTCTTTTTGCGGGCAAAAACAACCGGTACATTCATTTCTAACCCCGCCATAACCGCTGGTGCAATTCCGGATGACTCAATCGTTAAAATCTTTGTGATCGGGTCGTTTTTAAAACGACGGCTGAACTCCTTTCCGATCTCTAGCATCACTTCCGGTTTTATTTGATGGTTCAAAAATGAATCAACCTTTAAAATATTGTCGGACAATACCGTACCTTCCTCACAAATTACTTTCTCAAGAAAGTTCACTACCCTCACCCTTTAACATAAAAATAAAAAACTCGAAGAATCGCTACAAAGTGAAGCAATCCTTCGAGTTTAATTCGAAAGAAAAAAGAACTAGTGCCAGGGCAAAAAGCTGCTCTAACCGTTCTATATTTTGCGTCACCCGTAGTCGGATTATTTACGGTAATCCGGTAGAAACTTGCAGGCCTTATTCCTGCGATTATACGAGTTCTATGAAGATAGGCACATTATACTTTACTTTTACATAGAAGAAAAGCCTTAAATGGAAATTTCCTATATTCACATTTTTCCATCACCCGATACACATGACTGCAGCACCATTTTTAAAGAAGAAGATAGATCTATTCTTTCTGAGAAGCAGCGGCGAATGGCATTGATGTACTCTTCTTTTTTCGTAGGACAATCTAAAAATGAGAGAAGCCTATTTTCGTGTTGTTTCATTTTCCATTCCGGTAAACGAAAAGCAATGCCAGCCTTTGTTAAATAGTCCATATTCAATTCTTCCTGCCCTGGAAGCGCGTGATAAATAAAAAAAGGTAATCGTTTCATGATGCATTCGCTTACGGTCACGCCTCCGGGTTTAGAAAGAACGGCGTCCATTTTATCGTACAATGTATTCATTTCTGCTCTCGAAGAGATATAAGGCAAAGGCGTCACAGTCTCTCTATTTAGTTTTTTAATACGATAATATAACTTTTCGTTTTTTCCGCACAATACATAATAATGCAATCGGTTCATTTGAAACGGAGTATTCAAAAGCGTGTCCATCGGCCCAACTCCGAGACTTCCACCAGTCACTAAAACATTGTACTTCTTTTTATGCTGGAACATGCTTTCGCGACGTTCAATTTCCGGATGGACAGGAATTCCGGTCACCCAAATCCGTTTCTCGTCCACCCCTTTTTGCATTAGCCATTTTTTTAACGCTCCGTTCGGAACAAAGTGGTATTCAATCGCTGAAATCCCCCATATGTGATGAATAAAAAAGTCCGTGTAGGCATTTATAACCGGAACATTAATTCTTCCATTTAGTTTTAGGCGATTGAGCAAATAGGACGGAAGTGAATGACTGCAAATAACTAAATCCGGTTGCTCTTCGCGTATTAAGTTAAACATGCTTTTTAAAAAAAGGCATTCATAGAAGAAAAAACGTTTGTTTTTATCTAACTGTTCATAAACCGATTTTTTATAAAGCCAGCTGTATAAACCCGGGGCTAAATTAATCCAGCGCAAATAAGCCCCTGATATTAAAGATTCTAAATTCCCAAATGTATAAGTTAATATATCGACTTTTTTACATTGAATGGAAGGATCTATTTTCTTTATATTTGCTATTAATGCATTCGCGACTTGATGGTGTCCTGATGAAATTTGCAAAAAAGGCAAAAACAAAACCTTTTTCATATAAAATAGTCTCCCTTGTTTTTTCCTTTAGTATGGTACTTTTCCAGGAAGCCGTTTCATCCTTTCTTTTCCATCAATACAACGATTTGTTTTTAGATATCCTAAAACAAGAAAGGGGGAATGAAAGAAAATATGAACGTCAGACTTTACTTTTTATCCATTTGGAGCCTCTTAGACCCGATTTATTTTGTCCTTACACGATTAACGTATATTGATCAGGAAAAAAAGAACATTTTCAGGGTCAGGCTTACAAAATATAAAGGAAGAGACGTGATTCTATCCGACGGTTCAAGGATCGTTAAAAATGACCTGCTCATAAAAATTCATTTGCATAATGCCCGTTTATTAAAAGAAATTAAATTGCTCTCCAACCCTTTAAGCAAAGGAAAATTAATTCATAAACTCATTTATGATTCCATGCCAGAATTAGCGAAATATATAAATAATCATTCATTAGAAAAAGAAATAAAGGGGATTATTGGAATCACAATGATTAACAAAGGATTTCGTGCTCTTGGGTTTGAATGTTTTTCCCCTGTTAGCCGGATCTATAAATGGTTCAAATTTATTACACAGCTGCCTATTTTCTTGCTGTCTACCTCGCATTTTTCTATAAAAAATTTCCATAAACATTCACCTATCTACTTAGTAATGTCAAAAGATCAGCTACTTAATAAATATTATAGACCAACTGGAAACTCCCAGTAATCGCCTATTGGTTTACCACCCTCTCATTCACTATACTGTAAATGGGAGGGGATATTTTTTATGATCTGGTATGTTCTTTTATTTTTCGTTTTATTAATGATTTTATATAAAGCAAATAAAAACACAAAAAAAGTTGAAGTTAACACCATTTCACTCGAAACCCCGGACAAAAAGGATTCCATTTCTAAATTAACGGTTTTGCACCTTTCTGATATTCATCTTGAAAATATTTCTGTTTCCCCTGCTGAATTATATGAACAAATACGCCATGACACTATTGATATAATTGCTTTAACTGGTGATTTTCTTGATCGCAAAAGAAGCATTCCTAAGCTCGTTCCGTATCTTCAAGTATTGCAAAAAATCAATCCTACCCATGGAACGTTCGCTGTTTTTGGGAATCATGATTATGTGTTAAAAGGGGAGCATTTTGATAGATTGAAAGAAACACTTGAATCTAACGGTTGCCGCACATTGCAAAACGAGAATGTAACAATCGAAATTGAAGGCAATCTATTAAACATTATTGGAATTGATGACTATAGCACAAACCGGAGTAATTTAGCCCAATCGTTTGAAGGGGTCAAAGAAGGATATAACCTTGTATTAACACATGATCCTAATGTCGTATTGGAGATGGATAACTTCCATTTTGACTACCTTCTATCAGGACATTTCCATGGAGGACAGATTCATTGGCCAAAACCTTATCATCTTAAGAAAATGGGCAAGCTAGTCGGCATGAATATGATCAAAGGGCTTCATTATCATAAAGGAAAACCTTTTTATATTAGTGAAGGGTTAGGGCAAACTGGTGTCAATATTCGGATCGGCAGCCGTCCCGAAATTACGTTGCATCAACTTTCATAAAAAATGGTGTGAGGAAAAATCCTCACACCATTTTATTTTAGCATTCCACACATCACGCGATCGCCTGCATTACCCGCTGGATCACTTCGATAATCATCCGCTTTTGCATGAATGACCAATGCCGATCCATCAGCATCCAAAAGCGAGTTTGGCTTGCCTTTTTCAAGTGTTACTAATCCGGTAATAAATTCCGCTCTTGCACGTCCTTTTTGATCCGCAATGATATTTTCAAGGTCTCCGACATGCGGTCCTTTCGGGTTTAAAAAGCCGTGGTGTTTCCCGTATGGATTAAAATGCGCTCCTGCTGACTTAAAGGTTGGGGCTTTGCAAATCGCTTTTTCATGAAAGTGAATCCCATGCTTTCCCGGAGCGAGGCCAGAAGCGTACACTCTTACCTTTACTCCATCAACGACTTGCATAAGTGTCGCATATCCTGCTGATTTACCTTCCGCATTGACCAGGTTGACTTTAACTGTTTTCGCTCTCTCCATTTTTGAAACAACCTGAGCTTTTTGCTTGTGATTCGTCTGTTGTTTGGCATGGTCATGATCGGCACATGCCGTAAGTACCGCCGCCAAAACAAACGACATCGACATCGTCATCCATTTTTTCAATTGAAAAACCTCCCTTTTTTTCTCTTTGGATTTAAGCATCCACTTGTAGTGTCCGCCAATAAAGGGAGGTTTCAAACATGATTTGCCTAAATTGTTTGTTTCAAGTTCTTGTTCCACGATTTTCCGTTTATCTTAAATTTCTAAAGAATCCCCCTTTCTAAACATCACGACGCAGCGCTTGTAGTACATCTACCTGTGTCGCTTTTCTGGCGGGTCGCCAACCAGAAATGAGCGTTACGACAATGCAAATGACAGTAGCAATTAACGTTAAAGACAACGGAATATAAGAGAAAGAAAGGTCGCCCGGGACATTTTCCCCTGTAAACTGCTTAATCACAATCGGTAAAATCAAGTTCACCGCAAAACTGATAATATAAGCAATTAACGTTCCAAGAAGTGCTCCAAGCAATCCGATAAAACTGGACTCCATTAAGAAAATACGTTTAATCGTTTGAGGATGTGCTCCGATCGCCTTCATAATGCCAATATCCTGGGCGCGTTCCGTAACGGCCATCGTCATCGTGTTAAAAATACCGATAGAAGCAATGAGTACGGCAATCGTTCCAACGAAAATTAAGCCGACTTTAATGATCATAAATATAAGGTTCACTTCTTTCAATTCACTGTATACCGAATACGTTTGATATCCCAAATCGTTTATCTTTTCCGTAAACGTTTTGACATCATCCATTGATTTCGTATATACATTAACTTCATCATACGTCCGGGTAGAGCCTTCTTGCTTTTTTTCCTGCTGACGTTCACCGATATAACGATTAATTGTATGAAGGACGGTTTCGGAAATGTAGACAGAACGATCGTCGATCCATGCTTTCTTCGGCTTCTTACCGATACCAACGATCGTCAGCGGAATTTTTTTCACTTTTTTGCCATCTCTCTTCTGCACTTCTAATTGAACCGTTTTTCCAAGCAACTTACCTCTATACCGATTTTCTTCAAGCTTTTCTTTAACCTCTTTCTCGGTCAATCCGGAATCCTCTTTGTTTACTCCTTTTTTTATAAAAGCTTGACTGCTACTATACCCGACAACGATTTCATTTTCAGATTTCGGCAGCCTTCCCTCACTTAATTCAAAGCCCGCTTTCTTTTCTTGTTCCATATTTACCGACACTACAGGCAGATCCCCTTCGTAATTACGAAAAGAGATTTTACTTGCTTCGCTATAGTTTTTTGTTGTAACCGCCTTAATTCCTTTTAATGTTTCTAGTTTCTTAACATCCTTTTCCGTTAAAGGTCCTTTTTCACTATGGACTTCAATTTGATTAACTAGCTTGCGGCTCATAATATCATTCGCTATATACTGATGCAGGCCAAATCCGACAGAGGCAAGAACGATTAAAAACGAACAGCCTATTGTTGCTGCTAATACGGTCATAAATATCCGCATTTTGTTTTTCTTCATATTCGCCCGAACGAACCGATATTTATCCTTGAATCTCATGAAAAACTCTCCCTTCTAGCAGACTTCCATCCTTAATTTCTATCTTTCTATGAGCAATAGATGCCACCTCTTCATCATGGGTAATGATTAAAAAAGTGATACCAAGCTCTTGATTCAATTCTTGAATAAAGGTAAGGAGAGACTGTTCATTTTCGCTGTCAAGACTTCCCGTCGGTTCGTCTGCAAGAATGATGGGAGGGTTAACAACTAACGCACGTGCAATGCTGACGCGTTGCTGCTGTCCTCCCGATAATTCCGAGGGGTAATGTCCGCCGTATTCTTCTAATCCTACTTTTTTCAACATAGCCTCCGTTTGTTGTTTCCGTTCTTGTTCGTTTGCGCCCTTTAACACGAGGGGTAATTCTACATTTTCATAAGCTGTCATGCTCTGGATCAATTGGAAGCTTTGAAATATAAATCCTAAATGCATCAGGCGAAAATCAGCCCATTGCCCTTCGCTAAAGTGCGTAACATTTGTTCCATTAATGATAATTTCTCCTTTTACCGGTTTCATGTACCCGCTGATCAAATTAAGCAATGTCGATTTGCCTGAACCGCTTCGCCCAACTATGGCAACAATTTCTCCTTTCTTTACTTGAAGATTAATCGTATGTAAGACTGGAACAACTCGTTTCCTCTCTTTCTTTCCCAGATTAAAGCTGTGTGATAAATTTTTCACTTCTATCAAGATAATCCTCCTTATCTAATGTGTATTATGATGTATAGTACACATAATACAAACAGAACTCAAAATTGTCAACCGGTTCCATGTAATGTTAGCGAATGATTCTTAACAAGACCGTTCAAAAATTCTTAAATCTTTCTTAAAAAAAATCGGAGCGGGAAAATGAATCCCGCTCCATTACAGATGGCTATATCACATTGAAACAATAAAAATAATGGGCAGAGAGAGCTCAATACTTACTTCCAGACTTCTTTACTCCCTGCTCTACATCTTCTTCATCAAACGATCCCCATCTAATTTTCTTATCCCATGTCATTTTAACGCCCTCGGTTTTAAAATAAGGCCAATGGTAAGGATAATCGATTGAATCATCACTTATGCCAACCTGAATGGTCACATGCAGCTTGTTCCATAGCCCGCCCAGGCCATTCTGTTTATTATACGGTTCATCAAGCATCAGGTGGGATATTTTTTTTAATACTGTTTCTGCAATTTTATGTTTTTCTTGTTTGCTCACATGTTTCGCAAAAACGAAAGCAATGTTCAATGTTTCACCCGATTGGTAACCATATAGATCGTTGACTTTTTTCCCTGCCATCATCTGTTTTTGAACACTTGTCAAAATGGCTAAATTCACATAAGGGATGGCTCTCACCTGATTTTCTTTAGTCCGCTCTTTACCATCACGTTTCTCTTCGACTTTTCCGCCAGCTACTTGAAGGATAAAAAAGAGCAACAAACCACACACGATAAAGGTAAGCCCTTGATGGAGAAACTTAGAAAAAAAGGAGGGCTTTTTGCGGGCATTCATCCGATGAATTTTTCGAAACACATTGCGGCGGCCTTCTTCGGTAAACGTTACATGCTTTAGTTCTCCTTCGTTTAAAAGATGGGGTAAATCTTTTAATTGTCGCTCCATCCTTTCACCCCTTTCTGCTGGAGCTTCCCTTTAAGCATTTCCCTTGCCCGTTGCAAGCGTGTCCGAATGGTTGCTTCTTTTTTCTGTAAAACTTCCTCCATTTCTTTAATCGACAAATCTTGATAATAATGCAGGATGATGACTTCACGGTATTTGATCGGCAATGTAAATACGCCGTTTATCAATTCTTCCTGTTCGCTTTTTTGCACAACTTTCAGTTCGGGTGTGGATGGATCGGATTTTTTCAACTTTACCATAAGGTCAACGACATTTATGTACTTTTTCCAGCCGCTTCTTAAATAATCTTTACAAAGATTGGCGGTTATCGTAAACACCCATGTTTTTAATGAGGCTTCATGGCGGAATCCGTCAATATGCATATAACAACGGACAAATACCTCCTGGGCGATATCTTCCGCAGCTCTTCGATCCCGCACATACGTATAAGCAAGGCGAATGACGCTTTGCTCATACATGTCCATTAATTGATGCAGTATTTCTTCCCGTGATTGATAGTAGATCCATTTCTCTTTTCCGGCAGGCATGGCCATTCTCTTTCCCCTCACTACAACCCTCCCCCTTTTCAACTACTATTGACGATTCGGATTTGAATTATTATTCAAAAAATTTTCTAAGCCCGCATTACAATATGCAGGCTTCCCATTTACTGAAGTTGATTAGTGGGATATTTACGAAAAAATGTGTTAACAATGCCCATAAACTCTTCAGGGTATTGGCGAAATGGAGCATGATACCCTTTTTCAATGATATGAAATTCGCTATTTTTCAAAAGACGGTGATATTGCTCGCCACTAGCAACCGGAACGGCCCTGTCTTTTCGTCCCCAGACAATTAACGTCGGCAATGTCATTTCTTTTGCTGCAATCCGCAAACGTCTCGGCCGCTGTTTGTATATCTCTTTATAGTGACGATGATCGTTGCGGTTGTTTTTCACCAATCGTTCATTGTACGCCATTACTTCAGAAACGTTGGACAGCGAATCATTAAATATTGGCTTTTTACCTGGCATGCCCGCTGTCAGGGATTCTACACCCGGTGCATCAATTAATACAAGGTGGCTCACGGCCCCGGGGTAAAGGTAACTTAGATTAAGGGCAATTTCCCCTCCCATCGAATGGCCGAGTACGGCAAATTTTGTATACCCGAGTTTTTTCATTAACTTGTAGTAAAGGTTGGCATGCGTTTGGAACGAATAATAAAAATTCATCGGTTTAGATGATCTGCCGAACCCTAATAGATCGACCGAAACAATTGTAAATTGTTTCGATAGCGCTGGATAAACGGCTTTAAACCCATCGGAAGAACCACCGAAACCATGCAGCATAAGGAGCGGGTACTTGCCATTGCCAATTTTTTTAAAATAAAGAGTTTGCCCTTTAATATCGACCATTTTCTCTTCCATCTTCATCATTTCCGGAAAGCTTATCCTGCGATCCGACGCATAAGAGCTTATTTGTTTTTCACTGCAGCCCGACAAAATGCAAATGAAGAGTAATCCTACTACGGCTATTTTTTTCAACCTTTGTCATCCCTTTCAGTGTGTTCCCTCCTATTATGTAACACAGTTACTGGAAATACTATGCTTTTTTTGGAATAAAAAACTCGACTTTAATCAAGTGGATCAAGTCGAGTACGCCTACTTAGTGGTGAATTTTTCTTTTACTGATTGTCGTGTAAATTTTTCAGCCAGGTGCTGTCCATTTTGCGTATACATGATTTTATTAACGCTACCGCATTTTCAAAATCATCACGGTTTAATAGTCCTGTGTGGCTATGAATATAACGGGTCGGGACGGTAATCGCAATGGAAGGGACCCCCCTCCCAAAATATTGCGCAGCACCGGCATCCGTTCCGCCGCTAACAGCATCCAATTGATAAGGGATTTGTTCTTCTTCAGCTGTTTCAATTACAAAATCAAGCAGTCCTTTATGAGGAATATGATAGGAATCTTTAATGAAGATGACCGGGCCTTTACCCATTTTTGATGTTGACTTATCTCCCGGTACATCATTCGCAATCGTTACATCTACCGCAAACATTACATCAGGGGCAACAGCTTCTGTTGATGTTTTGGCACCTCGACATCCGATTTCCTCTTGCACCGTCCCAACCCCAAATACAGTATTTGGATGCTCCGTTTCCTTTAATTGTTTTAGCAATTCGATTGTAATAGAACAACCAATGCGATTATCCCACGCTTTGGCCACTAACAATTTTGGATTTTCCAACTGCGTCAATTCTGTATCAGGAATAACCATATCGCCCGGTCTAACTCCATATTCGACTGCTTGTTCTTTGCTTTCCGCTCCTATATCGATAAACATATCTTTCATTTCTACAGTTTTCTCCCGGTTTGTTTCCGGAAATTTAAATCCGATAATCCCCTTTACTTCTTTCTGCCTCGTAATGACTTTAACTTTCTGGGCCATCATATTTTGCGTCCACCAGAAACCAAGTGGTTCAATTCTCAAAAATCCTTCTTCGGTAATTTTTGTTACCATAAATCCGATTTCATCTAAATGACCTGCAACCATAATCCGCGGCCCTTCAGATGTTCCTTTTTGCTCGGCAATCAAACTTCCAAGATGATCATATTGAATAGAGTCAGCAAATGGAATGATGTATTTTTCCATTACTTTTCTTACTTCACGCTCATTTCCCGGGACACCATGTGCCTCTGTCAGCTCTTTAAACATTTTCAGCGTTTGATCCATTTTCCCAATCACACCCATTCTATCATTCTATTATCCCGAATTTTCTGAACTTCAATTCAACTATAGCATATTGCCTGTTTCACAGGCTATCATATGCACTTAACAGACAAATAAAAGCCACTTTGCTTGCATTTTTTGTCTAGCATTATCGGCTTTTGTAACATTTTGAAATATAATTGTAATAGTAATGACAGAGAAACAAACGATTTTTCAGTGGTATAATAACCTTTGTGATAATGAGATTAAGAGAAGGGGAGTATTAGTTTTGAAACGAAAGATTGCGATTACAGCACTATCTCTCAGTCTGGGATTCGGAGCATTTACATATACTACGGCTCATGCGGAATCATTAAGTGACATACATAAGAAGCAAGCGGAAAATGCGGCAAAAAAGGCAAAGAAAAACAAGGAAATGAGCAAAGTAAAAGAGCAACAGAAAGATCTGTTGAACGATTTAAGCCAAATTAATGAGAAACTGGCGACAACTGAAAATGAAATTGAATCGAAGAAGCAAGCCATTTCAAAAACGAAGTCCGAAATTGAAAAGTTGCAAAAAGAAATCAAAGTACTGGAAAAACGGATTAAAGAGCGCGATGCCATTTTAAAGGAAAGGGTTCGCTCCATGTATGAAAGCGGCGGGTCTACCGGCTATTTAGACGTAATTCTTGGTTCTAAAAGCTTCGGAGATTTCATCGACCGCATGGTTTCATTAAACGTGATTGCCCAATCGGATGAAAATATTTTAAAAGAGCAAAGAGAAGATAAGAAAAATGTCGAAGAGAAAAAAGTCCGGGTTGAATCTAAATTAGCTTCATTAAATGCAAAACTAAATGAATTGAATGCTCTTAAATCAGATTTAAATAAACAAAAAGCGGATAAAAAGAATATCGTCAAAAAGTTAAAGAAAAAAGAAGATCATATTGATGCTGAAATGAAAGATTTGAAAGAAAGAGATGCGATTTTAGCAGCTCAGGAAGAAGCGGTTAAAGCAGAAATCGAACGTGCTAAAAAAGAAGAAGCAGCTAGAAAAGCAAGAGAAGCGGCGGCTGCAAAAGCAGCACAGGCAAAAGCGGCGCAAGCTTCCAAACCGGCATCTTCCGGTCACTCAAGTTCTTCAAGCTCTCACAGTTCAAGCAGCCCGGAACCTACAC
The DNA here is from genome assembly GCF_000430745.1 of Fictibacillus gelatini DSM 15865. Classification (GTDB taxonomy): domain Bacteria; phylum Bacillota; class Bacilli; order Bacillales; family Fictibacillaceae; genus Fictibacillus_A; species Fictibacillus_A gelatini. The sequence goes on along the minus strand of NZ_AUMP01000021.1, from coordinate 36,398 downwards.
CGGCCCCAACGCCGAGCGGACATGGTATGTTTATTAAACCGGCTGCAGGCGCCTTTACATCCGGCTTTGGCTCTAGAAGCGGAGAATACTCTGGTTTCCATCCCGGGGTTGATATTGCTGCACCGGGAACGGTTCCAATTGTTGCTGCAGCTGACGGAACGGTCATTCGTTCTTACAAATCATCAAGCTACGGAAATTGTGTATTCATTTCTCATTACATTGATGGGCAATTATACACAACCGTTTATGCGCACATGAGAAGCCGTCAAGTGTCTAACGGTCAGACCGTTCATCAGGGTCAGGTCATCGGCTATATGGGAAGCACTGGCTGGTCAACCGGACAACATTTACACTTTGAAATCCATAAAGGCGAGTGGAATTATCAAAAATCAAACGCGGTAAATCCAATGCAATATATTAATTAATCTGAATCACACTTTGGCGCTTTGCCAAAGTGTGTTTTTCTATTAAGAATGTATCGCATAAACCTGGGCAAACTGGTAAGGAAAAGGAAGGTGACCTCCAGATGAGTTTTACACTGGCCCAATTAAATGAACTGCAAAAAACAAAAATTAAACAGCTGGAAAATGAGTTAAATGTCGTGCTCGTTGCGTGGGAAAAAGAGGGTGAAGAAACAAACGCCCTGCAAAATATGCAAGGAGAAGGTATATAAGTATGAAAGACGTTTGCCGGCCATCGGCAAACGTCTTTTCTTTATCGTACGTTACGCTAACAATCTCCGTATCGGGTGACCCGTATATTCTGCCATCAACCTGTAATTCGGGCGGATGATTTGATTCGTTAAAAAAGCAGAAACGGTCGCACCCGGTCTTCTTCTTTGATTTAAAATTTCAATAATGCTTTCGAGTGTTCCGATGCCAATTCCGTGGCCAAAATACGTTCCATTACCTAAATCGATAATGTTTTCTCCTTGCCATTGAGGGGTTAACGGATGAAACTCGGGATTTTTTATATAAAGGACATCACCGGGCATTGAATCACCCTGGACGGCTACAAGCTGCAGGTCTTCATCATGTTCTGTGCTCCACAATAACAATCCTCTAAAAAGCTGGTTAAATTTCACTTCACCAATTGTATCAAGCACACCTTTATATAGTAGAATCATAATTCCGGTTGTACATTCAAATGCATATAATTTCCCATTAATGTAAATATCATTAATAGCAGCACTCGGAGTGACATCCGGTCTTAGTAAAAAACCTCCGTATCTCGTTAATAACCAATAAGCCGGATTGCATCTTGCCGTACTGAATGACGCAAAACCAGGATTGCTTTTTTTTAGTGCATAGCAGGCGGCCACAATGTTTTTTCTAAATTTGGTTTCAAACGTTAGTTGCCTGACAGTTTGATACACAAATTCTTCCCTGCTGTTGATCAATTTCATTGCAATCTGTTTTTCTTGTTGATCAAGCTGCTTTATATGCTCAATCATTGAGGCATTCACAGGCATGCCATTTACATAGATCAATTCTCCCCACCTCTTCTTTGCGCGTGCTTCTTTATCATATGACTTCTAGAGGTGAGAGGTGAGAAGTGAGAGGTGGGAGTTTAAGTATCTCTAGAAGAAGAAAAGGCTGACCGAAACTGCCTTACTGTTTTTCGCTATGCCCCCTTTTGATCAATGAATGTAAATTTGTTTTCTGTTTTTTCTATAGTTGGCTGCTGCTGTAAAGTTGCCTTTTTGTTTTTCTTACCTTTTTTCAAAATTTGTTTGTTTTGACTATAATGTGTCTGCATCCCTTCTGTGATTAAATTAAAAGCGTAAATGACGATCGCAAACATGATGATTGGACCTATTGCCACAAACGGATGGGTAAAGATTTCAATATAATAATTACCGATCAATCCTGACCATTCATTCGATAAAGAACGTGGTGGATCAGGAGCCATCTGGTTAAAATCAATAAACGAGCCGCCAAAAAACAGTTTAAAATACCCGAGGTGGATAAAAATAATTAAAACTTGGACACATTGCTGGGTAAAAACTATTAACATTTTCGGCACTAAATGGGGAAGCAAATGTTTATGAAAGATCCGCCATTTACTTGCCCCAAGGACTTTCGCCCCTTCGACAAACTCCTCTTTCATTAAGGCCGCCATCATATTTCCAATCATGACACTAATTAACGGTACAACCAGGACAGTTAAAATAACAACTTCCAGAATGATTCGCATCGGAAAACTGTAAAGAAAACCGTTCACTGTATTTTGTAAAATCGGTGTCAATATAAAGATTGCGAGTATAGTAAGTGGCACATAATAAAACGAGCTTAATAGTTTCTCAAGCCACAACCTCATACTTGAACGGATATAAAACGCATACGGAATCGCAACAAATAATGAAATAATTACTCTTAAAAGCGCAATCAATACAGCAAAACAGATCGTAAATTTCGCTCCTTGCAACACCTTTAATCCGATATCATAGCCCAGTTTATCCGTCCCTAACGGAAACTTTAACGAAGGAGGAAATGGTGCGGCACCGATCACATTGTGATGGTTATCATAGATAATTTGTTGCTGGCGAATATAGCTGTCAAAGAAAAGCGTATGAATGAAACTCCCTGTAACCAACAAGAGTATAATCGATAATCCGATCCAAAATTTAACGCTGCGAATCATAATGCCACCTCTTCCTTCATCTTCCTGGAAAGAAGCCATTCCAGCAAGGCATACAGTACGAAAAACGGCACTGCAATTAAAATAAGGCAAATCGCCAAAATTTCCGGCCGGAAATCATCGTACATGTAATGGGTAATACCGTTCATGTTAAAAATCCACTCGACTAATAGCAAATTGGATATCATAAACCAGAGGACCGTTTTCGAAAAGTGAAACAAATTTTCATGCGTATTTCTCGTGACATGAAATAAATAAACGTACACATCCTTAAGCCCTTTTGCCCGGCCAAATTCGAAATATGGCTTTTGACTTTCCTCTTCAGCAAGCAATACCATCATTTTATAAAAATAAATCGTCGGCAAAATCATCAAACAAACGATAGGAACGATATAAATTCGCTGCTCACCCATTGCCGCAACATTTGAAAGCAAAATATGCGTTTTTTTATAGAAATAGACGATAAAAATTTGCATAAGGGCAAATACAAGCAAATCTGGCAATGACTCAAAAAATGTAAGCACATTTTTAATTAATTTTCTTAGAAAAGTAGGCAACAACAGCGTTACCCATGTTAATAGTTGAGCCATTACATATGCCAAAAGTAATGAAATGATTAAAATCGTTATTGAATAAAAGTACGGGCTTAAAACCTCCGGAAAAAGCGGCATCTCCCTTCCTTTATAAAAATACGTCATGTCCCCTGCCCTATATAACCATAACGCTACCTCCTTCACCTTTTGAACATAAAGCCTGAAATCCTTCTGCATAATAAGTGCCGGTAAACCGCTGATTAAAATAATCGAAACAACGGTTAAAATCCATTGAATAATCATTTTCAGCAAGATCTTCATGGCGCTCCCCCTTTTTTATCTCCCTCTTTTAGATTAGACGTATATAAAACAAATTTTCATTCATTTTTTCTACTATTAAGAAACGCCAATTATAAAAAAGCCCCAAACTAAAAGACAGCATGCCGCCGTCTTTAGTTTGGAGAACCGTATTTTTGAATTTCTTTTTCGTGAATCTCCCTGAAAATCTGCTTTAATGATTTCCCTTCCGTTGAAATCCCTAAAGCTTTTGCTTTATTGTGTAAAAACGTTTTGATTCTTTTGGTTCGTTTTGCAGTTATGTCATTCATTACTTGTTTGAGCGATTTGTTTTTCGTCGCAATCTTTTCACGTTTGGCCATTTCATAAATTTGCGCTTTATGTAATTCTAATTTTTTATTTACAATTTGTTTGGCAATAGCCGCTGTATTCTTATCTTTAATTTGATAATGTTTCGCCAGTTTTTCTGCTCGCTTGTCGACATGCGCTTTCTGCTCTTTATCCAGTTCATTGTAGTGATTGGCGACATAGTTCCAAAAGTGAACTTCGGAAAGCCAGGTTCCGCTTTTCATATGATGATAGTGCATATCGAGATGATTTACCGGTCTTACCTTTGTTTCAGCTCCCGCTTTAAAGCTGAAACCTCCCAACATCAAAAACACTGCTACTGAGAGTGCCATTATTTTTATTTTCATGCCCGAGCCTCCTTGTATTTTTATACCAGTTAGTATGACCGATATCATGAAAATTATGAGTCTCGTAGTAAATCCATCCACACTATTTACGGGTGGATGGATTCACGTTGTATCACCGGTTTATTCCGTTCTTGGCTTTGTCGGGTCACAATTTGGTTGATCGACCCCCGCCGACTCAGAAAGTTTCATTAAATAATAACACTCTTCCCTTGCCATATGATCCGCCATAAGGGCAGTGAAATTCCCTAATACCTCTGCAGACAGCTCCATTTCCTCAAGCTCTTCTAAAAATTTTTTGAACAACTTCATTTCTAATTGGACATCATTATTCATCCTTTTTAATGCCGGGAATGTATCTAAATTTGTTCGCAAATAACCCGCCATTTCTACCGCTTTTAAATAAAAATGTTCAAAATGCTTTTCAAACATCTCGCTCTTTTCTCTGAGTCGATATTCGACCATATCCATATTTTGATTAACAGCGCCCGCATGGAACGCTGCATCCGACAGCCAGACAAGATGATAATGAAGTTCATGAAAAATTGGAGGTGTTTTTTGTTTCAATAAATAATCGAGGATCATTACATATTCGTCTAGTTCGTTGACCATATGATTAAAGAAGCTTGGCGATAAATGAATGGACGTCGCCCCTTTTAATTTTCGTTCTAAAAGATGAAGTTTATATTCCCTTAATTCCCTTGTATATTTTTCAGCCTTTTGTGTCAGGGAAATGATGTTCGGCCTTCCTCTTGCCTCAATCAGTAAACGGTCAAATGCTTCCTTCAACGATTTCGCCCGGGCAATTTCCGTCTTTTCGTATTCAGACAGCCCTTCTAAAATAAAACGGGAGTGATCCCCGAGGATTTGCAGCCAAAACCGATGTTCAAACAAGGCGCTCTGTTCAAATGATGTTCCCGCCAATTTTGCTCCCTCCCCTTCCTTCTCCTTTCATATGTATCAAAAAAGAAAAAGGATATTCCAAAGATTTTTAATATACTGTACTATACATAGAAGGGGGTATTCGTTATGTCCATCAGGCAAACCGTTTGCGAGCGAAGAATTTATTCAGACCGTCCACATACACATGAACATGACTATTACCAGATCCTTTTCCCGCTAAAAGGAACATTAAATGTGGAGACAAGACAAAAGGATTCACAACTTGATCAACGACATTTATTAATTTTGCCGCCACAATGTGAGCATACATATTATGCAAACGAACGAAATGAATTTCTAGTATTGGATATTCCGATTGGCATGTTTCAAATACATGATGTTAAAAATGAACGCTATCTTGCCCTTAATGATAAATGGAAATCTATTCGTTTTCTTTTATTAAATGAGCTTGAGGAGGCAGATTCCGCAACGAGAATTCAGGATCTTATCCAATATGCAGCACGCCTGGTCACGCCGAAGCCAGAATCTCCTTCCATCCAATACATCCAAAACCATTTTAATGAAGCAATTTCCCTGGAAAAACTAGCTGCGATGGAAAATTATTCACCGTCATACTATATTCAATGGTTTCATAAAAAAATGGGAATGACCCCTGTAAAATACATTCAAAAATTACGGGTAAATCATGCGAAACATTTGCTTCTCAATACAAACTATACGATTCAGCAAATCGCCCATTTGGTAGGGTATGAACATCAATCATCATTAACACGTTTGTTTCAAAAGTTTAAAGGCATTACCCCAAATCGCTATAAATTGGATAAAAATAATCAAAATTTCGGCTAAAATCCTCCTCCCCCATTCATTTAAAATGGATAAAAATAATGTTTTAGGAGGAGAAATCATGGTGAAATCATCAATGAAAGGACCGATTTATTTATCCATTGCGGCGGGGATCTGGGGCGGTATGTATGTGGTAAGCAAATATGCCCTTTATACCGTGCCTCCGATGACACTGCTTTTTTTGCGATACTTTATCGCTTCCATCATTTTAACATTGATTTGTTTTCAGAAGGGTGAATCTTTACGTGTGAAACATTGGAGCTTATTTGTTCAGGTAGGTGCTATTGGCTATTTATTATCGATCGCGGCGCAATTTTTCGGAACAAAATATTCGTCCGCCCATTTGGGAGCATTAATTACTACGCTTTCTCCGCTTTTTTTATCGCTATTTGCGATGATTTTACTAAAAGAGAAGCTTTCCGTTAAGCAAGGGATGGCGATGCTCGCCGCTTTTATCGGTGTCATTATTATCGTCGGGTTTCCAGGGAGCGATGGAAAAAGCATGCTGGCCGGCAAAATCATCCTGCTTATTGCCGCCATTTCCTGGGGATATTATTCCGTCATTTCGAGAAAGGCATCTTCCATTTATTCACCATTGCAAATTTCAACGATCGGCATTTGGATTGCCACTTTATTATCATTCCCCGCTGTATTTATCGAATGGCGCCAGTGGAATGTTCATGACCTCTTTGATTGGCCAATCCTGGTAAGCGTGTGTTACATCGGGGTCATTTCGACGGCTGTTGCTTTTCATTGCTGGAATGTCGGGCTGAAACTGACACCATCCCATCAGGCAGGAATTTATTTTTTCCTTCAGCCTGTAGTAGGAAGCCTTCTTGGCTGGCTCATACTTGATGAACATTTATCCCTTTCCTTCTTCATCGGCAGTTTATTTATCATTTTTGGTGTTTATCAAAGCATTAAAGCAGAAGAACCATTAAATCCAGCCTCCATACAAACCACTCACGAAGCGAAATGATTTTTCGCTTCTTTTGATTTTCATTCGGATGAATTCTGTTGAAAGGTTACATAATAAGCAATACCACACTTCGATAGAATGGTGAACATCATGAACTACAAGAAAAAAACGATGGCATTTGCCTTCATCATTTTTTTGCTGATTTCTCATCAAACCATTGCCAGGGATAAGAAACCCCCTACTTATTTTCCTATAACTGAGCATGGAAAAATGATACCGTGGGAGAAAGTGAAAACATTGCTTCCAATAGGCAAAAAATTTGAAGTTATTGATTTTGAAACGGGATTCCATTTTATGGTTCAAAGACGGGCCGGGGATAAACATGCGGATGTCCAACCATTGACGTACAAAGATACAACGATAATGAAGCACGTATTTAACGGAAAATGGAGCTGGAAGCGCCGGGCGATTTTAATTCCTGCCAAAGGAAAAATGATTGCCGCTTCAATGCATGGGATGCCACACGGTGCCGGAGCTCTTGCCAATGGATTTCCCGGACATTTCTGCATTCATTTTCCCGGGAGCACCACACATCGGACAAAAAATGAAGATCCTTCCCATCAGCTTATGATCATAAAAGCAGCAGGAAAACTGGATGATTATGCCCAAAAGGCGACACCGAAGCAAGTTGTAAACCTGTTTTTAGTAGGTGTCAAACAAGGCGATGAACGCTTTATACTCCCGGCTTTAAAAAATCAAAAGCTAAAAAGAAACTACCTTTCGATCACAAAAGATATTTCAGCGATCCAATATAAAATCCGTACAGATGGCATTCGTCCGTCGTTTGTAGTAAAAACGGAAATTCCCGTTGAAGCATCGATCTACTGGAGTGAAAGAGGAAATGAAAAGACTGACCTTCTTTTTACAGTTGAGCGTCTTTCACTGACAGATCCGTGGAAAATTTCAAACATTGAGTTTGGAGAGTCTAAAAGCAAAAAAGGAGTAGAATTTTAATGAAAAAACGAAATGAAGAAAAAAATGAGCCGAAATATGCACCGGGCATGGATGACCAGGAGGAATTGAACCGGGATGCAACCAAAGAAGAAATCAAAAAAGGAGATTATACGGAAGTTACCACTTTATCTTATGATGAAGTAGGTCCAAGTTAAAGCGGGCATCTTTATATGCCCGCTTCGTTTTCTTGCACATTTTCACCAGGTACAAAATCATTTTTCCGCAAATCCTCATCAGTATCCAATCCCAAATGGTATTCGCCTTGTTTTTCTTCTTTTTCACTTTTTCTTCTCATCGTTCCTCTCCTCTCTTCATTTTGTTTTATTAGTAATTTTTCCAGAAAGCGCCCATTGGAACAAGGAATTTTTTGTAATATAATTTTACCAGAGGCAAAAAAATATTACATGATCATAATTGTAGTGTTTATTAAAAAGTAATGTTAAGATACAACAAGAATGTACGTTGAGGTAGGTGAGATCGATGTTTAAAGAAAAAAAAATAATGGACAATAGCGGCTTCAGGCAAAATCGAAAATCCGCCAGTCTACAAGAAGTTCATCAAAGCATCCCCGTCCCTAAAAGAGGGGGATTCCTTCGAAAATTTTTGGCGTTTCTTGGCCCGGGCTATTTAGTTGCGGTTGGATATATGGATCCGGGGAACTGGGCAACGTCCCTTGAAGGCGGATCAAAATATAGTTATTCATTATTATTTGTTATTTTAATTTCCAATATTATGGCAATTATTTTACAATCCCTGTCCGCAAAGCTCGGAATTGTCACGGGCCGGGATTTAGCGCAGGCCTGTCGCGACCATTTTTCTAAACCGGTCTCTTTTGTTTTATGGATTCTTTGTGAGTCGGCGATTGCTGCCTGTGATCTTGCGGAAGTCATCGGTTCGGCCATTGCCCTTAACCTTTTGTTCCATATTCCGCTCCTATACGGGGTGTGTATTACGGCATTTGATATTTTGCTGGTCATGCTCTTGCAAAACAAAGGGTTCCGTTATATTGAAGCATTCGTAATGGCATTAATCGCCACAATTACCGGATGTTTTATTGTTGAGCTGTTTTTATCACAACCGGCGATTTCCGAAGTCGTGAAAGGATTTATTCCAAGTTCGCAAATCGTTTCTAATCCAAGCATGCTTTATATTTCCCTTGGAATTTTAGGGGCAACGGTTATGCCGCACAATTTATACTTGCATTCTTCGATTGTGCAAACCCGCAAATACGAGAATTCAACGAATGGGATACGTGAAGCGATTAAATTTGCAACTCTGGATTCGACAATTGCTCTTATGCTCGCCTTATTTGTTAATGCCGGGATTCTTATTTTGGCGGCTTCCGCCTTTTATCAAACGGGCCATAAAGGCGTTGCTGAAATACAGGACGCGTATAAACTGTTAACTCCGCTCTTAGGCAGCGGCATTGCGAGCATCTTATTCGGGGTAGCCCTATTAGCATCAGGACAAAACTCTACCCTAACCGGAACACTCGCAGGACAAATTGTTATGGAAGGATTTTTAAACATTAAGCTGAAGCCATGGCTACGCAGGTTGGTTACGCGTCTAATTGCCATCATACCGGCGGTCATCGTCACCTTTTTATATGGCGAAAAAGGAACAAATGAATTGCTTATATTAAGCCAGGTCATTTTATCCGTCCAACTTTCTTTTGCCGTTATTCCGCTCGTTATGTTTACAGGCGATAAAAAGAAAATGGGTGAATTTGTTAACCGTCCATGGTTAAAAATCCTCGCCTGGTTTATCGCCATTCTAATTGCTGTTTTAAATATGTATTTACTATGGACGACACTTTTTTAAAGAGATGGTCTAAACCTCTCTTTAGTTGTTAAGAATACACTACATTTGAAATTTTATTCCTGCTTCCTGATGCCACAAAAAGGCATGCTTTTTTCTATTGCACTTTGGTCAAAATATAAACATCCTTTTTTATTAAGGAGTTGAAACTTATGGCTAGAGGCAAACATTATCATCATAAGCGGAAAGGCCATGAACAACAACCGCCGAAGCACGCGGCAGAAACTGAACTTCCAGCTGAACCAAGAGCGGAACGGATGAAGCCGAACAAATAAGTTAAGCACCGGGGATCAATTCGCTCCCCGGTGCTTTTTTAAGATTGCTATGTATGGTAAAGTTGATGTATTCCAAGATTAAAGGAGTGCCTATTATGTATGGCATTGATGCCCATCTTCATTTGGATCAATATGACAAAGCCGCTCAAGAACAAATAATAAGCGAACTCAGCGAACATAAAATAAAGGGCGTCGTAGCCGTATCGATGAACCTTGGCTCATGCATGAATACATATCAATTGGCTGAGGCCAATCCCGGAAAGATTTATCCCGCTTTTGGCTTTCACCCGGAGCAACCTCTTCCCTCCGAAAAAGATATCGACCTTTTATTTCAATGGATTTTCAAGCATCAAGAGATAATGGTTGCGATTGGAGAGGTTGGGCTCCCTTATTATGAGCGAACAAAAGCCGAAGAAGAAAATCGTCAATTTGAGCTTGCACCTTACATTCATTTGTTAGAGAAATTCATCCTTCTTGCAAAAGAGATAAATAAGCCGATTGTCCTTCACTCTGTATATGAAGATGCGGTGACCACATGTGAATTGCTTGAAAAACACAGGATCAAAAAAGCGCATTTTCATTGGTATAAAGGATCGGCTTCAACGACAAAGCGATTAATGAACAACGGCTACTTTATCTCAATTACTCCTGATGTTTTTTATGAAAAAGACATTCAGGAACTAGTGAAAAAATATCCGTTAGAACAAATGATGGTTGAAACCGATGGTCCATGGCCTTTTGAGGGACCGTTCGCACATAAGATGACCCATCCGAAAATAATCCATGAAGTCATTCCTAAGATTGCCGAAATTAAGAATTTACCGTTAAAAACTTCGTATGAACGGATTATGGAAAATACGATTCAGTTTTATGACTTAAAATAATGTAACCTATAAGATGTTGAAAGATGCAAAATTAAAAAGCTGATGATCTTATCACAACGAAGAAACATCAGCTTTAATTACTTTTTTTCATTTCAATAAACTTCTTTTCTAAAAATCAACTTACATTCGTCAACGACAAGACTGCTCCTTTCCTTCATCTTCAAATTAACCAACACGTCTTTTGTCAACAGGGCGGAACCCCCAATTGCTGCAATAAATGTAAAAACAGTTAGTTGTGCTATAATAAACATCGGATAAAACATCTCCCATTCGTTTTTGTTACTTTCATTTTACTTACTGGCCTGTTTTTCACCTATCGATTTTTCTTTCAGCCGACTTACATTTTTGTAAGACTTTTAAAGGAGAAGTTATTTATGAATAAAATTTTAATCGTAGAAGATGATCCAAAAATCGCTGAATTGCTCAGGTCCCATATTGAAAAATACGGATATGAGGCATATAGCGCAAAAGACTTTGACCATGTACTTGAATACTTTCATGAAGTTCAGCCCAATTTAGTGTTGTTGGATGTGAATTTGCCAAGCTTTGACGGTTACTATTGGTGCCGCCAAATTCGCTCTATCTCGACGTGCCCCATTATTTTCATTTCTGCCCGAGCAGGGGAAATGGATCAAGTAATGGCTCTTGAAAACGGTGCAGACGATTATATTACAAAGCCGTTTCATTTTGAAATTGTCATGGCGAAAATCCGTAGCCAACTCCGAAGAGCATATGGGGAATATGCTCCGAAAATGGAAGAGAGAATTGTTGAGCAGTCGGGGCTTACCCTATTCCCCGAGCGGATGGAACTTAAACTCGGTGAAATCGTAACATCATTAACAAAAAAAGAAGCCGTCCTTTTAGAAACGCTTTTAAAACGATTTCCTCGAGTGGTTAGCCGTGAAACGCTTTTAGAAAAGCTCTGGGACGATCAATCGTATGTTGATGATAATACGTTAAATGTCAATATTACGCGTGTGCGGAAAAAGCTTTCAGAATTAGGGATTACGGATGCGATTGAAACGGTTCGGGGTGCCGGTTACCGTTTCCATGTCACGTGGTGAAAGGTGAATCACCATGAAACTATTTTTTAAAGAACATGTCCCACTTATTTTAGTTACGATTGTTCAATTGTTTGTCGTACTCCTTATTTATTGGCTTGATGGCTATCATCATTTATTAACCGCATTGTATTCGGTATTTCTTGGCATTTGTTTATTGGCCGGTTACTTATTGTACCGTTATTTCACCCATCGAGCGTTTTATAAACGATTATCCGATCCTCCGCATTCGTTCGATGAAATTGCGCAAAAAACCGGCTTTTCACCGTTAGCGGCCGCACTTGATGAATTGCTTCAGACACAGTACCGGCATTATCAAAACCAACTAAGAACGTGGGAAAGGAAAAAGAGTGAACACCTCACCTTTATGAATCAATGGGTTCATCAAATGAAAACCCCTCTTTCCGTCATCGAACTGTTAATTCAAGATGACGATGATCCTCGTTTTGAAAGTATTGCTGAAGAAACAGACCGCATACGAAAAGGGTTAGAGATGGTTCTATATGTTGCACGGCTTGGCGTGTTTGAACATGATTTCCGGGTGGAACAAGTCCGGCTTCATGAAATAGTAGATAAAGCTATTCATGAAAACAAAAAACTGTTTATACGAAATCATGTGTTTCCCGAAGTAACCATTGATCCTTTGTTAACTGTAGAATCCGATGCGAAATGGCTTCGATTTATCCTTAACCAATTGCTGTCGAATGCCATTAAATATTCAGCGGGAAGCCATGAGAAAGTAACTGTTTCTGCTTATGCCAAAGAGCGATCCGTAATATTGGAAGTCATAGACCGGGGAATTGGTATTCCGAAAGCCGATTTATCCCGCGTTTTTCGTCCGTTTTATACCGGGGAAAACGGACGAAAATTTAAGGAGTCAACCGGTATGGGTCTATACCTTGTTCATGAAGTATGTGAAAAATTAAACCACCATATCGATTTAGATTCCGAAGCGGGCAAAGGAACAACCGCCCGTCTTACCTTTCCATTTGCCCATCATTAAATTTCCAGTTAAAGGAGCCTATGCCACAATCGAGGCTCCTTTTCCCTTACAAAATTGTAAGGGAGATCTCGTTCATTTGTCACCTTTTTGATCATTTATTTGCTTTATAATGTTTAAAAAGAATGAAGTTTGGGAGAGAAAAATGAAACGAAAACGGAAGAAGAGAGTTAAAACCATTTTTGTCATGGTTTTGTTTATATTTGCTTTTTTTATCGTATTGAAAGCCATCCGGTCTCCACTAGAAGTCGCCAATCGCTTAAACGAACAAGACTCGTATGATAATGTAAAAAAATACGAACCATTTTTGCGTAAAGAGTTGGCCAAATATCAATTGCAAAACTATACACCTACCCTTCTCGCAGTAATGCAACAAGAAAGCAAAGGAAAAGGCGGTGACCCGATGCAAGCTTCCGAGTCTGCCGGCCTAAAACCGAACGCCATCCAAAATCCTGAAGAAAGCATTCGCCGTGGTGTGAAACATTTTCAAAGAGCACTAACGTATGGCAAAAAGGAAAAGGTGGACTTTGCGACAGTAATACAGGCATACAATATGGGAATCGGATATATTGACTTTGTAAAGAAACACGGCGGCAAGCATAATGAACAGCTGGCAAAGCAATTTTCATTGATTCAAGTTCATAAAAAACCGGATCAATATAATTGCGGCGGCGATAAACATAATTTTCGCTATCCTTACTGTTACGGAGATTTTACGTATAGTACGAAAGTCATGGAAAACATCAAATCAATCACCGCATCTCTTCCTGCAAGTAAAAACCAAACCGACGGCTCTTTTTAAGTCCGCCGGTTTGTTTCTTATCTTACAAGAATGTAAGAAAAATGAAAGCTATTTCGATTGGGAAAACTAATCATCTCCTCTAAACTAAAGGTAAGATTGATCTACATGAAGGAGGTATCCGAATGGATATTCTTAAAGTTCGCGGACTTAGCAAAGTGTACGGTGGCAAAGTGTCCTATAAAGCGCTTTCTGATATCGATTTAACGATCGAAAATGGGGATTTTGTCGGCGTCATGGGCCCATCAGGAAGCGGGAAAACAACACTGCTCAATATGGTGTCAACAATCGATTCTCCCACCACAGGGGAAATACGAATCGGGGGAAAAAATCCTCATGAATTAAAGAAAAATGAATTGGCATTGTTCAGGCGGCGGGAATTAGGCTTTGTCTTCCAATCTTTTAACTTACTCGATACGTTAACGGTGGAAGAAAATATCGTTCTTCCATTAACTCTAGACGGCGTAAGTGTAAAGGAAATGGATGAAAAGGTAATTCAAATAGCGAAAAAGCTCGGAATTACAGACATCCTCAATAAACGGACGTATGAAATATCCGGCGGCCAGGCACAACGGACCGCAATCGCCCGGGCAATCATCCATTCTCCGAAATTGCTTCTTGCCGATGAGCCAACGGGGAATCTTGACTCTAAAGCGTCCAGGGATGTCATGGAACTATTAGAAACGATTAATAAAAATGACGGAACGACAATGATGATGGTAACACATGATCCGCTTGCCGCCAGTTTTTGTAACCGTGTCATTTTTATTAAAGACGGGCAATTATATAATGAAATCGATCGCGGAGACAACCGCCAGGCCTTTTTCCAAAAAATTATCGATGTTCTTTCATTACTTGGTGGAGGCGCTTATGACCTTTCGTCAGTTCGCATGTAATAATGTAACGAGAAAAACGCGGACATATGCTGCTTATTTTTTGAGCAGCGCTTTTTCCGTTATGATTTTCTTCGTCTATGCGATGTTTATCTTTCATCCAAATATTGAAAAAGGAATGATTTCGAAATATGCTGCAGGCGGAATGAAAGCAGCGGAATACATTATTTTTGTCTTTTCTTTTTTCTTTATTTTGTATTCCGTGAGTGCTTTTCTCCAATCACGGAAAAGGGAATTTGGCATTTTAATGATGCACGGGATGACAAAAAGACAACTTAATCGCTTAATCTTTTTGGAAAACATGTTGATCGGTACTGCTGCCATCATCGTTGGAATCGGTATTGGGCTTATATTTGCGAAAGCGTTTCTCCTAATTGGTGCAAGCATTCTTGATGTAAATGAAATGCCCTTTTACTTATCATGGAAAGCCGTGCTCTTGACTTTCGCAAGCTTTATCGCACTCTTTCTAATTATTTCCACCTTAACATCCGTTTTTATTCGAACAAACAAAATCATCGATCTTTTAAACGGCAGCCAAAAGCCGAAGCCTGAACCGAAAGCATCTATTACCCTTTCTATAGTTGCAGTTGTATTATTGATTTCCGGTTATGCCCTTTCATGTACGACAACAGAACAAAACTTAAATCAACGCATAATGATCGTTCCCATTATTGTCATCATCGGCACATACTTTTTATTTGACCAACTGTCCGTTTATACCATTCGAGTGTTGAAGAAAAATTTGCGATTCTATCGAAAACAAACAAATATTATTGTGCTATCCGATTTAGCCTATCGAATGAAGGATAACGCAAGAATGTTTTTTCTCGTCACCATCGTATCGACAGTTGCGTTTTGTGGAGTTGGTGCCTTTGCGGCAATGGGCACATTAACGAAAATGTATGAAATCAATTATCCTTTTGCCATTACTTATGTTTCCGATCCCGGAAATCCAAAAGAGAAGCGGCACCTGTCGATCATTGAACATGACTTACATCATCATCATCTTCACTATACGAAAGCTGAATTAACCGTGAAATCGCAAACGAGTGCCACAACTAAAAATACGGTAACGCTTATAAAAGTATCCGATTTTAACCGTTTTGCCAGACTTTTAAATGTACCCGGGCTTTCGTTAAAACATCACGAAGCACACGTCATTCCGAGCGACTTTGAGCAAAGGAACGATTTGACAAATGAACCGATAGACGTAACCTTGAAAGAAAGCCATAGAACCGTTCATGTAAATGGTTCGGTAAAAAAGCCGATCTTTTCGCCCTATTCTCTCGGATCAAATTTGCTTGTGGTTTCAGATAAAGTTTTTTCTGAAGTGAAAAAACCTTCCAACCAAACCCCTTTCTATCCGAAGTTTGGGGCAAAATATATCGGATATAAGGTAGCGGACTGGAAAGAGACCAACCAAATCGGAACCAAAATTACGGACGAAAGAGATGCCATAATTGATAAAGGCGGTGACACAGCCTTTTATTTTTCTTCAGCCGGAAGCGATTATTTGATGACAAAGCAATTATATAATGTGTCGTTATTTATCGGTTTGCTTATTGGAGCCGTTTTTTATATTGCGGCTGGAAGCTTCTTATATTTTCGTCTCTATACCGATTTAGAAAATGACAAACGGAAATACAGGGCAATCGCCAAGATCGGGATGACGGAAAAAGAATTGAGCAAAATTGCTACAACAGAACTTGCCCTTATGTTCTTTATTCCGATCATGGCAGCCATTATTCACAGCTGCTTTGCATTTGTCGCCTTGCAAAGCTTGTTCCACTTATCGATCGTACGCGAGACAATGGCCGTTTTAGTTGGCTTTATCATTGCGCAAGTTCTCTACTTTTCCTTTATCCGATCCCGTTATTTACGGCATCTAAAAGAAGTCTTATAAAACCGGAAGCGAAAATTACGCTTCCGGTTTGTATTTTCGCTATACATTCTCATAATATCCGGTCATTTCAGCAAATGCATGTTTATCATTTACTACAACGAAATTAGCCCTTTTTTAATTCTTACAAAAGTGTAAGGCGGATGAAAGGAAATTCGATGGGAGGATTGCGCTTCCCATCTTATACTGAAAACAAAGATGAAGGTAAATGGGGTGGGACTATGAAACAAATCAATAAAATCATGTTTGTTTATATGACGATCTTAATTGCGATTATGATGACATTCAGTTATATGTATATCTCGAGATAAAAACTTGGCAAAAGCGACGGAGGGGATGTCAGTGAGCCACTGCGCACATTCAATTAAAAATCAAAAAGTACTTACCGCTCAAAAACCAAAGAGAACAATGAAGGCTGTTAAAACATGTGCGATCATTATAACATTAGCCATATTGCTGCTTAACCTTTTATGGTATACGATATTCGGAGCGGGAAATATTCTCATATATAATGAAAAATTGCCTGTATTTAGTGCTTCGAATACGATCAAAACGTCCGGTATAATTTTTCAAAACCGACCTTTTGTCACAACAGACCATATGCCTGATTATGTATGGAAATCTTTTATTGCCATTGAAGATCACCGTTTCAATCATCATTTTGGGGTAGATCCAATATCGATGGCCAGGGCTTCTGTCGCAGATGTGAAAGCCGGTCATTTTGTCCAGGGTGGAAGTACAATCACAATGCAGCTGGCCCGCAATTTATTTTTAACACATGATAAAACGATGAGCCGGAAGATGAAAGAAATGGTCATTGCCATGAACTTAGAACACCGCTATACGAAAAAACAAATTCTTAGCATGTATTTAAATACGATCTATTTCGGCCACGGACAGTACGGGATCGAAAATGCCGCAAATTACTACTTTGGAAAAACAGTGAAAGCCAATGACCCGAATAAAGAAACGATCAATATGAGTGAAGCGGCTATCCTAGCTGCATTGCCAAAGGCACCGGAATATTATTCCCCCTACCGCCATCTTGCCGAAGCAAAAGAACGCCAAAAGCTCATATTGCACAAAATGCTGGATTACGGCATTATTCGAAAGTCCGAAATGCAATCGGCACTAAGAGAACCTATCGTTTTGAATCCGTCGCCAATACAACCACAATGAATCTAAACCATTAAAACAAAAGGAGGGGAAAATTGTGACCTTTCGCCAATTGGCCTTTAAAAATGTTTCACGCAATAAACGTACTTATGCCGCTTATTTCTTAAGCAGTGCCTTTTCCGTCATGGTTTTCTTTGTATATGCCGTCTTCGCATTTCATCCGTCATTTTCTAAAGAACATCTTGGCAGTTATGTTTCTTTAGGCATGCACTTTGCTGAATCCATTATTTACGTCTTCTCCTTTTTCTTTGTTTTATATTCGATGAGTGCGTTTTTAAAATCGCGCAAAAAGGAATTTGGCATTTTCGTCATGCACGGCATTACTACTTTTCAATTAAAGCTGCTCGTTTTTTTTGAAAATATGATCATCGGCTTTGTCTCGACGATATCCGGGATGTTAGGCG
This sequence comes from Fictibacillus gelatini DSM 15865, assembly GCF_000430745.1. Classification (GTDB taxonomy): domain Bacteria; phylum Bacillota; class Bacilli; order Bacillales; family Fictibacillaceae; genus Fictibacillus_A; species Fictibacillus_A gelatini. The sequence goes on along the minus strand of NZ_AUMP01000021.1, from coordinate 18,347 downwards.
GGCTCATCTTTGCAAAAGCGTTGTTGCTCATTGGAGAAAATGCACTCGGGATACCGAAAGAACTGCCTTTTTATTTTCCCTGGAAGGCCATTGTTTTAACTTTTTTTGCCTTTTTTTCACTTTACTTATTTATTTCGCTGTTCACCGCTGCTATTTTACGCAGCAACCAATTAATCGATTTACTAACTGGAAGTGCCAAACCGAAATCCGAACCGAAAGCTTCTATTTTCTTATCCATACTCGCCGCGGTTCTTTTAATCACGGGATACGTTGTCGCATTGTCGGTAAAAGAAGTCGGGGTTGTTTTGGCCATGATCCCAGTTACAATTATTGTGACGATTGGAACCTACTTTTTCTTTACTCAACTTAGCGTAGCGTTCATCACGATGTTAAAACGAAATAAAAAACGCTATCGCTACAAAACGAATCTCATTGCCTTTTCCAATTTGGCCTATCGGATGAAAGATAATGCACGGATTTTTTTCATTGTAGCCATCGTGTCGACCGTCGCATTTGCTTCTATTGGCACATTGGTCGGCTTTCGCTCAATGATTGGCGATATGATGACAAACGGGAAGCCATATGCCTTCACCTACTCTTCTAAACAGGGGAATAAAATGGAAAAAAAGCATATTGCTCTTATCGAAAATACGTTAAAAAATGAAAAAATAAACTACGTAAAAACGAAAGTCACCGTAAAAAAAGAGACGAGCGCCAGAACAGGAAATGAGGTTACGCTCGCGAAATTATCCGATTATAATGCATTTGCCAAAAGCGAAAAGCAAAAAACCCTTTCTCTTAAAGGCAACGAAACGATCTTTGTTCCGGATGAAAAAGAAGCGGGGGGGAATCAACCCATTCGTAAAAATATTCTATTGAAAGAAAGTAACATTACACTACATCCAATTGGAATAACAAATAAATCGGATTTTCCAATTAGCAATGTCAGCTTTAATTTGTTAATCGTTCCTGACTCTCTTTATCAAAAAATTTCACGGTCAGGAGAAAGAGATTATATCTTTTTTGATGTGAAGCGATGGAAAGAAACGAGAAAGGCAGGCGACTATTTGCTTAAAAAAATTCCTCCTTCGCCTAATGGAGCTTATGTTTTTTCATCTTTAGCTTCTGAAGTCGGCAAAGCAAGAGATGGAATGAGCATGATTTTATTCGTAGGATTGTTTATTGGGGCCGTATTTTTCGTGTCCGCAGGAAGCTTTCTCTATTTTCGCCTATATACCGATTTAAGCGAAGACATCAAGCAATACCGGGCGATCACAAAGCTAGGGTTAACGCCGCGTGAGCTTTCTAAAGTAATGACATTTCAGCTGGCTTTACTATTTTTTGTCCCGATTATTGTCGCCACGATCCACGGTGCCGTAGCACTTACTGCATTGCAGCATTTGTTCGATTACTCGCTTGTGAAAGAGTCACTTTTTGTTCTCGGCAGCTTCTTTTTCATTCAAGTCATTTATTTCTTATTTATGAGAGCCCGATATATTAATCATATCAAAAGAGCACTTTAAAAAAGTACCTACCGGATGGTAGGCACTTTTTATGTTTTAGCGTGCATTCGGGAATAATCGCTGCACCATTTTTGAAAATTCATTAACGAAACCAGAGATCGGCCGTCCTTCTCGAATATCTTTTGCATATCGTTTCATATGGTTAACAAAATCGGGGTTTGTTGAAACATAAACATTATTTATGGTAGGATCAGCTTTTTTCACTTCATCTGCCATTTTCTTTTCAAGATCTTTTGTTAACTTCTTGCCGCCTTCCAATACAGCTGCAACATAGGCATTATTATCCGTGACAATGACATTGGCGGTGTGTACTTCCGGTAAATTAGCCACATTTTCGGCCGCATCATCTGCAACTTGCATATTCGTTTTGTTTTTAACGTAAGCGCGCTGTTTATGAGGCTGGTCGTCATTGTACGTGACATTTTGCCGATCACTCTGGTTTCGCAATTCTTGTCTTGACGCATCTTGTCCACTACGACAAGCTGAAAGCAGTGCAAACATAAAAAGAAGCATCACAAAAGCTATTCGTTTATAGCGAACAAACATTGTTGTCACTCCTTATCAATGGATTATATATAACGTCTGCTGTCTTTTTAAAAATTATTCATTTATTATATTAACCGCCTATTGCAAGAAAAATGTCATGGAATCATTTCCATGACATTTTTCTGTATGACTCTCATGACTTTAGCCATGATGGTAATGGCCATAAGGATAATGGTGATAATAATAAGGGTAATGATGATAATATGGATATGGGTAATATGGTGGATAGTAAGACGGCGGGTAATAATAAGGCGGATAGTACGGATAATAGGGATATGGCCTTGGCCCGGGATAATAAGGACGCGTTTCTTCTGCAGCGGCATTCGATTGACTCGGTTGATAAAGGTGAACCCCATCCTGATCGTACATACTTTCTCCTCCCCTTCCTTTTATATAGTCCAACATATGTATAAGTAAAGGAATTGGAGCCTATCCAATCTGAAGTCGTTCCTTTGAAAATGAACGATAAACAGCACAGGTAACCTTTCGCTGTGCTGTTTTACACTTATCTCATTTTCTGATTCGTCATCCAAAATTTTTCTACTTTTTATAGGCAGTCACTAAGAAAGTTTTTGGAAAATCGGTAAGTTCTCTCGGTATTATCGGAAACGGCCAGCGTCCATAATCCGCTTCATACGATCCTGGTTGAACCGCTTGAGCATCCCAACCAAACCGTTTTAAAAACCGTTCCGGTTCATCCGTGCCAAACTCCCAGGAAAGTCCATATTTTTTTAAATAGGTTCGGTCTTTTTCCGCCCACGGCCCATTAATGAATGCTTCGCTTATAAGGTCTGCTCCGAGCCAGCTACCAGAAGCAGACAGCCTTTCAACTTGCTTCAAGACATGTTCGACCGACGGCTGTTTTAAGTACACAAAAAAGCCTTCCGCAAGCCAGATGGCTGGCTTTTCTGGGTGGAACCCCGCTTCAATCAGCTGGCGCTCCCACTCTTTCGATAAATCAGCGCCAATTGTATAGCGGTCGCAATAAGGGATCGCATGTTCATTTGAAAGAATTTGATTTTTCAAGGCTATTAGTTCTGGGCGGTCAAGCTCAAATAATTTGTAATGGGAAAGCAATGGCAAACGATAAGCACGGGCATCCATCCCTGCGGCTAAAATGACGATTTGGTCAATTGTTGTATGTTGCAGTATTCGCATTAGAAAATCATCAAAGTATTTAGTTCGAATAGGCAAAAACGGATTTTCAATACCGCTTCCATGTTCTTGCTCCAAATTCCTCATTATCGTAAAACCAATATCACCCGCTAAAGTTCTCGCATACGGATCAAAAAAAAGGCGATCCGGCCTTTCGCTTTCTCTGGCGCGAACAGCAGCAGTATATCGAGACGTATCGGCGACTGGATCCATTTCATTCGCTCCTTTAACAATATTTCTCTCGATATACTATGGTTGGAGCTCAGCTGATGTCAGTGAAATTTAATTTCATCCTATTTGCAATTATCTTTTCTGTTTTTCTCGATCGTCACATACAAACAATGATAGGTTGCTTTAATGAGATCATCCAACCTATAGTGAGATTCATAAATTCTCATCATCTTTTTAAAAACGGCTGGCCGCTGGCAATAATCCCCTTCATTGCTATTGTTGGCACCAATTTTTTTAATCGATGTAAGAAAGTCTCTTACGTCAGGGAAAGTTTGAACTTCTAATCTTTCTTTTCCTTTGAAGGAAAAAGATGATGGCTCCAGCGAATGAGCAATTACTTTTTGCAAGCCTTTTAGTGAATGAAATGGTTGTCCCGGGCGATTTGTGTCTTCAAGCTGAAAAGACCGTTTGGCCTGGCGGAAAGACGCATGGAGCTCTTGAAACGTCAAATGCCCGAACGTCGAAAAACATAGAACCCCGTTTTGCTTTAAGTGTGAAAAAAGATATTGAAGCGTATGTTCAAGCTGATTCAGCCATTGAAACGTCGCATTCGAAATGATGAGGTCATATTTATGCTGTAACATCATTTCTTCGATATCTCCACAAAGGAATGAAACATTTCGTTGCATTACCCGCTTTTGAGCAACGCTGATCATCCCCGGTGCAAGATCAACAGCGTGAATCAAAGCGTTTGGAAAAAAGGCGCAAAGCCGCTCCGTTAAATAGCCTGTCCCGCATCCTATTTCGAGAACGGCGACCGTTTCATTTTTCAACTTTTGCCGTTTTACTATTGCCAATACTTCTTCGGCCATTTTCTTTTGAACAACGGCAAATTGGTCATACGTTTCCGCCTGTTTGCTGAATCGTTTTTGCAATAACTGTTTGTTGATCATGATTGGCTTCTCCTCCCACAAACTCTTTAATCCAATGCAAACATTGATCGGGCATTGTGAAAAACGGAATGTGCCCCGTATGTTGCAGCCGTTTTATAGTCACATTTTCTTTTATCCGTTGCTCAATATACTGTGAAGCGCGAAAAGGGCATATGGCATCTTCTTCGCCGTGAATCAATAAGACTGGCGATGAGATTTGTTCCAATTTGCTGCGGAAATCTGACGCTATTAAATAATCCAATCCACTTCGCAAGGAATGAACATCATCACCAACAAACTTCTCGCCGATTTCTCCCATAAACCGCTGAACCTCCCCTTTTCGCCGTTCTTCAGTTGAAAACATCGATTCATAGAAAGACGCTAATGTTTTTTCCTTATTACGCATAAGTTGCCGTTTCATTCTTTCAACCATTTTCGGATGCACTCCGCATTCATAATCGGAATCCATTGTGAACCGGCTTGTTCCGCTTAATAAAATGAGATGCCTTACTTTCGAAGGATATGTACTAGCTATATCGATCGCCGCAAGTGAACCGAGTGACCAACCAATGACTGTGAAAGACTCCATTGTATCCTGTTGGATGTACTCGTTTACCCGTTTCCTCACACCATCAATTGTTTTAAGCCCGCGCCAGTCCACAAGCTGGATTGAAAAGCTTTCGCGAAGCCCGTCCGCAAGAAGCGACCAGACCGCACTTTCCATCCCCCATCCTGGCAGCATAACCAACTGTTTTTTGCTCATGCGATTACTCCCATCTCTTTACCAACTAAAACGATTTTCTTTACAGCCCACTCTAGATCTTTAAGGTCATGGGTAGCCATTATTGAAAAGCGGATTCTTGCCGCGTTTTCCGGGACCGTTGGCGGACGAATGGCAATTGCCGCAACTCCTTCTTCTTGCAGCCTTTGACTAAAGCGAATGGCCCCTTCAGTTGAACCAATCTTAATCGGAACAATTTGTGTCTCGCTTCCGCAAAGATCAAATCCCGACTCCTCTAGTGCGATCCGAAAATACGTTACATTTTTCCAGAGACGCTCGCGCAAATGCCAATTCGTTCGAACAATTTCGATGGCTGAACTAATCGACCCAAGAATAGAAGGCGGAAGAGCCGTCGTATAAATGAAACTTCGCGATTGATTAAGAAGATATTCTATCAACCATGCTTCCCCAACGATGTACGCACCGAAAGACCCGAGCGCTTTACTGAATGTTCCCATTTGAATATCAATTTTTCCTTGTAGTTTCAAATGATGGACAAGTCCCTCGCCATGATCACCATAGATACCAGTGCTGTGAGCTTCATCGACCATCAATATTGCCCCATACCGCTCTTTAAGCGTAACTAAATCTTTTAGCAGCGCCGTATCGCCATCCATGCTAAATACACTGTCTGTTACAATAAGTTTCCGTTGATCGGGCGATGCCTTTTTCAATAACTCTTCAAGATGATTAAGATCATTGTGGCGGTACCGTTTATGTTCCGCACGGCTAAGAATGATTCCGTCGATAATAGAAGCGTGGTTTAACTTATCACTGAATACAATGCTTTTTCGATCACAGATCGCAGAAATGATTCCTAAATTAGCGGTATAGCCGGAAGTGAAAATGACTCCGGCTTCAGATTCTTTCCAGTCTGTTAACAAGGCTTCTGCTTGTTCATAAAGAGGATGGTTTCCGACAATAAGCCTTGAAGCAGCCGCACCTGTTCCGTATTGTTCAACGGCTTGAACGGCAGCTTTTTTCAGCCGTATATCTCCCGCTAATCCTAAATAATTATTGGAAGCTAAATTGAGAAGCTTTTTGTTTTGCCTGATCAGCCATGGCTCTATCGCCTTTTCAGCCACCATCATATTCCTCTTCTTATGCAGCTGCTTTAACCTTGCCAGTTCATCTTTAAGGTCACTTTCAAACGTCATCATTCACCACTTCCCTCCCTCACTTTTTATTTTACTCGCAAGGCCGACATTTGTTAACTAATATTATTTATAGGTTAACAATACTTTGTTAAAAAAAGCAACCTTTCATCGAAGAAAGGTTGCCATTTTTTATTTTTTAGAAGCGAGCCATCCAGCAACGTTTTCGGCATCATTTCCTTTAATGAGTCCGCCTGGCATTCCGCCTCCTCCATTTTTGATTTGATTAAGAATTTGATCTTTACTCATTTTTTTGCCAACATCACTTAGTTTTGGAGCAGCATTTGTACCTTCTAAGTTTTGGCCGTGGCAGCTGGCACAGTTTTGTTTAAATACTTGTTTTGCAGCAGCAGTATCAACTTTACCTCCGCCAGGCTTTTCTTCTTTTGTCTGCTTATTGGCCGCACATGCGGCAAGTGATAGCGCGAGGCAAGTTATAATAATTAATTTTTTCATGATTCTTCTCCTTTAAATACATTTTGTTTTTATTATAACTTCTTTAAGGCCGAATATACGAGAGATAACATTTTTTGAATTTTATTTGGAGCAAGATCTTTAGGCTTTGACGGATACGGAAAGTTCGCGAAGAAACAATGAAGGCGAATTAGACAGAAACTCAATCAAAACAGCAATTGAACATTTAACTAATTTAACAAAAACGGTTCTCAAATTCATTATTTTGCTTATGTAACTATGTGCGTTTTGTGATGGCTAACGTTTCAGCTGATTACTTGTACTGTCCCGCCCATCCTTCTTTATGAATCGGGAATCGTTCTTCCAATAATACGTCCCAAACGCTGAGAAAAAGTGGTGATCTAAAATCACCGCTTTCTCATTTTGAAAACCTATACGTTGTCTAGAAAATTTATTTTGAAATATACTCTAACACATCTTGCAGTACGCTAATATCATTTGTAATAAGTAAAGCAGGCAATAAGGCGATGGTTAAAATAACAGCTGCATTTGCGACAAATACATATTTAAAGACTTTTTTCAAAATTTTCATTTCACCACAACTCCTTTATGATAAAGTGGTTTTTAACTTTGTTTTATCATAACACCATTTCATCATTTTTGCGAGCATTTTGTCATCATTTTGTCAAAATTAGATGTTGCACTTTAAGAAAACGCTACCATTCAAAGCGAATCCCCCGCACAATTGAAATGCGGGGGAAATAAAGCTATTCTCCTTTTAACCGGGCAATTTCTCGTTTAATCGTTTGGATCCGCTTGAGACGTTCCGCTTCAATCGCTTCACTTCCCTGCTCCTCTGCGATGCTATTGATAAGATCAAGCTCAAGTTTTTTAATTTGATTCACAACGAGTGAATCGACTGGATGGTGGCTATTTTCCATTCTCTCGAAGAAATCTTTATACGGTTCCTGAAAGATCTCAACCTCTCCTTCATTTAATCGGATGACGCGATTGGCAACCTTTTGCAAAAGATAGCGGTCGTGAGAAACGATCAACATCGCTCCAGGATAGTCGATAAACGCCTCTTCAAGCCTTTCTCTCGTTTCAATATCCAGATAATTGGTCGGTTCATCCAGCACAAGCAAATTCGCATCTGAAAAGTAAAGCTTTACGAGCGCCACCCTGCATTTTTCTCCCATACTTAAATCCGCTATTCGCTTGTACACATCATCTTTTCGAAAGAGAAAACAAGCAAGGATCGTTCTCGCCTTCGATTCTGTCATATCTGGAAGGGATAAAAATGTATCCAATATCGTTTTACTAAAATCAAGGTCTTCCAGTTCCTGGGCAAAATAGCCGATTTTCAGCTGTGGGTGATGAACGATTTTTCCTTCTTCCGGCAATAATTTTCCTGTTAAAAGCCTTAAAAATGTCGTTTTTCCCGCGCCATTTGGACCGACAACTGCGATCCGGTCACCGCGGTTTACAATTAAATGAAGCTGCCTAACGATGTTATTTTCTCCATATGAAAATGATATGTTCATTGCCCGTAGTAGCGTGCGCGCCTCGAAACTTTCTTCAAACTTCACTTGAAGAGAAGGATCTTTTTTGACTTTCGTAACCGATTCTTTATCCAGTCGTTCTAACTCTTTTTCTTTAGCCTGCGCTCTCGTAATATTTTTCATCGCTTTCTTTTTCGCACCTGGATCGCGCACGGAAGCCGCATGATGTGCTGAGTTAAACCACTGGCGATAACGCTGAATCGCTTCAAGCAATTGTTTTCTTTCTTGTTGCTGCTTTTTATAGACGGCCATTTGTGTCTGTTCTTCAATGTCTTTTTGCCGCCGATATTCGCTATAGCCACCTTTGTACACCTTCGTTCCTTCATTTGTTAATTCATATGTTTTATGTGCCGTTCGGTCTAAAAAGCGGCGGTCATGCGAAACATAAATGACCGTGCCTTTAAAATGGTTCATCCATTCTTCCAGCCAACCCATCGTCTCTGTATCTAAATGATTGGTCGGTTCATCTAAAATGATCAGTTTTGGTTTTCCAATTAAAATGCGGGCTAACTGTGCTTTCGTTTTTTGGCCGCCGCTTAAACGTTCATAAGGGGTTTCCCAATCTTGTGGCTTAAATTTTAATTTTGTGAGACATTTCTCTATTTCAAGTTCCCATTCATACCCGCCATTTAAAATGTACTGTTCCTGAAGTTCACTATATCGGTTCATGATTTGGTCAAAAAACGTTTCCTCTTGTTTCGCCATTCGATTTTGCAATTGTTCAAGTTCGTTTTTTATCTCATATAGATAACGATGCCCTTTCTTGACATATTCAAGAAGAGTACACATTTCCTCTTGTCCCGTTTGCTGTTCAAGCATTCCCCATTGACTGGCCGGTACCTTACTGTAAATCGTTCCCGAGTCTTTTTCTACTTCACCTTTCAATATTTTTAAAAGTGTTGTTTTTCCTACACCATTTTTTCCTATGATTGCTATATGCTCCCCTTCAAACACTTCAATATTCGCATTTTTAAAAAGGAGATTCCCATTCAATTCCTTTGAAAGACGTTCAGCCTTTAAAATTAACATCATTACACCCCCGATAAATTTGCTGGCAGAAAAGTTCGTACCCCGCTTAACAGGACCTTCAAACCGAAACCAGGCAATAAAAAAATCACAGACGGCAGCCTGTGAGATCAAGGGCGGAAAAAATACACGAAAATAAACGATGGCCAAAAGCCAATCGTAAATATATATGCTATAAAAAGATAAAAATAGGCATACGTATCCCGTCCGCTCTCCCACCGGCAGAGCCATTTGTCCGTATTAAAAATGATTTACGCAACAAAAGTCGGGATATCAATCATCGGCCTAAATTTAATCCTCCTTCTTATTTCCAAAACTTTCTTCCTCTATATCATATCCGATGTAAAAAAGAAATTCAACCCGCTGATAAATGAATCATTTATCAGCGGGTTGCTGTTTAATTAATATTTTTTAGAGATTGGTTTCTTTGAATGATAAAATTCTGCAATCGCTCGGTCAAAATAGACCCAGCCTTTCCATCCTAAATGCATCGTGTCTTTCAAGAAATATTTGTCGTACTCATGATTGGAAAAGTCGGCGACCGGGAATCCGGCTTTTTCAATTTGGTGTCTCACTTTTTTATAATAGACCTGGCGCCGTTCTTTCGGCACGCCTGCAAAGTCATACCATTTTCCGTTCACCGGGATAGAAACGAACAACGCCTGGGTATGATTTTCCCTGAATAAATCTAAAATGAGCTGTAAGTCCCGATATTCCGGCGAATGGTTGTAATGCTCTTTCGCCCGGTAGCCTTTCAATTCATTAATCCGCGGTTCGATTTTCCGCTTATAATACCGATCGGTAATGCCGTATGGGTTGGAACGGGAACTTCTCTCTCCCGTGATCTCAGCTCGCTTGATCAACTCTTCCCATGATAACGACCCAAGGCTTGGATCGACTTTTGCCTTACGGGCATGAATGGAGCGGGATTGGACGAAATCCCTCCACGTAAGCACTTTATAGTTTGCATACGCATACGGAGTAAAGGCGTATTTTTTCGCCTGATCGATCGGATCCCCATGAACAACCCCATTTAAGAGGGCGGCGAGGTCTCTATCTTTTCGGATAAATGGAAAAGACAACAGCCTTTTCGCTGCCCGCTTTTTCAATATCGGATCGATCGTGTCGTTAAACGCCAGATCGTACGCCTGAAGCTTCGAAAAGTTCGGCGCAAAATGGCGGTGATTCAAGCCTTCCTTCACGAACCATTGCGGGGAAAGGATAAAAACGACCTTGCGATTTTTCAGTTCGTTTGAAGTCGCCGCCAGGTTTAAAAACTGCACGAGCGATTGGGTTCCCCCTCGCCCGACTAAAAAGGGGATGAAGCCTTCATGTTTGACTTTAAAGTAATTTGAAGGGTGGTATTCGTCTAATCGAAAAAGCTCGGATGACCCATACAATGGAAGGTAATGCTTATCTTGAAGCATTTTCTTTTGCAGCGCTATCCCTTGAAACATGTTGGGATCCAAGCTTGTTGCGGCCTGTTTCACCTCATTGTTCGTCACTGAAGACTGTAACAAGCTAGTTGGAATCCATAAAAGGATAAGAAAGATGAGAACCGCCGCAATGATAGGGCCAAACGTTGCCTTTTTCATCTCATGTCCGCCAGCTTTTGAATAATAAGGTTCGGGGTCGCCCATTCCTCCCGGTCAAAGTCGGAAATGGAGACTTCTAGTCCTAGCCGTTGTTCAATTTCGACGAGTAAAGATACCGTCCCGAACGAATCGAGCAGCCCTTCTTCAAACAGCTTCACATCGGGATTTTCTTTCACAACTTCGTTTTCACACACTTCTTCTAAAATCTCCAATACTTGTTCTTTTACGTTTTCCATGGTGATAAACTCCTTTATTTTACATAGTGTTTTTAGATGATCCTTCCAGAGAAGATCAAAAAGCCGAAACAAACGAAATGGAACGTAATGATGACGGCAAGACAATCGGTCAGCCGGTTTTGCGGCCAAAAACGACGCTTTTTGTTTTGGCGTTCAAACAGATCAAACAAGATAAATAAAGCGGCATGGTATAACCCGTACACGATATAGTTGACGTGCGGACCGTGCCAGATGCCCATGATCAAAAAGTTTAAAAGAAAGCCCATATAGGAAATAAGGTATCGGTCTTTAATGACTTTCTTTTTAATCATAAAATAGACGAACCGCATATAGACGTAGTCGCGGAACCAGAATGACAGTGTCATATGCCAGCGGTCCCAGAATTCTTTAATGTTCCGGCTGATAAACGGTTTATTGAAGTTTTCCGGCGTTTTAATGCCGAGCATATAGCTCACGCCGATCGCAAAAGCGCTGTAGCCGGCAAAGTCAAAGAACAGGTACATGCTATAGGCGTACATATACAGCCATGTGCCCATAAACGTATGTTCCTGAACCGGTCCGGAACTCATAATATAGTGATGGATCAAATACCCGATAATGAATTTGTATAAAAACCCCTGGAAAATCCGGTTAACCCCAGTATATAACAGGTTTTTGTATTCGTCTTTCGTCGGGGTGTGCTCGATATCTTTTTCAAACCGGCGGTACCGGTCAATCGGACCGGATGTAATGGTCGGGAAAAAGAGCAGAAAGCGTAAAAAACGATAGAACGAGACCTCTTTTATCCGGCCATCCCGGATTTCCATAATCATTTGGACAGCTTTAAATGTCAAATATGAAATGCCCAAAAAGCCAACCAGACTGCCGCTTGTAAAAAACGGCGCAAACTTGGAAAGGGCGAGCGGTAAAATCGCAAGCACCATCGCCCCGTAAAAATAGCCTGTTGAATTGTGTTTGAGCCTGGTGGTTAAATACCCTTTGACTAACACTGCCTGCCAGATCGTAAAGAGAATGAGGGAACCGGCTTCAAGCGGCTGGTTCGCGAAAATGATCGCTAAAAAAACGACCGTTAAACAGGCGTTATAGGTTTTGAACGTTTTTCCCCGGAGCCCGGCGATAATGGACGGGAGGAGAAAAACCGCTAAGATGATAAAATACGTCAGTGTTGCATAAGGTGTCATGCGGTAACCTCTTCAAGCAATTTTTTGCGGTCCACCTTTCCGTTGGCCGTCATCGGGACGGAAGACCGGTAGACGAATTTCCGCGGAATCATGTACGCCGGCAGAATTTCTGCCAGCTCTTTTTTTATCGCGGATGTCAGCTGGTATTCTTTTTCAAACTCGTGGCTGCCTGCCACAACGATTGCGAGCAGATGATCGTATTTGTCGTTCTTTTTAACCGGAACGACAACGGCCGTTTGCACGTACGAACTTGCGCGCAAATGATGTTCAATTTCTTCGAGCTCCATACGGTATCCGTGGAGTTTAATCTGGAAGTCGAGCCGGCCGTGGCAAAAGAGCAGCCCGTCTTTTAAAGAGCCGGCGTCTTTTGTCCGATAGGCCCGCTCGCCGTTGATCATAAGAAACGCTTCTTCCGTTCGCGCCGGATCGCTCAAGTAGCCTTTCGCCACACTTGGGCCGACGATGACGATTTCTCCTTTTTCCCCGTCAGGAAGAACGGTGCCGTCTTCAGCCATGATCAAAATGCGGCAATCGGATTTGCAGTATCCGACCGGAAGCGGTTGATATTGCTCGATCGTTTCTTTCGTGATCTCGATGCTCGTGACGGCGACAGTCGCTTCAGTTGGGCCGTACGAATTGATCACTTTCGCCTTTGGAAAGCGCTCAAGCAATTGTTTCGCAACATCGTTCGATAAGACTTCCCCGCAAAACAAAAAGGTGTCAAGCCCCGGCAGCATATTCTCGCCAAACGCCGGTTCCATCAAACACATTTCGACGAAGGACGGAGTTGATGTCCAGACGTTAACGCCCGACTCCGCCAAAGATGTAAACAATTCCTTCGGTTTCGCAATCATCTGTTTATCGATCGCCCAGAGCGTTCCCCCTGTAACGAGTGATGGATACAGATCCATGACGGATAAATCAAAGGAAAATGGTGCCTGATTTAAAAACACCTGGCCGGTTGTCAGGCCGAAGTCGCGAAGCGTCCAGCTGACAAAGCTCTCCAGGCAATCGTGGGTAATTTGAACCCCTTTCGGGTTGCCTGTACTTCCGGATGTATAGATAATATAAAAGTTATCATCTCCATCCACCGCCAATTCCCGGTCAAGGGACTCTCCGCTCAACCTTTCGGCGATCGATCGGATTTCGTTTCTATCGATCCGCTTTAGCGGAAGGTTAAGTGATGTCTCTTCAACAGCGAAAAACAGCTTCGCACCCGAATTTTCGGCGATGCGTTCAATGCGTTCATTCGGAATCGAAACATCGACCGGAATGTAAGCGCGGCCGGATTTGACCGCAGCCAAAAAGCAAACGATCATCTCTGGCTGCATATGGCCATACACCATGATTGGCGCCGAATCATTCGGGAAATTTTGTTGAATCCAAACGCTCAGCGCATCGGATTGGTTCTTTAACTGCCCATACGATAGCACATGCTCTCTATAACGGAAGGCCGGCCGATCAGGATGTTCGATGGCCCATTTCTCGATTTGTTTTAGTAAACTCATTCGTTCATCCTACCTTTTTAAAATTCATTATAAATAAATGGCGCATTGCCGCCAGTGCCATTAATGCCATACAACCATAAAAGGCCTATTAAGATCGCCAGGTAATAGGAAGTTTTAAACACCCATTGTGTAAGTGGCTTAGACCATAGTTTTTTTAACATTTTCAATTTCCCCTTTAAAATACTTTCGTGTTTAATTTAAGATTTAAAGGTTTTAAACATTATAATCGTTTTATTTCGTGTTCAAAAAGGAGGACAAACAGAGCCAAGAAGTTCAAGGAAGCGCAGCCTCCGCGCACCGGAGCGTATGTTTTTAATACGTGAGGAGCACAGGAGCAAGCTGACGTAGAAATTCGCAGGCAATGTTTCCCGGACTTTTTGAACATCCAATTGTTATATTACTACAACGACTAAGTATAGAGGCAAAAAACAAAAAAAGGGTAACAAAAAAGTTACAAATTTATAAACCAAAATCACATAAAAAGCCCCCATATCGCTTTCCTGTATATGGGGGACTTTTCCTAAAGCTTAAATTGATTCGTTTTCGTTTCAAGATTATGGATCGCTTTTGACACTCGTTCAACATTTTCTGCAAAGTGATGAACGTTTGATTCTACTTGTTGAATGGTAGCTGTAACTTCTTCAGTCGTTGCGGCCGTTTCTTCAGATACAGCCGTAACAGACATGACTTCCTCATTTATTTTCATTTGTTGTTCTTTCATCATTGAAATGAGATTAAAGATCGTAACGATTGACTTCTTTGACTCTTCAACTAGCTCGGTTAGATGAAGGACACTTTGTTTTACTTCTTCCATTTCCCTATACTGCTCGTTAAATTGATGAACCGTTTCTTCCGTTTTTGTAATCGTTTCTACTATATGTGTTTGAATCTCAGCGATATTTTTTTCAATCGATTTTGTCGCTTCTGACGATTGATTTGCCAGATTCCCGACTTCATTCGCGACAACGGCAAAGCCCTTTCCATGCTCCCCAGCGCGGGCTGCTTCAATCGATGCATTAAGCGCTAATAAATTCGTTTGGCCAGCAATGGAATGAATTTCCTTTACAATGTTTCCAATTTGTTCAGAATGTTTATTGAGCCTGTCCATAGCCTTTGTTACATCGGCAAACTTTTCTCTTGTATCCTCACTGGCTGTAATCAACCCTTGCAGCGATTCGAAGCTTTTTTGTTGAGTGTAAGAAACATCATTCGTGATTTCTTCCATTTTTCCGACCGCCTCATAAACAGTTTGAACTTCTTTCTGAAATCCATTTATGACGCTGGACGTGTTTTCCATCGAAGAGGCAACCCCTTCATTTCCGCTCGCAATTTCTTCACTTGCCGTACGAATACTCAAGGCCTGTTCCTGTATTCCTCTAATTTCGTCCGCAATGACAGAAAATTGTTCATTGGTTTGTTTTGCCGTTTCTTTCACATCCAAAATTAGTTTATTTAATTGAACTTTCATGTTGTTGAACGACTCATAAATTCTTCCAACTTCGTTATGTTTAGTATACGAGAGCTCTTCTAAGCGGAAGTCGCCCTCTGCAATTTTCGCCGCTTGCTCTTCTAAATGTGTTAACGGCTTTAATGTACGTCTGCAATAAAAATAAATAAGGCCGACAGACAATAGCAAAGTGACAATATTAACGATGACTAAAACGAAACTTTCCTCTTTTAAAATATTCATACTAATACTAGCGGCATCTTTTGCTTTAATATCGATACCGAGAACACCGATGACATCGCCTGAAGAATTTTTAATCGGGGCAAACGCCGATAAGTAATCACCATACTCAGCATCATGGACAATGTTCGTACTTGCCGTCTTTCCGTTTAACACATCTTTTACATCATTGTACGTTGTAGCGGTGGTAGGTGCACCGATCTTCGATGCATTTTTAGCGTTTTTATCCATCCCGTCCACTAAAATGGACAATTTCTGATTGTCTTTAACTTCTATCGTATAAACATAAAAAGCGCCAATCTTTTTTCGAAATTCGTTAAGTTCATCCCGCAATTTCCAATATGCATCATTCTCTGTTTTATTTTGCAAAAATTCTTCATATAAAGCAGGATCAAGTTGTTTGGAAAAACTATCCGCAACAATCGTTCCAAAATTCCCAAGCGTTCTATCGGTTGAAGTGAAAACCGTTTTGTACAATAAAAAACCATTAATCACCATGAGTAAAATTAATGTCAAACTTGTAAACCCGATAATCGGTTTAGCAATGGATGATTCTTTTTTAGGTTTCCCGATGTTTCCTTTTGATCTTTTCATTATTGACTCAGCTCACCTTTCAAACTTCTTTTACTATATATCGGCATATAAGGCATTAACTTTTAGTATAGTAGTAATCTCTTTTTCGGCAAAAGGTGAGCTTACTTTATTACTCCAACGTTGAAAATTATGGACCATGGTATGATTGAATAAAAAAGTGTGTAACTGGAGGTTTTATTACCATAGTAGCCTTATAATGTTTATTCATTGCATATAAGGCTACTATTATTAAGAACCATAGATCACAATGATCCATGAATAGGTCTGTCAAATACATAAATGGTCATTGCCGTATCAGTCTCTATATCAATGTCTGTAAAGATGTTTACAATTTTTGCTTCTGTAATTTCTTCAAATTTTTTCAAAACGACAGGATTCTTATAAATTTGCTTTACTAATTTTGTTCGCGCTTCATGAACTACCCGTTGCCCTTCTATTGAGCTTATCATAAAATGTTCCACATTCGTCAGATTGCCTTTCATCTCACTAATGACCCAATTGCCTGCAAAACGGGTAGTAATTTCTCTTGGTCCATTGCCAACATATTCTTTGCGTATTTCACGAATTAACATATTAAATTGATGTTCCACATTTTTTTTCATTTCATTTCATATCTCCTATCTAGCCCTTTTATCATTTTAGCTTCTGCCGGAGGCAAGATGATATAGCTAATGGTAAGTACAAAAATGACGACAGATAGCCATAAATTTTGAATGGGTTCTCCGTTATTTACGATGATGAATCGAATGGCAGCGGTAATTCCTATATAGAGAAGATATCGTAATGGAAAATGGTAATCTTCTCTGAAATATTGCACAATCATAGAAATGAATCCGAAATACAGGAAAAACACCAGGATTTTGCTAAAAATTTCATGAACATTCCTATTGGCAAAAAAAACATCATTAAAAATGTAATAAAGCTCCCTAAATAAAAAATACCCTAAAAGAAAGCTAAGTAAAATCAATGCTGTATTCAACATCATTTGATACAGTTGTATTAGCCACTTCCCTTTTTTTACATTATCCGATCCAAACATAAATATCCTCCATCTTTATTCTACCCTTTTGACATGAATAAAAAGTACATCTGCCGGGGCTAATCCTTAAGTCCTTCGCCTAACCCCTTTAATAAGTCAAGAGAAAACGTTATCACACGATTAATATCAGGGTCTTTCAATAATTTTACTAAATCGAAAACGCCAACTTTTTTATTCGTCCGTAACCCTTCCTCTGCTTTTTGAAGACCTTTCGATAGGCCTGCCGTCAGTTTTTTTGTTGTTTCAGGGTCTATTTCTGTTAATACCCCGGCTGCAGCCATTGCATTATTAAGGGCATTGGTTACGGGGGGACGTAACATTTGCCCTACTGCAATTTTTGCTACTTGTTCTTTTGCTTCAACAAGATGATTGATAGCTCCAAGAATCCCACTTTCGTGGAGTTCTTGGAGCAGTTGAATGGTTTCTTTAATCCCATCGGCATTTTTGGATACGTCTTCTAAAACTTTTTGAAGGGACTGATCTTGTTTTTCCTTTTCGGTAAGGACGGGTTCCTCTATCTTTGTGATTGGTTTTGCCATTATTTATTACCTCCTGGTATATTCACGTCAGCAATCGCTTCGTAATCTTTACGTGCCCACTTACGTTCCACTTGAACGCCAGGCTGCGGGTTACGTTTTGCGTAACGGGGGTTATACAGCGGAAGAGGCCTGTTTCCTTTTTTCTCAATGACCTCCATTTTCACTTTGATCTGTTTGTAGGCTGGAGTTTGTGTCCGAACATCACCGACACTTCCAGTTAAAAGATTAATTGCATTTTCATGGCTTACTGAGTGCATTGGAACGTACAATTCTTTGCCCTGGACTCGATCGGTCACCACTGCACGAAGCTTAATCGCGCCGTATGGAGAAATAAGGCGGACTAATGATCCGTCTTCTACCTTTCGATTGTCAACCTCAGTTGAAAATTCCCCAAAAATGCCGTTTTAAAATTCCCCATTATTAACACAAAAAGCTCTATCTTTCTATGGTATCACTTCCTTTCAATCGTGTTTGGGATTCCCTTTCCCCCGAGGGGGAAAGGGAATTGATCGAATATTCATTCACTGTTTTTTCCGTGTTGAAAAATCCTGCTTTCTTCTTCTCCTTGATTCGATAGCTTTCTCCTTTAATATTGATGGTATGTGAATAATGAAGTAGTCGATCTAAAATCGCTGACGCTAACACACGATCTCCAAAAATCTCTCCCCAATTTCCGTATGATTTGTTAGAGGTGAGGATAATGG
>NZ_KE387233.1:31869-119560 GCF_000430745.1 Fictibacillus gelatini DSM 15865 | reverse complement strand
GAACGCGTTCACTTGTTGCGCCGGTTGACGGAAGTCGAAGGCTTTGAACAGTTTTTGCATAAAACGTTTGTCGGGCAAAAACGCTTTTCCATCGAAGGTGTCGATGTGCTTGTCCCGATGCTTGACGATATTATTTTTGAAGGGGTCAGAGACGGGGCAAAAAATGTGATGATCGGCATGGCCCACCGGGGACGTTTAAATGTGCTGGCCCACGTATTAGGCAAGCCGTATGAAATCATCTTTTCGGAGTTCCATCACTCCCCGAATAAAGAATTGGTTCCATCGGAAGGATCGAAAGGAATCAACTACGGCTGGACGGGCGATGTGAAATACCATCTCGGCGGAGTACGCGCGATCAAGGAATCGAATTCATTGGAAGCCCGCTTGACATTAGCCAATAACCCGAGTCACCTTGAATTTGTCAACCCTGTCGTTGAAGGGTATACGAGGGCAGCGCAAGAAGACCGCACATCAGCTGGATTCCCGCAACAAGATGTGCAAAAATCGTTTGCCATTTTAATTCATGGCGATGCCGCATTCCCTGGTGAAGGAATTGTCGCTGAGACCTTGAATTTAAGCCGGTTGCGCGGGTTCCAAACAGGCGGAACGGTTCATATTATCGCCAACAATCTTATTGGATTTACAACCGATAGCGCGGATTCCCGTTCGACGAAGTACGCGAGCGACCTTGCGAAAGGATTTGAAATTCCGATCGTTCACGTGAACGCGGATGACCCGGAAGCATGCTTGACCGCGATGCATTTGGCTTATCAATATCGTAAACGTTTTAATAAGGATTTCCTTATCGATTTGGTCGGTTACCGCCGCTATGGCCACAATGAAATGGACGATCCGCATGCCACACAGCCGTACATGTATGGAATAATTGACAAGCATCCAACCGTGAAAAAACTTTATGGGGAAGTTTTACAGGCAAAAGGCATTCTTTCTGCTGAAGAGATCGAAAAAATTGAGCAAGAAGTTCAGGCCAATCTTCAGGCGGAATACGAAAAAGTGAAAAAAGACGGCGATCAAGAATTTGAAGAGCCATGCTTGCCTGAAAAATTGGCACATGGTCTGCCGGATGTCGACACCGCTGTGCCATTTGATGAACTTCAACAATTAAACAATGACCTGCTAGCCCGTCCGGAAGGCTTTACGGTCTACCCTAAATTGGATCGCATTCTTAAACGCCGGCGCAACGCCTTAGAAGAAGGCGGCAAAATCGACTGGGGCCATGCGGAAACATTGGCATTCGCCTCGATTTTAAAAGACGGTACGCCGATTCGTCTGACCGGGCAGGATTCCGAGCGCGGGACATTCGCCCACCGTCATATCGTTTTAAATGACAGCAAAACCGGCGAGAAGTTTTCGCCTATGCATGCACTTCCTTCGGCGAAGGCATCATTCGCTGTCCATAACAGCCCGCTGTCTGAAACGTCTGTCGTTGGATTTGAGTATGGCTATAACGTTTATGCACCGGAAACGCTCGTCCTCTGGGAAGCGCAATTTGGCGATTTCGCCAATGTCGCCCAGGTCATTTTCGACCAATTCGTATCGGCAGGCCGCGCGAAATGGGGCCAAAAATCCGGCCTTGTTCTATTGTTGCCGCACGGCTATGAAGGACAGGGGCCAGAACATTCAAGCGCCCGCCTGGAACGCTATTTGCAATTAGCGGCCGAAAACAACTGGACGGTTGCGAATTTAACGAGCGCGGCACAATACTTCCATATTTTGCGCCGCCAGGCTGCAATTTTAGAAAAAGACGAAGTGCGTCCGCTTGTCATTATGACGCCGAAAAGCTTACTTCGTAACCCAAGGGCGGCTTCAACGGCATTAGAATTAAGCAACGGCCATTTCTACCCGGTCTTAGAACAAGAAGGCCTTGGCAAGCATGCGGATCAAGTGGAACGGTTAATTTTATGTTCGGGTAAAGTAGCGATCGATCTGGCAACGGAAATCGAGGCGAAAGAAGAGAATTTCGACTGGCTTCATATCGCCCGCGTGGAAGAGCTTTATCCATTCCCGGAAAAAGAAATTCAAGCGATCATTAGCCGCTTTGCCAACTTGAAAGAAATCGTCTGGGTTCAAGAAGAGCCGAAAAACATGGGAAGCTGGATGTATATCGAGCCAAGAATCCGCGCGGTAGCGCCGGAGAATGTATCCGTCGATTATATTGGGCGTCCTGACCGCTCCAGTACAGCGAGCGGAGATGCCGAAGTCCATAAAAAAGAACAAGCGCACATTATGCATAAAGCACTAACTGCAAAAATTGCTGTCAACCAAGAAGGAGGTCATGGTCGTGGCTGAAGTCAAAGTACCAGAACTAGCAGAATCAATATCTGAAGGAACGATTGCACAATGGTTAAAAAATGTTGGAGATCAAGTCAATAAAGGCGATTACATCGTTGAGCTTGAAACCGACAAAGTCAATGTTGAAATTAGCGCGGAAGAAGACGGCGTGCTGCAAGAAATTTTAAAAGAAGCCGGAGATACAGTTGAAGTCGGCGAAGTGATCGCTGTGCTTGGAAGCGGAGCAGGAGCGGCTGCCCCGCAAAAACAAGAAGAACAACCGAAAGAAACGGCTGAAGCGCCGAAAGCAGCGGC
The DNA here is from genome assembly GCF_000430745.1 of Fictibacillus gelatini DSM 15865. Taxonomy (GTDB): domain Bacteria; phylum Bacillota; class Bacilli; order Bacillales; family Fictibacillaceae; genus Fictibacillus_A; species Fictibacillus_A gelatini. The sequence continues at coordinate 116,953 of NZ_KE387233.1, read as the reverse complement.
AAAAGAAAAAGCGCCATCTGTTGAACCATCAACCACTCCTGCGGATCGCCCGGTTGCCTCTCCTGCGGCGAGAAAACTGGCGAGAGAACTTGGCATTGACTTAAATCAAGTGGAAACCCGTGATCCATTAGGAAGAGTCCGTCCGGAAGACGTGAAAGCACATGCGACGAAGCCGGCGCAACAAGCGCAGCCGCCAAAAGCAGCGGCACCTCAAGCAGCACCGGTTTCTCCTGACAAACCGGTGGAGCGCATTAAAATGTCCCGCCGCCGCCAAACGATCGCCAAACGCCTCGTTGATGTCCAACATACAGCGGCGATGTTGACAACATTTAATGAAGTGGACATGACGGCGATCATGGATGTCCGCAAACGCCGCAAAGATGCTTTCTTAGAACAACACGATGTGAAACTTGGCTTTATGTCGTTCTTCACAAAAGCGGTTGTCGGAGCGTTGAAGAAGTTCCCGCTATTAAATGCGGAAATTCAAGGCGATGAAATCTTAATGAAGAAATTTTATGATATCGGGGTAGCCGTTGGAACGGACCAGGGCCTTGTCGTACCGGTCGTACGCGATGCCGACCGCCTATCATTTGCCGGCATTGAACGTGAAATTGCCGATCTTGCAAAAAAAGCACGCAGCAACAAACTTACTCTTAATGAACTGCAAGGCGGAACGTTCACGATCACAAACGGCGGCATTTACGGATCGCTCATGTCCACGCCGATCTTGAATGCGCCACAAGTCGGAATCCTTGGCATGCACAGCATCCAATGGAGACCGGTTGCCATCGATAAAGATAAAATGGAAAACCGCCCGATGATGTACATCGCTCTATCTTACGACCACCGGATCGTCGACGGAGCAGAAGCGGTAAGCTTCCTCGTCGCGATTAAGAAAATGCTCGAAGATCCAGAGCAATTATTGCTAGAAGGTTAAACAAATAAATTTTTAAAATGGCTTCCTGGCAGGAAGCATGCTAGATTCTTGCCAGGAAGCCAAAAATATATCATAGAAGTTAAATGTTGAAACGCCCTTAATAATGGGACATAGATTTTAGGGAGAAGTGTCTATGGAAGCGAAATATTGCAAAGAATCTCGAGTGATTCGGACAAGCCGGGTATTCCCAAACGATGTTAATAACCACAATACGTTATTCGGCGGCAAGTTAATGAGTGATGTGGACCAGGTCGCCTCCATTTCCGCAGCGCGCCACAGTCGAAAAGAATGCGTAACTGCTTCAACAGATTCAGTCGATTTTTTGCATCCCATCCAGCCAACAGATTCGGTTTGTTTTGAATCTTATGTAACATGGACAGGCACATCGTCAATGGAAGTATTCGTGAAAATTATAGCTGAAGACTTAAAAAGCGGTGAGCGCAAAATTGCGGCAACTGCCCTCCTGACGTTTGTCGCACTTGATGAGAATAAACGCCCAACGCGTGTTCCGGAAGTCATCCCGGAAACAAAAGAAGAGAAAAAATTGCATGAAACCGCACCCGAGCGGGCAAGAATGCGGAAGGAAAGAAAACAAAAAAGTAAAGAATTAGCTGCGTTTTTGACGATCGCTTAAAAAATACCGGGCCGCAACGATTTTGCGACCCGGCATTTTTGGTAAAAAAAGGCGTGGATCGAATTATTATCCCAAAACGCCTTCCTGCTATGATGCTTCATAGTTATCAAAAGTATTGATTAAACAGTATCTTCAATTATGTTTTTAACCGCACGGTCTAATTGTTCAGCGGCAGCTCTTAACCTTTCTTTTTCCGTACATAATTTATTGATCGCTTCGTTTAACTGTTGATCCCTTAATGTAATCATTCTTGAAACTTCTTGCGGATTTGGCCCGCCCTGTACTTTTCTTCTTTTTACGAACTCGTTCGGGCATGTGATCGCTTCCCAATCTTTTTGTGAAACTTGAGCCGGGTACACATGCGCAATCATTTCATTTACTTCTTCAACCGAAAGCTCATGCAGCTCTTTGTTTTGGGATGTGCACGTTTTTGCAATGATGCTTGCGATTTTGTGTGATAAGCGAAACGGCACATGCTTCTCCCTCGCTAAGACGTCCGCCAATTCCGTAATTGTAATGCAAGATGTTCTTGCCCGCTTTGTCACTAGCTCTTCATTGACCGTCATTGTTCGAATAACCGCATGCATTAAATGCATCACCCGATTGGCTTTTTCATAACTGCGATATAAATGAGGCTGCAAGTCATCCTCCGTATCAACGATATCCCCGAACGGCGTATTATGGATCATTTGAATTGCAGATAGCGCTTCTCCAACTGAACTGCTTGCAAGCGAGCGGGAATGTTCAATCGACACCGGGTTTCGTTTTTGCGGCATGATGCTGCTAATTTGTACATAAGGATCGGCTACCCGAATAACACTAAATTCACGTGTTGCTTGCAGGAGAAAATCTTGAATCCACCTGCCTGCATTGGTCATTAGCGACAAGACGGAAGTCGCCGTCTCGATTAAATAGTCACCTGCGGCAATGGCATCATACGAGTTCTCAACAAGTTCTTGAAATCCTAATAACTCCCGGACCCGGTTGCGGTTGATCGGGAACCCTGTTGTCGATAGCGCCGCCGCACCTAGTGGCGAACGGTTCACGCATCTATAAGCAGACCATAATCGGTCAACATCCCTTGAGAGCACATCATGGATCGCAAGCAAATAGTGCCCTAACGTTGTCGGCTGGGCCGGCTGTGTATGCGTATAAGCCGTCATTACGGTATGCTTATGGCGGTTCGCTTGTTCCAATAATGCTTCTCCTACTTGCAAACTGCTTCCAATTAACTGCAAGATATGCTTTCGCAATACCATCCTATACATGGCCACACCCATATCGTTCCGGCTGCGGGCAATGTGAATTTTTCCTGCCAGGTCAGATCCGATTTCCTCGCTTATCTTCTGTTCCATCATAAAAAATAAATCCTCAAAATGCGGATCGTATTGCAAGCTGCGGTAATCCGTTTTTGATACGTTCTCAATTCCTTGCAGCATGACTTTCGCTTCGCTTTGCGGGATAATGTTTTGTTCGGTTAACATGACAACATGCGCCCGGTGGATTTTAAACATATCCGTAAACAAATAATCGCGTTGATCTTCAAAGACGTGGCGCAGCAAATGCTCAACATAGGATTTCCCTGGAAACTCAGAGCCTTCTTGCTCGATAAACTCTTCTTTTTTCATTATGCCGGTTCGCCCCTCCCTATTTAAAGACTAAAGTGACCGCTCCGCTTTCACACCGAAAAATTTGTTGGATATAAACAGCACAATGGCAATTAAACTAATTTGAATCATTCCATACGCTGCAGCCTGGCCCATATTAAACATCCGAAGCTGGTTCATAATTTCGATTGATATCGGCCGGTTGTTTAATGTATAAAGCAGCACCGATGTCGGAAATTCGCCAACTGCTTCTACAAACGCGAGCAATGTCCCGGAAAGAACGCCCGGCAGGACGAGTGGCAGTACGATCCTTCGAAACGTATAAAACCACTTTGCGCCTAAATTTCTCGCCGCTTCCTCCAACGAATCATCCAATTGTTCCAGCGCCGCATTTGTTGAACGGACAACAAGCGGGATATGGCGAATAAAGTAAGCCAGCGGCAAAATCCAAAACGTCCCTACTAGTATATGGCCGAACGTTAAGATCGATCGTTCATTGAATGCCAGAATAAGATTCATCCCGACAACGGTAGCCGGCAATGCCCATGGAAGCATGACCATACTATCAACCAGGTTTTTACCGATAAACTTGCGCTTCACTAGCACATAGGAAGTTATGACGCCAAATACCAGGTTTCCGAGTGTTGCAATAAATGCCAGCGTCAAACTGTGGCGCACGGGATCCCAAATAGCCGGGTCCTTAAATAGCAACATATAGTTTTCAAAATTAAAAACTGACGGATACGTTTGCCATGTCCACGTGCCGTCCAGAACAAGTGATAATACTAAAATCGTCGCATGAGGAAGCAGCAAAACAATAACCCCTATGACACCGATTGCGACCATCGTCCATTTGACAAACAGGTTCTTTACCTCGCTTCGGTGGGCACCGATTCCTTTCGCCTGCATCCGGTAATCTTTTCGATTTTGGTACCATCTCATAAATAATAAAAAGGAAATCGATACAATGGATAAAATGACGGATTGCGTAGCGGCCATCTCCATATTTCCGTTTATTTTTGAAAAATAAATTTGCAAACTTAAGACTCGAAATCCACCGGCGAGAAGAAACGGAGCGCTGAAGGACGCCATCGATGTCATAAATACGAGCAAGGATGCTCCTACTATCGCTGGTGTTAATAACGGCAAGGTGACTTTACGAAAAACCGTCAAGCGGCTTGCCCCTAAATTGAATGCGGCTTCTTCAAGCGACGGGTCAATATTTCGAATGGTAGAGGAAACGGTCATGTAAAAATAAACATACATCGTGTACGCATGAACGATTAAAATTCCGGATACGCCGCCGATTTTAAAAGGCACCTTTTCAAGTCCAAATAAATCCTTTATTGCATTTGGAATAAGACCTGACTCCCCGTATAAAAACATAAACGCCATCACGCCAACTAGTGAAGGAAGCACCATCGGCAAAATGGCAACACTTGAAAAAAAGCTGCGTCCCGGAAATTCATATTTATTAAAGATAAATGCCAGCGGAATGCCGATAAGGGCACTGCATAATACACTTAGCAGCGAAATATACACCGAGTTCCACAGCGCCTCTAAATTAGACAGGCTTTCCGGGCTAAAGAATGCCTTATAGTTGCCAACCCCTATGCTCCCTTTATAAAAGAAGCTTTCCCAAAGCGTCCGGATCGATGGATAAAGAACATAACCGACCAAAACAAGGACAACCGGAATAAGAAGGAACATCGTAAAACGCATCTCTTTATTTCTCATGGGCGCCCTCCCCCAATACATTCGGTATAATCCACACATATTCTCCAGGGAATCGGATCCAGACAGACTCGCCCTTTTTCCGCTCACTCCAAAGATGATTATTTAAAACAAGCGCCTGGATCGTTTGCTCTCCAACTTTAATAAATAGATGTTCCGCCGCACCCGTAAACTGAACCATCTCTATCGTTCCTTGAAAACAATTGGCTCCTTCTAATTCTTTTGTTGAAACTTCAACCGCTTCCGGGCGGATGGAGAGAGCGGAAGGAGTGTCTTTTATCGTATTCGAACGATCCTTTGGAATAACCATTTCCGTTGTTTCATCATTTTCTAACCGAACATAGATCTTTTCATCATCTTCCCTTGCCAATTGTATGGAAAGTAAATTCGTCTCACCGATAAACGAGGCGACAAAATCATTGGCTGGTTCATCATAAATTTGTTTCGGTGTCCCGACTTGCTGGCACTCCCCAGTGTTGAAAACAGCGATCCGGTCACTCATCGTTAAGGCTTCAACCTGATCATGCGTCACATAGATGGTTGTAATGCGATATTCTCTCTGCAAACGGAGGATTTCCGCCCTCATTTCATCGCGAAGTCTGGCATCCAAATTACTGAGCGGTTCATCCAATAACAGGATGTCCGGTTCAATGACAAGGGCCCGAGCCAATGCAACACGCTGTTGTTGGCCCCCGCTTAACTGGCTGACTTGCCGATCGATCAATTGTTCAAGCCGCACTTTGCGCAACGCTTCCTCAACCCGCGTTATGACCTCGCTTTTTGCGCATTTTCTTACCTTTAAACCAAAGGCTACATTCTCAAAGACGGTCATATGGGGAAAAAGGGCATAGTTTTGGAAAACCATGCCCGTATTCCGCTTTTCGGGGGCAACGCGTGTCATGTCTTTATCCCCAAAATGAATCGTACCGATTGTAGGATAATAGAATCCGGCAATCATCCGAAGTGTTGTAGTCTTCCCACAACCACTCGGCCCTAAAAAGGTGAAAAATTCTCCCTCTTTAATTTCAAGGTTCAACTCTTTTACGGCACTGAATGTATTAAATTTTTTTGTAACGTGCTTTAGCGTAATGGATGACATCGTCCTTGCCCCCTATACTTACTCTTTCTTCTCTTTTTCCTTGCTCTTAATGTTCGTATCCCAATACTCCATCCACTCATTCGTTTTTTTCTCAAACACGTTCCAGTCAATTTTCATCGGTTTAATTTCCGTATCCTCAATCCACTTCGGAAGACCATTGATGTCATTGCGCGTTGGGATCCGGTAATACTTTTCGGCTAGAATTTTGTTCGCTTCTTGCGAGTTGACAAATTCATAAAATTCCTTCGCCGCTTTCGGGTGCTTCGCTCCTTTCACAAGCGCAATTCCTTCCGTTAATACAGGCGTTCCGCTTTCCGGAATGACAAATTCAAACGGGTATTTCTTCTGTTCTTTTAGCATGACAACATCTGGCATATCCCAAACTGTAACGCTTCCTTCTCCTTTTGCTATTTTGTTGTACATGATTTCAGGATTTGCAGCGTATTCCTTTGTGCTGCTATCCAGCTTCTTTAGCCAGTCATAGCCTTTTTTCGGATCTTGCGTGTCTTTATAGTCTCGATAAATCATCGCGGCGAATATCGTTTGCATCGTTCCCGAGGCGAGAGGATAGCGGATAATAATGTTGTTTTTCCATTTTGGATCCAATAAATCGTCCCAATCTTTTGGGGCTTCTTCCTTCTTTACAAGCTTGGAATTGTACATAATGACTTCAGGTGTTTGGCTCGTTCCTGACCAGTACCAATCTTTGTCATGGAATTCATCTGCCAGCGCTTTCGAATAGCTCGGCTTGTATTTTTCAAGCAGCCCCTGGTCTTTTGCTTGATTAAAAAGAACAGAAGGCGCTCCCCACCAAATATCCGCTTGAGGGTTGTTTTTTTCTGAGCGGACGCGGTCGAAAACTTCTTGTGATCCTAAGTCCAGCCATTCGACGTCCACATTGTATTTTGCTTCAAACTTTTTCTCAAACTCTTGTAAAATATCTTTTCCGTGCGGTGAATAAATGACGACTTTCTCTTCTAAGCCTTTCTTATTCCCATTGGATCCGCCACCCGCCTTTTCACTGCTTCCCGCCATGCAGCCCGTCAATAGCAAGGAAAAGCCTAGCATTAGCGCAGATAAACCTATCCCTTTTTTCCCTATCATTTTTTAACCCCTCCTTGTCTTTTACTCTCCGTTATAATCCATTAAATTGGTAAAGATTCGATAGCCTCCCGGGACCTGGTTTTGGATTTGCCGGTACCAGACGAGGCTTGAATAAATGTATGTCCCTTTTCCGTAATGGGCGAGTAAAATGCCGCCATCGAACGGCTTTTCATTCGGGTCTGCCATACGCACCAATGGCTCAAATTGATCGGACCATTCACTAGGATAATAGAGTCCCCTTTCTTGAATCCAGTTGTCCCAATCTTTGTCCGTTATTTTGTTTGGCGTGTTAAAGAGTGCATGCTCTGGCTTCAATACCGTTACGTTTGCCTGCTCGTCGGTTACCCGCCATTGAATGGACGGACTCCCGATAACGAGTTTATATGGCGCTGTGGAGTCTGCGTCCCAATGATCTTCCGGTTTATTGTATTGAACGACAAGATGCCCCCCGTTTTTGACATAGTCTAGCAGTTTTTGATTATTGGCAAGCAAATCTTCCCTTGAAAGATAAGCGCGAATGCCGAGGACAATCGTGTCAAATTGCGAAAGGTCTGTCGTTTCCAATTGCCCTTCTGTCAAGCTTGCTATATTCATCCCAACTCTTCGCAACTCATCCGCGACATTGTCAAATCCGCTTTCAACATAGCCAATTTTCAAATTCTTATTGAAAGCGAGCGGGAATGAAACGCCTTTTGTTTTTGCATCATATAGATAATAGAATGTGCCAATATGATCGTAGTGAATGACTTGAACGGCCGTATTGACCATTCGCTGATGAACAACGGCAAACGGATCGAAAGTGAAGTTCCCTTCCTTTACGTCTTTAGGCGGCTTCACTGTAAACGTGACTGTTTTTTCTTCGTTTTGCTTAGTAAACGAAACTGGGACGGCACTTGGCGTTACCTTCCAATTTCTTGGCACCTTTAATGAGAGGACAGAATGCAACGGCCCTTTTTGGTAATTTTTCGCTTTAACGCTAACTTCCATTTTTTCTTTCACGTCAGCTGTATTGACAACAAGACTTTCGGGATCAGACTGGAGGCTAACTTCCGGCAGAACCGCTACCGTTTGTTTCGGCTCAAATTGATGGGTTGTTTTCGTCCGTTTCACGTCATACGTCACTTTTGAGTGGATGACCGGCGGATCATACGGCTGGTAATAGGATGCGTTTTTCGGAACATGAACGGTGAAGTGAATGACAGCCCTTTCCCCGGGTTTTACCGTTTTCGCTTGATCTTTTCTCGTTACTTTCCATTGCTCAGGGGCCGAAAGATTAACATTGACATGCTGGAGCGCCTTTTTCCCGTTGTTCGAAATCGTAACTTTCACTTTCGTCGATCCGTTTCTAACGAGTGTTGGATTTTCTACGTCTGTTTCAACTTTTACTTTTGAAGCGACTTCACTTAGTTTAGTTAACTGCTGTTCCTTAATTGATAAGCGGAAAAGCAAGTCTTCCTTTGTCGTTTTATCCATGTTGCTTGCCTTTACCATCTTCGCCACTTGCCGTTCATGCTGCAAGACATCATAGGTTAAATCAGCGATTTTGTCATCGTTCGGATAAAGGCTAATCAATTGTTCCAATTCATTTTGCAATTTCTTTAATTCGGTTGAAATCTTCGGTTCATTTGAAACGTTAGCGGCATATTCTTTAAAATTATATGGAATCGAATCAAACATGCTGCTTTCCTTTACCGGAATACCCATCACGGATTTCGCAAGGTTTAAATGAATCGTTCGAGGCTCGGCAGGGATTTTCTTCCCCATCCCCTGGCTTTTATGTAAGAATCGAGATTCTTCGCCGAGCTGCGGGTAAGTCATGCCATAAATGTCATCGTACATCCCGATTTCAAAAGAGGTCGTGGCACTGCTATCTGACGCAGGCAAGTATAACTTTTTAATTTGCCATGGACTCAGGCCCTCTTTTAGTTGTTCCGGGAAAACCTTAGGGTCAGCCGCGTCTTTGAATGCCCGGAGCGTCAAAACATTAACTGTTCGATGATGTCCGTGTTCAGTATTCACATTTAAAAACGACGGCATGATAATATCCGGCCGGTATGTGCGAATAATGCGGATCAATCGCTCATACGCGACATCTTCCCCCCATTTAGTTAACGTCTCTTCGACCGACTTTGAAAAGCCAAAATCATAAATTTCGTCGTCAGGCTTCTGGCTTAAATGAAAAACTTGAACGCCAGTAATTTTGGCTGCTTCCATCAATTCCCTTGAGCGAATAATTCCAAGGGCGTTTCCCAGTTCGTTCCCAATTTCGTTTTGTCCGCCTTCTCCCCGGTTTGCAAGCAGGCTTGCCGTTCGGACACCGCGGCCTCTTGATAAATAGGCGAGCATGTCACTTCGTTCATCGTCCGGATGCGCACCCGTATTCATAAAACTTACGATCGTGTCCAGCGGTTTCAGTGCCCCCCATAGTTCTACAGGCTTTTGGTCTTTTTCCTTTCCGTTTGCTTGAATAGGGACCATAAGTGAAACCAATAATAAAAAGCTGGCTAAACAAGAGAACCATTTTTTCCGCATTCGACAGACTCCTTTCAACTAAGAGTTTTCAAGACGCATTCCCTTTCCCTTAAAACTAATGAAACGGCTCCAAGCACGCCAATCTCCGAACCGAATGCTGACCTTTTCACTTCTGTCGGAACTGAGGCAAATTGCGAAATGATTTCTTCCAATCTTGGCAAATACCAATCGGCGCTTTTGGATATCCCACCCCCCAGAATAATCACCTCTGGATTTATAATTGAAATCACATTGGCGATGGCAAAGCCAATATGATCAATTACCTCTTCGATAATTTTTAAAGCTATAGGATCATCTGATTTCGCATAATCAAAAACATCTTTTGCAGTTAGGACTGCCTTCTCTTGCAACGGGTGATTCGATTGTTTCTTCAACGCTTGACTCGCCTTGTTGGCGATCCCCGCCCCTCCAGCATGGCGGTCCAAGAAGCCATACCCGCTATAAATTGGATCATCCTTTTGCTTTGCCTGATGAATATCTGTGACGAAGTAGCCAATTTCTCCAGCCGCCCAGGAAGACCCTCGATAAAGATTTCCTTCTAAAATCATGCCGCAGCCAATTCCAGTCCCTATTGAAATTAATACGACATTCGACATTCCTTTCGCTGCTCCTAACCATTGTTCTCCTAAAACGGCGACGTTGACATCGTTATCGATAAAAACCGGCCAGGGGAATATTTTTTCTGCCTCATGTTTCAGTGGGTGCATTTTCCATCTTAAGCTCGGCGCATCAATCACAATGCCGTCTTTTACATTTGTCATCCCGGGAACGCCGATTCCTATCCCGAGAACTTTTTTTTCATCAATATTCAGTTCAGCCAGCATTTGTTTGGCTACCATATTCACTTTGTGAAGGATCCCGCATTGAACTTCTTCTTGTGTGTGAAATAATGTTGTGGCCAGCAAATTCCCCGATAAGTCACTGATGGCCGCCAATGTTTTTGTTCCCCCGATATCCACTCCGATAACAAAACGAGCTTGATGGTTAAACGTGATCTGAATCGGTCTCCTCCCCCCCTGTGCTCCTGCAGTTCGAGCCCCAATTTCTTTAATCCATTCTTCCTGCAAAAGCTCCTCTACTATAGAAGAAACAGTAGGCTTGCTTATTTTGAGCTTTTCTGCGATTTCTGACCGGGATAGAGGCGAATCGTCTTGTATGCATTGCAAGATCAGACGCTTATTTTTTTCTTTCATAGTAAAAGGAGTTCCTTTTTCAAACACACTCATCTCTCATCTCCTTAATCAAACGTAAAAAGTCCCTCAACTCGTTTCATCCGTTATAGTTTCAGGCGACCGTTATTCGATCCTTCAACAAATACTCCCGAAGGTTAGTTTGTTACCTTTACTAACTTAATCGAGTCCATCATACTATTTATTTCCAGAATGAAAAAGACCTAATTTTAGAAATTTTCAAAACCAGGTCTTTCTCTCTAGTTACGGGACTAATGGATTAAAAACCGCACAAGATGATCCTCATGCGGTTTCCGTTCATTTTATATCAATGGTTCTTTTCCCTATCCTTTTTCTTATTAACGACTGAGCCGAAAGACTTATCTCTAAAACGATCTTATAAGAAGAGAACTCTGAACCCCCCTGAAAACTTTATTTATTCCGAAAGTCTGTAATAGATTTCCCATTTAGAATAGGGCACTATCCAATATGTTCTATTGATTGCGCGGGATTGAAAATGATTCGATTCTGCCGAAATTAAGTTTTGGAGGAGGTAGAATGGCAAAACAACGCATACCATGGTTTGATAATATGAAAGGGATTTTAATCTTTCTAATGGTATTTGGACATTTAATTGAAACGTATCGTGACAGTTATTTCTCGGCTCATTATTTATATAACGTGATCTATTCCTTTCACATGCCCTTATTTATTTTAATAAGCGGATATTTTTTTCGCCCCAACCGAATTGACCGAATCGTGCAAGTACTATCCGTTTTTGTCATTTGGCAACTAATCAATGGCGTGTTTCAGAAATTAATCAATGATAATGAAATCGTAAGCTTTTCATCAGATAGCCGAATCATGGATATTTTTGATCCGTATTGGGCGATGTGGTTTTTATTAGGGATTGCCGTTTGGAGCGCGATCACACCTTACGTATTGCGACTTCGCTATCCTTTGCTTATTGCGTTAGGATTAGCGATCTGGATTAGCTATGTAGATGATGTAACAAAATGGTTTTCGTTACGTAAATTAATTAACTTTTATCCTTATTTCTTAATTGGCTACTATTTAGCGAATAAAAACATCGTAATGTCTCTTAAAAAGAGAGCGCATTCATGGAAACAGCCGTTTCGCTGGGGTGCCATTGCCATTGTGCTCGCCTATTTCGGTTCGGCCTTGTTCTTAACAAAAAAAGGCGGCTTTACGGAGCTATTATTTATGAGCAAATCCTACGATTATTTCGACTGGTCCTTTCTCAAAGGCGGAACGATCCAGCTTATTCTTTATGGGGCTATAACCATTTTATCTATTGCATTAATGCTATTAGTGCCGCAAGAAAAGAAGCTCGCTTTCTTTAATAAGCTAGGTGTGTATTCGCTTTTCATTTATATGATTCATACGAATATTGTCCGTTTATTCCGCAAATTTGAAACCGAATTATTAACCCTTCATATAGCTCTGGCATTAGTGATTTGCTTGCTATTTGCTGCAGCAATTTGTTGGCTAGTCACACGACAACCTGTTCTCAACTTCTTTAAACCTTTAATACAGCCAAAAATGCGCTGGTCATTAAAGCAAGTTAACGACCATTCAAAGCAAAAAGAAGTCGCTTCTTGAAACAACTGCACCCCAACTTTATCAATGAGGGGTGCAGTTGTTATTTTGTATGCTATACCACTTCTAAATTTTACATTCAAAAGTCTAATTACTGAATTCAAGAAAAAAGTAATAGAAAATCTTTTCAAATGGAACGTCCTATTATATAATATTTAATGCACTGTATTTTGAATTGACAAATGAAAAAATAAGGCTCCGTAGCTCAGTGGATAGAGCGTCGGTTTCCTAAACCGTGCGTCGGAGGTTCGAGTCCTCTCGGGGCCGCCATACATACAAAATTAACTCTACATTACAACAATCAATTAACTGTAGGTATGAACACGTCACTTTTTCAATTTCAAAATAATAGGATCATGTATTCTGGCACCGTAGCAAGTAGCCCTCCAGCCGTTATAGACTGAAGGGTTTTTATTATTTCTTTACATGCTTCTTTACAATTTGGAAAGAAAGTAACAACAAATGAACGAGGCTCGCGCATTATGAACAAACGTTTTACAACACCTTGAACATCAAATGAGCAGGCCGAGTTTTGAAACGTGGTTAAAACATACAACTGTAAAAGAGAGGAACGGTGACAGCTTAATCGTTTTAGCCCGCAATGAATTCAGCAAGGATTGGCTCGAAGCAAGGTATTCCTCTTTCAAACTGGAATCACGGCTTAGCTGGGGAATCACAACGAACATTCAACCGCCCGATGAAGACTTACAATATAAATTAATCGATTTTTACTGTAAAAGAGAGGGAATTAGTTTGCCAGAGAAATTAATTGAACACTATAATCGACAGTCTTTCAATAACGTGTCCGAATTGTTTTCAACATTAAAAAATGCGGCCACCCATGAAGAATTAACAAATCAATGGCCCGCTATTGAAGAAGAACATCCTGACGTTTCAATAAAAAGCAAGTTTTACGAGAATGATCAATCTATTGAAAATCAACATGAGTTGATGTCGAAGAATGAGGATCCTTTTTCCGATAGTTTCGATGATAAAATTGAGTCTTCTTTACACGATATCCCTGAAACGAGCCATGAAATGAATTTAATGTACGAAAAACAAATTGCAGCCTTGAACGAAAAAATGAGTACATTAATGAACAAACTTGAAAAACTCGAAACAGAAGTCAACATATTAAAGGAACATAAGTAGTAAAACTTATGTTCCTCGTTTTTTTATCGAGATAATTCGTTTAGCTGGTCAAAAAAGCCAGGGTAAGATACGCGAACGGCATCGCTGTTGTTGATGGTCATTTCGCCAGTTGCGATGCATGACGCAATTCCGAGCATCATACCGATCCGGTGATCGCCGTGGCTATCGACAGAACTTGCCACTAAACGGGTTTTCCCGTGAATGATCATGCCATCCTCTGTTGCTTCAATGTTAGCGCCAAGTTTCTTCAGTTCATTGACGACCGTGTCAATCCGGTTCGTTTCCTTTACTTTTAGCTCGGCAGCGTCTTTAATGACCGTTGTCCCTTCCGCCTGTGTCGCCATAAGGGCGATAATTGGAATTTCATCGATTAATCGCGGAATGAGTTCTCCACCAATTTCAATGCCTTTTAGAGAAGATTTTTTAATATGAAGATCCGCAAATGGTTCAATCGCTTCGTTTTGTGCATTTTCAATCGAAAGATCCGCTCCCATCAGCTGCAAAACATCAATGATGCCCGTGCGGGTAGGATTCATTCCGACTTTTTGAATCGTCAGCTCGCTTTCCGGAACGATCGCCCCGGCTGCCAAAAAGAAAGCGGCAGAAGATATGTCGCCGGGAACCTCAATGTTCGTTCCTTTCAGCTTCTGCTTTCCTTCGATGGAAACCGTCAATCCATCGACCTGGACATTGACGCCAAACGCCTGAAGCATTCGTTCGGTATGATCCCTTGATTTATGCGGCTCGGAAACGGAAGTCACACCTTCCGCCCCTAATCCGGCAAGCAAGATAGCGGATTTTACCTGGCCGCTCGCGACCGGAGATGTATATTGGATGCCTTTCGTATTTCCGCCGCGAATGCTGAGCGGTGTGAAATTGCCTTCTGCACGGCCATCAATCGCCACCCCCATTTCAGTAAGCGGAACCGTCACCCGCTTCATCGGCCGCTTCGCAATCGATTTGTCACCGATAATGCAAGAATGGAACGGCGTATTCGCCAGGGCACCTAACATTAGCCGGATCGTTGTTCCTGAATTGCCGACATCGAGCACTTCTTGAGGCTCTTTTAACCCTTCAATTCCATTGCCGTCAATTTCGACATAATCGTCTTCTTGATGAATATTGACTCCAAGTTTTCTGAAACAATCAATTGTACTCAGGCAGTCATCGCCCGGTAAAAATCCGGTCACTTTTGTTTTCCCCTCGGCGATAGCGCCAAACATGACGGAACGGTGGGATATGGATTTATCGCCTGGAACTTTCATTACACCTTTTAATCGTTGTACATGAGATAATTTCATATTGTTTTGTCCCCCCTCCTACATCGTGATGTATGACTCATAGTTATTTTCTTCTAAACATGCTTTAGCCTTCGCCCGATCATCTTCCGTTTGAAAACTGATCCTCAACACTCCTAACACATCTTCCCTCGCTTCGATGATCCGTATGTTCGTAATGCTGATTCGCTCAATGGCGAGCAATGTCGTAACATGCGAGATGACTCCCACCCGATCGGGCACATCGACATATAAGTCGTAAAACGATCGGATCGCACCTTTGGAACCGGACGGCAACGAATCGCGAAACGCTTTTGCACCGGCGAAATAGTTAAACAGCTCCTCACTGTCTCCTTTTTCAACAAGGTGGCGAACTTCTTCCATTTCCATCATCCATTCATTTAATAAGGAAAGAAGTGTTTTTCGGTTTTGCTTAACGATGTCCCTCCACATGTGCGGACTGCTTGAGGCGATTCTCGTGATATCGCGGAATCCACCGGCGGCAAGGCCGCTCACAAGCTCATTTTCATTCGCATGGCTCTCCACCTGGCGGACAAGGCTAGCAGCAACAATGTGAGGAAAGTGGCTGACGATGCCTGTCAGTAAATCATGCTCGCTGGCGTCAAGAGTGAGAAAGTTTCCTTTCGTCCCTTTCAGCCATTCTTTTAATTCCTCTACCTTTTCCTTTTTCGTCTCCGGATGTACCGTTAACATGTAATAGGCGTTTTCAAACAAATGCGCTTTAGCGCTACCTACTCCTGTTTTATGGGATCCCGCCATCGGGTGGCCGCCGATAAACGCAATGCCCTTTTCGATAAGAGGCTCTGCCCTTCTCATAATTTTTTCTTTTGTGCTGCCCACATCCGTAATGATGACATTCTCTTTCAATTCCCAATGAATGAATTGATCGATGAATTTCTCCGCTTCCTCTACGGGAACAGCCAGAATGATCAAATCTGCCTGCTCCGCTTCTGCTTGTAAGCTTTCGGCGCATTCATCAATGACATGCATCGCTTTTGCGAGCTTGCAGTGGTCCCTATTCACATCAAAGCCGATAATCGTTACTTCTTCATGTTCTTTTTTAATTGAAAGGGCAACCGAACCGCCGATTAAACCCACTCCTATCAGTAATACGCGTTTCTCCACTCCGATTGTCTCCTCTTATCTCTATCCAAATTTGATCGCGTCTTAAAAGGCGGGCTATTTAAGATTTAAGCTTGAACGGTAATCAATTCTTTCAACGCCTCTAACACGCCATCATTTTCTTCTTTCGTTCCAACGGTAATGCGTACGCCTCCTTTTTGCGGGCGAACGATATATCCTTTTTGCTGAAGAAGCTGGAACACTTCCATCGGGTCTTTGCCCGGATCCATAAAGATGAAATTACATTGCGAAGAATAATATGGAAGTTGATGCGTTTCGCAAAACGTATAATACTGCTGCAAACCTTTCCGATTTTCCTCTACACAAAATTCGATAAACGCTTGATCATCAAGCGCCGCCATGGCAGCTATTTGCGCAAACGTTGAAGTATTAAATGGCAGCCTTGCCACGTCCAGCTTTTGCATGAACGACGCATGTCCGATCGTATAACCGATACGGAATGCGGCAAGACCATAGGCTTTTGAAAATGTGCGCATGATCAACAAGTTTTCATAATCATTTAAAAGGGGAATCGACTCCGGATAGTCCTGCGCTACCGCATATTCATAATAAGCTTCATCTAAAACGACGAGCGTTTCTTTCGGGACGTGCTCTAAAAAGTGTTTCAGTTCCGTTTCATTAACATAGGTGCCTGTCGGGTTATTCGGATTGCAAATCCAGACGATAGCAGTTTGCTCATCCACTTGCGCAAGCATCGCCTCTAAATCGTGACAGCCGTTTTTCAGCGGCACTTCACGAATTTCTGCCTGTTCGATAACGGCATGATGCTTATATTGCGGAAACGTTTGTTCAGCCATGACAACATTTGTATCAGGCGAAAGCAATGACCGGCTGATGATTTGAATCATTTCATCCAATCCGGCGCTGAAAATAATCTGTCCCAGTTCGACGCCTACATGCCTGGCGAGCTTTTCACGAAGCTGAAAAGCTGCTCCATCCGGATAAAGCGCGTAATCGGTAAAGTCGTTTAATGCTTCACGCACTTTTGGCGAACAACCGTATGGATTTTCATTTGACGCTAATTTGGCGATTTTCGTCAAGCCAAACTCTCTTTTCACCTCATCGATCGATTTTCCCGGTTGATAGGCTTTCAATGATAACAACTGTTTTTTCACTTTCATAAAACTACACCTCCGCGATGAATTCATTTAATAATGGAAGAATGAGATCATCTGACACTTTTACAACTTCTAAATGACCTACTTCTTTCATTAATACCATGCGAATGTTGCCGTATCCTGCTTTTTTATCTTTTTTCATGTTTTGTAATAAATTTTTCGCATTCAAATTTGGAGGCAAATGCGGAAATCCGTAAGAATTAAACCACTTTTTCATTTCTTCATATTGTAAATCTTTTTCATAGACAATTTCACTTAATCGTGTCGCAAATAACATTCCGATTGCGACCGCATCGCCATGTGATACGTTTCCGTAGCCCAATTCCGTTTCGATTGCGTGGCCTAACGTATGGCCGAAATTTAGATGCGCGCGGATGCCGTGTTCTTTTTCATCTTGCAAAACGACATTCGCTTTGACGGCGATCGCCCGCTTTAAGGCGTAAACAAGTTTTTCGCCACGCAAATCTTTTACGGATTTAATCTCGCTCTTAAGCCATTCATAAAGCTCAGGATCGCCTATAAAGGAATGTTTGATCATTTCAGCAAAACCTGAACGCCATTCTTCTTCAGGCAATGACTCTAAAAACGGAAGATGATAAATGACCGCCTCAGGCTGATGGAACGCGCCGATCATGTTTTTTCCAAGCGGATGGTTTACCGCCACTTTCCCGCCTACCGCACTATCATGAGCCAATAGCGTCGTAGGAATTTGAATGAAGCGGATGCCCCGCATAAACGTCGCTGCGACAAATCCGGCCAAATCTCCGATCATTCCGCCGCCAAGGGCGAGAATCAATGAATGACGGTCAAGTCCGGATTCCAAAGCATACGTCTGGCAATCATAATAGTTTTCAAACGACTTGGACGATTCGCCGCTCGGGATGACCTTCGTAAACACCTTATGATGATGGCCTGCCGCTTGTTTGACCGTGTCGAGGTAAAGATCGGCGACCGGTTGCTCGGAAATAATAAGAATGTTCGAGACATCAGGAGTCAAATCAGCGAGGAGTGAGCCTAACCCTTTAATCGCGTCATTTCCTAAATAAAGCGGATATTCTTTTGACTTCGTTTTAATGGCCATGGTTTCCATTAAAATTCCCTCGATCGCTTCTTATGGTTTTCAATATTTTCTTTTATGCAATCGATTCGATCTTTGCCAAATTGATCGACAAGCGCTTTGGCAAGCTCCCAGGCAACAACCGCTTCTGCAACGACGCTTGCGGCAGGCACTGCACAGCTGTCAGAGCGTTCAATGCTTGCTTTAAACGGTTCTTTCGTATCGATATCGACGCTTTGAAGCGGCTTATAGAGCGTCGGGATCGGCTTCATCACCCCGCGAACGACGATCGGCATGCCTGTTGTCATCCCGCCTTCAAATCCGCCGGCATTGTTCGTTCTTCTCGTATATCCGTTCTCGGCATCCCATAAAATCTCATCATGGACGAGGCTTCCCGGCTTATGCGCAGCATCAAAACCGATTCCGATTTCAACACCTTTAAAGGCATTAATGCTGACGATAGCGGCGGCCAGTTTCGCATCAAGCTTTTCGTCATAATGAACATAGCTTCCAACTCCGACCGGCATGCCTTCAACAACCACTTCAACAATCCCGCCGATCGAATCGCCGTTTTCTTTTGCGTCATCAATGGCTTTCATCATTTTTGCTTCCGCTTCTTTATCAAGACAGCGCACAGGTGAAGCTTCCGTTTTTTCTTGAAGCTCTTCAATTGACTCGTATTCGGTATGGCTTGCTTTCACGCCGCCGATTTCAATGACATGGCCGGCCACTTTCACGCCCAGCTCTTCTAAAATTCGTTTCGCTACTGCTCCTGCGGCCACTCTGACAGTCGTTTCACGCGCTGATGATCTTTCGAGCACATTGCGCATATCGCGGTGACCATATTTAATCGCGCCATTTAAGTCGGCGTGTCCCGGCCTAGGTCTGGTGATCTGGCGTTTTACTTCCTGCGCTTCACCTTCGCTTAGCGGCTCAGCCCCCATAATTTTTGTCCAATGGGTAAAATCCCGGTTTTCAACGGCTAAAGTTATCGGCGAACCTAAAGTTACACCATGGCGCACTCCGCTCAAAATTTGCACTTGATCCTTTTCAATCTGCATCCTTCTACCGCGGCCGTGGCCTTTTTGCCTGCGCGCCAGTTCAACGTTAATGTCCTCTGCAATGAGCGGAAGACCTGCCGGAACTCCTTCAAGTATGGTCGTTAATTGCGGGCCGTGTGATTCCCCTGCTGTTAAATATCTCATTTTCTCTCTCCTCCTCTATTTCTATCAAAACTCCGGTTAATTGCCCCCCGGAAGGAATTCCTTTCCAAAATATCAAAAATCGCCCCTGCATAATCGCAGGGGCGATGTTCATCGCGGTACCACCCTAATTGTGGAAAAACTCCACCTCTTCATTTCGATAACGGCTTTGCCGCCTTTTCTTAATAGACAAAATAATACGTCGTTGGGAAAAGATGCTCAAGGGGTAATTCGCGTTCAACTTTGTACTGATTTTCCACCGACCATCAGTTCTCTGGGTAACAGGGAGATGAACACTACTTTAACCTTTCATCGCGTTTTTTTTATTTGATTTATAAGAAGTTGTACCATGAAAGAGCTCTTGTTGTAAAGAGGTAATTTGTATTTTTAAAAAATTTCGAAACAACCGTGAAAAACTTTAAAATTTTTTCTTGACAGTTGAATGATTTCTGGTTTACAGTATAACACAATATCGAACCATTCGTACACAGATTAATGCGTTAAAGCTCGAAAGCATTCTACTTTAACGCTTAAAAACAATATAAAAAACCGGGGAGGAACTTAAAGTGTCAAACAACGAGCTTGAAGTATTGCGTTCTGAAATGGATCAAGTGACATTGCAAATTTTAGAGTTATTAAATGAACGCGGCAATATTGCGAAAAAGATTGGAAAAATAAAAGAAGCGCAAGGAGTGAAGCGTTTCGATCCTGTTCGCGAGCGGAACATTCTTGATCTTGTCGCGAATAACAATAACGGACCTTTCGAAACGTCTACACTGCAACATATTTTCAAACAAATTTTCAAAGCGTGTTTGGATCTTCAAGAAACCGATAACCGAAAAGCGCTACTCGTATCCCGCAAGAAAAAACCTGAAGATACGGTCGTATCTGTAAAAGGTGAACATATTGGCGACGGAAATACGCATTTCGTAATGGGCCCATGTGCAGTAGAAAGCTACGAGCAAGTGAAATCTGTTGCGCAGGCAATGAAAGAGCGAGGACTTAAATTGCTTCGCGGCGGCGCATTTAAGCCGCGTACCTCCCCATATGACTTCCAGGGCCTTGGCATCGAAGGGTTGAAGATTTTGCGTCAGGTTGCGGACGAACTTGACATGGCGGTTGTCAGTGAAATTTTAAATCCGAATGATATTGAAATGTCATTGGATTATGTTGATGTCATCCAAATCGGGGCGCGCAACATGCAAAACTTTGAATTATTGAAAGCGGCAGGATCGGTTTACAAACCGGTATTATTAAAACGCGGACTGTCGGCGACAATCGAAGAATTCATGTATGCTGCTGAATACATTCTTGCTCAAGGTAATGACCAGATCATTTTATGCGAACGCGGCATTCGCACGTACGAGAAAGCGACCCGCAACACATTGGATATTTCCGCTGTTCCAATTTTGAAGAAGGAAACACATTTGCCTGTCGTTGTTGACGTAACGCATTCTACTGGACGCAAAGACTTACTACTTCCATGTGCAAAAGCGGCGATTGCGATCGGTGCCGATGCGGTCATGGCAGAAGTGCATCCAGATCCGGCTGTTGCACTTTCCGACTCTGCTCAACAAATGGATATTCCTCAATTCCATCAATTTATGGATGATCTCGAAGCGTTTTTAAAACGCCAACCACAAGGAGCTCATGTGTAATTTTTAAAAAAGGAGTGGTCTCGCATTGACCGCTCCTTTTTGCTATTTTCAAACCGCTTCCGGGTTCTTTTCTCTAACGGTTTTCCCATCATGATCAAGTTGATCGTTGCTTTTCGCTTGAGAAAAGAAGAGATTAAATCCATCCGGCAAAGCCTATTTATTTTTATTAATGAATAACAGCACTTTCAATATTTCACTTTTTCACCTGTATGATTGGCCAAATAAGTGTTTTATTGCAGGATGCGTAGTGTAACAGCGGTTTTTCATCGGGTAATATAATCCCATGTGAAGAAGTGAGTGTTTCCGCTAAAATTTCCCCTTCGGCTTTTTGTAACTCCCATTTTTCGTGGTGAATATCGATCCGATACATGTTTTTTTCACTCGACGTATATAAACAGTACCGCTCTGTTAACCATTCATCCAATGAACCTTTTTCGGATTGAAAATTTGTCGAAGATGGAGAAAATAAACCTTCGAATTCACCGTTTCCGCCGTTTCTGCCCTGGCGGCTGCTTTTATACGAAATTTCCCCATCCTTCTTCGTTACATCTATTTTTGCAAAATGATAGGCGAGCGGAGTAAACATTCGGGCTAATCGAGCCGCCATCCAGTGGCCGGCATCAAGGCTAAAAAAATAAACGCCAGGTTTGTCATCGTAAACCACATACGTGCGCAAATTGATTTCGGGAAAAGCATCCGTAAATGGTATCGAAAAGACGTCTCTTACTTTGAAATCCGTGATATGAAACGGGACGATTCCGATCCATGCCCGCCCTTCGAACGTATCAATTTCCAACTGCGGAGGAACGTTATCCTTAAGTTGATCAATAGAAATTGGCCAATGAGCAAAAATCACATCATTCCACGTCTGTGTCATGATCCATGGGCGTTTTGGCAATGGATATGGCCGATGGTTTGTTTGCATTTTCATCATTTGTAACCTCAAAGTCTAGATTCACTTTATAGGTTCCCCATTTTGATCAAGTTTAAAATGAAGCTATACATATTTGCCTGACGTTTTTTGTTTCCGATAAGTGACCCAGTCACCATCCAGTATGAAACGTTCCCGCATTACCTGGCCCTCTTTCATCACGTAGACGAATGCTTCAATCGACCCTTTTTCAGTATAAATCGTTTGAATGATCCGATCATATCGTTCTTCCTCACCGGTTTGATTGTAGCCTTCCAACTGATCCAATGCCTTTAACGTCGGACCGTCAACCTCGTA
The DNA here is from genome assembly GCF_000430745.1 of Fictibacillus gelatini DSM 15865. Taxonomy (GTDB): domain Bacteria; phylum Bacillota; class Bacilli; order Bacillales; family Fictibacillaceae; genus Fictibacillus_A; species Fictibacillus_A gelatini. The sequence continues at coordinate 94,661 of NZ_KE387233.1, read as the reverse complement.
CACCTCTCCAACAACCTTTTGTACCCTATCGATGATCATTGCCGGATAACCGCAGCCCGTGTCATACAGCTTTCCATACGTCCAGCAGTTTTCTTCTAATCGTTTTGCAGTTTTCAAATAATGGTGATACTTTTCCCCTTTTCGAAGGGTCCCATAAACAAATACGTTGAAGACCATACTTTTCTCCTTCTATTCATGCCGTTTTCTTTGACTATACACGATATTCGCCCATTTCGTTACGATTTTGTTTTTGCCAGTCATCTCTTGTTCAGCTTATTTTTTTGGCATATAATGTTAGTCGGGAATGTAAAATCACGGTCCGGTTGGTAGTCCGGGCGCATCGCAATTCATGCGGTGTCAGTAACCTGCCCTCCTCGGGTTGTCCATCATTCCTCAAGTTTTTTGAGGAGGGATTTTTATGAAATTGACTGTAATGCATGATGGTCAATTTTGGGTCGGCATCATCGAAAAGATAAACGGCTCTAACTTGAAAGTGTACCGATATGTTTTTGGTCCTGAACCGAGCGATCCGGAAGTATTAAGTTTTGTTAACTACCAGCTTCTACCCCTGATCGAGCAAAGCAACCAAAAAGGGATTTCCGTTACCACGAAAGAGGAAACGAAACGAAATCCGAAACGGGCCCAAAGAGAAGCTGCCAAAGAACTAAAGAAAAAGGGCGTAACTTCTCAGGCGCAAGAAGCGATGAGAATCCAAATTGAACAAGCAAAAAAAGAGCGGAAAACGTTATCCCGTCTCCAAAAAGAAGCGTTAAACGAACGGAAACGAGAAATTAAGCGGCAAAAAGCGAAAGCAAAACATCGCGGGAAATAGAGCCAGAGCTTTTTTAGGAAGACGAATAAGTAGCCGCTTAAAACGAATAAGCGCTCAAAGTAGACGAATAAATTAACGCATAGCTGCTTTTTCCGGAAAAACTGGTACACCATCCCCCCTGCTTACTACAAGCAGGGGGTTATTATTTATTTGACATCCCCTTCTTCCGTCTATAAAATTAGTACCAGGTAATAACATTAGGTTCTAAGGAGACGATCATATTGAGCAAAAAGGTAGCATTAATTACAGGCGGGACGCGAGGAATCGGAAAAGCGATCGCGTCGAAATTCGCCTCTGAAGGATATCATCTTGTCTTAAATTTTATGCGCAAGAAAAAAGATGCTGAACAAACGAAAGCTGAATTGGAAGAAAAATACGGGGTTCAGGTTCTAATCGTTAAAGCCAACGTTGGCGAAATTGAACAAATCCGCCATTTGTTTGCTGAAACGAAAGCTACATTTGGACGCCTTGATGTGTTCATCAACAATGCCGCTTCGGGCGTTCAGCGGCCACTGATGGAAATTGAAGAACACCATTGGGATTGGACGCAAAATATCAATGCGAAAGCGTATTTATTTGCCGCACAGGAAGCAGCCAGGCTGATGGAAGAAAATAACGGCGGCGCTATCGTTGCCCTTTCTAGCTTAGGATCCATCCGCGCTCTTCCAAACTATGTCGTTGTCGGCGTTTCAAAAGCTTCCGTTGAAGCAATCACAAGATATTTAGCGGTTGAATTAGCGCCAAAAGGCATTGTCGTAAATGCGGTATCCGGGGGCGCAGTTGATACGGATGCATTGAAGCATTTTCCCAACCGAGAGGAATTGCTTGAGACTGCCAAAAAGCGAAACCCCGCAGGTCGGATTGTCGAACCGGAAGACATGGCCGAAGCTGTCTACTTTTTATGCACGCCGGCAGCAAGCATGATTCGCGGGCAAACAATCATCGTTGATGGCGGATTGTCTCTGCTTGCAGAATAAGGAAAAAAGGCCGCAGGCTGAATTGAATTTCAGCCGCGGCCTTTTTCTACATTTTTTCCGGTCTTTTCAATGTTTGCAAGCAAATATAACTTAACATACCGAACAATAATGTGATAAAACCAGCGTGAGCCAGAGTCGAGAAAATGTTCAGCCTTGTTAAAACGACGGAAATTCCGCTGGCAATTTGCGCTAGAACTAATAAAAGAGCGATGAGGCTTGCAACATAAATATCCCGTCTCGTTTCTTTAAAATGACGTACCGAGTACACCAGTAAACCGATTATTAAAAAGAATAGAATGACAGCGGCAACACGGTGGGCAAAATGGACCCCAGCCAGCCCTGTAAGATTAGGAATAAATGTATCCGGATAACATTTAGGAAAATCCGTACAGGCTAAGCTTGCCCCCGAATGCCGGACATACGCGCCTAAATAAATATCTGCATACGTATAAATCACCGTTATCCAGGCAAACACTTTAAATCCTTTTGATACAGGCTGTTTCACCAACTCTTTTGCCTTGTCCCGCTGCAAAACAAAAATCGAAAGCAAAAAGACGCTCGTAAATGCCATAAGAGAAAAGCCAAAATGAAGAGCGAGCGCTGATGGAGATTGCGGCCACATGACAGCCGCTGCTCCTAGCAACGATTCAATGACAATAAATAAAATCCCGATAAATGAAAGGATCTTTACTTCGCGGTTTCCCCTGTAGCGAAGCCATGCCCAGACGGAAAATACAATAACAACCACACCGGCAAAGCCTGTAATAAGGCGATGGGTATATTCGATCATCGTTTCGACGGTATATTCGGGAATAAACTTGCCATGGCAGAGCGGCCAATCATTTCCGCACCCCATTCCGGAACCCGTATTGGTCACTAACGCTCCGGCAATCATTAATATAAACATAATCACTGTCGTAAAAACAGCCATCCATTTAAAAGCTTTATCCATTCAAAAACCCCTTTTCTATTACCCGGGTAAATCTTGCTTTGCTTCTCACCTACATTATACCTATTTTCACTGTTTAATTAAGGGCAATTCTATGAACAAATGATAACGATTTAGCTTCGGTTATTCCCTTGTTTTTCCAAAATAGATGTTCTATATCTCAAATATCCCCAATAAATGATATATTGTGTAAGAGGTGGAATAATATGAATGGAGACTGTCTGGGCTGTAATTGCATTTCAAGAATTAAAAGAAAGTCAGGTATCCCGTTAGTAAACGAAATGCCCGACTTTCCTATTGTTGCAACAATGTTTCTGCTTTATCTTCTTTAAGCTGTTTAATTTCCTTATTTTTTCTAGTGCCCCTTCAGTTTTCCTAAATTTTCACCTGTAAAAAAGATTAGAAGTTGGAAGCAAAAACAGGATCAAATTTCTCTAGTATGGTGCTATTTTCATGGCATTTGGACAATAAACAGTCGATTTCCGACAATAAATAGATATCATCGGACAATAAATGGCCTCAGTCGGACAATAAAATTAGTCTATTTTTCACTTATTATCCAAAAGTATGATTGTATTGTCTAAACCGGATGATTTATTGTCCAAATACGATCACTTATTGTCCAAGAACAAAATCATTTTAAATGATGTAACGATTCGTCATCGTTTTTCCTCATTTCACAGATCTAACGAGGTGTTCTAAAAATAAGAATGTCCTAGTACTGAAATCCAGGCTTTTTTCTAGAGGGGGCACTAGCTTTTTAAAAACCATCAACGGTTCAAAGGCTTCTTCCTGAACAAGAAGCCTTGTTTTATCGACTACTCCTTTTGTGATAAGTTCGGTGGCGATTTCCATAACCTTTTACCTCATCAAAAAGAGTTTGTATCTAAAATAAGACGATTTTAAAAAAATTAGTAGTGGCACCTTTCCATTTGAGAGATTCTCCGGTCGATTTTCGGTATGACTTGATCTAATTCTCCGATACTCTCAATCACATAATCTGCACCGGCGTCTTTAAATCGTCTGGCGACCACTTTCATTCGATTTGCCAGTACCCCCGGGTCGCATTCATTTACTTCTTGTTCACTCATTCCGAGCTCGCTTCCGCCTTTAATGACACCGACCGTCCACGTCCCGGCATTGATTCCTTCTTGAATGTCACTGATTGTATCCCCTACTTTCACAATATGTTTCATCGGGTATACTCCTAAATTCATCGCATTTTGATAGATCATCCACGGATAGGGGCGCCCTGCAGGCATTTCACTAGGCGTAACTATAGAATCTGGTTCATAGCCCTGCCGTTTTGCTTCAGGCGTGACAATTGACATCATTTCAGCAGTAAAGCCGGTGGTCGATCCGATTTTCAAGCCCATTTTACGCAATCGTTCAACGACTTCAACTGCTCCAGGAATAAGCGTGCAATAGTTGGGAAGAATGGAAAAAAGCATCGGTTCAAAATCAGCATATAACGCATCAATATCTTTAGTTTCCGGAAGCCGTCCATATTTATCTTTCCAAAGGTTTGCGATCCGATCCATTTGGCACATGGCTTCAATGTGATCCCATTTCAGAAGCCCCATCGGCTTTCGTGCTTCTTCGTGCGTGACGTCAATCCCTCGTTTTCGAAAGACTTCAACGAAAACAGCTAACGGCGAAAAGCATCCGTAATCGACTACCGTTCCGGCCCAATCAAAAATGACCGCTTTAACATATTTCGGAGATTGATCATCCATTTACAGCCCTCCTCTTCCTTAACCTTTACGTTCTATCCTGCCTGAGATGGTTCTTCTATCTTTTGTATATACTACTAAAACCAATTGGTTTGCTTAATAAAAGTATATCACAATCATTTGGTAATAATTTGTATTTCTATTGTTCTTTAAATATAAAATAAGCTCCCTTTTTTGATCAGGGAGCCATGAGCAAAGATTATCCTTGCGCTTCATAAGTTTGATTTGCTTTTTTTTCTTTTTTGTCCTTTTTCTTTCTTGGGGATAAAAGCAAATTTCGCTTTTCTAGAAAAAGGCTAATTTTCGCTAAAATAAATGTTATGAAAACTGAAAAGATGACAATGCCGTAAAATCCTGCTCCAATTCCTATCCCGACGCCTCCAGCAAAAAATATCATTGCGGCTGATGTTAAGCCTTTTACTTTTACCCCATCCTTCATGATCAGACCCGCTCCGAGAAACCCGAGGCCGGTAACAATTTGCGCGGCAAGACGCATTGGGTCCATCATTTTTCCGCTGTTGGCTTTTGAAAAAGCTTCTGCGCTATAAATTGATACGATGGTGATTAACGTACAGGAAACGCAAGTGTATAAATAGGTTTTTAGTCCGGCGGGCTTGTTTTTAAACGAGCGATCCCAGCCTATAAAAAGTCCTAAAAACGCACTAATGATAATCCGTATATACATTTCCATATGGTCTAACACTTGATGGACATAAAGGCTGTGCAATGTTTCCAATGGTAACCACCACCTTCCTATGAATGATGGCTATTATGATTCGCTATTCGCTTTAGCCATGTTACATTTTTACGATCTAACTCAAGTTTCCATTCCACCGGGCAATCCTTATCTGATATTTGTTTTAGTTTAGTATAAAATGGCTCAATTTTAAATTCTTTATTTTCCAGATAATAAAACGGAGTAATGAAGGCTGGCTGATAGCGATACGGAAGCAATGCTTTTAAAGACAAAAAAGCACCTCTCATGGTTAGAAACTATCTAACCATGAGGGTGCCATTCAACTTCGGCACTTATTTGTTTAGAAATTAAAATTGTCTGGATCCGGACCGACTCGCTTATTAAGGTTTAAGCCGTCGATTTTCTCCATGTCTTCACGGGAAAGTTCAAAATCAAACAGATCGGCGTTTTCTTTAATCCGATGTTCCTTGACTGATTTCGGGATGACGACAACACCGTTTTGCAGATCCCAGCGCAAGATGACTTGAGCCGGAGTTTTGTTATATTTATTGGCGATTTCGACTAATGTTGGATCGCCAAGCAATTCTCCTTGCATGAGCGGGCTCCACGCTTCCATTTGGATGTTATTTTCCTTACAGAATTGAAGAAGCTCTTTTTGGGAAAGGCGTGGATGGGTTTCGACCTGGTTGACCATAGGGACAATTTCAGCGTCTTCCATCAAATCTTTTAAATGGTGAATATGGAAGTTGCTGACACCAATCGCCTTTACGCGGCCGTCTTTATATAATTTTTCAAGCGCTCGCCATGTTTCTTTATACTTTCCTTTGACAGGCCAGTGAATCAAATAGAGGTCGACATAATCAAGATCGAGCTTTTTTAGGCTTTCTTCAAAAGCGGAAAGCGTAGATTCATAGCCTTGATCGTCGTTCCACACTTTTGTCGTAATAAATAACTCTTCTCTCGGAACACCGGTTTCTTTGATCGCTTTTCCGACGCCTTCTTCGTTTTTGTAAACTGCTGCCGTATCGATGCTGCGATATCCTGCCTCGATCGCCCATTTAACCGATTGAACGACCTCTTCCCCTTCATTAACCCGCCATACGCCAAGACCGACCCATGGCATTTTCACTCCATTATGTAATGTTGTTGTGTCCTGTAAGCTTTTCATTCTATCGCCTCCAGTTTCTTTAATCATCTAACCTACTATTATAATGACACATCGAGGAACAAATAAAAATTGATTTGCTTACTTATTTTTCTCCTCCATTTATTTTCATTCAAAAATAAAATCGAGTACACTTGAGTCAACAGAACATATTGTAAGGAGCTGTCAGTTCGATGATTCATATTTTAATTGCTGATGATGATGCCCACATTCGTGAATTGGTCAGACACTATCTGCAGACGGAAGGTTACATTGTCTTTGAGGCGGCAGACGGGGAAGAAGCCGCCACTTTAATTGCAAAAGAGCACATCCATTTGGCCATTGTCGATGTAATGATGCCAAATAAAGACGGATATCAGCTGTGTGCGGAAATTAGAAACGATTATGATTTCCCGGTCATATTACTTACAGCGAAAGATCAGCTGGTTGATAAAGAAAAAGGGTTTTCAGTCGGAACAGATGATTATTTGACCAAACCATTTGAGCCGAAAGAGCTGCTATTCCGTATCAAAGCGCTGCTCCGGCGTTATCAACTGGTGAGCGCAGAAAGAATTGCTCTAAACGATACTATCATTGACCGAAAAAGCTATGAAGTGCATTGTGATGGAAAACTATTGATGCTTCCATTAAAAGAGTTTGAATTGCTCTTTCAGTTAGCCAGTTACCCGGAGCGCATTTTTTCGCGTGATGAATTAATACAGCTTATCTGGGGGCCAGATTTTAACGGGGATGACCGGACCGTGGATGTCCATATTAAGCGGCTGCGGGAGCGTTTTGCAGGCCGAACCGATGATTTCACCATTAAAACGGTTCGGGGAGTCGGCTATAAACTGGAGGTCTTAAAGAAGTGAAAACATTATATTTACGGATTGTCGCAACGACCATCTTTGTAATGATTTTAAGTAGCATCCTCGCCTTTATTATTTCAAATGTATATTACCAATACAGTTTAAAACCGTTCAATGATGCAAAAGTGACAAAGATGGCAAGAGACGTTAAAACATTTTATGAAAACCATCCGGAAGTAAACAAGGATGATTATTTGAAGAGCATCGGCCAATTGGGCTATCAGCTTTACCTTGTGGATGAGAAGGAGCGGGGTGTGTTTTATGGGGGGACGTTCAGAGAAAGGGGATTAAATCCCGATATTGTTAAAGACGTTTTGAACGGACACGTTTACCACGGAATTTCTCATTTTCCTTCCAAATTGTTTATCACTGGTTTTTTTGACAACGTTCTTGCCAATACGATCGGGGTTCCCATTAAGGTAAACGATCAAACGTATGCCCTTTTCATCCGTCCGAACGTTGAAGTTCAATTTGGGGAATTGCGCATCTTTTTTGCAATTATCCTTCTTTTCACCATCGTATTGAGTATTCTTTTCGTTTTGGTCAGCACCCGTTATATCGTGAAACCCATCATTAAATTGACGGATGCCACAAAACAACTCGCACAGGGGAAATATAACATTAAATTGAATGTGAAGCGGCGGGATGAAATCGGCAAACTGGCCAGCCATTTTTCACAAATGGCAAGAAGTTTGGAGCAGCTTGAAGAAATGCGCCAGGAATTTGTTTCAAATGTTTCGCATGAAATCCAATCGCCGCTTGCCTCCATCCAGGGGTTTTCACAAACACTGCAAACTGAAAATCTATCCGAAGACGAGCGCCAGACGTATCTTTCCATTATTGAAAACGAAAGCCGCAGAATGTCTCAATTGAGCAAACAATTATTGACTCTTGCTTCCCTTGATAAAGAAGAAAACATTCTGGAGAAAAGCACGTTTGACGTAGCCGCTCAAATGAAACAAGTGTTAATGATGACGGAATGGAGCTGGCGCGAAAAAGAGCTGGCTATTGATATGGAACTTCCATCGGCCTTCATTCGGGCTGATGAAAAGTTGCTTCACCAGGTATGGACAAACTTGATTACAAACAGCATTAAATTCACTGAAAATGGCGGATCTATTTCACTTCGGCTGAGAAAGAATGACGGGGAATGCCAGATTGAGATTAAAGATACGGGAATCGGCATTTCAGAAAAGGATCTTCCTCATATTTTCAATCGTTTTTATAAAGCGGACAAAGCGAGAAGCCGAAAAGAAGGCTCGAGCGGTTTAGGCCTTGCCATTACGAAAAAAATTGTTGAATTACATGGTGGACACATTCATGTTGAAAGCCAATTAGGAAAAGGAACAACCTTTATCGTGAATCTGCCAAATTGTAATTAACCGTTCATCTTCCGTTCATATTTCATTCCTATACTTTCAATCAGGGAATTAATTTTTAATGAATGGAGATGAGCGAATCATGTTTCTCGCATTGCGCGAATTTCAATATGCCAAATTGCGCTACCTTCTAATTGGTTTGATTATGGTCCTCATTGCCTGGTTAGTCTTTTTTGTTTCGGGTCTGGCTAAAGGATTATCGTCTGACAATGCTTCTTCGATCCAAACCATGAAGGCGGACTATTTCGTACTTCAAAAAGACTCAGATCACCGATTCAACCGGTCATTATTATCTGAAGATCAATTACAAGACGTCCGTCAATTTGTCGGGAACAATGCCTCGACTCCTCTAGGCGTGCAAATGACGACTGTTACGAAAAAAGGATCATCGAAAAAAATCGATGCCACGTTTTTCGCCATCGATATGAATGGGATGCTGGCGCCGGAACTTGCGGAAGGCAATTTGATCAACAATTCAACTAAAAATGAAATCATTGTCGATCAGTCGTTTAAAAATGAAGGCTTAAGTATAGGCAGCCGAATAAAGGATCAACTATCCGGAAAAGAATTTAAAATTGTTGGCTTTACGAAAAATCAGTCGTTTAGCCACACGCCCGTTATCCATATGAACTTTAAAGAGTGGGCTTCTATCCAACCATCCAATGCCCAAAATAAATTATCCTTCAACGCTCTAGCCTTGAAAGCCGATCAGGGCAAAGCTGACAACATTGAGAAAAATGTTAAAGAAGTGGACGTTTTAGCTAAGGGCAAGGCGTTAGAAGGCATTCCCGGATACAAAGAAGAGCAAGGCTCACTTATGATGATGATTGTTTTTTTATTCATTATTGCCGCTTTTGTATTGGCCGTCTTCTTTTATGTCATCACGATTCAAAAAATGAATCAATTTGGTGTCTTAAAAGCAATCGGGGCAAAATCAAGCCAATTGGCGCGGACGATTCTTTTTCAGGTGCTGATGCTTTCCATTGTCAGCCTGGTTATCAGTATGGCATTGACTTATGGCATTTCGGCCGTTCTGCCAAACAGCATGCCGTTTGACCTCAGCCCACTATTGGCGTTCGGCTGTTCGGGTCTATTTTTAGCGGTATCTGTGGCGGGTTCATTGTTATCACTCTACCGCGTCGTTAAAATTGATGCGATTGAGGCGATTGGGAGGGCTGTCTAATGGAATATAAACTTGTACTTGATAACATAAGCAAAGTTTTCGGTGATGGGGATACGTCTGTGAAAGTGCTTGACCATGTTTCGCTTCATGTGAAAGCTGGTGAGTTTGTCGCATTAGTTGGCCCATCCGGTTCCGGTAAAAGCACGTTTCTTTCGATCGCCGGCGCTTTGCTTTCACCTTCGAGCGGACGCATTATCCTTGGCGGTGAAGAAATTAACGATCTTTCGCCAAAACAAATGAATCGGATCCGGATGGAAAAAATCGGGTTCATTTTTCAAAGTTCCAATTTAATCCCGTATTTAACAGTTCGTGATCAATTGCTGCTCATCCCGGAATTGGCGGGCACTCTTAATGAAAAAGCGGAAAAGAGAGCGGACGATCTTCTCAAGCGGCTCGGGCTCGCCCACCGGAAAAACAACTATCCAGAGAGTTTATCGGGTGGCGAACGCCAGCGGGTGGCCATCGCCAGAGCATGGATGAATGACCCGGAAATCATTTTAGCTGATGAACCGACAGCAAGCCTTGATTCAGAACGGGGACGCGCGGTCGTCCAAATGCTTGCCGATGAAGTGAAATTAAGAGATAAAGCGGCCATTATGGTCACGCATGACAGGCGAATGCTCGATTTATGCGACCGTGTCGTATTTATTGAGGATGGAAAGCTCTTAGAACAAACAAAGCGAATGTCTCTTTAATATAAAGAAGCACATTTTAGATTCATTCTAAGATGTGCTTTCTTGTAATTTCCTATCGGTCATGTTTCTAACAAGGATTTTTTCAGGTGTACTATCCGCCAATCTTCAGGCTTTCTACAAGCTTTCTCTTATTCTAAGATTTCTCAAGCACCCAGCGATCTTTCCCGAACATCACCCGGGCAATCGTAAAGAATATGACGATACAAACAAGTGTGCTTCCGATCGTTAGCAGAACATTTTGCAGTGAATAAACACCGTAAATTAATTGCTTAATCAGCGCATAAATGTTTAAAAACGGAATGATGAAATGCATCGTCGTCATTTCGTTGACGGAAACCGTAATTAAAAAATAATAAGGAAGCATTCCAAGCAACATAAGAGGAGAAATGTAGTTTTGCGCTTCTTTCATCGTATTGGCAAACAAGCTGAAAATGACCTGGATGCTTGCGACTAAAAAAGCGAATAAAATAATTGCAATCAACAATGCTGCGATGAGCTTTCCGCCTCCGTGTTCTAGATCAAACACATTTGGCAGATTCGTCGTAAAAAATTTTATAAAGACAACTAATGTTACAGTTGAAAATATACCGGTAATGGCCCCCAGCACTGAAATCGTTAACCATTTTCCCGTAATTAAATGACTCCGTTTGACTGGTGTGATCAACAAAGCCTCCATCGTTTTCCGCTCTTTCTCTCCGGCAAACAAATCATTAGCCGCCGAAACACCGCCCATCATCACCCCGAGTACGATGATGATTTGCGCAAACAGAGAAACCAAATACATTCCGCCATCGTCATCTTTGGCCACATTTTTCACTTTCATTTGAAACGGGTTAAGCACTTTCGGATCAATATGCGCCGATTGGAGTTTTTCATTCACAATGGTTTGCTCGTGCATTGAAATTATATTTTTTACTGTTTCAACTGCTGCCGAGCTTTTTGAGCTTCCAGAATCTGAATAAATGGTTAACTCGGGAGAGCCTCCATTTTTTAGTTTTTGGTCAAAGTCACTTCCAACCTTAATGCCGACTTGCGCGTCTCCGTCCTTCACTGCTTCCATTGGATCAGAAAGTTCCTTAATTTTCGTATTTTTCATATCGTACAGCCACTTATAAATGGTAGATTGGCTATTTTGATTCACTGCAATTGTCATCGTGTCTTCTGATTTATTCAGCACTACACGATCAAATAGTAGCATTAGTCCTGCATTTAAAATAATCGGAATTAATACGCTTAAAACAATCGTTTTCCGATCCCGCAATGAATCGATCAATTCCTTTTTAAAAATTCCCCAGACCATCCGTTACGCTCCTTCCACTAATCGAGACATAAAGATATCATTCAAATCTTCGCTTTTCTCTTCGGCATATAGGTCTCTAAGCTTCCCATGATACACTAATTCACCTTTATGGATCATAATGACAGACTCGCAAAGGAGCTTCACTTCTTCCATGATGTGGCTTGAGAAGATAATCGTTTTTCCTTCTGTTCGAAGCTCATGGATCAGCTGGCGAAACATATTGGCTGATGTGATGTCTAATCCTGTTGTGGGCTCATCGAACAAAATCACTTCAGGATCATGAATTAGCGTTCGGGCTATCGCCACTTTTTGCCTCATTCCTTTTGAGAATCCTGCTACTCTTCGATCCAAGTATTCTTTCATTCCAAAACGGACGGACAATTGCTCCACTTTCCCTTTTGCCTCATGATTGTTGATTCCGTAAAGCTTTGCAAAATAGAGCAAGTTTTCTCTGGCTGTAAGCCGTTCATAAAGCCCTGTCTCACTGCCGAATAATACACCGATCTTCCGCTTAATTTTCATCGGATCTTTTAAAATATCTATACCGTCAATAAGGATAGACCCGCACGAAGGATGCAAGACCGTAGCAATCATTCGCAGCATTGTCGTTTTCCCCGCCCCATTTTCACCTAATAATCCAACAACTTCTCCTTTTTGGATGGAAAAAGAAACGTCATTTACTGCCGTTATCGTCTTTTTTTTGTCTTTGAACGCTTTTGTCAGATGTTCAACCTCGATCACGTTAACCCTTCCTTTCAAATTTTCATGTTTTGATAATCTATAAAATTATCGTCTTTCAATAGTTGTTGCCGTTTATTTAATTGTATCCTATTGGAAATGACGTGTAAATTCTTCCATCCCATCCTGTGAATTTCCTTTATGGTTCGAAATGCCATTTCTTGAGCAAATGACAGCAAAGTGCCCCCGGGAATATTGTTTCCCGGGGGCACTTTGTCAAGTAACCGGATCCCCTAGAGCGACTTATTGTTGGAGTGAAGGAGTGCGATAACGAGCATTGAAAAGTTAATCATTAATGAAATGGTTTCAAATACTGTCATGCCAATTCCCTCCTTTCCCCTAGTGTGTCCGCTCCAGAGTTTGTCCTATTCAAAATTTTATAAAATAATTTTTAAATTACGTTTTATTTAACTGTTGCTTTAACTCTTCGGCCAGTTTTTGCAATGCATCGCGGTGTTCACGTGCAAGAGCCAACTCTTCCTTTACAAGGGTAAGCTCTTCCATCACCGCATCATGCGTTTCGTTAATGATCTTTTCCTGGTTTTCCCCGGCGATTCTTGCGACATATCCCAGGACAGGCAATGCCACCCCTTGAAAGATGCTTTGTACAATATATTGAACCCATCCTACGAGAGTGTCCGGATGCTGGAAAAAAAGCGGTATAATCACAAGTGCAGCAACCACGTAAAAGCAGGCCATCGTTGAGAGCCAATAAGCCAATTTATCTCCAATACATGCGTTAATTCGCCTTATCATTTCCCTCACCTCATTACTTTTTATTAATAGATTATGAGATTCGCATAAGAAATGAATCGGACAAGTACGGATGTTTTAGTAAACAAAAGTTGTACACGCATTTTTTTGGCCAAACCCCCGGACAACGATAACCTTCCATGATTATACTATTTAGAAAGAGATGTGAATTGGCAGCATCTTTTGCTGTTTCGTCTATATAAACTGCCCTGCAGTTATGGAGGTTTTTAATAAAATGAATATAAATGAAATTTTACAGCGTGCGACAACCGATAAAGAATTTGCCGAGAAAATGAAAGCCATGGTGATTGAAAACGCCAAAAATAGGAACGAGGATCAGGAATGGTCGGAGGTTTTGAATTGCTTTCGTTCAAGCCCGGAAGATCTCGCCAGTTTAGGAGGCCCTGATAGTTCAGGAGATGGAAGGTTTACAGTGATAACAACCGCTGGAGTCGTTACAACTAGTGCGATAGTTACAACAGCTACAACAGTTACGGCGGTTACGATTACGACAACAGCTACTGTTCCATTCACAACAGCGGCAACGACAACAATTGGTCCATTTACGACGACCACGTATTAATTGAGGATGGAATAATGAATCCGCATTTATTATATGATCAGTTAGAAAAAAAGTGGAAAGGCCTTTGCAAGCAATACCTTCCCCTTCATCATGAAAATTCAATATGGAGACAAAACCGGCTGATTACACCGGAGGAACCCGATCAGGGATGGAAGCTCCATCTTTCCGCAACAGTCCTCTCAGCATGCCATCTATTTGAAAAAGTAGCCCCATTTTTATCAGATCTAGGCGTTCTTTTTAAAGCTCCCCATTCAATGTTAGAATTAAAAAGGTTAAACAGCGGTTTATATTATGGGTTTAATCAAGTAGGAAAGTTTCTCACCATTTATCCTCGAACGGATCAAGAAGCGGTTTGGCTTGCGAATGAGCTGCATATCATGACAAACTCATTTCCCGGCCCTGCCGTCCCATACGATATCCCATTTATAGAAGGCAGCCGGGTCCATTACCGGTATGGAGCATTTCGGAATATGGAAATGGAGGACATAGATGGCAACCTCATTCCCGCTTTACGAACTCCTGAAGGCCAATTTGTTCCCGACCTTCGCGGGCCCGGGGCAGCCGTTCCTTCATGGGTAAAAAATCCTTTTCAAAAAGAACCGAAAGAGAACCTACGAAGACCGTTAAGCCCGCTTCAAACGATGACGTTAGTATATGAAGCGATCTCGCAAAGGGGAAAAGGCGGAGTTTATCGCGCCCTTGATCTAAGTGTGAGCCCGGCCCGGCTTTGCATCTTAAAAGAGGGACGAAAATACGGCGAAACCGAATTTGATAACCGGGATGGCTACTGGAGAGTAAAGCATGAAACCGAAGTTCTTCAGTCCCTGGCTTATAACAGCGTAAATGTCCCTCAAGTATATACAACGTTCGAAGAAGGTGGTAATTACTATTTGGCGATGGAGGAAGTTGAAGGCACTAATCTTCAATCCTTGTTAGATGAGAAACTCCCCACTGAGAAAGCCCTTAATTACAGCATTCAATTAGCGAAACTGTTAGACGATATCCACTCCGCCGGATGGGTATGGAGGGACTGCAAACCAATGAATGTCATTGTAACGAAAGACCATTATCTTCGTCCCATCGATTTTGAAGGGGCTTGCCCGGTTGAATCACCGGACAGCTTGGAATGGGGAACACAAGGATATGTGCCCCCGGAATACGGAAGGCCTTTTGATGGGAAGTCTCAATTGCCAGAAGATCTGTATGCCCTCGGCGCTACGATGCACCAACTTTTTAGCGGGCAAATGCCGAAAGCTCCCCCTCTTGAGCCAATTGAAAAGCTTAATCCAGCAATCCCCTCTTTGGCCGGAGAAATTATAGCCGGTTTGCTTTCCGCTGACCCTCATTCCAGACCTTCAGCTCATACAGTATTTCGTCGATTAGAAACGATCACATCAACTTCTGCCCCCAATAAAGAAGACTATTTTTGACACTCCAAAATATAAAAACATAAAGCAGAGTCGACCGGACTTCGAATAAGGTCAACAGCTGACCAGCCATGATGAAAATAATGTAAAAACACGTGCCGCGAATTCATTCTCCATGATAAGGCTAGATCTGCATTCATTTTTTTCAGTTGCTGAAAATTGCTCGGCACGGGCACAAGGAGCAAGCCTTTTTCTTCATGTCTTGTTACATCCATATCGACAGGTACAAGGAAGCCTTCTGCATCTTTTTCCACTCGAATTAAATAAGGATGGTCATCATGTTTAATGTTCCTTCTATTGCGTTCATCCTTTATTCTCCACTCTACTAAAAAGCGATCAGAAGGCATCCCTTGATTCAAAGCATCATCCATTTCGCCATAACAATTTTCAATGTATGTCGAACAAACGGCGCCTAATTTGTGCAAATTCAAATGCCCATTGACAGTTTCCAGCGGATCATATGTCCAGACGATGCGTTCATATCCCTTTTCAATCGCAACTTCTTTTTGGCGGGTTTTAAGTTTTTCCCCAATGCCTAATTTTTGAAACTCGGGGTGAATGCCTAAAATGTGCGAACATAAGTAGACATTTTCCCCGTCAAAGCCAGGGAAACTATACTGAAATCCGATTAGCTCGCCACCCTCCGAAAAAGCGCCAATGACCATGCCGCCATTTTTAACAGCCGTCAGTGTCTGATGGCTAGGAGTCGATTCAGAAGAACTCCAGATGAGAGACTCTAATTCTCTTACTTTCTCAAGCTCTTTAACCGATTCAAGGGAACGAATCATAATGTTGTCTGCTCTGCCCATAAAAATACCCCCTCGTATTAATCGTTCTCTTATCATCCTTTCTACTTCAAATGGACAATCTCCTTTTTAACTGTTAGTTCATTGAGTGCTACTTCGTCGACATGAACACCCAGTCCCGGTTTTTCGCTTAAATGGACCAATGGAATTGAATAGTGCAAGTCCCCAATATCTTTAATGAATAAAAGCGGTCCTGTTAATTCCGTGCTCTCTATATTTTTTCTTGACATCGCCGCATGATAGCCGGCAGCTGAGCCGATGGACGATTCGACCATCGATCCGATCTGGCTGGTGATTCCTGCAAATTCTGCCTGTTTGGCCAAATGAATGGCCGGATAAATTCCGCCGCACTTCATCAATTTAATGTTGATTTTATCGGCGGCATTTTTCTTGATGATTTCAGTAAGATGGCCTCCGTGATGTATTGTTTCATCCGCCATAATCGGAATGACAGATTTCTTTTTTAGTTCAGCAAGTCCGTCAATGTCGCCCATTTTGATTGGCTGTTCCACCCACGAAATGTGAAGAGGCTCAAGCAACCGAATAGCCTGCACAGCAGTGGAATAGTTCACCCATCCCTGGTTCACATCGACGCGAATTTGCACGGCTTCTCCTACTGCCTCCCGGACGCTTCTTATCCGGTCAATATCTTTTAGGAAATTCGCTTCCCCTACTTTTAACTTTAGCGATTGATAACCGTCAGCTAACGCTTGTTTTGCCTTCTCTGCCATCACTTCCGGCTCCTCGATGCTTAACACTCTGGCATATGAAAGCTTTTCATGGAACTTTCCGCCGATCAAGTTGTATACGGGTTGTTTGGAGTATTTCCCCATCAAATCGTAGCAAGCAATATCAATCGCAGCTTTTGCAGCCGGATTGGCAGCGATTCGCTCGTCCATCACTTGATGGATTTTTTCAATTGCAAAAGGATTCTCTCCCATAACGGAAGGAAGCAATTGATGTTTTAACACTTCAAATGCGCTTAAAAACGATTCCCCTGTTACATGTTCATCAGGAACAGCCTCTCCGTACCCGACCACGCCGTCATCTGTTTCAAGTTTGACGATGATCGATGGCATATGCTCATATGTTCCATACGAAATAATAAAAGGCGATTTTAAAGGCAAATGAATACCAATAATTTCTGCTTTTATAATGTTCAATTTAATTCCTCCTCAAAATTTAACGTCAATCAAGCTAAATGTCGTTTATATGTCGTTAATTGCTTAGTTTTATATTAGACAGTAAATTCTAAAAAATCAAGCAGGAAACTAAATGGAGGTATATTCTTTTAGCTTCCCTGTAATATTGTAAAGAGCGCGTGGCCGTCCCTGATCATAAGGCTGCTCCTCTCCAGCAATCACCAGCAACTCTTGATCAAGAAAGCGTTTGATTAATCTTTCCGCAGAACGTCTGCTTATTTCAAAGTAACCCGCCAAATCCTGTGCCGAAAACGATCGGAATTGATGAACGCGGATAAATTCAATAAAACGGTTCAAATTTTTAGCGTTCATTTTAAGCTCTTCAGCTAACTTTTGAATGTTTTGATTTTCGTTTTTCAACACATACTGTTTTTCATTTTCAAACAGAGGTCCGATTAGCTTTTTATTTTCATCTAGAACAAAAATGGTTGTTTTTTCGGCACAATGCTTTTCTGCAAATTGTAGCGCTTGTGCTGCGTGGTTTTCGGCATCATTCATTGTATAACCGAAACCGATACCCATTTCGAGCGGACCTTTTATTTTTTCCTCAAGTGCCAGGATGAACTGTAAATTCCTATCGTTTTGCACTGCTTCTAGTGAGCCGCGATTTGTGTAAACGAGAAACGGTTGATAGTGCTCCATCGACACCCTTGCGTTTAGCCGTTTTCCAATCTCGTGTAAATGTTGCAGCAATTGAAGGCGAAACACTTGATCATTAGAAGTTGGATAATCACGTATTTTTATCGAAATAACGGCGATTTGCGATTCTTTCGTTTTGTTTAACTTCGCCAGTGTAACAGCTTTTTCCAATCCTTCTTTCAGTGATCGTTCCGGCTGAATCATATAGGTTGATGGGATTCCCAACTTTTGAAGCTCCTCATATACGGCATGAATGCTCGTCAAGGCAAACGCCGTTTTTTTCTCCTGATATAACGTTGTGTGAAAGCGGACAAATTCGGGTATATTTAATGGTTGGATGTCTTCCTCCATCTTATATATCCACGGATAGTCTTTTACGAAAAGCGGCCGGTCAGAAATTTCGGTTTCAGTTAAAACGTGGTGCAAAAGATCATGATTCGGCAAATCAATCGACATCTCTTTTAACGGAATTTTTTCGCGATACGAAACGGATAATAGCGACATGGTGACCATAAGCTCATTGAATGGGATGTAGGTTGCTTTTAACGGGTATTCGGCTCGTTTC
The DNA here is from genome assembly GCF_000430745.1 of Fictibacillus gelatini DSM 15865. Lineage (GTDB taxonomy): Bacteria > Bacillota > Bacilli > Bacillales > Fictibacillaceae > Fictibacillus_A > Fictibacillus_A gelatini. Next base: position 76,190 of record NZ_KE387233.1, on the reverse strand, counting down.
TTTTGTCCGTAATAAAAGGCGATGATTCCGGAAAACAGTAAAAAGTCGACCTCTCTTCCTGCCTTCTCGATCAAGTGATTAATTTCTCGTGGGGATTCATAGGTATAGGAGACAAACGAAACCTCAGGAAATAAAGAATAATGTTTCGAAACCGCCTCGATAAAAAGATTTGACCCTAATACACCAACGACAATCATTTCTTTGCACCTCATAATGTTAAACTATTAATGATCTTTTTAGAATACTTTTTTTCTTATTTGCAAATTCATAGTAACATTTCTGTCAAGTAGTACAAAGTTTTTGTGCTCTTATGAAGGTGCCTAATGCCTTTGTGATTTCCCATAAATGATATGTCTTTTGTACTTAATGGTAAATACGATGTGATTCTTACATTTCCCAGTCGTACGTGCAAAACTATGAGTATCCTCCGTATGCTGATATTTAGGTTGGCGAGCCAGAAATATTCAGTTTCTCGGGGGAGTTTTTTCACTGAAAGCTTTTTGAAACCCTTAGTCTGAAGGGTTTTCTATTTCATAAATAATAGCCGCACTTTTTCGATGAAAATGCGGCTATATAATATCGCTTAATTGCCTGAAACCACTAATTCTTCCCAGAACTTCCGACCAGACAAAATGGCTTATTATCGGTAATTGTCGTGGATGGGTTGAAATAAATCTTCTTGTGCAAGGCGAACAACGGAAAAATGGTCAACATTGTAATGACCATGAAGGATTTTATTATGATGACTTATTATTTTTTCGGCCGGTAGTATAACAGAATCTGTCGTTGAATGTCCATCGCCTACTAAAGTAACATCAAAGTGATTGACTGTCGCCGTTCGAACCGCTGTGTCAATACATTGTTCCGTTTTACATCCCATGACAACAAGATGTTCAATCTTGTTATCCTTTAAAAAGCTCAATAGCGGCGTTCCGTAAAACGAATTTGTAGCCGCCTTATCAAATATTTTTGTTGCTTTCGGCACTTTTATTTTTGGATGAATTTGAAACCCCTCTCCTTTGCCGCCAGCAACATCTTGATCTCTTATAAAGACGATGAAAGCATCTGATTCAATCGCTTTATTAATGACCAAATTCACGTTATCCAGCAATAATTCTTTATTAAACACACTTTTCTCTTCATGATTCCCATCAACTAATTCTTGTTGGGCATCAATAATAAGCAACGCTTGTTTCAATAGAAAAACCTCTTTTCTATAAAATTTGTATTCTGTCCTCTAAACCTTTTTTCGAATTGATTGACCATACATATCGCCCCCTTTCATTTAATCAAAATTACCCGAAAGCCCGGCAGGAAAAAGGCATCCGGGGTTTGAAAACAGATACGACAAAATAAGGAGTGTAGGCGGAATTATGTCCAATAGAACCTGTCTCAAGGACAAAAATAAGCCCCTGAGATGAATTTATGTCCAATAGAACCTGTCTCAAGGACAAAAATGAGCCCCTAAGGTGAATTTATGTCCAATAGAATCCTCCTCAAGGACAAAAATGTGGCCCTGAGGTGAAATTATGTCCAATAGAATCTGTCTCAAGGACAAAAATGAGCCCCTGAGAGAAGCCACTGAAAAAGTTCCTTTTAATAAAAAACTAAAATTTTTGAAAAACCAAAACCCAAAAAAACAGTATTTTTCACTTAGGAAGTGGGGGATAGCATCGTGTTTACAATGCATTTCGCTTACCAAAGTGGGGATGTATTTTTTAGGAAAAAGCATTTTTGAAAATTTCTTGGACTTTTTCAGTGACCTCCCCCTGAGATGAAATTATGTCCAATAGAACCCGCCTCAAGGACAAAAATGAGGACCAAAGGGAAGCCACTGAAAAAGTTCCTTTTAATAAAAAACTAAAATTTTTGAAAAACCAAAACCCAAAAAAACAGTATTTTTCACTTAGGAAGTGGGGGATAGCATCATGTTTACAATGCATTTCGCTTACCAAAGTGGGGATGTATTTTTTAGGAAAAAGCATTTTTGAAAATTTCTTGGACTTTTTCAGTGGCCTCGACCAAAGGTGAAAATTTGTCCTAGAGAGCTCGTCATTATAACAGTAAGAAGATTGCCAAAACTGAAGGAAAACGTATTGAAAGACGGACAGCGATAACACCGTTCAACTTTGTAACGATTTATTTCGTCTTACAGCTTCCAATCCTTTCTTTCCATTTTTTCGCTCTTTCATCCATTTCTTTTACAAAAGCATCCTTCCCGGAAATATAGCTTTCAACATCATACGAATATTTTTTTGCCAAATTGCTTTTTAAATCTCCATAAGCAGCAGCTTCTTCAGGATGTGCAATCATATAATCGCGGAAGAGCAAATGCCGCTGGACCTCGGGATGGCCATGCTTGTAAATATGGACATGATGCGTTCGGTTGTTTCCGCCTTTTTGAAAATATCGTCTACCCGGTATTCCGTTTTCCCCTTTTGGCTCATATCCGATGTTTTTCATTAACGTATTGTACGAATCTACCTGCTCGATATTTTGAACCTCTATTAATAGATCGATAATTGGTTTCGCGCTCATTCCAGAGATAGATGTGCTCCCGATATGGTGGGCACGAATAAACTCCTCTTGAAAGACTCCATTGAGCAGTTCCGCCTCGATCTCAAACTTCTCTCTCCATTCCGGATTGTACGAAACAACTTCAACTTTACGTTTATTTGTCATTAACCTGCCCCTTTCCGACATAATCTCAGCCAATTTTGGATGTCCTTCTGCAAACTCTCTTCCACCCAGAACGTCATCGTTTCCTTGATCGATCGGTTTCGCGTTTTGATGTACTCGTTCCCAATGAAGTAACCGAGACGATTATAACCAAAATGCTTCCCGCCACTTAAGCGAAACCATTCACGTTCCTTTTCCATTGACCATTCTCCCAGGTCTTCTCGATTAGCCTCTCTTCGCTCCATTGGCAATAGCCATTAAAATAAGTTTGAAAGATTTCCGGATACTCTGCGTGGTACTGTTGCAATTCAACGATCGTAGCTGATTTATTAGAATGAAAAAGTTCCAAAAACGATTTCGTTGTATCGGTTATTTTCATCTTCAAACACCTCATATCATGAAGAGAAAATCATTTTTTTCAACATCTCCCACGAATAATAGTAAATATAAAAGTACTTCTGGTTAATTCTCCACGTTGTAACCGTTCTCCTTTAATTGGAGGATTTTTGCGTTTTTTCAAGAATTATTTTCTAAATGAATAAAAGAAAGAAGGTATTTTATGAGAAAACATGCGCTTGTTGTCGGCGGGACGGGAATGCTGCAAAAGGTTTGCCTCTGGCTGGAGAAAAAAGATTATCACGTATCAGTGATCGGACGAAGTAAAGACCGATTAGAAGCGTTAGCCGAAAAGGCAGGATGTCGTGAAAAGATAACACCGATTTCCGTTGACTATCATGATGGAGAAAAATTCAAGGCAGAATTAAATAAAACGATTGAGAAAAATGGCCCGGTAGATATTGCGGTTGCCTGGATCCATTCTACGGCGCCTGAAGGAATGAACATTCTTGAAACGACGATCTCCAGTCATGCCGCAAAAAAGTGGGAGCTGTTTCATATTAAAGGAAGCGCCGCAAGCCGCATCCCTAGAACTGATTTGTCAACTTCCCAAAATTGTGATTATCGTCAAATCATTCTCGGTTTCATTCTTGATGGGGATAGTTCACGCTGGCTAACGAATAACGAAATCGCAGAAGGCGTGATCAGAGCGATAAGCCGCAAAGAAAAGCTCCATATTGTCGGCGTGGTCGAACCGTGGGACAAGCGTCCATAAGGTTCGAAATTTAGAGTGTGGAGCTTCTCCACACTCTTAAACAGCTAAACTTAAAATCAATTGCTCTCCAATTCTCCCCATCTTTCTCCTGCCAGTATCTTGATATCCAACTTTTTCATATAGTTTTTGCGCCGGGATATTTCGTTTGTTAACGGCTAAAACGACCTCATTGCATCCGGGAAATTGTTCACTAATAAAACTCCTAAGAAGTTCAAGGCCTTTTTTCGCATATCCTTTGCCTTGCTCGGCGTGATTGATGGAAAATGCCGTTAATAGCATCGCTTGAGGATTGTATGTATACTCTCTTACTCTGCTGCTTGAATGGAGGACAAAAAAGCCAACCGGTTTATTTTCATTTACGATGACGACAGGGTGCTTCCCCTCCGCTTTTTCCAACGTTGAAGTCGGCATAGCCGTAAATTGTTCTTGTTCCTCCGGCAGTTTAAACGCTTTAAGCGACTCGAAATAGTCAGGTTTATAAAACTGCAACTCTACCATACAAAACCTCCATGTTATATATTTGGTGATATTATACACCAAAGAATATACGTTCGTAAAAATCAACTACTTGCCTCCCATTTCAGAAATCAATTGCCATGCCATATAAAGCGCCACTCCCCATATAATAAGTGCCGAAAGTTTATTCATGACTCGCAACACGATGCCGTTTTGATCGATTTTCCCTAGCATTCTTCCCGCAATGGCCAGCCCGAAAAACCAGACCCAGGAAACAATGATCGTGGCAAGCGTGTACAACGCTTTTTCATATCCCGCATATTGTAGCGAGTTCGTGCCGATGACTCCTATGGTGTCCAAAATCGCATGCGGGTTCAGCAAGGAGACTGATGCCGCGAAAATGATTTGTTTTTTTGGCGGTAACCCCGCCTCCGTCCCCGAATCCGTTCCTTCAGAAGAACTGCGCCAAATCGCAAGCCCCATGTACAGAAGAAAAATAAATCCGACCGCGAATAAAACCATTTTCAGCCAATCAACCGTTAAGACGACGACGGAAACCCCGAATACGGCTAAAAGGATAAGCAGCGTGTCACAAATCGAAGCTGTAACGACAACCGGCAAAGCTAAAAAGAATTTACGCTGTCTTGCTCCCTGATTAAAGACAAATACGTTTTGAACACCGAGCGGCAAAATTAAGCCAAACGCTAAAATCATTCCATGTATAAAAGCTTCCATTCTCTCTCCCCCTTCTTCACCCATTCTAAGTCCTGAAAATAAAATAGTCTCCAACCAATTGGATGGATTTTCAACCAACCAAGTTATAGAATAAGGAAAAGGATGTGGTGCTCTATGATGTTGAATTGGAAACCTGATAAACATTCATCCATACCCCTGCATAAGCAAATTGTTGATTACATGAAAGAAAAAATTATGATGGGCGAATGGACGGTTGGATGCAAAATCCCCACACAGCGCAAACTAGCGGCCGCCTTTAATGTCAATCGGAGCACCGTCGTGACGGCGCTGGAAGAATTAAAAGCGGAAGGGTTAATTGAAGGAAGGAGCGGCGGCGGGACGAAAGTCATCAACAATACATGGAGCCTCATGACTCTGGCACCGCCACCCAATTGGAACGCCTATGTCGAAGCCGGGATCCATCCGCCGAATTTGCCGACCATCCAGGAAATCAACCGCGCCGAGTTTGACCCGGCATTCATTCGTTTAGGAACAGGAGAGCTCGCCCCTGAATTGATTCCTGTGGCATTCATGGGGCAAATCATCGGGCAATCGTATAATCGCCTGCCGCAGCTCGGCTACGAGGAGCCAAAAGGATCCATCCGTCTCAGGGAACAGCTTAGCTCTTATTTGAGAGCAAAAGGGATCTATGCTTCCCCTTCATCGATTCTCATCGTCTCCGGCGCCCTGCAGGCATTGCAGCTGATCAGCCTCGGCATCCTGCATAAAGGCTCAACCATTTTGCTAGAAAAACCTTCTTATTTGAACTCGCTTCATGTTTTTCAATCCGCCGGGATGAACTTAGAGGGGGTTCCGATGGATGAGGACGGGATTAAGGCAAGCCTCATCCCTCACTATAAAAAATCGCATGCAGGGGCGCTCCTTTACACCATACCGTCCTTTCATAATCCGACCGGCGCCGTTATGTCACTAGAAAGAAGAATGCAACTTTTGGAAGTATGCCGGAACGAACAGCTTCCGATCATTGAAGATGATGTATATGGGGACTTATGGCTGGATGAAAAAGGGCCAGAGCCGTTAAAGGCTTCTGACCAAAGCGGTTCAGTTTTATATTTAGGAAGCTTAAGCAAAACAGTGAGCCCCGGGTTAAGAATTGGCTGGGTCGTAGGTCCGGAAGCAGTCATTAGCCGTTTGGCGGATATAAAAATGCAAACGGATTACGGCTCGAGCTCCCTCTCCCAATGGGTGGCGGCCGAATGGTTTTCTACCGGTTTATATGAAGAACACCTTACGCAAGTGCGCGAACAGTTAAAGGAGCGCCGGCAAATCGCATTACAGACATTAAACCGCCACTTTTCGGAAATAGCGGAATGGAATGAACCAAAAGGCGGATTTTATATATGGCTGCGCATCTTGCCGAAAATAAACACACGTGAACTATTTAAAAAAGCAATGGAACACGGAATTTTGCTCAATCCGGGCAATGTATACGATGTTCATGCCAGCCAATTTTTAAGAATATCGTATTCGTATGCTTCCGCTTCTGATTTAGAAAAAGGGCTGCAACTATTGTCAACCATCATAAAAAAACGGTAAAAGCCTGGGATTACCCAAGCTTTTTATTTTCCTTTTGTACAGTAAGTAACTGCACGTATTCAATTAAACTTTTGACGATCACGTCAATGCGGGCGATCGTTCCTTCATCTTCAATTTCTTTCGACTCGTTAAAGCAAATTGGATCGGCAACAAATTGTTCCGGGATAACGAGACCGTAGACGCCGCGAATGACAGTTCTTAAATTACTTAGCGCATTGATTCCGCCTTTGCCTCCCCCAGCGGCTGCAGCAATAGCGACCGGTTTTTTGGAAAAATGATCCCCTCCAAGAAAATCGAAGGCGTTTTTTAACGCACCGCTCATTCCGCTATGATACTCAGGGGTACAGATAAAGAAGCCGTCCGCTTCCTTCGCTTCATCCGAGAGCTTTTTAACGACAGGGTGTTCACGTTGCGACTCCTCTCCGTTATACAAGGGAAGCTGATCTGTTCCACAGTCAAAATAGGAAATTTCAATGTTATGCTGTTGCAAAAGTTCCTTTGCCTTCAACGCTAACCCTCTTGTTCTTGAAACCGCACGTGGCCCTCCGTTAATGACCATGATCTTCATCATTCATCATCTCCTACTGGTTAAAGTCATCACCTTTATCTTATCAATTTCACCCTAAAAAACATACTATGTAGCCTTTTATAATAAAAAAAACGATTCTTCCCTTTACGGAAAAATCGATATAAGCAGCCGTTTAGTTATCAATTCTTTGATCAAAAAGCTTCGCGGCATTTAAATAGCCATGTCCTTGAACGTTCTTATCGACCCCGAGATCTTCACAAACGCCAGTCAACCGGTCTTTTACTTCATCTGGCGTGAGATCGGGTTCCTTCTGAAGCAATAATGCAATGACGCCTGCACATAATGGCGTTGCCATTGATGTTCCGGATAAAGAAGTATAGTATTGATTGACTTGACTGTCAGGTTCCGAACAATCAATGGTAGATCCAGGTGATCGGAGAGAAATGATATTGACACCTGGAACGACAAGATCAGGTTTTACCTCCCCGTCTACTGTTGGCCCCCGGCTTGAAAAGGAAGCAACCGCATCATCGGAACGGCCAATGGTATTCGCATCATCAAGAGCCCCAACCGTAATCACTTTCGGGCTTATTCCGGGGCTTGAAATCGTTCGTTCGGCAGGCCCTTCATTGCCCGCCGCCACAACAACTACAATCCCGTTATCCCACGCCGACTCAACAGCTTTTACGAGCGGATCCTCCTTTGCTGGGACTGTAGCCTGTCCACCAAGCGACATCGATATAATATTGATGGTCGGCCGATTTGAGATGCACCAATCAATCCCTGCAATAATCGTAGAAATACGGCCAGATCCATTTTTATCTAAAACTTTTACACCGATAAGATTGGCCTCGTAGGCAGGCCCTTTATATTTTTCTTGTGATGAACAGCCATTTCCTGCGGCACAGCCGGCACAATGGGTGCCATGTCCGTTATCATCATATGGAGTTTTTTTATGATTGATGAAATCTTTAAACCCTACAATGCGGTCTAATGGAAGTGTCAAATCATGATGCGGATAAATGCCAGTATCTACAATCGCAATCGTAATTCCTTTACCTGTGTACCCATCTTCCTGAAGCTCTGGCACGCCTAAAGCAGGGGAAGCGACATCCAACAGCGCGTGCACCTTTCGATCATGATAAATCTTTTTCACACAAAACGCTTCATTTGTTAATAGTTTTTCGATCAATTTTCCATTCAGTCTTGCAGAGCAGCTTGACATATTTTCAAATTCGTGGCGTACCCGGCAGCGAAAGTGCTTTTTGATTTTGTTTTTTACTTCTGTTTTTCCTAAAATCGTCAACTCCTCTTTTTCATCGAACTCGATGATGACGGGGTACGTTTTCACACTTTTTAATAGATTTTCAATAGAACGATGGATAAAACGGGGAACCCATTTAAATGGCCGGTAAAAATCGATAAACTGTTTTCTTAAATGATCATCCAGCTTATGCCTCATTCGTCTTGCCATTTGAATTAATGAAAAGTGAAACAATCCTATCAACTCCTTTTTTATCGGTTTCTACAGTTTATGGGTTGATAGGTTAATAGAAACGGTGATTGACTATGCCCTTACTAAAAAAGTTTTTCTTTATTCTGAAAGTGACAAGCCGATGCGCTTTATATCGGATAAGTGGACGATTGTCGCAAAAAGTCGGGACGTTCATATAGCCCAAATCTACCCAAATTGGGTAAACGTCCAGACTCACCCAAGACAAATACATATACTGTAGCGTAGTCAAGTAAAGTTATTCAAAGTATTCAGAAGGAGGAAAGATATAGTATGTACGCGAATGCACCTTTATATGGAGGACCAGTAGGTTATGGGGGATTAGGTTACGGCGGGTTTGGTTATGGTTACGGTAGAGGAGGAATTGGCGGATTTGCATTAATCGTAGTACTCTTCATCCTCTTAATCATCATCGGATGTTCTTGCTGGTGCGTGAACTGGGGAGGATGTGCAGTTGACGGTACCGAGTCCAGCTGCTAATACTAATCCTGGACAGATCAATTAAGGTTTAAGCTGTTAGCTTAAACCTTTTTTGCTTACATAATTTTATTCATGCTGTTATTTTAGTCAGACTGCGTCTATACTTTTAGGTAGGAGGAGAACTATGATTCGTACACTTGCTGTAACAACAGATCATGAAATATTGACCGATGTTCCGCTGAATTCTCTTGATGATGAACGCATTGCGTGGTATTGGGTTGATTTTCATCAATCCAATGAGAAAGAAGCTTTACTGTTAAAGAGCCATTTCCATTTTCATCCTTTAGCAATTGAAGATTGTCTCCACTTTCTTCAACGGCCGAAAGTTGAATACTATGGCAATCATAATTTTCTTGTCATTCACTCTATACATCCCGAAACGCTCGAACTTCGCGAAGTGGATGTCTTTATTGGAGAAAATTATGTCGTATCGTTTCATTTTGACGATTTATCCGAGATCAATGCAGCATGGGACTTTTTTTCGCATGATCCCAACCCGGTTGAAACAAGTCCAATGGAAGTCGTTTATAAAATCATGGACAAATTAGTCGATACGTACTTCCCGATCGTTCATGACATTGAAGACCGGCTTGATGAAATCGAAAAAAAATCAAAAAACCAATCATTAGATGCGTTAATCAAAGAAGTGTTTGAAATTAGAAGCGACTTGTTGCAATTAAGGCATTCCGTCGTCCCAATGAGGGATTTACTCTATCGGATATTAGAGTCAAAACGCTTTATCATTCAAGATGAAAAACGGGCGTACTTCCAGGATATATATGACCATCTGATTAAATTAGCCGATATGGTGGATTCAAACAGAGAGGTAACCGCCGATTTTCGGGACAGTTATATATCGCTGACGTCTTACCGGATGAATAGCATTATGAAAACGTTAACGGTCATTACGACTATTTTTATGCCGCTCACGTTCATTGCCGGCGTTTACGGCATGAATTTCAAAAATATGCCGGAATTGAACTGGCATTATGGTTACTTTATCATCCTGGGGGTCATGCTCATCATCGGCTTTTTGATGTATGCATGGTTTAAGGCAAAAGGATGGTTCGGCAAAGATTAATATGATGTTTAGCAAAAAGCCATGAGGTGCTTGATCTCCTCATGGCTTCTTGCTGCCAATTTGATGTTCTGTCCGCCAATTCAGGTGCTCTATCCGCCATTTCAGATGCTCTATCCGCCAATTCAGGTGCTCTATCCGCCATTTCAGCTGCTCTATCCGCCATTTCAGGCGCTCTATCCGCCATTTCGGGCGCTCTATCCGCCATTTCAGGTGCTCTATCCGCCAATTCAGGTGCTCTATCCGCCATTTCGGGTAGCTTATTTTACTCGTCGGTTGGGCGGTCAATCGTCAGCCCTTCGACATGCCGTTTGTTCATGAGCTTCGCTTTCTTCCGATTTTCTTTCGTTTCAAAAACGATGCTCATATCATAATTGTCCGGGTACAATTCTTTGCTTTCAATCTGAAGCTTTAACCGTTTTTTATGGACGATCAGCTTCTTCCCTTTGATCAAAACGCCTAATTCCCCTTTTTGGTTTTCGGGTTCACAGATGATGCCGCCTGTTTTTAAACTCGGCACATAGACCCGGTCCCCTATGGCAAAGGAAGTTTCGTCTTGCTTCTTTTGAGGCTTCTTTTTCCGAACTGGGGCTGCCTTTTTTATGGCGTCCTCCCTCACTTGTTGCAGATTACCTGTTCGAATGGGAAGTTGACGCGGCGTTTCAGTTGGATAGCCCTTCACTTCTTTATACGTTATTTCGTGGGCACGCTCGATAATTTTTGATTCCATCCCAAGCTTTAAGGCAATTGAAAAGGCCTGGCTTTGCCCGGCTTTTCCGATGATTAATCGATACGTCGGCCGCAGCGTTTCTACGTCAAATTCCATTGATCCATTTTCAAACCCTGGCGTATTTTTGGCAAATTCTTTCATTTCGCTATAATGAGTCGTTGCCAAAATGATGGCGCCACTGCGGTAAAGTTCCTCTAAAATGGAGATCGCAAGCCCCATTCCTTCTGCCGGATCAGTTCCCGCCCCTAGCTCATCCATAATGACTAACGTATTCGGTCCCGCTTCATCTATTATCGAAATGACGTTGGTCATGTGGGCCGAAAAGGTGCTCAAGGACTGTTCAATGCTCTGCAAATCGCCGATGTCGACAAGAACCGATGAAAACACATTGAATTCGCTTCCTTTGCTTGCGGGAACATGCAATCCAGACTGTACCATCAATGCAAGAAGTCCGACCGTTTTAATGGCGACTGTCTTTCCTCCGGTGTTCGGCCCCGTAATGATGAGCGCCTGATAGTCTTTCCCTAATGAGAAATCCAGCGGCACGGCTTTCTCCACTAATAAAGGATGTTTGCCAGCCCGGATTTCAATTTTGTGTTGATGGTTGAGGGTTACCGGGTTCGCATGGATGGCCCTGCTATATTTCCCCTTTGCGAAAATAAAATCATAATGGACCATCGCTTCCATCGTGATCGTAAGTTCCCGATGATAAGTCGCAACCATAGCTGTCAGCCCGCTTAATATCTTTTCTACTTCGATTTCCTCTTCCGCTTTTAACATATTTAATTCCGTTTGCAGCTTTCTCACTTCCTGCGGTTCCATATATACAGTCGCCCCACTTGAGGACCGATCGAGAATATGTCCGTCTATGTTGCGCTTATATTCATTTTTTACCGGGATGACGTAACGCCCGTCTCTCATCGAGATGAGCGGTTCTTGCATCATATTGCGATAAGAAGATGATTTTAAAATACTCTCAAGCTTTGATTTAATCCGTTCTTCAACGATCCCCGCTTTTTTCCGGATTTTAGAGAGCGACTTGCTTGCATTATCGTCCACCTGTCCATTCCGGATGCATTTATGAATCTCCTCTTTGACCTCAGGAAGAGGGAACATCGAATAAGCATATGATGATACATTCGGGGCAAGAAACGCTTTATCTTTCATAAACCGTTGCAGCCGCTCCACATTTTCAAGCAAATCAAAAATGAAAGACAACTGTTCAGGTGAAAGGCTGATTCCCTTTTCGGCAAGTTTGAGCACATGCTCCATTCCGTTCAAATTGGCGATCGGCACACTTGAGCTTTTTTCAATAATCGCTTTTGCTTCTGACGTTTCATTCAGCCATGTTTCGATGACCGAAAGATCCGTGTGCGGCACTAACTTTTCAATTTTTTGTTTTGTCATTTCATTTTGCGCGAAACTCTTTAAATGTTCAATCACTTTATCAAATTCAAGCATCTTTAATGTATGTTCGTTCAATGTGGTCTCCTCCTCAGTTTGATCGTGTTTGATTGATGTTCAATGACATTGAATCATCTGGACATACTATCCCCTCCCTCTTTCAACAGAGGCCAGGGCATACAATGCAAAAAGGGCAAAGATGAACATCGTCATCCCTGCCCGAAAGACCACACTTTCCCTGAAAAATCCGCCTCTTTTAAAGCAATAAAAAAACGCACTCCAAGAGCACGGTTTCATCAAGAGAAATCAATAATGATGGCTTTGTATGCTGACCGCTGTTCTTAACTAGTTGGTGTAACAAAAAGCGCATGACAAACAAACCCGAAAAACGACGGTTTTTTGCACGGAAATGAATGATCCTTGACTTTTTGTTACTGCTATCCAATTCGGTTAGTTAAGAACGACAACGCTCACAAACACACCATCCTTTCATTTTTTACCATTATATGCTAAGAATGCATTTACGTCAACTGTCGATTGAAAATAAACAAATGAGACCCCGGCCATTCACCAACCTGGGTCTCATTTCATACTATAATTGAACATCCGCCCATATCGTCAAAAGCGGTTGATCAAAAAAGAAAAAAAGGTGACATTTTTTTTAAATTATTTGCAGGAATTCTTGTTTTATAGTCGAATTCATAAAGCATATTCTTCTGTACAGATTGCCCTTAACGATTCCAGGGCCGTTCTACAATTCTTTCCTGTCGCATATATACAATACAATCCTTGTTTCCCTAGCAACAAACTTACACTTAACAAACTTTTCGCATTCATCTTCATTTGTTTATATTCGATATAAATTTGGCATTGGTCAAATTCATTCGCCGCTTTGACAATTTCTCGCAATTTTTTTGCATTCATTTTGTTGAATACAAGAAAATAGGTCTTCATTCGTGCGACACTCCTTCGATTTTCTATTGTTAGTCTAGCAACTCCAGTTTAAGGGCATAGTAAATATGAGTAATTTTATAAACTGTCGTCATCGCTTACACAACTAACATTTTTATGCTGGAAGTTCCATAATATGATTGTTTTTTTGAAAATCTTTTAAAGGAGGTTTTGTAACATGCCATTTTATGTAGCGTGTGATTATGATAAGCCTGATTTAACTTCTTATCGTGGCATTGTACTGATCGACACGGATACGAACGAAGTCGTAAAGCGTTTCTACTCCGGGAACTTTGATGAAGATTACCGCACGTACCAGGTATGGTTATATGAAAACGAACCCTTCTTTTTCGAAAATGAAAGTGTAACTGCTTTTATAAACAAATACCACGGCAGCAATGAAATGAGCCAATGGTAAAAAGGCGGGCTCCCCCCGCCTTTTATCCTTTTTGCATTTCCTCTACTTTCTCCCTCACTTTTTTAATGTTTGCCATCTTATGATCCCAGCATTTTTGACTGAGGTCGACGGGATATTCTTCTGGATGGAGATAGCGTTTGTATTCATCCCAGAGAAGTGCCAGGTTGTCGTTTGCATACTGCTGGATTTCGTGAATCTCAGGCAATTCATAAACTAATTCGCCATTGACATAGATGTCTTTATGCAGCTCTTTCGCTTCAAAATTCGTTACGAATTTACTAATGTACGTATGGATCGGATGGAACATTTTTAACTTTTCTTCCTTTTGCGGGTCTTCATCTTCAAGCGTAATATAGTCCCCTTCTGAGCGATGATTGATCAAATTGATGATCCGGTAAATTTTCTTTTGACCCGGTGTCGTCACTTTTTCTGGATTAGAAGAAAGCTTAATCGTGTCAATCATGTTTCCATCCTCGTCTTCAATTGCCGCCAATTTATAGACTGCACCAAGTGCAGGTTGATCGTATGCAGTGATAAGTTTTGTGCCGATTCCCCAGCTATCGATTTTAGCTCCCTGGGATTTTAAGTTCATAATCGTCGTTTCATCGAGATCGCTTGATGCAATAATTTTTGCTTTTGTGAAACCGGCTTCATCGAGCATTTTCCTGGCGGCTTTTGAAAGATACGCAAGGTCTCCGCTATCTAAGCGAATGCCGATAAAATTAATTTTATCGCCTAACTCTTTCGCCACGCGAATAGCGTTTGGAACACCTGAACGGAGCGTATCATACGTATCCACTAAAAATACGCAGTCTTTATGCCGCTCGGCGTACTTATGAAACGCGGTATACTCATCTTGATACGCCTGGACCATCGCATGGGCATGCGTTCCTGAAACTGGAATACCGAATTTTTTACCAGCCCTTACATTGCTCGTTGCATCGAATCCGCCGATAAAAGCGGCCCTCGCACCCCAGATGGCGGCATCAAATTCATGGGCCCTCCGTGTTCCAAATTCCATGACGACTTCATCCTTGGCAACATGCTTAATCCTGGAAGCTTTTGTTGCAATCAGCGTCTGGTAGTTGACAATATTAAGAAGAGCTGTCTCAATGAGCTGCGCTTCTGCGAGAGGAGCCTCTATCCGGAGAATGGGCTCATTGTTAAAAACAAGTTCTCCTTCTTGCATTCCCCGCACATTGCCCGTGAACTTCAACGCCTTTAAGTAAGCGAGATAGTCTTCTTTAAACCCTAGATCGCGCAAATAGTTAATGTCGCTTTCACTGAAGCGAAATCCATTCAAATATTCGATAATCCGCTCGAGCCCGGCAAACACCGCGTACCCGTTCCCAAACGGAAGCTTTCTAAAATAAAGGTCGAATACAGCTTTCCGGTTGTGAAAATTATCCGCCCAGTAAGTTTCCGCCATATTAATTTGATAAAGATCCGTATGAAGTGCATAACTGTCATCATTGTATTTATGATTCATGTCTATCATCCTCCAATGATTCTCTCCCCTAGTATTTAACTACCGCCCGGTAAATTTTCCTGCCTTTACGTGTAGATGGATGCGATCGGTTCGCTATCAGTAAACCGGTAAAGCTTCGATGGCCGGTATGAATTCCGTCTTGTCGTCTTTGGATTTCCTTCACGGTCTACCGCAAGTTCAATAAACGGCAACGTCGGCGTTTTTCTAAAAAAGATCGATTTTTCTTTTATATACGGCTCATCACTAACGGTTAACAGCACGTCCCTTAATTCGGATAATGTAAATTCTTCAGGCAAAAAGCCTTTCGCGATCGTCGTTTGAACCATGTCTTTTTTAATCATCTCAATCGCATCATGGATCACTTCTCTGTGATCAAAAGCTAGTTCTAATTGAAAAACCTCTTCCAATGTAAATAAATTGACATCGTTTGCATCATCAGCTGCTTTTCTTTTTCCAAGGAAATCTTCCGTTACAATCGCATAGTGCGCATTCGTAATGATCCATCCGCGCGGATCGCGGCCGGGTTTGTCATAAACACCGTAATGCTTTAAATGAATTTGGTCAATTCCGGTTTCTTCCGAAAGTTCGCGAATGGCCGCCTCATATGCTGTTTCATCCGGCTGGACAAAACCGCCGGGCAATGCCCACTTACCGCCTTCAATATTTGGCTCCCCTTCACTATTCAGCTCAGAACGCTGAATCAGCATCAATTTCAACGTTCGCTTTGGCGGAGCTTTTCCTTCCTCTTTCACGGGCTCAGTTACAATCGTAAACACCGCAATATCGCTTGTATACCCATCAGGTGTTACATATTTACTGGAATCATAATGCTTTAATGCTTCTTCATTCTTTGTCATTTCGATCACCTAATTAGCAATTTGTTAATTAATAATTACATTATACATTCATCTTTTTTAATTTGCAACAGTTTTCATAAAAAACACTCACCGGTATACCGATGAGCGTGTTGAACATGATTATTTTTGGCCTCTCGTTTTTAGTTGGTCGGCAGCATTTGAGATGGGTTCAGCAAATGTGCCTTTCGGGATTCCCTTATTATGATTTTGTTTATCATGCTGTTTAATTGTTTTTTCATTATTGTTGCCTGGCATTATATAACACCTCCTGCTATTTACGGTAACCAGTATCCATAAAAAAAGCCCTGGAAGATTTATCCTCCAGGGCGATATGATTTTCTAAGCAGAGCTTCATAAATAGCGGTTATAATTTTTCCGTATTTTGCTGTTTCAAATGTGTCTCCCAAAAATAAATTTGGATTGTTTTCCGGTTCAAGAACAGGAGAATGTTTTTTATTCGTCAATAAAACAATGCCTAACTGATATTCAACATCGATAATGGTTAGTGTTCCCGTCCATCCAGTATGTCCGATCGCTTTCGGGCTGGCAAAGCTTCCAAACATCCATACCATGCCTGAATCACCATTTCGCCTCCATCCAAGCCCAAAGGTTGGATCATGGGAAGGGGCAATAAACGTGTTGATCGTTTGTTGATCAAATAATTTCACATCGCCATACCCGCCGCCGTTTAACATTACTTGAAGCAGGACAGCTAAATCATTTGCAGTAGAAAAAAGGCCGGCGTGACCCGAAACGCCTCCCATGGAATAAAACGCTTTCTCATCGTGAACTTCCCCTTGAAGCGTATCTGTTCGGATGTTAGGAAAATGGACGATGCCGTCTCGCGTGTTTCCCAACAGCTCGGTTGCGGCGAATTCATTTTGTTTGAATCTTTTTTGAAGCGGATTAAATACAGTTCGTTTAAGTCCTAAAGGTTTGTAAATTTCATTTTCTACATAGTGATCAAGCCGCTTGTCAGTTATCTTTTCAATAATATATCCTAACAGCATATAATCGACATCACTATATAGATGCAGTGAGCCCGGCTTATACTGTAGAGGCGTTTGACATAGCATTGTTAATGTTCTCTCGCGGTCTTGAGAATAGAGACTGCCTGCCTTTTTCGGGTCATAATACCCCGGGTCGGCGGGAAAGCCTGCGCAATGCGTCAGGAGATCAACTATTCTTATCACATTTTTGCCTTTTATATCGTCCGATGGTTGGTCTTTAAACTCTGGAATGAAATCCTGCACACGCGCATTTAAGTCAACCTTTCCAATGCTTGAGAGATGCTGCAAGGCGAAATTAAGAGCATACATTTTCGTATTCGAGGCCAGGTCAAACATCGTGTCTTTTTCCATTGTAAACGGATGCTCTAACTTGCTCAGCCCTTCATACTTCTTTTTATATCCGTAGGCCGAATGTTTCACCACTTTTGCATCTTTCACAACGAGAAGAACGGCACCCGGAAACCCGGCCTGAACATCACATTCAATCAAGCTATCAACTTTTCGTAATCTTTCCGCTGAGAATCCCGCTTCTTCCGGATCTCCCGCATTCGTTAGGACCGGATATGTTTTCATTTCTTAACTCCTATACTATTCCGTAATAATATTTCGCTGAAGCTTTTCAATGATTTTTAAACAATTATCCATTCATTTGGAGAGGATATCAGTCAATTTTAATCTCCTATCGATATCTAACTAAGACAACATAATTCAATGTACTGACCCGGCTGAATGAGAGACAGAAGCGGAAGGTCTTCGGGAACCACGCTTCCAATGACGTTCACCCGTTGATCAGCAGGCAGATTTTGAAGGGTAATGTGGATTTCGCCGCGATACCTTCCATACAAATCATTATCGACCGTTACCGTTCCACGTGGTCGCTCTACAGTATTGTCTGGTGGGACGGACTCCGTCGTGCGCGTGTTCATTAAACGAAGGACATCACGCGCAAAATCCGGACGCGGCCGATACTTTCCGCCTTTGAACGATGCTGTTTTTACCCGTATAGGAATGACCTTGTTTGAATCATATTTTATCAGTTGTTCCAAAAGCATGGCCCCTGGTTCAGGGTCACCAATGTACACTTCTTCAACACCATCATCAAACAATTCAACGGCTGCTGCAAAAGGATCTATCCACCGATGTTTCTCCAGCGTCGGCAATCCTTCAAACAGCGGACCCCGTTTTTCTCCCCGCCCTGGCACAAAGGCGCAGGAAGGAATGTTATAATCTTGATACAATTTCATTTGCTTTCGAAAAAAGTTTTCATCCAGGCCCGTTTCTCTCCGTGGATAATAATTATGCCAGGCGATAAGCCGGATTTTCTCAATTCCGCTATTCAAAAGTTCAAACAATTCATCTTCCAAAATAATGCTCGCATTTAAAGCAATTTGAAAACTCTCAGACAGCCTCATGATCGTTTGTTGGTCAAAAAAGTCATCCAACCGGATCCCGACAACACCTAAATCCGTCAAATCTTCAAAACAATCAATGCCTAAATGCTCCGGGGTCCTTGCGGAAATATCAGCATACACTTCCATTCCTAATTCTTTCGCAACACACAAAAGATTTTTTGCCCGGTTTGCCAGATCCCCCGTTTCTTCAGGAATGTGAAGAGAGGTGAAAGCCCGCTTCACGCCAATTTCACTCGCTTCTTTAATCCGTTTTTCCGCCAATGGGTCATTTAAATAAAACGATATGCCGATCATTAAAATTCACTCGCCATTT
The DNA here is from genome assembly GCF_000430745.1 of Fictibacillus gelatini DSM 15865. Lineage (GTDB taxonomy): Bacteria > Bacillota > Bacilli > Bacillales > Fictibacillaceae > Fictibacillus_A > Fictibacillus_A gelatini. The sequence continues at coordinate 57,468 of NZ_KE387233.1, read as the reverse complement.
CATCTTTAAATCCAAAGAAATAAGTAAAGAGGAAGCCTGCTACATAAGCAATGACAAGACCGAATAAATAGAGAAAAGCCTGGCCGCCAACAACAAGAAACGTTAGCGGCAATCCCGATACCCCGATGGTGGTCGTCGCTACTTTAAAAAGTGCCTGGAATGCCCCTCCGACACCTGCCCCGAGGCAAGCTGTTAAAAACGGACGGCCAAGCGGCAAGGTTACACCAAAAATAAGCGGCTCGCCAATGCCAAGAAGTCCTGAAGGAAGGGCGCCCCCGATCGCGCGTTTCAACCTGGTCTTCTTTGTTTTAAAATAAATGGCAAACGCTGCACCGACCTGACCCGCGCCGCCCATTGCCAAAATCGGCAGAAGCGGGTCGTTGCCAATTTTATTGATCAACTCCATATGAATTGGAGTCAACCCCTGGTGAAGTCCGGTGACGACTAATGGCAAGAATGTTGCACCTAAAACAAAGCCACTAACGATGCCGCCGAAATCAAGGATGGCTAACAGGCCTTTTGTAATTCCATCAGAAATAAATCCACCTAACGGCATGAAGACAACGTACGTTACAATTCCTGTTACGAGGAGCGCCACGGTTGGCGTCACTATAATGTCAAGGCTTTTCGGAACAACCGTGCGGACATTTTTTTCAACGATCGCAATAAAAATGGCAGCGAACAGGATGCCAATTAGTCCTCCACGCCCCGGCAAGAGATTCTCGCCAAACAAACTGATTTTTGCCACTTCCGGGTTGATGACAAGAATACCGGCTAATGCGCCGAGAGCCGGCGATCCTCCGAATTCTTTTGCCGCATTAATCCCGACCAAAATTCCAAGATAGGCAAACAATCCTGAACCGATCACCATTAAAATGATGGCCAGTTGTGATTTTTCATCAAGCCATTTTGCTTGAACGAGGGTTTTTGTGATCCCATTAACGAGGCCCGACGCAACCAACGCCGGAATGAGCGGAATGAAGATGCTGGCAATCCGACGCAAAAACAACTTAAATGGGGTAGCATTCTTTTTCTTTATTTCCGATTTCTTTTGCGCTCCTAAATTCTCAAACTCAGCATTCTCTGATGCGTCGATCAGTTTGCCAAACTCTTCCGTCACTTTGTTGACGACACCAGGCCCAAGAATAATTTGCAACGTTTCTGCTTCAACGACTCCAAGTACGCCTTCAATGTTCTTTAACGCTTCTTTGTTAATAAGAGAATCTTCTAAAGGGGTGACGCGGAGGCGAGTCATGCAATGTGTATAGGAATCAATGTTTCCCGGTCCCCCAATGTACTCAAGGATTTTTCTCGCAAGGACTTGATGTTTGTTTTCTCCCATCTTTCATTCCTCCCCCATAAAAACGCTTTCAAAACAACGTTTACTTTTTCTTTGTAATAAAGTGAATGGCTTCCCGCGTCTTATCGATATGTTTGACCGTTTCCTCATACTGCCTGGCCGCGATGCATAGGAACAAAACATCGATGATATAAAGCTGGGCCAATCTTGAAGAGGTCGCGGCGCTTCGAAAAGGGGCCTCATTTGAATAAGAAGTAAATAAGCTGATGTCCGCAATCGAAGAGAGTGTCGTCTGATCAAATTTTGTCAGACTGATCGTTTGAACCCCCCGGTCTTTCGCAAGTGACAGGACATTAATCACTTCCGGCGTCTCTCCCGAAAATGAAATGCCGAAGACAACATCATCTTGATCCGCATTCGCAATCAATGTGGCGACAAGATGAACATCTGTAAAGGCCGTTGCCCCTTTATTAATGCGTAAAAACTTTTGCTGCGCGTCCAGAGCGATAATACTAGATGCCCCAATTCCGAAAAAATGAACGTTTTTTGCTTTTAACAATGCCTCTATCGCTTTTTGCAATTCATCATAGTTGATCAATTCCGCTGTCTCTTTCAAGCTTTGAATGGCATTGCTTGCCGTTTTGTGAGCGACTTGATACATCGATTCTGAAGGTTCGATATCCCGGTAGCCCTGTTCGGCCGGTTTCACCAAATCACCCGCAACCCTAATTTTCAAATCTTGAAAACCTTTTAAGCCAAGTGATTTGCAAAGCCGTATGACGGCCGCGCCGCTCGTGTTCGAAACGTTAGCCAGCTGGCTGACTGTACTATTTACGACTTCATGGGGATGTTCTAAAATATATTCTGCAATCTTTTGCTCGGAAGCCGGAAGTTTGTCGAGCATTTTTTGAACCATCTTTAATCCGCCTGATGCCACGATTTACTCTCCTTTATTTAATGAAATGGCCTTGCTGACATAGCCACCGGCCTCAGCAAGTAATGCTTTCGCTTCGTCATACGTTTTTTCCGTCTTAATCATCACGATCGCCGTTTTCACCTCATGATTCGCCTTCTCCAATGTTTCTTTTGCAACGTCGTAAGAGGTGCCCGTAACCGTTTTAATAATGTTAATCGCTCGTTCTTTTAATTTATGGTTACTGACATGAACATCGACCATTAAATTTTCATATGCTTTCCCAAGACGGATCATCGTCGTAGTTGAGATCATATTTAAAATCATTTTATGGGCAGTTGCTGCTTTCATTCGCGTTGAGCCTGTCAATACTTCGGGACCGACAATGACTTCAATCGCGTGATCGGCAACCTGGCTGATTCTGGCGTTTTCATTACATGATAGCGCTACCGCCTTTGCACCGATGCTTCTTGCATATTGAAGGGCTCCGACAACATATGGCGTCCGGCCGCTTGCCGCAATGCCAATGACCGTATCATTTGACGTGAGATGGACCGCTTCTAAATCTGTTTTGCCTAACTCGGCATTATCCTCTGCCCCTTCAACCGCTTTGACAAATGCCTTTTCACCCCCGGCCATGATTCCGAGTACGGTTTCTGGAGATGTGCTAAACGTCGGAGGACATTCAACAGCATCGAGAACACCGAGGCGGCCACTCGTGCCAGCTCCAATGTAGATGAGCCTCCCGCCTTTTTTTAATGACTCGAAGGCATATTCAACTGCCACTTTGACCTTGGGCAACACTTTTTTTACTGCCAGGGCGACCTTTTGATCTTCTTCGTTCATTACTGTTAAAATATCGATAGTATCAGCTGTATCAATATGTGTTGTATTTTGATTACGCATTTCGGTCGTTAATGAGCTTAGATGTTCTTCCATTTTTAAGCCTCCAAATTCGTATTGCGAATGGTCGTCGAAATTTTCTTTACTTTTATTATAATTGGTTTGAAATATAATTTCAATAAATATATTTTTATTATAAAAATTAGTTTCAGATTTAGTTTATGTTCTAAATTAAAATAATATGACTTCAATAGGAAAAGGACCGCTGTTGAACAGCAGTCCTTTTCTGTAAAATTATTCAGCGATATTGACAAACGCATCTTTGATATTAACTTTTTTCTTCACCACGTCTGTTTTATATAGCCAATCGGCGACATCTTGCCACGTTTTTTCATCCTGGGTGCCGAACGGCTCGTCTTTTGCATCCATTAACGGCAGCAAAATATTCAAGCTTTCTTTTTCGACTTGTTTGTCCAGTTTAAAATCTTGATTTTCATGATCCAATAAAATTTGCAATCCTTGTTCCGGATTTTTTTGGACATATTGCTGTCCTTCTGATACCGCTTTCCAGAACTTTTTGTAAACTCCTTTCTTTTCTTTCAATCCCTGGCTGCTGGCAACAAGTACTAATTCATAGTAATCAGGGACGCCATACTTTGCCGGATTAATCGCACGCATCGGGTGCCCTTCCTTACCGAGCAAAATCTTTTCATGATTAATATATCCTCCGATAATACCGTCGACTTTGTTCGTTGAGACAGCCGGCATTAAATCGAATCCGACATCTGTCATCTTTACGTTCTTTATGCTTCCACCATCATGATCCACCATTGTTTTTACAATCGCTTCATCGGTCGGAATGGATGGGTAGCCAATGTTTTTGCCGGCAAGATCTTTTGGCGTTTTTATCTTGCTTTTCTCAGGTACCATTAAATAATTGAGCGGATGGCGTACGAGAGCAGCGAGCGAAACAACAGGAATGTCTTCCGCCCTTGAAATGACGACTTGCGGCTGATAGCTGAGGGCAAGATCGATTTTGCCTGCCGCAACCAATTTTAGCGGGTCATTCGTTTCAGCCGGCATTTTTATATCAACATCAAGCCCTTCTTTTTTAAAATAGCCTTCTTTTACTGCCGTATAAATCGCGGAATGAACGGCATTCGGATACCAGTCAAGCATGATGCTGACCTTTTGAAGCCCGTTTTTGTTTTTCGTTCCGCTCGCTTCTTGTGACTGTGAACAACCTGAAAGGACGATCGCCAAACAGAGGGCGATCCCTATCGTTAACCATTTACGTTTCAATTTCATCACCTTTTCTTTTCTTCATTCCATTTCAACATCCATTTTTGCAATAAGGTAACAACGAAAAATAAAACCATTCCGAGTACAGATAAAAGAAAGACGGCCGCAAATACACCTTCCGCATTCAAGTTCCCTGACATTCTTCTGCTATAATAGCCAAGGCCAACGCTAGCCCCAAGCCATTCACCGATTGTCGCACCGACGACGGAAAACACAATCGCAAGCTTTAATCCGGAGAAGAGAGAAGGCAATGCCATCGGCAGTTTCACTTTCATAAACCGCTGCCATTTGTTCGCCCCCATTGACTGAAGGAGTTCATCATATTCCGGGTCGCTATTTTTTAGCCCGTCATACATCCCGACAACGATTGGAAAAAAGGCGATTAATACAGTGACCGCCACTTTGCTCCATATCGTATAACCAAACCAGAGAACAAAAACCGGAGACAGCGCGATAATCGGAATCGTTTGCGAAATCAAAACGACGGGATAAATCATTTTCTCAAGCGCTTTTGAGAAATACATTAGGATCGATAAGGCGATTCCCCCTGCCGCCGCAATAAAAAATCCAATCGCCACTTCCTTAACGGTCGCAAGAAGATGCTCCTGAAAAAGCGACTCCCGGTTTTCAACAATGGAACGGATAACCGAAGATGGGGAAGGTAATATGAATGAAGGGACTTTCCCTGACTGAACGAGCCATTCCCAGATGACAATGATGACGCATAAAAACAAGATAAATAACAAGTAATCTTTGAAAAATGATTTCAGTTTAGCCATCAGCAATCTTCTTCTCTATCATTTTTTTGTAGTTCACCATGTCCATTGTATGAACCATTTCCGAATGGCGCGGGCGTGGAAGATCAACCGGAATTTCTTCTGTCGTCTGATCCAAATGCAGCAAAATAATCCTGTCGCTTAGAAGGATGGCTTCTTCCAGGTCGTGGGTAATAAAAAGAATCGTTTTATTCAACTCTTCCCATATGGATAGAAGCCAGCTATGCATCTCTTTTTTCGTCAAGGCATCGAGTGCCCCAAATGGCTCGTCCAATAAAAGAACTTCTTTTTCGGTCAAAATTGTTCTTAAAAAAGCGGCCCGCTGCCTCATGCCGCCCGAAAGCTCCCGTGGCAACGCATTTTCATAATCTTTAAGGCCGACTCGTTTAAGCCAATTTCTTGCCTCGTGTTTCGTTACTTTTGCGCCTTTTTGAAATTCAGAAGCGAGCATGATGTTTTCAAGAACCGTTCGCCACGGCAAAAGCAAATCTTTTTGAGGCATATACCCGACACTTCCCGGTTCAGTCGCTTTGCCATAGACGCGAATTTCCCCTTCATCGGGTTTCAGGAGCCCGGCACATAACTTTAATATTGTGCTTTTTCCTGTTCCGCTTTTCCCGATTAACGATACGAACTCTCCTTTTTTGAGTGTGATGTTTACATTCGAAATGATTTTCTTTTTATGCCGTTTTTCGGGTCTCACCAAGTACGAAACATTCTTCATCACCAGTGCCATAGTCAAATCGGCCATTCGTGCTTGCCATATACCATATCCCAAAAGAGATATTCATAGCGTGACGTCGTTATAAAATGTTTTTCTAGTATGGAGAGCTCCCGTTCCGTTTTTCCGTTTGTCAGGTTGTTCAGAAGTTCAATGAGCCACTCGCTGAGTGCGCCAAATTCAGCGGAAGCGTACATCTCAATCCAGCTTGCATACGGATTTGCTGATAACATGTTGCCGTTTTGCTGTTTTAAATCTTTTCCTATTTCCCAATAGCTCCACATACATGGAAGAAGGCATGAGATCAACTCGGCAAGCCCCCCATTATGTGCCACATTGAGCATATACCGGGTGTAAGCAAGGTTCACCGGCGTCGCTTCGGTTTGTTCCAGGTCAACATGGCTGATGCCAAATTCAGCCGCGTATTGCCGGTGCAAATCCATTTCCGTATGAAGCGTTTCGTGGAGAAGCCCGGCAAATTTCCCCATCGTTTCAAGGTCCTCCGCTTTCATCGAACCAATCGCGAACAATTTCGCATAATCGATCAAAAACACATAATCTTGTTTCATGTAATAGGCAAAGGTCTCTTTATCGAGGGTACCGCTTCCAATTCCCCGGACAAACGGATGGGCGTGAATTTTCGTCCAAATCGGCTTAACGTTTTCAAATAGCCGGTCGGTAAATAGCTGCTGCTTCGTTTTCGTCATTTTTGTTCTCCCCTTTCCGTGTTGCACCACTCGGCGATAAAGCAAGCAATCGTTTTCGTATAGTCCAACAGTTGCTTAATCTTCACTTTTTCATTCACCGAGTGAGCCTCTTTTAACTCTCCCGGACCGTAAATCGCCGCGGGAATGCCTGCCCAGCCAAACCATCCGCCATCGGTAACCGATGTGGACATGGTGACTTCCGCTTCCCTCTTCGTGACGAGTCCGTGATGATTTTTTAACTGGACAATTGCCGGATGCCCGGGATCAATTTCTAACGAAGGAAAAATTTCACCGCGGTCTTCGATCATTGATTTTCCGCCCCAGCGAAACTGTGGCGGATTTTCTTTCAGCCATGGATCGGCCATCGCAACACGATTGATGTGTTCTTCGATTTCCTTTGCGACCTGTTCAAACGTTTCATTCGGATAAAAGTGGACGGTAATCCATAACCGGCATTCATCGGCGATAAAAGCGGCATGACGTCCGCCTTCGATCACAGCAGGATTGATCGTATTTGTCCCTGCCGGAAAACCAGGGTAGCTTTTTGTTACAGCCCAGTGGCGTTCCAATTCTTGAAGACCGCTAATGATCTTCATCATCTTCTCAATAGCGCTTGCGCCTCTCAATCCGCCGCCGGCATGAATCATTTTCGAACGCAGCCCGTCATGAAACGTTTCTTTGCTTTTCACCGTAATCCAACCGGTAATAACGCCGCCCTGCCCTTGAATCCGTAGATCGCTCGTATCGACAACGAGGGCAAAATCACCGGTATACCCTCTATCTAAGCATGACTTCGTGCCGGCCTCTCCTACTTCCTCACCGATGACGGATTGAAATTGCAAATCTCCTTTCAATTCCACGCCAAGTTCATGTAATAATTGAATAGCAAATAATGCCCCGGCGATCCCGCCTTTCATGTCTGATGTGCCGCGGCCAAAGACATATCCATTCTCTACTTTTATTTCAAACGGGGACGCCGTCCACTCTGAATCGTCTCCTACTTCGGCGACATCGATATGGCCGTTGATGATCAAACTGTTGAATCGCTCTGGATCCGTGCCTTTCTTTACACCAACGACATTCGGGTCATTCGGGAATACGTCCCATTTGTCTGTTGTAAAGCCCAATTGCTGTAACTGCTGTTCAATAAACTGCTGAGCTTCCGACGAATTGCGGGCCGGAGGGCTTACCGTTGGAAAACGGATGAGCTCACCGAGTAATTGCAGCAATTCATCCTGCCTTTCTTCTACTAATTGTTCGATTTTTTTATTGAATGTTTCTGTCAGCAATGTTTTCTCCCTCCTTTTTTGCTATCGTAAATTTGCATGATTGCACGTTGATCTGGCTTTGGAAAATAAAATTGCTAGTTTGGAAAATAAAATCCGATGTTTGGAAAATAAAAATTGAAATTCAGAAAATAAAATCTCTAGTTTGGAAAATAAACTGTCCTGTACAGAAAATAAACAGGCTTATTATTTAGTTTTGGAGCTAACTTATCGAGTGTTGGCCAAGTTTAGGCGATATTATTGTAAGTTTTAACAAAAAAACTGACATTTCGGGCAGTTAATGAACGAAATTTAAAAAACCGCCCCTAAAGAGAGGCGGCGATACACTACATCTATATTACATGTGTAGATATGATCCGCTTCCCTACGCTGGCATGATCCAGATCAGGTTCAAAGGGTTTAAAACATACGTTTATTCTCAGCCGGTAATTGGCCCCCCTAGCATTTCTATTCAATTAAGGATGTTCAAAAAGTCCGGGAAAAATAGCTGTCGAATTTCTGCGTCAGCTTGCCTCTCCGCTCCTCACGTATTAAAGGCATACGCTCCGGTGCTCGCAGTCTGCGCTTCCTTGAACTTCTCGGCTCTTTTTGTCCTCCTTTTTGAACACGTAATTATCCGACATAACGGTGATACAGGCTTTTCGCTTCATGAATGTCTTTTGTCCCGTGCACGAGCACCCTTCCGTCTTTAAAAATGACGAGACGGCGGGTATCATCGACCGTATATGAGACGAGATACGGATTTTGTTGCAGGGCGCCGCCTAATTTGGACAATTTGCTCGCCAGTTCATCAAGATTTCTTTCAGATCGTTTCGGCGGACGAATTTGCACAGTGTTTCTCCCACAAAGCACAGCGGTTTTCATCTGATTTTCCGGCTGCAAAAATGGGTGCGTCGGATTTACGCCGCATGACGGACAATCGTCCTTTTTCATCCGGTCCACATTCATTGCGACATATTGATTTTTCCATAAATCAAAAGAGACGAGCTTATTTCTTAGCGCATCCATATCCTCAACAAGCAGCTTTAATGCTTCGGACGTTTGATAGGCGACAACCATTTGCACAGCCGGGGCAATAATCCCCGCCGTATCGCACGTTGCGCCCCCCAATGGAACGGTTTCTAAAAGGCAGCTTAAACAAGGCGTTTTTCCTGGAAAAATCGTATAGCTTAAACCATAGCTTCCGACACACGCGCCATAGATCCATGGAATCTTCTTTTTTTGCGAAAGATCGTTAATTAAAAGACGGGTATCAAAGTTGTCGGTGGCATCGATGATAAGATCAACGCCAGCAGAAAGCTCTTCGATTTCTTGAATGCCGACATCCATAATAAAAGCACGAATATCAATATCGGAATTAATTGCGCGGAGACGCTTTTTGGCGGCAATTGCCTTTGGGAGGCGGTTTCCCGCATCTTCTTCGCTAAACAATTGCTGCCGCTGGAGATTGCTCCATTCGACATAATCGCGGTCGACAATCGTCAATTTGCCGATTCCCGCCCGGGTGAGAATTTCGGCATTTCCAGTGCCGAGTGCACCGGCTCCGATAATCAGAACATGTTTTGAAGCAAGCTTTTCTTGCCCGCTCTTTCCAATTCCGGCAAACAATTCTTGCCTGGAATAACGATCGCTCATTATACGCTCATTCCCTCCAGAGGGCTTGATGCTGTTGCATAGCGTTTTTTCGGAATTCTTCCCGCTTCAAATCCTAACCGGCCGGCTTCAATCGCCAGTTTCATCGCGCGGGCCATTTTGACTGGATCTTGTGCCCCGGATACGGCGGTGTTCAATAACACGCCATCCGCACCCATTTCCATGGCAATAGCGCAATCCGCAGGTGAACCAATTCCTGCATCAACAATGACCGGAACCGTCGCTTGTTCGATGATGAGGCTTAAGTTAAGCGGATTGACGATTCCCTGTCCAGAACCAATCGGGGAAGCTCCCGGCATGATCGCATGCACGCCAAGCTCCTGTAATTTTTTTGCTAAAACGACATCATCGGAAGTATACGGAAGAACGATAAATCCTTCTTCCAACAGCATTTCCGATGCTTTTAACGTTTCGATCGGATCAGGAAGCAACGTTTTATCGTCACCGATCACTTCGACTTTAATCATATCACAGAGCCCGGATGCTTTCGCGAGCTTCGCGATGCGAACAGCCTCTTCGGCCGTGCTAGCTCCCGCCGTGTTTGGAAGCATCTTAAATTTCTCCACTTCCAATTTTTCTAGAAAGTTTGGCTGGTTCGGCTCGAAAATGTTCATCCGTCTTACGGCAAACGTTAAAATTTCAGTTCCTGATACGTCGACCGCCTCTTTTTGAACATCGAAATCCGGGAATTTTCCCGTTCCGAGAAGCAATCTTGATTGAAATTCATAAGGTCCTATTTTTAACATGATTATCCTCCTCCTACAAAATGAACGATTTCAACTTTATCTCCATCAGCTAAACGAGTTTCAGCATGCGAACTCTTTTCGAGAATTTCCCGATTCAGTTCGACGATGGCCCCTTTATCCACCAATTGAAAATGTGCCAATAAATCATGAACGCTTTGCACATTATCGGGAACCTCAACCTGGTCGCCGTTAATCATCAACTTCATGTTATCACCTCAATTCCGGTTGTTTTGAAAAACGGTCCACTCGAAATAGCCGCAATGTTTCTTTTGACCGCTTGCCATCAATCAATTCCGCCACCCATTTTCCTGTGATCGGACTGAGGACGATACCGTTGCGGAAATGGCCGGCCGCAATATATAACCCTTTTATCTCAGGATGTTCACCTAAAATCGGGAGTCCATCGGGGGTCTGCGGACGAAGCCCGGCCCACGCTTTTTCCCAGATTCCGCTTTCGATCGAAGGCAAAATTGCCTTTGCCGCATCCATAAGTCCGGCAATCCCTTTGAATGAAACGGTTGTATCATACTGGCCGTTAAGCATCGTTGCCCCGACAATTAACCGGCTCCGCTGTTTCGGAACGATATAGCAGCCATTTGAAATAATTGTTGCTGTAATCGGGGCGATCGGAAAACATACTGAAAAACATTCCCCTTTGACCGGATATAGAGGAACATCGAGTCCTGTTTGCTCCAGTAACTTTCCTGTCCAGACACCTGACGTGGCAACTACGTTCTCGCTATAAAAAACGCCGTGATTCGTTTCAATTCCGGCGATTCTGCCGTTTTCTTGAAGAAAACGGGTCACTTCCGTAAACTCTTTTATTTCCGTCCCTAATGCAGCAGCCGATCGGGCAAAAGCGGCCGTTAATTCTGCCGGCAATACATGACCGTCATTTGGCAGATACATCGCCCCTCTCACATTTTTGGAAAGGTTCGGTTCGCGTTTGAGCAGGTCTTCAGCCTCTAGCCACTCTGCCTGCTGCCCTTCATGATTGTGAAAAGCGATTAACCGTTTCAGCTCTGCCTCTTCTTCTTCCATTTGCGCCGTTTTATACAGGCCTTTATTCACAAGTCCAATATCAATGCCGCTATATTCTTTTAATTCTTCGGCTATTGATGGGAATAAAGTTCTGCTCTCGTTCGCCATTTCATAAAAAGGTCCCGCCTCATGGATTTCCGCCTGGGCACCGAGCATTCCGGCCGCCGCTTTTGATGCCTGGCTACCGATTCGGTCTTTTTCAACAAGCAATACGCTTCTTTTACTTTTCGCTAAATGGAAGGCAATGGAGCTGCCGATCACTCCTCCGCCTATAACAATTACATCATAGCTGGTTGTCATCTATTCTCCTTCTTTCCTGACCTTCGTGTAAAATTGTTCCGCCGCCTCAATTGGGGAAGCTGCCGCCCAAATACCTGACATAACGGCGATTCCAGAAGCTCCTGCAGCAAGGACGTCTTTTGTTCTCTCCGGTGTGATTCCGCCAATTGCAACAACCGGAATCGACACCGCTTTTGTAATTTCGTTCAGCGACTGTAAGCCTCTCGCGTTCAGCCCCTGTTTAGAAGCCGTCGGGAAAATATGCCCGTATATAAGATAATCGGCCCCCTGGCGTTCTGCCTCCAGCGCTTCCTCAATTGAATGGACGGATTTTCCAATTCTTAAACCTGGGAAACTAGATTTGACAAGCGCGACATCTAAACTTTGATAGGTGAGTTGAACCCCTTTTGCGCCGGCAGCTAATGCAATATCCGCACGGTCGTTAACATACATTTTCGACAATGGGACATTACAATCTTTAAGCGCTTTTAGACACAGGTAAATTTCACTGGCACTCTTAGATTTTTCACGAATATGTAACGCCGTAATGAAAGAGTGAATCTCGGCCGCCGTTTTCGCGAATTCAAGCGGATCATCGATTCCATTTGATATGATGTGAATCTCTCTATCGATTTGAATCTCCCCCTTTTAAACTATGAAATCTAGCAATACACAAAAAAACCACTCCAGCATAAAGGAGTGGTTGAAAATACATGTAATAGAGCCGTAAAGGCTGCTTCCCACTTCCCTACGCTGGCATAATCCAGATCAGGTTCAAAGGGTCTAGAACGAAACGTTCAGTCTCAGCCAAAAAAGGCCCCCCCAGTGTTGCGTTTGAATTATTCGATTATTGCCCTCTATCATAACACGAAACTCAAGATTAGGAAACCCTTTCGTCTTAAAACATTTGAAGTTAATGTATCAAAACTCAAGTCGCTCTTATCCTAAGAACCAAAATTGGAAGGGGTTCATGTGAAAATGCATTAGAGCCTGATTCTATCAACTTGATCTTACAATAAACATGAAAGAACAGTGCAATGTTCATGATATTTTTGCTTCATAAAGGCGACGAATGGTGGGGTTACATTAATGCAAGCTATTATATTGGAACGATTGCAGGCGGATTGATAACATTGTATATGGCGAAAACGATTCAAAAAAATCTTATTCTCAGCATGGCAACGGGCTCAGTTTTTTTTAGCGCTTTTACTTTTCTTTATGGGATGAGCAGCATTCCTGGCCTTTCACTTATACTGTGCGTGTTAATGGGGCCGGCCTACCAGGTTCGGGATGTCGCCCAGCAAACGGCATTTCAAACGAATATCGATGCAACATTGCTCCCCAAAGTTTATGCCAGCCGCAATGTCCTATTATCAACGATATCGAGCCTTTCTATTATTATTGTTGGGGCAATATCCGAGTACGCAGGGATCCGAATGGTCTATTTGTTCGGCGCCGGTCTTATTTGCCTCTCCACCGGGCTATCTTTTGTTTTGCTAAAAACGAAAAATAAAGAAAACAGTTACTATCATTCACTGTAGAAACATTTATCTTTTATTGAGGAAATCACTATGATCCATGGTAAACAGCAAAGACTATACTACAGAAACTGTCAAACTGATCGTAGATTACGCCTTTAATGAGTTAAACCTGCATCGAATCGAGGCCGGTGTCATGCCCCACAATATCGCTTCGATCAGGGTATTGGAAAAAGCAGGGTTCCATAAAGAAGGGATTGCCTTGAAAAATGTTAAAATCAACGGAAAGTGGGAAGACCATCAAGTGCTTGCGATCATTAATCCTAAAGACTAAATGTCCACGCTGCAAAGAGCCAGGGAACATCCCGGGCTCTTTTATTTTTTAGATCGTATCGAACTCTACCTCTTACTGCATATTTTCAAATAACGTGGCCAGTCCCATCCCGCCTCCGATTCCTAACGTTGCAAGTCCGAACTTTCCGCCCATTCGTTTCATTTCGGAGCAAAGCCTGGTAACAAGTATCGCACCGGAAGCCCCATACGGATGGCCGAACGCAATCGCGCCTCCGCCCCTATTTAATTTTTCAATCGGGATGTTTAACTCCTTGATGGAAGCGAGCACCTGAGCGGCGAATGCTTCGTTGAGCTCTACGAGATCAATGTCATCAACTGAAAGCCCATTTCGCGTAAGCAGCTGTTTAACTGCTGGCACCGGACCGACTCCGGGATAGTTCGGGTCGACTCCGGCAACGACTGAATCGATAAACCGTAATGCAGGCGTTAATCCAAGACTCTCCGCCTTTTTTTCTGACATAACAAGAACAACCGCAGCTCCATCATTCACGCCGCACGAGTTTGCTGCTGTTACCGTTCCTCCTTCTTTAAAAACAGGACGTGCCCGGCCGATCAGTTTTTTATAATTGGTGCGAAGATTGATCCCTTCGTCATGGAGAATACCGTTCATTGGAACAATCTCATTGATAAACCGGCCTTTTTGAATCGAATCAATGGCCTTTTGGTAGCTTAAGAGGGCAAAATCGTCCTGTTCTTCCCTTGATACGTTATATTTTTCGGCAACGTTTTCCGCAGCCGCCCCCATATCGGGATCTCCAATGGAATCTGGGGAAAAACGGGCTCTCTTCGAAAATGGCGAAAGGCTTGAACTTTCAACACCGCCGGCAAGATAAATCTCTCCCGCACCTGATCGCACCAACCGGCAGGCGATGTTAATTGCCTCAAGACCCGACCCACATTGCCGGTCGATCGTTACTCCGGGAACGGAGAACGGGAAGCCGGCCGTCAAAGCTGATAACCTTGCCATATTCCCTCCAGGGCCGACAACATTGCCAAGAATCACATCAGAAACTACTTCAGGAGAGATCGAATATTGCTTTACCAGTTCTTTCATAACGGTAGCGGCAAGATTCTCTGGAGGCACGTTTTTTAAAATGCCGCCTTTTTTTCCGATAACGGTTCGTTTTCCCCCGATAATTACAGCATGATCCATCAAACCAATTCCTTTTTCAGTAAATCTTCTTTCAATTTTGCTCTAGCGGCCTTTCCGCTCGTCGTATAAGGAATCGAATCAACAAAAACAATGTTTCTTGGCACTTTATAATTGGCAAGCTGCGTCCGGCAATGCGCTTTAATTGTTCGCTGATCGATCGTATAGCCCTTTTTTACGACGATCACTGCGGTAATGATTTCTCCCCAATAGTTATCGTCGATCCCAAGGACAACTGCTTCCTCAATTTCGGGAAGTCGCAATATCGTCTTTTCGATCTCTTCCGGATAAACGTTTAATCCACCGTAGATCATCATGTTTTTTTCCCTGCCGACTAAATAAATATAGCCATCTTCGTCGCGCTTTGCCATATCGCCGACGGTTGCCCAGCCATGTTGCAGGACTTTGTTCGTTTCCTCTTCATTTTCATAGTAGCCCATAAAGAGCTGCTCACTTTGCACATACAGCTTCCCAATTTCACCAATTCCGACTTCGCGTCCATTATTTTGAATCGAAAGGGTGACATTATGAAACGGCCGACCGACTGAATCAGGCTTCCTTCTCGTATCTTCCGGGCCTGAAAAAGTGACAAAACTGAGTTCTGAAGCGCCATAAAACTCGTATAAGTCTGACGATGGAAACATCATCTTCATTTTTCGTTTGGAATCTTTTTCCCATTTCGCCCCTGATGATAAGATCTTCGTTAACGTATTGGTCGCGATCCCATCCGGACGATGTTTAATCAATGCCTCGAACATCGTCGGAACCATGTACATCGTCGTAATTGGATACGTTGATAAAAATGAAAAAACGCTTGCCGGAGAAAACTTTTTCAGTAAATAAACCGTTCCGCCGATAAACAACGTACTGATGACGGCATATAAAAAATGGGAATGAACAAGCGGGCCAGGGACAAGAACATGATCTTTGTCCGAAATCCCGAATTCCTTCATGCTGCAATCAAAGCTTTTTACCCACGAGCGGTGGGAGCGGATGAATGCTTTCGGCGTTCCTGTTGTTCCCGAAGTAAATCCCATATAGAACGGTGCAGTATCCGGAACGTCTTCGTATGATTTTGATTCCGTTTCTCGGTTGTTGAGCCACTTCTGGAATTCGTCGGCCTTTCCGCCCAATACTATAACCTGTGTAGGTTCCGGCACTTTCTCTAGTTTCTTTTGCAACATGTGATCAACAATAAGAATATCGGGTTTCGCCAGCTTAAGGTTACTTTGAATTTCACCTGAACTCCATTTATAATCGAACGGAACTGCTATCCAGCCCGCTTGAGCCGCTCCAACAAAAAGCTGCAAAAACTCAACTGAATTATGTAATAGTATGGCGATCTTCCGCTCCTGTTTATCAGCATGGACAGAACGGAGCGCCACCTCTATTTTCGCCACAAGTTTTTTCCATTCCGCATATGTAATCCTTTTTTTATCTGTAACCACTGCGTAATGATCGGGTTTAGCATGTAAATACATATCGCTTATGAGCATAAGATGTCACCTCACTTTCAGCATATCATAGTATCAATGAAAAGAAGAAAAGGTTTGTCATTTGACAAACCTAAGCCGCGCTTGAAGGGCGTTTTTGATCGATCGACCATGATTTTCTTATTTTTGCAGACAGGTAGGCCGCAATAATCGCTTTCGCCAAATCCCCCGGAAGATAAGTAATTGCGCTAATGGCAGCCGCTTTGAGTCCGATATCTGCCACAAATGCCGTTACGGGGACCCCGCATAAGTATAAAAATAACGCACCACCTAAAAAATTAATGATAAACAATTTCCAGACTGCAAGATTCTTTCCCGTGCGGGCCATTAATCCGATCAGCAGCGCCGCAATCGGGAAACCGAATAAATAGCCGGCACTCGGCCCAACAAAGACGGAAATACCGCCACGTCCACCCGCAAGTACAGGCGCCCCGACTGCTACGATAAGCAAAAATAAAACTTGACTCAACGCACCTAATCGGGCTCCGAGCACTGCACCAGATAGCATGACCCCGATTGTTTGTAGTGTAATGGGCACCGGCGTAAAAGGCAATGGAATTGGCGGGATAAAACTTAACACGCACATCAATGCGGCAAATAAAGCGATAAACATCATGTCTCGTAATTTCATGTATAAATTCCCCCTATTAGTTTTTATTATAAAAGGAACTTACACATTGTCAACTTCATTTTATATTAGGTTTACAAAATAATTTTCAAGTTGGTCCAGTGGCACCTTTTCTTGTATGCCAGTTTTCATTTGTTTTACCATCACTTTATTTTCTGTTCGCTCATTTTCGCCGAACAGAAGGACAAACGGGATGTTTTCTTTATTGGCATAATCAAGTGACTTCTTTAATCGTCTGCCTGTTAAATCAACTTCTGTTTTTATTCCTTTTTGGCGTAACCGCCGTGCGATCTTTAAACATTCTGTCGTTGTATCCATTGGAATGATATACACATCAAATAGCGAGACAGGGGCATCTTTCTTTTTGTCCTTTAAAGCGGTGTATATGACATCCAGGCCAAACGAAATGCCGACTGTCGGGTAGACTTTTCCGTTTTGCAGGAAGTTGCCGATAATCGAATCATACCTTCCGCCGCTCCCAATACTTGATGTAATGGCTCCATCCGATAAAAAGATTTCGTAAACCGTTCCTGTGTAAATGTCCAACCCTCGTGCCAAAAACGGGTTAAAGACGGCTTTTTCTGCTATTCCGAGTGCCTCTAAATAAGCTGTTAATTCTTCAATTTCAGCCAGCCCTTCTTTCATTAACTCATTGGATGCTATACGTCGAAAGGAATTTATATTTTGTTCAGCAGCATCTTCTATAAATGTTTCAAGCGTTTTTACCGTTTCAGCCTCAATTTGCTTTTCCATTAATTCTTCCTTCACTCCGTCCGCTCCAATTTTTTCAAGCTTATCAAGGGTTAAAATGACATCGCTCGTTTGCTCCTCATTCACATTCAAGCTTTCTAGCCATCCAGAAAGAAGCTTACGGTTGTTAAATTGAATGGTTACATCAAGGTCAAGTTCATTAAAGACATCCAACGCCATCATCATAAGGTCTGCTTCGGCCGCCATTGATTGGATGCCGACCACATCAACGTCACACTGTTCAAACTCGCGGAATCGCCCTTTTTTCACCGGACCATCGCGAAAGACTTTTCCCATCTCATACCGTTTGAGCGGAAAACGCATTTCGGGATTCATTCCAATCACCTTCGCAAACGGAATGGTTAAATCATATCGCAATGCCAGTCGGCGCTCCCCCTGGTCAGTCAGTTGGTACACTTCTTTTAAAATTTCTGCCCCGCCCCCGTATTTTGACGCCATTATATCAAAATAATTTAATATCGGTGTCTCCAATGGCCTTGCGCCATATATTTGAAAAACATCTTCCAACACCCGTTTGATGCGGTTTCGCAGAGCCTGCTCTTGAGGCAAATAATCTACTGTTCCCTTTACATTTTTTAAAACGGTTTCCATTCGTACATCCTCCTCTAGAAAATAAATGTAGAACTACGGACAATAAATGGCTCATTTTAGACAATATCGCCGACGGTTTAGATAATAAATCTTGAAATTCAGACAATAATACGCCGTTTTGAGTAGAAAGAGCCCAATTAAAAAAGCCCTGCAAGTATAAAAATACCTGCAGGGCGCTAAGCTCGCAGGTACAACGGGAATAACCCTTGTACCTGCGAGAAAAATTTTTCCCGGGTCCAAGGGTTACGTGTGATGATGAAGTTGCATGAGGGTTATGATGTTATTCATTTCGAATACCTCCCACTGAATTGAACTTATCATACACTAATTCATCTAAAATTGAAAGACGATTTTAAAAACTTGTTGTACATATTGGCTTTTGCTCCACTTTAAACAGGTCGTTCAAACTATCGGAAAAGCGCTCATCAGAAATGGTGGCAAGTCCATACCGTAGCAATGCTTTAACATCTATTGCCCCCATGAGCAAGGAAGAGAAATCATCTATATTGATTCGAAGCTCTACTTTATATTCGGCATTTGCATCTACTATAGGCTTCCCGTCAGAAAATGTAATAATGATGCTCTGTGAATTTTCTGCAAGGAACGGGTCTTTTACTGTTAATTTCAGTGTGCCATTCATGTTATTAAAGTTTCTCTCCTGAATCGTTTGAAAAAACCGTTCGATATCGATGATTCGATACATCATCCCCCCTGCCGTCACGTGCGATTCCAGGTAAATGGAATCAAACGCGCTACTCTCTCCATTGCTCGCATCAGGGACGACATATCGAAAATGTTCATCTGTTGTCTGAATGATCACTCGTTTTATTTGATCTTTTTGAGAATGGAAGAAAGCCATCATTTCATTAAGAACTTGCGGTGATTCATAAATGAATTCCTTCACGAGAAGATCATTCACAAATGTTGCTTCGCTTTTGTATGTAAACGCCATATATCCTTTAATATTTTTCCCCTCTTTATAGGCGATAATGTGGTTGCCTTCTCTAAATAAGCTAGTCATGTTAGCGTCAATCCGTCCGGTCATCCCATTTGTTTTTTTGAACATTCGATTATAGCAGGCAGCTACCTCTTTCCGATTTTCATCCGTATCTTCAAGAAGAACGAGATGTTCGGTCCCGCAATATCTCGGGAAGCTTCCCGGTCTAATTTTATATTGTGAGATTTGTGTCCCATGACCGAACCCCATCTTTTTATAAAATCCCGTATCAAATGGATAAAGGGTGACGATTGAGATTCCTTTTTTCTTAAAAAAATAAAGCGACTGAAGCAATAGTTCTCTGGCAACACCTTGCTTGCGCTGCAAAATATCGACTGCAACAAGCCCAATTCCACCGGCTTTCACAATCGTGCCGGCCACGTTTAAATCGAACTCAATTAATCGGACGCCTGCAGCCAAACGATCACCTTTCATGATGCCGTATAATGCTTGATCATTTGATTCATTTATTTCATCCAGCCATCCCCTTAATTGTGAAGGTGGCGTTTTAAACCCGGGATACGCCGTTGAAATGATTTTCATATAGGCATCCAACTGCGTTTTGTCATGAAGCTTTTGAAATTCCACTTCCATCACTCCTTGCAACCACTATTATCTTTTCCAAGCATTCATTTATTCCATACGTTGTGGCATAAACCTTCCCCATAAACCTTCTTTTTCATAAATAAAAAAGGAACCCCGGAGATTCCGGGATCCTGAAATTCACCATACGACCGGGCCATAGGGAGGAAGGCCGTAACCATAGCCATATCCGTATCCATAGTAAGGAGCTCCATAAAATCCGGGAGCTAATCCAAATCCGGCAATTGACCCTAATCCAAGACCTAAAAGGGTTCCACCCAGAAATGGAAATATGCGCTCTTCTCCGCTCTGGATTGGCATCAAGTAAACCGTCTCCGGATCTACTCTTTTAATAACGCCTGTATGCACATTCCCATCGTGCAGCTTAATTTCAACCGGTTTACCAATATGTTGAACGCAAAGCTGATAGTAGTATTCTTTCAAAAAAAACCATCTCCTTCAAAGGAATTTGAATACCCTCTCTTTACTATATGTCGAATGAAGAATGACGGCATGGACAAGTGTCATTACGAAAGGAAGGATCAGGAATAAACAGGCTTGCCTGCCAATCGATCCATCAATCTCCTCATAACAATCGTTGAAACGGGAATATTATTGTATTACAATGATTATTCTGAAAGGTGGATTGATGTTGAAAAAAAGATATTGGTTTCTTATTAGTTTCCTCTGCCTTATCATCGCAGGTTTTGCATGGTTCTTTTATCCGCAAATGAAGATTTATTGGATAAAGTCTCACTCGGCCGCTCCTGTTACGACAAAAGATAAGACAAACGTCACCTATATAGATCATCTAAAAAATCTTAAAAAACCGACAATCCGGCACCTTATCCTTGGAGATTCCGTCGCAAAAGGAAAGGGTTCTACCGATGGCGGATTTGCAGCTATTGCAAGCAGGCAACTGGCCGACTTGACCGGCAAGAAAGTTCTAGTTGATAATCAAGGGGTTTCCGGTTTTACGAGCGCGGATTTGCTCCAATTTATTCAAGGGAGATTATTAAAAGAGAAAATTCAAAACGCTGACTTAATAACCATTAATATTGGCGGCAATGATCTTGTGAAAACGGCATTAAAGGACGGACCTGTCGAAGCGATTCAACATTATCAAACTGTTAAAGAAAACTATGCTGAACATTTGGATCAAATTTTTAATTTTATTCGGAAAGAAAACCCAAAAGCAATTATTGTTACTAATGAGTTGTATAATGCAATTGATTCGGATGAATCTTTTTATCCAGCAACCAAACGGCTCTTAAGTGACTGGAACTTAATCGCTTATGAAACAGCTGCCGACTATATGCCGACTGTCGTCATTCCGAGCAGTGAAGTGTTAACAACAGAAGACCGAAAGAAGTGGATCTATGATTCCATTCACCCGAACGAGCTCGGACACCGGCGAATCGCGAATGCGATGATCAAGATTTTAGAAATTCCTTTTTCAAAACAATAAAACGGCCCATCTACTACCAATAGATGGGTCACTTTTTATAAGTCTAGGACTTTTGTCGGGTCATAAAAATTGGAACATCCATTTAACTTTTCGAACATAAAATTATTGTAGCAAAATAATACTTACGAACTATTGGAAAACTTCGGAAATAGTCTTAATGGTTCTTGTTCAATTTTTGCAACCGGGATAAAATAGGAACATACAATCTAATTTTTTTCTCTACTTCTTGTAACGGACTTGCCCGACTACCAAACTGGGGAGGGGAATGGTATGACAGTATTTGAAGCATTGTCTTTGATGATTAGCTTTTCAGTACTAGTGGTCACCATTATTCGCTCCAACAATAAGGAATAATAGGGGCAATTTCATCCAGACATACTACAAAACGCCATGCGCAAGCATGGCCTTTTTTTGTACGAACAGCACTTCCAGTGATAAAGTGCTGAATTAATGAAACTCCGGGATAATGATGGTAAATTCTGTTCCCTTCCCGAGTTCACTTTGAATGTGAATTCGCCCTTTCATCGATTCGATAATCCGGAAGGTAACCATTAACCCGAGCCCGGTTCCTTTTTCTTTCGTTGAGTAAAACGGGGAGCCGGCACGATAAATTTCTTCTTTTGTCATTCCTGAACCTGTATCGCAAATCGTTAACACCGCTTTTGAGTTCCTTTTATTCACAGTAAGGTGAACATCCCCTTTTTCTTTAATCGATTCAACCCCGTTTTTAATCATATTGATAAGCGCCTGTTGAAAACGATCAGGGTTTCCTTCCACCATCACATCTTGAACAACCGTCAAGTACAAATTCACATTGTGAAGAGTGGCAAAGGGACGCAAAATATTAATTGATTTCTCGACTTGTTGCTTTAATGATAAAATTTCTTTCCTTTCCTCTTGTGGCCTGGCGAGAGACAAATAGTCATTAATAATGCTGCCCGCTCGATCCAATTCTTCCATCGCAAGGTTCATAAATTCCTTATCATTTGCTGGTAAATATTCATTTTCTGAGATCAATTGAATAAAGCCTCTTGTAGTCGTTAATGGGTTTCTTATTTCGTGGGCAACGGAAGCTGCTAATTCGCTTACTACCTGTGTCTTTTCACTTTGTTGAATGCGCTCTCTCATGATTTCCGTATTTCGAATGCTCTCAATCGTATAAACGGCAAAAAACATGGTGAAATATTGAATCAAGAACAAAATAACGAAAAAAGGTAAAATCGTATAAAAGGAGTCCTGGAAAACGGTAACAGATGCCGTTTTCAAAATTGACGACACAATCACAAGGAAGCCAGCGATCATTATTTTTTCACGGACTCGCATCGTGTGATAATAATTCACCAGTCTAAACGAAATTAAAATGACCAATAAATCGATACTTAAAATGATCGCTAAATCATGTCCACCAAGAGTAACACGATAAATGAAGTAAATTGCCGCAACGAGCCATCCGCTGCTTGCAGTCCCATATAAAATGCCGATGATGACAGGAAGCATGCGAAAATCGAAGACAAAACCGTCCTTCACCATAATTGGAAGCGACATGCATAAAATGACAAGCAAACTGCAAAGAATACCGATCGAAAATGTCCGATTTTGCGTATGTTCGATACACCGTGTTTTTCTTGTATATACATGCTGGTAGACAAATATCGGTGTGGCTACCATTAGAACTTGTAATAATGTATCCTTAATTAGTTGTATGGTCATAGATCTTACCAGCCTTATCAATTTCTTATATGTATCATTGTAAATCAAAAAACCCTGCAGGAGAAATACTTCTGCAGGGTTTGGGGAAATTATTTTACTACTACAATTTGATCGTCATGAACATCGACTTTTAATTCGTGAACATTTTCTTCATCAAGCAATCGATCTGCGATTTGGTCTTCCACTTTTTCCTGAATGATACGGCGCAATGGTCGTGCACCAAAAGCTGGATGGTAGCCAAGTTCAGCGATTTTCTTTTTCGCTTCATCCGTAAATGTTACTGTGATATCTTGTTCTTTAAGATTTTCATTAAGTTCTTCCAGCATTAAATCCACAATTGCAAGAAGATGCTCTTCTTTAAGAGATTGGAATTGGACAATGCTGTCAAAACGGTTTAAGAATTCCGGTTTGAAGAACATTTTAAGCGAATCTAAGATGTTCGTTTCTTTTTCTTTTTCCGTCTGGTTAAATCCAAGCGGTTTCGTTTGTTTCATACCGGAACCTGCATTAGATGTCATAATGATGACTGTATCCTTAAAGCTTACCGTACGTCCCTGGCTATCGGTTAGACGGCCGTCTTCAAGAATTTGCAAGAACATATGCTGGACGTCAGGGTGCGCTTTTTCAATTTCGTCCAATAAAATGATGCTGTATGGCTTGCGGCGCACTTGTTCGGTTAATTGTCCGGCTTCTTCAAATCCAACGTAGCCTGGAGGTGAACCGATCAGTTTAGACACCGCATGTTTTTCCATATATTCGCTCATGTCAAGACGTATCATTGCGTCCTTATCACCGAATAATTCTTCGGCAAGAGCTTTCGTCAACTCCGTTTTACCGACGCCGGTTGGTCCAACGAATAAGAATGATCCAATTGGACGGTCTTTTTTCTTTAGACCTGCACGGCTGCGGCGAATCGCTTTTGCCACTTTTTCGACCGCTTCATCCTGCCCGATCACTCTGCTTGATAAATGTTTTGCTAAATTTTTCATTTTTGATTGTTCATCGATTTGAAGTTTGCGGACAGGGATGCCTGTTTTTTCTTCAACGATTTTTTGAATGTCGCTTGCAGTGACAACCGCCTTGTTGGCTTCACTTTTCTCTTTTAATTTTTCCTCGAGCTGCAATTCTTCCTGGCGAAGTTTCGCTGCAAGCTCATAGTTTTCTTCCATTGCCGCTTTTTCTTTTTCACCGACAATTTCTTCTAAACGTGCTTCAATTGCGCCTTTTTCTTCATTGACGTGAAGAAGGTTGAGCTTGGATCCCGCTTCATCCATTAAGTCAATCGCTTTATCAGGCAAAAAGCGGTCCTGGATATAGCGGTGAGATAACGTAACGCACGCTTTTAATGCATCTTCTGAGAATTTTACTTCATGGAAGTCTTCATATTTTGCTGCAAGCCCTTTAAGAATTTCGAGCGTTTTTTCCGGCGTTGGCTCATTGACGATAATTGGTTGGAAACGACGTTCAAGAGCAGCGTCTTTTTCAATTTGACGGTATTCTTTTAAAGTCGTTGCCCCAATGACTTGAAGCTCGCCGCGGGCTAACGCCGGTTTTAAAATGTTGCCTGCATCCATTGAACCTTCCGCAGAACCCGCACCTACTAATTGATGGATTTCATCAATAAATAGAATGACGTTTTTGCGGTTTTGAAGTTCGCTGATCAATTGTTTCATCCGCTCTTCAAATTGGCCGCGAATGCCTGTATTGGCAACAAGTGATGCGACATCTAAAAGATAAACTTCTTTTTTCAAAAGCTTCGCCGGCACGCTGCCTTCTGCAATTTTCAAGGCTAGTCCTTCGGCAATCGCCGTTTTACCGACACCCGGTTCACCAATTAAAACAGGGTTGTTTTTATTGCGGCGGTTTAAAATCTCAATAACACGGTTAATTTCATCTTCACGGCCGATGACCGGATCAATCAAACCTGATTTCGCTGCATCGCTTAAATTTCGGCCGAATTGGTCTATGAAGCCGCCTCCGCCACGATGCTTCGTTTGTGTTTGGGTTTTTGCTTGAGATGAGTGGAAACCAGCATTCATTGAGTTTCCCATCATTTGTTTAAAGAAATCATCAAAGGATGAAAATTGATTAAAACCATCCGGTATTTTCATTGATTGTTTCACTTTATTGTAGCAATCTGAGCATAATGTCATTTCTTTTCTTTCATTATTAATCACGATGTTCATGTGAATTGTAGCAGGATTTACTTTACATTGTTCACAACGCATAAGTACTCCTCCTCTTTCTATCTGAAAATAAAAGGCCAAAAGTTTATAGTCGTTTTTGACTTTGACTTTCTTTGACCTTCTGACTACATTATACTTTGACCTTTTTTGACTTTCAAGTGTTTTGCCTTAATTTTTTTTGGAAATAGTGCACAGCTGCTTAATTGTGATTACTATTACTATTTCCGTTTAATCGATCTCTCTAAACATAGATAAGAAATTGTTTTGTTTCTTTTCTAGTAGCGAAGCCCTCCGTTAAATGCATTTCACATCGGATTTTTTAGGAAGAATGTCTTTAATCAAGACTTTATTGAAGAAAATTAATGTCCGCGACATGAAATTTGTCCTTGAGAATTCCGTCTCTTGAAAAAATAGGCCTCGCTCCCCGTGTTTTTGTCCTTGAGAACGCCTCTCTTGGACAATTTCAGGTCTCGCTCTCGTGTTTTTGTCCTTGAGAACGCCTCTCCTGGACAATTTCAGGTCTCGCTCTGAGGTCACTGAAAAAGTCCAAGAAATTTTCAAAAATGCTTTTTCCTAAAAAATACATCCCCACTTTGGTAAGCGAAATGCATTGTAAACACGATG